>MSXN01000023.1:19234-30516 GCA_002083555.1 Nitrospira sp. ST-bin5 | reverse complement strand
CCACTATTTCGAGCCTACCTCAGACCTTGCGAGGAGAAGATTTATTACTCGGAAGATCAGGACATGGCCCAAGGTGTGCTTTAATAAGGATTTAGATCTATTGGAAGGCATAGGGAAAGACTTTTGTGATGTAATTGATAAGCGAAATCGCCTTATGCATTTCAATTCTGACTATCATACTGTCCAGTTTGAGAATGTAACTATCAAAGGGATGATGGATGTCGCATTGTTTGACTCACTCTCACAAAAGGACGCCGAAGAGGCGATATATGTAGCGGAGGGTTTCATTGAGGCATGGATTAGGCTTCAAGGGCTCGAAGAAAATCATGTGAAGTCTGCAACTGCTACTTGGACAGGAAACATAGTGAGATATGCAATCTGAATATGGCAGGAACAAAGGTGTCAGTGTGGGTTCAAGGTTCTAGTGCAACACCAGTATCCTGGAGCATCCAGGAACGAAGGAGTTGCACATGGCTCTCTACCGACGCCTGACTCTTATGGAGCGTGAAGAACTCAGTCGGATGTTGGCGGCCGGCTATAGCCTGCGGGCCACGGCTCAGGCGCTGCGGCGCGCGCCGAGTACGATCTCGCGGGAACTTGCTCGGCACCGCGCCTGTCCCATCACCTATCGGGCGGTCCCAGCCCATCAACGCGCCCACCGGTGGGCCCATCGTCCACGGAAGCCCCGCAAGCTCGCGGTCCATCGCCGACTTCGCCGCGCCGTGTTGACGCTGCTGGCTCAGCGCTGGTCGCCTGAACAGATTGCCCACGGCTTGCGCCAAGAAAACAAAGGGGTCAGACCCCTTAAATCAGACCCTCGCTTCTTATGCGGGTCGGCCTAAACATTGTCAGGCGTCACATCAAAGTTACCACTTCACTTGAGAGATCAGACATGAATGCGAACGAGATTGCCGTACTGGCAAAAGCCACGCTGGATGGCTCGATCCCGTTTCCTGAAATTGTGGGCAAGCTCATTGCCAACGACGTCGAGTATTACCACGTGGACTATGCCACTGGTTCATTCACCTTCTACAGCGCATCAGGGGCGGCCGTAGTAGCGCCTATCACATTCGAAGGACTGCCCTCGATATCAGAGGACTTCGATGTGGACGCACTCAAGGCGGCCATTCTCGACAGTCAGCAGCACGGGCAAAAGTTTCGGGCATTTTGCGAGCGCGCCATACAGGCCGGGGTGCAGGGATACATCGCGTATCTTCGAGGCAAGCGAGTCACATATTTCGGGCGTCAAGGGGATCAACATACCGAGTGGTTTCCCGGCGCAAGGCCACATGATGCCTGACAACCGGCTGAGGTGAAAAAGAAGGTGCCAGGAGTCATTTCCCGAGCTGGGAGAAGCAAAGATGTCTGACTCGTTGAATTCTTCCTTGTTCGCCAATATCGAATCATGAAAACTCAGTACTACACAGCCACAAGTCTTGACGGATTCATCGCCACCGAAGACGACTCGCTGGAGTGGCTGTTCCCTCTCGGTGAGCTGAATGAGTCCAGCTATCCGGCGTTCATCGCGGACGTCGGCGCGTTGGCGATGGGATCGGCGACCTACGAATGGATGCTGCGCAATGCAGACAAGGTTGCGGCTGAGACTGGTTCGCCGTGGCCGTACACCCAGCCGGTCTGGATATTCTCTCGCCGCAAGCTTCCACTCACAGACGGTGCGAACATCCAATTCGTCAGTGGCGATGTGCGCCCAATCCATGCCGACATGCGAGCTGCCGCCGGCGACAAAAATATCTGGATAGTCGGAGGCGGTGATCTCGCTGGTCAATTCTGCGATGCCGGCCTGTTGGACGAACTCATCATCCAGATGGGCTCGGTCACCCTTGGCAAGGGGAAGCCGCTCTTCCCTCGCAGGGTGCTCAGTCCACAGCTGCGCTTACTATCTGTTCGTCAGATCGGTACGAGTATGGCTGAGTTGCGGTATGAAGTTGATAGAGGCGGCGCAGCTTAATTCGAACGTTAAGCTTCGGGTGAGTCTTCAGCGCATGTTTGAACTAGTCACTGAAATCGAGATCAACGCCTCCCCGGATCGAGTCTGGCGTGTCCT
Source organism: Nitrospira sp. ST-bin5 (assembly GCA_002083555.1). Classification (GTDB taxonomy): domain Bacteria; phylum Nitrospirota; class Nitrospiria; order Nitrospirales; family Nitrospiraceae; genus Nitrospira_D. The sequence continues at coordinate 28,451 of MSXN01000023.1, read as the reverse complement.
CACCGACTTCCCTGCCCACGCCGAGTGGAATCCCTTCGTTCAGGAGATCTCCGGTCCGCTGAGCGTCGGTGCCAAGTTGACTGTCAGAGTCCGTCCTCCCGGAGGCAGAGGGATGACCTTTCGCCCCACGGTCCGTGCCGTCACTCCGGGGAGCGAGTTTCGCTGGCTCGGACATTTGCTTGTGCCGGGCTTATTCGATGGAGAGCACTACTTCCGCCTGTCGCCCGTAGGCAACACAAGCACTCGCTTCGTCCATGGCGAGAGGTTCTCAGGTCTCCTCGTCTCCCTGGCTCGATCGAGCCTTGATTCGGGAACGAGGGCCGGATTTGAGGCTATGAATCAAGCCCTTAAGGCTCGTGCCGAGTCACTCAGTCCGTAGCGCACTGGAGCCGGGAGGCGATGAAGAAAACAAGGCGGGCAGACCCCTTAGATTCTTTTCAAGTGCGTCATTTCATTGTGCACCTGCGGCGCACTAGCCGGGTCTGCTCCCCGCCGTTGAACGGGGATGGTAGGCAACAGAAGGAGTCATAGATATGTACGCACATTTCCGGGTAGCCCGCCCCGTAAGCGATCTCCAGCGAATCGACGCGATGTATCAAGCAGGCCTTGGACTAGTTCGACTCGGCCACTTTGACGATCACGAAGGATTTGACGGGGTCATGCTAGGTGTTCCAGGCGAAGGCTTCCATTTCGAATTCACATATTGTCGAACCCACCCGGTGCCTCCGACTCCGACCCCTGAAGACCTCTTTGTTTTTTATCTGCCTGACCGAAACCAATGGGAGTTCCGTTGCAAGGCAATGCTCGCGGCTGGATTCGTCGAAGTCCCGTCCCTGAATCCTTACTGGGATCGAGATGGACGTACATTCCAGGATCCCGACGGCTATAGAGTAGTCATTCAATGCGCATCCTGGACTAACAAAAAAGAGTTCTAAGGAAAATTAACGGGGACATTTTACATTTCGGGCGGTGGGGAGCGACGGGCAGAAGCGTCCATGGCTCACCATGATTGATAACGTATTAGGCGGAAGGAAATGGCAGGTCCGGTTTTTGTGCGGATCGGCCTAAACATTGTCAGGCGGCACATTAAAGTTACCACTTCACTCGAGAGGTCATACATGAATGCGAACGAGATTGCCGAACTGGCAAAAGCCACGCTGGACGGCTCGATCCCGTTTCCTGAAATTGTGGGCAAGCTCATTGCCAACGGCGTCGAATATTATCACGTGGACTACGCCACTGGTTCATTCACCTTCTACAGCGCATCAGGGGCCGCCGTGGTAGCGCCTCTCACATTCGAGAAATTGCCCTCGATAGCAGAGGACTTCGATGTGGGCGCACTCAAGGCGGCCATTCTCGACAGTCAGCAGCACGGGCAAAAGTTTCGGGCATTTTGCGAGCGCGCCATCCAGGCCGGGGTACAGGGATACATCGCGTATCTTCGAGGCAAGCGAGTCACATATTTTGGTCGTCAAGGGGATCAACATACCGAGTGGTTTCCTGGCGCAAGGCCACATGATGCCTAACAACCGGTTGCAGGGGACGGTCCGTTACGCGGCCTGCCGCTGGGAGGATATAAAGGTGTCAGACATCTCTATCTCGGCCGAGCGGTAGGCGGCGCAAAGGACCAACATGCCCAATCTTCGCATTACGGAAATCAAGGCCTTCGTGCCGGCCCAAGACTTCGAGATCTCCAAGCAATTCTACAAGGACCTCGGCTTCACGATGGCTTCGGAGGGAGGCGGGGTTGCGTACTTTCACTTCGAGCACGTCAGCTTCCTGCTGCAAGACTTCTGCGCGGCGTCGCTGGCGGAGAACTTCATGATGCACATCCTCGTCGAAGATGTAGAGGCGTGGTGGACCCACGTCCTGGCCAGTGGTGTCGCTTCGAAATACGGTGTGCGCGTAACGGACATAGAAAGTCAGCCGTGGAGAATGCGAGACTTTTGTCTATCCGATCCCTCCGGGGTCCTCTGGCGGATCGGCCAGAACACGGAATGAAGAACAAGCAATAGTGGCGTGTTAGACCTACAGAATCGGTAGATCCGGTTCTTGTGCGGATCGGCCTACACTTTCATGGCTAAGCTAATTGAGTTCGACACAGAACGATTGCTGCTGCGTCAATGGGGTGATGCCGACCCTGGACCCCTCGCTGCGCTCAATGCCGATCCAGAGGTCATGAAGTTCTATCCCGCGCCCCTCAGTCGCACAGAAAGCGATGCAATGGCGAATCGTTGCCGAAGCCTCATCGCTGAACGTGGTTGGGGACTTTGGGCTGCCGAGAAGAAAGACACCCATGAGTTTATCGGCTATGTCGGCCTGCACACACCGGCGTCAGAGCTTCCCTTCTCTCCCTGTGTCGAGGTCGGCTGGCGGCTGGCTGCAGAGCATTGGGGGAAAGGCTTCGCCACCGAGGCAGCGCGCGGCGCGCTTCGCATTGGCTTTGAGTCGCTCGCGTTACTGGAAATCGTGTCGTTCACTTCAATAGGCAACATCCGGTCCCGTGCCGTTATGGAGAGACTTGGTATGCGACAGACAGAAGAATACTTTGAACACCCGGCCATTCCGGCAGGCAGTCCGCTGCGGAAGCACTGTTTGTATCGGTTATCGCGCGGTCAATAGTTAGAGAATGCCGCAGGGGGGAGGTAGAGGACATGCTGGAGCGGGCGCTGGTGCCGGGCTGTTTCTCACATTTCGATGACTTTTCCGGTTCGTTTCCGGCACACTTTCCACCGCGCGGGTTCACCAACTGTGAACCGGCATAGATGCCTGCGGCATTCCGGTTTCAGTGGGAGGGACGATGAAAAAGACGCTGCTGGGAATCGCCGTGCTGGTGGCGCTCGGATTCGTCGGTAGTCTCTGGTGGCTCTCCCGCTCGCTCGATTCGCAGGTAGCATCCGCGATCCGCGTCTACGGGTCGGAAATTGCCGGGGTGCCGGTGAGTCTTTCTGATGTGCGCATTGTGGTGGCTGACGGCGCCGCGACGTTGCACGGGTTGGTGGTGGGCAATCCTCCGGGGTTCAAGACCGCACAGGCCCTGTCCCTGGACGAGGTCACTCTGAAGCTCGACGTCGGATCGCTTGCGACAGACGTGATTCGGATCAAGGAGATGTCGATCGTCAAGCCCGATATCACCTATGAATATACCTTGGGCGGGAGCAATCTCGATGTGCTTCAGCGGAATGCCGATCGCTATGTCGCCGGACATGGCTACGGCAAGAGCGAATCGAGGGAGGGCGCGCCGGGTAAGAAACTCGTGATTGAGCATGTCTACATCAAGAACGGTATCGTCAATGTCAGCGCTGACATGCTCAACGGCAAGGCCGTGGTCGTGCCATTGCCGGATCTCCAGATGACGGATATCGGCAAGCAATCGAACGGTGCGACGGTCGGCGAGGCAATGAAGAATATTTTGGGCGCCTTGACTCAAAGCGTCACGGCCTCTGTCGGCACGCTCAACCTGGGTACTGTGGCTGACGGCCTCAAGAAAGGCGCGGAGGCTGCGACCGATGCAATCAGGGGATTGTTCAAGTAGGCTCACCGTCCATGCCCATTCCAGACTTCATCAAATCCCTTCGCTCCAAAATCGGGACCGGGTTGCTGCAGGTTTCCACTGTCGCGGTTCTCGCCTCCGACGACCAGGGACGTCTCTTGTTGATCCAGGACAAGGCCTCAGGTCTGTGGGGCGCGCCGGGGGGAATCGTCGAGCCGCTTGAGTTGCTCGCTGATGCGGCGGTGCGGGAGACCTGGGAGGAAGCCGGAGTGTTTGTGGAGTTGACCCATGTGCTTGGCGTCTTTGCCGGAGAACACTTTTCCGGCACCTACGACAACGGCGATCAGATGGCCTGTGTGTCGACTGTCTTTGCTGCGCGCCCGATCAGCGGGACGCCTTGCCCGGATCATGCAGAGACGGCTGATGCGCGGTTCTTTCTTCCCGATGAGATCGCAGCGTTGTCCTGCCAGCCGCATTTCCACGTGATTCGCCGGGCCCTGAGCCACGGCCAATTGCAGGCCTACTTCAAGCCCGCCACCTGGCAGCCGGGCGGTAGGTAAGCCTTCGTTCCGGCCTAAAGAAACTAGCGGTAGTATTTCAGTTGTTCCATAGGCGGGGAGTTTCGTAATGCGACGGAGGCAGTCGGGAAGAGTGGCGTCGGCATTAGTGCTTGGGTAATCAGGTTGTTCGACTAGGTGATCGGACCTCTGGCAGGTTGGTGGATAATTGCTGGGCTTTTCAGTAGACTTGCCCTCAGCGGTTACTGACGGGGCTAGGGCAATAGGAGTACGGTGAAATTCACCAAATACTTCGAGTTTATTCGACAGAGGCCCGATCGGGCTACCATCCATGATGAATGGATCAAACGGGTAATTAGGAACCTAGTGAAGGAAGTGGTGCAGTAGGATGGAAGAATCCGTCGCTGGGCACCGATTGAAGAGATGGAAAACCGGTTCTTGCGAGTTGTCCTGTTACCGGATCGTGAGACGGTGCACAATGTCTTCTTTGACAGGAGATTTAAACCATGACCATCAAGTATTTTCAGGACACCGACACGCTCCACATCGAGTTTCGAGTTGCAGCGGTCGCAGAAACGAGAGATTTGGATGAGAACACACAACTTGACCTCGATAAAGAAGGCAATATTTGTGCGATGACGATTGAGCATGCAAGGGATCGAGCGGACATTCCCCATTTTTCGTTCGAACAAATTGCAGCCTGAGAACAGCAGGGTTCTGGCTGGTATTAAATCCAGCTAAGGAAATATTGCAATGCGTAAGTTCAAACCGGTCACTCCAGGTGAGCTCCTGCTGGAAGAGTTTCTGAAGCCGATGGAGATTAGTCAATATCGGCTGGCAAAGGAAGTCGGTGTTCCGGCGCAACGGATCGGCGACATTGTGGGCGGCAAGCGTTCTATTACGGCCGACACTGACTTGCGTCTCTGTCGGTTCTTCGGCTTGTCGAATGGCTATTGGTTGCGGGCTCAGGCTGCCTACGACACGGAAGTTGCCGAGCTGGCGTTGGGTCCGAAGTTGTCAAAGATCAAGCCATGGGCTGGATTAAAGGCATTGAAGGTTGCCTCCTGATTCGTCCCTTCCACACCCATGCCCATTCCAGACTTCATTAAATCCCTCCGCGCCAAGATCGGCACGGAGTTGCTACAAGTTCCGACCGCGATGGTCTTTGCGTACGACGACAGCGGGCGGCTCTTGCTGATTCAGGACAAGGACTCCGGTCGCTGGAGCGCGCCGAGCGGGATCATTGACCCGCACGAGTTACCGTCTGATGCGGCGGTGCGGGAGGCGTGGGAGGAAGCCGGAGTGTTCGTGGAGTTGACCCACCTCCTCGGCGTCTTTGCGGGTGAGCACTTCTCCAAGACCTACGACAACGGCGATCAGCTTGCCGCCGTCACGACCTTGTTCGCCGCGCGTGTCATTCGAGGAACGCCTCGGCCGGATCACGAGGAGACATCCGATGCGCGCTACTTCGCTCCGGGCGAGATCGACGCCCTGCCCTGCTCCACGCACTTTCTCGTCATCCGCCAGGCTATTAATCAGAACGACCGCCAAGCTTACTTCAAGCCTTCCACTTGGAAACCCTCAGGTCTGTAACCATTCGCTCCACGAATTCCTGTCTTGACAAGTGATATCTGTAGAGGTAACACTTGCATATGGGCAAGGTTCGTCGAGGAGGGTACGTGTTCGTCACCTGGAAGGGCGATCACTCTCCACGGCACGTCCATGTGTATCGAGACGGCGTGTTGATTGTGAAATGGGATCTGGATCATGGGCAGCCGATGACCGGCAAGATTACGAGACGAGTACGTCTATTGCTCGAAGAATTGGAGCGCGAGGGGGCACTATGAAGATCCAAGCAGTGAGCTTGAACAACCGCAAGAAGGCGTTCCAGATCAAGACGTCGAAGCAGACGTTCCAGCTTCCTTACTCGAAGGTGGATTTGAAGCCAAGTGCTGCCGATCCAATCGTCCGAGTGTTTGTCGATAAAGAATTGGGGAGCGAAGGATTTACCTATGTGCTGAAGTCCGGCAAGGAAGGCACGGTTCATAGTGAGCAGGTATTGGCCTACAACCAGGATCCTCATTACCTGCGGGATGCCTTGCTGTATAAGCTGACGGTTGAGGCGCAGAAGCGGGTTGAGGCGAGTGCGTTGTCGAAGCGGGAGATCATCCGGCGTCTGGGAACCTCGGCCACGCAGCTCTATCGGTTGCTCGATCAAACCAACTACAGCAAGTCGGTGGACCAACTCCTGTCATTGCTGCACGTTCTGGATTGCGATGTCGAACTCTTGGTGCGAGTGAAGCAGGCTCCAGGTAAAGCTGCTTAGTCTAAGGCAAGTCCGTTCCGTCGGCCGAAGCTCCTTTAAGGGTCCCATCTGACGGCTCTGTTCTTTGTCGGTTGATCAACTCACCGATAGTATTGTCTTCTACTTGGCCGACACGTCCCCTTTATTACCCGCTATACGATTCGCCGCAGGCCGGGCACTTGCTGCATGAGGGCGACGAGACTGAAGGTAATGGCACAGGTGAGGAAGAGGGTGACGGGTACGTAGTAGGGCGGACGGAGCAAGATCGGCACGGCGAGGAAGTAGCCATAGCGCAGCAACTCCACCACGATGGGATGGGCCACGTAGACGCCGAGCGTCAACGGCGCGAGTGTCTGCGCAATGGATTCTACTCTGGGTGAAATCGTCCCCTGCAGGATCAACAGGAAGAGGCCGACGGCCATGACCATGTCGGTAGGGCTGAAGTCCTCGTAGAAATAGAAGGCCCAGCGGTCGTCGTATCCGCGCGTTGATACAAGGATGGCGGTCAGGAGCGTGGTGACCGCGGCGGCGAGCACGATTGCGAACGCGAGGATCGACGGCCGCTCGATCCGGAGCCTGGCGCAGTACCAACCGGCCAGGTAATAGGTCAGGTAGGGAACGAATATGGTGAAGGCGCTGGATGCGAGAAAATCAAACAGATTGGCCCCCAGCGCCAGCCCGGCCATGATCAGAATCAGGTCGCGCAGTTGCGAGAGGCTGAAGGTGGCGAGTGCTTTCGCGAGAAAGGGTGTGATGAGATAGAGGCCGGCGATGAGAAACAGAAAGTACAGATGGATGTATGGCCTGCCGAGGGCTATGTCACGGGCGATGATCTCGAGCGAGAGCGGTTCATGCCAGTAGAAGGCGCGCCAGGCAAAATAGATCGTCGGCCAGGCGATGAGGGCTGGCAATAAGCGGCTCATGCGTTTGGCCCAGAAGGCGCCAGGGCCTGTATATTTCTGCGGGTCGAGCAACAGCGCACCGCTCAGCATCACGAAGACCGGTACGCACCAACGGGTGGCGGCATCGAGGGCATTAGAGAGGTGCCAGTCAATCGTGCCGAAGAGGTCGCGCTCCATGACGATCGTGGCGGCCAGGTGTAGGAGGATGACCGCGAGACAGGCGCCGACTCGCAGGACATCGTACCGGGCCGAGCGTCGATCCGGCTGGGTGCTTCTGTTGGAGGCCTCTCCCGATGAGAGTGGTGTCGCTGATGTCTGTGGCATCGGTGCGGTCCTGTTCGGAAAAGGTCGCGGGGGTGAAGTGGGTGCGTCGAACTCAGAGACGGGTTTAGTCTTCTGCGCGCGTGAATCGAGCCAGCACGTTGCGGGTGATCTGCTGGACCGCCGGATTCAGGACGGATTTGCGCAGGTGCGGGGCCAGGAAATCATCGAGCCCCCAGCTCCATTGCATCGATCCGCTTGAAAAGACCAGCGCGTTGCTGGCGGCTCGATAGAGCGTCACGGCGCCGGCGAGTTGGCCTGCGGGCATGCGTGCGACGATGTGTGTGCCGGTCGGGCTGGCGGCGCTCAGTCCGTCGACTTCATATCCGGCGACGCCCGGCAGCGACGAGCCTTTGGCGAGACCGGTTTTTGCCAGCATCCAGGCGTCGGCCTCCTCGATCACGTATGCGCTATCGACGGGATTTTCCACTTCCAGATACATGCTGCCGAGCAGGCCTGCTTCGGGGCGACTCACGGGTGCGTTGCGCCAGCGCGTGGTGGCGAGGTAATCGTTGTCCGGACTCTGGTCGGTTAAGAAGGGGTCGCGACGAGGCGTATTCTCTTTGTAGGCCACCATGGTCCGGAGCGGTTCCCCAGTGATTCGGCTGGGCTCTATGCGGATCTGCCAATAGCAGGTATTCGATGAAAAGATGCCGAGATGAATGCCCCGGTCGCGCGCCTGTTCGATGTGGCGCCGCATCTCCCAGGTCCAATATTCATCATGCCCGATCGAGAGGAAGGCTTGGTGCGAGGCGAGCAGCGCCGGGTTCGCATGCACGTCGAGGTTGGTGGCATAGGTGACGTCGTATCCTTCTTGTTCCAGCCAGCGGACCATGTTGTATTCCCAGCCAGCGGGGGATGCCGGGTAGCCGGGCGGGATTGAGTTGGAAATCAGGAAATCGCCCGCCCCGGTTCCGGACGCTGCGGCCGGAATGGCGCTGCCGGCATAGGGACGGTTGAACGAAACCTTCGCGGCCTGCCCTCCGGGACTATTGAATGAGTACAGTGAGCGGCCACCCCAATTGTTGTAGGCCTGATAGGTCGTGACACTGGCTTGGACGAGATAAGTTGAGGGGCGCTGATCGTCCCGGACGATAAACAGAATGTAGCTCTCTTCACCCGTAGGTTCCGCCGTCAGCTTCGCCAGGTAGTACCCTGACGGCCAGATGCTCTCGCCTTGGTGGCCGGCCGGGATAGTTTGCACGACTGGGTGGTCCCACTGGCATTCGATCAAGCCTGTTTCACTGTCTACGACAGGGGCCGGTTGTCGGTGCCCCGGCAGCTCGATCGGCCCGGACACCTGCCGTGCGCCGAGCCCTCCGTACCATCCCATGCGATAGATCGTGAGGCGGTAGGTGGGTGCGGCCGAATGGACATACAAACGAATCGTCTCGCCCTGGTTGACGCTGGTCGCTGAGGCATAGCCTTCGATCTCATGATTCCTGGCCGGCTTGGCCAGGATCCAGTCGCTCGTGCCGGGTTTGCGATTTTCGATTTGAATGGGATTGAGCGGGGCCGTGGATTGTCCGGTGGCGAGGGCGGGAGAGATGGCTTCGAGCGCAACCAACAGACTCCAGAGGATCTGGCGGGCGGCGAACCGCGCACGTATCGGAAGGACGAATTCTTTGCTCCAGTCGATCACCGGAGTCAGCGGAGCGAGCGCGTTGGTCATGAACCG
>MSXN01000023.1:14461-19179 GCA_002083555.1 Nitrospira sp. ST-bin5 | reverse complement strand
TCCTGCTGCATTTCGGCAAAGCCGATGAATTGGCGGATGCCGTAGATCAACAGGCCGGCATTGGCGAGGGGAAAGGCGCCTGCCATCCATCGGGACTGCGAGACATAGTAAAGCCCCAAGGCCAGGCTGGAGAGTGCCATGCCCAATTGCAGGGCCAGATCCAGTCCCGCCGTTCTGGTTCGTCCGGAGATTTTGGGGGTCCGGCGGAACGGAATCTTGGTGCCGGCGATGGCTTGTTGCATGGAGGTGACTGCGCCGGTTAGGTGGATGGGAATTAAGAGCAGGTTGAGCGCGTAAACGCGAAAGAGATCTCGAAACGGCCGATAGCCCATATTCGCCAGGTCCCTGGTATAGAGGGCGAAGTAGGGAAGCGCGGCGATGAGCATCCAGGGCGTCATCAACTCCGAGGAAAACGGAATCGCCAGCAGGAGCAACACGCTCAAGGGGCCGAAGGCCAATGAGCTCAAGTAGTGGATTTGCAGCATGGCTTGGGGAATCGTTCTCGCCTGCTTGGGGGTGTGGCGCAGGAAGGACAGCAATTTTGGCAGAATGATCAACCCCCCGTTGGCCCACCGCGCCCGCTGAATGACCAGCGATCCGAAGTCCGGCGGCGTGGCGCTGTAGGCCAGCCGCTCCGGGTGATTATGCAGCGACCAGCCTTTGGCAAGGAGATCGACCGTCGATTCGGTATCTTCAATGACCGTCCGGTCCTGGATGTAGCGGCAGACGGGATACCCATTCTCCTTGGATTCGACGCAGATCTCTTCGAGCGCCGACTTCCTCAACAGCGCATTGGCCCCGACCCAAAAAGTTGCGCCATAGTACGTGAAGCCTTGATGTACGAGATATTGAATATCGGTGGTGGCCCCGGCGGTGCGCTCCAACACCCCTGGGGCGTTGGGGAAGGCGCTGTAGGGTGTTTGGGCGACTGCCACTCTGGCATAGTCCGGCTGTTCCATCAGGCGGACCAGCGTGCTGGCGTAGTTGGATTTCAGCAGGCTGTCCGCATCGAGTGTGATGACATACGGCGTATTGGGGATCAGGCGGCTGCCGGCCCGTGAACAGGTTTCCTCTAGGGCGAGCCCTGCCTGGCGTACCACCGGACGGACGCGGTGGCCCATCAGGCCCAGGTAACTGTTCAAATTCATCGCCTTGTTGGGCTCGTGGGACAGATTGCAGTATTGCTTTCGCTCAAAGACATCAAGTTCAACCTGAAAACGGGCCGCCAGCTCCGTATAGGCGTCGTCTATTTCTTCAAGGAGTTGTACGTCGGAGACCGGCGCGGGCTCTCTGCGTCGGGCGAACCACTGGGCACTCTGTTCCCGGTAGGACTCGGCCGACTGGTTGAGGACATGTTCGACAAACCAGACATCGGTGTGGGTCTCGGTCGGGGAGTGTTTTGCCTGGGTTTCAAACCACTGGCTGGCCAGCCTGAAACAATCTGAGAGCCAGACGCATTCGTCGCTGATGGTGGCGGTGTGATGTGCCCGTCTCGCCTGGAATGCCACCCGGGCTTGGGCCAGATGGGTGGCCGGTTCATTGAGCAAGGCCTGCAATTCAAAGGGAAGGTTGCGCGCCGCCCACAATCCGGCCCGGTCGGACTGGGTTTTGGGGGCAGGAGGATCATCCAGGAGCAGCACGACCCGCTTGTTCGGGTAGTTCTGGAGGGCGGCGGACAAGAGCGTTTGCCGGATGACGGGGAGCTCTTCTTTGTAGGAGGGCACCAAGACGGTGAGGGCCGGGGCTGATTGAGGGTCGAAGGGTTTGGTCGGGGTCAAGGCCGCCAGGCGGAACGAGGCGTCTCGTTTGAGCTGTCCAAGCCGCGCCAATTGGTAGCAGAGGTTGCCGTAGACTAAGAATCCGGCGAGCGCTCCAAAGAGCAGGGATTCCAGCAGATATCCGACCTGACCTTGAGCCAGGGCCGTCTTTGCGACCGTCCCAGTCGACCAGATCAGCAGGGCGGCGGCGGTTGTTGTGACTGCGAGAGATACCTGGGTAAAGCGGAGTTCGTGAATGAAGGAAGAGGGTGTCATGGATAAGTCCAGAAAAATAAATAATGGTTCCAAGTTGGCGCGTGGACATGTGCAATCCAGGTGCCGCGGTACGTCTGTTGTCGGTATGTGAAAAAAGCTTGATAATCTGTGGATTGTAGGATTCCAGACCCACCGATTCTGTATAGGTGTAGGTTCCGGTCGCTACACTGCCTCATGGGCTGTGGCGGTTATGCAGAGAGGGAGAATTTGCTCCCAGGAGGGTGAGTTCTCAACCTCAGTCAGTCTGTTGTATTGGGATGTTCTCAGGAGGGGTTGGTGGAGGGGGCAATGGGGGCAGGGCGGGGGATTTTGGCAAAATGATCCCGTACGAGGGTTTCGACCGAGGCAAAGTGCCGGTCAGGAAGGTTCTTAAAGCGCCGTTTGCAGTCGGCCAGGGCTTCCTCGGCGGTCTTGAAGGGGCCGATCACCGACATGAGGTGACGGTGGTAGTCCAGGAGCTTCAGTTCAACGGTTCTCAGATAGTTTGGATCGCCGGCGATGGCCAGCGCGGCCTTCGCCTGGTCGCCGCGGGATTCAACGAGAGCCTGGAAGCAGAGGCCTTTCAAACGCTGTGTCACGGTGCTGCGGTCCCAGCCGAGGGTTTTCGCCGTGGCCTGCATATCGAATCCGTGCTGCCGGAGGCAGCTCAGCACGGCGGCATCCCCGGCCGGTTCTGGCAGCACCGTCGGCCCGCTCGATCCCTTGGGAGGCTGAGTCACTGCGGATCCTTCCAGGGAGAAGGCGGCCCTCGTCAGTACCGGTACATCGCTTAAGGCGACGGCTCGCTCCAGTGCATGACGGAATTCCCGGACATTGCCCGGCCAGTCATATTTGGTCAACAGGCGCAGGGTGTCGTTGGAGAGTTTCGGGACCGGCCGGCCCATCTGCGTGGCAATCTCGGTGAGGCAGACTTCTGCCAGGACAGGGATATCGGCTACCCGCTCGCGGAGCGGTGGCAGCCTGAATACCAATCCCTTCAACCTGAAATAGAGATCTTCTCTGAACCAGCCTTCGGACACCCCGCGTTGCAGGTCGCGGTTGGTCGCGGCCACGATGCGCACGTCCACGGTTGTGGGCGTCGTCGCTCCCACGCGGTAGAAGGACTTTTCCTGTAACACACGAAGCAGTTTGCTCTGGTGATCCAGCCGTAGATCGCCGATTTCGTCCAGGAAGATGGTGCCGTGGTTGGCTAGTTCGAAGTAGCCGCGCCGGTCTGATGTCGCGCCGGTGAAGCTCCCTTTGGTGTGGCCGAAGAGTTCGCTTTCAAACAGTTCCGGTGAGATGGCCGCCATGTTCACGGCGATGAAGGTTCGGCTCGATCTGGGACTGAGCCGATGGACCGCGCGGGCGAAGAGTTCCTTGCCGGTCCCCGGTTCTCCCAGGAGCAGGACGGTCAGCGGCGACTTGGCGCCTTTCTTGACGTCTTTGAATAAGCGCAGGAGTGTGGGGTTTTGCGTGACGATTCCGAGTTGATGGCACTCGCTCCGCAGCTGATCGAGTTCTGTGTTGCCGATCGTGCCGGATCCTGAGCCGGCAGCGCGCAGATCGTGGAGTTGCCGCTCCAATTGATTGAGCTGTTCGCGGGCGGTCTGTTCCTGCATCTGCACGTCGGCCAGTTCGGCCCGCAGGGATTCGGTGGTGCGGGCGAGATCCTGCCGCTGACCGGCTGCTTGCGTGGCGGCTGCCTTGGCTGCGTCCAGATCTTCCTGCAAGGCTTCGGCGCGACTTTCCCGCAGCACGAGGGCTTCCCGCACGGCGGCGGTATCCTGTTGGATGCGGAGCATGTCCCGCTCCAGCAGCACCAGGCGTTGGCCTGCCGTGAGGTGCGTCCAGGCGGTCGTGCCGAGCAGGACCATGAGCGCGGCGGTGAGGGGGAGCGCCACCGGCAGCACGAGATGCAGTCCGCCAAGCATGGCGGCGGTCAATGAGGCATAGAGGGCGATGGTGCCGGCGGCGAGCACCAGACCGATGGATCCGTGAAATCGCAACAGGCACCAGGCAATGAACGAGGCGAACACCATGGCGATGCCGGCGCGTCCGAGCGGCCCGATGTGGCAGAGGTGGCTTTCAGTGAGCAGACTGTTGAGGAACTGGAGGTGTGCGGCCATCCCATCGACGGATTGTCCGGTAGGTAGCAGCCAGAGGTCTTGTGCCGGGGCCTGGGACAGAATCACGACCACCTTGTCCTTCAACCATCCATCGAGGGCGGTACTGTCGTGACGTTGGATTGCTTCCCACACGTTGGACAGCGGAATGGTCGGTAAATCCGCCAGCGTTCCATTACCGACCACGTTCACGAGGCGCGTTTCGACGGTTCCGTGGAGAAGAGGTTGGCTTTTTGCGAGGGAGAACAGTGCCAGTCCGAATGAGGGGAGCGGCTGAGAGCCGTGCGCTATGAACAGTGGGACGGAGCGGGCCACGTGATCGCTATGGGGGGACAGGGCCAGATGTCCTTGAATGATGGCCTCCGAGGCCAGCGGGGCCTCATCGTCGAAGACGGTGACGACGTGGCCGGCAGTCTTCGTTGCTTCCAGGAGGAGCGCGTCGCTGGCGGCCCCGCCCAGCTGGGCGGGACTGGCGTGGTTGAGGCGATGGTCGATACCAATGGCGGCGGCGCCGGTTTCATGTGCCGTGGTGATCAGCTGAGCCAGGACGGCCCGGTCCCATGGTCCGGTCCCGAACTGT
>MSXN01000023.1:0-14410 GCA_002083555.1 Nitrospira sp. ST-bin5 | reverse complement strand
GCGGTGGCGGAGCCACGTATCGTAGACTGTCCAATCGAGAGCGGTAACAGTCGCGGGCGCGGTGAGCCAGAGCAGCCGGGCTAGGAGGGTTGCGAGCGTGCCGATCGTGAGCGCTTGGAGAGGCCGCGAGGTGATGAAGTGCCGCCAGAGTTTGTACCGGTCGAACATGCGAATTATCGGAGGCTCAGTTCATCCATCAGGGATTTCGTCTCTTGCTTCGGGAGGCCTTTGAGCAAAGTTTTCGCCTTGGCTCGATCCGGTGTCACGCCCAGGCCGAGGCCGTAGATGCGTGCGAGTGCTTTCTTGGCCGGGACGAAACCCTCGGCGGCGGTCGTTTCAATGCAGCCGAGCATCTTCTTGTCGAAGGGGGCGAGGTGCTGGTCTCGCCCGGATTCGTAGAGTCTGACTAATTCGTCCAGTGCCACCTCGCTGAGCGCATAGCTTTCTTGGAGGAGGGTCGAGACCGCATCGTCGATCCGATTGTCTTTGAGCAGTGTTGTTCCCAATGTGTCCTGGTCACCTGACCGGCTGTAATCAGGAAACTCCCCCCAGAGCAGGGTGCGGTAGGTGCGAAATCCTTCGAGTGCGTCGTTTCGTCGCCGGTCTGTCTGGTCGTTCGAGAGGGCCTGCCGCCGGAGTTTAGCGAGGGCGTCTGCCGCCGGCTGGTGGCCGAGCTCAACAGCCTTGGTCCACCAGAAGATAGCCCGTGCAAGATCTTTTGCAACGCCCTGACCGCTCTTATACGCATTGCCTGAAAAAAACTGTGCTTGCGGGACTCCACCGATGGCGGCTTCTTCCATGAATTGCGCCGCTTCCTGATCGCGATTCGTCAGTTTCAGTAATAAGGCAAGACGATAGCGGGCGTCGGGGAAGTTCGGTTGCAGCTCAATGGCTCGCCGATATGAGTGAATCGCCGCTTTGGCATTGCCCAGCCCATATTGGACACTCCCGAGTGCGTAGTGCGCATGGGTGAGCTCGGGGTCGATGAGAATGGCCTCCATCAAGGCGGTGGAGGCCGCGTGCCCGTCCTGTTTCGCCATGAGCACGATACCGAGTTGCAGCAGCCCTTGGGGGTTGTTCGGCTGCAGCTTGAGCGCGGCGCGGCACTCGTCGAGCGCGGCGTCGAGGTCGCCGACGCGATAGAGTTCTTGCGCCAACTTGAGGCGGTCTTCGGCGCTGGCGGGAAACGTTCTGACTCGTCCACGCAACTCACTCAGCATGAAGGCGGCATTGTTGCGCTCTTGTTCCGTCCATTCGGAGAGGCGATGCTCGTCTTGTTGCGGGGGCTGGGGCGGTGGCGCTGGAGATTCGAGGACGGGTGGATCTGTGGTTTGTCCCTCAGGTGTTTGGGCGAACGACGCGCCGTGAAATTCGAAGAGGAGCGAAACAATAAGGATGGTCACGAGCACTACACGCCAACGCATCGAAATCTGTGCCCCTTCTGAACTGGGTATGGATGTGAGCTATTATAGCATCCGATCGGGCAGGGCAGGCTGTTTAGGAATGGGAAAATCCAGTGTGTGCCTGACCTAGCGCAGCTTAGCCATCGCGCCTTTGATCTGTTCAATGCTGGCCTGGAGTTCTTGGGTGGTCGGGTGGACCGGCTCATGTTGCACCCGCCAGACCGGTTCCAGGGGAGCCGGGTCGGTCGCCAGGCGCGGGATGAGATGCCAGTGGATATGGGGAAGTTGGTTGCCCAGCAGCTCGTAGTTGATCTTTCGGGCATCGAAAACCTGCGCCAGCGTCTTGGCCACCAGGGTAACTTCCTCCATCAACTGCATCCGCTCCGTGGGGGCCAACTGGAAGAGTTCGGTCGCATGGCGCCGGAAGACGACGACGGTCCAGCCCTTAAAGAATTGGTCATCGTGCAAATAGGCTTGCGACAGCCCAAGATCGGCGATGAAGTGGTCGGCGCGCGGCCAGGTTCCCTGACAGGCTTTGCATGTCGGATCAGTCATGGTTGGTTGGCCTTGCGCCATTCTTCTTCCGTAATGACGCCCTTCTTGAGCAGTAACTGAAGCAGTCTCTCGGTCTGCTTGTCCGTCTGTCGTTGTTGAGGAGGAGCGGGCTGTGCCTGGACGGTCGGCTGTTTCGGCTCGGGTGGGGGCCGCTTGTTGCCATAGACCTTAAAGGCCGGCGTGAAGACGGAGACATAGTCCCTGTTGCGTATCCGGATGGCGGCCGCTCGGCTATTGGTTTGTGGAACTAAGTCCGCGGTGCTGCCGGGTGGAATGCGGAAGAAGGGCTTGCCCTCGTCGGTTTGTCCATCCTGTCCGAGGACGTCGAACCGGGTGAGGAAGGATTCATTTGTCAGGGCTTCATGGTCTTCTCCGGCCAGGTTCGTAATTTTATCGAGGACAATGAGCAGGGAGTCGGCGATCAGCGGATCGGCGGTCATATTGCGGACACTGACGTCATAGCGATATTCGCTTGTAAAATTGTCGCGCCCGGTGAGCGTGACGATGACCGTGACTTTTCCGGTCAGATCCGTGAGCTGGTCGATGGGGGACGCCGCCGAGTCCGTACTGAAACCGATGGCCCCGACGCACAGCGCCGCGCCGACCAGCCATGTGAACAGCGATTCTCTGCATTGCATCGTGTGCCTCAGGATTCAGGGGAATTGACTACGGGAGGACGCCGCGGAGCATAACAAAAACCGTTGGATTGATCGAGCCCCCGGGGCCTGGTGTTGCCTTGACACCTCGTTTCGCCGAACGCTATTCTCGTCGCAGTCGACGGCAGTCTCCTCCCGATCATATTACGCATGACATCTACGGCTTCTCGCGCTCCGTTGTTGATCCCTAAAGCTCTCGTGGCCCGGCTGCTGCGTCTCTACGACTATCCGCATCCGACGATTCCTCGCCGCATCATCCGCGGGTACGACAGGCCGCATGCCGTTCGCACGGCGCGCATGTGCGCGGCCGTGGCTGCTGCCTTGGGGCATGACGCTGCGCGAGTGCGCCAGTATCAGATTGCTTGTGTTTTGCATGATTTGGGCCGGGCGGGGCTCGATCGTGCGCTATTTGGGAAAATCTGGTCATGGGCGAAAGCGCGTGGGATTCCGACCAGGCCGCGTGAATGGCGGGCCCTACATCCGGAGACCTTGTATGGACGGGAGACAGAAGCCTTTCTCCGTCAATACAAGGTTGAGCTCGATGCAGCCGGTATCCCTATGACGGCCTGGGCCAAGGAGCAGGTTGAGATGCGGCTTGGTTATTCCCGGCGGCTTTCCCGCCGGCTGCGAACGGTGCGCGGCGAGATTAAGCAGATGGGCGTGCGGTGGGAGCCCTGGATGCAGCGGGTGATGTTGTACTACTACTATCCCGAGAAGCTGGTGGCCGCCCCGGTTTGGGTGAAGCAGTTAGCGGAGATTCTGGTCGCCTGCGAGCAGTTCGAGGCCTATAGCAATCAACAGCGCGGGCGTGATTACTATGTGCGGAAAAAGGAAACGCTCGCCGATGCGTTTGCCTATCTGGAGAAGTTGCTGCAGGAAGGCATCTTGAGCCGGGCGGTGATGTCGGCGTTGCGAAAGTTGGCCGCCGTCGGCGAGTTCGACCGGGTGTTGGAAGAAGCCCGGGGCTGTCGGCTTTCTCCTGGTGAACGGCGATTTCTTCGGCAGATGGAGTGTTGACATGGCCGTGAAGACCGTGACCTCTCGCGTGAATATGCAGGGCGATACGCACATCGAGAATCTGACGAAATCGGTGCAAACCGCCGTCGCCGAGTCCGGTCTGAGCGCCGGTATCGTGACGGTGTTTGTGAAGCACACGACCGCGTCGATCATGATCATCGAAGACGAGCCGGGCATCCGCGCCGATACGAAGGCCTTTTGGGATCGCACCGTGCCGGCCGATCCCGCCTGGCAGCACAATACGAGAAATGCCGGTGAAGATAACGGCCACAGCCATCTCCGCGGGCAGCTGCAGGGGCCGTCCGTCACGATTCCGTTTTCCGACGGGGCGCTGCTGTTGGGCACCTGGCAGCAAGTCGTCGTGGTCGATTTTGACACGCGATCCCGCACGCGCGAGTTGATCTACCAAATCATCGGTGAGTGAGGATGAGCATGCGGCGCTTGATGCGAAGGCTTGCTTGTGCGATAGCGGGAGCCTGTGTGCTTGCGTTCAGCACGGCCGCCACTGCGGCCGACTGGGGCAAACCGCTGGGCGGGACCTACGACGGAGTTGAGGGCAAGCCTCGACCGGTTACCCCTGCACCGGCTGAATTGAGTCCCGACGAACGCGCGACCATGGCGGTGTTCGAGCGGGCCACTAAGTCGGTGGTCTTTATCGCGAACACCGCTATCCAACGAGATGTCTGGTCCTTCGATACGATGGAAGTCCCACAGGGGTCCGGTTCAGGGTTCGTCTGGAGCAAGCAGGGCTATCTCGTGACGAATTTCCACGTCATCTACGGGGCCGACACCATCAAAGTTACGCTGGCTGACCGGAGCGAACATCAAGCCAAGATTGTCGGAGCCGATCCGGACCATGATCTGGCGGTGCTGCAGATAAAGGTTTCTGAGAGTCTTCTGGAGCCATTGGCGATCGGGGCGTCGCACGATTTGCGTGTCGGGCAGAAAGTCCTGGCGATAGGCAATCCGTTCGGGCTGGACCATACCTTGACCACAGGAGTGGTCAGCGCTCTAGGGCGCACGATCAAGTCGATGTCGAACCGGACGATCGAGGGCGTGATCCAAACCGATGCGGCCATCAATCCCGGCAACTCCGGGGGGCCGTTGCTCGACAGCAGCGGGCGGTTGATCGGGGTGAATACTCAAATTGTCAGTCCCAGCGGCGCCTACGCCGGCATTGGATTCGCGGTGCCGGTGGACACGGTGAATCGCATCGTGCCGGAGTTGATCAAGCACGGCAAGCTCATCAGGCCGGGATTGGGCGTGTCGCTGGTGCCTGATTCCATCGTCAAGCGATGGGGAATCAAAGGGTTGGTGATCGGGAAGGTTGCGCGCGGCGGGAGCGCCGATCGTGCCGGGCTGCGGGGGGCGCGCGAGACGCAAGCCGGGCGCATCGAGCTCGGCGACATCGTGGTGGCGATCGACGGGAAGACAATTGAGACCATCGACGACATGATGGATGTCATGGAAGCGCACAAGGTCGGCGATCAGGTGATGCTCGATATTCTGCGAGCGTCCAAGCGGCAGCAGGTGTCGGTGACCCTCCAGGCGGTCAATTAACGCTGGTAGCGTCCGGCTTCGACATGTTGTTATGATGACGCCTGACCAACCTGGAGATTGCTATGAGCGACCACCGACCAGACGATATAGGGCAGACTGGCACATCCGGCGCGGGAGCAGGAAAGCGGACGAGCTCAACCACTCCCGACCCGATTGAGTTGATCGAACAATGCCTCGCCTCTTTTCCTGAGAACGATCCGCGCCAACAGATCCTCTACAAGCTCCGCCACTCCATCATGCTGACGGCTGCCAGCCAGCAGCAGCGGGACGCGGAATTCAAAAAGATCAGCGAGGTCGTGGCCAAGCTGACGGCGCCGGCCAATCGGATCGGCACGTTGCTTGATTTGCCGGGTGAAGGTCTGGCGAGGATCGTCGTCGGCGGCGCCGAGTATTATGCGAACGTGGATCCGCGTGTGGCGAGCGCTGACCTAAAAATCGGCGCGCAAATTCTGGTGAACGAAGCCTATGCGGTCATCAAGACGCTGGGGTATGACCTGAACGGGCCGGTGCTCAAGCTGACGGAAGCGCTGCCGGACGGGCGGCTGCGCTTTGAACAGGAGATGGGCCGCCAATCCATGATTCTCCAACGGTCGAGCGACCTTGTGGGAGTGGAGTTGAAGGCCGGCGATGAATTGCGGATTGATCCGGGGCACCGGATCGCGATTGAGAAGTTGGAAGACCGGAAGGCCAAGACCCATGTCCTCGACGAGGTGCCGACGGTCACATGGGAGCAGATCGGCGGCCAGCAGGAGGCGATCAGCGCGATTCGCAAGGCGATCGAATATCCGCTGCTGCACGCGGAGACGTTTCAGCAGTTCAAGTTCACGCAACCCAAGGGGTTCCTGCTCTATGGCCCGCCGGGCTGCGGGAAAACCCTGATCGGGCAGGCCGCCGCCGCCAGTCTCTCGAAGCTCGTGAGTGAGTCGATGGCTGCCGGTGGAAAAACGGAGACCCTGCCCGCTATCACCGGCGGCGCGTTCCTCCATATCAAAGGCCCTGAGATTTTGAATATGTGGCTCGGGGAGTCGGAGCGGATGGTTCGCGACCTTTTTGCCAAGGCCAGAGCCCGCCGCCGCGAGGGAGCGCTCCCATTTATTTTCATCGACGAAGCCGAGTCGATTCTGGGTACCAGACGGGCTTCGCGCTCGTTCAATATTTCCAGCACGCTCGTTCCGATGTTTTGCTCAGAGATGGATGGCATCGAATCGTTGCGGGATGTCGTGATCATTCTCGCGTCGAATCGGCCGGATCTGATCGACCCTGCCGTACTGCGTCCGGGACGCATCGATCGCAAGATCAAAGTCAGCCGGCCGAATCGCGAGTCGGCCGCCGAGATTCTGAACGTGTATCTGACGAACGAGTTGCCGCTGGATCAGGCGCTCGTTGCCGAGCGGGGCGGGGATAAGGCGAAGGTCTTTGCCGCGCTGGTGGATGAGGTCATCGACCAGATTTACAAACGGACGGATGAGAACCGGCTGCTCTCCATCCGCCTCCGCAGCGGTCAAAACAAGGTGCTGTATCGGGGCGATCTCGTGAGCGGGGCGATCCTTTCCTCGATCGTTCAGCGTGCCAAAGAAAAGGCGATCGATCGCATGATCCAATCAGGTCAGTCGGCCGGGCTCATTGCGAAAGATCTTTCCGAGTCCGTGTTGGAAGAGTTCCGTGAAGGGGAGATGCTGCCGCCGGACGATGCAGCGGAAGAATGGTTGAAGTTGCTCGACCATCATCCGGAGCAGGTCGTCGGCGTGTCGTCCTTCCGGCGTGGCCGGCAGACGGAAGAACGCTTGATCAACCAGATTATCTAGTAATGCGACTCTACGGGATCGAAACAGAGTACGGGATTACGCGCGAGGATCTCGATGAGGTGGATCCGGTCGTCGAGTCCATGGAGCTGGTGCGGGCGCATCTGACGGCGTCGTTCGAACGGCGCTGGGACTATGGCGGTGAAGATCCGCACGATGATGCCCGGGGGTTTCGGGTGTCCGGGCTCCAGCAGGATAAGGAAGAGGATGATTTTGCCAAGATCGATGCGCACCGGCCCTTTTCATTTCATGAGATGAAAAGCGATCTGGTGTTGCCGAACGGCGCCCGCTTCTACAACGACCATACGCACCCGGAATATTCGACTCCGGAATGCCGGACCTTGCGCGATCTGCTCGCGCACGACCGGGCCGGCGAGCGGGTGGTGCAACGCGCGGCTGAACGGAGAAATCGAACGCTTGGTGGTCCGCACGTGCAGCTCTATAAGAACAATACCGACCTACACGGCCATAGCTATGGCTGCCACGACAACTATCTCGTGTCCCGCTCGATTCCCTTCCCGCAACTGGTCGCAGGCATGTTACCGTTCCTGGTCAGTCGCCAGGTGATTGCCGGTGCAGGAAAAGTCGGCATCGAGGCACAGGAGAGCGGATTCGTTCCGGGAGAGTATCAGCTCTCACAGCGGGCGGATTTCATGGAAACGGATCTGAGCGTCGATACGATGCACAACCGGCCCATTCTCAATACCAGGGATGAGCCGCACGCCGATCGGGAGAAGTATCGGCGGCTGCATCTGATCATCGGCGATGCGAACATGTGTGAGTATGCGACGGCGTTGAAGGTGGGCACGACCCAATTGGTGCTCGAGTTGATCGATCGGGGGGCCGCGCCTGCGATTGAACTGGCCGATCCGGTTTCGGCGGTGAAGCAGATTTCGCGGGATCCCGACCTTAAATCCACGGTGCGTCAGCAGCAGGGGCCGTCTCTTTCGGGAGTCGATATTCAGGAACAGTATTATACGGCGGCGCGACGCATGCTGGCCGGAACCGATGCTGAAACGGACTGGGTGTTGCACGAATGGGGTGAGACGCTGCGCTTGCTCGCACAGGATCACAGTCAATTGGTCGGCAAGCTCGATTGGGTGACGAAGCTATGGTTGCTGGAGACCTTTGTACGGGAAGAGCGAATCGGTTGGGATGATCCCTGGCTGGCGAGTCTGGATCTCGAGTATCACAATGTGAATGCCGACCGCGGGCTGTATCTCGGTCTGGAAGCCGAAGGCAAGGCCTGGCGCATGACCACGGAGACCGACATTGAGCAGGCCCTGTTGGCCGGCCCTCACGATACCCGTGGCGGGTTGCGCGGGCTCTGCGTGCGGCGGTTTCCCGATCAGATCAAGTCGATGCAGTGGGAGCGTATTCAGTTCTCGGACGGATTGAAGGGGAAGAACTTGGAGATGGGCGACCTGTTCGATCCGATCGAGGTGCGGGCCTGTGCCGAGATTTTTGAGCAGGCGGGGTCTCCGGCCGAGGCCGTAGCTGCCTGGAGTATAAGAAAGGAATCACAGTCATGATCTACCAGATGATGCCTGAGCGACGGGAGGGACCGGTCGATCCGATGCCGAAGGCGCCGAGCCCGTCGGAAGAGGGCGGCGGGCCGCGGCGGCCCGATACCGGATCTCCCGACAAAGACAGTTTGATGAAGCGGATGAAGAAAGTCGATCCGAAGCAGGCCGAGCGGTACCGGCAGCGGACGGGGGAATAAGGATGGCCGCCGAGCCGAGGTTTTTGCTCGCCGAACGCGCGGCCTCAGAAGGCCCTCGTTCGATGCGCGCCGGAAACCCCGGCTACGGCAGCCATCCTAGAAGAGAAGGGGGAAGGTAAGAAAGATGGGGATGCAGGGAGACTTTTTTCAGCTGTTGAAGGAGCAGGGCTATCAATTCGGTCAGCCGACGGCTGCCGGATCGGGAGTGGATCTGCCGAGCGCGACGACGATTCTTGCGTTCAAGTATCGGGACGGTGTCCTCGTCGCCGGTGATCGGCGGGCGACGGCCGGCAATATGGTGATGTACGACCGGACGGACAAGGTCCTCGAAATCGATCGCCACAGCGTGATGGCCATCGCGGGGGTTCCGGCTACGGCCTATGAGATGGTGCGGATCCTGGAGCACTCGTTCAAGTACTACCGGCGGACCCAGCTTCAGGAGTTGAGCTTCGAGGGGAAGCTGCGTGCGGTATCGAAACTCTTGAAGGAAAATGTGGCTGCGGCCTTGGCGGGAACCGGCGCCGTGGTGCCGGTGTTTGCCGGCTATGACTTCGAGCAGGGCGCGGCCAAGATATTCTTCTACGACATTCTCGGGGCCGAGTTTGAAGGGGTCGAATATGCGGTGTCAGGTTCCGGGTCGCCGACGATCCGCGGTATTCTGCATTATGTGAATACCTGGGGTGAGCGTCCCCTGGCTGTGATGACGGAGGAAGAGGCGACCGTGCAAGCATTGCGGCTCTTAACCAGTGCCGCCGAGTTTGATTCGGCCACGGGCGGCGTCAATCGCGAGTCCAGCCTCTATCCGATTATCAAATTGATTACGCAAGATGGAGTGCGGGTAGTTCCTGATGACCGATTGAAACCGCTCTTTGAATCCAAGGTGGTGCGCCATGTATGAAGAACCCTATCGGTGGGTGGAAGCGGTCGGCAATCGACGGACCTATCTGGACGAGCAGTTCAGGCAGGGGAGTCCGGTGGTGGCCCTGGGCTACGACGGGGGGCTGCTCCTGACGACGGTCAGCAAAGGGACGTCGAAGCTCTATGAAATTTACGACCGGATTGCGCTCGGAGGCATGGGGCATCCGGCAGATCTGGAAAAACTCCGGTTCAGCCTGTTGGAGATGGCGCATACGGAAGGGTTCAACCGATCCCCATCGGATGTCACGGGCTCGCGGCTGGTGAAATACGGAATAGCTCCGGTCATCAAGCAGGCCTTCGAAGAAGTCTATAAGGCGCCGTTCATCGTCAGGATTCTGCTGGCCGAGTTGGGCCAGAAACCGGAGAGAGATACGCTGCTCACAATCAACTATGACGGGACGTTCGAAGAGCTCAAGGAGTACGCTGTACTGGCTGCGACGAAGCAGGCGCAGGCGCGGATGCAGGAGTATCTGAAGGCTCAGAAACCGTCTCCCTGCACGCTTGAACAGGGCTTGTTGCTGGCATTGCGCACCTGGGCGATCGGATCGCTTGCGCACCAACAGGATTCGGCCGAGGCGACGGCTGAAGGAGCGGCCGAGTCCGGTCGCGAGACGGTCTCATCGATTCCCGATCAGGCCGCACTGCTCGCGCATCTCCGTGAGGTGCTGGCGGAGAAGACGCTGGAATGCGCGGTTCTGGAGCGGCAGCAGGTCGGTTCATCCAAATATCGTGCGCTGAAGCCGGCCGAGCTTTCCCGGCTGCTTCCCGGCGACTATCAGTCCGTTGTGAATCGCTAATATGTTGAACCGGATATTCGGGCTTGAAACGGAGTACGGACTTCTTGTCAATCAGGATCGGCCCGATCACTCCCCGACATGGTTTGCCCACCAGATCCGGGACTATCTGTTCCAGGTTCAGCACCGAGGAGTGCTCGACCTGCACCATCGCGGGCATGATGAACCTCCCGGGAACGGGGGCTTTCTCACCAATGCCGGACGGATGTATCTCGACATGGGCCATCTGGAATATGCCTCGCCGGAATGCCAGTCGCTCGTGGATCTGGTCGCGGTCGATCGGGCGGGCGATCAGCTGCTGCAGGAGGCGATTGAGGCCTTGGGGTTCGGCGAGACCATTTCGCTCATCAAGAACAATATCGATCATGAAACGGACGCGACTTTTGGATCGCACGAGAACTATCTGGTCACTCGCCGGTTTCCCTTCAGTCGGAGGGGGTTGAGTCCTCTCGTGACCTTTCTGGTCACCAGACAGATTTTCACCGGCTCCGGCCGTATCGGCGCGGCGAATCCGCAGGATGCCTGGATTCAGGTGGATCGCCTGATCGTGCCGCGTGGGGCGCTTCGGCAACGGTCCTCACAGACCTTGATGCCGTTCCAGATTTCGCAGCGGGCCGATCATATCGTGAACGATTTCTTCGAGTGGGTGCAGCAGAACCGCGCAATCGTGAACACGCGGGACGAGCCGTTGGCGGATCCCAATCAATACCGGCGCATTCACCTGCTTCTCGGCGATTCCAACATGGCCGAAGTGGCCACGGCGCTCAAAATGGGCACGACGGGACTGGTGTTGCAGCTGATCGAAGAGGGAAAGGCGCCGGCCGGCGTGGAGCTCGACGAGCCGGTCGAAACGCTGCAAGAGATCTCGCAGGATCAAGAGCGCCAGTGGATCGTGCGGTTGCAGTCGGGCAAGACAATCTCGGCGATCGATATTCAAGAGCAATTTCTCGCGGCGGCACGAGAGGCCTACGCCGGGCAGGATGAGGAAACGGACTGGGTGTTGGACCAGTGGGAATCGGTCCTGACGGATTTGCGCGGCGACTATGCCAAGCTGGTCGGCCGGATCGACTGGGCCTCCAAATTGTGGCTGCTTGAATCCTTTCGCGAGGCCGAACAGCTGGAATGGCAGGATCCGGCACTCAAGAGTCTCGATCTTGAATATCATAATCTGCACGCGGACCGTGGTCTCTATTTCGGGCTGCTCGAAGAGGGGCGGGTGCCTCGCATGACGACGGACAAGGCGATTGCGCTGGCGATGGAACATCCTCCACGCAACACGCGCGCTTTCGGCCGGGGAGAGCTGGTTCGCCATATCCTAGCGGCGGGTCCACCTGAGGCCATTGATGACCAGACTCAGGACCAGGGATTCTTCCCGGCCTATGTCATCAATTGGTCCATTTTCCAGATCAACGGGCGTACCCCGTTTCCCATGCCCGACCCCTTCAAAACCTATGTCCAGGACGTTCGCACCTATCTCCAATCCATCTGACCGGACTGTGATTCAGGCTCACCGCGTGCGCGCATAACACGTTGATTCTATGAAATCGATGGCGGAATGATATGCTTGTCACGGCACGGGTGATTCTTCCCGCGACCAGCAGGAGGTCTACGATGAAGGCACGGACGTGGATGATGCAATATGGTGTGGCGATGATGCTTTCGTGCGCGTTCGCCCTGATTCTCGGGCAAGTTCCGCTGTTTCGTGAAACGGCCGTGGGGAAGTTAGCTGCTTCCGATCTGGTCCAGTTCCTCGGGTATGGTTGCACTATTGCCCTCGCCTGGCTTGGGGCGCGCCAGTTGGCGGCCGATCCTCCCGAGGAGTGGAAATGGCTCTCGCCCTATCGGGCCTTGATTCTTCCGGTCACGACGCTAGTCACGGTGATTCTGGCTTATGGTGTCCTGTTGCTGGTGGGGGGGCCATTTCTGAATAAATTCGCAAAGGGAATCTATAACTGGGTGTTTATCGTGGGTATTGTGGCTGCCATTGCATGGCTCATTCTGACCTGGGTCAGAACCTGTGCCCCGCTTGTCGCTGCGACTGCTTCCCGGCGCCTGAAGAAAGTCGCCTAGCCGATTTGAGTTCCAGTGGCGGCTTCTTGGTTGGGGCCGCGACGACGGCTACCGCGCGCGAGTCGCAAACTCGACAATTCTGTTTTCCGCCCAGTAGGAGTCTTCCCCGTTTTGGCTCAGGCTGAAGAATCCGCAATGACCGCCATAGCGAGGAGCCAGAAGCGAGATGGATTGATTCCCGATGAGTTCGGGTTGAGCAAATAACGAATAGGGAATGAACGGATCGTCTTGGGCCGTGATGATCAAGGTCGGGACCGCAATCCTGCCGAGCACATGACGGGCTCCTGCGCGGTCGTAGTAATCGGCTCCGTCCCGATAGCCTCCGTCGCGGGCCGTGAAGTAGTCGTCGAACTGGCTGATGGTCTTCATCGAACCCATTGCACGCAGGTCCCACTTCTCCGGAAAGAGCCCGGCCTTCCGTTTCATGCGTGCTTTGAGCTGTGACAGGAAGTGGTGGTGATAGATCCAGTTGCGTGGTTGCTCCAGAGCCGCTACGCATTGGGTCGGATCGATGTTCGGGCATACCGCGACGGCTCCTGCGAAGGCTGGTATCGCTCCTCCCATTTCACCGGCCGCCTTCAGCACCAGATTGCCACCCATCGAATAGCCTACCAGCCAGATGCGCGTTAGGCCGTCCACCATCGCCAGTTCTTTGACGATCTCGCGATAATCACTGCTCAGTCCGCTGTTATAGAGGGTTGGCGTAAGGTGCTCGGTGCCGCCGCAGGTGCGTTGGTTCAGCCGCACGACATTGAATCCCCGTCGGTAGGCTTTTACGGCTATCCCACGCATGTAATGGGAGTCTGCGCAGCCCTCCAGTCCATGAACAAGAATGAGTGTGGGGGATTCGAAGGAACGTGGCTGCCAGTGGCAGAATCCGAGGAGCTGCGTTTTCGGTTCAGTGGTAAAGAGGCGTTCGCGCTGAGGAATTTGCCTCAGGGAGAGATCTCGTGGCCAGTACCGTGGCGCCAGGGTCATGAGATGCGCATTTCGGAGTATGGCTGGCGGAGCAAAGTGGTCTGTGTGATTCATCTCATTACATCATAAACAATATTTGCCCTGGAGCGTAGACTGAAAGTTCTCCAGATGTGACTTGCGATTGCCCCTTAAGCGGGGACGCTCAGCGACCGATAACGGGACTTGGGAGTTCGTATAAGGAGGCAGACATGTTGACAGCCATGGGCGACGTTATGCGGCGAGTGTACGAGCGAGGGTGGATTACGACCAGAGATGGCAATATCAGCTTGCGGAAACGCGAGGGCAAGTATCTCTATATCACGCCTTCCGGATGGCGAAAGACGATTGTGCATCCGGAGCACGTGGTTCGACTGGAGATTATAAGCGATCCGGTGACGAATCAACTGATCCCCAAAGTTCGGGATGGACAGCAACCGTCCGGCGAGCTCTGGATGCATTGGAACCTGCAACGGGACTCCAAGAAGACGCGGACGGTGGTCCACGTGCATGCGACCCACATTGTCGCGGCGATCTATGCGGGAGTGGACTTACAGGCCATGAGCGCTGAGTTTCCCGAGATCTCGCGCTATACCCGAGTCGGTATGACCGTTCCAGCCCTCCCGGCGCTTTCTCGCGATCTGGCAGATGCCACGGCGGAATGTTTTGGACTCACGAAAGATGGGGCTCTCGAATTCGACATTGTTGGGCAGGCAAATCACGGAGTCTGCGCCGTGGCGGCGGATCCATGGTCGGCCTATGAACATATCGAGCGGCTGGATCATATTTGCGAGATCGTGCTGAAAAGCGGGGTTGCCGCGCGGGCGTTTAATCAACGGTCGTCGAGCCTGGCGGCTTAAACGAACGATAGGTGATATGAAAAGAGGGCTGACGGCATTGTGCCGTCAGCCCTCTTTATATTTTGGCTCCCCGGGCAGGACTCGAACCTGCGACCAGC
>MSXN01000022.1:189672-190954 GCA_002083555.1 Nitrospira sp. ST-bin5 | reverse complement strand
TATGGCGTCGGCGCCGAGACCGGGAGAACCGCCCAAGCCCAGGAACGCACTATGAAGCCCCTGGCCGAAGCAGAGCCGCAGACGAGTCCGTTGAAACGCAAGCTCGAAGAGCTGTCGCAACTCAGCAAAGCTGCAGGCCCTGCAATACCAGGAAAGCCCCTCGGGCTCCGCTACAGTTTTGTGATCAGCACTCCCGACGGGCAGGATCAGGAAATCGATGCAGCCGCAGCGTCCAGGATTTCAACGCCCGTGCAGTTGACCATTGAAACCAATCAAGATGGCTACATTCAGGTATGGCGAAATGTGGGATCGGCCAACACCCAACTGCTGCTGCCGCAGAAAGACAGCGGTCACATTTCGCAGAAGATTCAGGCAGGACAGCGGCAGCGCCTGGTCCTGCCAGCTGACAGCGGGACCGTGATCGTCCGTCTTTCTCGTATCCCGTTCGGACCCATCTCACGACAAGAGGCCGCGCTCCTCAACCGGCGTTCGCCGAATCTCCTTCAGGAGTCAGCAACCACTCCCCATCCGACAGGCTCGCAAGAACTGGCCTCCTACGTGATCAGCCAAGACCTTTCCCCAACCGCGGAGATCGCTGTCGACATCATAGGGAACCGGCAGTAATATCCTCTTCGTTCACGACGCAAGCGAAGGACCAATACTTTTCATATGCCGACAGAAGAACCCAGCTATCAGGGCCCCGCATTCTTGTCCTACGGATTTCGTCCGTTCTTTCTCAGCGCGGCGCTCTTTGCCGGTCTAGCAATTCCCGTCTGGGCATTGATTCTGACAGGCTGGACGGATTCACCCTTCCGCTATGCGTCGCGCGAATGGCACGTACACGAGATGCTCTTCGGCTTTCTGCCCGCCGTGATCACCGGTTTCCTCCTGACCGCGACGCCGAACTGGACCGACCGGCCTCCGCTCAGAGGCACGCCGCTGCTGGCCTTAGTGACTCTCTGGATGGCCGGACGTCTGACGATCGCCATGCCATGGCCGACGCCGCTGGTTTCGGCTCTCATCGATGCGGGATATCTGGCTGTGCTGGCCGCCATTGTCTGGCGGGAAATCATAGCGGGGAAAGCCTGGGATCGCGCACCAATCGGCATCGTCATCAGTCTCTATGCAACCGCCAATGTCCTGTTTCACGTGCTGACGCTGAGTGGATCAGAGACGGACCTTCCCGAGCGGATGGCCGTCGCGCTCATGATGCTGTTGCTGACGCTCATCGGGGGGCGTGTGACACCCAGCTTCACCAGCGATTACCTGGCCGAGCGAGGCC
>MSXN01000022.1:77130-189624 GCA_002083555.1 Nitrospira sp. ST-bin5 | reverse complement strand
ACGGCCGTCGCCGCACTTTCCTGGGTGATTCAGCCGCAAGCCATCACGACAGGATGGTTCTTAATCATCGCAGGGCTGGCCAACATCGTCCGCCTCTCGCGCTGGCGCGGCTGGGCAACGTGGCGCGAGCCGATCGTGCTGATCCTGCATGTGGGGTATGGCTGGCTCGCGTTCTCGCTGCTCATCATCGGCGGATCGATACTCGGATTCGGCCTGAAACCGGCTAATGCGGTGCACGCGCTTACGACCGGCGCAGTCGGTGCGATGACCATGGCGGTGATGACCCGCGCCAGCCTCGGTCACACCGGGCGACCGAAGGAGGCCGACTGCCTGACCATTATGATCTACATGCTGGTCAACCTGGGTGCGCTGCTGCGAGTCTTCTGGCCAATGACGGGTCTCCCGACGAATCTCGCGCTCGGCGCAGCGGCGGCATTCTGGAGCGGCGCCTATCTTCTCTTTGCCGCAGTTTACGGCCCCTACCTCACTCGCCCCAGCCTCGACGAGTGACGCCTCGCTACAGCAACACCTGGCGTAGCGCAAACAAGTCTTTTACGGCAGTCCATTGCGCAACTCCGTGCCATGCATCCTGGCGAAGAGATCCCAGTCGAACTGCTTAGGCGACACGGCATGGAGCGGGATCGCTTCGATCGCGCCGCGCTCGCGATAGGCCATCATGCATCCCACCACATCCTCCGGACGTTCCACTAATCGATGAACCGTCTCATAGGCCAAATGCTGAGCGATGGCTTTGTCTTCCGGTGTCGGAGGAGCACCCCGCAGCGTGTGGCCGAGAATGGTGGCTTTGGTCGCGAGCGTCAATGGGTACTGACCGGGCTTCGCGTGACGCTGGGGCCATCCTCCGATCGCACCGGCCACGTAATCGACCAGGCCATGCACCCCTCCCTCCCGATGATGGCGATGGGGGGTTCGTTCGGCCACGACAAACAAGTGGCTCTTGTTGGGCACGCCCAACGTGCGCTTCAGCGTGCCGAGAATCACGTCATCGATATAGGCATCGGGATCGGGATGTTCGTTGACCAATAAGCCCTCGGCCCTCGCTTGATAGGCGCAGGCGAGCGCCAGGTGCCCCGATCCTGCGCCCATCACTTCAACGAAAAACACGCTTCCCATGGCGGCGCTCGTCGCCTTGAGCGACTCAATCGACTGATCCGCCAGGGCCATGGCTGAATGGTAGCCGAGCGAGATGGTGCCTTCGAGGTTGTTGTCGATCGTCCCGGGAATGCCCACCACCTGCACGCCGAACCCTTCGTAAATCGCCCGCGCCCCGCGAAAGCTCCCGTCGCCTCCCAGAACCACCAACGCGGCGTCTTCCAGAAAAGGCGCGAGGTGCCCGACTGCCGCCCGCTGAACCAGTTCGTCCTTGAAGTCCTCGAAGCGGCTGCTGCCGATGGGACTGCTCGCATGGCTGCTCATGCCGCGCGTATCCTCTTCGGTCACCGGTTCGATCCAATTGTTTGCGAGCCCGAGAAATCCGTGCCGGACGAAGTGAACATCCAGACCGAATCGAGCCCCCTGCACATGCAACTCTTTCAAGGCGGCGCCGGCGCCGGCGAAGTCTCCCCCCGAGACCAGCGCCACAATCCGTTTGATCTGCCGAGGTTTCAATGTCACCCGGTCTTTTCGCACCTGTTCAACCGCCATCCAGGAATCCCGCGAGACCCGTTCCCGCTCCGATAGTCCGACCGCCGTGGAATAGCCGGACAAGTGCCCTTTCTCAAACGTCAGCAGCACGACATTGTCCTGACTCTCTTTATAGTCGCTGAATTCGGTGAAGGCTTCGTGAAAGGGGCGCGCGTCCAGATAAATCATGAGGGCCCGCAACGTCGAACTGTGCGTATAGAGGCAGGCCACCTGGCCCTGATGCGCGGCCCCCATTTGATGCAGTCCATCGATCACATCGACGTAGAGATCAAAGAATGAATTCCCGCCGGGATAACAATACAAGGGATCTTTGATCAGACGTTTCGCGGTTGGCACATCGACGCCAAAAGCCTTGGCGAGTTCCTGAGCCTCCACCGCTTTTTCCACGCCGGTAATCCACCCGAAATCCGACGACTCTAACGCAGGCGCATACGCCGCCCCGGCCGGAGGAAGCGGATCACGCACCAGCGCAGCCCCCACACGCTCAAAGAGTTGACGCGTGTTCGGACTCCGGCTGATGAAGTGAAGAAACCTGGCGGGATCCAGGTAGTTGGACAAGCGGAGAAAATCCAGCTGTTGACCGACCACGCCGACCATCCGGGCCAGTGCGGTCCCCACAGCGTCGGCCCGTGGCACGCCCCGTTCAGGATCCAGCTGATTCGCCAACCGGCGACCAACCCGGTGCGTTTTACTCTCCACGCGGGAAATGCCATGACGCATCGTAAAGAGCACGGTGCGACCGGACAATTCGCGCGGCAGGAGCCAGAATCGTTCATCGCCCAAGTCGAGCACGATACGTCCGTCCGCCAGCTGCGGCGTAAGCTGCGCACGCGGGACGATCGCCACCGGACGCCGCTGAGTCGGTTTCAATACGGATCCGATCGGCGCCCGCATCAAGGGTTGGAGCGCGCCCTCCGCGAGCAGCCGGTTCCAGGCGGCAAAAAACACCAGCGGGTCACCGGCACAGGCGTCATCGATCAGGGCTTGCCTGGCTGATCGATAGGCTTCGGCATCGGGAAATCCGGCGTGAGCGCGGTCGACAAACGCCTTGATCTGCGCCATCGCCCGGCGCGCTCGCGCGGCACGGTCGGTCGCAGGGTCGTTCGATGGAGCCGGAGCGGCCGGCGCCGATACGCCGTCGATGGCCGGCCGTCGCGCGAACTGCTCTCCATAGGCCAGCAGGCCTTCAATCGTCACGAAATCGAGCAAATCTGTGGTACTCTGCATGCCCCTCCTTCACCTCCGGGTAGTTGGCCCGACCACCGGTGGGTGGCGCACAGCACCGGGCGTGAACGAGCGCATCATTGGGTGTCCGCCGATTCTTGTCAAGGGCAGGGGAGCGTCACATGCGAAAAGCAAAGATAGTCTGTACGATCGGGCCCGCCAGCAGTTCGCTGGCGATGTTGGATCGGCTCATTGCATCTGGAATGGATGCCGCCAGGCTGAACTTCTCTCATGGGGCTCATGACACCCATGCAGCCGCCATTGCCGCAATTCGTCAGGCGGCGGAGCGCCGCCAGGCTGCCGTCGCGATTATCCAGGACCTCCAAGGACCCAGGATTCGCGTGGGCGACTTACCCGATGAGGGGATCGAGGTAACCACGGGCCAGTCGGTGCGGCTGCAGACGATGCTGGCGCGGTCCGGCGGTCAGCTCGGCGCCCGGTCTGTCGCCGGGGCGCACTCCACAATCCCGGAAATCCCGGTCACCTACCCTTATCTTGCCCGGGACCTCCGACCCGGCGCGCGAGTCTTGATCAACGACGGGCTGATTGAGCTCACAGTCGATCGCATCGCCGGCGGAGCCGTCGAATGCACCGTCGCCACCGGCGGGAGAATCACCTCGCACAAGGGCATCAATTTACCGGGCACCCTCGTCAGCGCCCCCACCCTCACCGACAAAGACCGGGAAGACATCCGGTTCGGCATCGCCCACGGCGTGGACTACCTGGCGCTCTCCTTCGTCAGGGGACCTGAAGACATCCTGGCAGCGCGGGCCTTGGTCGCCCAATGCGGCGGAACGGTGCCGATCATTGCCAAGATCGAGCGGGCCGAAGCCGTAACCGCCCTGGACGCGATCCTGGACGAAGCGGACGGGGTGATGATTGCGCGGGGCGATCTGGGTGTGGAGATGAGTCCTGAAGCCGTGCCGCTGTTGCAGAAACGTATCATCATGGAGGCCAACCGCCGCCGCCGCCTCGTGATCACCGCCACGCAAATGCTGGAGTCGATGACCCAAGCCCTGCGTCCCACCAGAGCGGAAGCCTCGGATGTCGCCAATGCCGTGTTCGACGGCACCGACGCGGTGATGCTGTCAGCTGAAACGGCCATCGGCGCGCATCCGGTTGAAACCGTCCAGGTCATGGATCGTATTATTCGCGCGGCGGAGGAAGGTCCCGAGCCGGGGGTGAGACCCAAGCGTCACACCGACTGGGGAGACATGGCCTTCCCCGAAGCGATCTGTACCGCAGCGGCCTCGGCCGCCAAAGCGATTGCCGCCGGCGTCATCGTCGCCTTCAGCGAGCGGGGCACGACGGCGCACCTCATCTCGAAACAACGACCGGCCGCACCGATCATCGCCTTCACCCCGTTTGATCCGGTCAGGAAACGGATGGCGCTCTATTGGGGCGTTCGCCCCTACACCATGCCGCAAATCGAGCAGACTGATGCCCGGGTGGACGAGGCCGAACGGCGGCTGAAAGCGGAAGGGCTGGCCAAAACTGGAGAACGGATTGTGATCCTCTCCGGAACGCGCATCGGGCAACCGGGGGGAACGAATCTGATCAAACTGCACGTCATAGGATGAGTTGCGTGCCGCACGATCGGAAGACTGCCACCAGAAGAACCCGCTCGCCGTCGTACGTTTCAACACCGTCTCATTGAGCGCACCAAGACAATGCTACCAACGTTGCGCCCAAGGAGGCGCCGAGGTGGGATCAGGTTCGAGGCGAGAGAGATCCACTTCAGACATGATGTCAGAGCGGCCACTGTCAAAACGTCGCACTTGTAACTGACCGGCTCGCGTCGCGACGAGTAAATGCCCCTCGCGGCTCCAATCCGCCCATTGCAGATCGTCTAGCAAATCAAGATCGCCGTTGGATTCGAGCGAATAGCGAACACGCAACCCGTCCACCGCCTGCTCAACACCAAATTCCCCGCCCGCCCATCCGAGACTTTCCACACACAAAACGCAGGTACCGTGGGGTTGCAGCTTCCGCATACGGGCATTGCGACGTTCATCCCAGATATCCTTTGGATCACGCGCAGGCGAATCCGGGGCTTCAATCCATCCGCGGCGCCGTTCATTGGCAAATTGGATCGCGGGGATGGAACGCAACCCGTATGGGATCGGCAGCGCAGCCCCCTGCAAGGAGTCGGGCTCGCAGTTCTCAGTGAAGCAGTACCCGCGCGTCCAGGTGCCGCAGGTCGGAAAGGAATGCAGGGCCGTAAGCCAGGGAAGTTTTGAGATCGCCACGTAGGCTTCGCCCTGCTCCCACGTGGCACTGGGTTTGTGGGCGAAGTAACAGAGATACTGTCCGTCAGGAGACAGGTCAGATCGCCGTGGGAAGAGCCGCCCACCGAGCCAGGCCCCTAGCTCATACCGCCCCGCCGCTAGGTCCCACCGGCCTACATGTGCCCAGTTCGACGGACCCCGGCGAAACACTGCAACCACCGGCGCCGCAGCCGCAGAAATGCAGTAGATTCTCGGCGGAACCTGCGTCTGCATACATCCTCCGTCTCGATCACAGGAGATTCGCGTCAGGGAGAGAACTGCCCGATCGACAACCCTGCAATCGCGGCGATGCCGCCCACACAGCAGAGGACGAAGCCGACCGCGCCTGCCACGAACCAGGGGCGAACCGGCGCGAACTCGATCGGCGTGAGCCGGTCATGCAACTCAACCGGTCTCCGCCACCACCATGATGGCAGCGTCATCCGCCGCTTCAGTGCGCGATATAACACCACGTGATACCACACCCCAGCGGGAATCCCGATCAGCAAGCCTCCGGCCAGGATCCACAATCCGAACTCGATCATGATCTCCGGCGTGATGACCTTCGCAATCAAGCCGAGCACCACGACTCCGATTAGACTGGCCAGTACCAGCAAGAACTCATGCATAGGGCCGATTGTACTGGAATCCCTCCGGGCGTGGGGAGAGGCAATCAGAATTCCACTTGGGGGAAGAGGCAACTGTCCTCACCACTGACCCGCGAAAATAACCCGCACCAGACTACAAACCCTGACGACACTCCGAGCTAATCGACCTCGGGCAGGCTAGAGGCCCAGGTCTGAAAGCCCCGGATGCGCGTCCGGACGACGCCCAAGCGGCCAGTGAAACTTCCGATCCGCTTCCGAAATGGGCAGATCGTTGATGCTGGCGATGCGGCGGCGCATGAACCCATGCTCGTCGAATTCCCAGTTCTCATTGCCGTAGGACCGGAACCAGTTCCCGGCATCGTCATGCCACTCATAGGCAAACCGAACCGCAATCCGGCCCTGATGGAACGCCCACAATTCCTTAATGAGCCGGTAATCCAGCTCCTTGGTCCATTTCCTCGTCAGGAACTGCACGATGGCGTCGCGCCCGGCAAGAAACTCCGCGCGATTGCGCCAGACACTATCCGGCGTATAGGCCAGGGCCACGCGCTGGGGATCACGGCTATTCCAGGCGTCCTCGGCCATGCGGACTTTTTGAGCGGCAGTCGTTGCATCGAACGGGGGGAGTGGAGGTCTCGGCGCTTCCATATTGCTCCTTACATGAAAGTTAGAGTTCGCCTATCGTTAACGGCAAAGTGAGCATAGAGTCTTGAACACTTGCTCGTTTGTCCTATGTACACCATCGTCGATGGAAGTGGCCACTCTCACTTTCAGCAGCCGTAATAGCACAAGGCTATCAATGGCCCCTGGTATACCAATAGGCCCAGGCGATCAACAGGCCCTGAAGGAAAAGCCGTAGCCACAGGCCGAGCGACGAAGCCCATGGATACAATTCCGGGTGCAGCGCCATATGCACATTTGCCGGGAAAACCGCGATCAACAAGGCGATCAATCCCCACGCCGCCAACCGGGACCACCGTTCGAACAGCAGAAGTCCCCCTAATCCCATCTCCGCCACGCCGCTGAGGTACACGAGCGCCACAGGCCACGGCAGGTATGGGGGCATGATGCTCACATAAAACGACGTGTTCACGAAATGGTTTGCTCCGGCTGCGATAAAGAACAGACCGTACAACCAGCGCGAAATGTATTTCAGGCGACTCATCACTCAGGCTGAACACGGTGCAGCACTCATCATGGCAGATCCACCCCTAGCGCTTTTCCGGTGGAATCATTTTGAGCTTGGCCAAGAATTGGCGATGCGCCGCCGGATCGACGGGGCGATGCCTCACCGTGGTACTTGCCGGATCTTTTCCCAGGAAGTTGTCGCCATTCCAATTCGTCGCAGGTCTGATCGGTCGAGGGACGAACCCGCCGCCGCAATTCGGACAGACATTCTCTAAAACCTGTTCGACGCAGGCCACACAGAAGGTGCATTCATACGAACAGATCCGTGCCTCGAGCGAATCAGGCGGCAGCGCCTTGTTGCAATGTTCGCAGGTTGGCCTGAGTTCGAGCATGGTGTTCGCGATGTGGCGCTACCAATAGCAATCAATGGTTCTTGGAGTCTTTATCGGCCTGTTTGCTGACTTGATCCGGGTCAGCGGTTGGACCGCCAGTGGACGGGTTACTATTCATGATCTCACGAAATAGGTCTGGATACTTTCCCTTCTCACCACTCTTTAGTACATCCTGAATTCTCGCCATATCAGTTGAAAGTATTAGGGTCGCTACTTTGTCCTTGGCGACCTTCACTCGCTTATAGACACGCTTACAAAGCTCTTGGTGATCTCCGATCTCACGTGCAAGCGACTCGAGTTGCCTATGTTGCTCTGGAGTCATCATGATAACGCTAGGTCGTCCGCTTTGGGGCGGGTCGTCAGTCACCATGGATACCTTCAGACCCGTGAAACGATCGAGAGCCAACTCTCCATCCCCCCCATTGGGACAACAGTACTTACATGTGCAATACCCGTCATAGCTTGACGAACGTATGTCGTCGGCATGCCAAAATGTAGTGTTTCTTTGAAGAGTTCTTTGGGGAGTTGATGGACCAAGGCCTTAAATAGGATCTTCCCGAGTACATCCACAATATGTTCACCAGAGCCAGGCAGTTCATCATCGATCTCCTTTAGAGTTGCCCCATGCATTAGCGCGTTCCTGGCCTTATCTAAAAATTCGATAGTTTCTTCATTGCAAGTCTTGTCAACGGCCTGGATTAAATTCCGAATAGCTTGTTTTGGATACGGGCGATGGGTTGGATGGGCTTTGCAAGTCTCACAGTAAAGGGGAGATTTACATTGAGGACATTTGTCCGCGACTTTTTCAGGAGTTTTTTGATGCTCAGCAAGTATCTCTAGAGCAAACCAGAAGTATTGGAACTGGTCTTCGGGTGTCGAGTCATAAACACCGAATCGATACCACCGCAAGGCACGGCGTACCGCAGGAGGGGGATCGAACCGCAATAGTTGCTCTATTGACCCCGCGATACCTTCATCTAGAAACGGCTGGGGATCTTTATACTTTAGAGAATCCGCCCAAATAAGACACTCCCTCATTTCTAATGCAGGTGTGCTATCAATAATTTGCTTAGTTCGATGTCGTCTGACCCCCGCGCCAGTTGCGAACACCAGCGTGTTCAAGCATTCGACTAGCATATCCTGAGCTATGTCTGGAGCTTCACGAAGACTGGGCGCCTCAAAGGCAATCTGCAGGGACAAGAGAAAAGGCTTTGAATAATCGTCGCGCACAATATTCTTTATGCGCGCCTGAAATTTTCCAGCGGGGTGTCCTAGCATTAGTTGGGCATCATCCGAAACTACAGACATCTCAGATTCGATTTCATAGTCCGCGATGCATCGCATAGATAAGCCCTTACATTCCGGTCTCACCAAACAAGAACATCCTACTTTCCCCCAATCATCACGTCGATCTCTGCCTTCTGCTACGACAGGCACCGGCTCCTGGAACATTTTCGATCTCTAGATGCGCACAAGAATTCTCCAGAGAAGATCTGATTGTTAAAGACACTGAGGGCTTTGGAACAGGGGCGTTCAGTCCAGGGTACTTCGCCTGAACGAAACCGGCGATTTGCCATAACACCAGTGCATTCACCACCGTCGCCACAATCAGCGCGCCGGCAAGCCCCACGCCAACTCGCCGAAGCAGCCACTCAACTAATCCGCCGGTCAGACCACCTATGGCGATACCGGCCAAGAGACCGGCCACGGCGAACACTGCATAAAACCCCATCGCGAACACCATCGCAAAGCTATCGGCATTGGGGGCAATCCCAAGGTACCCACCAAATCCTATCCACGCGCCCCATATCCCGCCGAGCACCGGCCAGGAAATGCGGACGGCCCGCCAGAATGCGTTCCCGTCCTTCATCACTTGCTGGCTCCCGGCAACAGGCTCTCCAGCGTTTGGCGGGCCCCAAGCAGGTGCCGTGCGGCTGTGTCTGTCTTTTGCAAATGACACCCACCGGACGGCTCATTCCACGTCAATTTCAACGATTGATTGAATCCGCTGCTGAGGACAAACTTTTCCAATGGCATGACACGCAATTGGGCTGAAGACTCAAGCGGGATGATGTGTTCGACGTGAAGGGATTGTTGCTGATTGCGCCATTGCAGTCGCGCACCCAGCCACTCACCAGCCCCGGCATCGATAAGCACCCAACCCCGACCGTCAGCACTCAGGTTCAGGTAGCAGTAGGCGCCATGATGGCCCGCACCAGCCCATTCACCTGAAAAGAAGCCGGGTGAGGTATCAGGCAACGGCGTCAACGCGTATGCAGTCCCCAGCCACACAACTACCAATACGAGTCCTATGAAATAGCGCATGTCCGGCCTTGCCCCTGAGGGAATATTAACGGGAACATTCTTAATTTCTTGCCCGAGAAACGCACGCACCCCTGGAGCAATTCAGGATGGGCCCAGGTACTGCAGCTACCCTCTCCACCCTAACCGGCTTGACGGCCAGTCCAATATCCGGGGCGCCGATGATGGTGGGCCACCGCGAGAATCAATGCGCCATCTCGTTCGAGCGAATAGATGAGCGAGTACCGAAAGGTCCGAAGTGTCCGTTTCCGAATGCCAGGCCGGATCTCCACGGCGGATTCAGGAAATTGTGCAATGCGATTTTCAGCCCGCCTAATCTCGTTAAAAAATCGTCGTCCTAACCCTTGCGCTTGCAACTCAAGGTAGCCGATCTCGTTCAGCAACTCGTCTTCCGCCGCCTCGTGGTATCGAAGCAGCGTCATCGAAAGAGTTTGTCCACCTTCTCATGGACCGCATCCGACGAAACCGCCTTGGCACGGCCTGACCGATACTCGTCCAATCGCCGTTGCGCTTCCTCCGCCCAAAGGCGCTCGGCTTCTTCCTCACTCAATTCCTCTAGACTTGCCAGCAGTTTTTCCGCGAGCGCGGCCCGATCACGCGTACCCAAACTCATAGCGCCTTTGATCACCTCAGCCAGGTTCGACATCTCAACCTCCTATTTCAATACACTCTGTCGAGCAGGCCCCAAAGACCTGCGATTCTTGCGCGTGCCCAGGCACTTGTCAACGCTCATTGCCGATTCACTACCGAGACTACGTCACCACACAGGGACATTCTACGTTTCCCCAATTATCACGTCGATCTCTGCCTTCAGCTAGAACAAGCAAAGGCCCTGAAAACATGTTCCGCCTCCAAGAACAAGCACATCGCCACGGTTTCGTGTTCACAGTTGCGACCGTTGGCGGCGTCTACGGGGCGCGTTCGGCCCGTGCCTTTGACGCCGCAACATCCGGCAGCGGCTGCCCCACGAGCCCCCGCACATAGTCCTTGTCCACTGCGTCGAACAACGCTTGCCGGGCCGGGCCTTCCGGCCCCTCGACGAGCACCAACACGTTGTGCACGCGCAACCCCTCACTACGCCGCGCACTCGCCACGCCGAACGTCGCCGTTGTCGGGCCGGCCTCCGGAAGTCGCTCCACATTCATCGCCAAACGCACGGCGATCTCCTGGGGAAACGTCTCCAGCCGCTTGGCCTGAGCGCGCAGGAGATCGCCCTGTGGCTTCACGCTCGCCTTGTGATCGGCAATAAACTTATTGGCCGCCTCCTCCAACTTTCGGCCCTCGGCATTGGCGCGATCCGCTTGCGCCTGTTGCTCCGCCGTGAAGGGAGGGTCTTTGCGAGAACGGCGCGGCGCAGCATCGTAGGCGGTGCGCATTTGCGCGAGGAGCTGCTTGTACTGCCCCTCTTTCTCCGGCGGGAGCTTTTCTAATTCCTCAACTTGCTTTTCAAGACTCTTACGCTCGGCATACATGCGATCGGCCTCGGCCTTGGGGAACTTGTACAGATAGCCGCCGCTGGCACTGGACGAAAACGCGCCTTCCCCTGCGCCACGGCAGAACGACAGGCGCGGCTGGCGTGAAAAGTCGTAGGGGGCACCGCGCCGCTCGCTATTGGCAACCGGGGCTGGTAATGCGGCCGCCAGCGCCGCCTCCGCTCGAGCGGCGAATCCGAGCTCGGCCGGCGTCGCATCACGCACTCCGTCCACGCAGTCGGCCAGCCCGACACCGGGCACTCCACATAACGCCATGGCGGCTACCACGGCAACAGCGAAACGAGTCTTCGTCCTGATCATCATGATCCTCCAATCCTGACATGACATGAAACAGATGTGCTGAGTTAGCCCCTTTGTTTTCCACCACCATCTTGCGGCTCACAGTTCATCTCCCGGCTCAGGAAATGGCTGGTGCAAAATCGCCCTGAGCTGATTGCGCCTGAAGCGCCTGCAATTGAGCGCGCGCCACGTTGACGTCGAGGCCCAGCCAGGTGCAGGCGATGTCGGGAGAATTGAAGACGATCACCTTTACGCCATACCCTTCCACTGCTTTCAAAAACACCAGGGCTCGTTCGTACGTTTCCTTGTTCACCAGGAGCGCCATTCGGCCCACCTTGAGCTTCCCGATAATTTGGCCATAGAGATCGGTGATCTCTTTGATCTCCTCAATCGTCGTGCCGAAGTGCGCCCGTTCGGCGTCAACCAGCACTGACGCACCGGCCTTCACCGACGGATCGCTTAAATGCAGCCGTTCATGCGCAAGAAGTTCGTCGTGAGTGACCTGCCCTGTCCACAGCTCCACCACCACGCTTCCATCATTCAACACGGCATAGTTATTGGGCATGCGTCTTCCCCCTTTTCAGCCGACCGGCACACCAATCCACCGTTATTTCATGGAACCCTAACGACACGCTTCCGGCCTGTCAATTGCCTCCTTCTGTAGGGTAAGCATTACCACGCCTTGCCCCGCTGCTGAATAAGGAATCGCCCCCTCCTCACCCCATATCCTTGCAGCTTTGAAGCAATCGTGATACTCAGGAAACATGGCACAACAGGTATCACAAGGCCTTTCAGGCACTGAGCGACAAATGGCTCATGTCATAGCTCGCCATGCCTCGGTCGTCATCGCGGTACTTTTCGGTTCAACAGCCACAGGACATGCACGGCCGGACAGCGACCTCGACGTGGCCATAGCCACCGTCACGCCGCTCACCGCTGAGGCT
This sequence comes from Nitrospira sp. ST-bin5, assembly GCA_002083555.1. GTDB lineage: Bacteria > Nitrospirota > Nitrospiria > Nitrospirales > Nitrospiraceae > Nitrospira_D. Next base: position 177,302 of record MSXN01000022.1, on the reverse strand, counting down.
CGCATCTCGCTCATTGAAGATCTTGCGTTGACATTCGGGCGGCCTGTGGACCTCATCGACCTCGACCAGGTGCATAGCCCGCTGTTGCACCGGATCTTCACGCAGGGGCACATGATTCTCTGCAACGATCGGACGCGATACGCTGAACTCCTCCTGCGCATGATCTATGAAGAAACAGATGTTATGCCTTACTACCGCCGGATATTGTCCGATCGAAGGCACGCATGGATCGGGACATAGTCCAAGCCAAGCTCGAATCACTCCGGCGTTGCGTCGAGCGTATTGCCGACAAGACACCGTCCTCTGCGGACCGGCTTGCTCACGACCCTGACCTACAAGACATCATCGCGCTCAATCTTCAGCGTGCCGTTCAACTCTGCGTCGACCTTGCCGCTCATGTTATCGCCGACACCTCTTCCAAAGCTCCATCAACCATGGCCGACAATTTCGCAATTCTGCAGGAGGCGAACGTCATCACCCCTGCCTTGGCAGAGCGGATGATGAAAGCCGTGGGATTTCGAAACATTGCCGTGCATAGCTATCAGACCATCGATTGGAACATCGTCTATCAGATCTGTACCCGCCACCTCAATGATTTCCGGCAGTTTGCCAAGGCCATTGCCCAGCAACTTGCCAAGCACTAGGCCTTAAATTTCCCTCTATTGCCCCTGAAAGGATTCCATTCCTCGCGCCATATCGTGGGTAGAAGGCAAGACCCCTCTACTCACGAGGTGCCGAATGGGCATAGATCGACTCAAGATTCAGCTCTCAACTCTAGATCCCCGCCTGTACCAAATCGCCAGTCTGAGCACGCTGCTGCTCTATGGCCTGACGTGGCTCCACTTCGATATCTCTCTATGGCGAATTGCCATTACCCTTATCACCGCCCTGCTGACTCAGTACGCCGGAACGCGTTTCTACAATCTGCCTGCCTTCGATCCCAAGAGCCCGCTCATCTCGGCCCTTTCCCTCTGCCTGCTCCTCCGCACGGATCATCTCGCCGTTACCGCACTCGCCTCGTTCATTGCCATCGGCAGCAAGTTTGTCATCCGCTGGCAGGACAAGCATGTCTTCAACCCCACGAATCTGGCGCTGGTCGTTATGATCGGGAGCGGGCTCGGCTGGATCTCGCCGGGGCAATGGGGGCAAGTTGCCTGGTTCGGCTTTCTCATCGCCTGCCTGGGTTCACTCGTGGTGACTCGCGCCGCACGCGCCGATGTCACGCTCGCCTTTCTTGCCTTCTATGTCGGCCTGTTGTTCGCACGAGCGCTCTGGCTGGGCGATCCGCTCACGATCCCACTGCATCAGATCGAAAGCGGCGCGCTGCTGATCTTTGCCTTCTTCATGATCTCGGACCCGAAGACGACACCGGATTCCAGAACCGGACGGATCATCTACGCCCTGTTCGTCACGCTCGTGGCTCTCTACGTGCAGTTCGGCTTCTTCCGCCCCAACGGTCCGCTCTGGGGATTGATCGCCTGCGCACCGCTCGTGCCGCTGATTGACCGGCTGCTTCCCGCTGTCCGCTACGACTGGTCCCGGCCGACGACCGGGCAGCCGTCTGTGCCCGTGCCTCTCGTCCTGTCACTTTCACATCAAAGGAGGTTCTCATGAGACGCATCGTTGTTCCCATGCTCACATTATTACTCGGCCTGTTCGCCTGGAGCGGCGAAGCTTCGGCCTTCTGCGGCTTCTATGTCGGCAAGGCCGATACGAAGCTGTTCAACAAGGCATCGGAAGTCGCCATTGCGCGCCACGACAACAAGACCGTGATCACGATGGCCAACGATTTCAAAGGCGACGTGAAAGAGTTTGCGATGGTGGTCCCGGTGCCGACGGTCTTGGAGAAGGAACAGATCCACGTCGGCGATCCGGCGATGCTCAAACATCTGGCCGACTATTCGGCCCCCCGGCTGGTGGAATACTTCGACGAGAATCCCTGCAGGCGCTACGACATGATGCAAGACCGGATGGGCGCCATGAAAAGCATGGCTCCAGCCGCCGCTGAAGCCAAACGCGAACGCGATCAGGTCCTGGGCGTGACGGTGGAGGCGCAGTATCTCGTGGGCGAATACGACATCCTCATCCTTTCGGCGAAAGAAAGCGCCGGGCTCGAGACCTGGCTGGCGGAAAACGGCTACAAGATTCCTGCCGGAGCGTCAGCCGTCCTGCATAGTTATTTGAAACAGAATCTGAAGTTCTTCGTGGCCAAGGTGAACCTGGGCGAGCAGGCCAAGCTTGGCCTTACGCATCTGCGGCCGCTCCAGATTGCCTTCGAGTCGCCGAGGTTCCTGCTGCCGATTCGCCTGGGCACGGTCAACGCGGACGGCGCGCAGGAACTCTTCATCTATTTTCTGACTAGGCAAGGCCGCGTCGAGACCACGAACTATCGCACGGTCCGCTTGCCGGAAGCGCAGGAGGTCCCCCTCTATGTGAAGGACAAGTTCGGGGACTTCTATCGTGATCTCTTCACGCAACAGGTGAAGCGCGAGAGTGAACGAGGCGTCTTTCTGGAATATGCCTGGGACATGAACTGGTGCGACCCCTGCGCAGCGAATCCCCTCTCAGCCGAGGAATTGCGTGGACTGGGTGTGTTCTGGCAGGACAGCGTCGTCAACCCTCAGCGAGGCCGGAGCATGCCGATGGCTCAGAGCGTGTTTCTAACCCGCCTGCACGTCCGCTATGACGCGGCGCACTTCCCCGAAGACCTGATGTTTCAGGAAACCCCGGACCGGTCAAACTTCCAGGCCCGCTATATCCTCCGCCATCCCTGGACGGGCACGGACGAATGCGCTGCTGCGACCGCCTATCGTCAGCAACTGCGGGAACGCTATGAACGGGAAGCGCAAACACTAGCCACGTTGACCGGTTGGAATATCGGCGAGATCCGCAAAACGATGAACATCACTGCTGTACCGACAGTCGAGGGCAAGAAGTGGTATCGGCAGTTGTGGGCGAACTAGCACCGGCGCACTCACGACAACGGCGAGGCCTGGGATCACCACGCCTCGCCGCGTCTTGCTTAACGCCAACCCGGAGGCTGACGCTTCTTGCCCTAGCAGAATGCTGAAAAAGTCTGCCAGCTTCGTTCTCGCATCGTTCAGACCCTCAACGTACCCACTGGGTACGCCTCGGCCCTTCACTCGCTGCGGCCTTGCTGAACAGCCTTTTTGAGCATCCTGCGACTAGGCCCTGATTGAGAGGGAGAATGACGTCTGCCGCACCGACTGGTACGCATACACCACGCTGCTCACAGACGAGGCAGGGGATGAAGTTTGGGTGTCGGCGGTTGCCTCAGAGGCCTGCTCACGGGTCTCGCGCAACTCGTTCTCCAGATCTTCGCGCAACTTCTTGAAGAAGTCCGGCAGATACTTCCGGATCTTCTCTGATTCCACCTTCGCCTCGTCGAGCGCGGCTAAGACTTGCTCAACCAGCGACTTCGTCGCCGAAGCATCCGGCGACGGAGCGACGAGGCGAGTCGTCGCGTCCGCTGCCGGAGCCGCGGCGTCAGTCGAAGGCTGGGTGGGCGCCGTGGTACCGGTTGACGATTGCGGGATCGCCGCAGCCGTCGAAGGCGCCGCACCCGGGGTAACCGGTGTTGAGGGAATGCGGGACGTCTGAGTTGAGGTCGGAGCCTGAGCCGGTTGATTCTCCGGCAGCGCCGGCTGTCCGGTCACGGCAGAGGCCACTTGCGCCGCGACGACCGTCACCGACCGTTCGACATTGATGCTGAGATCCAAGCTGGATAGTGATGACAGCCCCCCGAACTTGTCAGCGAGCTTGGCCGTCTTGGCCAGCGCTTCGTCGTCCTGGCCACGGAAATACTTGCGGAAGATATTGCTTACCTTACGGAACAGCTTTTCGAGATCGTGCAACTCTTGCTCGTTCAGATCCCCTTCGACCGTCACGCCATACTGCTTCTTCAAGGAGGCTTCGATACTCGTCGCCTTGACCTCGACGGTGCCCTGTTCGGTCTCCGCCTTCGCCTGATAGTTCACGGCCCGATACCGGGCCTCAAAATCGGCGGTCAACGTAATCTTGTCGCCTTCGCCCGTCGTCACGCTCAGCTGCCCGGTCAGGTCCGTCGACGCAGAAATGGCGGACACTTTCGTATCCAACCGCTGGGCACCCGCGGCATTCGCAGCCGGAGTCTGGAAGAATTTGGAGGGGTCGAACGCTGTCAAAGCTGAGACTGCCATACCTTCTGTTCCTTCCTGTGGGCCTTATCGGATCCCCCCTAGCTAAACTTAAGGGGTGCTGTGGTATAGTGCCCCTAGATATTGGCTATGCAACCTCCTCGCGGAGAAGGAGCCCCCATGCGCACGCTATCAACAACTTCGTCACGTCTTGCTCTTGCGCTCCTGACGCTGGCCCTTTCCACCGGCTGTTCATTCAAGGCCACGCTCGACCAGACGATGGACACGACCTCAAATGTCAGCGGCACTACTTCATCGGTTCATAGCTGGGTTTCAGAAGACGGGCTGGTGAAGCCGGACTACAAGGCGCTCGCCTTAATTGCAGCGAGCCGGGAGAATATGGAGCAGAACATCGCAGCCGGATCCGGTGAGTATCTGACCGCGGTCGGAACCTTGCTCGGCGTGCCGGAACCCCATCGCGCCGACTTCGGCGCCGCGGTCCAACGCCGCTATGCCCAAAACTGGCCGGACTCCCATGCGGCTCCGGAGCAGTGGCTCGCGCAGCTTCACCAAACCGCTCAACCCTATCGGCTACCCCACTAACCCCTGCCGGATCTCGTATGACCACACCTCAATCCCCTTCTGCGACGCTCCCCTTTCAACGAATCCTCCACCCGTCTGACTTCTCGGAGGACAGCCACACAGGACTGGTCCATGCGGTGAAATTGGCCGTGGCCGCTCACGGCGAGCTGTCGATCATGCATATCGACCCGGATGTTCCCCGAAAAGATTTCGAAGACTTTCCCCAAGTCCGCCCCCTGCTTGAACGCTGGGGACTCCTTCCTCACGGCAGTCCACGCGAGAAAGTGGCCGACCTGGGAATTGCGATCAAAAAGACCCGCACGGTGGCAAAGAACCGGACCGAAGGCATTCTCCAATATCTCGCCAAGCATCCGGCCGATTTGTTAGTGATGGCCACCAATCAGCACGAAGGCCTCGCCCGATGGCAGCATGAGAGTGTCGCCGAACCGGTCGCCCGTGGAAGTCAAATGGCCACACTGTTCGTCCCCACGCAGGTTGAAGGATTCGTGGCAAAAGATTCAGGACAACCGAAGCTCCGTCGAGTGCTGGTGCCGGTGAGCGCGGAATACAGCCCGCAACTGGCCATCGACACGACCGCGCAGTTGGCGTCCGCCCTGGGCTGCGACAATCTCACCGTGATCGTCGTGCAAGTGGGAGACGACCGTACGCTGCACTCGCTCCATTACCCGATCAAGACCGGTTGGCTCTGGCACACGATGGCCTGCCAGGGAAACGTGGTCGAAGTGATTCTCGCGATGGGGAAAGATTTCGATGTCGATCTCATCGTCATGACGACGTCGAAGCAGCAGACCTTACTGGATCTCATGCGAGGCAGCACGACGGAGCGCGTGCTCCGTGGCGCCCGCTGCCCCCTGCTGGCGCTACCGGTCTGACATCCTCCGCACCATACTCACCGGCGCATCCGAGATTCCTTCAGGCTGCTTTCGCAGCACCGTGCGTACGACCACCCCGTCTTTAATAATGAGGAAATTCGTCGGCACGGCCGGAATTTTCGGCCCCGGCATAATGACCCCGACAAGATTCAAGGGGTCGGACGCGGAAAGCTTGACCTCATGTCCTGTCGCAGCGCCGCCAACAGACTTGCGCAGGGCGCGCAGGGCTTCGACTGCTTCCGGCAGCGCGAACTGCTCGCCGACGAAGCCTGTCACAAATCGCCCGCCGCGCAACTCCCCTTGCAGTTCCAATTTCCGATACATCACGAGCAGATCCCGCCACGACTGCACCAACGATTCCCGGACCAACAGATCCCGAAAGACCACCCCGTACCGGCGCAAAAGCTGACGAGCCATCTTCTCTGAAGAGCTTATAGCCGTTGGCTGACTGCTGAGCTCGCTTCGGAGCAGCGACCAGCGGCCCGCTGTATGGCGAGGCCGGCGGGCGCGATCCCGCCCCTCGGCACGGCGGCGCCGCGGATCCATGAGGGCTCGCAGATTGTCGAACCCGTCGGCCGTCACCAGGCCGGCCGCGACCAACTCCCAGAGCCCCGCCTCGACTTCCGCCGGCAGATGATTGGTCAACCGCACCAGATCAGCGAAAAAGCTCGCACCTCGCTCCTGCAAGGCACGGCACAGATCCTGAGCGACAGCACTCAACTGGCCATAGGGATCCGGTCCAGCCTGCGCCCCACCCTCTGCGAATGCTGCCATCAACCACTCTCCGTCTTCACGCGGAAACAGACTGATCGGTGCCACACTGGTGGGCACGATGCGTCGGGCTCTATCAGAGTTACCGGAGAAGGCCAGGCGCGGATGCGGCGAGATCCGTCCCCAGCTGACCGCGCCGCTCAGACACAACCGGTCCAACAGCTCCGGCTCATATTTCGCCAAACGTACACGCAAGAGCTGCGGTTCCCAGGCTGAAGCTGCCGCTTCGAACCCGGCCAGTTGAGTGATGATCTGCGTGAGGCCGGCCTCCCCATGCTGACGAGAGCCCGGCGTCACATGCTGCCATTGGAGAAGAAAGCGCATGAACTCGGCGGCGGTGACCGGCTCAATGTCCTTGCGTAACCGGCCGATCGTGAGCCGATGAATCCGCGCCAGGAGCCGGCGATGACACCACTCGGACGCGGAGACGCCGGAAAGTGTTGAGTCCTTGGTGCTGAGTCCTGAGTGCGCTCTGAATTGGCCACGGAGGACTTGGCCTTGCGATTCCAGTTTCAGCATCGCCGCTATAACACCATCGGCGGGAAGATGCAGCCGGTCGGCTAGCTGCGGCACCGTCGTCGGCCCGATACTCTCCATCCACCCCTGGACCACCGTAACCAGGACCTCGTCATCGCCGTCCGCAAACAATCGTTCAACCCGCTCCCGATTCTCAGCCGCCACCCACCCCTGCACCGCTCGCCCCTCACTTCTTGCCGACAACTCCACTATCCGCCCTTCTTCGCTAAGGCGCGGCAGATACACAACCCAAGACGCTCCCTCTTTGACCGGCACCCAGACCAGCGTCAGCAGCGCATCGTGCAATTCGTCGGCATCGCGCACGACCGGCCACGCCTCCCGCTCGACATCTTCAATCGCCGCGGGATCGAGCGCACCGACCTGCCCGAGCATCTCCGCCGGCAGGGTCCGCCGCATTTCCACTGCCCTGGCGCGACGCTCTTCCAGTGGCGCGTCATCGAGAAAGGCGTAGGGGTTGGCGTTCAGAATCTCATGGGAAAAGACCGAGGGCACGGGCGTATCCACGGCGACACAGCGAATGGCGCCGGCTTCGATGGCCTTCAGTACGGTCGTCAGCCCCTCCAGATCCATCGCCTCCGTCAGGCAATCGCGGATCGTTTCGTTCACGAGCGGATGATCCGGAATCAGCCTGGCAGCCCGCTCGCCGGTGAGATTCTCCTGGCAGGCAATCGCATCCGGGAAAACCGCCGCGAGCAAATCTTCCGACTTCATCCGCTGAATCTGCGGAGGCACCTTCTTGCCGTTGGAAAATCTGAGCAGCGCCAGCGAACGCGACGCATTCCACCGCCAGCGCGTCGCAAACATGGGCGCAAGGAGCACCGCCTGGATCAGCACCTCGCGGACCGTCTTTGAATGGAGATAGCCGAAGACCGACTCCAGAGGGAAGCTGTGCTTCTCGCCGAGCGAGATCACCAAACCGTTATCGGTCGCCGCGGCCTGCAACTCGAAATCGAACGTCACGCAGAACCGTTTGCGCAGGGCGAGGCCCCAGGCGCGGTTGATCCGCCCGCCGAAGGGCGCGTGCAGAACCAGCTGCATCCCGCCGCTTTCGTCGAAGAACCGTTCTGCAACGATCGTGTCCTGCGTCGGCACGGTCCCCAGCACGGCCTTCCCGGTGAGCACGTACTCGATGGCTTGCAGCCCGCCACGCTGATCCAATGCGCATTCGCTCTTGAGCCAGCCGATGGCTGATAACTGATGACTGACGGCCGGATCATCAGACAGCGCGCGCGTAGCAATCTCCTGCCGAAGCGCTGCTACCTCCGCCGATAATTCGGCCGTCCGCGACGGAGCCTCGCCCCGCCAGAACGGAATGTTCGGCGGCGCGCCCTGCGCGTCTTCGACCCGGACCTTCCCCGCCTCGATACCTTTGATCCGCCACGACGTATTGCCCAACAACATGATATCGCCGGCGAGACTCTCCACCGCGAAATCTTCGTCGACCGACCCCACCACCGTGCCGTCCGGTTCCGCCACCACAGCATAGTTGGCCGTATCTGGAATGGCGCCCCCGGAGGTGATCGCCGCCAGCCGCGCGCCGCGCCGCCCCTTGATCCGCCGATTGATCCGATCATGGAACAGATAGGCCAGGCCCCGCCCCCGCCGGGTGGCAATCCCGTCAGCCAGCATATGCAGGACGCCATCGAACTCGGCCCGCGAAAGATCCCGATAGGGATAGGCGCGACGACAGAACGCGAAGAGCTCTTCTTCCGTCCAGGTCTGACTGGCCGCTGCTGCGACAATCTGTTGAGACAGAATGTCGAGCGGAGCAGGCGGGATCGTAATCTGATCCAGCATCCCCCGGCGAATCGCGCGCACGAGCGCCGCGCACTCCAGCAGTTCATCCCGCGTCATGGCAAAGATGCGGCCTTTGGGAATCGCTTTGACCCAGTGGCCCGCGCGGCCGATCCGTTGCAACCCGGTGGCGATGGCTCTCGGCGAACCGATCTGACAGACGAGATCGACGGTCCCAACGTCGATGCCCAATTCCAACGAGGCCGTGGCAATGACGACGCGCGTCTTGCCGGTCTTCAATCGCTCTTCTGCCGACAGACGAATCTGGCGGGACAGACTGCCGTGATGCGCCGCCACCACATCGGGACCCAAGTCATGCAGTCGCTCTTCCAGGTAATGAGACACCCGTTCAGCCAGCCGTCGGGTATTCACAAACACCAGTGTCGACCGGTGCTGCCGCACGAGTTCAGCCACACGGTCATAGACATCGGACCAGATGGCGTTCGTGGCCACGGCGCTCAGCTCATCCTTCGGCACTTCAACGGCCAGATCCAATTCACGGCGATGCCCGACATCGATGATCCTCGGAAGCGGGCGAGCTCCGACCAGAAATTCCGCCACTAATTCGATGGGCCGTTGCGTGGCCGACAAGCCGATGCGTTGCGGCTTCACCAGCGTCAACGCTTCCAGTCGTTCCAGCGACAGGGTCACATGGGCGCCCCGCTTGTTCGGCGCCAAGGCATGAATTTCATCGACGATAACCGTTCGCACGGTCTGCAACATGCGCCGGCTTTTCTCCGCCGTCAGGAGGATGAACAGCGATTCCGGCGTCGTGACGAGAATATGCGGCGGCCGCTTCAGCATCTGCTGCCGATCCGCCATCGGGGTATCGCCGGTGCGCACCAGCACGCGCAGCTCCGGCATCAGCAAGCCGGCTTGCAACGCCATCTGCCCGATTTCCGCCAGCGGCTTCTGAAGATTCTTTTGGATGTCGTTGCTCAGCGCTTTGAGCGGCGAGACGTACAACACCTGCGTATGATCGTCGAGTTCACGGGCGAGAGCTTGCGTGAAAAGAGAATCGATACAAGACAAAAATGCCGCGAGGGTTTTGCCCGATCCGGTCGGCGCGGCAATCAGGGCGTCCGCGCCGGATTGAATCGCCGGCCAGGCCTGCTGTTGCACATCCGTCGGCTGACCGACCTGCGTCAGGAACCAGTCCGCAATAAGAGGATGAAAGCGGGACAACGTCATCGCGGCATCTTAGCACGCACACAATGGCTGCTCCACAAGGGCAGGCCGCCGGCCTATCCATTCGCGCCAATCTACCAGCGCGGTAAAGTCACAGCGCCATCGACCGATAAAGGTAGCGAATAGATCTGTCGCCGGCCGGCGCGATAAACAACCATGCCTTAATAGAATACACAGGTGGCTATGCGTACGACTTTGCCGATCGCGACCTCTGGCGACTCCTCTGAGCCTCGGACCACTATGCGCTCGTCGATATTGCTCCTCGCCGCCTTCGGCCTCATCGTAGGATTCATCGTCACCATCGCCACGAGGGACCCTGCCGCATCCTGCCCCGACGAGTTGATCGGCACATGGAGTACCGCCGCACAAGGCTATGAAGACAGCATGCTGGTGATGACCAAACACGCCGTCGTATTCAGCGCAGGGGGGGATCATCTCGATGCGCAAGCAGTTCGCCGGCTGGACGCCATCCCTGAAGGACGTCGCGTCCTGTACACGCTCGTCTATGGCAACTCGCGCAGCGAGGAACAGACGCTCGTCTTCTTCTACGATGCTCGCGAGCGGACCCTCACCTTCAAAAATCAAGCGCACCTCGTCTGGACCAGAACCATGGTGGAGTCGTGATCGCCTACTTCAAGCGACGACAGCTCTTCGTGCATCCCATTCAATATTGGTTTGTTGCCACGACACTGGTGTATTTCTCATGCCTCTTGGTCGTGCTCTACGGCGTGGTGTTTCTCCCGATGGTCCAACCACTCGACTCTCCCACGGTCTCCTGGGAAGAACGTGCCCAGGTCGCGACCCAAATTCTGGAGTTGAACACGCGGGTGTGGCCCTGGCTGCTCGTGACGTTCCTCGGGTTGCTCCTGCACTCTCTGTATTTCATGCACCGCATCGCCGGTCCCCTCTACCGATTTGCCGCCTTGTTTCGATCCATCGGAGCCGGCCACCTGCATCAACGCGCGAGGCTGCGAAAACACGACTATCTCCATCGCGAAGCACGGGACTTCAACGCCATGCTCGACTCTCTGGAGCACAACATTGCGCTGCTGCATCGGCATGGTACTGCCGTCTCCCAGACTTATCAGGATGCGGTCCGTCCGATCCGGCAACAGTCGTCGAACCAGCTGAACGCTGCTCTCCAGATGCTCGAAGCCGACATCTCCCGACTCCGGCTCTGCGCCGACACATTCAAGCCAAAGGAGACACAGCAGTCGGCCTCTCAACTCCCCATCGAGTTTGCGGAGCAGGTCACCGAAAAACCACCGGCCAGGTTGAAGGCGGCATGACTATGAACCACGTGCTTCCCGTCACAAGCAACCCGGCTCCGCTCAATGAGACGCCACCCGCTGCTTCGACGGCTCATCCGCCCTCGCACCATCACCAGCCCGGGCCACAGATCCCTCGCACAGAGAGACGACGGCTGGCCTTCGTGCATCCGCTTCAGGCTCGCATACTCAGCCTCGTGCTCTTCTATACCCTGATGATCGCGCTGCTGTTGGCCATCCCCGTGTTCAGACCCCTCATGCAAGCCCTCGACAACCCTGGGCTCTCCTGGCAGGAGCGAGCCGCCGTCGCAAACGACTTGCTCAATTTGCACGCCCGTTACTGGCCTTGGGCCCTTGGGGCCATGGCGGTACTGACCATCCATTGCCTCCACTCCCTGCGGATGATGCATCGCATCGCCGGTCCTCTCTACCGATTCAGGCGGCTCTACCGGGAGATCGGCGAGGGCAATCTGTCCATCAGAGCATCCCTGCGTCCACATGACTACCTGACACAGGATGCAGACGGCTTGAACCGGATGACGGCGCAGCTCCAGACCAGAATCAGCGCCAGCAAACAAGCACAGACAACAGTGGCGCTCGACGTCGAACGGCTCAAAGAGGCCGTGGCCCGTGAGCGCAACCAGACCCTCGCCACACTCGTGCAACAGACCGAACAGGATCTGGCGAGCCTGAAATATTCGCTCGAATGGTTCAAGACTCATCATGGATAGACGAGTGGACTACCGTACACACAAGCCCGATCAAAATACCAATCAGACAACCCGGCCAACGGCGCCTGGCGCATGGGGCACCACGACCGGCTTCACGCTGATCGAACTCATGATTGCGGTGGCGATCACCGGCATTCTGGCTTCCTTGGCCGGGCCGACCTATACCGACTTTCTCTATAAAGCCAGGATTGCGAGGACGGTCGCTGAACTGCACGCCTTGGCCAAAGAGCTTCAAGGGTTTGCCCTGTCGACGGAGCAATACCCCGACACCCTGGTGCAAATTGGCCGCAGTACATTGCTTGATCCATGGGGGAATCCCTATCAGTACACTCGAATCAACTGCGACCCCGTCACCATTGGCCTTCGCAACCAACCCGACCTTCCAGACCACGGATCTGACGGACGAACCGTTCCGGTCACCGGCCCTTCCACAAACGACGAGGCACGCGTCTACCTCACAGTCGAGTCTGCCAGTAACCAACAACTCATCCGCCTTGTGGCAAAAGGAGGAAGCAGCGGGAGCGGAGGAGGAGGAGGAAGCGGTGGGAGTGGAGGTGGAGGAGGGAGCGGAGGAGGAGGCGGCGGTTCGACCTGTGGCAGCGGCAAGCCGAGGAAAGACCATTTTCTGCACCCGATCAACTCAGATTTTGACATCTACAGCATGGGCCGAGACGGCGACACCGTCGCGCCCCTGACCGCGAAAAAGAGTCACGACGATATCATTCGGGCCAATGATGGCGGATTTTACGGTTTGGCAGCCAATTTCTAGCCCGTTGGGATCATGCAGCCCTGGCTATCTTCTTCACTCCTCCACAGTCGTATCGCACGCCGTATGTTTGGGCTATTCGTCCTCTGCGCCCTCGTCCCCACATCAATCCTCGGGTGGATGTCGTACCGACAAGTCACGGACCAGCTGATTCTGCAAACATCGTCCCGCCTCAAACAGCAGAGCAAAGCCCAGGGGATGGTTCTCTACAACGCCCTCCTGACTCGTCAAGCCGATCTTGATCGCATTGCCAACGAACTCCGATCAGAGGAACCCGCCACCCGAGACGCACTCATCACCGCTTCAGTGAAGGATCGGTCTCATCAATTCAAAGTGCTCACGCTACTTGCGTCGAACACGTCCGCTCCATATCTTCAAACCGAGAAACAGCGTAAACACCTTCAGATGGGGAAAACCCTCTTGGATCTTCGCGCCACACCGGGCCAGCCGATGCGAATCTCCTTGATTCGCGCCATCTCCCCGGACAGGCTGGAGGCAGGACTGCTCCTGGCGCAAATTGACGACACCCAGCTCTGGCAGATGCAAGGGAAGGACTCCCTTCCTCCCGACACCGAGCTCAGCATTGAGGTGCAAGAGCAACAGACCCTCTACATGACCTTTGAGGATCGAATCGACATTCCCGGTCTTGGACAGTCGAGCCTTGCCGCTCCGACGACGAAAGCGTTTGCATGGCAGAGAGGCGGCACTGAGTACATTACAGCAGCGTGGCCGATCCCTCTGCGATACCACTTTCTTGCAGACCCTTGGATCATTGCGCTGAGCCAACCCAAAGAATCGGCGTTAGCTCCGGTCGATCAGTTCCGCCACACCTTTCTCCTGGTCATCGCCTCGGCCTTGAGCCTCGTGGTGCTGCTCAGCCTCTCGCACATCCGCCGGAGCCTGCAACCGGTGACGCTCTTGCACGAAGGCACGACGCGCCTCGCCGCAGGAGACTTTACCACTCGCGTCACCGTCACCAGCCGGGACGAATTTCAAGACCTGGCCGCTTCGTTCAATCGCATGACCGGCCAACTCAGCCAACAGTTTCACATGTTGGAAACGCTCTCGGCCATCAGCCAGGCCATCATCTCAAGCGATGAACAGGGGAGGATGGTCCGGCTCGTGCAGTCCAGCATCTCCGAAACCATCGCCTGCGACGCCGTGGGCATGGCCCTGATGGAATCTAATCGCCCAGGATTGACCAGAATGTCCGTGCGGCACCTGAACTCCCGATCGGAAACTGAATTTTCAGAAACCGCCTGTCAGCTTTCTGAGGCGGACCTGTGGTTTCTCCAGACTCATCCACACCACGTCATGCTGGAGTCCACCGCCTTGCCCGACTATCTGACGGCACTGGCTGCGCTCCAGCTCACACGCTTCGCGGTCTTTCCGATCTTCGCAGACTCAGTCGTCACCGGCGCACTGGTACTCGCCTATCGGCAGGGACATACCCCTTCCGCAGGCGATGTCGTCTCTGCCCGCCGTCTGGCCGATCACATCGCCGTCGCCCTCACCAACAGCCGCGCCATCGAAGCGCGCGTGCGCGCACAGATGGAACTCGCCGGAGCCGTAACGGCAAAACACGACGCCGAGGCGCGGGCCACGGTACTGGAGGCGGAAAACCAGTCGCTGGAGACCAAAGAAGAACGGCTGCGGCATCAGCAGAGTGCTACGCTGACGCTCGTCAAAGACCGGACGGTCTTCGAGGGCTCGCTGGCTGAGGCGGCCCAATTGGTCACCGCGACGGCCGCCCAGGCCCTCGGAGTAGAACGGACCAGTGTGTGGATCTTTGAAGCGGGCCGCCGCCTCCTCTACTGCCTCGACAGCTACGAGCGGTCCAGGGAGCAGCATGGGCCGGAACGCACGCTGACGCTCTCTCGCTATCCTGACTATTTCGAGCAGCTCCAGCGCGGGCAGGTCCTTGCGGCTGCACAGGCACAGCATGATCCACCATTCCACGAGTTGGCCTCCGACCTCCTCGCGCCGCGCGGCGTCAGTTCGCGCCTGGACGCTCCATTTCATACCAAGGCCGGCTTGGCGGGCGTGGTCATGATCGAACATGTGGGGCCTGCAAGAGAATGGGCCGCTGACGAACAGCAGTTTGCGCAAGCCTTGGGAAACTTCATGACGCTGGTGCTGGAGGCCGCTCGCCGCCGCGAGGCCGAAGAAGCTCTGGCCATCGCCAAACTCGCGGCCGAAGACGCGACCAAAGCGAAAGCGGAATTCCTCGCCAATATGAGCCATGAAATCCGAACCCCGATGAACGGCGTGATCGGGATGACCGAGATCCTTGCACGCACGTCCCTGTCCGACACACAACGCCACTATGTCGAGACCATTCACAACTCCGGCGACACCTTGCTGGCCCTCATCAACGATATTCTCGACTTCTCGAAGATCGAAGCCGGGAAACTGGAAATCCAGCCGGCCCCCCTCGACCTCCGCGATCTGATTGAACGCACGGCGGAACAGTTAGCCGAACGCGCGCAGCGAAAAGGTCTCCAGCTGCTGGCGGAGTATGATCCATCGGCCCCGACTGCAGTGATCGGCGATCCCGTTCGCATCCGCCAGATCCTGACCAATCTCCTCGGGAACGCCATCAAGTTCACCCAGCAAGGGGAAGTACGCGTACACGTCACGCTCGACGCGCCGGCGTCGCAAGAAGCCGGACCGGCAATCTTCCGCATGGCTGTCACCGACACAGGGACCGGCATCAGCCCCGAAGGCCAGGCGAGGCTCTTCCAATCGTTTTCTCAAGTGGATGGGTCCTCGACCAGGGTCCATGGCGGCACCGGCCTGGGACTCAGTATTTGCAAACAGCTCAGCGAATTGATGGGCGGCGCCATCGGGGTCCACAGCCAGAGCGGGCAAGGCAGCACGTTCTGGGTCACGCTGCCCCTGCCGCGACAAACCGAGCCTGGCGCCGTGCACGGACCCGATCCTGCGCTCGCAGGGGTCCGGATTTGCGCCGCCGTAAGTCACCCCGCGACCCGAATGCTTCTGACGCAATATCTGTCCAGCTGGCGCCTCGCACCCCGGGTCGCGGACACGGGCGCGGAGTTTCTGGAGCAGGTGATGAACGAACTGGCCACGGAAGGCGGCCGCGTCATTGCGCTCATCGATGAAACGTTCGCAGATATGACCGACATCCAAGTGATGCAGGATCTTCGGTCTGATTCCGCCCTCGCGGATGCCGGCATTCTGAGACTCGTCTCCTTTACCCGCCGGGCCGATGTCGAACAAGACCCGGTGTTCGGCAAGATTCCCTTCGTCACCAAACCACTCCGATATGACGCGCTCCATGAAGCGCTCATGGGTCTCCTTGGCGTGAATCCGCTGTCTTCCGCATCATCGACTCCGGCTTCGATCTCAACACCTCAACTGGCCGGCGCGGTCTTGTTGGGCGAAGACAATCCTGTCAATCAAGAAATTGCGACGCTGATGCTCGAAAGCCTGGGTTGCTCCGTCACCGTCGCGCAGAACGGTCGGGAAGCGGTCGACTGCGCAAAGAAGACCCGCTACGACATCATCTTGATGGATTGCCAGATGCCTGAGATGGATGGGTTCGAAGCGACACGCCTCATACGAGAATGGGAACGCGAACTGGACAGCAACACGTTGAGGCAGCCTATTCCTATTGTGGCACTGACAGCCCATGCGACAGCCAGTGATCGCGCCCACTGCCTGGCCTCAGGGATGACCGACTACCTCTCTAAACCCTTCACGATGGAACAACTGCAGCGTGTCATCGCATCGTGGCTGCCAAAACAGGCACCGGCCACGAGCGCAGCACACTCGAGTACACTAGCCGCCACACCCGCGGCACCAATGCCTTCAGTGGGCCAGGCCCCTCCCACTATCATTGACCGGCACGCATGGGATTCGATTACCGCGCTCCAGCGGCCCGGGAAACCGGACATGCTCGCCAAGGTTCTTACTCTTTACCTGAAGGACTCGAAGCAACTCGTCGACCAGGTTCGTCAGGGCGTCGCCGCCGGAGAAGCCCAACTCGTCAACGAAGCCGCGCATAGTCTGAAATCCCGCAGCACCGTCCTCGGAGCGGTCTCACTATCAGACTTATGCCAAAGGATTGAAGCGATCAGTCGTGGAGGCTCGCTCAGAAACGTCGAGCCGTTGCTCGATCCCCTCGACATCGCCTTTACCCACGCCTGTCAGGTGTTTCAAACCGAACTCGAAAAGAGAGCGGCATAGCCAGGGGTGCAGATCCAACACTTCGTAGTTACTAGGGCGTGAGAATCAGAATCGCTCCCATTCCGGTCAGCGCGGCAATCAGCGCATCCGCCCCGGATCGAATCCCCGGCCAGGCCCGCTGTTCCACATCCGTCGGCTGCCAGACCTGCGTCAGGAACCAGTCCGCGATGATGGGATGGAAAGAAGCGTAGGCCGTCGCATGCGCCGAGCTACTTGAAGGCAAAAGCTGTCACATTACCTCCAGTCCCTAGGCTTCCATTCAGAGTTGTACTCACCCCTGCGGCTGTAAAGATCGCACGATAGAGCTCCACCACCCCCGCCGATGTCTGATTAGCCCGATAGTACACGGTCGTGCTATCCGACGAGACAGCCAGCTCTTGTGCCTGCCGCCCGCTTGCGAAGGCCGGATTGATCTTTGTGCTGGACGTCGGAGAAGCAAAAAGAACTCGAAACACCTCTCTCGTACCTGCTGCCGTTTCGTCCGCAATATAAACGACACCACTACTATCAGGGATCACCGCGACATCATACACATCTTGACTGCCAATGATGCGCGTACCCGTTAACACGGTTCTCGCAAGAGGAGAAAACACTGTCCGATATAACTCAAACCGTTCATCCACTGATTCATCAGCAATATAAACGACACTCCCACTATCCTGTGTGATGCGATAGGTCGAGCTCACATTGCCTCCGGATACCAGCGGCCCGTTCACCTTGACGCTCACCGTAGGAGCGGACAACGCTACTCGGTACAACTCAATCACTCCATCTGTATCTTGATCGGCACGATAGACCACGCTTGCGCTATCAGGGCTTACGACAACGTCTGAGATGTTGCCACCCGCAACTAACGCATGGTTAATGGTTGTCCCTTGTGCCCCACCAAACACCGTCCGGTAGAGCTCCGTCACCGTATTGGTAGTCTGGTTTGCCACGTACACCACGCCGCTACTGTCCGGGAGCAATTTGAAGGCCGATACAGATTTGCCAGCCGTATACGCGCTATGTAACTTTGACCGTGAAAGCCCCGACAATACTGTTTGATACAGCTCGATGACGGTATCAGTGTCTTGATCAGCCCGATACACAACACTTGCACTGTTGGCCGCGACATCGAAGTCGAGCACATCTCCGCCTGTCACCAAGGTGCCATTTAACTTCGCCGTCGTTCCCGGCGATGAAAAGAGCACTCGATAGAGTTCGTTCACTCCGTCCGTATCCTGATCAGCCAGATAGACCACTCCACTGCCGTCCGGGATGAGCTTGAAAGCCTGTACTCCGGTCGTACCAGTCAACGCTCCGTTCAACTTAATGCTGATCCCCGGAGTTGCAAGACTAACCCGATATAACTCTGGCAATATCGATGAATCTTGGTCGGCGATATAGACAACCGCTGAGGAATCTGGGGTGATGGCAAAAGCTTGAACAGTTTTCGTCGCCCCCAGTATCGGATTCAGTCTGGCGCCAGAACTTACCGCAAATAATTCCTCAACCGTGTCGATAGATTGGTCGGCTCGATACACAACCGTAGTTGTTCCGCCACCCAAAGTAAAATTTCCACTTCCACTGCCCCCACCTCCAGGGCAAGCCGTGAGGAGCACTAACCCCGACAAGGCAAACCACATTGAGAAGGGCGTTTTCATTTTTCAGCTCCCTATGCAATACACTTTGGAAGTGCTGCGTGACTTATATCAATTTATAGCACTATGGAAAACTAATGCCAATAAACAGGTCTCTGTTTTCCATAGACTTTGCCGGCTGTGCGCTGTCACATTGTGGGTGAAACCAGACGGAGTGTTCCATCGTGCCACACCATCCTCTCTCCCCCCTCGTCATACTTGGCTCAGGCTACACTGCCCGTTTTCTCTGGCCGCTCGTCGCGGGTCGCTCGCCGGAGATCTTTGCCACAAGCCGGGCACCGGAGCAGCATCTCAGCCATGTCCCGCCGGCACAACGTCTCCGGTTCGATTTGTCGCAGCAGGACACGTGGACGAATATTCCCCGCGATGCCGATCTCCTCTGGTGCTTTCCCGCAACGCCATTTGAGCTCACCCGGCAATTCGCTACGTCTCTGACCGGCTCAAACCGCCGTCTGGTCGTACTCGGCAGCACGTCCGCCTATGACCTGGGAGACTCACAGGAGTACCCGCCGCCCTGGATCGACGAAACCGCTCCGATCGATCTTACGAAACCCCGCGTGCAAGGTGAGGAATACCTCCGCCGGGAACATGGCGCCATCGTGCTCCGCGTCGCCGGCATTTACGGCCCAGGACGCAATCCCCTCGACTGGATCAGAACTGGCCGTGTCGGCCCAACGCGCAAATACGTCAACCTGATCCACGTCGAAGACCTCGCGGCCATCTGCCTTACCGCACTAGAACGGGGCACACCAGGCGAAGCCTACAATGTCAGCGACGGCACACCGCACACATGGGAAGACATCTGCAACACGATGAAGGTTCATGGTGCTCGCGACTTTGCTGGCAGACCCGCGCAGGAGGAGGCGGGAAAACGAATCGCCTCTCACAAATTGCTTCGGGATGTGGGACTGCAACTGGCCCACTCCGATCTTTACGGCTCGCTCCATGAGCTCGAATCTGCGGCACACTGAACCAGGCGGCCTTCGTTGTCGTGCCGGCACGTGAAGAACATCGGCCAGCCCTATGAATACTCACTGCTAGACAGGCGATTTCTTGTTGATTTCTACGATGGTGATCGATTGGTCCTTCGCGGCAATATCTTGCTGGAGCTCCCAGCGACTGAAGACCGTGATTTTCGCGCCGTCGCGCCGCTCATGAATCAGACGCCCCTCCCAAAACCCCCTAGCCAACAGTGCTGCTTCGATCTGCTCCAGTGAAACGGGAAATACCGTATGGAGAAGCTGGTGAGACACCTTTCCCAGTGCGCTCTTCTTGTCCCATCCGTACAACTCGGTTGCACTATCGCTCCAGTAGCGAATGGTCCCGTCCTTATTCCGCACCATCATGGCACCCTTGGTGAGGTCCACAGTGCCACCTGCCTTCGGATGTGTCCTGTTTTCATAACTTAGGGGGGATTCCTGCCCCGCATTGGCGAGTGCGCGGTGCAGCGTCTCGGCCACCACTCGATGGCCATCGCTTGTCCAATGGGTGTCGTCAGGGATGAAGACCAGCTGCTTTGCCTTTGCAGCAGCCGCCAGTGCGGGCGTAAGGTCGACATATTGGATGTCCGGGGAAATATCGGCGACCAGCCGATGGAGCCGTTCCGGCAAATCGTTCAACACCCACCACTTCAGATCCCCCTGTGCATTGCCGTCAAACCGGGCAATGTCGTGATACACCCTGAACTTGGTCGGAGCAAATGCGACCATAAACTCTGCGCCCTGACTTCGAGCTAATTGATAGGCCGCCTTGAGAGCGTTCGCGGTTGTCTGCAAGGCCTCCAGTTCCTGCATTGTCGGCACTATGGATGAAGAGTGATCCAGAAAATAGACCCGTTGCTCACGACCATCCCCGCCATCAATCAGGCCATAATTCCCTGCCACCCGCTGGTTCGGCACGCACCCCTGGACCCATCGTGAGAGTGCCATAAGACTATTGAGTGTGAACGACCGGTCCCAGGCCCTATTCATCGAATTCCACATGCCGTTCAGAAAGGACACCCGTTCCTCGTAACTGTGGACGTCAACGAGATCATTGCCTTCATAGAACACCCACACGATCCACTTCGGGCGAAGCGGAAGCGCATAGCGCTTCAACACCGCTAATTCCTGCTGAGGACCGTAGCCGGATTGTCCGAGGTTCGCGACGGCTCCTCCGTACAGCTCCGCCAATCGAGTCGTTGCGAGAGCCGATCCGGGCATCATAGGAGACTCCACATACGAATCCCCGATAACGGCGATCTCTGCCTCTGCGAGATCCTGTTCGTTCCTGAATCCATGCTTGTCGTACTTGACATCGAAGGGTTCGGTCGGACGGACGGGAAGGCAGATGCCTTCGCCGATGTTCCCCCGGCCAAACACCGTCTTCACGGTTGATCCTGGACGCGGAAGCGCCAACAACTCACGATCCGGAACATAATTGGGCCGCTCCCACGGGAGAAAGCTGGTGGACCAGAAGGTCTTTCTATAATCGATGAGATTGAGCCAGACAGGAACTTCGGCCAAAAGGAGCGCCGCGGCAAGGGCCAGCGTCATCAATACGAATTGGCTTCTGATTTCATCTCGCGGGATATGGGAGAGCAGCGCGTATGCACCCCATGCGAGGCAGTACGATGTACCCAGAATACTGAATAGATGTCGTGCATCCAGCACGGCCGTCGACAACCCGGATTTAAATGCAAGGGCTACCCCTCCAACAAACAGCACACCGGTGATGAAGAGGATCGTTCGTTTGATGCGCCCGCTCGAAGTGACAGTCATGGACGCCTTGTTCTTTTTCAACCATTCAGCTGACAACGGTCAGCTCCCCGGAAGCACCAATCCTAAAGAAATACGATAACAGGCGCATTTCTGCCCTGTCCACCACTCCACGTACATGACATCTGTTGAGAATTGATACTTAACAACAATTTAACACGCCACAAAGATCCTCCGTTCACAAGAGTTGATCTCTCTTTCCAGGAAGCCCTGTGGGGATGAGACGGTTCGGCACCGGAGAATGCAAGACCACTTCAGCGGAGGAGAGT
The DNA here is from genome assembly GCA_002083555.1 of Nitrospira sp. ST-bin5. Classification (GTDB taxonomy): domain Bacteria; phylum Nitrospirota; class Nitrospiria; order Nitrospirales; family Nitrospiraceae; genus Nitrospira_D. The sequence continues at coordinate 155,756 of MSXN01000022.1, read as the reverse complement.
CATCACGGCCAGACACACCAGCAGATTATTCGTGGCGTGCGCGACCATGCCGGGAATCAGGCTGCCGGTTCGCTCATAGAGCCAGGCCCAGAGCACGCCGCTCCACAGCACGCTGATAAAACCGATGAGGCCATACCCATGAGCTAAAGCAAAAATGCCGGCGCTGATGAGGGCCGCCGGCAACGGATTCAGCCGCCGGCGCAAGATCGCGTACAAGATGCCGCGAAATGCCAGCTCTTCGAAGATCGGCGCAAAAACCACATACTCCAGCAAGCTGATCGTCAACACCGATCCCGAGGCCCAGACCAGATCGGGGTCGAACCATTCCGTCCAGTGGTTGGCCAGGTGCAGCGATTCCGCCACCCGCCCCATCACCCACTCGCCCCACAGCCCGGCCGCGACCACCGCGAGCACCACACTCGCCAGCCGCCCGACCTGCCGCCATTGAATCTGCAAGCCGAACCCGGTGAAGAAATTCAATCCGGATGGTCTAAGCAGATAGTAGTAGGCCATCCCCAACAACGGGAGGTTGGCCATCGGAATCGCCACGGCGCGCAGCGAGACATTCTCTGCGGGCGCCATTGAAATAAATGCCAGTGAGAGAACCGCACCGAGCGCGCCGCCTCGCAAGAGCACCGCCGTGCCGATGCCTCCAGGCCAAGGCGGCGGCACCCCGGGCTGATGGAGACGCAGGCCGTCGACCCGTCGAATCCCTAGCCAGGCAAATCGCAACAATAGGAGCGAACCACCGATCAACCCCAGCAGTTCCAGGCCTGTGAGCAATTGTGAGAATCCTTGAATCCGTGCCCCGCGGGCATGCATCTGTTCACGCACGGTCGCGCCCAAGGCCACGTCACCCGCTCGCTCAGCCAAGGCTGCCGCGAGATGATTGTAAAACCATCCGGCGGGGAGGGCCTCAGCCAAGGCAGACTGCAATTCCATTTCACGTTCGCTCGTGAGCGAACCATTGCCATAGGCGGCGTCGATGAACGCTGCATAGAGAGACAGCGGCGCGTCCTCATCGGCCCAGTTGGTGGCGGCTGCCAATGCCTCCGATGGGTGTCCGGATTCGGCTTGCAGAATCGCCAACCGCAATTTCGCTGACGGGGAGTCGGTCGCGTCCACCAGTTCTTGATACCACTGGATCGCTTGCGCCCGCTCGACCTCATTGCTGCCGGCTGTCCACTCTGTCACTCGCTGCTGCCAGTCCGGCGCCAGCAGCAAGCCGTCTTGCGCTTCCATCGTCCGGCTGGCCATCAGGTCCAGCGCCCGCTCAGGATCCTCAAATCGATCAAGCTTGGGTGAATTGGAGGACAACCAGAGCAGCGTACCCAAGGCCGTGATGAGCAGCAACGCGGCAAACAAACTGACCCCGAACGAAAAGCGCGGGCGATCGGGTCCGTTAAATGGCGAAGGAGTCTCGGCCCTTCCTGTTTCGGCGAAACCTGTCTGGTCGCCCTCTGGCCTGCTTGCATCAATCATAGGAGTGACTATACCATCGGCCCCTCGCGGTCACCTATCCCTCGAAATGGCTAGATCCTCCCCCATTATCCCGCCACTATCACATGGCCTCTCACGCCGGACTTGGCTATACTAACGCCGCAAAACCGTTCGGAGACTTCGGCATGATGCGCGACTTTATTCCTCCCCGGCGCCTGTTGCTCGGACCCGGTCCCAGCATGGTGCACCCCCGCGTCCTGCAGGCCCTTGCCACGCCGTTGCTCGGCCATCTCGATCCCGCCTTCCTCGGAGTCATGAACGATGTGCAGCACTTACTCCGGTTCGTGTTCGCCACCACCCATCCTTTCACCATTGCGGTGTCCGGAACCGGATCAGCCGGGATGGAAGCGGCCATCGTCAACGTGGTCGAACCAGGCGATGCCGTCATCGTCGGTGTAAACGGCGTCTTCGGCATGCGGCTCGCGACCGTCATCGAACGATGCGGCGGCAAAGCGATCAGGCTGGAGATACCCTGGGGCCAGGTCATTCCCCCGGAGATGATTGAGTCGGCCTTGCGCCGGTCAGGACCGGTGAAGGCCGTGGCACTGGTCCATGCAGAAACGTCCACTGGCGCGAGCCAACCGCTTGATACGATCGGCTCGCTGTGCCGGGATCACAACGCGCTGCTGATCATCGATGCCGTCACCTCGCTCGGCGGCATGCCGGTCGATGTCGACCGTCTGGGAATTGATGTCTGTTACAGTGCGACGCAGAAATGTCTGAGCTGCCCGCCTGGACTGGCGCCGCTCACATTGAGTTCGCGAGCCCTGTCCGTTATCAAAGGCCGCCGCACTCCCTGCCAAAGCTGGTACCTGGATCTGGCGCTGGTCGCAGAATACTGGGCCGAAGGATCACGCGCCTATCATCACACCGCACCGATATCGATGCTCTACGCACTACGCGAAGCGCTACGGCTGGTGGAGGAGGAAGGATTGCCCACCCGCGTTGCGCGTCATCGGCTCAACAGCGAAGCCGTAGTCGCCGGGCTTATGGAGCTGGAGTTCACGCCGCTTCCCCTGACGGAGCATCGGCTCCCGATGTTAACCTGCGTGACGGTCCCTCCGCATATCGATGAAGCCGCGGTCCGGCAGCAGCTGCTCCAAATCTACGGCATTGAGATCGGCGGGGGGCTGGGTCCGCTCAAAGGCAAAGTCTGGCGTATCGGATTGATGGGGGAATCCAGCACGGAAGCGAACGTGTTGACGTTCCTTAACGCCCTCGAAGAAGTGTTGATCCGATTCGGCTGGCTCTCGACGCCGGGAGTTGCGCTACAAGCCGCCGCGCGAGTCTATAGCCGAACTGTGCGAAAGGAGCACCGAGCATGAACCGTCCTCTCTTAGTGGTATTGGGAGCTGTGGTCTTCGCGTTGATGAGCGTCATCTTTTTCTGGGTCTTCAAGCTGACGATGGCCAATTCCATGAAGACGGACATGGTCTCGCCGGAAAAAGTGGCGGCATTTATCCAAGCTCTGCTCGAAGCCAATCGCAACAACTATACGGACAACGTCGTGGTGAAACTGCAGAAAGAAGGGATTCAGGCGCACGAACATTGGAAAGACGAACGCGGCGTCGCCTTGCCCGCCCAGTACCTGATGGAGTCCGGCCGGCTGGTGTCGCTGAAAGATCTGAAGTTTTCATTCCGCCTGGCCAGCCTCACGCCGATCTATGTCTGGAACGGCCCCAACAGCGACTTTGAACGCCTCGGCCTCGCCGCAGTGGACAAGAACCCAGACAAACCGCACTACGGCTTCATCACCAAAGGCGGCACACGTTACTTCCAGGCCATTTATGCCGACCGGGCCGGCTCGCAAGCCTGCGTCGATTGCCACAACCAGCACGCCAACAGCCCACGCCGCGATTTCAAATTGAACGATGTGATGGGCGGCATCGTCATTACCTTCCCGGTCGGAGAATAATCCCATGGCGATCGCCATTCAGCATGTCCGTCTCATTGATGGAACCGGCTACACGATTGAACGCGCCACCATTCTGATCCGCGGCAGTAAGATCGTCGCCACGGGATCGAGCCGCACCATGACGATCCCGAAAGGCGTGACCAGAATCAACGGCCGCGGCCTGACGGTCATCCCCGGCTTGATTGATTGTCACGTGCACCTCTGCCTGGGAGGAGAGCCGGACGTCGTGGCCACGGTCGAATCGGATGCTCCTTCCATGACGCTGCTGAAATCGGCCGGCCATGCACGGCAGACGCTGGAGTCGGGCATCACGACCGTCCGCGATGTCGGCTCGCGCGACCACTCCATCTTTGTTTTGAAGCACGCCATCGACCAGGGAGTCATGCCGGGTCCCCGCATCGTCGGCGCCGGTCTCGCGATCTGTATGATCGGCGGCCATGCCCGTTTCATCGGCCAGGAAGTCGAGGGGATCGAGCAGGTCCAGCGGGCCGTCGACGCACAGCTGGCAGCCGGAGCCGGGGTGATTAAAGTCATCGCCTCAGGCGGCGTCCTCACTCCCGGCACGTCACCGGATCAGGCGCAGATGACCATGGATGAACTCACAGCCGCGGTCGCGACAGCCCGCCGGGCGCAGACAAAAGTCGCCGCCCACGCCCACGGGGCTTCCGGCATGAAAAACGCGATTCGCGCCGGCGTCCACTCCATCGAACATGCCACCTTGCTCGATGACGAGGCCGGTGAGTTGATGAAAGCGCACGGTGTTTACATGGTCCCGACGCTCTCCGCACTTTCCACCACTGCGGCGGGACGGCCGGGCTGCGGCATCCCCGTCAGCGCGCTCGACAAGGCCAAAGCGATGACCAAACGCCATCAAGCCAGCTTCAAGAAGGCCCACCAGAGCGGACTCTGCATTGCCATGGGCACCGATGCCGGAACCCCCTTCAACTACCACGGAGACAATGCGCAGGAACTGGAACGGATGGTGGCGTTCGGCATGAGCCCGATGGAAGCGATTCTCGCCTCAACCGCGGCCGCCGCGCGCTTGATCGGCATCCATGACACGGTTGGCACTCTGATGCGCGGCCTGCAGGCGGATCTAGTGATTCTTGATGGCGATCCGCTGAAACGAATCGAGATCTTGCGGGACCGCAGCAGAATCATGGGAGTGATGCAGGCGGGCAAGTTCGTGGCAGGACCGCTGGCGAAGTGACATCATTCGTCAAGCGTCATTCGACATCCTGAGAAACCATTCTTTCCTCTCATACGATTGACGTTTGACGACTGACGTCTTAACGCCGCTCGTAGAAGAGTTCCAGCGCCGACGCATACCCGTGAATGCGGCCTTTTCTGAAGCTGTCCTCCAGCTGTCCTCGCAATGAGCGAAACCCACCCTCGTCGCTCTTCTTCACAACCCCTTGCGACACCATCATCTCAGCGGCCACTTCGACGAGTCGCCCCTTGCGCGCTTCCATCTCCTCGGTGAGAAAATCATCCATCACTTCCGATCCACGCTCTGCGACCAGATCCTCTTTAAACGTGTCGTAACCCTGCGCCGCCACGGTCCGCTCGCGCAGGATGGCCAACTCGGCTTTCACTCTGGCCACATTCTTCACCAACAGCGCGAACAGCTCTTTTCGTCCCTCATCGAAGAGCTTCTGCTCCATCTCATGGAGAATGACCGACAAATCCACGAAGTCCGCGCGGGGCTCGTCACCCCAGTAGAGCCGGTCATAGCTGCGCCGTTTCTCCGCATCGCCGACAATCTCATAGGCCGCGTTGATCTCGCGGATCTTCGCCTCCGCATCTTTGGCGTCGGGGTTCCGATCAGGATGATGCTGAAAGACCAGCTTGCGGTAGGCCTTCTTGATCTCGTCGTCGGAGGCCTCACGCGAGACGCCCAGTACACGGTAGTAGTCCATTTGCGCCATGCGCGAAACTATAGCACGAGCCTTCCCCGGGCTTCACCTTGACTCCCCCCCCACCCCCCTTGACCTTCTGATCATCCGACTTATCTTCAAAATATGACAAACAACACCACTCCAAAAACACTGACGAACGACGAAAAGAAGGCTGCGGACGCCGCATTCGCCGGCCGCCCGTTTCACTCTTCTTGGTCGGCCTCTGCACGGGTGATCTATGATGGCATTGTGAACGCCTTGCCGAAGGAAGTCGTCACGGCGCTTCCAGAAGTCGATGCCGTGCTCGCTGAACTGGAAGCGAAGCTACCAGCTGTTTCAAGCGTTGGAAACAAAACTCTCGTCGACATGGACTCGAAGCAGGACAGCACGGCAGCCGACTCCACCGCTGGACCAGGTGTCCCGGCCATCAGGGATCGGCAGGAAGCGATTCAGTCGGGAATATTGATCGATGTCACACCGACAGCCAAGGAACTCGGGCTCACATTTCCAGTCACCATCACCAAGCCGTTATGGGATATCGGAATCGTCACGAATCAATCGCTCTCCCAGGAGGAACAGACGGGACGGCTTCGCGATGTCTTGATGGCGTTCAGGCTGAGGCTCGCAAGTCTTGCGACCATCTCGCCGTTGATTGATTTCCCGGCTCTCTTGGCGATGCCGCCGAGCACGGTGCCGCAACCGGTCCCATTGTTTGCCATCATTCAGCCGGACAGTGGGAACCAAGCCAACGTGACCCTGTTGCTCCCAAACGAAGTTTCGCTGACGATTACACCGTCGAACTAAACACGGTTCGACGGTCAACGGCGGGTCAGTTTCTCGATGAACGCTCGTTCCTCTGTCTCTGTCTTGACAAGGCCATCCAGGTGAGCGTCACGAAGGTGAGTGAGCACCTTGCCATAGATTGGTCCTGGCTTGATGCCCATTAATTGAAGCTCTTTCCCAGTGAGCCGGGGCCTGGCCTGTCGCCAGGCCGTGAGATACGCCGACACCAGCCGCTTCACCCGATCGGATGGGCTCTGGGCCATGATGGCCACCAGCGCTTCATCCTGCACGCCCTCCAATATCCGGCAGACCCCGGATGGTTTCAGCGGTGGTTGCTTGCTCAGCTGTCGTAATAACCGATGGGCTCCTCCCCGCATGGCTTTCAATGTCGTCGATTCGCGCTCACTGAAGGGGAACCGTTTCAACAAATCCGTCACACCACGATCAGGCAGGACCGCTGCGATCACCATCATATAGACCAGCCAGGCCTCCAGCTTATGATCCAGATAGAGCAGCCGATACCAATCGAGCGTTTCTTCGACGGCAAACAGCAACTTCTCCAGCCGTGGCGTCCAGACGAGCTTCGGATGGATAAATCGCAACAGATCGAGCTCCGCCAGCCGCTTCAATCCCGACTTCGGCTCCCGCTCTGAACAGAGCGCTTTCAATTCTTCCAAAAGCCGGTGACCGGAAAGTTTCTGGAAAAGCGCCATCTTGACGGCGGCCTTTACCAGCGCCAACGTGTCCTTCCCAAGATGAAAGCCGAACCTGGTCTCAAAGCGGACAGCACGAAATACACGAGTGGGATCTTCGACAAAACTGAGACTATGGAGAACGCGTATGGCCTGGTTCTTCAGATCCCGCTGGCCGCCGTAGAAATCGAGCACCTCCCCGAATCCACGGCCATTCAGCCGAACCGCCAGCGCGTTAATCGTAAAATCCCGGCGATACAGATCTTTCTTGATCGAGCTTTGCTCGACTGTCGGAAGCGCAGTCGGATATTCGTAGTACTCGGTCCGGGCCGTGGCCACATCGAGCTTGAACCCGTTCGACAGGACGATGACTGCGGTGCCGAATCGCTCATGCACCGTGACGCGCGCCGACTGCTCCGCTGCCAACTTTCGCGCAAACGCGATTCCATCCCCCTCGACAACCAGATCGAGATCGAGATTTTCGATCCCGAGCAACAGATCCCGCACGCAGCCGCCCACCACATACAGCGGCAGATCCAGCCGATCCGCCAGCTGCCCGGCTTCCTTGAGCAGCGTAAAGAGGGGCGCCGGCAACTTTTCTTGAAGGTGTCGTTTGAGATTGCGGTGATGCAGCGGCCCTGGCACGCCGGCCGGATCCGTAACTTTCGGGCGAATCTTCACGGAGCGCAGTACATCGTCATGCCACGCCCTGAGCAGATCCGTACGTGTAATGACCCCGACGACTCTCGTGCCTTCAAGAATCGGCACGAATCGCTGATTGCGCTCCAACATCGCCTGCTCGATGGCATGGAAGTCGGTGTCGGGACTCGCAGTGAACTGATCCGATTGGAGAATGTCGGCTGCCGTCAGCTTGCCCAATCGATGGAACAGCGCCTTTTGTATTTGCTCTCGGCTGACCAACCCGGCATACCGGTCTTTGCTATCCAGCACCGGCAGAACGTTCACGCCGTAGTTGGTCATGCGCTGCTCCGTTTCAGTTACGGTGGCGTCTCCGCTGACCGTCTTGACCGGCTTGGTCATGACATCCTTGGCCAACAGCGTCGGCCGGTACCGCTGCGTCAACAACTGGACGAGCCGCTCCTTCACTTCTGTGAGCGTCTGCCCTTTGACAATCGCGGCCGCCGCCACTGCATGGCCCCCCCCGCCGAACTCCTGCGCGATCCATCCGACATCGATCTCCGGCGCGCGGCTGCGGCCGATCACTTCCACATGCTCCTCGTTCACCACGACGACCAAGACCGCATCCACGCCTTCGAGTTCGGCCAGCTGGTGCACCGCCTCGGCCGCTTCCACACGATCACGATCGAAGGTGCTCGTTGCCACCAACACCTTCCGGCCTTCCAGATAGTGCACCTCACTGTGCTGCAGGAGATCGTTCAGCAACGCGACAATATTCGGATCAAGCGGCTGGTGCAGCGTCTGAGCGATGAGCTTCAGATCGGCCCCGGCGCCGATGAGAAAGGCCGCGGCATGCAGATCCCGCGGAGTGGTCGAGGAGTATGTGAATGACCCGGTTTCATCGTAGAGACCGAGCGCCAGCACCGTCGCTTCCACCGGCGTGAGCGGGACACCTGCCTCTCGCACCCGTTCAATCAGCATCGTCGCCGTCGCCCCGACGATCTCGATCACCTGATCGATGGATGTCCCGATCGATGGAGCCCCGGTCTCACTGGGGTCTGCTGCATGATGGTCGAAGACCTGCACCTCGACCTTCGGATCCAGCCAACATTGTTTGAATGGACCAATCCGATCGGGGTCATGGGTATCGACCAGAATCAACTTCGTCACTTGTGCAAGATCGAGATCTTTGAGCTTGGTGAGATTCAGGTCGTGCGCCAAGAGAAACGCGTGCACCGCTTCCTGTGCCCCGCCGGACAGCACCAACCGTACATCGGGATACAACTTGCGCACGGCGACCATCGAGGCCAAGCCGTCGAAGTCTGCATTGTGGTGAGTCGTCACAACTTCCATTACCGCATTCTAGCAGGGTCATTCCATCCACGAAACCAACCTTTCCATCGGCTGCCTTGTACCCAATCCTTCCTGCCGCTCATCTTCATCTGACTCCTCCCGCCTACACAACACGGCCTTCCTCGATAAAAGAAACCACTCACTAGGATCTTCTATTTACGAATTGGTATTTCCCTCATCTGACTCTCCAGGAGGCCACGCGTCTTTCTCCGCCCCATTCTCCATCCCTCGTGCCGTGGGGGAGGCCACAGGACAATGTGCGGCAAGACCGTGGCCATATATTCACACTGGAGGTCACCATGACAAAGATCGGAGTTTCTCTCTCGCTCGTTGCATTCGTCTGGATGATGATGGCGTCAACGCTGCCGGCCCAGTTGCAAAACGCTGAAACACGCTTGAGCGCCAAGATGATATCGGGTGTGGCATCTGGGAAAGCAGATTATAGAGCACGTGGCAATCGCAAGCGCCTCAACGTCGAAGCTGAGGATCTTCCAGGCACTACTCCGGCGGCGTTGGGTGTATTCGTCAATGCTTCGGCTCAGGTCGGCACGATGGCATTGGCTGCCTGCCCAGCGGCACCTACGCTTCTTTGCGGCGAACTGGAATTAAACACCCAGGACGGCCAAGCGGTGCCCACCTTGAAGGCCGGGGATATCATCAGCATTGGAACCGCGGCCACCAGCGCCATACTCTCCGGCGCATTGCGGTAGATCGTCGCAGCCCCACGAGAGCCGGTGGCCCTCCCGCCTCCAGCGCTTTTCTTACACACTCCCTTGGCTCTGTTTACGTTTTGTGCTGCACCTCGTCCAACTTAACAGAACGGCATCGAGAGGCTTTCCTCCAGAGAGCAGACGGGTCGCCTCTCCCTTGCCAGTCCCTAGCAACTAATTTCACGCTCTCATGGAGGATTTACGATGAAATCAGCAGCGTTTGTAAAAGCCAGCATTCTGATGGGTCTCGCCATCCTCTCCGCTATGCCCATGGCCGGAGTCCTGGCCCCGAGCATCGCTTCAGCGCAAGCCGACGTCCGGCAGGAAGATCGGCGAGAAGACCGCCGTGCTGACCGGCAACAGGACCGTCGGGAAGATCGCCGGGAGGACCGACAGAATGATCGGCGGGAAGATCGGCAGCAAGACCGACAGATAGATCGCCAGCAAGACCGCCAAATGGATCGGCAACAGGATCGTCGGGAAGACCGCCGCGCCGATCGTGGCGGTCGCGGGCGATAGTCATCTGCCCATACACAAGAGGCGCTCCCGGCATTTGCCACGGAGCGCCTCGTTTCAGAAATGCCCTTCCCCACCGGTTCCCCTGCCATACATGTATGGCTAGTGGCACAGAGATCCTTAGAGTCTCCGCGCAATACACTTCAAATCCCCACCACTCACCGAATCGCTCACACTTCAAAGACAAAGATCCTCCCCTGAATTCAGGCGGCAATAGATTGAGGCATAGTTCCACACCGCTGCCAAAACGAAGAGGCGATTCTCCCCTCCCCCTACTTTTGCGTTGAAGCAATTGGCGACAGAGATTTGAGACAGCTTGTCCTTAATCACTACACACTTGCGACTGCAACAATTCTCCGCTCGCCACACCGCACTAACCTAACATCGCTGACTCATTGGGATTCACGATCCCCCGCAGCACGACGCGCGCGCAATCAAGCGATGGCACAAATGCTGCTGATGACTGAATCATCATGCTCGCAATATTTCACATCACTGCAGAGCCGATGAATGCACACAGAAATCCGTACCGGCAGCTGATTGAGATCGAGAGGCCGCACACGAATCTTTTTTACGAATCCCCACACAAAGCAATGTGAGGGTATGCACTTCGCAAGTTTTGTCAAAAGGAAAGTTCTGATGCTAGCTCTACATCGCCGGAAAGAAGCAGTGACCACGATGGCTACCAGTCAATCGCGAAGGATGCGTGCGCTTCACCTCGCAATGGTTTTCAGCAGCGGCCTGCTCTTGGCGGCATGTGGGGGAAACGGAGACACCCCGCCTCCGATCGCGAGTGCATGCTCCGGCGCGATCAGTAATGCCACCGGCAAGTGGCTGACGGTGGCCAACAATTCATTCGTCCCCCCCGGCGTGGTGGGGAAAAGCTTCTTCAGCTTCAATCAACCCTCGATCAACAGAGATGGCAAAGTCGTCTTCCGAGCACGGGCGAAAGCGGCAGGAGGAGGTGCGGGTGGAGAACCCCATCGAGGCGTGTGGGCGGTCGATCTGTGCGCGTCGCCAGCATTACAAACTATCATCGACAACTCGACAGTTGTTCCTGCTCCCAACAACACCGGGCAAACCTTTATTGAAACTCCGTCCATCCCGCGTATCGACATTTCCTCTCCTCTCCTCGCCAGCCGTGGCAACTCGCAGCCTGTCTGGACCTATACCGATCCGATTACGCAATTAGAGTCGAGGGCCGGAACCACCGGCATCTTCACCTGGCTCAGTGGTCCCTTGGGCACAGGAGTCAATATTCTCGGCAACCTGCCTGATTTCTCCCACTTTCAGGTCCCAGGCGCTCCAGCCGGAACCAAATTCGACGTGTTCCCCGGCTCGCCGACTGCTACCAACGGCAGATACATCGCCTTCAAGGGCAACTTTACGGTGACAGAGAACAACATCTCGGTAGGCAAAACGGGCGTCTACTTCAGAGACATTTCGATTCCCACTAGTCCGGTCGTAGGTATCGCGGATAGCAGCACGATGATTCCAGGCCAGGCCGTAACATTCGGCTCGACGGCACCGCCCAGTGCAGCGGCCGGTAAGATCGTATTTACCGGTCTCGATAACGAGGAAACACCAACATCGGGCGGCATTTATGTTGCCCCGCTGGCCGACCGACCGGCTCTCACAGCAATCGCCCTTATTGGCGATCCAGTTCCAGACCGGACTGGTGTCCCAGTGGTCAATGCAAACTTTACCAAGTTTGGCGAAGGCCTCGCCTATGATGGACGCTATGTCGCCTTCTGGGGCGCGTGGGGGGCGGATACGCGCGCGCTAGTGCTGAATTGCCCGACCGACGGCAACAAGGATCTTATTGCATACTGTCTACAAGCCAATCCCCAGGGCTATACCGCACAAATCCCCGTCAACCAGGGCATCTTTCTCCACGATACTGTGAGCCGCCAAACCCTGATGGTTGCCCGTTCTGGCGCCGGAGAAGCGTTTCAAGACTTCCTCTACTGGGTCTTCTCAGGACGTCCGCCGGGAACAGGAAGCGGCGACGACAGCGATGGTGAACCACCACGCTGGCGCTCTTCTGCCTTCGCGGCGGTTGACGGAACGCGAGGAGTGCTCTTCAAAGGCAGCAAGTCTCCGATCCCCAATGTCACGGTCCCAAGTAATGGGATCTACGGCGCCGGTTACGCCAGCGGTGCCCTGACTGATGTCATTCCAGCGATAGAGGTAGGCAACCTCGTCGCGAAGCTCGATCCTGGCGCGCCGGCCGAGTCAACGGTTTTATCCGTTGGAATCGAGCGCGAGGCTGTCCGGGGCGGCTGGATAACCCTAACGGTATCCTCCATTAACCCCGCCGGGGAAAGCTGGGCCGGCGTCTACGCAACCTATGTGTCGGTGCTCAACAATGTTCCACTAACAAACTAGCGGGGCGGGGCGGTCGCCCGCTGGGATAACCAACAGGAGAAGTTACATGAGAACGAACCCAACAAACCAATCTAGATGGCAGCGTGTCCTGTCACTTGCCGCCACGGTTGCGGCATCGGCGGTCATGGCCTTTGCCTTAACCGCCTGCGGGAGTGATGATGGAGGGACTCCGGTGGCGACCGTTGCGGCACCGGGAGCACCGACCGCATTGACGGCGACAGCTGGCGAGAATTTGGTGAACCTGTCGTGGTCGCCGCCGGCCGCATCGGCCACTGCCGGTCTGCCGACCAGCTACGTCATCTACGTCAGCGAAACCGCAACCACCTCCACGGCCTTGGTTGACCCGGCCAACCTCTTGGCCACGGTACCCGTGGTGGCCGGACAGACCGTCTACACCTTTACCAACTCCGGATTGGCAGGCACGGTCACCTATTACTATGTCGTCACCGCCAAGAACGCCGACGGCGAGACGCCCTCCACAGTGGCAAGCGCGAAACCTACCGGTTCTCCCAACCCGGTTGTCGCCGGCAACAACTTTTCAGCAGCGCTGATCTTTGCGGACAATATCGGCGTCACCAACCTGCCCCTCGATCCGGCAAAAAGCTGGACGTTAGACCCGCTGGCAATCGACTTCAATACCGGATTGCGCCCGCTGATCACCGAAACAATAACGACTCTGCCGTTTCTGACTGTTCCGTCCAAGGTGGATCCGCTGTATTTCGAGCAGAAGACCGTCAACACCTGGCAGGGGGAATGGGCCAAAGGTGCGGCGACACCGCAGAATGTCACCGCCAAGTGGGGCGACAACTTGTCCAGCGGCAGCCTCAGTGCAACCGGCAAGATCAGGCTCGAGATGGTCCTGACCACGACCGTGCCAACAGCTATGACGACCTATACGATGAAGTCCCTCTATGGCGGAAAGAAAAATGAGATGTTCGGGACCAACGGCGTCGTCATCCCATCCACCACCGCCTTCGTCTTTGCGACCAATGCCCATCTCCAGATTCATAAACTGGATGCCAGCGGCAATAAGATCCTGCCTGCCGTTGACGATCAGTTTCTGTTCGATACGAACGTCCCCGACGGACTGAACAAGCTGGCCGCCGAGATCCCCGTATCCGGCAATTTCACCTACGGCTACGTTTGGGATCCGTCAGCTACCGGCTCCACCGCCGGCAATTACCGGATCACCTTCTTACTGGATGCGTCATCGCAGGGCGGAACCGGCAGCCCGGCCAACAACACATTCATAAAAACGGCCACCAACGGTGTGCGGGTATCCGACACCGAGGCCTACATCAACATCGTCGTCCAGTAAATAGGACGCAGGCCCAGGACTCCGGACATGTTCCGGGTCCTGGGCACATCCGGCCAGAGCAATCCCGCTCTGGACATTCACGCAGGGAGGCATGACATGAACAGGAGAAGCATTCTTTCCATAATCTCGGCCACCGCACTGATCCTTCCGATTCTAGCCGTGACATCGGTAACATCGGCGCAAGACCAGGATCGCGACCGGGATCAGCTCAAGACGCAGCAACAAATTCAGGACAAAGACAAACTCCAGACCAAGGATCAGCTCAAAGAAAAAGACCAGCTCAAGGAGCAGGAGCGGACGAGGGAGCGAACTCGCGAACAAACGAGGAAGGAACGGACGGAGAGACCGCAGCATGAGAAAGCGGAACGGAGCGAACGGCAAGGTAAATAGAGTATGGTGGGTATTGGTTTACCGTTCCCCGTGCAAGTACGTCCATCGCCCTCCAACAGGCGATGGACGTGCTGCGGAAGAAAGACGACGTCAGGTGAATCAGTACGCCAAAATATCAAAGGATATCCCCGCCTTGTACAGAAGGCATACAACCAGTCTCATCCGACACGGCATCTTGCTCGGAATTGTTCTGACTGTTCTCGCAACAGGAACCGCTAACTGGGCAGTGGCTGCTGAAGCTGAACAGGAGCCTCAGCCTGCCCCTCAATGGCGAATCAGTTCAACAGTGAATTATTCGAGCGGATCTTATGGAACGGATTCCAGGACAAACATTCTCTATGCGCCCGTGACTGTCCGGAGGATGTTTCGGGATGGCGATGTGAGCCTGACAATTCCCATTGTGAGCATCTCTGGAACCGGAGCCGTTCGATTAGTGGGCGGAACGCCAACGCGAACCAGTACAACCGCAAGCCCTACAGGAGCTGTTGCCGCCGTGTCCGGAAGCAACAAGGGGCCAGGATCCAGCCCCTTGTCCTCCAGCACTACCGACAGCGGCCTTGGCGACATGATTCTACGAGGCCGGTATTACCTGATTGAGGAAAGCACGATCCTGCCACTCGTGGCAATCACCGGGCGAATCAAATTGCCGACCGCAGATGCTGACCGTGGACTCGGCACGGGCGAATTCGATGAAGGCGCCGGAGTGGAGCTTACCAAGAGCCTCGGTGAGCGATGGCTGGCCTATCTCGACGGAGGTTACAATATCATCGGCGATGCGCCTGGCACCAACTTCAATAACCAGTGGTGGTATGACATCGGGGTCGGGTACGACGTCACAGACCATCTCCACATGAGCCTCTTTTATGAGGAGTACCGCGCATTGGTCAATACTGTAAGCAACGCACGGGATCTGTTGGCCCTGTCGAACTATATCGTGAACGACTCTGTGCACCTGACCGGTTCGTTGCTCGTAGGATTGTCAAATGGCGCCCCGAACTACGGGATGGGGTTCGGGGTCAGATTCCGGTTCTGAATCGCGTCTTAGCTGAGAAGATGGCGAGGGCTTTTGTATCTTGATGGGGATACGGCGTCAGGACTTTCATCCTGACGCCGTTTTACCATTCGTACCAGCCGCAAGTTACTGATGCCGCCGACCTTGGCGGTCATGTTTCTCACGCGCGATATGGCGCGAAGCCCGATCCTGCGCGCGATCGATCCTGGCCCGTTCACCCTTCGTCACGACTCCATCGGCCTTTGCTTTATCTTCGATCTTATTGATGTGTTCCTGTTGCTTGTTTAACCGGTTCGCTTCCCGCTCATTCAACTGACCACTGGCAATGCCCTGATCGATCCGCTTCTCCTGATTCGCCTGCCGCTGATCGATGACAGGCGTGTCCGCCTGCGCAAAACCCACCCCGCTCATGCCTAGCATCAACACCGTCACCGCACATACCATCGCTTTCATCGGTACCTCCTGGGATAAAAGATTGAGCCCCCTGGCCTGGATCAACGCGTAGCCATCAGATCCGTTGACAGGACCTGGAACCTGGAAACCCTTGTAAACGTATGTATCAGGAGGTTCGAGGGCTGTCCAGACATTCAGAGCATGAACGAACAGAAGGAAAACGGCAGTAGAAAAAGAGGACGGGACAAGAGTCGCAAGAACGTCTCGCTAGTGATCACGACCGCCGTGACCGCTCCCGCTCCGGTCTGGCCGGCTGCCTCGGTCATCGCGCCCGCCGCTGCTACCACGGTCATCCCGGGCACCACGGTCCGAGCTACCGCTGCGATCCAGGCGCTCACCGCTCCCGGATCCGCTGTGATCGCTGTCGCGGAAAATCCGATCCGCCCGCTGACCTTTCGAAACCTGGTCCTTGATATTCTGTAAATTCATCCGGCCCTGTTGGATCTCAGCCCCGCGCCGCTTGATTTCACGGGCAAGGTCGCCAAGCTCTGCTGACCGATAGCCCTGCCGCATCCCTTCGGCAATCAGCGCGGCACCGTCTTTCGAGGGAATCTTGGCTTCCTTCAGGATCGCAAGACCCTTCGCACCGGACGCCAAGGACTCTTGCGAAACCTTGGCCCCACCCCCTTGCGAGGCCTTCGCAAGCTCACGCACCTCGTCGGCGGTTGCGCCACGACTGAGCGCCTCAGCCAACCCTTCGAGCGCACGCTGCCGATTGCCTGATGAATCCACGACGCCTTTGCTGACCGACTCCTGCAATACGTCATGAGCCGACTCAAAGTGGGTTACCAATTGGCGCAACACCGGATCGATGCGCTTCGGCTCAACCCCTTTGGCCAGGCCTTCCTTCACCTTGTTGGCCAGGGGTTCGGTCGGCAGCCCCTTCTCACCGGCCTTCGCCACCTGCTCAAGGAGCCCGTTCACCTCTTCCACAGAATGGCCCTGAGCCGAACGCAGCCGGTTGATCTCCTCCCGGTCCTGCGTCGAGAGCGAATCGGCCAGCGCGGGCGATACGCCGAGGCACATCGCCAGACTGACCAGGCACACCTGTATGTTCGCCATCTTGCGCATAGAGTTACCGAACGATCACGACTCCGTTGGTCTGTCCGAATCCATCCGTCACAAAATCCTCCGCCAGCGGCGGCACGACCCACACTTTCCCGTCAACCAGGTACATAAATGTATGTTCCCCCGGTCGCATCAGCACTTCGGCAATCCACACCCCGGTCTTGCCGTCCTGCTTCATCTGCGTCGCACCTTTGACCCATCCATTGAAGGAACCCACGATGTACACAGTATTGGCCGCAGGCGCGAGATAGGTAAACCGCACTCCACCGGCTACCGGCCTGGGCACCTCGGGCATGATCGTCGACGCACAAGCGCTCATGGCCACCACCAGCGCCACGCTCCACATCGCGATTCTGAGTCCACTCATCATGGGCCGCAGAATACCCGACGGTCGAATCTGATGCAATGAAACTGGTCCTAGGTTTAGATACTGACATCAAGCACCGCATTCTCTGAGCCAAACCCGTCACCGGAGGCTTCATCGGCCAACGGGTCGGCAATCCACTGTTTGCCATCGATTACAAACATGTATTGGTAGCGTCCCGGCTTCAGCGGAATGGTGGCGGTCCACATCCCGCCCTCTGATCGCTCCAACTTGGTCTGCTCGGGATTCCACCCGTTGAAGTCTCCTGCGACAGAGACCGACTGCGCCCCCGGTTGCAGCAGCACCAGCCGGACAAACACCTTGAATTCTCGATTCGTGTTCGCGGCAATGGTCTGAACCGGGGTCGCAACCACAGGAACTTCAAGGATTCGCTCCGGCACCATCTTGACAACTCCCGCCATGACGACGACCGCGACACATGCCGCCGCCATCGCTCCTCCCAAATTCCACTCCAGCGTGCGAGGCACCGTAATCGCCGCGCGCATACGATCCCAGAGGCTGCGTGGAGGGGAAGCCACTTTCGCTTTCAACTGGCTCATGAACTTCGCTGATGGGGTAATCCTCGGCAGTTGCGCCGCCTCAGCCACCACCATCTCGAGATTGAGCCAGGTCCGACGCAACGAGGAATCCGCGTCGACCGTCTGAAGGAAGGCGACCCGCTCATCCGGCGTCAGATCCTGATCGAGAAACCGTTGGACCATCAGTTCCTGTTCATCCATTGCCTTCACCCATATCCATCGCCAGACCTTATCGCGTCGGATTCAGCTCGGCCAGCTCTCGGCTTAACTGCAATCGCCCCTTATAGACGCGCATCTTCAACGTATCCCCGTTGACGCCGAGAATCGCCTGCATCTCTTCGTAGCTCAATCCTTCGACATGCTTCAGCACAAACGCCTCCCGATACAGCGGCGGCAACCGCTGGATGGCCTGTTCGAGTTCCAACGCAACCTGCTGTTGCGAAAGGAGCCGTTCCGGCGTTCGATCTTCTGCCACATGGGCGTCCAGCGCCTCATCCACATCGTGCAACTGCTCGCCAGGTCGTTTCACTCGCAACCAGTCTTTGCACTTATTTGTCGCGATGCGATACAGCCATGTTGAAAACTTCGCATCCGCCCGGAACGTCGCCAGAGATTTGAACGCCGACAAAAATGTTTCCTGCGCCAGATCCTCAGCCTCGGCTCGATTCCCGACCATCCGGTACGCGAGATTCACGATGCTTGAGGCATGCCGATCGATCAGTTGCCCGAAGGCCTCCTGATCCTGCTTGAGGCTGCGCGCCACCAGCTGAGCGTCATCAGGCCCTTCTCGCGCTTCCAATGGCATCATCCGCTCCACTCACCCGACCTGACTGCCACCGGACTGTCTGCTTCGCCCTACTTGAACCATTAGACGAGACATCTCCTGATTCGTAAACAGCACAGCCATCCGTCAAAAGCGATAACTGGTTCCAACCGTCAGCGCGAAATCGGGCGCCCCGTCGGAAAGCCCCAGGGTGACCCCTCCGCTGAAGCGCCAGGACGCAGAAGCCGTATAATTTGCCGCCAGGAAAATATCCCTCGCGTTGACGAACCCGCGCAGGATCGCCCGATACTCTTCATAATAGGCGCTCACCAGCACATCTCTGGTGAAGTAATAGCCGGCACCCACGTCGTACCAATGCTGATTCTGAAAATTGATCCCCTCAGGATCGCCGATGACGTTGTACCCGCCATCCAGGAACGCAATCCACTTTTCTCCCAACATTTTCGAAATTTCGAGGCCTGCGCCATAGTCGAAGGCCCCGGTACCTAAACCCTGGCTGGCGCTGGCCGTCGGCAGTTTCATTCGGCCCGTCACAGCGATGAGCGGCATGTAGTCTTTTTCTTCGACGACGTAGTACCGGCCTCGCAGAATAATGTCTCCAAGCCCGCTGTTCGTAACTTTCTTGTTCGCTGCACCACCACGATTTAAAAAGGCCAGACACTCTGGCTTGGAGGTATCGATGACTGTCCCACTTTCCTTGAGGCAGGTGCCGGGTATGGTTTGCGTCGGCTGCCCCCCGACGAGAGTAGCGGTCCCGTTGCTTGTCACACTCACGAATGGCACGACAACCGTTACATCACCGTCCCGAAACAAACGGCGGATTGATAGCGGGGCGTAAACAAATGAGCTCGTCGTGTCCGTTCCAAATTTCCCGCTGCTATAATTTGGCGTAAACCCAATCTGCCACTTCTGCTCCGGCGACGTCGGTCCCTGATCGGCTTTCTCTGCGGCCTGTCCATCAACTCCCCATAGACCCAACACCATCACACCGGCGAGTATCCTCGCCCATTGGCTCGCTCTCATCGCTCCAGCATCCTTTCTCTCATCGCCCCACACGGCCCCCTCAATACCATAGCGGCGCCGGGCAAATCTCCCCGCGCCGTTGCTGCGCCGCTATCGACTACCAGCTCCGTGCTAGTTCCGTCCCGCTCTCTCTGGCCGCTCCGGTCGTTCCGGTCTCTGTGGCCGCTCGGGGCGCTCCGGCCGTTGCGGACGTTCCGCTCGCTCGATGCGATTCGGCCTATCCATCTGTGCGGCCCGCGCATTGTCCCGGCCTTCCCGCCCATGCTCGCCGGCTACCTGATCGGCACGATCCAACCCTCGCACTTCTCCTCCGGCATTCGACCGGCGATCCTCCCGACGAATATCGTCGGCCTGTGCGACTCGAAGATCATCACCCCCGCGACGGCCGCCATCTCCGCCGCGACCGCCATTTGCCGATCCGGATCCACTATTGGCCGACCCGGGCCCACTGTTATCTGAACCATGTCCGCTATCCCCGGACCCGGATCCGCCGTTGTCGCTCCCGTTTCGCCCCCCACGGCCTTCCGTCCGGTTGCCTCCACGATCATTCCCCCCTTCAAGACGAAACCGATCAAACTGGGCTTGAAGGTTCTGTCGTTCAGACTCCGTCAACTGTGAGTGATCGATCCCTTCGATTCGTGCCCGCAGCTGCCCTTCCTCCCGCCCGACTCTCGCTCGAAGGTCACTGCTGCGAAACGTCACATTTCGCTCGGCGCTGTTCGCAGAAGGCACCACCGTCGAGACTTGCCGGAGGAGATTCTTCTGGGGGTCGCTATTCAGAAATAATGCCCGCTGTTCTGCCTCGGTCAGAGACACGTTGCGAAACTGTACTTCCTGGACTCCAGGCCGTGCAAACTGCGTTTGGATTGTCCCCTTCAGCGCTTCAACATCCACCATTCCCGTTGCCGTCCGAGGAAGGGCCCCAGAGATCTCAACTTGACCGTTCTCAATCGCCTGTGCCCACACAGGGCCACACCACACTGCCCACGCCACCAGCACCACTCCAAGAATCATTCGATTCGATGTCATACGTTGCCTCCTCTGTCGTCTTTCCTGACTACCGGCCAGATCCCGCTCCCACATTCTGCCATATTAGACGCGCTCATCCGACGATCGTAAACAGCGGCGGTCGAAACAACCGGGGCCCGCGGGCCCCGGACTGAGAACCCCATGCCGCGATGATTGGCGCACTAGTCTTCCAATTCAGCTTCCCGCCAGATCACCACGCCACCGGCGATCCGCCCCTTCATCTTGACGAGGGTGTTGACCTTCACAGCATTGAAGAATCCGGCACGGCCGATGGGGCGATCGTTGAGCCCCTTGAACTCATCCTCTGAGATCCCCGAGGTATTCACCGGCACCCCCAGGATCGTCAGGTTCGGATTAGAGACCGCCTGCACCGGCCCCTGCAAATCCACATCATCAGATGCCGACCGCTGTTCGACCCGGGCCGCGATCACGGCATTGCTGCTGCCCAACCGGCCTCTCACACGCACATGATTGCCGACCGAGAGGGCATCGAGAGTCGTCCCGCTGTCCGCCCTAATCTCTGTCTGGCTCGTCACCGCAACCACCACGCCGGGCAACCCCGTGACCGTGACGGTGGCCGCCCCGGTATTGATCGAAGCAATATCTCCCTCCACTCTGGCACTCTCATGAAACTTCACATGCTTAGCCGTGAGGATGCCGTTGGTGAACCGGCCCTCCGCCGAGAGCTTCGATCCGACAAGAATCTCATCGATGGCCCCGCCGCGAAATTCCGTACTGCCGGTTGTCTGCACATGCGTCGCGCCGATGAAGAAATCTCCGGCCCCGAGCACTTGCGTCACAAACCCCTCGACTTCGAATTCATCCGCTTGCTGGACACCCTGACTCTCCGGCTCGACTTTCGACGCCGTGAGCGTGGTCGTCGCCGCATTGAAGCTGCCGATGCCTGTTCCCTTCGCTTCAACCAGTAGTCCATTCCACCCGCTGCCCGCCGGACTCGGCATATCGTTGATCAGCGCCGTGCCGTAGTTCACTGTCAGATTGCCGATCTGAAACGTCTGGGCTCCGCTGTTGTGGTTTCGCACATAGCCGCGCACCTCGGGCGTCACAGTGCCGGCCAACTTCCTTTCGATGAACGTCGCCTGAATGACGCCATCCGGCCGGATATGACCGTTCACTTCCACGAAATCCGCGCCCGCCACCAGATTGCGCACCGACTGACCGGGGATATTGTCATCAATCAGAGTCGTATTATCGACCAGCACGGTCTGGCCCATCACCACAAGGCTCAATCCGTCTCCGGCAACCGACTGGACCAGCCCTTCCACAGCATCTCGCTGGCGAACCGAAACGGCTGACCGTTGATCTCCCGTCACAGACCCTATGACCGCGACCGTCATCCCCAACTTCAAGTCACTCTGGCTTCCAGACTGACCGTCAACGATGAACGACGCGCCTGAGGTCTCGAATTTCTTGCCGTTGACGTAGACGCTGCCGAACCCGGTGACGGTACCGGAAGCGGCAGCCGTGCCGTTGGCACTACCAGTGCCACTCGCTGCCGGCGCCCCGTCTCCCCCTCCGCTTCCACACCCCCACAACATTCCGACAAGCCCGATCGCGCCGACGAAATACACCATATTAAGTGTTCGTTTCATTGCCTGACTCCTGTGAATATTGAATGGTTACGATTTCGATGCAGGCAGCCCGTTCGTTTGCAATCCCGCCGGCCTCGATCCGTCCGCCAACACGTCTGCCGACCAGGCGACACGGGCCGGACACCATTGCCAGACGCCAAGGGTGATAATTCTCGTCAATCCGGTTGGGAGGCACGCCGCTGTGTTCACCGACACCTCTCGGTTGACCACCCGCGTCGAGGCCCCGCAGCGGCTCAGATACGGTTCACTGGTCAATCTATGAAGATTGAAGTGCGGCACGAAAAAAGCAACCACCGGCACCGGCAATACCGCGAGCGACGAATCGTCCACCCACTCGCTTCCGGCACAATAACCGTCCAGTCCGGCCGTTCGCTTCACATCGTCACGAACCAAGGTTGATGTGCACCCGGATAGCAGCAGAACACCTGAGAGAATACATACGCTTGTTTGTGCAGAAACCTGTCGCATAGCCCCCTCCTTCCAACCCTGTTTGATGGGTTAGACGAGGGAGCATGGGAAAGGTAAACAATCGGCTTTAGCGAATATCCTGAAAGAAGGCTCTGGGGAGGATGGGCAGACGGAATTCGACATGGAGGATGATGAGGAGGACGCGGAGAAAGCTTCTCCAGACACCCATCTTCAAAAACTTCCGTGCGTCGGTGACGACGGGCGGAGAGAGCAACAGCGGGATCGTGACCTTGATCAGCCGCTCACAGAAAGCGACGTCTTCAAGAATCGGCTGGTTCGGGAATCCACCGAGTTGTTCGAACAGGACGCGGCGGACAAAGAGCGCTTGATCGCCGTAGATGATCCGGCTGCGGATACAGCGGAAGTTGTCCAAGAATGAAATCGCCTTCAACCGCCAGTCGTCACCCGAAAACTGGTGCATAAACCCACCGGCCCGGACGGCGGCATCCGACTCCATATCAATCAATCGTTGGATGGCGCCGGGCGGCAATACCGTATCGGCGTGGAGAAAGAGCAGCCATTCGCCGGTCGCCAGTTTGGCGCCGGCATTCATTTGAAGGGCGCGACCTTTGGAAGCCGTGATGACCTGCACCGCTGGAAATGAACGGGCAACCCCAACTGTTCGATCACAACCTCCACCGTCAACGACGATCGTTTCGAAATCCCCGTGCTGAGTAAAGAGGGCACGAAGCGTCGCCGGCAAGGCCTTCTCTTCGTTGTAGGCCGGAATGATGACGGAGATCATGCCGGTGCCTCGGCTAACCATGATGGCAGAAACTTCCGGACATCCTGTGCCCAGACTGCGGGATCTTCGTCGATGGTTTCGAACAAATCGCTCAGCGTCAGCACCATCTGATCGGTCAGCGCAAGATAGTCCTGCGCACGACGGCTCAGGGTCACAGCACCGATGCGACCGTCACCCATCGCCCGTTCCAGCATACGACGGCCGAAGCCATGATGGGCTTCTTCTTGCTGTAGCAGGATGCGCCGCAGCCGCCCGAACGGTGCCGCCCGTTTCACCAACCCTTCCTCGATGCGTGTCAGAATCGCCTCTCCCAATCCTTCGAGAATGACCTGCTCGGCCAGAAACGTTTCGAACAGGTCCTGGCGGGCCAGCGCGTCATCGAGTTTTTCCCGATACGCTTCCAAGGCCGGAAGAAATGGCGCGTCGCCCAGATGTTTGGGCGCGAGCCAGGCAATCGCCCCCTGAAACACGAACGCATGCGCCGCCTCCTGCCGGGCCTGGCTGACGAGGAACCGGCGCGACGGCGCGTCCGGCGCCAAGACAGCCTGCGCCTGCGCACAGTCGTGCGCCATCCGTTCACCATGTTCAAGGAACGTCAGCAGCCGCGCGATCGGAACTTTCTCATCAGGCGCTACCAGCACAGATTACCTCCGGGGTAGGGGACCGTTCAGGCTCCAGTCATAGTCGAGAAACTCGATACGATAGGGCACCGTCGCCAGCTCCTGCGCAAGCACGGGATCGCTTACGTATCGCGCAATATACCGTTGCAGCGATCCGGCCTGGACTTCGAAATCTTCCGTGAACCAGTCGAAAACTTTCGACAGGTACGCGACCCGGTTTGCCCGGTCGAATCGGTTTCTGGCGGGATCGTTGATGAACTCGCGGGCTCCCTGGTCAAGTTGCTGATTCAACTCCGCGCCTGTGTAGGCCCGCGGCTGTAACCTGGGACAGGACGCGGACGCACAGACGATGGCAAAGTGCATCCGCGGATCGTGAAATTGCGCAATAAGAATGTCCCGTTCCAGATCGTAGAGATTGAGAGCGGCGCCTCCCACGCGATAGGTCCGCCCGATGAAGTACCGATAGCGCCCGACCCACGTCCCTGGAGAATAGCCGTCCAAGATCCCCTTGATGGCGTAGGCGTTATAGGTATTGATCCAGAGCGCCAATCGATCGTCTTTCGGCAGACTATTCGGATCGACACGGTCCAAGTGATCCAGATACTGCGCGAACCGCCGGTCATTCAGAATAGCCGGATAGTCCACCACCCCGTCCCGCACATGCGCCTGCAATACCTGATCGAACGGCTGATGAGAGTATTCTCCAGGGGCCAAAGGCATGGCTGGGCGGTAATTCGTGGGCACCGTCGAACAACCGCCCAGCACCGCAATGAGAACAATCATCGCGACTCTCATCGCAACCCCTCCTGTGCCCCTCACAACGTGACCGGCGTGCGCAGCGCTGTGAGTGGATGCCGCACAATCGATCCGACAATCCGGCTGTCGAGCCGATTGCAGGATGATCTTCCCGAACAGCTCGCAATCCTGTCCCGATCGAACCCTGCGAGAATGTCACTCAAGGAGGCCGTCAGCAGATTCCCGGAACAGGGCAAGGAGAGACAGGGCGCCACGTTGCCGGACGCATCGATGGCGATACTATAGCGCCCCGCATCACAGGGCTCCAAATCATGCCCCTGCAACCAGCGAACATTGTCTTGAGTAAAGCGCTTCAGTGATCCCGATGGGATCAGCGCCTCATCGAGCAACTGCTGGAAGAGCATGCCGGCCTGCTGCCGCTCGTACATCAACGCCGGATCCTTCTTCCCGTACAGTCCCACCTCCCAATGATAGGCGCCGACTACCGGCAGAAATCCTTGCTCCGTTGCAAATCGGACGACCGCGGGAACCTCGGCTCGATTCAGTTCGCTCACAATGCACACCAGACACTTCTGATGGGGATACTCACGGAGCAGCGCGATCCCCTCACGCACCTGATCAAGTTGATCGGCTCCGCGAATCTGCCGATACCGTTCACGATCCAGCGTATCCAGGCTCACGGATATCGTCACCCGATGCGGCGCCATTCTGTCCAGCAGCGGTGGCGTCAACTTTGTGCCGTTGGTGATGAGGGTGATGAAGAAGCCTAAGGCGGCAAGGTCCTCGATAATCTCCGGCAGGTCGCGGCGGAGCAACGGCTCCCCGCCCTGGAGGAAAACCATGCGCACTCCGTCCCGGTAGAGCCCGGTGAAGACCCGCCGGATCTCATCTCTGGTCATTTCATAACGGCCTTGGTTGAGCGGCAGATCGCAGTACCCGCAATTCGAGTTGCAGCGCAAACACACCTGAAAGACGGCCAGTAACGGTTTGCCTCTAAGGAGGTTACGGACCGGAGCATAGAGTGTCTGAAGGACGCCCATTCTGGCTATAACCCCATCCGATTACACACATACCGACCGGCGCCATATGCTGTCATCCTGATCAGATTTGCACGGGCTACGGCCGTTTTTTTTCCCCTCACCATGCGGTCTACGTGTCCCTCCTTAGAACCACATCCTAACCTATTGTTTCTCCAGGAAGTCCTCGACAGCCCGCTTTCGGCATGTGCCTTGCTGTATGGCAAACCAAGAACTATGCACCGTTCATTTCTAAGGAGGTTGTCGATGAAGAGCCAGATGAAGAGCCCCATGATGACGATCGCTGTTGCCGCCCTCGCCATGGTGGCGTTGGCCGCTGCGCCGGCGTTGGCCAAAGATAAAGAGGCGAAGAAGAAGTCGTCCGGCATGCACCATTCTTCTGCCGCAGCTGCCGCCTCGTCTACCGGCCATATTCCTGAAGTTGGCCATGCGCCGAGGGCAGGCGAGCACGACTCAAAGCCGGGTCCGGCCTGGAAGACCGTAGGCGGGACGCTCAAGCAAGTGGATGGTAATGCGTACATTGTTGAAGACTACGAAGGCAATCAGGTGAAACTGTATGTCGGCCAGGGGACGAAACACATCAAGCAGAAGAAGGTCGGGGACACGGTCCGCGCCGAAATCACGCGGGGTGGCTTCGCGAATTCCGTGCAGTAACGATGTTTGAATCCGCGCACCCACCCGGGTGCGGAACGGTCCTCGAGGGGGGCCGGCCCTGTACAGGCCGGCCCCTTTTGCTTTGTCCGGAACCGGCTATCGATTACTTTGCCGTCTTCCTGAATTCAATATCCCCATAGAACGCGACCGCCCTCTCCTTGGTATTGTCCGTATCACTCATGATCGCGACCCCATTGATCAACGGAGGCTCTTCGCCGAACGCCTTTTTGTAGTCTTCATAGATATTCCGCTCCTCTTCTACCCACATCCCCACTTTCGACGATCCGCTTTCGACCACAATCATCTGAGCAAAGTCCGTATAGGCATTCTCGACAATCGTGCCAACCGGCGTCTTGGTTTCCCAAATATAGTTCAACGCTCCGATGGGAATGTCGCCGAAGAGCGCCCGGCCCGCTTTGTACTTCAACTTCCTCCCGAAGCTCACATGGCCGGGATCATAGGCAAACGTAATATAGAGCCGGGCCGGGTAATCGTCCCCGTCCTTCCGGCTCACGTCGCTATGCTGAAGCAGATTCTCGACCTTCCAGCGCCAGCGGACAATAGGATAGTCTTTGGGATTGATGGCCACTTCCTTCGTCAGCCCGGAGGCTGAAGCGTCACTCGTGGCCTTCACCACCACCTGTTCACCATCTTTCATTAGCGCATATTCCGTCTGCTTCGGAATCTTCTTGAACGTCAGGGGCTTCCAGCCGCCAGGAAGGCCTGTCCCGGGCTGATCCGAGGAGAACTTTCCAACCTCGATGACCGGCGCAGATTGCCCCCAGGACATTACCTGACCACCGAGGCCGCCTGAGATCAGAACCGTGAGCGACACCACCCTCTGCAAGGCCGTCATGCCGTTCCTCTCCTACCTCCTCATCCAGACAAAGAGTTTGATGAGCCGATTCCTGGTCGCCTGCGTGAAGTGTGCCTTGCGCCAGAGATTCACGACCTTCTTATTGACCTCCGCCTGGGTGGGATAGGGATGGATGGTTCCGGCAATCGTCTTCGCCCCGAGACCGGCTTTCATCAGCACGGAGAATTCGCTGATCATCTCGCCGGCATGCGCTGCCACAATCGTCGCTCCCAGGATCTTGTCCGAACCCTTTTGAATGTGGACCCGCGCAAATCCTTCGTCTTCGCCGTCAAGGATGGCACGATCGACTTCATCCAGCTTGAACGTATAGGTTTCGACCTCGATCCCTTTCTCCTTCGCATCCTTCTCATACATCCCGACGTGTGCAATCTCCGGCTCTGTGAACGTGCACCAGGGCATGATCAGCGAATCCACGCTGGCATAGCCCAAACCGAACGGATGGGGAAACAGGGCATTTTGGATCACGATCTGCGCCATCGCATCGGCGGCGTGGGTAAATTTGTGGCGGGAACAAACATCCCCCGCCGCGAAGATGCGCGGGTTGCTGGTCTGTAACCGGCCATTCACCTTGACCCCATTCTGATCGAACTCGACCCCGACCGCATCCAGCCCCAGCCCTTCCACATTCGCAGTGCGGCCAACACCCACCAGAATTTCATCGACCGCCACGTTGTACTGTTGGCCATGGGAATCAACCGTGAGACGCTTCACGCCGTCCGCCCTGCTGACCTTCAGATCTTTGCCGCAACAGAGGAGTTGCACCCCATCCTTCACCATCTGCTGTTCCACGATCTGTGCCGCATCTCGATCCTCATTCGGCAGAATGCCGTGCTGGGCTTCGATCAAAGAGACCTGGCTGCCAAACCGGGCAAACGATTGCGCTAACTCGCACCCGATCGGCCCCGCGCCGATCACCGCGAGGCGTGGCGGCAACTCCGTGAGAGAAAACACCGTTTCATTGGTGAGATAGCCCGCCTCTTGCAGCCCGGGAATCTGTGGCGCGGAAGCGCGCGCGCCGGTGCAAATCGCCGCTTTCACAAACTTCAGCGAGCGCTTGCCGGCCGGCCCTTCGACCTGAATCGAATCAAGGCCGGCAAACCGTCCGCTGCCGATGTAGACATCGACTCCCAACTTGCTATAACGCTGTGCCGCGTCGTTGTGGCTGATCCGAGCCCGCAGTTTGCGCATCCGGGCCATCGCAGCCCCGAAGTCGTACTTCACTCCGGGTGGAATATGAATACCGAATTCCTCGGCCTTCCTGAGATCAGCCCAGGCCCGCGCGGCGCGAATGACTCCCTTTGACGGTACACAGCCCACATTCAGACAATCTCCGCCCATCAGATGCTTTTCGATCAGCGCGACCTTCGCGCCCAAGCTCGCGGCGATGACAGCCGTGATTAAGCCGGCTGTCCCAGCCCCGATGACTACCATGTTGTAGCGACCGGACGGCTCCGGATTGACCCAGCCAGCAGGATGCACATTGGCGACAAGCCGCTGATTATGCTCATCGTCCGGCAGCATCAGGCTCTCATCTTGCTGACTCATCCTCGCGCTCCTCTAAGTTTCTTATAGACCGTCGGAATGAGGGCCAACAGCCCCAACAGCACAAAGGCTCCAATGACATTCGGCGAGGCGATTTCCTTCAAGGAGTTGATCGTTCCCAACTGCCGGCCAGCGTAGGCATAGACGAACGAACCCGGAATAATACCCAGCGCCGTTGCCGCAATATAGGTTCCCACGTTCATACGGGTGAGGCCGGAGACTAAATTCACTACGAAGAACGGGAACAAGGGAATCAGACGCAATGTCATCAGATAACTGAACGCATTGTTGGTAAAGCCCTGCTGAACGGGTCCCAGCCACTTCCCAAACTTCTCCTCCACCCAGTCGCGCAACAGATAGCGCGCCGTTAGGAAGGCCAGCGTCGCCCCGGTCGTCGCGCCAAGGTTCACAAAGAGGGTGCCCAGGACACTACCAAACAGAAATCCTCCGGCCAGCGTCAGAATGACCGCCCCCGGCAGGGACAAGCCCGTCACCACGATATAGGCAAGGATAAAGAGACCGACCGCCGTCGCATAATTCGCCTCGGTGAAGGCCAGCAAATGGTCACGATTACTTTTTAAGGCGTCCAGAGACAGAACCCTTCCCAGGTCGAAGTAGAAAAACAGTCCGATAGCCAGGACGATGCCTGCCATCATGGC
Organism: Nitrospira sp. ST-bin5; assembly: GCA_002083555.1. GTDB lineage: Bacteria > Nitrospirota > Nitrospiria > Nitrospirales > Nitrospiraceae > Nitrospira_D. Next base: position 126,411 of record MSXN01000022.1, on the reverse strand, counting down.
GAACTTGCTTCCGTTTGATTGCTGGGATGGGTTGGTCGTCGGCGCTTGGCTAGTCATAGCGGCTTCGTCGAGTATCATGGGGACTCCTCCCAGGTCTGTCAATGGAACAACCTGCCCGTATAGTCGACGCCGCAGCCGGTTTCTTACAAGAGGGGCGCAGACCAAGCCGCACATGATCGCTATGAAGAGGTACGGACGGGGTTGGTATCTGGATGTGGGTGGCTGAAACAGAATGAGGACAACGGACCAAAGTCAGAGGAGCCTGCTCGAGGGAAGGGGTCTGGCCTGACCGGCCGGTTCTGCGTGCAAATCTACGGGCGTGGGAGTCGAACCGCCGTGGCGGCACCACTCAGCGCATTACCGACGTCATTCCACCAGGCATGTTGATCGTGGCAGGAACGCCCACGGATATCGCCACGGTCAGACTGTTGCAGGCGAGAGGCGCACGGATCCTGGGGAGAGGTCTCCGCCAGGTTGTTGGTCGTAGCGGCGGGAGTTCCCGCACACCCGAAACTGAGGAGTACCGCCACGCAGAGTCCGGTCCGCATCCATCCCTCCCTGTCATGCCTGCTACGCATACCTAATACCTCTATCGGTGGCCGGAAGATTTTCCTGAAGCAATTGCAGATTTACTGCCACTGGCGATCTGCGAGATCGCGATCAAGATCGAGCCGGCCCAAGGCCCGCTCAAACGGATCGATCGAGCCGTCTCGATTCTTGTCGAGTTCTTGGAAGTGCTCGTGGAGCAGCGCGCCGGCATTCGGGTTTGGAACCCCTCCCTTGCCATGCTCGTAACGCGGGGTATACCGCTGCGGCTGCTGAAGCATCCCATGATAGGACGCGTCAGGCTTCGGCGTAAGCATGGCCTGTGGCTTGAGCGGTTTGGTTGCTCGCGCACGGCGATGCGCGCGGCGGACAGACCGTTCCCTTGCCAGCCCCTTGCCCTTTTCCAGGGAGGGACTCTTCCCGACTCGCTGCTTTTTGGAAATCCCCAGGTCTTTTTGGACCGGAGCAGACGGACGCAACGGCTGCTGGCCGCCAGCCAAGCGATTGCTGGCGACTCCTCCCTGTCCCACTGGGGCCTTCCGCTCAGCCCAGGCAACGCTTCCCTCCCCTGCCCAGGTCAACACTAGCGCTGCCACAAGTAGAGCCCAGCCAGTGACCGGACGATATCGTCTCACAAGAATTCTGAGCATAGGACGGGATCTCATAGAGGTATACAAGTGTAGCAGGTCCTATTGTGCCCCCAGACCGTTGATTCGAGAAGGAAATTCAACGTCTGTGAGATGGTCGAACGAAGCGGATCAATCGGGGCGACTTGTCAAAGGAGGCCTGATTCCCGTACCCTTCGACTGGAGGCCAGACTATGGACGATGATTCCCGGTTAACACAATCCAAAGAGCAGTGGGCAAAAGCCCGGCGAGGAGGCGAAGAACGCGAAGTCTTCTATGAAGGCGACGACCGGCTTCCGCCGGGACAACATCTCGTCGAAACCTTTCCCGTGCTGGACCTGGGATTTAAACCAGAGATTCCGCTCTCAGACTGGACCCTGACCATCGGGGGCTTCGTCACCACGCCTGTAACCTGGACCTGGGAACAGTTTCTCCAACAGCCCCATATCCAAGACCGCTCGGATTTTCACTGCGTCACCTCCTGGAGCCGCTACGACAACGACTGGGAAGGGGTGAGCTTCAGACAGATCATGTCCACCGTGAAACCGCTCTCTCTTGCAAAGTTCGTCCTCTTCAAGTCGTACGATGACTACACGACGAACTTACCCATCGAAGTCTGCGACGATGCCGATGTGCTGCTGACGTATAAATGGAACGAGAAGCCGCTTACCAAGGAACACGGCGGCCCGGTCCGTGTCATTGTCCCGAAGCGCTATGCGTGGAAAGGCGCAAAGTGGATCAAGGAGATCACGTTTTCAGATAAAGATGAAAAGGGATTCTGGGAAGTGCGAGGCTACTCCAATACCGCACTCCCGTGGAAAAACGATCGCTACGGATAGATTGATTACTTTTTCACCCAGCCTCCGGGCCCCTCAACCATATTCCCGGGCTTCGTATTTTGAATGGCCTTCTCTCCGGCCAGGGTCTCGACGGAGTTCAGACTGGTGCCGTTGCGTCTCGCAATCTCTTCATAGGCCTGCTTTCGCTTCTGATTGATGTCGCTGACCAGCGCCTGTACATCGGCGTTCCCGCTCGTCACGGCACCCAGATAGCCGCTAGCCTTTTCTCCTACCTGGCCCTTGGCTTTCGCCTCATCCAGCGACAACGCCCAGGCGGAAAACCCGGTCCCCACACAGAGAGCCACAAGAACCACACCGACCGTCATGCGTATGCGGGCCATCCTCATCTCCTTTGCCGTTCGTTAAAACAGTCCGCTGTTATTGGACAGAACCTGATCGAGATCCTTATCGACCTTCACGCGGATCTCATGATCGATCTTCACATTCAGGTTGATGGTAATCGGCTTATCTGGTGCGGCCACCTCCACACGGGGCGTACAGCCGGCCATCCCCCACACAAGCCAAAGCCCCACCACAACCCCTACTCCACATCGTCTCATGATATCCCCCTGCCCCGTCATCGTCGTTGCAATTTGCCTTGAAGCGATTCTTCAATATCCTGTACCAGGCGGAGACTTTGCAAGAGCGCGGGAATATTTTCCTGGACGTTCACATTGAAATGGATGGGCGGACTTTTTTTCATGTCCGGATTTCTCCCCTCCAACTGCGCGGCCAACTGCAACACCCCGTCTTCTGCGTACTGCACTCCGGCTCTCAGGACCGTGTACTGAAAATTGCTGAGCGCCTGTGCCACCAGCTTCATACTCGAATCGGCGTCGCTCAGGAGGGCCGCGGACTCCGGTGAGGGTTGGTAGCGAATCACCCCGCCCGGCGCTTCTGCCTCCACCGTCCCATCCTTGACACTCACTCCTTTCGCCGTCATCGTAAGGGGGATTGTCCCGTTCAACAGGCCTGTCCCTTGCAGCCCCTTTTGCTGTTCAAGACTCAAGAGCTTCGCCAAATCAAATCGCCGCAACGACAACACGAGTCGGTGGGGTGGCTTAGCCGGGTCAAGGTGAAGACCGGGACTCGTCACAGATCCTCCGAAAAGACCCGCCTGAATATCCTTGAGATCAAGCACGGGCCAGGGGTCTGACAGTACCCACTGCAGATCGGCTGTCACGGACACATTGGTCAGCACCACCCCCGTCTGAATGGCCGCCACATTCACCACCGCCGGCTGACTCGATCGCACATATTCAAACCCATGGAGATCAAAGTCCAAGGTCGTGTTGATCCCCTGGATCGCCATCCCTTGAACAGCTGCGGACAGCTGTTCCGCCTGGATCGTGATCTTGCCAGGCTGGAGCACAACCGATGTCGAGTCCTTCGATCGACTGGGTGCCCACGCAACCTCCGTGCTGGCCGTTATCCGACCTGCCGTGAGATCGAATGAAGCGGGCAGACCGGGCAGCCACTTCTGCAAACTATTCGCTCCTGAATCGAACTGGAGGGGCCCGAGTACCAGTCGCGCCGATCCATCCCCCCCTCCAAACGATTGCGCAACCGTCCCTGTGACAAGGCTCTCTCGCCCAGGGAGATCTCCCCGCACCTCGGCCTTGAACCCGACCTGGTTCGCGGCAAACTTCACCCCCCACGCAGACGGCGGAAGCGTCACTGGCAGCGGCTCGACTCGCACTCCGGCGAGATCGATACCACCTTGGGCTATCCAGGAACTCCCTACGGATTCGGCGCTCTGGAGCGTCACGGTGCCCTCTGCCAGCGTTACGTTGTATCCGGCTGAACGAATCCCCTGTGCGCCGATCCGGAGCGTTCCCGGACCGGCCGTGCATTGGCCGGATTCCAGCGCGCAACGGACGGGAATCGGGGCAGCCACCTCAATGGTCGAGGACGTCATCGCCACCGGTCCTTGTTGAAACTGCTTCACCGTCATCACGGAAGGCACGTGCAAGGTGCCCTTCACATCGCGCTGCTTGAGCACCACGTGTCCCCACAGATCGCCTCGGATCTCCCGCGCAGCAACCCCCGCGGTCAAACTGGGGGGCACCAGCCCCCGCAAATGGAACTCCCCTTCGGCCGACACGAGGTCTTGGCCAATCAGGTCCGCATGAACGGCATCCACTTCAACGACCAGCGGCCCCGTCGCCGCCCCATAACTCACATGGACCGGACCATCAACCGTCAGGCGAATCGGCGACTCTGACCAGTAGAGGGCCCCCTGGAGTGGCTGGCGCTGTTCGACACGAATCGGCTGATCGCCGCGCGGCAGCAACGACTTGACCACATCCGGCACAAAGCGAGGCTGCATATTCACCGTCGCCGTTCCCAACACGCCCGGATCGATCGTCCAGCCCAGCCGCGCCGGAGAGCCCGAAAAGTTCCCGGACGACGACACGGCAATCCGCTTGGCCACGCCTTTCAACGCCGGCAACGTCACGGTGGTCTGAAACGATCCTTGGAACATGGATTCAGGACTGTCACGAAGCGCACTCAGTGCCGCGCTGGACGGAGCCATGCCCGTCCATGCGACGGACACGTGCCCTGACACTTGGCTCAGCTCCGGTCCGATCGGAACGGCCAAGGCAATGAACGGAGCCAGCTCTCGAACATTGACCTCCAGTTTTCCCTCAACCTGCACCTGCCCGTCACGCGCCTGCGCCGTCGACTGCCAGGTAAGAATCGGGGCGGCCTGCGGCCGTTGCGACACCAACGTCGCCGCCCACGTCGTCGCTGAATGACCTGTCAGAGACAGGATGTACGACGCCGTCTCCCGTCCCTGAAACGACAAGCGGCCCCCGAGTTCACCGTCCCGCTGTTCGATCACACCCTGAATCGCCACTCTGCGAAGCGGACCTGTCGCCTGCTCACGAAAGACCGTCACCTGGCTCAGCTGCACCTCCTCGAAGGGCAACACCGGGATTCGTCGCAGCAAATCGCCGGCCGTGAGCACATTCCATGGGGATCCGCGTCCCTCTTCCAACACAGTTGCGTCGACGGGTACGCCAGTGGAAGACGGGTCCTGATTGTTGAGCATCTGAATGGCCAAATAGGGCAGCACCACCCGCGAGACTCGGCCGTGCAAGAGATCAGGGAGTTGATACTCGACCTGAACGTTGGTCACAGACACCATCAAGACTTCATCGCCCAGATCCAGCTGAAACGACACGACAGGAATCGAGAGCTCGTGCCATCCGGGATATCCCAACTGCACAATGACATTCCGATACCCCTGGCGACTCAGCCACTGCGTCACTCCGTAAGACACCAGTAAGGGAGCCAGGAGATAGACGCTCAGGAGACTAGTGAACGCCAATACCAGAATTCGTTGATAGCGATAGCGGAGCATGCCGACAGTGCCCATCCTCTCTTTAGACGCGTTCAGGGTTGTCGACCAATGGCCCCCGCCCTGTCAAGGGCCAGGCCAGACAAGGGGTCCTCGTGCTCCGCATGCCGCGCATTTCCTGATGACAGCAGGATCTCCCTCTCGGTACTATCCGGTCCCATGACGGTAATCATGACCACGCCGCAGATGACGACGACCGTCCGCGATCAGATCGTCAAGATCGAGTTCTGGCCCATCGATATCCCGATCACCGACCCATTCGTCGTCGCGACCGGGGCCCGTGTGGTCGCGGAAAACATCTTCGTCCGTATCACCTTGCACGACGGAACACAGGGCTATGGAGAATCTGCGCCTTTCCCGGAGGTCGGTGGAGAGACTCGCGAATCCTGCCTGGCCACTCTCCGCCGGCTCGCCGCAACGTTGATCGGAGTATCGGCTGGACGCTATGCCCTGCGCGCCGCCGACATGGCAGAGGCCGCTCCCGCTTATCCTGCGGCCCGGTGTGGGCTTGAGACGGCTATGATCGATGCGTACAGTCGATCGACACAGGTTCCCATGTGGCAGCTCTGGGGCGGGCAAGACATCCGCCCGCGGGAAACCGACATTACTATTCCGATAGCCACCCTTGAAAAATCTGTAGCCTTAGCCCGCGACTGGTATGCACAAGGCTTTCGCCTCTTCAAAATGAAAGTGGGCAATGATGTGGAGCAGGATATTCGTCGACTGGAAGCGGTGCATCATGCACTGCCGGGCATTTCATTTATCGGGGATGGGAATCAGGGGTTCTCTCGCGAGGAGTGCCTGGCATTTGCCAGAGGGGTCCGACGATTCGGTGGAGCGATGGTCCTCCTCGAACAGCCGGTCGTGCGGGACGATCTCGACAGTATGGCGGCAATTCGTCAAGACACCGGCATCCCCGTAGCCGCCGATGAGTCGGTTCGCTCACTGACGGACGCCCGCACCGTGATCGCGCAGGGTGCGGCAGACTACATCAATATCAAAATCATGAAGACGGGCGTGGTCGAAGCGGTCGCCATTGCAGAAACGACGCTCGCGGCCGGATTGAAACTGATGGTGGGGGGAATGGTCGAAACCCGCATCGCGATGGGCTGCTCGTTCAGCCTTGTCCTGGGGATGAAGGGTTTTGCTATCCTAGATCTCGATACGCCATTACTCTTGGCGACTGACCCTGTGCAAGGGGGCTATGGTTATCGAGGGGCTCACCTTGATCCCTGGATCGGATCCGGCCTCGCTCTCACTACCCAGCCAAACCACAAAGTTGAAACCGTCCAGTAATCATCTCTACTTTGAGCTCATCCCGATGGATTGATTCGAATGTGTGACGGTTCGCTGGCCGCTACTGGCTGAAGAGCTCGCTCCCATACTCCCACCGGCCAGCGGGTCATCCCCCAATCCTCCCCCGTCTCCAGGCTGTGACCCCGCAGAGCCTCCCGACCCAGGCAGAGACCCAGCACTGCGGCCTTCCGCCCCTGAGGACGCCGCTGTTGCTGCCACCAACGACTTATCTACGCTTATATGTCCATCCTGATACTGCGTCAACACAAGCCTCGTCGATCCATCCGCATCCCCCTTCGCATAGGCATAGGCCTGATAGGCGATCCCATCGGCCCCTCCAAGAAATCGCATTCCGACTGAATAGAATTTCAGCGGAGGAATGGGATTGAAGCCGATCGCACCCAAATCGCCGGCAAAGGATCCGCTCTGAGCATGGTGAAGGTGCTGCAACCGATGGATCTCAGTCAGCGCGACTTCCGCTTCGACTGATTGCGCTTTCTTGGTGAAATGGCGATAGGACAACATGGCCACCGACGCAAGAATCCCGACGATCGCGACCACGACCATCAACTCGATGAGCGTGAAACCCTTCCGGGATACAAGCGTTGGCTTCATAGATCAGCGGACCTGCGCAAACGAAAACTCGCCGAGGGCCTTTTCAAGGGACGCTGCTGCCTGCTGCACTTTCTGAACGGACTCCGGACTCTCCAGTTGGTTCGATGCCAGAGCCGCCTGAATCACTGCCGTCTGGCGATGGATGTCTCCAAACGCCTGTTCGACCTTGGCCAGCGCCTGGTTGGCCGTTGACGCCAGCTCATCCAGGCGATCGGACTGCCTAAACTGTACGCGCCAGCTCAGATTCCCCTTCGCCCATTCCTGGATACTCTGGTCTAGCTGGACCAGCGGCCCCGCCACCCGGCGGGTCAGAACCAGGCTGAAAATGACGGCCCCAAGAAACAGGACCGGCACGGCCACCGACACGGTTTCGCTGAGCAATAACATCTCACTGGCGGCGGCCTGACGCTCTGCAAGCGAGCCGCCGCCGTACAACGTGATCATCGGCCCAAGATGCGGTCCGTAAAAGGCCAGCGTGAAGAACAAGGTGGAATACAAGAAGAGCATGAAGCCAACCCAGGCCGCATACCCCCTTTGCACGCGATGCAGAAAAAACCTCTTCCGATGCTCCTGCGAGGACAGCACCGTCAATGTCGCGGTAGGCATAGCCCTCTCCCTTCGAACCGCCTGGCAGAGATCAGCTCTTGGATGCCAGGTGTTATCGGGAAGGCTACCACCGGAAGGTGGCAGCACCAAGCAATTCAGTTATTTGAGTGGAGAAAGGCAGCCATGCCGCTGACAGGAAGAATCATGCGACCGGGGAAGACAGGTCCGGCTCCTGGCAGCGCTTACAAAATAGCAACTGGCCAAGCTGGCGCTCCCGGCCTTCCGGAGTGAGCACCCAGGGGCGAGAGAAGAATGGCGGCTGATGGCGCACATGCTGCCCATGGCCGCAAGCCAGGTCGGCGACCCAGTCGCGATACTCATCCAGGTGGTACCCGACGATCGGTTGATTCATACGCGCTCAGCAGACATCGAATCAGTCGCCAGCGATTCCTTGTTCGCTGGCGAACGAGGGTTACCGCTTTTCAAACGGCCGTTCCGGGCGTTCTGAGGCAGACACAAATCCCCAATGCTCTTCCGCATCCTCATCAAACGCTCCAACGAAGATGACGTCTCTCTCCAGGTGCCGGAATTCCGAGAGCGTAATACTGCACTGGCGAACGTCGATCACACGGGCATCGAATTGTCCGACGACATAGACCTGGGCCTTGGCCGTAACATACACATTGCGGCGACTGGTGTGGCCGGTGTCGGGGAAAAGGTCTACCGTCTCCGTGCAGTTACTCGCGCGCTCGATCGTCATGGCCAGGTTATGCCGGGACAGAAACGGATCGGTAGCGACTCGCACGACCGTCAGCCGGAGACCGGTCCCTGGAATTTCAGTGGACGCCGGTTCCGGCACACCGCTATTGCACGCGCTCAAGAAGCCAATCGCAGCGACGAGGATATGCCGCCGCAGGAGTCGCATCACTTCGCCGCCGGAATCTTCGGGGCAGCGCCAATGGCATCCAGGCCCGCTTCGGCACAGGCATCGTCTAGATGAGTCCCGGGCGCACCGCCGACACCGATCGCACCAACCACCTCTCCACCGATCTCGATCGGCAAGCCGCCGCCCAGCATCAGAATCTGCTCATTCATATCCCGCAACGCCTGTAGCGTCGGCGTCCGGCTCAGGAGGTCGGCCAGTTCGCTCGTGGCACGACGCAAACTCGCTGCGGTGTATGCCTTCTTTCGACTGCTATCAATGGTATGAGGACCAGCTCCATCCGCCCGTCCCATCGCGCGCAGCAAGCCCGCGCGATCGACGACCGACACGCTCACGCGATACCCGTCTTTCTTGCAGGCATCGATCGCGGCCTGTGTCGCCCGTTGGGCGAGACTTAAGGGTAAGACCGACTCCTTTGGCATCTCCTGGGCTACCGCAACTGCCGATCCGAACACTAGGCTTCCAAGAATTACAACACTCCGCAGCAACACTGTATCCATAAGACACCCCTTTGTGTACGAACGATGAGAGCAAGAGAGAACCCATCAGGAGAGTAGTAAGGCGATCGGAGGCTGTCAAGTACGCATCACCAGACAGAAGGGGGATTCGAACGTTTTCGGGAGATCTCTCACGAAAGCGGTCGGGAGGAAAGAAGGCCGAGAGCGGGAAAAGCAAAACGGAGGAAGCGCACGCCTACATCCAGACGACACGTTCCTGATTGAGGAGATAATCGATGACTTCTATACTCTCACGCATCTGGGTCTGAGCCTTATCGGACATCGGGAGGACCGCTCCGACGAGCTTCCCAGACTCCATGTCATCCAGAGAAGGGATCCCGTCGCCGGATCTGGTATCGAAATCCTGTCGGAAGCTGGCCAATGGAAACCTCCTGGTAGATGCTTATCGGCCCTACTCTCGGTTTTCTTGAGAGGCGTGAGGTCGGGAGAGCAAAACCGTAGAGAAAGCATACCACACAGTTTCAATCTGTCAGGGACACAGACCATCGCGTGATGTTTCAATGACTTTAGCGAGTAGAAGAGAGCTTTTGAACCGGGGGAAGCGCACCGAGAAACGGGAACTGCCCTCTATTGAGGATCCCACTATCTAAGCGAAGCCGGAAATCGTCGTGCTCCGCATCGACGAAGCGAGGGTCACCCACCACATCCGAGTCCTGCCTCAGATCTGGCGCCGGGGTATTCGGAGATCCCGCGCGTATGTAGTCACCTTCGCTGTTAAACAGCGCATTGAACGAGGTCGTCACCCGGCTGGACGGGGCGATCAGAAAACCGACCTTATTCAGGCCGATAACATTCCCGGAGGCATCGCTCTGGGAGGCGCCGAGAAACGCCGCGCCGCCGCCGTTCTTCACCAGCGTATTGCCGACCAGCGAGGCCTTCGCCTTGTCGTTCACCACGACGGCTTCGAACAGGCTCCGGAGAATCACATTCCGCTCTAACCGGACGTCAGACTTGCCTGCGATGTTGACCCCATGATCGTTATCATGAATCACATTGCCGACCAGGACAGCCTGGGAATCGGAAAACTGCACGCCCGTCGTCTCACTGCCGCCGATCACACAGTCTTCAATGCGCACATCCTGCACCTGCTGCCCGAAGAGCATTCCCTTCACGCGAAGATTGCGCAACGTGATGCCCTTGCCGTTAAAAATACCGAGGGCATGGCCGCCATGCTCATTAATCGTCAATCCGCTAATCTCGATATTCGTGGCTCCATACGGCCACTTTCCTACGTGCAGGACACCCACAAGATCCTCACGGCCCAACATCGTGACCTTGTCCACTCCGGCCCCGATCAGCTTGATCTTGTCCTTGCTGTGGATGGTGAGGTCTTGGGCATAGGCGCCAGGCTTTAAGAATACCGTGTCTCCTTTCTTCGCGGCATCCACAGCCTCCTGGATCGACGTGAAATCCCCAGTGCCATCGAGCGCGACGGTAATGGTTCGAGGAGCCGTTACCGAAGACTCTTCCGCCCAAGCCGGACTGGCCAAACTCAACAAGCACCCGATTGCGAACATCAGATTACGCATAGGTTAGGTCTTACAGGCGCACACAGCAGCCTGTCAACCGTGTTTCTTGTGGGGTAGGCACCCCCGTGATAAGCTCCGCCGCCATGATCCTAGTGGGACTCACAGGCGGCATCGCCACCGGCAAGAGTACGGTCGCCGGCATGTTCAAGCGCTGCGGTGCCGTGATCATCGATGCCGATGCGCTGGCGCGTGATGTTGTCCAACCGGGCAAACCAGCCTGGCGGGAGATCGTCAAAGCATTCGGCAAGACGGTCCTGAACCCTGATCGCACAGTGAATCGCCCGGCCCTGGGAGGGAAAGTCTTTGGGCATCCTGCCAAGCTGCGCCAGCTGGAACGCATCATTCACCCCCGTGTCGCACGTGAGCAAATCAGGCTGACGAAACAAGCTGCCAGAAAAGATCCGAATGCCGTGGTGATCTACGACGTCCCCCTCCTCTTCGAGGCCGGCATCGACGAACGCGTCGACACCACCATCGTCGTGACGGCTGATCGCGAAACCCAGATCGCTCGCCTCAAGACGCGCAACGGCCTCTCCCGCGCCGAAGCCCTTCGACGGATCAAGAGCCAGATGCCGCTGACAGAGAAACGCCGTCGCGCAGACTTCACACTCGATGGCACGCTCCCGCTTCCGCAACTCAAGAAACAGGTCCGGTCACTGGACCAATTGCTGCGCACATCAGCCTGACGTCCACTCCCCATGCATTCTCTTTTCTCACTGTGTTAGATTCCATTCCCATGCGTCACGTCGTCATCATCGGATCAGGACCGGCCGGATTGACCGCCGCCATCTATGCGGCACGGGCGAATCTGTCACCGCTCCTCATCGAAGGCTGGCAGTCCGGCGGTCAACTCACGACGACGACCGAAGTAGAGAACTATCCCGGGTTTGCCAAAGGCATCATGGGCCCGGAACTGATGAAAGACATGCGGGCACAGGCCGAGCGATTCGGCACCGAGTTTCTCACCGGCGATGTCACAGCCGTGGACCTCGCACAACGGCCATTCACCTTGACCATCGATGGGGAGCAAACCGTCCAAACCCAGACGGTCATCATCGCGACCGGCGCCTCGGCCATTCCGATCGGCATCAAGAACGAATCAAGACTGACCGGCCACGGCGTCTCCACTTGCGCGACTTGCGATGGGTTTTTCTTCAAGGGGAAGGAACTCATCGTCGTCGGCGGGGGCGACAGTGCACTGGAGGAAGCAAGCTTCCTGACCAAATTCGCCACGAAAGTTTCGATCGTCCATCGGCGGGACAAACTGCGCGCCTCAAAGATCATGCAAGACCGGGCTCTGCACAATGAGAAGATCAGTTTCATCTGGAACACGGTCGTCGAAGACATCCTGGGATCGGAAGTCGTCACCGGCGCGCGGCTCAAGAACGTGGTAACCGGAAAAATCGCTGACGTTCCTTGTGCCGGCGTCTTTGTCGCCATTGGCCATCGACCCAACACTGCGCTCTTTGCAGGGCAGATAGACATGGATGAAAAGGGCTATATCCGGACGCAGCGCGGCACCGCCACCAATGTCCCGGGCGTCTTCGCCGCCGGCGACGTGCAGGACTCGACCTATCGCCAAGCCGTCACCGCCGCAGGCTCCGGCTGCATGGCCGCCATCGACGCGGAGCGGTTCCTGGAGAGCGAACACTGATACGCAATCCGTTTTCACCAATCAGCCAATTCAAAGCTGACCACTGAGAGCTGAATGCAGAGAGCTAAGAATGCGCTGCGCCATCGTCCACTACCACGAACTTGCCCTCAAGGGTCGCAATCGCGACTACTTCGAGGATCTCCTGGTTCGAAATATCCAGTTGGCCCTCAGCGATCTTGGGGTCAGACAGGTCGAAAATCTTCGCAGCCGCATCCGGGTGATCCTTCCGTCAGAAGCCAACCGTGACATCATTCGCCAGCGGCTGTCCCGCGTCTGCGGCATTGCGAACTTTTCACTGGCCGACTCCGTGCCGCTCGATCTGGCGCACCCCAACTTCGAGGCCCTCAGCGCGGCCATCATTGACGAGCTTCGAACGAAATCCTATTCAACCTTCCGCGTGACCGCAAAGCGCGCCGACAAGCGCCTGCCATTGACATCGATGGACGCGGAACGCATCGTCGGCGCTGCCATCCACGAACAGACTGGCAAAGCCGTCAGCCTCAGAGCCCCCGACATTACCGTCTATCTTGAGATGCTTTCCAGGGATGTCTATTTCGCAATCGAAAAGACTCCGGGCCCCGGAGGTATGCCGGTGGGAGTGAGCGGCAAGGTCGCCTGCCTCATCTCCGGCGGAATTGACTCGCCGGTCGCGTCCTATCGCATGATCAAACGCGGCTGCCGCGCCCTCTTCGTTCACTTCTCGGGCCGGCCACTCGTCAGTCGCGACTCGGAAGATAAGGTCCGCGATCTCGTGCAGACGCTCACCGCCTACCTGCACAAGTCCCGGCTCTACGTGATTCCTTTCGGAGAAATTCAACGCGAGATCGTCCTGAACACCCCGGCGCCGTTTCGCGTGGTGCTCTATCGCCGCATGATGCTCCGGATTGCGGAGGAACTCGCGCGGCGGGAACAGTGTTGGGGCCTAGTCACCGGAGACAGTTTAGGCCAGGTGGCGTCTCAGACCCCTGAGAACATTTCGGTAGTCGAAGAGGCGGCGGGCCTGCCGATCCTGCGGCCGCTCATCGGCATGGACAAACTGGAAATTACGGACGATGCGAAACGGATCGGCACCTACGAAACATCGATCGAGCCGGATCAGGACTGCTGCAAATTGTTCACCCCTCCACACCCGAGTACCAAAACACGCCTTGAGGAGCTCCTCTCGGTCGAACGGGCACTGGATATTCCCCGCCTGGTGAAACAGGGCATCGAGAAAGCCGAACTATCAGAGTTCATCTTCCCTGCGTAGCCCGGACCAACGCCTTCTCTCTGACAATCCGAAAATGCGTTTCGAGTTCCTGGCGCATCGCGACGGCAATGACCCAATCGGGCACAAATGTCTCAATCTCGACCAGCAGTTCAAACTCGGCGTTCGTATGTCTGCCACCCTGCGTCGGAGTTAGTAACCAGACCCGACGGTATTGTTTGAAATCTCCACCTCTCAGCTCGGTCAACAGACCACCAGTCGACAGCATCCGCGACTCGCTCAGCAGACGTCGTTCACCGGGCAACAGCGCATGCTCGATCCGGACATCGGTGAAGACGCTGCCAGGCTGCTCTCGAATTTCCGCCATCCGCATCCGCGTGTCGAAGAGGTCCGGCCAGTGGGTATAGTCAGTCAACAGCTGCTGAATGATCCCCGGCTCGACCGGAAAGAATACCGTGGCTGTGGCCTTCACCCCGCCCGTCGCCTGAACCTTCACATCAAGGGAAACAGGATCACCGGCCCAGGCCCAGGTCGAACCGAGCAGGACCAGTACTGCCATGAAGGACCGTATGAGCCGCTTCAACATGGCGCGATTATACCGACCCTTCCTACGACCCGCGAGCAGGAATCGCAATTGACCGGGACAAATCACTCTGTGCTAGGATGCGCCATGCATCGCACGTACTCATTTCTCATGTTGCTGTTCGTGACGGCCGGACTCCAGTGTCTCCTGGCCGGAACCGCGTCCGCTCAGCTGATGCAGGAATCGACCGCGACCACCGAACAGTCCTGTAGCTTCGGCATGGGAAAAGGGGAGCCCTCCCACAGTTGCGCGGTTCCGTTCCCGCCGGGCTGCCGTGTGGCTCAAGCGCCTGGTTCGTCCAAACCCTGGACGACAATCTCGACCGGCGGCCGGCTATTGTGCCGGTTCGATGACAAACAGACCGACTGGAAGACCAAGATCACCGGTGCCTGCAATCGCTGCCAATCCGGTCATTGCTCCGCCCAGTTCAGCGTCCGCTACGATTGTTCGCCTCAGCAGTAACCCTATGCCCCTCACTCGGGCAATCAAACAAGAAGCCCTCGCGCTCGGATTCGACGCCGTCGGGATTACTCGCGTGGACCGAGCATCTTCTCCACAGCCCACGCTCGCCGCGCGACTGACCCAGTGGCTCCAGCGCGGCTACCATGCCACCATGGCCTGGATGGAGCGAGCGCCGGAGAAACGGGCTGATCCACGTATCGTCTTACCGGACTGTCACTCCATCATCTGTGTTGGCATGAACTATCTGACCGACGAGCGCGCCGATGAACGACCCGGCCACGGCCGCATCGCCCGCTATGCCTGGGGGCGAGACTATCATGACGTGCTCGGCAAGAAACTCACACAGCTGGAAGCACGAATCGCCGCATTGGCCCCTCAAGCGATCACCCGGTCCTACGTCGATACCGGGCCGATCATGGAAAAGGCCTGGGCCGAGCAAGCAGGGCTGGGCTGGATCGGCAAACATTCCAATCTCGTATCGCCGGACCATGGATCCTGGTTGCTTCTGGGCGAAATTCTCACGACCCTGGAGTTGGAAGCCGACGAACCGGCCACGGACCTCTGCGGAAACTGCACCCTCTGCATTCAGGCCTGTCCTACCGGGGCCATCACAGATCCATATGTGGTCGATGCCACCCGATGCCTCTCGTATCTGACGATCGAACATCGCGGAGAAGCCGCCACGATCCCGAACGACCTACAGCCACAGCTCGGCAATCATATCTTTGGCTGCGACGATTGTCTCGACGTTTGTCCGTTCAATCTGCGGGCGGGCTTCACCCGGGAACCGGCTTTTCAGCCCTCACCTCTCACGCTGGCCCCTTCTCTGGAAAAACTGGCCAATATGGATGAGGCGACCTTTCGTTCATCCTTTCAACACAGCCCCATCCGCCGGGCAAAACTGGTCGGACTCCAACGAAATGTAGCCATCGCCAGAGCAAACCAGCCGCCTTCTCCCTAAGTTCGACGCCCCCTCCCCCTCTTTCATTCGGCCACAATGAGGAGTAGGCTGTCTCTAGTCGATCGGTGGTTCGCCAGGAGTCCTGAGCAAGGAGCCCTCCGAATGAACCCTACGACAGTCCTTCTGATTTCACGCGATCCTCAGATACGACGAGCCCTTGAGCAGGTCGTTCCCTCCCATACCACTCTGCTCAACGTATCCGATGTGGCAGCGGGCCTCCGAGAACTCCACCGTCAGAACTTCGCGCTCATTCTGTGCGAAGGCAGCCCTGAAACCAGCCAACCCCTGTTGCACCAAACCAACCTGCATCCGGGATCTCCCTCCGTCATTCTAATCGGACCGCGCGATTCGGCGCGAGACGCGGTCGACGCCATGCGTGCCGGCGCTGCCGACTATCTGACCACACCCGTTACGGTGGCCGCCGTTGATGCTGCCGTTCGCCGAGCACTATCTGCGCAGAACCCGCCGGTCACCACTAAGCGGCCAGCCGATCGCTTCGATCTCATCATCAGCATGTCCCCCCAAATGCGGCTCATCAAACAATTGGCTCGTGAAGTCGCGCTGACGGATGCCACCGTCTTGATCACCGGAGAAAGCGGCACCGGCAAGGAACTCTTTGCCCAGGCCATTCACTATGCCAGTCTACGAGCGCTCGGCCCGCTCATCGCGCTGAACTGCGCCGGCATTCCTGAACACCTGCTCGAATCGGAACTCTTCGGTTATCACCAGGGCGCCTTCACCGATGCGAAGCACACCAAGCCCGGACGGTTCCAGCTCGCCGAAGGCGGCACCCTGTTCCTTGATGAAATCGGAGAGATGAGCGCCTCGGCACAGGCTAAACTGCTGCGGGTCCTCGAAGACCATCGCGTCGACCCTCTCGGCGACACGCATAGTCACAGGGTCAATATCCGCGTCATCGCCGCGACCAACGAAGATCTCCCGGCTCATATCAAGACCGGGCGCTTCCGTCTCGATCTATACTACCGGCTCAATGTGTATCAGCTCCGCATTCCCCCGCTCCGTGAACGGCTGAATGATATCGAACCAATACTGCACCACTTCCTGGCGCAGGCGCGCCGCGACCACGGATGCCGCATCACCGGCATCACCCCGGAGTCCTTAGCCGTGCTACAGCGTCATCATTGGCCGGGCAATGTCAGAGAACTTCACAATGTGGTCGAGTGGCTCACGATTACCTGCAAGGCCAACCAGATCGAACCCCAGCACCTCCCGACCTCCGTCAAAACCGGCAAAGCGCCCGAGCAACCGAGCACCGAACTCAAGCCCTCCCTGCTCGCCTTCGGTCTGTCGTTTCAAGACATGGAGAAGAAGATGCTGGAGGAAGCCCTCCGCAAATCAGGCGGGAACGTCTCCGAAGCCAGCCGGCTCCTTAAAATCACGCGCAACACGCTGCGCTATCGCATGGCCAAACACCACATCCAATAGCGGGTGTTCAAACGCCCCAAACAGGTTTGGGCCTCCTTCAGACAACCTGGAAGGGACTAGCGCACAGACACGATCGTCACCCCATCGCCCCCCTCGGCCCGATCACCAGGGCGCGTTGCGGCCACATACGGAGAGTCTTTCAAATACGCTCGCAACGAGGCTTTCAGCTTACCCGTCCCATGTCCATGAATGATGCGCAAGAACGGAGCGCCGTCCAATGTCGCCCGATCCAACGCGGCAATGACGTGATCGAGCGCCTCATCAGCCGCCTGCCCGCGCACATCGACCACCGTCTGTTCGTCGAGACCCAGCCCGCCGCCGGGTGAAAACCGTCGAGGACTTGATGCCGACGAAGATACCGTGGGAGCTGGCGCAGCCGCCCCGGACGCCACACCGATGAGATTCGCCACGGTTGCCAGGACTTCCCCTTCTCCCACTTTCACCCGAACGCGTTTCTTCCCCTGCGGAGCTTCGAGCAGACTGCCGGTCATGCCCAACCCGGCAATTTCCACCTGGTCGCCGATCCGGAGCTGTTCGACCGGAATCGGTGCGCCGGCAGGAACTAGTTCGTGTTTGGTCTGGATTTCCAATTCACTGAGACGCTGGGAGGTCTCCTTGGCCTTGATCAGCTTCTGCTCGCGCTTGAGGGCATCGACGGTCGCCTGCACCTCCGCCCGCGCCCGCTGAAACTGCTCGCCCAGCTTCTTCTTCAACCCCTTCCGCGCTTCCAGTTCCGCCTCTTCCAAGCGTGCCTGCAACCCCTTCACTTCAACGGCGGCGCGTTCGGCCTCGGCCCTCGCCTGGGCCGCCCGTTCCACATCGTCGGCCAACTGCCGCTGTTTCTGCTGGAGATCAACCATGAGGTCTTCCAACCGTCGGTCATCCTTGGGCAAGCGCTGACGCGCATCGTCTAAAATCTTTCCATCCATCCCGAGACGACCGGCGATCTCCAATGCCGACGAGCCTCCGGGCACGCCGAGAAACAAGCGGTAGGTCGGTGCTAAGCGCGTCACGTCAAACTCAACGCTGGCATTGGCAAACCCCGGCATCGTTTGGGCCAGTTCTTTCAACGGTCCGTAGTGAGTCGTCACCACGACTTTCATATTCAGCGATGCGAGGTGGCACAACAGGGCTTCTGCCAGCGCCGCCCCTTCCTGCGGATCCGTCGACGTCACCGGTTCATCGAGCAACACGAGTGACTGTCCGGGGTCGTCGCCACTACTCAGCGACCGTGCCGACTCTGCGAGCAATTGCACCATCTGCGACATGTGGGCGGAAAAACTGGAGAGGTCACGGCTCAGATCCTGGGCATCACCGATGTCGGCATAGAGCTCAGGGAAGATTGCCATCACTGACTCAGGGGCACAGGGAAGATGCAAGCCCGCCCGTACCATCAACGAAAACAACCCGACAATCTTCAGCGTGACCGTCTTACCGCCAGTATTGGGGCCGGAGATGACCAGCACACGAATCGACTCGTCGAGCAGAATGTCGTTCGCCACGACATCATCTTTTGCCAGTATCAACAGCGGATGACGCGCCTGCTTCAGCATGACCCGCCCCCGGTCATTCAACCGCACGGAATTGGCCTTGAGTCGCCGGCTGAACGCCGCTTTCGCCTGCACCAAATCAAGCTCCACCAGCACCTCGATCCCGGCCTGCAATGCGTCTGCCTGCCCGGCAACCAGGAGTGTAAGCTCGCGCAGGATTCGCCGCACTTCCCGCTCGATTTCAAGGTCGGCGACCTTGATCGAGTTATTTAATTCCACCAATTCACGCGGTTCGAGAAACACCGTCGCGCCGCTGGCCGACACATCGTGCACAATCCCCGGCATACGCCCTCGCATGTCCGCCTTCACCGGCAACACATAGCGTCCTTCCCGCTGGGCGAAATACGATTCCTGCAGCACCTCTTCATAGCGACTGGAGTGTAGAATCCGCTCCAACTGCTCGCGCATACGCTGTTTCAGCTCCTGCGCCGCCTGGGTGAGACGTCGCAACTCCGGCGTAGCCGATTCTTTGATCGCCCCATCAGGCTGAATCGCGGCGTCGAGCGCCCGCGTAATATTCTGAAGCTCGCGAGTCGACTGCAGGCCCTCTGCCAGAGCCATCACCATCGGGGCCTCGTGCGCATGACGAGCGCAGAAGCGCGCGACCTCGTCCATCCGTGTCAACACGAGTCCGCAGTCCCGCAACTCCAGCGCCTCAAGCACGCCTCCCTTGCCGGCCCGTTCGACTAACTCGCGCGTATCCGGAAACGACAGCACCGGGGCCGGATCGCTCCCATCGCTCAGGCGCAACCACTCCGTCGTCTCCTGCTGACGACGCACCAACGTCTCCAGATCGTTATCCAGAGCCATCGTCCGGCAACGTGCAGCCCCCAGCGCAGATTGCGCCCCTTGTGCAACGCGCTCCAGGACCTTCGGCCACTCCAACGCCTGCGCAGCTTTCTCTGAGAGCGTATCCGCCATCGCACCTTACCTCCAAAACATCAATCTTTCCGGTCGGAACTCTAGCGAAGAGGGATCAGGAGAAGCAACCCGGCTTGCGCAGCGCAGCCCCCTTGTTTCTACTAAGGTCATGCTTAAAAAAACGCCTCAAATACTGGGGTTTCTTCACGTATTCCTACCTTCGTATAGCTTGACAAGGATTCTGACCGCCGATACTATCGCGAACACGATTGCCGGTGATCTGCGACCGGTTTGCTATTCAGTAAAGGACATGACGACATGGCTATTCGCGTAGGAATCAATGGATTTGGGCGTATCGGACGAAACGTATTGCGGGCTTCCCTGGGAGACCCGGCTCTGGAATTTGTCGCCATCAACGACCTCACGGATGCAAAGACACTCGCCTATCTTTTGAAATACGACTCTGTACATGGCACGCTCGGTGTCAGCGTGGAAGCCAAAGGGGATCAGATTATCGTCGATGGCAAACCGATCAAGGTGCTGGCCATCAAGGACCCGAAGGAACTCCCCTGGAAAGAGCTCAACGTCGACGTGGTCATCGAATCGACGGGGCGTTTCACCGATCGCGAAGGCGCGGGCAAGCATTTGGCGGCCGGAGCTAAACAAGTCATCATCTCGGCACCCGCAACGGATCCTGATGTGACGATCGTGCTCGGCGTGAACGACAGCACCTTCGACCCGAAGAATCATCACATTATTTCGAATGCTTCCTGCACCACGAACTGTCTCGCGCCGGTCGCCAAAGTGTTGTTGGAAAATTTCGGCATCAAGCATGGCGTTATGACAACGATCCACTCCTACACGAATGATCAGCAGTTGCTTGACCTTCCGCACAAGGACCTGCGGCGCGCACGCGCGGCTGGCATGTCGATGATTCCGACCAGCACCGGCGCAGCCAAAGCACTCCATCTGGTGATCCCCCAGTTGAAAGGCAAATTGGATGGGTTGGCCATTCGCGTCCCGACCCCGAACGTCTCCCTGGTCGATCTCACAGTTGAAACCGAGAAGGATTGCACGATTGCTGAAGTGAACGCGGCGTTCAAGAAAGCCGCCGAAGGTCCGCTGAAAGACATTCTGCTCTACTCAGAAGATCCGATTGTCTCCATCGACAAAAAGGGTGATCCGCATTCAGCGACCCTCGACGCTCCGCTTACCAATGTGATCGACAAGCGGATGGTCAAAGTCACCGCCTGGTACGACAACGAATGGGGTTATTCCTGCCGCGTGCGGGATTTGATCAAGGTCACAGCTGAACGGGCTAAGGGAAAGTAGCCAACGGGCGATTCGGCGTTCACGCGGGATGCACGGCTGAGCGCGACCTGCCGCGGAGGCCTGTAAAGGAGCTCTCATGAATTTGCGCAAGCAAACCATCGACGACGTCAAGCTTCGCGGAAAGCGCGTGATCATCCGCGCGGACTTTAACGTCCCCCTCGACGAGTCGCTCCAAATCACCGATGACACCCGCATCCGTTCAACCCTGCCGACCATCAATCGTGTCGTCGACGAAGGCGCCAAAGTCATTCTCTGTTCTCACCTGGGACGCCCGAAGGGAGCCTTCGACCCGAAATACAGCTTGGCTCCGGTGGCCAAGCGGCTGAGCCGGCTGCTCGGCAAAGAAGTGATCTTCGCGCCGGATTGCATTGGGCCCGCCGTCGAGAAGCTCGTCGCGAAAATGAATCCTGGCGATGTGATGCTGCTGGAGAATCTTCGTTTTCATCCAGGCGAGGAAAAGAACGATGACGCCTTCGCAAAGGCACTGGCGTCGCTGGGCGACGTCTTTGTGAATGATGCATTTGGCGCCGCCCACCGGGCGCACGCCTCAACCGTCGGGATCACCAAATTCATCAAGGCTTCGGCTGCGGGCGCGCTCCTGAAGAAAGAAATCGAGTACCTGGAAGGCGCCGTGGAAAATCCGGTGCGCCCGTTCGTCGCCATTCTCGGCGGCGCCAAGGTGTCCGGGAAAATCGGGGTCATCGAAAACCTGGGGAAGCGCGTCGACAAGGTCATCATCGGCGGTGGTATGGCCTTCACCTTCCTGAAAGCCAAGGGCCTTGAAATCGGCAACTCCCTCGTTGAAAAAGACATGCTCGATTTTGCGCGAGGCATTGAGGAGCATGCCCTGTCCCGGGGTGTGAAATTTTATCTCCCCGTCGATTGCGTCGTCGCCGCCAGCCGTGAGCCCGGTGCCGAAACGAAGATTGTTCCTGTACAAGAAATTCCGAAAGGGTGGTATGGCCTGGATATCGGGCCGGCGTCCGTGAAGTTGTTCAGCGAGGCCCTGCAGGATGCCAAAACGATTCTGTGGAACGGTCCCATGGGAATGTTCGAAATCGATGCTTTCGCCCGCGGAACACTATCCATCGCCCATGCCGTAGGCAATGCCTATGCATTGACGATCGTCGGCGGTGGTGAAACTGCCATGGCCATTCACCGGGCAGGGGAATCGGACAGCATCTCCTTCATTTCAACCGGTGGTGGCGCGGCCCTCGAACTTCTGGAAGGCAAACAGCTCCCGGGGTTGGTCGCCCTTCCGGATCGAGCGATCTAGACCTCTAGGTCTGATCCCGGAGCAAGC
Organism: Nitrospira sp. ST-bin5; assembly: GCA_002083555.1. Classification (GTDB taxonomy): domain Bacteria; phylum Nitrospirota; class Nitrospiria; order Nitrospirales; family Nitrospiraceae; genus Nitrospira_D. The sequence continues at coordinate 104,230 of MSXN01000022.1, read as the reverse complement.
CAGACCAAAGGATATCGTGCGCATACCCCTGATTGCTGGTAATTGGAAGATGAACAAGACCGCCTCCGAGGCGGCAGCGTTTGCTCGCGAGTTAGTCCAGCGGAACATGACCTCGCCAGCCATCGAGATCGTTATCGCTCCACCGTTTACCGCGTTAGACTCCGTTCGCCACTCACTGGGAAGCGAGTCATCTATTGGGCTAGCTGGTCAGAACCTCCACTGGGAGGACCATGGCGCCTTTACCGGCGAAGTCTCCGCACCGATGCTGAAAGACCTTGGCTGCCAGTATGTCATCCTCGGACACTCTGAGCGACGCGCCCTATTCGACGAAGGTGACGACGTGATACGGAAGAAACTCGCTGCAGCCTTTCGGCATGGGCTCAAGCCGATCCTCTGCGTTGGTGAATCGTTATCCCAACGTGAAGCGAGACGCACGACAGAGGTCATCACCGGACAGCTCAAGGGAAGTCTGGAAGGATTCGAAGCCGCGCAACTGGCGGCCCTCACTATTGCCTACGAGCCGGTCTGGGCCATCGGAACGGGAAAAGCCGCATCGCCGGAACAGGCGATTCCAGTGCATCAGACTATCAGGCGACTCTTGCAGCAGGAATGGTCTTCCGCCATTGCGCAGGGAACCAGAGTTTTGTATGGCGGCAGCGTCACGCCACAAAACGTGTCAGATTTTCTGGCATCAGAAGAGATCGACGGCGCATTGGTCGGTGGGGCTTGCCTCAAGGTCGAGTCCTTTGCTAGTATCGCCACTCTCGCACAAAAACGAACGGGGCATTAAGCATGTTGTATACGCTGGTAGTCATTCTTCATGTGTTTGTCTGCTTCCTGATGATCGGCGCAATTTTGCTGCAGTCGGGAAAGGGAGCGGAAATCGGGGCGTCTTTCGGCGGGTCAAGTCAGACCGTCTTCGGAAGCCGTGGCCCCGCGAACTTCCTGAGCAAATTGACCGTCGGCGTCGCCGCGGTCTTTATGCTGACATCCTTTAGTTTGGCCATTCTCGCCAAGCAGCGGAACTTTGCGTCAACCGTGATCGACCTCAAGCCAAAAGAAACTTCGTCCGCCCCTGCGGCTCCTCCGGCCCCTGCGACAGAATCGCATCCGGCTGGAGATGCTCCGGCAGCCGCGCATTGATCCAACCTCTTTACGCAGTTACAACGTTCCATCGATAGAGTGAGGCCCGCCTGCGAAGCCTCGCAGGCGGGCCTCACTACGTTGTGACCATACAAAGAACGCTGCGGCAAATCAACGCTCAGATAAACCCGACAGATCAGGCGATCGACCGTGGCATTGCTAGGCTGGACAGAATTGTCAGATACGGGTAATCCAGGATTCGTGCGCAGGATCCTCCCCACGGACGATGGCAAAGAAAGCTTTCTGCAACGCGAGAGTGATGGGGCCGGGCTTACCCGCTCCGATTCGTCGGTTATCTATTTCTCGCACCGGCGTCAATTCGGCTGCCGTGCCGGTGACAAACACTTCGTCGGCCAAATACATTTCATCGCGCGTAAACCGCTCTTCCGTCACAGGGATATTGCGTTCCCGCGCCATGTCGATAATCGAGTTTCGCGTAATGCCTTCAAGGATGGACGTCAAGGGCGTGGTTTTGATTTTCCCGCGACGCACAATAAAGATATTCTCTCCCGTACCTTCAGCCACGTATCCCTCAGGATCGAGCATGATGGCTTCATCGTACCCATCTGCTTTGGCCTCGCGCTTCGCCAGGATTGAATTCACGTAGTACCCGGAAATTTTTCCCCGCGTCATCGACACGTTCACATGATGCCGGGTGAAGGACGACACTCGCGCGCGCATCCCGTTGGCCAACGCCTCGTCGCCGAGATAGGCCCCCCACCGCCAGGCGGCCACCGCCACCCTGATCGGATTATTGCCGGGATGCACGCCCATCGCCCCATAGCCGATATAGACCAGGGGACGAATGTAGCAGGCATCCAAACGGTTCGCCCGTACCGTCTCTACAATCGCTTCCGAGATCTGCTTGCGATCGTACGGCATCTCCATCATCCCGATATGCGCAGAATCAAACAGCCGGTCGACATGCTCCTGAAGCCGGAAGATCGCAGATCCCGATTTACCTTTGTAGCAACGGATCCCCTCGAATGCGGCCAATCCATAGTGCAGGGAATGCGTCAGAATATGGACATTGGCCTCAGCCCACGGAACCAACTTGCCGTCCATCCAGATCTTGTCAACAGGCTCTAACATCGACGAACTCTCCTCTGTAAACGAATCACCACTGGCGGCGAAAACGAGCGCAAACTATAGCCTGGGCCTTGATAGGGGTCAAGCAAGCCCCGGCCTCCTCGTTGGCTTTGTTCGAGGAAATAACCTCTCGCGGAATGAAAGACTAGGACGAAGCGCAGTACGACCGCAGTCTGGCGCTCAAGAAGCTTCCCACCCGCTCCTCACCATCCGGAGCCAGTGTCACAATCTTGGCTCCGAAGAGCAGACCGCGAACCCATCGGACCACCACACGCTGAATCTCCACGGGCTCGTCTTTATCAGGAAGCGAGAGACGCAGGACGAGCTCCATGCCTGGTACCACCTGATGATCACCCAGGACACGCATCCCATTCCTCGACATATTCACCACCGTCCCCTTCCCGAGAAACTCTCCCCCCATGTAATAGAGGAGACACCGGACCGGAATACGATGGTACGTTCGAATCACAAATCGCGTCGCTTGGGGCATGTCGCTCACCTCGCCGGGTAAAAATCTGGTATACATAGCCGGTCGCACGGCTGTTTGGGGGAGTCTCAGAGTACTGCCAATGACTCACACCCTCCTAGCCCCCAAAAGAGGGTAGGAAGGAACCTGCACCAGTCACAACAATGGACGGGTTCTGAGGGAAGTCCCGGTCATTCGCTTGACACTCGGATCACCCCTCTGTTATATGAGCCGTTCTGCTTTGGAGGAGATATAGGACATGTACGCGATTATTGAAACAGGCGGGAAACAGTATCGAGTCGAGTCTGGGTCACTGTTGCAGGTGGCCACACTTGAAGGCGATGTGGGATCAACGATTGAGCTCGACCAAGTCCGGCTCGTGCACGGAGACGGCGGGGTGGTCATCGGACAACCTCTGGTGAAGGGCGCGAAAGTCACAGCGGAAATCGTCCGGCACGGACGCACCCGCTCGATCACCGTGTTCAAGAAGAAGCGACGCAAAAACTACCGGCGTACCCGCGGACATCGTCAGGGCTTTACGAGCCTGCGCATCACCGGCATTGCAACGGCATAAGCACTTTATTGAGAAGGACCTGCCATGGCAACAAACAAAGGCGGCGGATCGTCACGGAACGGACGGGACAGTAACCCACAGTATTTGGGCGTCAAGGCCTATGGCGGAGAAACCGTCAAGGCCGGCAGTATCATCGTCCGTCAACGTGGAACCAAGTTTTTCCCCGGGTTTAATGTCGATCTCGGACGGGATCACACATTGTTCGCGCGAGTGACCGGCGTTGTGAAGTTCGAAGGCGGCGAAGACCGACGAAAAGTCAGCGTCTACCCTGCCCCTGTCAAAGCCTAACTCTCTTTTCTTTCGCGCTCACTACTCGGCTCAAAACCACCCTGACCCTCCCCTATCGGGGGCAGGGTCAGGTATACTCTCGACTCTGAACGGGGACATACCATGTTTGTCGATGAAGTACAGGTCTTTGTAAAAGCCGGGCGAGGCGGAGACGGATCTGGCAGTTTCCGTCGCGAAATGTTTGTTCCGCGCGGCGGGCCGGACGGTGGTGACGGCGGAAATGGCGGCGACGTCATCTTCACCGCCTCACATCGCCTGACGACACTGCTCGATCTGCGCTATCGGAAACATTACGAGGCGGAAGACGGCCGGCACGGCGGCGCGTCCCATTGCAGCGGACGCCGCGGCAAATCCGTCACCGTCGAACTTCCCGTGGGCACCATGATTTACGACCAGGAGACCGGCGAGGTCCTGGCCGACCTGGTCACCAACGGTGACAGTGCCGTGATTGCGCACGGTGGCCGTGGCGGACGCGGCAACAGCCACTTTGCCACCCCCACAAACCGCGTCCCGACCCACTTCGAACACGGCACCGAGGGCGAGGAAAAACATCTGCGCCTTGAGCTCAAACTCCTGGCCGATGTCGGTCTCGTCGGCTTTCCAAACGCCGGAAAATCGACCCTCATCGCCGCCATTTCATCTGCGCGTCCAAAGATCGCCGACTATCCCTTCACCACGTTGATTCCGAATCTCGGCGTTGTCCGCTGGGGAACAGACCGCAGTTTTGTCGTCGCTGATATTCCCGGGTTGATCGAAGGCGCGTCCGAAGGGAAGGGCCTTGGCTTTCAGTTTCTCCGCCACATCGAGCGCACGGCGTTCATTCTCCACCTCGTCGACGTCTCCGAATGGGCCCCCGAGGAACCGGTCCAGAGCCTTGAGATCATGCGTCAGGAACTGGACGCCTACGATGAATCACTGAATCAGCGGCCCTTTGCCGTCGTCGCCACCAAGACCGATATCAGCGGTACGTCCGAACGGCTCAGCCAGCTCCAAGCCTACTGCAAGAAGCATAAATACAAGTGTTTTCCCGTGTCGGCCGCGACCCGCGAAGGACTCACCGAACTCATCGCGGATGTCGGGAAACAAGTCGAGTCCCTGAGGACGACGCCGTGCGAGACGAACTCCTAAAGCAAGCTACACGCATCGTTGTGAAAGTCGGGAGCAGCCTGATCGCCTCTCGAGAGACCGGATTGCGCCCCGAGCAGATCGAACGATTGGCCGGCGAAATCGCCGCCTTGCGCGCAGACGGACGAGAGGTCCTTGTCGTCTCGTCCGGCGCCATCATCTCCGGCATCAAAAAGCTGCAACTCAAAGAATATCCGAAGAGTCTCCCCATCAAACAAGCTGCCGCCGCCGTCGGACAGAGCCGGCTGATGTGGGCTTATGAAAAAGCGTTTGAGCCGCTCGGCATTCAAGTCGCCCAGATTCTGCTGACTCACGAGGACCTCGCCGACCGCCGCCGATTTCTCAATGCCCGCTACACGCTCACGGCCCTGATCGGCTTCGGCGTGCTGCCGATCATCAATGAGAACGACACCGTCGCCGTCGAGGAGATCCGGGTCGGTGACAACGATACGCTCGCCGCCCAAGTTGCGCAGCTGGTCGATGCCGACCTGCTCGTGATCCTATCGGACGTCGACGGCATGTTCACGGATGATCCGCGCAAGAATCCCAACGCGACACTGATCCCGCTCATTCCGGATATCACCGAAGAAGTCGAACGCAAAGCCGGCGCTTCCAGCACCTTCGAGGGGACCGGAGGCATGGCCACGAAAGTACGCGCGGCCAAGAAGGTCGGTGAATACGGCGTCGCCACATTGATCGTCAACGGCCAACAGCCCGGCTTGCTCCCCAGAGTCTTAAAAGGGGAGCCCGGCGGAAGCCTCTTCCTCGCAAAGGAACGCCGCCTGAACAGCCGCAAGCATTGGATCGCCTTTACCCTTCGTCCGCGCGGACACATCCGGGTCGATCAGGGAGCCGTCGAAGCCCTGACCCTGCGCGGAAAGAGTCTGCTCGCGTCAGGAATCATTGAGGTCACCGGGCAATTCGACTCTGGCGATCCGATCAGCTGCATCAATCAGGACGGAAAAGAATTCGCCAGGGGTCTCGTGAATTTCTCTTCGGAACTGCTGGGCCGCATGAAAGGGCTGAAGACACAGGACATCCAGCAACAGATCGGCCCGCAGGAATATGACGAAGTGATCCATCGCGACAACCTGGTCATTCTCTAGTGCTGGGTCCTGAATACTGAGTTATGCGTTCATCCGATTCAGAATTCAGCCCTCCAGGACTCAGCACTCAGCACTCAGCACGACCTATGCGCCTTGGCCTCTTCGGCGGCAGCTTCAACCCAATTCATAATGGCCATCTAGCCATCGCCCGGAAAGCGCATGAGATTCTGGCTCTCGACCGGACGCTGTTCATTCCAACGGGAGATCCTCCGCACAAGCAAGACAGAGCCCTCGCCCCGGCCCACCACCGATATGAAATGGCGCGTCTCGCCATCGCAGACACGCCAGGGTTCGAGCTCTCCGATATCGAAATCGCACGCCAGGGGAAATCCTACTCGATCGATACCATCCGTGAACTTCAGCGCCGGTACGGATCTGAAACCCTGCTGTATTTCCTGATCGGCCTTGACGCGTTCCTCGACCTAGCCAGTTGGCGAGAGCCTGACGCCCTGCTGGCGGCCTGCTCGTTCGTGGTCATCTCCAGGCCGGGACAGTCATTCCAGAGCTTGACCACACTGCCCTTTCTTCGAAACGTCAGCCCCAACCAGCTGGCGCCACTGGATACCGGAGCACTCGATCGGCTTGACCTGCCGCTCCCGTCCGGACAGACGATCATTTGCTTGCCGCTTCCGCCCTCTCCCATTTCTGCCTCCGACATCAGACACCGCATTCAGCGCGGGGCAATGCTGGCAAATTTGTTGCCGCCCCCTGTGGAATCTTATATACTTCGCCAACAGTTATATCAGGAGGATCAGCATCGCACGCACATCTAAGGTCACAGCGATTGAAATCGGTCGAGCGATGCTCGACAAAAAGGCCCTGGATGTCCAGATCCTCCACGTCGGTCCGTTAACCTCGATAGCGGACTACCTCGTCATTGGATCGGCAGAGTCGGACCGACAAACGCGCGCCATTGCAGACCATGTCAGCGACATCCTGACCGGCCAAGGCGATCGGCCCCTCAGCATCGAAGGCACCACATCAGGCCAGTGGGCCTTGATGGATTTCGGCGATGTCGTCGCGCACATATTCAGGCAGGACGCCCGCGAGCACTACGCGCTGGAGCGTCTCTGGAGCGATGCGAAGCCCCTGAGCATTCCGGAAGAGAAGCTGGAAGAGAAGCCCGAAAAACCCGTCGCGCCCAAACGGCGCATTATCGTCAGGACACCCAAGACACGAAAATCGGTCTAGACCATGTTCAGACTGCTGCTCACGATCTTCCTCATCAGCGCCGGCGTGTTCATCTATAGCTATTTCCGTGAGCTGAACCCTGGCATGGTGATGGTCCGCACGAGCTCTGCCGTGGAATTCGAACTGAGCCCAGTGACGCTGGTGCTCATTTCCATGGCCATCGGCGCCGTGGTCGTGACCTTCGTGGTGGGATTGCAACAAACCGCGCACGCCATCATCACCTGGCAAAGCAGCCGCCTGGCACGACGGAAAGAGAAAGTGGACGCCCTGCACCGTGAAGGCACCCACGCCTTCATGTCCAAGCGCACGGTCGAGGCCATGAGCCTCTTTGAGAAAGCGCTGGCAATGGACCCCAATCGCGTGGACTCCCTGCTCTGGCTCGGCAACATCTATCGCTCCGAACTCAACTATGCCGAAGCCATCCGACTGCACCAGCATGCCCATCGCGTCGATGACCGGAATATCGAAGTCCTGCTGGAGCTCGGGAAAGATCTGGAAGGCGCCAAGCGCTATGAAGACGCACTGCAGGCCTTACAGAAGATTCTCAAGATCGAGCCGGATAACCTGACGGCCCTGATTCGCAAGCGCGACCTGCTGATCCGCTTGGAAAAGTGGAGCGATGCCCTGGAAATTCAACACCGCCTGTTGAAAGCGAATCTGCCTGAGTCGGAAAAGCAGGCCGAGGCGGATCTCCTCGTCGGCTGCATGTATGAAGTCGGCCGCCAGCTGCTGGAGCGAGGGCACCCAGACAAGGCCCGCCGGTATTTCCGCGGTGCCATCAAAAAAGATCGCAGCTTCCTGCCGGCCTACATCGGCATCGGCGAGATCCTGATCCATGAAGGCAAGACGAAAGACGCCGTTGAGATTCTAAAAAAGGTCTACAGCCGGACCAGAAGCGTCATCATCCTCCATCGCCTGGAAGAACTGTTCCTGGAGCAGGGCGAGCCCAGCGAAATCATCCGCATCTACCAGGAAGCCTTGCAGCAGGATCCGCAGAATCCCGTGCTCCAATTCTATCTAGGCAAACTCTACTATCGCCTTGAAATGGTCGACGAGGCGTTCGACGTACTCTCCACCATCGAAGGGCCGCAAGATCATCTGTTGGACTATCACAAGATCATGGCCAACCTGTACCTGCGTAAGCAGCACTTCGAGCAGGCCATCGTCGAACTCAAGAAAGCGCTCAGCTTCAAAAAGCGCGTGATCGTGCCCTACATCTGTACCCAGTGCCAGCAGGAATCATTGGAATGGTCCGGCCGTTGCCGCCGCTGCGCCCGCTGGAATACCCTCACAGCCCTCCCCTGGCTTGAAGCCGGTCAACCGGCTACAGGCACAGGGAGCGACACGTCCTCTGTCCGCACCGTCCCCTATCAGGGCATTGCTTCTCCGTTTGAAACCGTGTAGGTTTTCTCCCGTCTCGCTACCGTACAACCCGTATTGATCAAACCTGTTTCGTTGACTCACGACTGAAAGGTGTCCGTCATGACCGATTACATGCAACTGGCGACCAAAGCGCTCAACGACGAGCTCCTCACGAGAGCGGAATCGCTGTCCGTCTTGAACAGCCCGGACGACGACCTCCTCGCGCTGCTGCATGCCGCCTTTCAAGTCCGCTCGAAATACTTCGGCCGCACCGTCCGCCTGCAAATGCTGCAGAACGCGAAGAGCGGCGCCTGCATGGAAGACTGCCACTATTGCTCGCAATCCGCCGTCTCGAACGCGCCGATCGAACGCTACAATCTGCTCCCGCAGAAACAGATGATCCAAGGTGCACGCGAAGCCGCCGCCTCGAAGGCCCAGCGCTACTGCATCGTCATCAGCGGACGCAGCCCGTTGGATCGAGAAATCGATGAAATCGCCGGAGCCGTCCGGTCGATCAAGCAGGAAATCCCGATTCAGATCTGTTGCTCGCTCGGTTTGATGAGCGATGAGCAGGCCAAGCGGTTGAAAGCCGCCGGCGTCGACCGCGTGAACCACAATCTGAACACCAGCGAAGCGTTCCACGAGTCGATTTGCACGACCCACACGTTCCAGGACCGCCTCTCGACCATCAAGAATGCGCGGGCGGCCGGATTGGAAATCTGCTCAGGCGGGATCGTCGGCATGGGGGAAAGCAACGAAGACCTCATCGACCTGGCTACTGCCCTGCGTGACGTGAAGCCGGATTCCATTCCCTTGAACATGCTGAATCCGGTTGAAGGCACGCCGTTGGAGAACATCGATGCTCTCACACCGCAGCGCTGCCTCAAAGTCCTCTGCCTCTTCCGCTTCCTGCATCCGCGCACGGAAATCCGCATCGCCGGCGGCCGCGAACACAACCTCCGCAGCCTCCAGCCCCTCTCCCTCTACCCGGCCGATTCGGTCTTTGTGAATAACTACCTGACAACACCAGGCTCACCAGCCCCCGAAGTCTGGGGCATGATCGAAGATCTCGGCTTCAAAATCGAAGTGGACTACCAGCAGCCGGTAGCTGGATAGGCGGATTTCGACTATTCTTTGCCCTACTGCCATTGCAGGACACCAGCTGCAATGAAAGCCCCGTATGAATGGGTTGCCAACTCCTGCTGATCATATGGCATTGCATCCCGTATTAAGAGCATTGCGCTCAGGTCAAATCGTCACCATCCTATTACTTTTCATCACGACACTCTATGCTTCCTCCGGAGAAGCGGCGCCCCCGGGAATTCAATACCCACCTAGAGAATTCAGTCTTTACAGCACTAACTCTAGCGAGCGAATTACTCTCAGTTGTACGCCGGTAAGCCCTGAAACCATAGACGGCTCTTTGTCGCTGCTTCAGATCGCCCCACCAAACATACAAGAGATTGAAACAGCCACTCAGCGGGGAATTGAAATGGCACAGCAAAACCCTGAATGGAACGCTGACCTTTTCAATAGAGCCAGAGTCAACATCTTGGAGATGATGAAAGATCCTGCCATAGGGCCCAAACGAAGACAGTTTCTGATAGATCTGGAGTCCGCCTATGCATCAAAGGACCCTACCAAAGCTTACAAGACGATTGCGGGATTCGAGAAGCAAGTCTGCAAAGTCACAGCTCAACAATACTCTCTCCGCTTCGTGAAGATCTCCCCCACCCGATGGGAAAGTCATCCGAAGCCAACAGGTCTCTGCAATGTTAACCGCATTTATCACCTGACCGAGCGGCAAGAAAGCGAGTGGGAACTAGTAGAATCTACCACTGACTCAGACTCAGAATCGTTCTGCCATGAATTAAACAAAGCTATCAAGGGCGATCAATCCTGGAAAACCACCAACAGTTACCTTCATGAGCCTCCATGCGAATTCCTAGAATTTAGAAATGTCCCAATTATAGATTCCCCATTCTTGCCACAATGCACTCTGGGAGAATCTCGATGCTAGCTTAGGAAGAATCACGCTCTGACTAATCTATTCAATTGCTATGACCCACTCCACTATTCCTCTCTTAACCCCTCCACCACCGGCTGTCTTGCTGCCCAGCGGGCGGGGAAGTAACCGGCGACTAGCGTCGCTGCTGCTGCTAGACCCACTGCTTGGGCGAGGGCACCGAATGGCAGGATCATCTGAATCGTCCAGCCGAATGACTGTTTGTTGATCACTTTGATGAGCAGGAGGGACAGCAACCCTCCGCCGACAAGTCCCAGCGCGATACCGACCACCCCCAGATAGGCCGCTTCCCACAACACCAACTGCCTGATTTGTCCCTCACTGCCACCGATCGCACGGAGCGTGGCAAACTCTCTACGCCGTTCCAGCACCGAGGTCACCAGCGTGTTCACGATGCCAAGCATGGCGATAATCACCGCAATCGCTTCGAGGACGTAGGTCAACAGGAACGTCCGGTCGAAGATGTCGAGGATTTCTTTCCGTAGCTCGCCATTGCTGATGATGAGCGGTGGCAATGTCCGGTCCTGCGCCTGCTGCAACGCGCCGTCGATCGCCTGCCGGACCTGCTCCGTGCTTGCTCCTGGCTGAAGGTAGAGGGGAAAGACCGTCACAAGCGTATCCTGCCAAAGTGATTGATACAGCCCGCGATCCATGACCAGTTTCCCGCCGTCGGTCGCATAGTCGTAGAACACCGCCACCACCGGAAACGATCGCGCTCCTTGCGGCGTCATGATCTCCAGCGAGTGACCTTCGCGAACACCGAGCCGGTTCGCCAGCACCTCGGACACAATGATGCCGCCGCTGTCGACGGCCTGGTTCAACAGGTCGGTGGAATTCCCCTCCCGGACAAGATACTGGCTGCGTCTGGCATGGAGCCGCAGATCGCGTGAAACAATCGCCACACGCTGCCCCTTTACCTCCACCCGCACATCCCGATAGGTATCCACCTCTGCCACACCGGGGATTGCAGCCAGCACTGTTTGCCAACCGGGAGGCAGACTCTTCGCGCCACTCCCGCTATTCGCCTCCCGCAACCAGGTCGACGGCGCGACGACGATGTCGGCGATCACGGTTTCGTTGATCCAGAGTTCGACGGTGTGGCGGAAGCTGCGCACCATGATCAGCACGCCGATCATGATGGCCAGGCCCACCATCAGCGCCGAGACCGTGACGCTGTTCCGGCCCGGGTTTCTGGCCGCATGCTCCACGGCGATCTCTCGCATCGCACCCTGAATACCGGCAACCTGCTCCCCCTGCAACGCCCGTTTCTTCCAACCAGTGATACAGAGCGGGGCAAGGCAGGACAGGCCAGCCAATAAACAAAATGTGGCCAGATAGCCCAGAATCGGCACGCCCCCCACTGGTCCGGCCAGCGCCAGCCCCCCGGCGATCAGAAGCAATCCGAGTCCTCCCCAGGCCAAGCCCCCCACGCGTACCTGCCGGCTGCTCTCGTAATCACCGGGAGCCAACGCCCGCACGGTCGCAGTACGGCTGGCGTCCAGGCTCGGCCCGATCGCTCCGATCATGGAGACAAGACAACCGATCAGGATCCCTTCAGCGGAAGCCTGCCAGAGTTCGGCTACGTCGAACCAGGATGCGGTCCCCTGACTCACCGGGGTATAGAGATCCGAAATCGTGCGGCTGACGAGGGTGACAAGTTTTTGCGCCAGCAGAATCCCCCCCACGCTCCCGACGATCCCGCCCAGCAGCCCGAATATGACCGCCTCAGCGAGAAACAGCCAGGCCACACGCGACTCCGTCATGCCGATCGCGCGGTAGATGCCGATCTCACGCCGGCGTTGCGCCACAGCGAAGGCCATGGTGTTATAGATGAGAAACATACCGACCAGTAGCCCAACCCAGCTCAAGACCGTGAGGTTCAATCGGAAGGCCCGCACCATCTGCTCGACCTGACGCGTCCGGCTCGCCGGCCGCTCGACCGTCACATGCGGCGGCACAACCGCGCGCACGGCCTGTGCTGCTGTTTCGATCTCGATCTCAGGGCTTGTGACCAGATCGATCCGATCCAGCTTCCCGACCATGCCGAACAGAACTTGGGCAGCAGCAATGTCCATGATCGCCACATGATCCCAGGATGAGACCCGGTCTGACCGGTCCTGAATCACGCCCGCAATCCGCGCTTGCACCTGCCGAGGCCCGACTTGAAGCTGGACCGTACTCCCCCGCTCAAGGCGCCACTCAGCCGCCAACTTTCTCCCAAGGTACAGGCTGTCGGCCCTTAGTAAGTCAGCAAGCGGGTTGTCGGTTTCCCCCTGCGCCACCCGAAATCCACGAGAGTCGAATTCCGCCAGCAGATCCAATCCGATCACTTGCAGCGCTCCAGCCGGACGTCCGGCATCGAGCCGCACCGCCGTCTGCACAATCACCGGTGACACAGACATCAGGCCCGGGACTTCCCGCACCGTCGTGATCAGTTGCTCATCCAGCCCGAAGTCCCCGCCGGACACTTCCAAGGTGGTCGGACCGGCGACGGTGAGAACCACCTGTTCGAATGAATGCAACACCTCCATATTCGCGGTCCGCACCGCCACCGACGCTGCCACACCAAGCGCCACGCCCACAATAGTGAGGCCGGTGCGAAACGGCCGCTGAGTCATATGAGACCAGAGGAGGAGCGCGACGACTTTCAACCAGGCCATTGTGCGGCTCCTAGAGATCCGATTGCTGTTGGCACTTACGTAGAACCACGGTGATGGGAAACACCTGCACGCACGAAGGATTTACCGGCTGCACAGATTGGTCGTTTCGTTTACAGGTCGCCGACCCTTTGCTAGATTGACGAGGAACATTTGATCGGGAGTCACACATGGCACGTAGTCGCGGGAACAACGCACTTCAGATAGACCGGAGCCCGAAGGCCGAGTTCTCCATTACCCCCCGGCAACGGGAAATCCTGAAGATGGTCGCCCTCGGCCATACGAATCGGGAAATTGCGGAAACACTGGCGATCAGCATCCGCACCGTCGAGGTGCATCGCTTCAATCTGATGCGGCGGCTGAATGTCAGGAACGTGGCGCAGTTGCTTCGCCAAGGCCTTCAGCAAGGATTACTGCCACGCAATTTCGGCCTGAAATAGCGTCACAGCTCTTTCACCTTCCCCCGACATTCCGTCACTGATCCGTAGCCCTTCTTCTTCAGCTGCGCGGCCAGTTCCGTCTCCAGCCGTCCGAAGGCGCCAAGCCCCTCTTCAACCAGAACCGTGCCGACCTGCACCGCCGACGCTCCGCAGAGGACGTGCTCGAAGGCATCGACGCCGTTCATGACGCCGCCGGTGCCGATGATGGGAATCTTTCCCTGGAAGATTTTGTAGAAGGCCCGCACATTCGCGAGCGCCACGGCCTTGATGATCGTGCCGCCGAGCCCGCCGAATCCGCCCTTTGGCTTGATGACGACTTCTTCACGCTCCGGATCGACCACGAGGCCGTTACCGACCGAGTTAATCATGTTGAGAAAGTCGACCTCGCACCGGCCGATCACCTTCCCCATCACCTCATGGTGCGCCGGATCGAAATAGGGCGGCAGCTTCACACCCATCGGGACGGTGATAACCTTCCGTACCCGCTTGAGCAGACGCTCGGACGCTTCCGGGTCATAGCCGATCTGCGGCTTGCCGGGAATATTCGGGCAGGAGAGATTCACTTCGATCAAGTCGGGCTTCGCTGCATTGATGGCGGCCGCGATCGTCGGAAAATCGTCTTCGCACAGCCCCGCCACGCTCGCAATGACCGGCTTGCCGAACTGTTTCAACTCGGGAATGAGTTCGGCATAGGCCCGATAGCCGAGATTGGGCAACCCCATCGAATTGATCGAGCCGCCCGGAAAGCCGTAGTACCGGGGCTCCGGATTCCCCTGACGCGCTTCGACGGTCATAGACTTGGTGACAATCGCCCCTGCGCGCGATGTGCCCAGCGCCACCAGTTCGTCCCGCGTGACACAGAGCGCGCCGGCCGCGTTCATGAAACAGCTGGGAAACTTCACCCCTGCAATCGTCGTCGAGAGATCGGTCATGCTACCCCCGTTAAAGCCGTCGATGCTGTGCGCGAGACGAGCCGCCCGTCCTGCATCGTCCAGATATAGTCGGCACATTGCGCGGCAGTCTGGCTATGCGTCACCAGCAAGACCGTGACGTCGCCTGCTTTCGTCAGCGATCGAATCAACGTCATGATCTCTGCCCCCTGATGGGAGTCGAGATTACCGGTCGGTTCGTCAGCCAGAAGCAATTTCGGCCGATGCGCGAGCGCCCGGGCGATCGCGATCCGTTGTTGCTCGCCGCCCGACAATTCTCCGGGACGATGATGCTTCCGATGCCCCATACGGACCAGCTCCAGCACTTCCTCGACCCGCTGTGCGACTGACCGGCCGCCGTCTCCGCGCAACATCAATGGCAGCGCGACATTCTCCAAAGCCGTCAGCCCTGGAACCAAGTGAAACGCTTGGAACACGATGCCGATCAATTCCCGCCGCGCCACCGTCCAATCGTGACTGGTAAATGTGGTAGTCGCCCGCCCGTCGAGATAGAGCTCTCCGGACGAAGGCCGATCGAGCCCGCCGGCCAGATTCAGCAACGTACTCTTCCCGCAACCGCTGGGCCCGACAAATGCGCAGAACTCGCCGCGTCCGACATCGAGACTCACCTCATGCAGCGCCGCCACCACAGCCTCGCCACGCTCATAGGTCTTGGATAACCGGGCCAGCTTCACCATGCCTGCGAGACACCTCAGATTCTGCAATGCCTTGTAGAACGATCGTCCTCGTATAACACAACCATTTAGAACCCCACAACCTTGACAGGCGCCCGTTCCTATCCTACAACCAGCCGCATCTCTCCCTGCCTGAGAGTGGCGCAAGATGGAATCGTGGCCTCAGAAACTGCCTGGCCTGATACGGCACGCCGTCAGATTTATTCTGCCGGCTGACTGTGCCGCCTGTGGAGTGCCGCTCACGACCGATCCCGTCCCGCTGTTTTGCACGAACTGCTGGGACACCGTCGCTCCGCTCAGGCTGGCTCGCTGCTCGCAATGCGATCGTCCGCTCCCCTCGCCCGTCGCACTCACCTACAGCCCCACCCATCGCTGCCACCACTGCACGGTTCGCCCACCCGCCTATGTGAAAGCCTGGACCCTGTATCCCTATCTGCCGCCCCTGCAAGACGCTATTTGCCTGTTCAAATACAGAGGGAAAGTCTCTCTGGCCAAGCCGCTGGGACGCTTAATGATCGCCGCCATCCCTGCCTCGTTGGATGCAGACCTCGTCATCCCGGTCCCGTTGCATCCCACCCGTTTGAGAGAGCGTGAATTCAATCAATCGCTGCTGCTTGCCGATCAGGTGGCCACACACCTGCATCTCCCTCTTTCGTTCACCAATCTCGTTCGAATCGTTCCATCAGAACCCCAAAGCACGTTGTCGCGAAAAGAACGGATGAAGAATCTTCGCCGGGCCTTTGCGGTCCGCCGACCGGAGTCGATTGCTCAGAAACGTATCCTGCTGATCGATGACGTCTTTACGACTGGCACGACGACAAACGAATGTGCCAAGGTACTTCGAAAGGCCGGAGCAGACGCCGTCTTCGTCCTCACACTGGCACGAACGATCGAATCGAGTGTCGTGCCTGATCGAATTCTGGCCCAACGTGCCACCGGTCTACTGGGAGTCTTAAAGGGATAGCCATGCCGATCTATGAGTACTTTTGCCGCGATTGCCGCAAACGAAGCACCTTGCTGGTGTTGAGCCTGGCCAGTTCAGCCGCGCCGGCCTGCAAACACTGCGGAAGCCAGTCTGTGGACCGCCTTCTCTCCCGATTCTCCGCCCCAAAGTCCGAGGAAGCCCGGCTTGAATCCCTTTCAGGTCCAGACAACTTCGACGGACTGGATGAGAATGATCCGGAGTCAGTGTCCCGCTTCATGAAACACATGGGAGACGAGATGGGTGAGGACGCCGAACAGGATGTCGAGGCCATGATGGATTCAGCCGATAGCGGAGCCTCCGATGACGGTAGCACTGACAGTCTATGACAGGCATTGTCATGTATTTTTACTTGACAATCCGCCCTCACTCTCTAAAATGGGCCTTATCTTTTGGAGTCTTATGAGAAACAGGCCCTCTCAGAACAGGTGGGACGATGGGGACAGCCCCGAAGAGCGAATTGATGACGGTGTCGGAGACGTGTCTGTACCTGAAGATTACGACCCGCACCCTCTATCGCTATATACAGAACAGACAGATTCCAGCCTTCAAGCTTGGGAAAGAATGGCGATTCGTTCGTTCGGATCTGGAGCAGTGGATCCGCGACCGAACCAGAACCGCCCTCCCGTCATAAACTAGGATCGCTCTATGTTCGCTGGCGAATATCTCTGCAAAGTCGACGAGAAGGGGCGTTTCATCGTCCCCTCCCCGATCCGCGAGCAGATTGAAGCCGACGGCCAGGCCGTCACCTTCCTCAAGGGCCCGGAACAATCCCTCCTCATCTATTCGTTGAAGGAGTGGGAGAAGGTCCTCGACCGAACCAAGACGACGCTCGATGAAGACCAAAGCCGCCTCTTCATGCACTTTGTCGTGTCCGAGGCAGGCACGTCGGAAATCGACAAGACCGGACGCATCCTCATTCCAGGCCGTTTACGCAAACAAATCCCGTTGGATGAAGATCTCGAAATCATTCTGGTCGGGATGTATCACCGGATGGAAGTCTGGAATCCCAGCGAGTGGCGCCGCTACATTGCCCGCACCGAAGACCGCTACGAACAGAACATGTCGAAGATTCAGAACCTGCTGTAAGCTCGCTCCATGCCTGCCGGACGACGTCACACAGGTTCCCATCGTTCAAAAGTCCCCGTTCGCGTCGTCTCCTATCGACCGGCCTCCAAAGCCGAACCAGCTTCGAAACAGCTGTCCGTTGCCAATCTACCCCCAACGGTTCGACAAGCCCGCCCCCGAGCGCCGCTTCATATCCCGGCGCCCTCTGCTGTTGTGACGGCCGAATCCATCGCGATCACGCTGCCGGTTCCACCCAGCATCAACCATCAGTACGCTACGGTTCAGGGCCGCCGGGTCCTGTCTTCGGCAGGTCGAACGTATAAGCAGCATGTCGGGCAGCAGCTCTGGCTGGCCTTGTCTCAATCTCCCTACAAACGAGCGCTGATGCATCGGCTTCAATCGGAACCTCTCGCCCTCTCCATTCGGTTTTATTTCACCTCGCCTCTCAGACGCGATGTCGACGGCGGACTCAAAATTGCCCAAGATGCCCTCTGCGAGGGGATCGGCCTCAATGATAATCGCATTGTGGAAACCCATCTCTATAAGGATGTCGATCGAACCCATCCCCGCATCCAGATTGCCCTCTCCCTGGCCGACCGATAGCGACCCCAAGATACCTCGGCGCCCCTCTTCAGATTCCACCAGACTCGACCGATAAGGAGGTGAACTCTTTCAACTATTCTTCTTGCCTATAAGCATGGCCACAAAAACGATTTCGATCGATCAACTACGCCTCGGGATGTACGTCGCCAAAATCGACCTCTCCTGGTTTCAATCGCCGTTCCTCAGGCGCTCGCTGCTCATCGAACAGGCAACCCAGATTGAAAAACTGCGCCGCGCCGGAGCCAAACAGATCGTCATTGATCTGTCCCGCGGGGATGATGTTGAAACATTCATTGACCTCGACCAGCCGGTCTCTTCGCAAGCGATCACGCTGACTCCACAGACACTTCCATCGAAGCCAGTTCCCAAGCCGTTGACACAACTGAATGAAGAGTATGCCCAAGCGCTCGTTGCCAGAAAACAACTGGAGCGATCCGTTCACTCGGTCTTCTCGTCCATTTCAGAACAGGGATCCGTTGACCCTCAGTTGGCAGCAGAAGCCGTCCAAGAAGTCACGATCGTCACCAGAACCCTCCCTAACTCGGCCATCTTCATGGCTCTCAGCCAGCAGCGGGCAGGTGACTCATCGCTCAGCCAGCATGCCCTGTCCACCTGCACCTTAGCCCTCGTCGTCGGACAATCGTTCGGCTATAACCCGCTCGAACTCCAGGAACTGGCCATGGCCGCGCTGCTTCACGACATCGGCCTGCTCCAGATTCCCGCACCAATCATTCAGCGAAGCGCCAACACCTCCCATCCGCCCTCACGGCAAGACCGGCAACTGCTCCAGTCGCATCCCCAATTGGGTATTCTCGCGCTTGAACGGCAAGGGGGATTCGAAACCAGAGTCCTGCAAATGATTGGAGAGCACCATATCCGCCTCGATGATTCGGGCTATCCCCAAGGCACCAAAGGTGAGTTTACGTCGGAACGCTCACGCATTCTGATGATTGCCGACTACTACGATGAGTTGATCACCGGATTCGGCGGAGCGTCTCCGCTGGCACCCCATCAAGCGCTGCAACGGATTTTCCGAGAATCCCAGGACGGGGCGTTCGATCAGGTCATCCTGTCGCGCTTTATCAAGCTGATCGGCATCTACCCGGTTCACAGCCGCGTGCAGTTGAATACGAGCGAAAAGGCTGTTGTGACGGAGTTGAATCCGTCAGCGCTGCATCGACCTGTCGTCACAATCACCCATACTCCCAACGGGAATGAGACACCAACCCCTTTCGTTGTCGACCTGTCAGACCAAGTCAACGTCACGCCCGAACGGGCCATCGATAAGGTGCTGGACTCCCAGGAACCGGCCCATCCCGCCAGCGCGTCACAAGCAGCCTAGCCCTAGCAGAACCCGCACCAGCAACGTCGCCGATACCCCCTGCACATGAAGACGATAGACGATTTGAAATCGATCGCTACTCGTAGCGTAACGCGTCAATCGGATTGAGCCGAGCCGCTTTATTGGCTGGATAGAGACCGAAAAAGAGACCGACCGCGAGCGAAAAGACAAACGCCGCGATCACGGTATCGCCGGAAATGATCGTGGGCCACCCCGCGATAACGGTCGTCAGCCTCGCGCCCACCACCCCGACGACAATTCCAAGCGTCCCGCCGACGACACTCAAGGTCATGGCCTCGATCAAGAACTGCATGAGGATATGCCGCCGCTTGGCGCCCACCGCCATCCGAACGCCGATCTCCCGCGTCCGCTCCGTCACGGAGACCAGGAGAATATTCATAATGCCGATGCCGCCGACCAGCAGCGAGACCGCCGCAATGGAGAGCAACATCACGGTCAGCGTCTGACTCGTACCTTCCTGAACTTTTCCTATATCGGCCTGCGTGCGGATCGTAAAGTCGTCGCCCTGTTCGGCTTGGAGCCGGTGCCGGGCCCGCAAGAACTCACGAATCTGGTCGACCGCAGCAAACAGATCCTCCTGCCGCTCCGTCGTGGCAAACAAGGCCCCAACCGATCCGATGAACTGCGTCCCAAAGACTTTCCGCTCCGCGGTGCTGAAGGGGATAAACACGATGTCGTCCTGATCCGATCCTTGGGCCGATTGGCCCTTCGGTGCCAGCACCCCGATCACACGAAACGGCACATTCTTGATCCGAATGACGGACCCGACCGGCTCCTCACCCGCCTCAAACAGATTTTCCACTACGGTTTGGC
The DNA here is from genome assembly GCA_002083555.1 of Nitrospira sp. ST-bin5. Classification (GTDB taxonomy): domain Bacteria; phylum Nitrospirota; class Nitrospiria; order Nitrospirales; family Nitrospiraceae; genus Nitrospira_D. Next base: position 84,310 of record MSXN01000022.1, on the reverse strand, counting down.
CGACCAGCGCCACACGCACCGCGGCATCCAAATCGGCCTGCGTAAATGGGCCGCCACTGGTAAACGACCAGTCACGGATCGTCAAATAGCTTGGTGACACTCCATTTACGGACCCATTCCAATTCTTGTTCCCATTGACGATCTGCATGACATCACGCTTCGCCCACCCGGTATCTTGCAGCAAGGGGATGCGCTTCTTCATCTCCAGCGCATCGGACACATTCAGCGTGACTGCGCCGCCCTGTCCGCCCCGCACGCCGCTGACGGTCGTTGACCCCGGCAGCACGATGATGACATTGGTTCCCATACTGGCGACTTGCGCCTGCACGGCCGCCTTGGCTCCCTCTCCGATACTGACCATGGCAATCACGGCACCAACCCCGATGACGATCCCCAACATTGTCAGCCCGGCCCTGAGCCGGTTGCGACTGAGGATACGGATCGCCGTCATGAGCGTGAGGAGGAGAAATGCCGGCATCAGCGCCCCACCAGAGGGGACGGATGCCCGGGCTTGGTATGCCGATCGGTGAGGACCTGGCCGTCTTTGATCACAATTTCACGGGCGGCATACGCCGCGATATCCGGTTCATGAGTCACTAAGATAACCGTGATGCCTTCTTCCTTGTTCAACCGATCAAGGATCGTCATGATTTCCCGGCTCGATTCTGTATCCAGATTTCCGGTCGGTTCGTCGGCCAACAAGAGGGATGGCGTCGTGACCAATGCGCGGGCAATGGCCACACGTTGTTGCTGCCCGCCGGACAATTGCGTCGGATAGTGCTGTTCGCGGCCCTTCAATCCCACCCGCTCCAACGCCGCCGCTGCCAGCGCTCGCTGTTCGCGAAGAGAGAGGCCGCGATAGAAGAGCGGAAGCTGCGCATTTTCCAATGCGCTGGTGCGAGGGATCAGATTGAAGCTTTGAAAAACGAACCCGATCTGTCGATTCCTGATCTCAGCCAGCTCATCGGCGCGAAGCGCCGCAACATCGACACCGTTCAGCCAATAATGGCCTTTGGTGGGCTGATCCAGACAACCCAACATGTTCATCAGCGTCGACTTCCCTGACCCCGATGAACCCATGATCGCGACAAACTCGCCTTGCTCGATCGTGAGATTCAGCCCGCGAAGAGCCTGCACCTCCACATCGCCTAGGCGATACACTTTCCACAAGTCTTCGCACTGAATCAACGAGACCGGCTGGCCATGCCCACTATCCATGAGCGCCCTGCCTTGTCAGCGGCATTCGTTCACACCGTGCACGAAGTGAGTCATGACCACTAAATACCCCGGTCACGCGTGCGGCGCTGTCCGCCGCCGCCACCGAAGCCGGGCGGCAGCTCGCTCCCTTGGCGATTCGATCGAGGCACATCCAGCCCCACGATGACCGTATCCTGGTCCCCGAGCGATCCACCGACAATCTCCGTCGCCACGCCATCGGAAATCCCCGTCTGAACCGACACGGAGACCAACTCGCCGAACTCATCTTGTTTCCAGACTTTACGTGCGGCGGCTCCGGACTCCATAGCGCCGGATGACGCTCGGTTCACGGCTGGTCGCCCCTCAGCCTTGGCTGGTTTTCCTTCAGCCAATCCGCCTTCTGCCCGCTCGCTCTTGGGAGGCGCAAAGCGCAATGCAGCGTTCGGCACCTTGAGCACCTGCTCTCGTTGCGCCACGACAATGGAAACATTCGCCGTCATCCCCGGCTTCAGACGCAGGTCTTGATTGTCGACGGCCACCACAACATTGTACGTCACCACATTCTGCACATTGATCGGAGCCAACCGCACCTGGCGGATCGATCCGGAAAACCGCACGCCGGGATAGGCATCCACGGAAAACGTCGCATTCTTTCCCTCGGCGATCCCGCCGATATCCGACTCGCTCACATTGGTATCCACCTGCATCTTCGTCAAATCGAGCGCGATCAGAAACAGATTCGGCGTGGCAAAGCTGGCGGCGACGGTCTGCCCGACTTCGATGTTTCTGGCCACCACAATGCCATCGACCGGCGAACGGATCGTGGTGTATTTCAATTCCAGTTCCGCTGAGTTCAACGCCGCTTCCGCCTGTTTGACTTGCGCCTCGGCCACGCGCACCTGCGCTTCCGCGCCCTGCGCGTTGGTCACAGCCACATCCACATCATTCTGCGACACAAAATTCTGATCGATCAGAGAGCGGACCCGGTCGAGTTCGCGTTTACGCTGTGCCCCATCCGTCTTGGCGCGGGCCACATTCGCTTTCGCCATTTCCAGATTACTCGCAGCTTGATCCCGACGGGCCTTAAACGGTTCCGGATCGATCACCGCCACGATGTCGCCGGCCTTCACGCGCGAATTGAAGTCCGCGTGGAGACTTTTGATCATGCCGGAAACTTGCGAGCCGACTTGCACGGACACGACCGGATTAATGGTGCCCGTTGCGCTCACGATAGAAACGATGGAACCCCGCTCGACGGCGGCGGTCCGATAGCGCACCGGCACCTTGCGCTCTCCGGTGAAGAACACATACCCGCCGATGGCAAGCCCCACCGCTACAATACCGAGCACAATCCCGAGTCGTCGCATAAGCTTATCCTTGCCTGATCAGAGTCCATTCATCATAGCAGGAAGCTGCGAGACGAATCATCCCGCGACAGCCTCTGAAAGCACGAGGGCCGTTCCCCCTGACGGGAGAACGGCCCTCATCGACCGCATCATCGCCCCTGCAAACAATTACGGACTGACGGAAATACGATCCTTGATCATGTCGAAGGTCTCCTTGGGCACCACGTTCTTGGCGACCAATTCGCCCTTCACCCGATAGGGACGATTGGTCACGATCCGATCGGCCTCGTCCTTCTTCAACCCCAGGAACAACACCATATCGCTCGCGGACGCCTTGTTCACATTCATCGCCGCCGAACCGGCCGCGGGAGCGCTCGGCGCCGAAGCCGTTGGAGCGGCTCCCGGAAGCGGAGGCAGCGATGCGGACGGCGTCAGTGAGCCGGTCACTGACCGGGAACGGTCCTTGAGCTCCTTCTGATAGCGGGCCACCAGCGACTTCAGCGTTTCATTGTGTCGCTTCACATCCTCATACTCAGCCCGCACGTTCCGATTCTGTGACGACACCGCCTTCAACTTATCTTCCAGCTCCTTCGTCCGTGTATCGATCGAGCCGCGCTCTTTGTCCCGCCCATGCTCAATGCGCTGCAGTTCGTCGCGAGCCGCTTGCGCCTCGCCCCCGAACTTGACGTTGAGTTCCTTCAGCGTCTTCACCTGCTGTTCCATCGCGTTCTTCTGCTGGCGCGTCTTCTCCAGCTCCATCTTCGCACTATCCGCTTCCGCCAGCGCATCCTGATACTTCTTATTCGAAACCACGCAACCGCTGGTCATCATGGCGACGACCACCAGTACTGACAAGATCCACTCACGTCTCATACGAACCTCCCCCTCTTAACAATGACCGCGTATTGGTGAACGGAACCGCTGCCTTATAACGGAATGAACGGAATCCAACCGTTGCCTTCCTCTTTTGCCGTACTCATTCAATTTCTGTGTATGCCAACAGTCCTTCTTTGTCAACTTATTTGCAGCTGTCGCATGGGTCCACATCGCGCAAGAGCAACCATCGAGAAGCATCTCTGAACTTGACGACAACCGATAGCTCTGTGATGATCGCAAAGATACGTCATCTCCACACGCACACTTTTCAATACAGGAACGTCATGACTGAATGGGGGCCTGCGTTAGCGGTTATTCTTGGCATTGTGGAAGGGCTGACCGAATTTCTGCCGGTCTCCTCAACCGGGCATCTGATCCTCGTGGGCCATGCACTCGGGTTCACGGGTGATGCTGCGGCCAATGCGGAAATCTCGATTCAGCTCGGGGCTATTCTCGCTGTCATCGTCTTTGAACGAGAGAAAATCCGCCGCCTCCTCTCCGGCGCGTGGCAAGAGCAAGCGGCCTTGCAGACGCTGCAACGGAACGGCCAGCATCCCACATGGAAGGCGCTCATCCAGGCCTCCTTGCAAGCTCATCCTCACTTATGGTTTGTGATCGGGCTCGGGCTGGCCTTCCTCCCGGCCGCCGGCGTCGGCTTCCTCGCGCACGGATGGATCAAATCCGCGCTGTTCACGCCCCAGACCGTTGCCGCAACCTCCATCATCGGCGGACTCATTATTCTCGCGGTCGAAGCCCGACAGCCGACAATCCAGACCACCCAGTTGGACCGAGTTTCGATCAAGTCCGCCTTCTGGGTCGGGGTCGCCCAATGTGCCTCGCTCATTCCCGGCATGTCCCGATCAGGCTCTACCATCATCGGCGGCTTGCTCGCCGGACTCGACCGGAAAGTCGCGACCGAATACTCCTTCTTCCTCGCCCTGCCGACCATCATTGCCGCCACCGCCTATCAGATGCTCAAAGCGAAAGCGACGTTCAATCAGGCAGACTATGTGGCATTGGGCATCGGGATGATCGTGTCCTTCCTCGTCGCCTGGGCCGTCATCGCAGCCTTCCTGACCTACGTCCAGCGGCACACCTTGCGAGTATTCGCCTACTACCGTATCGCGCTTGGAGTCCTTGTGTTCATCGTCGTGCGCTAGCAAGCCTCACCTGGCAGTTCATTTCGCGTGTGTTGGGAACCAGACACTACGGGGAAGTTTCGTGGTGATGGGGAGGCTGCGGGAGACTTGGAAGAATGAACCTCTACGTGCCGGGAGTCTGAACGGAAGGAGTCTCCGGCGACGCCGGCGAGACATCCTGATTTTCAAACATGAAGTGGATGATCAGAAAGATCACGCCGACCGTGATCGCGGAATCCGCTACGTTGAACGCCGGCCAGTGGTAGTTGTCGATATACACATCCAGGAAGTCGATCACTTCACCGAACCGCAGCCGGTCGATGAGATTGCCGATGGCGCCGCCGAGAATCGCCGACACGCTCAAACGCCCCATCCACTCCCGTTCCGGCATGCGATAGAGAATCGTGCCGAGCAACACCAGCGCAAAAATCGACGTGAGCCCGAAGAACACCATCCGGAAGGCGTTGCTGCTCCCAGCCAATAATCCGAACGCGGCGCCCGGGTTGCGGATATAGGTCAGGCTGAATAGATTCGGAATAATTGGAATAGACTCATGCAGTCGCATGGTCTGCACGATGTGCAACTTCGACAGCTGATCGGTCACGATCACCCCGCCCGTCAGCGACGCCAGCACAAGGTTCCGCCAGGTTGGACCGCTCAACGGATTGCCTCCAGGCATCGGTCGCAGAGCGTCGGATGCTCCGCATCAGCGCCGACGGCCTCGCGATAGTTCCAACAACGTTCGCATTTGCCGGCTGATGACTTGTCTACCGACACCTGGATTCCCGCCTGGTCGGCAGCCCCCTGCGATAATGTCACCTTCGAGACGATAAAAATTGTCCCGAGATCCTTCTCGTAGGGTTTCAGAAACTGATGGGCCCTGGCATCCGCCTCCAGTTGAACATGCGCCTCAAGCGACGATCCAATGACCTTGTCGCGGCGGCTCGCCTCAAGCACGCCCTGCACCTGGCTGCGATAATTCAGTAATGTCTCCCAGCGTGCGGCCAGTTCCGCATCCCGCCACTTTGAGTCGACTTCCGGGAACGAAGCCAGATGGACGCTCTGCGTGTCGAGACCGCCAGGCACCTGCGCAGACACCACCCGCCAGATTTCTTCCGCTGTAAAACTCAAGATCGGTGCCATGAGTTTCGTCATGGCCATCATAATCTCGAACAACACAGTCTGTGATCCGCGGCGCAGAGGCGAGTCGGTCCGGAAGGTATAGAGCCGGTCTTTCAGAATATCAAGATAGACGGAGCTCAGATCCACCGAGCAAAAGTTGTTGAGTGCATGGAAGATCGTATGAAACTCACAGTCGTCATAAGACTCCCTCACCCGCGGGATCAGCTCGCTCAGCCGATGCAGGGCCCACCGGTCCAACTCAGGCAACTGCTCGTAGGGGATGCGGTCTTTCGCCGGATCGAAGTCATACAGATTGCTCAGCAGGAACCGGCAGGTATTTCTGATCTTCCGGTAGGCCTCAATGAGATGGGTCAGGATTTCAGGTGAAATTCTGAGATCGTCACGATAGTCCTGCGCGGACACCCACAAACGCAGAATCTCGGCGCCTGATTGCTTGATGACATCCTGCGGAGCCACGACGTTCCCCGCCGACTTGGACATCTTTTTGCCCTGCCCATCGAGGACAAATCCGTGGGTCAGCACAGCCTTGTAGGGAGCCCGGCGATCGGTCGTCACGCCGGCCAATAACGCGCTGTGGAACCAGCCCCGATGCTGATCGGACCCTTCGAGATAAAGATCGGCCGGCCACCATTTTCGGGGCTTCAACACAGCGGCAAAGCTCACCCCCGACTCGAACCAGACATCCAGAATGTCCCGCTCTTTTTCAAACACAGTCCCGCCGCACTTGGTGCAGGCGGTCCCGGCCGGGAGCAGCTCGGCGGCCGATCGCTCAAACCAGACATCCGCGCCCTTCGACTCCATGAGACCGGCGATATGCTCGATAATGGTCGGATCGGCGACGACCGTCCGGCAGCCCATGCAGGTAAAACCCGGAATCGGCACGCCCCACACGCGCTGGCGCGAGAGACACCAGTCCGGCCGGTTTTGAATCATGCCGTTGATTCGGTCGCGGCCATAGGCCGGAATCCATTGCACCCGCTCGATCTCCGCCAGGGCTTCTTTGCGCAGATCGTTCGTCTCCATTGACACAAACCACTGTTCTGTGGCCCGGAAAATGACGGGACTCTTACAGCGCCAGCAATGCGGATAGGAGTGATTCAGCGAGCCATGGCCCAGCAGCCGCCCATTGGCCTGGAGAAATTCCACAATTTTCGGATTGGCCTTGAACACATGCTGACCGGAGAATTCTTTGACGACATCCGTAAACCGCCCGCCGTTATCGACCGGCGCCAGGATCTCCAGCTTCTCGCCGACCGACGCGCTCGCATTGTGATTCAGGACCAGGATGTAGTCCTCCATACCATGGCCCGGCGCGATATGCACGCAGCCGGTTCCCTGTTCTAACGTCACAAAGTCGCCGAGCAGAATCGGAGATAAACCGGTCGTCAGCGGCCGTTGCGTTTCCAATCCTTCGAAACCTTCTCCGCCCTTCTTCACCCCTACGACGCGATAGCCTTCGAGCTTGCACTCCTTCGCCAC
>MSXN01000022.1:0-77082 GCA_002083555.1 Nitrospira sp. ST-bin5 | reverse complement strand
AAGGCATAGTCGAAATCGCGATGGAGACAGACCGCTTGATTGGCCGGAAGCGTCCAGGGTGTGGTGGTCCAGATGACAACCGACACCGACTTGATACCGTCAGGGAACGCGATACCGGGGAATGTGGCGCAGAGCACCGACGGCGAGGTCACGACAGGAAATTTCACATACACCCAGGGGGAGGTATGGTTGTCGTACTCGACTTCCGCTTCCGCCAGTGCAGTCTGGTCCTGCGTGCACCACAACACCGGCTTGAGACCTTTATAGACTCCGCCACGTTCCACAAACTTTCCGAACTCGCGAATGATCGACGCTTCATAGGCCGGCGTCATCGTGAGATAGGGCTGCTGCCACTCGCCCAACACCCCAAGCCGCTGAAACTCCTCGCGCTGAATCGCGACATACTTCTCGGCATATTCACGACAGAGTTTGCGAATAGCCGGCGTGTCCAAGTCCTTCTTCTTGTCGCCGAGTTCCTTCATCACCTGATGTTCGATCGGCAGGCCGTGACAGTCCCAGCCTGGCACGTAGGGAGCCTGGAAGCCCGCCATCGTCTTGGACTTGACGATGATGTCTTTGAGAATCTTGTTCAGCGCATGGCCAATGTGAATGCGGCCGTTCGCATAGGGAGGACCATCGTGCAACACATAGCGCGGACGCCCCTGGCCAGCCGCCTGGATCTGCTCGTAGAGCTTCTCCTGCGCCCACCAGGCCAGCATCTCCGGCTCCCGCTGCGGCAAATTCGCCTTCATCGGGAAATCGGTCTTCGGCAGATTCAGTGTGGCTTTGTAATCCATAGCAATAGAGCAGACGCCGGGTCGTTCCAAGTGAATTGACGGGTGAATATACCGGAATAACTGGGGACGGCACCAGTCTAAACTGACGGCAGAGATATCCCAGGATGCTCAAACAGCTTTCCGGCAAGGCCGCAGCAAGCGAAAGCCCGAAGCGTACGGTTCTAGGTACGTTGAGGGGTTGAGCGAAGCGAGAACGAAGCCGGGGAGCTGTTTCAGCATCCTGGGGCTAGCTGACGGACATCATTCGATCTAGCGCGATCTTCGCCCATCGCTTATCTTCGTCGGGCACCACGATGTGATTCACGACATGGCCGTCGGCGAGGTTTTCCATAGCCCAACAGAGATGCGCGCCGTCGATACGGAACATCGTGGCACATTGGCAGACAGTCGAGGAGAGGAAGAAGACCTTCTTATCGGCCAGATCGCGCTTCAAACGGTTCACCAGATTCAGTTCCGTACCCACCGCCCAGGCGGTACCGGCTGGCGCCGCCGTGACGGTCTTGATGATGAACTCGGTCGATCCCGAGAGATCCGCCTTGTTCACCACATCCTCATGGCATTCCGGATGGACGATCACTTTGCCGTCGGGAAACTGCTTCCGGAAATTGTCGATATGGACGGGCTGAAACATCTGGTGCACGCTACAGTGGCCCTTCCAGAGAATCAGCTTGGCCCGCTGGATGGCTTCGCGAGTATTGCCGCCGTTGGGTTGAAACGGATCCCAGACGATCATCTGCTCGCGCGGCAGCCCCATCTTATTGGCCGTATTGCGGCCTAAATGCTCGTCGGGGAAGAAGAGAATCTTCTCGCGTCTGGCCCAGCACCATTCAATGACCGCCCGCGCATTGGATGACGTGCAGGTAATCCCGCCATGCTCGCCGCAAAATGCCTTGAGGACCGCAGCGCTATTCACATACACCGCCGGCATGACGGTCTCTTCTACCGGCAGGATCCGCCCCAACGTCTCCCAACATTGATCGACCTGCTCGATCGCCGCCATATCCGCCATCGAACAACCGGCAGCCATATCAGGAAGAATCACCGTTTGTTGTGATCGGCTCAGGATATCCGCGGTCTCCGCCATAAAATGGACGCCGCAGAACACAATATACGGTCGCTCGGAACGCTCCGCTGCCAGCTTTGACAGCAACAACGAATCGCCGCGAAAGTCAGCATGCTCAATGACTTCATCCCGTTGATAATTATGCCCCAGAATCATGACCCGATCGCCTAAGGCGCGCTTCGCCTCAGCTGTTCGGCGAAAGAGTTCCTCGGGTGAGAGGCTCTGATAGTCGGTAATCGGTCTGGATATCGTCGCAGTAGTTTTCACACATACCTCAGTAATAATTCTGAGAATTGGATTCTACGTTAGCCCCACCCTACAATCAATGAAGCGGCCTCGTGAAGAAGGCCTAGCGACCCGGTAGGCCTATTAGCCCGTTGACAACGACGGGGGCCAAGCATACGATCTTTTCATAGCTAGGGGGGCCATCAGGCTGAGAGTCCGAACGATCGGACGACCCTCACAACCTGACCTGGGTAATACCAGCGTAGGGAAGCGGACATGTCGCCGGACCACCAGGACGACTTTCAGCCGCACCCCTCCTGTCAGGTGCGGTTTTTTTTTGCATCACACACTCCGCCCATAGACGAGAGGCAAGAGGCAAAAGGAAGGGGATCCCCATGAGTAATATGAATGGATCGACCAACGGATCGAACGGCCAGAATAAAACGGACAGCGCAGCCACATTGACGACCGCGCCCTTCCCGGCGTCGCGGAAGATCCACGTCAGCGGCGCCCATCCCGGCGTGCGCGTGCCGATGCGGGAAATCAGCCTCAGCCCGACCAAGTCCATGAACGGCGGCGCGCCGACCCCCAACGAACCCATCACGATCTACGACACCTCCGGCCCCTACACCGATCCGTCCGTCACCATCGATGCGCGCGCCGGGCTCGCCCCGCTCCGCCGCCAGTGGGTACTGGACCGGGCGGATGTCGAGGAGCTTTCGGACGTCTCCTCGCAATATGGCCGGATGCGCAAGGCCGATTCGAAACTTGACGAACTACGCTTCCAACATATCCGCAAACCGCTCCGCGCCAAAGCCGGACAGAACGTGACCCAGATTCACTATGCCCGCAAAGGCATCGTCACACCCGAGATGGAATTCATCGCTATCAGAGAAAACCAGTCCCGCGAAGTGGCGCGAGAACTTGCGTCCCGCAACGGGCATGGCGGCGGCATCGCGCAGCATCCGGGGCAGGCCTGGGGCGCCAACATTCCGAAGATCATCACGCCGGAATTTGTGCGCGAGGAAGTGGCGCAAGGCCGCGCGATCATTCCCGCGAACATCAACCATCCGGAGACCGAGCCGATGATCATCGGCCGCAACTTCCTGGTGAAGATCAATTCGAATATCGGCAACTCCGCCGTCGCCTCGTCGATCGAGGAAGAAGTCGAGAAGATGATCTGGTCGATCCGCTGGGGCGCCGACACTGTGATGGATCTTTCCACCGGCAAGAACATCCACGAAACGCGCGAATGGATCATTCGCAATTCGCCGGTCCCCATCGGCACCGTCCCGATCTATCAGGCCCTCGAAAAAGTAAACGGCAAAGCCGAAGACCTGACCTGGGAGATCTTCCGCGACACGCTGATCGAACAGGCCGAACAGGGCGTGGACTACTTCACCATCCACGCCGGCGTCCGCCTCGCCTATGTACCGATGACCGCGAAACGCATGACCGGGATCGTCTCCCGCGGCGGCTCGATCCACGCCAAGTGGTGCCTGGCGCATCATCAAGAAAACTTCGCCTACACCCATTTCGAAGAAATCTGCGAGATCATGAAAGCCTACGACGTCTCGTTCAGCCTGGGTGACGGATTGCGGCCTGGCTCCATCGCCGACGCCAACGATGAAGGCCAGTTCGCCGAACTGGAAACGCTGGGCGAACTCACAAAAGTCGCCTGGAAGCACGACGTGCAGGTCATGATCGAAGGCCCCGGCCATGTGCCGATGCACATGATTCAGGTCAACATGGAAAAGCAGCTGAAGGAATGTCACGAAGCGCCGTTCTACACGCTTGGCCCGCTCACCACAGACATTGCGCCGGGCTATGACCACATTACGTCAGGCATCGGCGCGGCGATGATCGGCTGGTATGGTTGCGCGATGCTCTGCTATGTGACGCCGAAAGAACACCTGGGCCTGCCGGATCGCGAAGACGTGAAGACCGGCGTGATCACCTATAAGATCGCAGCTCATGCGGCAGACCTGGCCAAGGGGCATCCCGGCGCCCAGATCAGGGACAACGCGCTGTCAAAAGCCCGTTTCGAATTCCGGTGGGAAGATCAATTCCATCTCTCACTCGACCCCGACACCGCCAAGGACTTCCACGACGAAACACTCCCGGACAATGCCGCGAAGGTGTCCCACTTCTGCAGCATGTGCGGACCACATTTCTGTTCCATGAAGATCACGCAGGATGTCCGCGACTATGCCGCGCAGTTGCAGGTCGACGAACAGAAAGCGATCCAGATCGGCATGAAGGAAAAGGCAGAAGAGTTTAAGAAGACCGGAGCTGAAATCTACCGATAGAAGGCGAGGATGCTCAAAACGGTCATCCAACAAGGCACGAGGGGAATCGAAACCGGAGGCGTACCCTCTGGGGTACGTTGAGGATTTCGATGAGCCGAGAACGCAGTTGGGGATCGTTTTCAGCGTCCGTTGAACGGAGAAATAGCCATGAGTAAACCGCAGCCAGCCCCATTAAGAGAACGCGACATCACCCGGCAGATCGCGCGGGAATACTATAAAGAATTCGATTCGCTCATCGAGAGCGACGTCATCATCGTCGGCGCCGGCCCCTCCGGCCTGATTTGCGCCCACGACCTGGCGAAGATGGGGTTCCGCACACTCGTCGTCGAACAGAGCCTCGCGCTCGGCGGCGGCTTCTGGCATGGCGGCTATCTCATGAACAAAGCCACCATCTGCGAACCGGCCAATGAAATTCTCGAGGAGATCGGCGTCCCCTGCAAGAAGATCCATGAGTGCGAAGGGATGTACATGGTCGACCCGCCGCATGCGACGGGCGCGCTCGTCGCCGCTGCTTACCGCGGCGGGGCGAAGGTGCTGAACCTCACCCGGGTGGTCGATTTAATCTTGAGAAAAGACGGCATCCTCGAAGGCATCGTGGTGAACAACACCACCGCCGAGATGGCCGGTCACGACATCATCCACGTCGATCCCATCGCGCTGGAAAGCAAGATCGTGGTGGATGCCACCGGGCACGATGCCATCGTCGTAGACCTGTTGCACAAGCGCGGCCTTTACAAGTCCGTGCCGGGGAATGGCGCCATGTGGGTCTCGCGATCCGAGCAGGACGTGATGGATCACACCGGCGAAGTCTACCCGAATTGCTTCGTCATCGGACTCGCCGTCGCCGCCGTGTACGGTACCCCGCGCATGGGCCCGGCCTTTGGCTCGATGCTGCTCTCAGGACGCTACGGAGCGGAACTGATTAAGAAGAAACTCAAGAACGAATAGCCATACCAGTCCCCGCGGCTTCTCAAAAACGTCTCCAGCAAGGCCGCAGGGAGTACAATCGAGGAGGCGGACCTCTCAATACATTGAGGAGTTCGCACGAACGAGAACGAAGCCGGGAACCTTTTTCATCAGCCTGATTATGGATGTACAAGATTTTTTAGAGCAGGGCCAAGGCCGCGAAGAAGACAAGCGCGAAGCGTGGCATCTCTTTCAACAGGCCTATGAGCGCCAGATGAAGGGCGACCTGGAAGAGGCCGTCGCGCTGTACAAGAAATCGCTGGCCGTACATCCCACAGCCGAGGCCTACACCTTTCTCGGCTGGACCTACAGCTTCATGGGACGGCTCGATGACGCCATCGAGGAATGCCACAAGGCCATCGCGCAGGACCCGGACTTCGGTAACCCCTACAACGACATCGGTGCCTACTTGATTGAAAAGGGCGATTTCGACGAAGCGATCGTCTGGTTTCAGAAAGCCATGCAGGCCCGGCGGTATGAAAGCCCGGCCTTCCCTCATTTGAACATCGGCCGGGTCTACGAAAAAAAAGGCCGCTGGACCGAGGCCATCGACGCCTACAAGAAAGCGCTGACGCTCAATCCCAACTACGCGCTCGCGAAAAAATCGCTGGGACGATTGATCAGCTCCTTAAATTAGGATGACATGGACAACACCGAACGCACCATCCTCGTCGCCGTCACCGATATCTTCTTTTACACCAAAGTCCGTGACGCCTTGCGGACCGGAAACTATCGCATCGAGAAGGCCCGGACGCAGCAGGACATCGCAGAAAAGACCGCCACCGTTTCTCCGACAGCCGTCATTCTGGACATGAACGACCTGACCGTCGATGCCTTTCAGGCCATCGAAACACTGAAAGCCGATCCCCGGTCGAAGTCCATTCCCATCCTCGCCTATGCGAATCATGAAGAAGTCGACACCTGGAACAGAGCCAAGGCGCTGGGCGTGACAAAGATCGTCTCCCGCAACGAATTCTCGGCCAGGACAAAAGATCTGGTCGACGAGGTACAGAAGGGCGTCCGATGAAACAATCCCGTCTGCACGCACAACATATTCAACTCGGGGCAATCTTTGAAGAGGTCACCGGCTGGGAGATGCCCGCCCATTACGGAGACTGGCGAGCGGAATACCAGGCGGTCCGTCAGGCCGTCGGAGTCGCCGACCTGTCCCATCGCGGCAAAGTCAGAGTCACGGGCGACGATCGGGTGAAGTGGCTGCAGAGCGTCATCAGCAACGATCTCCTCCCGCTCCAGCCTGGCCAGGGCCGCTACTCCAGCTTCCTGACGCATAAGGGAAAGATGCTCACCTATTTCCGCTGCTACGTGCAGACCGACGCCGTCATGCTCGAAGACGTCGGAGAAATCGGCGACGCGACCCACGCCGCGCTCAGAAAATTTCTCCTTTACGGCACGAAAGCCAAGATGGAGAACTGCGCGGAGACCTGGGGATTGCTGCTGGTCAGCGGACCCAAAGCGGCACAGACCGTGAAATCAGCCTTCGGCGTCGATTGCAGCGACTTGCAACCAGTCAATTTTGTGACCGCCCAGATCGGCGGACACCAGGCCCTGGTCATTCGGACAGAAGAAACCGGCGAGATCGATCTGGAAATTTTACTTCCCGCCGATGCAGTCGCGACGGCCTGGACCAGCCTCATGGAAACCGGCGCGCCTCTCGGCATCAAGCCAGTCGGCAGCCAGGCCCGCGAAGCGTTGCGCATGGAAGCCGGCATTCCGAAAGCCGGCACCGAACTGAACGAAGAAATCGTCCCGCCGGAAGCCAACCTGGAAGGCAAGGCCTTCAGCCTCACCAAAGGCTGCTATCCCGGTCAGGAAGTCGTCGCGCGGATGGATACTTACGGCAATGTGCGGCGAAAGCTCGTGGGATTAGTCTTGAAGGATGCGACCGTGCCGCCGAAAGGCGCGAAACTCTTCAGCGGCGATCGGGAAGTGGGCTGGATGAGCAGCGCGACGACGTCACCGCATCAGAAGGGCATCATCGCACTTGGGTTTCCGCTGAGAGACTTCAGTAAGGCCGGGACAACGTTATCGATCGAGGTCGAAGGCAAGAAGCACGACGCGACGGTAGCGGACTTACCCTTCTACCGCCGCGCCTAACAGGACGCTGAAAAAACCCGCCGGTTTCGTTCTCGCATCGCGCAGAGACTCAACGTACCGAAGCGTACGCCTCGTCTCTCCGCTTGCTGCGGCCTCGCCGGACAGGCTTTTTGAGCGCCCTGCGAATACTTACTTCTCGGGATTTCTCGCCGCCGAGACGGCCTTGGCAAAGGCCAGCAGGCTGGCTCGTTCTGCGTCGTCTAACGCCAGCAAGAGATGCGCTTCTTCACCATGCATCAAACGCAGGCTCAAGAACGGCTCTTCCTTGCGCTTTTCCTTGTTGTCCCACATCGCATCGATCACCTGAACCTTATCCAGTTGGCCCACAGACACCACGTCGTACCGGAAATAGGAATCGCCGATGACGATATCGAACACGACATTGCCGGCGGTGAGCAGCACCAAATTGAACCGGCCCTGATCTTCATAGCCTTCCGGCAAAAACTTATTGATATGGAACAAGACCACTTTGCGATCGCCTAGGGCCGCACGGAACTTTTCCTTCAGCGCCTGATAATCGATCTGCAAGGCCTTTTCATCCGGGCTCGTCGCCGCTGCCGCCGCATCTTCCGCTCGCTGATACACTTCATCTGCTGACATCAACCCTGCCATAACGTCATCTCCCCCCATGTGCCGTACGCATATGACGTACGATTGTGTCGTACTATCCGACGTGATTATAAGACCGCTGCCGCTGTTTTCCGTGCCTTGATCGCCCGCACGACTCCGATACACCCGAGCCCGGCCCAGGCAAATTCCAACAAGATGAACCCCGCCCGCTGATCCTCGATCGCCACCACACCCAACAGCAGCGATCCGATGATGTTCAAGGCCAGATAGCCTGCATCCAGTTCGCGCCAGATCCCGCTTTGGATCAACGCATAGGCGGTCAGCACCATGAGGGCGCCGACGACCGACAACACCTGGAACAGCATAGTGGGAACACTCCTGCCTACCGGCCCGAACCGAACTGGTACGGTAACTGGCCCGCGGTCGGGATTGCAAGAGGGATATTCGAGCTGGTCGGCTATTGCGCCGCGAGGTGATGTGAAAAACGAACCGTTCCCTTGTCGTCGACCACGGTCACATCGAACGCGGAGCCGGAGGCCCGCACCAGACCGAAATTATAGTACCCGCCTTCTTGAATAAGGTTCGTCGCGTTGAGCGCCAGCGTCGGAGGCGACATGCGTCCGGGAGCTGCGGAGAGCGGCCCTGCCACAAACTCGTGAAAATCCGGCACCCCGTCTCCGTTGGGGTCGTACGCACTGGCTTGCACGTAGTGCACATCGCCCCCCATGAACACCACATTCTTGAGCTGTTCCGTAAGAATCGTATCGACGATCAGCTGCCGTTCATACTCAAACCCGGTCCCATCAGGCCCGCCCGCCCATCCATCGTTACCAGGAACCGTCGCCCCTCCCCCCTTGGGAATCGAAAGCGGGACCGACGTCGCAATTACCTTCCACGTGGCCAGCGAGTTACGTAACCCCTGCAACAACCACCGCAACTGCTCCTTGCCGAGCATCGTCTTCTCCGGACCGTCCGGATCTGAATTTCTGTTGCGATATTGGCGATCGTCCAGAATGAATAATTCCATCTCCGCGCCATAGCGAACCGTCCGATACAGCCGCTGCGGATCGTCGGGCGGTGACGCAATCGGCCAATACTCGCGCAAGGCCTGACGCCCCGCCGGCATCTGCTCCTCATACGGTCCGGCGAAGTTATTCTTCACTTCATGATCGTCCCAGGTCACGTACACCGGCACCGATGCCAGAAATCGTTGAAGCGACAATGACCCGCGCTGATACCGATGCCGCGCCCGATACTGGTCCAGCGTAGTGGCTTTAAAATCAGCCCCCGGTTCGTTCGGAGGAGCAGGACAGACATCATCGCTATAAATCGTGTCCCCCAGAAACAAGAAAAAGTCGAGGTGCTGTCGCCGCATGAGATCAAAGATCGGATACCCGTCCGGTCCGACCCGGCACCGCTGCTGGCCTCCCAGATCGCCGCTCCACGCAAACGTGACCGGCACCGACGTCCCCTCATCCGGCAAGGTCACGAATTCACCGCGCGCCGCCAGCACCGCTTCGATATGTTCATGTGGCACCGCCACATGCCCCACCAGCACGTGATACCGATAGCGCGTGCGGGGAACCAAGTCGGATAGCGGAATCGTCGCCGTAAAATCGTTCTCCGCTGCCGTGGTCACTCGATTCGTCCGCAACATGGGCCACACCGCCGTCCCCATCTTTTCCGCCGCATCCCAGGCCGACGCAGGCGCCCATTCGATGTGCACCATCGCCGGACCATCCGTCCGCGCCCACAACAAGGCACTATGCCCGGTCACATCGCCAACCGCGATCCCTTGCGGAAGCGCCTTTGGCTGTACCACCCCTTCAGCTAGGAACGGACTGCCCGGAGGCAATCCCTCTCGTGAGGCAGACGTGCAACCGGCCAGAATAACGGACAGCAGAATCGTGGTAATCAGCGGAGTAATGAATCGCATGGACCGTCCTTATCCTATGGAGTCTGAGTGGTCAAGTCAGGCACTGAGGCCTTGAAAATGAGAGGCGCCCACCGGCATACTGAGACCTATTACACGAGGCACACTATGCATGACGTCAACTGCTGCGCACCAAACTGTCAATCCAACCCCTACGCACCGGCGGGCACCAAGTCCCTGTGCAAGGACCACTTCCTGAATTTCCTCACGTGGCGCCGCCGCCGCGGCCCGCAAATGTTCCTGAAATATGCCGCCATGACGATGGAAGAACGCGACACCGTCTCCGCCGAATGGCAGAAAACCATCCAAATCGATGAAGTCCCCTCAAACTCACCGAAGACCTAACCGGAAAGTTTTCACAGAAGAAACCCACAGGACTTCTTTTCGCCTTCACACGCGTTTCTCAGATCCACCGGCTGCATAGATTCAATGAACCCCCCCCCCAGGGCTCTCGTAGGTCGAGCACCTGCTCACCCTCTTCCCGCACCACCCCACAAGCGGGTCGCTGTGTGGTTTTCTCCTGCGCGCACTGAGCGAGCACTTCTTTTTCTTCCTCCTTAAGCGGACGGCCTGGTGGTCTCCTCACTGCGCGCATCCAACGAGGGCCGCTGATCTCACCCGCCCACCCCGCGGACGCCGAGGCGTCCACTTTCCCGGTGGCCGCGCGTTGCGCGAGCACTTCCCTTTCTTCCCCTCCTCATCCTCCCAAGCGGGCGGTGGGGTGGCGTTCTCCTGGGCGCATTCACCGAGCATCGCCCACAATTTAGAAATACGATTAAATCCCGCATGCGCGGGGAGCGAGCACAGAACACCACCCCACCGCCCGCACCACCCCCGCTACCCCATCACCGCACTCCCATGATGATGAATCATGAGCCACTCGTCACCGATGCGTTCGAAGAGGTTTGTCGCGAGCACCTTGGCCTCTTGCGGCTCGTCGGATTGCTGGCTGGTGATGCTTTCGACACAGATCACCCAGGCCATGTCGCCTGCGACCTGGATCATGACCTCGGATAATTCAAATTGCATGGAGAACGTATTGTTAAAGATCAGCACCCAGGAATCGCGCACTTCGGGCCAGTCCGACCGCAGCGTCCAGCCGGGATGAATGCAGGTGACATATTCCTGGTGCGCCCAGATGCGGTCCATCTTGGCGATATCGAGACTCCCGAAGGCCTCATAAAAGGCTTGATTGGCTTTGGTCACTTCGTCGATGCGTTGTTCGAGCATGCGGCCTCCTCCGTGAGAGGGGCATCATACTGCAATCACCGTCAGGAGGGCGAGGAGAGAATCATGATCAGAGGCAGTGAGCCGGCGTCTCAACTGGAGGGTCTGGCGCGAACGATCTCCTGAATCAGCAGAGGAAACTCTTCCCGCAGATGGTGTTTATCGATAGCCTGGTCGACCAACGGCATCCTCCGCGCAACGGCGAGATGGACTTCGTCGAAGGACATGATGACCACGCGCACGGACGAATTCCATTGCTTGATCGGTTCGACGGCTTCGATGCCGCCCATGTCGGGCATATTCGCATCGAGCAACACCAGCTCAGGCCGCCGCTCAGGGAGGACGCTGAGGGCCTCTCTGGCCGATCCGCAGATCCCGACCAACTTCACCAGCGGCACCCCGCTCAGCCAGTCTTCCAAGGCGCGGAGAAGAACCTGATGATCGTCGACCACCAGCACCCGGATCGGGCCTCCCGCTGGACGGTGGTTATTTTCAGGAAGCATCTGGAGTGAGCCCCTGAGGTGGCCAGGGAACTCCGACACCGAATTGCCTCGCCATCTTATAGATCCCGATCATCGACCCGGCGCGCAAGCGGGCCTGCTCATCCGTCGACAAATTGGTCAAGACCCAGCCTTGCGGCTCGCGCCGAAAGATCCGAAACGGCCTGGGAGCATCGCCGGCCTCGGACTCGCCAGTCACCAAATACTCTTCCCCTTGAGGCCCCTTCACCAAGAGTCCAATGACAACCATCACGCACGCCCTCATATGAAACATTCAGGGGCGATCGCCCGTCAGGGAGATAGTCTTACCAGATGCCTCCCTCCCTACCCAGTGAGGAAATTCCTGATGGGACATCTTTCCCAGTACCAGCATCGTGAACCGGAACCGCTGGACTTTATGAGGAGGGATGGACCAACCCGACCTGGATCGCAAACCGGACGAGCCCGGCGACATCATGGATATCCAGCCGCTCCATCAGCTGGGAACGATGCGTTTCAACCGTTTTAGCGCTGAGACTCAATCGAAAGGCAATTTCTTTGGTGGAATGACCTTCGGCGATAAGCTGCAAAATCTCCCGCTGACGCGGGCTGAGCCGATCGAGCGGATTGAGCGGACGCCCCCCTTCATGCTGATAGGCCTCAATCGCATACCGCGCCACCGAGGGAGTCAGATAAGGCTCGCCCTTGCCGACCGTTCTGATCGCCAGCTCCAGTTCCTGAATGTCGGCGCCCTTCAACAAGTACCCTGTCACTCCGGCCTTCAGGGCCTGGCGAAGGTACTCTTCATTGGCATGCATCGATAAGATAACCACTTTGACCTTCGGCCAGCTCTTCGTAATCCGGCCGGCGGCTTCCAACCCATTCAGCCCGGGCATCGCAATGTCCATGAGCACCAGATCGGGCTGATGCGTCTCCACCGCCTTCACCGCGGCCTGCCCATCGCTGACCTCGGCCACCACCGTGACGCCGCCCATCTTATCCAGGAGCGCATGAATCCCGGCTCTGACCAGCTGGTGATCTTCGGCCAACAGCACGCGGACCTTCGTCATAACGACAACGCCTCCTGCTGCGGCTCGGTCAGCGGGACGGAGAAGACCAAGGACGTTCCTTGCCCGATCGTCGATTGAACCCGCATGATGCCTCCCACAAGGCTGACCCGTTCCTCCATCCCCAACATCCCCAGGCTCAACCCCTGGTGGGCTCGGACTCGCATGGCCGCCACGTCGAACCCGCACCCGTCGTCCTGCACCACCACGCGCACCTGCTCGGAAATCACCGCCAGGGAGAGCGAGACCGACGTGGCCTTGGCATGACGGGCGATATTGGTCAGCGCCTCCTGCACGACGCGAAAACAGGCAATGCTCCGGGAGGCCGTTAAAATCAGCGGCGCCTCGTCCAGATGCAGCTGCAACATCCAGCCGGCCCGCTCTGCCTGCTTGGTCGCATACCAGCGCAGGGCCGACACCAGCCCGAGGTCGTCCAACAGCGAGGGACGCAGATCCAGCGCCAGGCTTCGCACCCGAGCCAGGAGCTGGTCGCTGATCTCGATGCTTTCATTCAACTCCAGCGAAGAGGCTGTCCCTGGCCCGTCACGCTGCACCTGCTGCAAGTTCAGTTTGAGCGCCGTCAGGACCTGGCCGATTTCATCATGAAGATCCTGTGCCACGGCGCGCCGCTCCGCTTCCTGCACATCGAAGAGGCGCTGGGCCAGGGTCCGGGCCCGCACGGTCGCATTACCAAGCTCGGCCGTCCGCTCGGCCACCCGCCGCTCCAGCAGCGCATGCGCCTCCCGCAATAGATCTTCCGCCTTTCTCCACTCCGTCACATCGTCGACGATGAACGAACAGCGCGCGGTTCCATCGGCTCCTCGGCCGATCAGCGAGACCGTCGCCAATAGCGATCGTCGTGCAATCTTGCCTCCGCGCTCATCCCGATGCTCATACTCGAACCGGATCGGCGACTGTTCTCTGATACAGAGGTGATAATGGTGTAGCCACAGACGAGCCAATTCCCGCGGCACACCTAACTCAGAGCAGAGCCGCCCACTCATCCCCTCCTGGGTAGTACCGAAGAGCCTGGCCGTTGCGCGATTGCTGGACAGATGCCGGATGTCGTCATCGAGTACTTCCACAACACCCATCATGAGCGACGCACTTTCGAAAAACGCCTGCAACGTCCCTTCACTTTCCTTGAGCGAGGCCTCCGCTTCCCGCCTGGCCGTAATGTCGTGAATCAGCGCGACAATATGGTCAACCGAGCCATCCGCATTTCGCACCGCGCTGGACGAGATCACCGCATGTACCACCCGGCCGGACTTATGAACGAAGCGCTTCTCAAGGGAATACCCGTTGATCTCCCCGGCGAGCACCCGTTGGAATTGGACGACATTGCCCTCAAGGTCGTCCGGCACGGTCAAGTCGGCCCAGGTCAATTGTTTCAACTCATCCCGGCTGTAGCCGAGCATCACACATAACTGATCGTTAAAATCGATCCACCGCTTGTCGAGCGACGTCATCGCCATACCGATCAGCCCGAGCTCGAAATAGCGACGGAAGCGTTCTTCGCTCTGCCGCAGAGCTTCCTGCGCTTGCTTTTGCTCCGTCACATCCACATGGGAGCCCGTCATTCGAATCGGCACACCCTGTTCGTCGCGAATCAGCACGGCATCCGTATGAATCCAGCGATACGTGCCATCGCGATGCCGCAATCGATGTTCGAGCTCATAGGTGGGAATCTCGCCGGCGAAGAACGCCTGAACCAGCGCCAACGCTCGCTCCCGATCCTCCGGATGGAGGCGTGTTTCCCATTCACTCGGCAAGTCTGTCAGTTCATCCGGCTCGTATCCCAGGCTCGCCTTCCACAGCGGCGAGTAGTACATCTTGCTTCTGCGGAGGTCCCAGTCCCAGACACCGGTCTTCGTAGCCGAGACGACGAGATTAAGCCGGGTCTCTTGTTCACGCAGCGACTGCATCGTCGTTTTGAGCAAGACGATATCGTGCGCAATGGTGGAGATGCCGATCACCTCGCCCGATCGATTCAGAATGGGGGACAGGCTGAGCGAGAGCTCCATCGAATGGCCGTCACGATGCGTCCAGACCGTCTCCAGTCGCGCCACCGCCAGGCCGCGCCGGATGCAGGCATACGTGGCGATATCCTGCTGAATCCTGTGGGCTGGTATCAGCACCTGTAGCGAGCGGCCGACCATGTCGGTCGCTCCATATCCGAACATCCGCTCTGCCGCGGCATTCCAAGTCATCACCGTTCCGGTGAGATCCTGACTGATGATCGCATCCACGGACGAATTGACCAGCGCCGCCAGCTGCCTTGCGCCACGATCGAGGATGGCTCCGCGACTCCGGATCACGAGCACGGCGATTACCCAATAGAGCGCGGCGCTGAGTGTCCGATTCAGCAGAGCCACTTCCGGCGGAATACCGGCGGGAGAGAGAGCCCATCCGGCAGACACCAAGAAAGTCGCCAGACCCGCCACCACATAGGCAGACCAGGCCTGTTCCAACCACAGCGTGAGGAGAATCGGGAGGGCGTAGAGTAAGAACTCCTGGTACCCGAGAGGGGTCAGACAATCGAACAGGAAGGTTCCTGCCAGACAGACCCCGATCAGACTATAGACCGTTCGTGTGCTCATATGAGATCAGCCGCGCGCGACACGAACTTCGCTCCGGTCCCGTGACTGTGATGGGGCGCTCCAAGTCGCGGATACTTCTATGGTCCTAGGCGGCGCCTCGCTGCGGATTAAGGGTCATCGCTGTATCGAACCAAGCCACCCGGACCAATAGTCTGTGGTGAGAACCGTCTTGAAGCAGAACCGTACAATAGAAATTGGGGCCCATAAATGGGGGCATGATACAGGAATGGGCGAGTCGGAAATACTACTAAGGCCGTCCTTCACCATCAGGAATTTCCTGATAGGTAAATGCCCTATTTTTGAGCGGGTTCCGAATGGCCAGGCGGTGTTGTACATCGATCGACGACCCACACTCCGGCCAGGATGAGCGCGATCCCGGTAAGTTCGACCAGACCCACGGCTTCTTGTAAGATGAGCGCAGAGAGCGCCACCGCTGCGACCGGCGTGAGATTCCCCAGGACAGACGCCCGGGAAGGTCCGATGCCTTGCACCCCGAATAGCCAGGCTTGCTGCGCCACGGCCGTCGCAAAGACCACGAGATATCCGAGCGCCAGCCAATCCGGCATCGTCACCGAAGCCGGTCCGGCATCGAGCATCTTGCGATCGGTCCACAGGAGAGGAATCTGGATGACCGTGGCGACAAGCAGCGTGGTCCAATTCACCGTGAGCGGCGAGATCCGATGCATCACGGCGCGGCTGCCGATACTATAGAGCGCCCAGCTCACGACACCCAGGAACACCAATAGACTGCCGAATATCGGATGTTCGCCGGCCGCCTGAAACCCGGCAATCGAGACCAACGCCACACCGGCGCAAGACAGCAACCCCCCGGCCCACACCGATCGGAGCGGCACATCCTGAATCATCACGGCCGACAGCAACGCCGTCACGACCGGAGCGGAGCCGATAATCACGCCCGCCACCGCCCCGCTGACATACTTGAGCCCCATCAGAATCAGGAGGTGATTGCCCAGCACTCCAAGCCCGAGCCAAAACAGTACGCCGAGGTCCCGGCCCGAAATCTTGGCCAGCGTCCCCTCCTGCCACCACCAGGTCGTGAGCAGAATCGCCAGTCCGCCGATATCACGCAGCACGGACGCTTCGACCGCGGAGAAGGATCCGAGCGCCAGCTTCTGCGCGACAATCGACCCGCCCCACAACACGGCGGCCAGCGCAAGCGCCCCGTAGGCCGCGCTGGTGGATGACGATGTCACGACACCACCGCCTTCTTCCGAATCACCAGCACGCCATCGCGAATCGTCACCAACACCGCCGTCACGCCTGAATCAGCGGCCACCGTCCGATTCAATTCCTGGATCGCCGCCGTCTTCTCATCGTGCGCCGGCTGTTTCAGCACCTCGCCGTCCCAGAGCACATTGTCGATCAGGATGACGCCGGTAGGCGCCAGCAGATCGATCGCCCGGCGATAGTAGTTCAGGTAGTTCATCTTGTCGGCATCGATAAAGATGACATCGAACGGTCCGCTCAGCTCCCCCATGGTCTCCAATGCCGGCCCGAGGCGAATCTCGATCTTCTTGCCATGCGAACTATTGGCGAAATGCTTCCGCCCCAACGCCGCCGACAATTCGTCGATTTCACAGGTGATCACGCGCCCGTCATCGGGAAGAGCCTCGGCAAAACAGAGCGCGCTATAGCCGGTGAACATCCCGATCTCCAGCACCCGCGTCGCCCCGACCAGCTGCGCCATCATCTTGAGAAACGCCCCTTCCAGCGGACCAACCAGCATCTGCGCGTACTCCATGGTCCGCTGTGTCTCCTCGCGGAGCGCGCGCGCCACGCCGGACTCAGCCATGGAATGCGCCTGGGCATAGGCTTCGATCTCAGGCGCCACTAACGTTTTCATTCGTCACCCATCTGTATCATTTCCGTATCATTTGAAAATCGCGCCGCGCATTGCGTAGACTGGCGCACGCGCGGAGATATTAGCACAAGCGAGGAGACCGGACGTGAAGACTGTTGCAACACTGGCACCACTGACCACCAGACTCTTGGAGATCACCAGGATCAACAGCGCCGCCTCAGTGTTGTCATGGGATCAGGAAACGCACATGCCGGCCGGCGGCGGGGAAGCGCGAGCGGAACAGATCGCCGTGCTCCAAGGCCTCGCCCACGACAAACTGGTCTCTCCGGACATCGAACGGCTTCTCGCCGCCACCGTCGATCCGGCGACGGGACAGGCCATCGACCAACCGGGCGATCTGTGGGACGAACCCTCGCGCTCGTTGCTGCGGGAAATCTGGCGGGATTTTAGCCGCGCGAAAAAGCTCCCCTCCGATTTTGTCGTCAGACTCAGCCGGGAAACCTCCCTGGCGCAGCAGGTCTGGGCCGAGGCCAAAGAGCAGAACAACTTTCGCCAGTTTCTTCCCAACCTCCGCACAGTGCTCGCGCTCAAACGGGAAGAGGCGGAATACCTTGGGTATCAGACCTCGCCCTACGATGCGTTGCTGGACGTCTACGAACCCGGATCTACCATCGCCGCGCTCCGGCCGCTGTTTGCCCAGATGAAGGCGCGCCTCGTACCGCTCCTCAAGCGCGTGACCCAGAGTCCGCATCAGATCGACGACCACATCCTCCGGCATGCGTACGATCAGGCCCGACAGCTGGAATTCGGCCGGCTCGTGCTCATCGCCATGGGCTATGATTTTGAGCGCGGACGGCTGGACCTCTCCGCCCATCCGTTCACGACGTCGTTTCATCCGACCGATGTGCGCGTGACCACCCGCGTCCATGAGCACGAACTGCAGTCCTGCCTCTTCAGTTGTATTCACGAAGGCGGCCACGGCCTCTACGACCAAGGGCTCGACCAGCGCTACTTCGGCACCCCGCTCGGGGAATCCGTGTCGCTCGGGATTCACGAAAGCCAGTCGCGTATGTGGGAGAACTGCGTGGGGCGGTCACGGGCGTTCTGGCAGTTCTTCTACCCGATCCTGCAACAGACGTTTCACCACCAATTACGCGGCATCGATCTGGAGCACTTCTATGCCGCCATCAATTGCGTGAAGCCCTCCTTCATCCGCGTCGAAGCCGACGAACTGACCTACAATCTGCACATCATGCTGCGGTTCGAGATCGAGCAGGATTTGATTGAAGGACGACTGCAACCTGAAGACCTGCCCGGCGTCTGGAATCAGAAGATGCGGGACTATCTCGGCATCACTCCCCCGACTGATGCCGAGGGGGTACTGCAAGATGTCCATTGGTCCTTCGGCGCCTTCGGTTACTTCCCGACCTATACGCTGGGCAATCTCTATTCGGTCCAGTTCTTCGAACAAGCCAAGCTGGAGATCCCTCATCTGGATGATGAAATCGCGGCCGGCCAATTGCTGGTGCTGCGCCGCTGGCTGGAGCAAAAGATCCACCGCTGGGGCCGCATGTTCACCCCGGACCACCTCGCCCGGCGCGTAACAGGGAAAAGCATCGACCCGGAGCCCTTCCTGACCTACCTGGAAAAGAAATACGGCGAGCTCTACAAGCTGTAATATCTCTCCGCCACCGATAGGGCCAACAGCAATTGGCTCTATACCATAAGGCCCTATCGCCCACGTGCGTAAATGGCTACCCTCCGCCTACGTTGGTCTCGCTATGGCCGTCATGGCATGGTGGCGCAATGACAGGGAAATATATCCACGTGCTTCCCCGGCCAAGTTCCAGGTTGGCGATCAGCGCCGGCCTCAGCATCGCCGTTGTGTTCATCGGCGACATCCTCACCCCGCTTGGCTATGCTGAAGCCATCCTGTATCTCGTCCCGCTCCTCCTGAGTTCGTTTCTGTATGAGCCGAGGCTCCCCTTTCGCATCGCCGGCGCCTCTACCGTGTTGATCGCGGCCGGCTTTGTGCTCTCTCCGCCAGGCGCCCCCGTGGCCTATGCCATCCTCAATCGGATGTTGGCTGTCATCGTGATTTGGACGACGGCCTTCGGTCTCCGCCGATTGATCCGGGACCGCATCGCCCATTTCCAGTCCGAACGGCGCTGGCAGTCGCTGGCCCATCAGACCAACGACATCCTCTGGGACTGGGACCTTCGCACGAACGCTCATTGGTGGAGCGAGAACGCGGTGACGGTCTTCGGGTACGATCCGGTCGTGGAGCCTTCCATTGAAGCCTGGCAATCGCGGCTTCACCCGAACGATCGAGACCGCGTGATCACAGAAATCCGGTCGGCCATCGAGACAGGACAATCCGGCTGGACCGGCGAGTATCAATTTCACGTTCAGGATAGCACGTACCGCACATTCCTTGATCGCGGCACCATCATCCGAAACGAGTCAGGCTCAGCAATCCGCATGATCGGCGCGATGATCGATATCACCGCCCGCACACGCGCCGAAGAAGCGTTGCGACGGTCCGAGGCACGGTTCGCCAATCTCGTCAATCATCTCGACAGCGTCGTATGGGAAGCCACTCCGGGGGCATTGGCCTTTACCTTCGTCAGCCCGCACGCGGAAGCGCTCCTGGGCTACCCCGTAAGCCGGTGGCTGAACGATCCGGCCTTCTGGCCCGATCACATTCATCCGGAGGACCGTGACACCACTGTACAGGCTTGCCTCGCGGCGACCGCACAAGGGCTCAATCATCGCGCGGAATACCGCATGATCGCCGCAGATGGACGAATCGTCTGGGTCCACGACGTCGTCACCGTGACCTGCGCAAATGGTCGTCCGAAGACGGTGCAGGGAGTCCTCATCGATATCACCAGCCAAAAGCATCTGCAAGCCGCCTTGCGCCAAAGCGAGGAGCGCCTGGCCCTTGCCGCAGAAGGTTCGACCGACGCCTGGTGGGACGGGCATCGCCTGCCGGGGCGTCCCATGCTCGACCCGGAGAACCCGATCTGGTGGTCGCCAAAAATCCGCGAAATCCTAGCGCTGAATGATTCTGAACCGTTTCACACGCTCGCCCACTGGGCTCAACGGTTACACCCTGAAGATAGCGGGCGAGTTTTCTCGGCTCTCCAGGCACATCTCCAACAGCGAGCTCCGTTCGATGTGGAATACCGCATTCGGACAAACCGGGGCGAGTATTGCTGGCTGCGGGGACGCGGCCGGGCCATCAGGGACTCGCGCGGCGAACCTCAACGTATGGCCGGATCCTGCAGGGACATCACCGATCGGAAGCTAGCAGAGGAGGCCCTCCGCCGGAACGAGATGCAATTGAAGGAGGCCCAGCGGATTGCGGGGCTTGGGAGCTGGGAATGGACTGCCGATTCCGTCGTCACCTGGTCGGATCAGAGCTACCGCATCTTCGGGTACACGCCTGGAAGCGTCATTCCATCCTACAAGCTGTTTCTCGAATCCTTGCATCCGGACGACCGTCGACGGGTTATCAACACCCTCCGCGAGACACTCACCCACGGCACGCCCTATGATCTGGTCTGTCGCATTCTTCGTCCCTCGGGGGAACCTCGCCATATCCGCTGCCGCGGGGAAGTAACCCGTGATGAGGCGGGCGCCCCCCTCCGTGTTGCCGGTACGGTCGAAGACATCACCGACCGGCATCAGTCCGACGCCAAACTCCGCACTGCCTATGCACGGCTCCAGGACGTCACGAGACATGCCGCGACGGCGGAAGAAAACGAACGCCGCCGCATCGCCCGGGAAATTCACGATGAACTTGGGCAACTGCTGACCGCCATGCGCTTTCAGCTGACAACCCTGAAGAAAAACCTGGGAGCATCCTCCCCTCAGCAGCCCACGCGAAACCACGATGCCCGCCTGAATGATCTCTTAAACCTGAATGATTCCATGCTGAAGCAAGTGCGGCAGGTGAGCACCTCCCTCCGTCCCGCTATCCTGGATGAACTCGGGTTGATTCCAGCTGTGCAGGCTCACGCGCAACAATTTGAAATCCGCACCGGGATCGCCTGCGACGTCGTCGTCGATCCCGCCCTGACGGAGGCCCCATTTGACGATGCCACAGCCTCGGCCGTCTTCAGGATTGTGCAGGAACTTCTGACCAATGTTCTGCGCCACGCATGCGCCATGGCCGTCACCATCACGTTTACCCGTACCGGCGATCTGCTTACCGTAGTAGTCCACGATAATGGAACCGGCATTACTCCAGGCCATCAGACGCGGCACGACTCGTTCGGCCTGAAAGGCATCATCGAGCGGGCCATGCTCCTCGGCGGCACATTCACGATTGCGCCACATCCGTCGGAAGGCACAGCCGCCTCCCTACACATCCCGATGGCCGTGCTCATTCACCCGCCCGCCGCCTCCACCTATCCATCACACCTGAATCAGGAGGGGCATGAAGATCCTGTTGGTCGATGATCATGCGCTAGTCCGCCGCGGTGTGGCCCATGTGCTTCGAGAAGACCTCCCCGACCTGACGATCGTCGAGAAAGGAACTGCGCAGGAGGCCCTTGAGGCGACTCAAGCCACCCCGTGGGATCTCGTTATTCTCGATATCAATCTGCCTGACAGAAGCGGTCTCGATGCGCTCAAAGACATCAAGCGGATCTGTCCCCACCTCCCGGTTTTGATTCTGAGCCTCTACCCGGAAGCGCAATACGCCAGACGTGCATTCAAAGCCGGCGCCGCCGGCTATCTCACGAAAGACACCGCACCGGAAGAGGTTACGTCCGCCGTGAAACGCATCTTGCAAGGAGGCCGTTATGTGAGCGCTGCGCTGGCGGAGCAACTCGCCGCCGATCTCAGCGCCACCTCCGGCGAGGATCGGGAACCGCACGAGATGCTCTCGGACCGGGAGCTCGAGGTGCTTCGACTCATCGGATCAGGGAATACGCCGACCGAAGTCGCAGCGCACCTCGCCCTCAGCATCAAAACCGTCAGCACCTATCGAGCCCGCATCCTGGAGAAATTGAACCTTCGAACAACGGCAGAACTGATCCGTTTCGCCATTGACAACCAGTTGATCCGGTAGCTCCCCTCTACGAACACGCCTGTCAGCCTTTATCTGACAAGTCAACCATATCGATTCCTACTCAATGATCAGCCCGTTACCGATTGCCAAACATTTCAGAAACGCGCACTGATCTTTCTATTCTCGCAGTCCATCTTCCTTGCTTCTCGATATGCCCACACGCCCTTCACGCAGAGCGCCTCACACCATCGTCATAGCCGAGCGCGAATTGCCGACCCGCCTGGGACTCCATGCGATTCTGACCCATCAGCCAGACCTGCATCTCCCGCCCCCGGTTTCCACCGCAGCCGAGTTGCTCGCAGCGGCGGATCGATACCACCCTGATGCCGTGCTGATGGGAACATGGTTTTCAGACGGTAACGGGATCGATCTCTGCCGGACCCTTCTTAGCCGATACCCCAATATGCGTGTACTTTTCGTTGCCGATACCGCCAACGCGCAACTGCTGATGCACGCAGTACAGGCAGGAGCGCTAGGATGTATTCTGAAAACGATCCCTCCTGCTCAAGTGCCAGGAATCGTCGCACAAACGCTGGCAGGAGAACCGTCCTTTGATCATGCTCTCATGAGCACCGCCCTGAAGTGGATAGGCCGACAGGCGGAATCTCCACAGGAGCCGGCCCCACACCTCTCCCCCAGACATCAGCAGATCCTCCCGCTCCTGAGCGAGGGTCTCACCAACAAGGAAATCGGCAGACAGCTCAACTTGAGCGAAAAAACCGTCAAAAACTATCTCGCCGACCTCTTCGACCGTCTGCACATGACGCGCCGTTCCCAAGTCGCCGCCTGGTTCATCAATCACACCGTCCAACAGATACCGTCTCCCGATACATCCATGACGGCCGAGATGGTCTGGGAATGGACTCGGACCCGGACTCGGTCCCGCTCACTGATTCAAGAGGAACCATTGCATGCCCACCATTCTGCTTATTAGTGACGACGACAGGTTCCGGAACTTACTCCGTCAGTCCATAGGGCAGGACGCAGCTGCCGTGCTCGGCGTCCCGAACACCCGAGAGATCTTAAACCAACCGGGACCGAGACAAGTGTCGGGCTATGACTTGATTGTGGCGGAAGTGCTCTCTACGGATCATGACGGACTCTCGCGGCTGGTGCTGTTTCGCAATCTACACCCCAATACCCCCTTCATCGCCGTGACGCGTGAGGACCAGGGCGCGGGCCTGGCCTATGGCGGCGCTGCCGCTCGGGCTCTGCATGCCTGGCTCGTTCCCGTCGCAGCCGACTCCCTGGCCGGACTGACCGACACTACCACCCGTGCCCTCAAGGGTGAATCGCCGCCCCGGTAAGAGACCCCTGCCCGCTGAAGCTCGACGCCCTCCAGCAAGGGCGCCTGCCGGATTCATTCGACCGTCCCCAGGCGTGAGCCGGCTAATACCCCATCGCGATGTTGAGTTTGGCAAGAATGGCCGGCGGAAGCGTGAACTCAGCCTGCACCTCAATGCGGTGCGGAACCAGCAGCGTGGTGTGGAAGACAATGTCGCGGATGGGAATCTTGAACTCGGGATCTTGAGGGGTACTCAGCTCGACAGCCTCGACTGAATTCGTGATCGTACCGCTGTCTTGAGGGCCGTAGGTCGTCATGACGGCATCGATGATCTCCTTCACCTTTTCATTGGGCTCCACGCCTTCGATGCCTTTGAGCAAGAGCGGAATCACGTCCTCTTTCGCCTGATCGGACAGGGTGAAATTTTCGACCCGCTCTTTCCGGCGGAGTGACATCAGATCATTGTCCAGGTCCTTACTGAAGGCCCCGTACGCGAACCGGAAAAACTCGAAGTGAAACCCCTTGAAGCCCTTTCCGAACGTCTGGAGCTCGCAGAGAAAGCCCAACTGCTGCAACTTGACGTCACTCAGCAGTCCGTGCGGCTCGGCAAGATACAGCACATACAACAAAAGCGCGCGATCGACCGTAATCTGGTTGGGCTTTCTCATCTATCCTCTCCCCAATTCAACAACGTTCGAACTATAGACAGCCCGCAGGAGCATCGTCAAACCCCTCCTCACGCCATCCCCCCTTGACCCTCCGCGCGCTTTAGTCTTTAATGCCGTTTCTTACAGGAGGGTCGGCCGGACTCTATGCCTAAACATGCCAAAGAGATGGAAGCGCTGAAAGCGCACCTCGGCAAGCACCAGCTAAAGTACACGCGCCAGCGTGAACTCATTCTCGACGCCTTCCTTCAGCAGGAACACATCACCGCGGAAGAGATGTATCACCAACTGGCGAAGAAAGACCCGCATCTGGGGCTTGCGACCATCTATCGCACGCTCAACCTCTTCTGTGAGGCGGGTCTGGCACAAGCCCGGCATTTCGGCACGCAAACCCAATATGACAATATTTCCCATAAGGGCCACCACGACCATCTGATCTGCACCGACTGCGGCAAAATTGTGGAATTTGAAAACTGCGAGATTGAAAAGCTTCAGGAGGAAGTCGCCACCCGGAACGGCTTCACGATTTCCACACACCGCCTCGAACTCTACGGCCTCTGTGGACGCTGCCGTCATTGACCCCTGCCGGTTTTTTTTGCTATAGTCTTGAGACGATTTATCAATTTCAATTGCGAGGCAGACCACGCCCATGGCCACTCTCTTGAAACCGCTTCGCCCCGTCACAACGTACAGACACCGCCGGATCATCCCGGCCCTGGCCGCAGGTTTCCTCATACTCGTGTCACTGCTGATGCCGCAGGCCGAAGTATTGGCCGCGGACAAACTTGTCGTCTATTCGGGCCGGGCCGAGCGACTCATCAAACCGGTCTTCGATGCGTTTACCGCCAAAACCGGCATCCAGGTGGATCTGCTCTCCTCCGGCACGACCGAATTGGTCAACCGGCTGAAGGCAGAAGGCGATCGCACCCCCGCGGACCTCCTCTTGACCAACGATGCCGGAAGTCTTGAACTTGCCCGGGGAGCCGGACTCTTGCGGCCGCTCAACATGCGCGAGGTCGAGCGAGCCATTCCTTCGCAGTTCCGCGCCGCAGACAATAGCTGGGTCGGTCTCTCCGGCCGGTTTTGGATTATTGTCTACAACACGGCCATGGTGAAGCCCGATCAACTCACCTCCCTGCTCGACCTGGCGAATCCCCAATGGAAAGACAAGCTTGCGATTCCCAACTCCGGCAGTGAATACCTGCAAGCGGGAGTGTCGGTGATCCGCGCCACGCACGGCGACGAGCGCACCAAGAAATTTCTGGAAGGCCTGCGCGATAACGCTGGCTCGCAGGTCTACCAAAAAAGCTCTCAAATCGTGGAAGCCGTAGCCAAAGGGCAGGTCGCCGTGGGCATCGTAAATCACTACTACGTGTACCGCCACCTCGCCACGCAGCCCACCGCGCCGTTGGCCGTCATCATGCCGGACCAAAAAGAAGGCGGGATGGGCGGGATCATGAACGTCACCGGCATCGGGATTACCAAGCCGAGCACGCATGTCGAGAATGCCAAACTGCTGATCGAGTTTCTCGTGGCGCAAGCCGGACAGAAGATGTTTGCCGATCTGGATAAGGAATATCCATTACATCCGGAAGTAAAGGCAGACCCGGCCTTGGTTGATCGAAAAAGCTTCCGCGCCGCCCAGGTGCCGCTGACACGATTGGCTGAGCTCCGGGAACCAACCCTCACGCTCATTGAGCAAGTGGGCCTCCGCTAATCCACGAGGCCCGTTGTGACCACGCTTCGCCAGCAGCTCGCTTCTCCGCTGCAACTTGCCGCCATCGCCACCGCGGGATTGATTCTGCTGCCGCTCGGCTATGTCACGATCCTGGCGCTGTCGGCCGACCCGGCGGTCTGGTCTCGTCTGTGGGCGACGCGAATTCCCGAGCTCCTGTTCAACACCGTCACCCTTGCAGGAGCCGTCGCGATCCTCACGCTGATTCTAGGCGTCTCCACGGCATGGCTAGTGGTCCGTTTCGATTTCCCAGGACGCCGCCTCTGGGAAGCCGCACTGATTCTTCCCCTCGCCATGCCCACGTACGTCCTGGCCTATGTCTACACCTATCTGTTGGGATTCGGCGGACCGGTGGAGCACCTCTGGCAGCTTTGGGCCGGGCCGCAAGCCCGCATCGTGTCACCGCAAAGTTTTTGGGGCACAACGTTCGTCATGGCCCTGGATACCTTTCCCTTCGTCTATCTGCTCACCCGCAGCGCCCTCTTAAGCCTGAATGTGTCATTCGAGGAGGTCGCGCGAGTCTGCGGGGTGTCCCGGCTCATGACGCTCTGGCGCGTGACGCTCCCCCTCATGCGTCCGTCGATCGCCGCAGGAGTCGCGCTGGTCATTCTCTATGTCGTCTCGGATTTCGGCGCAGTGTCGCTGCTGCGCTATCAGACGCTCACGTATGCCGTGTTCCAGCAGATGACCGGACGTTCCGACAATACCGCCGCCAGCATTCTGAGTGTCTTGCTCGTCGTCCTGGCACTGCTCTTTCTCGTTACTGAACGGTGGTTTCGTCAGCGCAGCCGCTTCTACCAAACCAGCGGCCGCTACCGGCCTCCGCAGCGCGTGCGCTGCACCTGGATCGGCACCGCCTCGATTACGGCAGTCATGAGCCTGATTGTCGCCATGTCCTTCGGCGTTCCCGCCTACTTACTGATTACCTGGAGCCTGTCGCCCGAAGCGCAAGCCATCATCGATAGCCGATTCTTTGGCTTTATCTGGAACAGCGCCCTGTTGGCGGCGGCGGCGGCAACCGTCGGCGTGATCATCGGCCTTCCCTTGGCATATCTGGCAAGCCGGCGCCCGACGGCTCTGAACATCGGCTGCCTCCAGGCCGCCTATGCCGGCTATGTGCTTCCTGGGCCAGTCGCCGCGCTCGCAGTGCTCGTGCTCTGCCTGAAAATCGCTCCGGTGATGTATGGAACAATCCTGCTCCTGGTGATCGCGTACGTGATCCACTTTCTTCCCGCTGGGCTCCAATCGCTGGAACCGGCACTGCAGCAGATCACGCCGAATCTCGAAGAGGTCGCCCGCACGTTGGGACTGGGCGTCCGCGACACCTGGCGCCGCGTGACCCTGCCGCTGGTGCGCAACGGCTTTGTCGTCGCCTGGGTCCTCATGTTTCTTCAAACCATGAAAGAACTGCCGGCCACCCTGCTCTTGCGCCCGGTCGGGTTCGATACGCTGGCCATACGGGTGTGGCTGGAAGCCAGCGAGGAGTATTTTCAATTGGCGGCGCCTGCCGCGCTGCTCATCGTGTTATTGAGCCTCCCTGCGTTGTATCTATTGGTCTCAAAAGACTGGAGGGCCGCGTAAGAGGCTGTGCCTCTGTACCAGCGGATCAGGATGGATACTGAAACACCTCACACCCCGAACCAACCGGATCTCTACCAGCCGGCCTCCAATGTGCTGGAGCTGCGCGCGGTCGCCTGCGCCTATGAAACCGGGCGCCCGGCAATCCGCAACATCTCTTTTGTTGCGCGCGAGGGAGAGATTCTCTGCCTGCTGGGCCCCTCCGGTTGCGGGAAGACCACAATCCTCCGGGCGATTGCCGGTTTCGAACCGGTCCGGTCCGGCGAACTGTTTCTGTCCGGACGCCTGGTGTCGAATGCGAATCTCACCGTTCCGACCGAAGAGCGGCGCGTCGGCATGGTCTTCCAGGAATATGCACTGTTCCCCCATCTGCGGGTGGCGGACAACATCGCCTTCGGGCTCCAGCACTTGTCCCGGGGGGACCGGAGATGCCAGGTCCAAGAAATGCTCACCCTCACCGGCCTTGAAGGATTTGACCGCCGCTACCCGCATGAACTCTCCGGCGGGCAACAGCAGCGCGTCGCACTGGCCCGCGCCCTCGTGCAGAATCCCGTCGTCCTCTTGCTGGATGAGCCCTTCAGCAATCTGGATCCCGACATGGCCGGCCGGATGCGCCAGGACCTCCATGCGCTGCTGCGGCGCACCAAGACCACCACGATTCTCGTGACACATGATCACGAAGAAGCCTTTGCGATGGCCGACCGGATCGCGGTTTTGAACCAGGGCGTGTTGGAACAAATGGATACGCCGGAGTTGATCTACCACATGCCGGCCAGCCCCTTCGTCGCGGACTTTGTGGGACAAGCCGATTTCATCCAAGGCGGCATCAGGGACGGGATGATTCACACCGAGTTGGGGGAATTTCCCAACACGCTCCCCGGTGCGGAAGGCACCGCCGTGGTCGTGATGATCCGGCCTGACGATATCCACCTGCTGCCGGCCAAAGGCGCGAGCGCCCGCATCATCGGCCGCCAATTCCGGGGATCTGAAAATCTCTATACCGTCCGTCTTCCCTCCGGGCAGATCGTTCACAGCAGTGAGGGCTCGACGAGTGTGTATCAGGAAGGGACCGCCGTTGAGCTCCAGGTCTTGGCCACCCACACGGTGGTCTTCCCGGCCCCCTCCTCGATGCCCTAGGTTCCAGCCGCTGTCATGTTGACAGGTCTTTTCACCATCTGGCATTGATGATAGGCGAACCAGCCGATTTCCCTGACGGTTCTGACTCAGAACCAGCGTTATCGAAGGAGCACAGGTATGGACTCACTGAAGCACGTAGTGGATTATGGCATCATCGGACTATTACTCGGCCTCAGCCTCTGGTCGGTCGCCGTCGCGGTTGAGCGCTGGCTCTTCTACCGCAATATCAACGCTGCGCACTACCCCAACGCTCAGGTATTTGAAATCGCCCTGACGAAGCGATTGGTGATCATCGGGACAGTGGCAGCCAATGCCCCCTATATCGGACTGCTGGGGACCGTCCTTGGAATCATGCTGACCTTCCACACCATGGGCACATCCGGCACCATGGCGGTCAACACGATCATGATCGGATTGAGCCTCGCCTTGAAAGCGACTGCCGTGGGATTGCTCGTGGCGATCCCCTGTGTGGTGATGAATAACATTCTCCGACGCCGGGTCGCCGAACTGCTGACCCAGTACAAGGTGGATCATGGATCGTCAGCAAGTTGATCAAATCAACGTCATCCCGCTCGTGGATGTCATGCTCGTGCTGCTAGTCATCGTCCTGACCACCGCCACCTTCATCAGCACGGGGCAGATCCCGGTCAATCTGGCCAAAGCGAAGTCGGTCAGCGACCGCAAAGATGTGCCCCTGGTCATCACGCTCACATCGGAAGGGCATCTCTTTCTAAACGACAAACCCATACCGGATGACGGCTTGCCTGCTGCGCTCGGTGGAGAATCGCGCGACTCGGCAGTGGTCGTTCGGGCGGATAAAGTGACCGTGCTTGAACGCTTCGTCGCCCTCGTCGACGAAGTCAGAGGATTGGGATTCCAACAGGTCAGCCTTGAGGTCATCCGGCTGTGAGGCAGGTCGAAAAACAGGATCGGCTGAATGCCGGCGGAGCGCATAAAGCAGGGTGGCTGGTTTCGCTTGTCCTTCATGGCAGCCTTGTGCTCGGAGCAATGGTATTACTTCAACAGATGCAACTGGCAGTGCTGGAGAAACCATTCGAGTGGAATGTCGCCATGGTTCAACCGGCTGCGATACCTCACTCGCCGACTGCCGCCAACGAGTCGCCGCCGACTCCGCCGCCCCCAAGGCAGTCGCAGGTTCTCGCCCCGAGACCACCGGAACCCGCACCTGTTCAGCCCTTGCCCTCTCCCGTTCTCCCTGCCCCACCACCGCCGATACACACCCCTATCACACCGCCTCGTGCTGAACCGGCCCCCTTTCCTCCGATACAAGCCGCAGCGCCCTCAAAGCCTGAGCCCACGCCTGAGCCAGTCCGTGACCAGCCACGCCCCCAGTCGCCCGTTGCCATGAAATCACCTGAGGCTCCACCCACAACAGCCCTGGCCGATATACCACCGCCCGCGCATTCAGTCTCCCCCCCCGAACCAGCGTCAGCCTCCGCGCCGGCCAGCACAGCAACCAGTGTTCCTGAGCCGGCACCGAGCGCGCCTGAGCCTGTTCGCACGGAAGTGGACCTCCCACACCAACCAGTACCTACGCCCGGCAGGACCGCAGATACATCCACGGCAACCCAGCAATCTGTCACACCAGCCGCTCCAGAAATTCAGCCAGGTCAGACGGGCACAGCAAAACCGGATGACGGCTGGCTCTCAGCGTTGATGGGAAGATGGATTACCGATCTGGAAAAGCACTATCCCGCAACCCTACGACTGGAAGGCGTGCAGGGGAAAGTCGTGCTGGTGGCAATGCTCCATGAGAACGGCACGTTGACGGATGTGAAAATTGCCAAAAGCTCTGGCAATACTGTGCTCGATCAAGCGGCCATTGCCGACGTGGAGCAAGGCCCGCCGATCAAGCTCTCACGCCCGCTCGGTCGCCCGCAGCGCCCCATCAAGTTTTCGATCAGTTACGACCTGAAAACGGCTCGGTGATTTTCGCCGGCTTCGTCGCACAGTCCTGGTCATGCCAGTCGCGCAACATTCCCTGCTGATCAAAGGTGAGCAAATAGGCCCGGCAATACTCCGCTCTGGCATACCCGCTATAGCCGCTGGTCCCGCTTCCCCGCACATAATAGGTCCAGAGGGAACGCCCGCCTTGTTGCTTCTCTTGCTTATGCGGCATTCCGTAGCGCTTCGCTACTTCCTCCTGCGTGACCTGATTCACCTTGCTCTGAAAGTAGCCTGTTTCAAACTCACTGCAGGCGCCGCAGCAGACGAGCCCCAGAACCAGACAAAACCGAATCCATCGCATTATCTCATGCCCCCATCTTTGAGCCATCGTGTTCCCCTCTCGAAAAAAATCCGTCTACGGATACCGCAGACGAGATCGAAGCCCCGACGACACGGTCATCTCCCCTTGATCATCGATGATGACGGCTTCGACATCCGGCAGACGCTCGACCAACGCCATTCCACGTTCCGGCCCAAGGACAAAAATTCCTGTATCAAGCCCGTCTGCGACGGTCCCTTCGGCGGCAATCACGGTGACGCTCTGGCATTTCCGCGCTGGCTGCAGCGACTGCGGGTCGAGGATGTGGTGATAGCGCACTCCATCCTGCTCAAAGTACCGTTCGTAGTCGCCTGCCGTGGAAATAGCCTCGTTTTTGAGATCGATCGTCGCGGCCATCGCATCTTTCTGCCGCGGATGGCGAATGCCGACGGGAAAGCCCTGCATGCCGGGTAGATCGCCGAACGTTTTGATATCACCTGAAAGCGCCACCACGCCTCCTCGTGCGCCGGCCCGC
Organism: Nitrospira sp. ST-bin5; assembly: GCA_002083555.1. GTDB lineage: Bacteria > Nitrospirota > Nitrospiria > Nitrospirales > Nitrospiraceae > Nitrospira_D. The sequence continues at coordinate 45,667 of MSXN01000022.1, read as the reverse complement.
TTCAGCACGTCGACGGCGCGATCCGCCGCATACCCCTTCCCGACTCCACCGACATCAATGCGCATGCCAGGTTTAGGCAAAAAAATGGTGCGGGCCTGGCGATCAATTTGGATCGTAGTCCAATCAACGAGCGACTTGAGTGACTGTAATTCCGCATGACTCGGAACGCGCTGGCGGTCTGTCACACTCCAGGCCTCCACCGCCGGTCCGACCGCAATATTAAATCCGCCTTCCGTGAGACCGGCCATTTCAAGTGAACGCACAATCAGGTCCAGTGTTTCCGGACCAACCACCACAGGCCGTTGCCCAGCAGCCGCATTCACTTGCGACAATTCACTCGTCTGGATCCAGGTACTGAGCATCTGCTCAAGTCTCTTGATTTCACGAAATCCTGCCTCTATGGAAGAGCGACCAATCTCCCGAGAGGGTGCCACAACCGTGATGGAGACCAGCGTCCCCATCTGCATCTGAGTGCGCTTGACCACGACCGGCAGTTCACTGGAACGAACCGAACCGCACCCTGCAAGCAGAATGACTGCCAGCACTCCAAACACTCCCGAGCAGCACGCGCGCATCATACCCCTACCCTTTCAGATTCTGCCCCCTAGACATGCGAACAACTCATCCACACTGCGCCACTATGCGACACACGATGCCCTCTTGACAATGGAGCCTCTTCCGGGATATTAATAATCGTTCTCAATTTCATTTACAAGGATCCCGGCACGCTATGGTTACCACGCGAACGTCGAAACCGGACACCTGCCACGGCAATGAAACCCGCTGCGAGTGCGGGCAATTGATTGCCAAAGTACGCGGACAGGGGATCGAGCTGAAATGCAAACGTTGCAAACGCATCGTCGTCATCCCCTTCTCATCCATCGAAGGATGGGGCGCCGTCGCATCATGAGTCGATTTATGAAAGGAGGCTTTCTCAAGACGACAACACTATTCATTCGAGGTTCGATTTTGTTCGCCGCCACCAGACCAGAGACCACCGAGTCCCGAGTCAGACCACAACCCAACTCACCGTGGAGGATACCGATGAAGATGCGGTCAATCCTCGGGGCTCTCGTCATCGCCAGCTTGTCGGCCATGCCGGCTTGGGCAGTCGATATGACCCCGGAGGACATTAAGCGAATGGTCGATGACGCCGTCAACAAGCGGATGCAGGAACACGAACGGCACGAAAGTTCGGCCGAACGAGTCATGGAAAAGAAGGAAGGCCAGCCGGGCGCTGTCCAGTACCCTGTTGCCACCGGCCCAATAGTCGACATTCGAGTCGGACGCAAGGGCGAGGAAAATGTTCCTCTCGGGTTCGGATCGACCGGATCAGGAAAACTGATCTATGCGAAACCATTCTTGAGCGCACCCAAAGCGACGGTCGGCGGCTATGTCGATGTGATGTACAACAACCTCTCGCGTCAGAGCCTGGATAATCCCAGCCGTAACAGCTTCGGTCAGCAGCGGATGGTGCCGTTTATTTATGCAGACATCACCGACCACATCAAGTTCGCCACAGAAATCGAGATCGAGCGCGGCGGCATCAATGCCCCGCAAACTGGTGCTGGAAACACGTTTGGAGACGGATCGATGCAGATCGAGTTCGCACAACTCGACTACTTGATCCATGAGGCCATCAACCTCCGTGCTGGTATCCTTTTGATGCCGGTCGGTAAGTTCAACCTCCTACACGACTCCCCCCTGAACGACCTGGTAGATCGCCCGATGGTCTCCCGGATTATCATTCCCAGCACCTGGTTTGAAGCCGGTGCCGGTATTTACGGGACTCTGTACCCCTCCTCACTGTCGAAGATCGACTACGAACTCTATGCGGTCAACGGCATGAGCCAGACTGCCGGCGGCATTACCGACCTGGGCGTGCGAAGCGCACGAGGCAGCGTCTCCCGGGATCGGGATGACAACAAAGCCATCGTCGGCCGTGTGGCCTTCAGCCCAATGCTGGGCATCGAAGTCGCCGGATCCGGCTACCATGGCGCCTATAAACCATCGGCCGGAACGGTCGACTCGGGCACGATCGACATTGTTGCCTTGGACTGGACCTTGCAGCGCGGCCCGTTCGAAGTGATCGGAGAATCGGCCTGGACGAGAATCAGCAACAATAATGCGACCGGGGTAGCCAGCAGAGGCATTGGACCGGCCGGCATGCAAGGCTATTACATTCAGGGCAATTATCATTTCATGCCGGAGTTTCTGAAGACCTGGGCGCCCAGCCACTTCACGGACGCGTCGACATTCACTGCCGTTGTCCGGTGGGAACACGTCAATACCGACACGGACGGTCGCACCAAGCAAAATGCGCTGGGAGGTCAGCGGGAGCTTGAGCGCTTGACCCTTGGCCTGAACTTCCGGCCGATCGAAGATACTGTCATCAAGTTCGACTGGCAATTCAACACCCAGAAAGATGCAAAGGGTCTCGTCCCCGCGGGCGATCTAGGTTCATCGGGGAGCCCGATGAACGGCAACGGCTTCCTGATCCAGGCAGCCACATACTTCTAAAAGGATCTCGAGGGGCCGCCCCAACATGGGACGGTCCCTCATGGAGAAACCAGACCGGACATGATGATGCAACGACTTTTCACACTACTCCTCCTGCCGACGCTATTGACGGCTTGCGCCTCCATGAGCGGCATGCAACAGCGCTTTGCGGTGTGCAGCTATGACCATGCCTGGGAGGCGGCGCTTGAGGCCGTGAAGGATCGTGCGATCGTCACAAAAGATAAAGAGGCCGGCATGATCGTCACCGGCTGGCTTGAAATTCCCATGCCCGGACGGACCTTTGGTGCCCTCCAACGTGAAGTAGGGGATAGCAAAGATCGGTCCCGCATGACGCTCATCGTCAAGCGGCTGGACGATGTCACCAAGGTCGCCTTTGCCGAAGAACGGCAGCGATGGGCCTTCCGCGGCGGCTCGCGCCTCTTCGGCTGGGCCTCCACCGATCCCTCGGCGGAGGTCATGACGGATGTACAAAGCCGCCTGGACACGAAACTAAAGGAGCATGGATGTTCTCTCAACTGAGTGCGTTCCGCACCATCACCGTCACTGTGTTGCTTGCAGCCTCGGCACTCCCCGTTCTGGCCAGCGAAAAAGTCTGGGATTCCGAACTTCGCCGGTATCTGAAGGACGACGACTTCAAGTATGAAGAATTTATGACGGAAGAAGAGGCCGTAAAAACGATCCTCCCCAAGTCGCAACGCGTACACAAGGAACTGATCCGCCTGACACCGGAGAAGAAAGAGCTCATCGAGCAACGGATCGGCTGGAAGTTTCCGGAAGAGTCGTTCGAGTTGTATATCGGTGAAACCGGAGACAAGGTCGACGGCTATGCCATGATCCATAACACCATCGGCAAATATAAACACATGACTTATATGGTCGGGGTCGATCCCAAGGGCACCTGCACCGACGTGGAGTTGCTGGTGTTTCGCGACGCCAAAGGGAGCGAAGTCGGAAAGAAGCGATTCAACTCGCAATACGACGGGAGAACGGTGTCCGACCCGATCCGGATCAACAAAGACATCATCAATATCAGCGGCGCCACCATGTCCGTACGCTCTATGAGCGCCGGCGTCAAACGCGTGCTGGTTCTCGTCGACGAGTTTTACTTAAAGCCGGCCGGGTTGGGAAGCGATACGGTCGCGTCCCGTAAATCTGAGAAGGGCATTTTTACATCCATTTTCGGCAACTAAACGAAGCGGACCGAGCGTCCCCTATGAAAAACTTTAATCAACGATTCAAGCTCCGGGATTCCGATCGGCATATCAGACTGCTGTACACACAGTTTCTGCTCTTGATGTTGATCGGGTTTTTATTTTCGTTCTTCTGGGCTCACAGTATGACCAGCTTGTCGCCGCAAGGCATTGCAGAACACTATCGGGGATCGGATGCCACGTTCGGCGAGCCGATGTCGTTCCGGGAACTGGCGGAGGTGACCCATTTTCACCTCTTCACCATGCCGGTCGTCTTCATGATTCTCGTCCATGTACTGTATTTGACGAGCGCCAGCCAGGCCATGAAGATTTGGATGACCTGGCTCTCCTTTGCCGGTGTGGGGTTGGATTTACTGTCGCCCTGGTTGATCAGCTACGTGTCGCCCGTCTTCGTGTTGACTATGTTGACCGGTGATACGCTGATGATGGTGACGTTTTTGATCATGATGTGGATTCCCATGCACGAAATGTGGATTCTCAAGCAGCCCCTCATGGGCGGGAAACGTCCCGAGGAGACCTAGCAGCACTCGGCGCGGTTCAGACAATTTAGACAGGCCAGAGGTTGTTCACCCAGAGCCCAAGATCACGAGCGTGGTCTTGGGCTTTTTATTTCACCTCGTACCTCTCGTGAAGGGAGCGTCTTACACATTCGTCATCGACCAGGCCAGAGGCCTCAGCGCCCCGAGTCGCACTTCATTCGCTTTACAAAGGAGAACTGTCATGAAGTCGGCATTACGACTGGGCGTGCTTATCATCGCATTCTGGCCCGGGCTCCCCGCATTCGCTGAAGACAAGACCCTTGAGGATCGACTCAAGCAGGTGGAAGAGGAACTGCGCCAACATCGAGCCACAATTAAACAATATCAGGAGCATGAACGTCAGGAAGGAGCCTCGGAACGGCGGGACGGGGTCTCAAACATGTCGAATGAACCAGGAATCGGCTCCCTTCCTGAGGTCGGCAAAGACCTTCGTATGCAGACACAGGCGCCTCTGTCATTCGGATCGAGTGGGTCAGGCCGCTTGGTCTATGCGAAGCCGTTTGTGGCAGCCCCGAAGGCCATCGTGGGCGGCTACATGGACATCCAGTATCGGAGCCACCGAAACGGCGTCATGGAAACGGGCGACTATAACGCCATCCGAAACAACCAGGGAACCACGAACGGGTTCGACCAGCAGCGTTTCGTTCCGTTCATTTATGCGGACATTACCGAGCATCTGAAGTTTGCCTCTGAACTTGAGATCGAACACGGGATTAGAGGGGCCGGAGAAACAGAAATCAGCTTGGAGTTTGCGCATGTGGACTACCTCATCAGCGAACCATTCAATATTCGTGCGGGTATTCTCTTGGTCCCGATCGGCAAGTTTAACTTACTCCATGACTCTCCGTTGAACGACTTGACGGACCGCCCGCTTGTCAGCCAGTTCATCATTCCCTCGACGATGTCCGAGACGGGCGCGGGTATCTACGGCACGTTCTACCCGGGTCCAACCAGTAAACTAGACTACGAGCTCTATGTGACGACCGGCCCTTGTGGGAGTGATCCTGACGGCACTCCGCGCATCAGCGAGGAAACCGGCACGAAAAACTCTCGCCAACGAAAATGCGAAAGCACCGCTGACGGTCTTGATATCAATAATGGTAAAGCCGTCTCCGGCCGTGTGGCCTTTAGCCCGATCCTCGGCATCGAGGTCGCCGGATCCGGTTATTTCGGTAACTCCTCCCCGAGCAGCTACAACCCCCTAAGCATTACGGCAGTTGATTGGACACTCCAAAAGGGACCGTTTGAGATCATCGGTGAAGCGGCCTGGGCCTATGCAAGAGGAAACTCTCGTGCCATCCCCGGCAATACCATTGGTTTTGCTCCAGGCACAACACTGACGGGAATCAATACGTTTAATCCCCTGGCCGCTCCGCCTCAACGGATGCAAGGGTTCTATATCCAGGGCAACTATCACTTCATGCCCTCCTTCTTGACCGCCCTCTCACCCAAGAGGTTCGGCGAGGGCTCTACCTTCACAGCCGTGATTCGTTATGACCAGGTGAACTTGAATCGCGACAACCGAGGAGAGAACCAAGGTCAACTTGAACAGATTTCTTTCGGCTTGAACTATCGGCCGGTTGAAGATGCGGTCTTCAAAATCAGCTACCAGTACATGCCCAAAGCATTCAATCCGAATAGCGGCCAGCGCATCCACGACAGTGCCCTGGTCATCTCTGCTGCCACGTATTTCTGATGAAGGAGGGCCGGGGTCTCAGAAGAGCGCCCCGGCCAGACCCGTCCATTGGAGGCTTCCATGACCGTTGAAACTGAAGCAACCGTCACACCCGCGGTGCCCCGGATCGTCGCGATGCTGAGCAAAATAGATGGGCTCCGTTTGCCTCCTCGATCCCGTCGCGATGTCGAGTCTATTCTCGTTCGTCAGGTCACCAGGGAGATCGACCGCGCGTTGCCCTGGCAAGCCGGCCATGGCCTGAACACCGCCGGCATCGCCGGCATGATCGGACAGGCCATGGCCCTCGATGTCGATGCCTTGCACCATCTCAAACTCGCGGCCTTCCTTCATGACATCGGACTCCTGATGCTCTCACCCAGCCTCACCGAGAATCGGCCGTCGCTTGAGCCCCAGTCTTACGTCGCTATCCAACAGCATGCCCGGCTCGGAGCCAATCTGCTCGAGCCCTTTGTATTCTTGCGGGAAGCTTCGATTCTCATCGCCCATCATCATGAACGATGGGATGGATCGGGCTACCCCTACGGTATCAGAGGAGCCTACATTCCGCTGGGAGCAAGAATCCTCGCGATCGCCGATGCGTTTGACGCCATCCGTGTGCCTGGCTTGTCCGACCGAGTCAGGCGAAACAGAATCGCGCTCCGAATTCTTCGCGTCGCGTCCGGCACTCAATTTGACCCACAGCTGGTTGACCTGCTGTGCCACATCATCCACTCAGCCGTGTCTTCAGAGCTCGATGGTTCGTTCAATTATTCCCATTGTTCGACATTGCCTTGAGGAGGTTGTCCCATGTTCGCCTCTCACCAACCTATTAAAGCATCCTTTCACGTCGGTGGAAGCGTCAGCCTCCTGCTGCTATGCACCCTGTTCATCGGTTGTAGCGGAGACAAGAAGCAGGACGGTGGGACGCCCCCGTCAGCATCGTCTGCTGACAATGGCACCCCCGGCGCCGAACAGGCCGTGGGCGAGCGCCTGTTTCTCGAAACGCGCTTCGCGCAGGCCTTCAAAGCCTATCTCGAAGCCTCTCCTGGCAGAACTGTTAACGATCCGAATGCCGGTGATGCCGTAGTCGATACTGTGGAAACGACGGGCCTGCCGATCTCGCCTGGTCCGTTTGCAGGCACGTCGATGAATTGCCGTGCCTGCCACATGGTCGACGACGTGGTCACCGCGCCGGGCGGCGGCATGCGCACCTACGCCGACTTCGCCCGCCGTAGTCCCATCCCGGCGAGAGCGGACGGGAAGACTCATGCCCCCCGCAATTCGCCGGCACTCGTTAATTCAGCATTGGATCGCCCCGATGGAGTCCTCTTTCATTTCGACGCGGAGTTCAATTCGATGGAGGCCCTGGTTGCGGCTACCTTCACAGGCCGAAACTTCGGCTGGCTCCCAGGCGAGAAAGCCCAAGCCATCGCCCATGTGGCTCGAGTGGTCCGAGGAGACGACGGGTCTGGCGACTTAGCACAGCAGTTCGATGGTGTATCGTATCGCCTGCTCTTTACCGGAACCAATTCGGCAATCCCAGATGACTTCAAGCTTCCTCCACAGTTCCGCACCTTTGTGGGATCCGGCACCGATCAGGAGATCTTCGATGCCGTCGTGAGAGTGGTGGCCGCCTATGTGAACGGGCTCCTCTTCTCGCAAACCGAAGACAGCGGAGCCCTCATTCGCTCACCCTTCGAGGTCTTCCTGGAGATCAATGGATTGCCGCAGCAACCAGATGCCAACGAAACGCCGATCGGCTACAGCCGGCGCTTACGAACACTGATCAACGCGCCGGGGTTTGCCCCTCAGTTCGTTGCCGCGAATCCAAACCGGCAAGACGGTCAATTCCAGTTTCACACGCAGAGTTTCACATTTGGCGCCACGGAGCTCGAAGGTCTGAAGATGTTCCTGGCAGAGCCGGCGGCCATTCCTGCCTCACCGGCAGAGCTGACGGCCGGTAAAATCGGCAACTGTCTCAGCTGCCATGCGGCGCCGAACTTTACCGACTTCAAGTTGCACAACACCGGCACGGCGCAGAAAGAGTACGACGACATTCACGGCGCCGGCCAGTTTGCCAATCTGGCTATTCCAAATCTGGCCACTCGCAACGGGAACTACAATCAGTTTCTTCCTGCTACAGAGAGTCACCCTGCCGCGCTGGAACCGTTCAGGTCGATTCCGACGCTGTCGGATCCGCCGCTGACCGATCTGGGCATCTGGAATGTCTTTGCCAATCCAGACATCCCAGGCCCGCAGGCCAAAATTCGCACCCTGCTGTGTGATAACCAGGTGCCTTGCCTTCAAACCGATACCGCTTTGCTGGATCGAGCGATCGCCCGATTCAAGACGCCGGGGCTCCGTGACCTGAGCCACTCCGCCCCGTTTATGCATAACGGGCAGTTCGATACGCTGGACGACATCATGGCGTTTTATCGAGTGGTCTCTGCACAAGCCAGAGCGGCAACGCTGCGCAACGGAGCCTCTCAGCTTCAAGGCATTGCGCTGACCGCGGGAGATATCCCGTCACTCGTCGCGTTTCTGAAGTCGCTGAACGAGGACTATCAATAGGCGGAACCGACGGAAAGTAAAACGACCAGCCGGCGCTCTCCACGCGCCGGCATCGGAGTGGGAGCCATGACCTCCCACTTCACGGGCGGGGGCCCTCAGTCCTCCTGGGGCCCCCCGCCTCACATTTTTGCAACGAACCTGGACAGAAACGGGCTTGAATTCGTATGGTGCGCCCAGCACCCACGCATCCCAAAGCCCGCAGCTGTGCCTACATTCATAGCAGCGCATTGCGCAGGGAGCGTCAGAGCCCCCTATGTGCATTTGGTTAGTCCCCCCTTACCCCTACCCGAGCTCCAGACACACCCATCGAATGGACACTGTATTCAGGAATGCGGTTTGCAGAAGCCTAGCGGTCTGCCGTCCTACAAAAGTCTAACAAAAGAAGGGAGAGAAGAATGGCACCAGAATATCGAGGGCCCATCCCGTTGAACATCATGAAGACCCTCTGCTATTCGGCTCTGTTGGCGGTATTGCCGATGTTGCCGATCACTGCGTCGGCCGGTGAAGGCGATACCCTCCATCTGAGGGCACCGACGAAGCCAACCCGCTCAGATGATACCTTTACCAGGATGTTCCCTGGACTACCGGCGTTTGCACCGGCGACCGACGAGATGCGCGAACAGGCTAAACGGCTCGGAGCCCAGGGCGGGCCGATCGATGCCATGGACCTCCTCACCGACCCGATCCAATCCATTCTGAATCCCGCCGTCCATAGTCCCAACAATCCGGATAACCCCACAATGACTGCGGGCATGACGTTTCTGGGCCAGTTCATCGATCATGATCTCACGCTCGACCCCAGATCTCCGCTGCTTCAACCAGCCGATCCCCGGCGGACGACGAACTTCCGCACGGCGGCCTTCGATCTTGATAGCGTCTATGGGAACGGACCGCAGGAATCTCCGGAGCTCTACGATCGAAGCTCGGGAGATATCAAGTTCCGCATTGAAGCCGTTCCGGGATCGGAGCTCGTGTCGAGAAAGGGGGCGATCCGGTTCGACCTCCCGCGCGATGCCGACAACACTGCCATTATCGGCGACGGCCGGAATGACGAGAATGTGATTATCAGCCAGATGCACCTGGCCATGCTCCGTTTTCACAATGCCGTGGTCGATCATCTGCGCGCCAAGCAGGAGCTGGCGAGCGCTTCCCCCGAGAAGATCTTCCAGATAGCCCAACGTCAGGTGCGTTGGCACTATCAGTGGATTGTCCTGAACGAATTCCTGCCTTTGACCATCGGCCAAAATCTGGTGGACGACATCCTTCGCAAAGGGACCAAGTTCTACACCCTGGACGATCCCTTTTCATCGGATCGCTTCCGCAACTCACGCAGGAACCCGTTAATTCCGATCGAGTGGTCGGTTGCCGCCTACCGGTTCGGACACTCGCAGGTACGACCAAGCTATCGTCTGAACTTCGGGCCGGACGGCGGTTCGCCGTTCTTCGCGTTCGCCTTCGATGACAGCATCGACCCGAACGATCCTGATCCGGGCGATCTCCGCGGCGGCAAACGCGCGCCCAGACGATTTGTCGATTGGCAGACCTTCTTCAATTTCGGCGACGGCAACGTCCGGCCCAATAAGAAGATCGACGCGAAGCTGTCCAGTGTGTTGATGCATCTGCTGGGTTCCCGTGGTCCGGCTCCCGGCATGCCGTCAGACGGAGTACAATCGCTGGCTTCCCGCAACCTGATGCGGCATGTCAATTTCGGATTGCCGTCCGGACAGGCCATCGCCAGAATCATGGGCGTGCGTCCTTTGGCGCCGGCGCAATTGATAGAACTACAACCCTACGGCATGGACCGCAGCACACCGCTTTGGTATTACATTTTGAAAGAGGCGGAGCTGCTGGAAAGCGGCGAACAGCTGGGACCCGTGGGTGGTCGCATCGTTGGAGAAGTGTTAATCGGGATTTTGCGGGCCGACCGTTCCTCCTACCTGGCAAGCGAACGCCATTGGCGTCCGACACTCCCGTCGGCTACGCCAGGCGAGTTCCGGATGACGGACCTGCTGACCTTCGCCGGAGTGGTTCCGCCCTTGAATTAAGCGAAGTCACTGTCGCCTGCATAGCAAAGGGGCCGGGTGGTGTCTACCACCCGGCCCCTCTCTGTTCCAGCTGCTCCGGCTACTGCTTGATTTGCTCTGCCAGATATCCTGTCAGCCCGACTTGGGCAATCGTGGTGAGCTGACGCTCGAAGTAGTCGACATGCTCTTCGGAATCAACGACCATTTCTTCCAGCTTCTGCCGGGTGGTAAAGTCACTGACCTTGGCGGCATGGACGATCGCCTTCCGCAGCGTCTCCACATCTTCCTGTTCGAACGCCAGATTGGTCTCAAATAAATCTTTTACCGACCGGCCGCCCTTCACAGTCTCCAATGTCCCGACATCCGGCTGACCTCCCAGATACAAGATGTGGCGGACCAGCTGCCCGGAATGGGTGACCTCTTCCGTATACAAATGCTGGAACTTGTCAGCCAATCGCTCATAGCCCCAATGACGACAGAGCTCCGCATGCAGCAAATATTGATGCACCGCGGTCAATTCGGCGGTGAGGATTGTCCCAAGTTGATCGAGAATCCCGTCTTTGGCTTTCATCAGCGCGCGTCCTTTCCTGCCCACTACGACTCGTCTCTAGGTTAGCTGTCTTTCTTGATTTGCTCTGCCAGATAGAGCTCAAGCCCGACTTGTTTAATCGTTTCCATTTGGGTTTCGATCCAGTCGATGTGGGCATCGACGTCTTTCGCCATCTCTTCCAACATATGGCGAGTCGTAAAATCGGTCACCTTCACGCAATGCACGACTCCCTCATTCAACAACGCCAACATTTCCTGCTCGGCCTTCAGATCCAGCTTGAGCTGTTCCGGAACCGTCTCGCCGACATGCACAGTATTCATTCGCTGCACATTCGGTACACCTTCGAGATAGAGGATATGCCCGATGAGCTCGTCGGCATCCTTCATCTCATCGATGCTGCGTTCGCGCACCTTGTGCTGCAACCGCTCGAAGCCCCAGTTTTCGCACATCTTGGCATGCACAAAATACTGATTGATGGCTGTCAGGTCAGCCGTCAGCACCTTATTCAGAATATTGATGACGCCCTCTTTTGCTTTCATAGTTTGTTCCCCCTTTCACAGTTTGGGTAGGCCCGCAGATCAGGGGCTCAGCGTTATCGGATGAAGCCACACGAATGCCTTCATTATCATCCGCAGCCAAGCGGTCGTCAACCGGAGAGATCTGGAATAATATGGAGGAAGAGTTGCAGACGATGAGTCCGTTTCTCAGTTTCGACGGGGAAAGAGTCGACCCAGGACCCGCGCGGAGACTACCAGTCTACCGAAAACCGATTGTAGCTATCCGGCTTCACGATAGCCGCATTCTTCATTGCGGCACTGCACGCTCCGGCCTGCCTGCTTGCTGACTTTTTCAATCAGGAATGGGGCCTGGCACGTCGGACAGGTCTTATTGATCGGGCGATCCCACAACGCATACTCACACTTCGGATAGTTGCTGCATGCGAAGAAGGAACGGCCCTTCTTTGTGCGCTTCTGAACGAGGTCTCCGCCACAGTCCGGCTGCGGACATTTCACGCCAAGCGCGAGAGGCTTGGTGGTTTTACACTCGGGATAGGCTGAACAGGCAATGAACTTGCCGAACCGCCCGGTCTTGACCACCATCGGGCTTGCGCACTTGTCGCACTTCTGATCGGTCGTGATCTCCAGTTTCGGCACGATCTTGATGGTGCCGTCCTCCAGCTTCTCAAAATTCTGGGTGTTCTTGCAGGGCGGATCGTCTTTGTATCCTGGGCAGGCCAGGAATTTTCCGTTGCGCCCCCACTTGATCTCCAGCATCCTCCCGCATTTCTCACAGGGAATGTCCGTGGGCGGCTCAACCGTATCTTTTGGTCCTGGAATGGTCTTGGCTCGTTCCAGCTCTTTGGTAAACGGCGTGTAGAAATCGCGCACCGCCGTCACCCAGGGCTTGTTTCCCTCTTCCACTTCGTCGAGCTGCTCTTCGAGATGCGAGGTGAAATCGACGTTGATGAGCCCGGGGAATCCCTTCATCAAATAGTCATGGACGGTTTTCCCTGTCTCGGTCGGAACCAACCGCCCCTCGGTTTTCTCCACATACTTGCGGTCCTGGATCGTGGAGATGATTGCGGCGTAGGTCGACGGACGCCCGATCCCCTTTTCTTCCAACTCCTTGATCAACAGCGCTTCGTTGTACCGGGGCGGCGGCTGCGTGAAATGCTGCTTCGAGGTCAGGCCCATCACCGCCTGCCCCTCTTGCTCGACCAACCGCAGCTGTTCCCCTTCGGACAGCGGCGGCAGCAGGCGTTCATTGTCGTCCTCCGCTTCCTGATCGGCTTTCGGCTTCTGGGACGGCAATTCCTTGTCGACGCCCTCCATATAGACGACGGTATGGCCCGGGAATTTCACGATCGTACCGGTGGAGCGGAAGACGTACCGGTCCTTCGTGCCAACCGGCGTCGAGTCGATCCTCGTCACGTCCAGGATCGCCGGCACCATCTGGGATGCGATGAACCGGTTCCAGATCAATTTGTAGAGATTGTACTGGTCATGGTCCAAATACTGACGGATCGATTCAGGATCGCGCGCAGCCGACGTCGGTCTCACGGCCTCATGCGCCTCTTGCGCCGCCTTCTGTGTCTTGTAGACGTTCGGGGTCGCCGGGAGATACTCCACACCGAACCGGGACTGGATCAGCTCCCGCGCCTCGGTCATCGCCTCGTTCGAGATGCGGGGCGAGTCGGTTCTCATATAGGTGATAAGACCGGTCGCGCCCTCGGCGCCGATTTCGATGCCCTCGTAGAGCTGCTGCGCGAGCGTCATGGTTTTCTTGGGCGAGAAGTGCAGCTTGCGCGAGGCTTCCTGCTGCAGGCGGCTGGTGATGAACGGCGCAACGGGGTTCCGTTTCTTTTCCCGTCGCTCGACCGACTGCACGACGAACGCCTTCCCTTGAATCGCATCGACCACATGGCGGGCCTGTTCGCTGTTCTCGATCGACGCCTCTTCCCCGTTGATGCTATGGAGCTTGGCCTCGAACGACGGCGGATTGGCGCCCGCCAGCAGCGCGGTCAACGACCAGTACTCTTCCGTTCTGAACGCTTCCCGCTCCGCCTCGCGCTCGCAAATCAGCCGCATGGCGACCGATTGCACCCGCCCCATGCTGAGCCCGCGCCGAACCTTGTTCCATAACAGCTGGCTGCCCTGATAGCCGACGATACGGTCCAGCACGCGGCGTGCCTGCTGCGCATTGACCAGTTTCATATCGATCTCGGTGGGCGACTGCAGCGCGCGCTTGATCGCGGATTCGGTGATCTCGTTGAACCGCACTCGAAAAATCTTGCCGTCTTTCTTTTTCTTCTTCGACTTTCCCAGCAACTCCTGCTCGATATGCCAGGCAATGGCTTCGCCTTCACGATCGGGGTCCGGCGCCAGGAACACCTTGTCGGCTGCATCGGCCTTCTTCTTGATATCGGCCAGCACTTTCGACTTGCCTTTGATGGTGACGTACTGGGGCTCGAAATCGTGTTCAAGATCGACGCCCAGTTTGCTGGTCGGCAGATCCTTGACGTGTCCGACCGACGCCATGACCGTATAGCCGCGCCCTAGATATTTGGTGATGGTTCTCGCCTTGGTCGGCGACTCCACAATAATCAACGACTTCGCCATGACAACTCCCTTTCCCAACGCACAACTGTCACATCCGTATCAAATATCCGGGATTCATGCAACTAGATCGACGGAAGCCGACGGTCGGCGGGGCGAATGTTGAGCACAAAAGCATATCGCTGATGGCTGATAGCTGGCAGCACGTAGCTGAGCCGGACAGTTGTGAATTGAGAACGGTGAGTTGCATCTAAGAACTCACCATTCAACACTCACGACTCAGCACTGCTTCTGCCATAAGCCATTCGCCATCAGCTATTGCAGCCAAACCGCGCCTCACGAGATGCGCCCGACGTACGACTACATCTTCATGTATTGCTGGCCGGGCAACTGGCGCACATGGCCGGACAATTCGAGCGACAACAGACTCGCCGATACTTGCGCCGGGCTCAGTCCCGTCGCTTCGATGATCGCATCGATGGATCTCGCGTCATACGACAATGTCCCGTACACAACCGCGTCTTCTTTTCTCAATACCTCGCGCGGCACAGACGGTTCCGCGCCGGACGGCAACGCAGCCCGTAAGCGCGCATCGAGTTGCGGCAGAATTTCGTCAAGAATATCCTGCGCCCGCTCGATCAGCTGCGCCCCCTCTTTGATCAAGCCGTTTGAACCCCGGCAGGCTTCTTCTTTCACCGGACCCGGCACGGCAAACACGTCACGGCCCTGCTCCAGCGCGAGCTTCGCCGTAATCAGCGATCCGCTGTCTTTCGCGGCTTCGCTCACGAGCACGCCGATCGACAACCCGCTGATGATCCGGTTTCTCCGTGGAAAGTGGTGGCTCAGCGGAGATGCGCCGATCGGCAATTCTGAAATGACGGCGCCATGTTCTTCAATCGTGCGCCTCAACTGCTGATGTTCCGGCGGATAGGTCCGATCGATGCCGCAGCCCAATACGGCGATCGTGCGCCCTTTGCCGGCCAACGCGCCCCGATGCGCCGCCGCATCGATCCCGCGCGCCAGGCCGCTCACGATCGTCACGCCGCCGCCGGCCAGCTCCTTGGCGATCTCCTCCGTCACGGCACGGCCTGACGGCGTGGCGCGCCGCCCGCCCACGATCGCCACCGCAGCATCGTCCTGCGCCGACAAGACTCCGCTCACATACAGCACCGGAGGAGGATCGGGAATGGTTTTAAGCCGTGCGGGATAGGACGGATCGAAGAGGGTGAGGACCTGGATCTTGAGCCGCTCGGCGGCTTTGATCTGCCGGTCGATCTCCCGGCGTATATTAGGCTCCGGGTCGCGCCGCACGGATGCGGCCAGCTCGGCGCTGCACCCGGCTTGGACTAACGCGTCCACATCAGCCGCCAGCACTGCCGTCGGCGAGCCGAAGATTTGGACCAGCTTGAGCAGCGTACGATCGCCCACCCCATCGACCGCTTGCAGTGTCAGCCAGGAGGTCAGCGCCGCCGCATCCATCACAGGCACCGATCACAAGAGGTCCGCTCAACCTCATGGCCGGCATGACTCGCCGGGCCGAGCGTGACCGCAACAGGCGTCTGCTGACGCCGGGCAGAGTTACATGACGACAAGGTCGTATTGTTCGAGGTGCAGCTGGCTGTCCGACATCACAACGATTTTCGCCGAACAATCCCGCTCCAGGGTTTCCACTCCGTGGCGCTCTTCATCCTGCAACAGCTCGGCCACCGTAGGATGAGTCCCGACCACGATCCGTTGATGCTCCCCGGACGGTTCGATCCGCCGGATCTCGCGAAAGATCTCATAGGCCACCGTCGTCGGAGACTTCGTATACCCGCGGCCTTCACAGTAGCGGCAGGGCTCCGACAATGAACGCAACAGATCCTCGCGGACACGCTCGCGGGAAATTTCGATCAACCCGAGATCGGAAACCCTGGAAATCCTCGTCCGCGCCTTGTCGGACGCCATGGCGTCCACAAGCGCATGGTAAACTTTGTCGCGATTCTTTTCGCGCTCCATGTCGATGAAGTCCACGATGATGATGCCGCCGATCCCGCGCAGCTTCAGCTGATACGCGACTTCCTTGGCCGCTTCCAGGTTATTCCGGAGGATGGTTTCCTCCTGGTCCCGTTTCCCGACGAAACGCCCCGTGTTGACATCGATCACCGTCATCGCTTCCGTGTGGTCGATCACCAGATAGCCGCCCGACTTCAGCCACACCTTTCGGCTCATCGCCCGCGCAATTTCCTGTTCCACGCCCAGATGATCGAACAGCGACTCTTCTTTGTCATAAAAATGAATCCGCGAGGTCTGCTCGGGAGAGAACCGCTGCACGAAGTCGCGGATGGCTTCGTACTCCTCCCGCGAATCGATCCAGAGCCGGTCCACTTTCTTCCCGAACAGATCCCGCACGACGCGGAAGCTGAGGCTCAAGTCCGTATGCAATAACGCCGGAGCGCCCGGCCGATCCCGATTCGTCAAAATGTCCTGCCAGAGCACGTGCAAAAAGTCGACGTCGGATTTCAACTCGTCTTCCTTGACGCCTTCGCTCACCGTCCGGACGATGTAGCCGCAACCGGGCCGGCGGACGCGGCGCATGATGTCCTTCAGCCTGGACCGTTCCTCATCGCGCGGAATCCGCCGGGAAACGCCGATATGCTCGACGTTCGGCATGAAGACCAGATAGCGTCCCGGCAGGGATACGTAGGTCGTCACTCGCGACCCCTTGGTGCCGATCGGCCCCTTTGAGATCTGCACCATCAACTCCTGCCCCTCGCTCAGAAGCTGTTCGATCGGCTTCGCGCTCTGCCGCTTCGGCCGGAGCATGTCCGAATCTTTCTCGTCCTCCTCCGACTCGACCAGCATGTCGCCCGGCTCGGCGTCCTCTGAAAGGTCAGACACGTGCATAAAGGCGGCCTTCTCCAGACCGATATCCACGAACGCCGCCTGCATGCCGGGCAGAACCTTGGCCACTCTGCCTTTATAAATATTGCCGACAAAGTCTTTATGTTTGGCGCGGTCGCCGAACAAATCGGTCACCACCCCGCCGTCAAGAACCGCCACGCGGGTTTCTTCTCGCGCAACGCTGATCGCAATCTCGATTCCCATACATCACCCCTTCTGTCTAAGAGCCCCGGTGCGCGGAATGCGCCGGACGCAGGCCTCTGCCCAGGTCCCTGGCGCGCAATCACCGCTGCCGCCGTATCCGTTCCCGATAATATCCCCGCTCAGGGTCCCGCCGCAGGATAGCGCCGGGGCCCATGTTCACAGCATCTAATAGAACAAACTCAACCGTCTTCGTTTCACGTTCAACAACAATCCAAGCGACGCCATCATCATGATCGTCGCGCTCCCGCCGTAGCTCACCAGCGGAAGGGGAATCCCGACGATCGGAAACATCCCCGCCGTCATGCCGATATTGACCACGACGCAAAAACACAGCATCGCCACGATCCCGACGGCCAGCAGCGCCCCCAGCTGATCCTTCGCCTTGGCGGCAATATCGAGCGCCAGCCAGATGAGGGCGACGAACAGCCCCAGCAACAGAAGCACGCCGAGAAACCCCCATTCTTCCGAATACACCGCAAAGACGAAATCGGTATGCCCTTCAGGCAGGAACTTGAGTTGGCTTTGTGTGCCGCCGAAGAGTCCCTTGCCTGTCAGTTCCCCCGATCCGATCGCAATTTTCGATTGTAACGCATGATACCCCTTCCCGCCCGGATCATAGTCCGGATCGACGAACGCCATAATGCGCTGTCGCTGGTAATCATGCAAGGACCCCCACACCCCCTCCCAGACGAAGGGAAAGAGCATAATCGAGAACAATAAGATGACACCCAGCGCCTGGGACCGGACTCCGACCATCAACAGCATCGCCGCATAGACCGCGACAAAGCTCAACCCGCTTCCCAAATCCGGCTGTTTCAGAATCAGCACGAGTCCCGGCAGCATCAACAGTCCCGGCACGATGACGCGCTGCAACCACCCTGCGCGGGGCGCCTTGGAATAGTAGTGCGCCAGCACCAGGATGAGCACAAGCTTGGCAAACTCCGACGGCTGGAGGCTGAACGGTCCCAGCGCAATCCACCGCTGCGCGCCCTTGCTCGCCCGTCCCTCGAACAGCACGAACAGCAGCAGCACCAGCACCAGCCCGTACGCCGGATAGGCCAGGCGCGCAATACTGTGATAGTCCCAGGCCCACATCACGATGAAGGCCACCGCGCCCAGGCCGATCCATACCAACTGCTTGACATAATAGGGCGCAATACCGCCCTGTTGATCGTGGGTGACGCTATGAATGGAGAGCACCCCGATCCCGAGAATGACGAGGATCAGGCCCATGTAGCGGAGGTCAAAACCGTCGAACCCGCGTGAGTCCGTCAATCGATCAATCATGACTGTTCCAACGAACTCCGCACCGGTTCCGCTTTGGATGCATTCGAACTCACCATCGGCACCTGCGGGGCCAGTTTCATATACGTCTCGATCACTTCTTTCGCCAGAGGAGCCGCAGCGGACCCTCCATGGCCCATGTGCTCGGCCAGCACAGCCACTGCGATCTTCGGAGACTCGACCGGGGCAAAGGCGACAAACCAGGCATGGTCACGGAATTTCTTGGGAATGTTTTCCTCCGGCCCCGTTCGAAGGGCCGCGACCTGCGCCGTCCCCGTTTTCCCGCCGATGGTGACCAGGGAGGACTTCGCTCTCGTCGCCGTTCCCTTCGTCACGACATCGGCCAGGGCTTCCTTAATGATGCGAAACGTCTCCGGCTTCGCTTTGATTTTCCCACGCGGAACCGCCGGCAATTCCTGCAGATTGCCGGTGACTCGATCCATCACCGCCTGCACCAGGCGGGGCCGGTAATTGACCCCATCATTCGCAACCGTGCCGATCAAACTCGCCATTTGCAGCGGGGTCACCGTCACATACCCTTGACCGATCGCCGCCGAAACTGTTTCTCCCGGCAACCAGGGTTCGTTTTTCGCCTTCTGTTTCCATGCCGTTGAGGGCATAATCCCGGCCCGCTCGGACGGCAACTCCACACCCGTTCCCTGCCCCAAACCGAATTCCCTGCCGAACTCAGCCATGACGTCGATGCCCATGCGCTGGCCCACCGTGTAAAAATACACGTCGCACGAATGCACAAGGGCAGTATGAAGATCGACGGCCCCATGCCCGCTCGCCTTCCAATCGTGATAAATCCGTTTTCCGAACTGATAGCCCCCGTTGCAGAACACCGTGCTGGACGGCGTCATCGTTTTCGTCTCCAACGCGGCTACCGCCATCGGAACCTTGAATGTCGAACCCGGAGGATACTGCCCTTGGGAAGCTCGATTGTTCAGCGGACGTCCTTCATCTTGAACAATCTCAACCCACTGCTTAGGCGTCAACTCGCGCGAGAGCACGTTCGGATCGAACCCCGGACGGCTGGCCATGGCGAGAATATCCCCGTTGGTCGGATCCAACGCCACAATGGCGCCATATTCCTGCCCCAGTAAGTCCTCCGCCACCTTCTGCAGCCGGACATCGATCGTCAGATAGAGATCGTTTCCCGCCTGCGGCCTCTCTACGACAGCGGCCCTCTTTTCATGTCCGAGCGCATCGACTTCAACGTTCTTCTGGCCGGCCTGGCCGCGCACATGACGATCGAATGATTTTTCGACTCCATATTGGCCCACAATGCTGCCTTGATGCAGGCCTGAAAATTCAGGCTTCTCCAGTTGTTCGGGTGAAATTTCTCCGACATATCCCAGGAGATGGGCTGCCGTCACGCCGCCCGGGTAGTTGCGTTGCGACTCGACCTCCACCATGACACCCGGAAGATCCAAGCGGTGAGATTCCACCAGCATGGCGTCTCGGAGCGTCATCCGATCCTTGATCTTACGCGGCAAGAGTTTGCCGCCCTTTCCTCCCAGCTTTTTTCGGATAAGCGCCGGGTCCAGACCAAGCAGATCGGCCAGCTGTTCAACCAATACCTCGCGATCCTTCACATCTTCCAACGTGACATAGAGGCTGAAGCTCGGCACATTGTTCGCCAGGAGCACCCCATGCCGGTCATAGATCAAGCCGCGAGCCGGCTCAAGCAACACCTGCCTGGTACGATTGTTTTCAGACAAGTCCCGGTAGTAGGGCCCTTCCCGGATTTGCAAATGCCAGAGTCGAAGGCCGAGCAGCGCGACCACCAGGAAAAGACCAACCCGAAGAATCAGGAGGCGGCGATAGAAATCGCCGAATTCGGTTTCTGCAGCATGCCCCAACGCCATACCAATACGCCTATGTCCGGTACTCCGAGACCCATCGCTGGATATTCAATCGACTCCACACCAGCCAATACAGCGCGCCGCCCACCGTGGCATCGATCACGGCCTGAGGCACGACGACGGTCCTGACCGCCCACCACCAATCTTGCTGGTTGCTCAGATTGAGCAACGCCGCCGTGAGGAGGCCGGATACGCACGATGCCGCGAGTATCCCCAATAGTAGGACCGCCGGGGCAAGATACACCACATGGCGGCCGGCAAGGCCGGCGACATACCCGACAGCCCCCTTCGTGATCATACAGGTCGCAAGATCGGCGGCGGAAAACAGGCTCATGATCCATCCCAGGGCAAGTCCCAGCAACAACCCTTCGAGTTCTCCCTCGAACAGACCGACCAGGCACACCACAATCAATCCAATGTCCGGCATCACCCCCCACACCGTGGCATAGGGCAAGAGCACGGCCTGGACTGAAACCAACCCCACGATCAAAGTCATCCACCCCGCTGCTTTCATGATTTTGACTTCACCTTCGGTGCGTCGAGGCGCTCCCCTTCCGACTGAACATTCGGAGACTGGATGACCAAGACCTCTTCAACCCGGCCGACATCAACATCGGGAGTCAGCTCAGCAGACTGGAACAAGGCTCCTTCATCTTTATCGATTTTCGTGATCGTCCCGATGGCCAGACCGCGGGGAAACCCGCCCACCAGCCCGGAGGTCACCACCTGATCGCCCGGCCGCGCATTCGACAACAAGGGGATGTATTTCAGCCGGGCCAGCCCCTGCGTAGTTCCTTCGACGATTCCCTCGTCTCTCGTTCGCTGAATCAATCCGGCGATCGCGTTATTCGGATCCGTCACCAACAGCACCACCGACGTCGCAGCCGTGGTCTTGACGATACGGCCGACAACCCCCGCCTGCGTGACCACGCCCATGTCCGGTTTAAATCCGTCCGACTGGCCCTTATTCAGAAGAATCGTTCGGTACCAATTTCCGGTGTCGCGGCCGATCACTTGCGCCGCCACCATCGAGATATTCGCTTGCTTCTTGAACTCCAATAACGCCGTCAGCCGTTCCGTCGCCGCCGCCGCCTCGCGCAGTTGATCGTTCTGCCCCTTCAGATACTCCAATTCCCTCCGCAGTTTCTGGTTTTCTTCCGCCACCCCGCGCAACATGATGAATCCGTCCCAAAGCTCGGCTGTGCCCTCTTGAACACCCGCCACAGCCCGAAGAGGCCAGCTCAACACCCATCCGACCGGACTTCCGATCTGTTGAAACAGGCCTTGAAGCTGGCTAGGTAACAGCAAGAAGCCGAGCAGGAAGACGGCGGCCAGCACGAGGGCGATACGCCCCGTATTATAGGGTAGGCGAAAATTGACCATCCGCATGAGGGATGGAACCTTTACCGGAGGTTGTTGGCTTGTGACATGACCGATACTTTCCGGAGAAGATCCAGTTCATCCAAAATTTTTCCCACTCCCAATACAACGGAAGTGAGCGGATCGTCCACCGTAATGATCGGCAAGTTCGTTTCTTCCCGGAACCGCGTATCCATCCCTTTCAGGAGCGACCCACCGCCGGTCAACACGATTCCACGGTCGATGATATCCCCCGCCAATTCGGGCGGAGTATTTTCCAATGCGATCTTGATCGCGTTCACGATGGTCCCGATCGGTTCCTGCAAGGCTTCGCGGATTTCGGCATCGTCGATGACCAGCGTGCGCGGGATGCCCGAGATCAAGTCGCGGCCCTTGATCATCATCGTCTTCCGCTCCTCGAACGGATAGGCGGAGCCGATCTCAAACTTGATCCGTTCCGCCATATGTTCGCCGATGAGCAAGTTATATTTCTTCTTGATGTAATTCATGATCGCTTCGTCCATCCGGTCGCCGGCAACCTTCACGGACTCGCTGTACACGATGCCGCCGAGTGAAATAACGGCGATATCCGTCGTGCCGCCTCCGACATCAACGACCATGTTGCCGGACGGTTCGGTGATCGGCAAACCGGACCCGATCGCCGCCGCAACCGGCTCTTCGATCAGATAGACCTCGCGCGCACCGGCCAGCTCCGCCGAATCGCGCACCGCCCGCTGCTCGACCTGCGTGATGCGGGACGGGACACCGATGATGATGCGCGGCCGGACAAAGGCGCTGCGATTGTGGGATTTGCGGATGAAATGCTTGAGCATCTGCTCGGCCATCTCGAAGTCGGCGATCACGCCTTCTTTCATGGGCCGAACCGCCACAATATTACCCGGCGTACGTCCAAGCATTTTCTTCGCATCGGCGCCGACGGCCAATACTTTTTCGGTCTTCTTTTCAACTGCCACGACCGACGGCTCGTTCAGGACGATGCCCCTTCCCCTGACATAGACCAAGGTTGTGGCGGTGCCTAAATCGATCGCCAGGTCATCGGAGAACCACCCGAATACATCTCCCGTGAACCCCACGACGTCTCTCCCTTCATCATGGCCGGGCGATCTCGCGCCGAGCCTATATGCTCTACTCGTTAGTCTGGAACCGCCAACTGTCCGGCATCGAGCACGTGGGTCCTGGCCACTTCATCACCCAGCCGCCGGCCCTGTTCATTCCCGATAATCAGAAAACCTTCAAACGCCACAATCGCCACCGACGCCAGCCAGCCGACCCACGGAATCGCAAGAGCGATTTGCGCGCACCCCAACGGCAGATTCCGAACGATCGATTCCCGAAACCCCGCCGCGTCCCGGCTGTCCACCCGCATGGTCTGAAGGCCGACCAGCCGTTTTCCGATACTCTTGCCGCCCGCAAATCCATCCGCAATCAAAATGTAGGCCAGACCGGAAAGAAACCCGACTGGAGGCGCAATTTGGTTTGCGGCAACGACAAGAAACAGATCGATCAACTTCGCAATGAACCGATTCAGGACATGGGCCTTCGGGTACACCGTCCGTTCCGGCAACTGCGAGATCAGCCCATCTCCCGTCAAGGGATCTCCTTCTAATTACTGGCAAAGTATAACAAAACCAACTAACCGGCACAAACAAAGACCGTTCTTTGTACATGACGTTCTTTTTGATGTCCCGGCAACCTGCCCGGCACCGGAACGACAGGAGCATTGTGTCACAAACAGATCCATCCTGATACCTCATCCCGTCCCACCCGTCGAATTCAGTTCGGTTCGGTCATTTTCCATACCATCTTGCCTTCAGCCTAGTGCGCAAGTAGAATCGCCGTTCGTTGACACAGATGAGGGGATCGCATGATTAAGATACTCCGCGACGCATCGCACAACTATCCATGGCTGATCAAATCCATCATGGGCATCCTGGCCCTGGTCTTCGTCGTCACGATGGGATGGTGGGGATTTGACGAAAAAGCGGGCAACGCCGTCGCCGATGTCGGCGATCTCTCGGTGTCACGCGACGAGTTCAAGCGCGCCTTCGAATTCATGTACCGCAGCTATAAAGAAAAGGGCGCAGGGGACATCAAGGAAGAAACCTTCAAACAGATCGTGATCGATCAACTGATCGAGAGCCGTCTCTGGGTCATCGCCGCGCGCGACATGGGCCTCACCGTCTCCGATACGGACCTGCGCGACACGATCATTCAAATTCCTGACTTCCAGAAAAACGGCGCGTTCGATCCCGATCTCTACCGACGTCTGCTGGCCGCCAACCACTGGACCCCCTCTGCATTCGAAGCCATGCAACAGCAAGAGCTTTTGGCGGGCAAGGCGCGGCTGATCGTGCGCGACAGCGTAGCCCTGACCCCCTGGGAGATTGCGGAGGGACAGGCGCTCACGCCGAAACCGCAAGATCCGACTGCCGCACCGGCCAAGGACCGTGCGCTGCAGGACATGCTGTTCCAGAAACAACAGCGCGCCCTGGCTGCCTATCAAGAAGCGCTCAAAGCCAAGATTCCAACCAAGATCCACCGCGAATTGCTCTGATCAACTGTATTCAGATGTAGGTCGGGGCATTCATCTATAGCAGCAGCCGGACCGTCGTAGCTAATCAAACCTGGCGGCAACCGTCAGCTCTCCTGCGCACGTCATCTACTTTTTCAACAGTCCTTCGCCCCGCCAATGACAATTCACTCGTATCCAGAGATGAGAAGCCACATCTACCCACATACTCCATCAGAACAATAGCCTGACACCCTTTCTTTTCTGACTGGATTTGAAGAATTAGAAGAGCCCATGGCCACGCTGCTTCTCCTTCGCTAGACGGAATTGCCGTCGACAACAGTTACCGAACAAGCCGGCTCAGTTAAGATGCGCAGTCCATCCCCTTCGCGTACGACCCTTAGATCCAACCGCGACGAAAGCTGTTCGATGCCTTCGAAGATAATGCTCCGCTCCTCATCTCCCACCGAGTAGCGTTCAACTAGGTAGTCAAGTGCCTGCCGAGAGCCGTGGGCCGCGATCATATATAGTGCTCCCACCCGTGCGTTGGAAGAAGAACTCTCGGCTAGGCGAATGGCTACCGAGAGATCAAGGAGACGCCGCTTGTCTCGCAGTTCGCTGAGGGCCGAACTAATTGGGTGGTTTAGGGGGTTCTCGTAATCTCCAACGTTACACTCAGTCGCTATGCGAGTTGCCAAGACATGTAGTGACTCTGTCGCTTCGGCAATTCCAATACAGCTGGCAGCAGTCTCAATACTTAGTTGGTCGCGAACCTCAAAGCTTCGGTGAACTCGCCATTCGTTAATCAAGGCCACGAACAGATCATATGCCGGGTGGGGCGGCCCCGGATGCAGTGTCACGCTCCCGAACGAGAACATTTTTGCGATGTACGTCGCCCCAATCAAGAGTCCATGGCTAATTGTCGCAACCTCTGCGCTTTCCAAACCCCGGGCTCGCAGCTTGTCAACTGCAATTGTACCGAGCCTCCTCGAACGATGGTGTCCAAACAACATAAGTGTGGCGCTGATGACGTCGACGGGCAATGTGCCAAACTCGGAGACCATAGCATGCATGGTCGTCTCATCGCCTAGACTCGCGGCAATCACGCGCAGACGATATCGATAACGCTCCTCG
This sequence comes from Nitrospira sp. ST-bin5, assembly GCA_002083555.1. GTDB lineage: Bacteria > Nitrospirota > Nitrospiria > Nitrospirales > Nitrospiraceae > Nitrospira_D. The sequence goes on along the minus strand of MSXN01000022.1, from coordinate 20,259 downwards.
ATTGTATCGTTCTTGGCATGGGCCAGCGCGAAGCGGAGCGGGGCTGTTTTGTCCGGTAATGCGTCGTGAAGGTGATCGATGATGTCCAGCTTTGTCGCTTCGGAGAGGTCGTTCCGTCGAAGATAGTCGACGATGCGCAATTCAACGTCCGGCGCACACTTCAGTACACTTAGCGCAGGCCAGCGGCGCTTATAGTCGTCAACCAGCAGTGCCGCATTGACGAGACTCCAGATTGCCTCACTCGGTGCGGCACCCTGTAATTCCGCTGCCGATATTCTGATTGATGCCGCCACCTGTTCGTCCTCTGTGAGCGTAGAGACAAGCCGAGGGTCTAGCCGCCTCGGATCCAGGTCCCTAAGTAGAGAGGAGAGGGCATAGATCTCATCCTCATTAAGCTCTCGGCTCCGAGCTATCTCGGCGTAAACATTAAATGCTCGATCCCCAATCTTAGAGACGGCTGGTTGAAGCGGGCCGAGATGGGCTAAGTTCTCCAAATCCTCAGTATATTTGGTCAACACAGCTTCAGTTAAGTCATTGTCATCCAGAGCAGTAACGATCGCTCCCGCACCCTCATGCATCAGCCATCTATTAAATAGATTCTGCCTTACTGCTGGGTGTAAGGGTACCGTCCAACCGTCTGCCAGTAATTGACCGATACGACTACGTGAGGAATGGCTGGCAAGAGTCCATGCAGCGGCTAGACGGCGTCCAACGTCAAAACATATGCTAGAGTCACACGACATGCCATTTAGGATGCACCTGCCTACCAGGCGTACCGTAGTGGCGAAGGCATCGTCCGGCTTGGCGAGCAAGGCGCGGGTAATCTCGGAGGCGTCTGGCAACATTTCGAGTGCAAACTGGATCGCCTGTGCCCAAGGCCTCTCCGCCACGCGTTCCGCGCGTGATGCTACCTCCTTGATGTGTACAGAAACGAGGTGGCATGCCGCTAGATACTCTTGTACGATTGGAAACGGGAACGATATGCGGATGCTACCCTGTCGTCGCAAGATTCCGCACCTCAAGAGATCGTCGAAGAGCCGCTCAGCGCTGATCGCTGCAGTCGCATACTGGGCGATGACTGCTCGGACTTGACGTTCTCCAGCACCAATTGCACCCTCCTCCAGTCGCCGGAAGGCAAGATCTTCAGCGATTAGTCGTAGCTGCTCCGGGTCCGCGGCACGCGTAGTGACCTTGTGCTCTTCCGGACGAAACAAGGTCTTCAGATAAGCCTCAATGAGATCGCCTCGTCCCCTCGGCAGCGGCTGGCCAGGTTGCCAAGTCGCGAGCAGGATTGACAGAAATAGCGGAATGCGAATTAGGCGTGCCAAATCCGGATAGGCGTTAATCTTGCAGAGGAAGTCCCATCCACTCTCGCCCGCAATGAGGTTTCCCCACGCCTCAACGAACGCAACAACCTCCATGTCGCTAAGTGGAAGGATTTCGAGCTTTGGTGCGTCAAAGCCTGCTGGAACGACGGCGAGATCGCGGACTGTTAACAGCCATGGACTTACCGGGAATCTGCCCGCAAAGCGTGTCACGCGCCTAATAACGCCTTGCCGGAGTTCAGTCGGCACTTCATCAAGACCATCAAGCAACAAGACCGCTAAGCCTTGCTCACAGAGCCGAAGCCAATTGATCGCGACCTTATATTCTCCATTCAGCACAGTGACCAGATAGTCAATGATATCGATATCGGCATCCGCCAGGGCCGACAATGGGATTATGGCAGGGACATAGATTCCACGGACCAGCTTCTGCGAAAGCGCCTGCAAAAGTGCGGACTTCCCAAATCCAGGACCGGCGTATATGATGCACCGGTTCAAACGACCTGATGGGTATGATGTCAGTTCCACCACGTCGGTTGTTTGATCACGACTATGGAGAGTCTGTTCATCCTCGAAATCCGCCGACTTTTCTGCTCGCACCGCCTGCGGCCAAATGAAGAACCGATCAGCTGGTCCACCAAAGGATGTTCCTGGTACGCGGATCGTCGATGTCTTCTCGACTGTCGAACGATAGGCCGATAGCCCCCAATCCGACGGATCTGCAATCTTGATAGCATGGGTTTCAAGAAGCTGTTGCCGAAGGCCCGCAGCTCGAAAAATACCCCTGACTCTGGCCTCGCCGCCAGCAAGATCCCGCAGTACTGATAGTAGATGGCGCGCATCGACAGATGCTTTTGGCATCCGCGCAGGGGCGAAGTCTCGCTCCAGGTCACGATCCCGGATGATCTCGACTCGCATTTTCCTGAAGAGGGTAAAGACAGGGTCAGTTTCGGTTTGCGAAATTAGCTTGGAGATGCCTTCAATAAGAGTTTTCTGCTCATTTGTCAGTCGCCTATGCCATTCACTCCGATCTTGACTGGATAACGTCCGCTCAGCACAGTCGCGCAGATTGGCGGCAAGTTCATTGTGGTCGCCAATGACCAATACCAATCGATCTTCACTGCCAAAGTCGATAGCGGTCCGTTGTACATGGAAGTCACTCCAGAGCTTTCTCCACGACGCCCCTGTGGCGCTCAACTCCAGCTTGACTTGTACCCAGTCGCGATGATGGTCAGCGAAACGCACCACGATGTCGTCCACATCAGCAGGTGCCTCGATTCGAACTTCTGAGATTTGTTCATGCGCAGACCGCGCATGTAGCTGAAGCAGGTCGCCAAGGTAGAGCGCCGCGATAGAATTCTGGTATCTGATTCCTGCTTGGGTGGCGGGGCCGCCTCTTTCTGTCATGGTGGTTTGGTGTAGTGCCTCGGTACGCCAAAACAACTGCTGGCAGCATATGCGCACGACGAAGCGAACGCCAGCCTTTCCAATAGCTGACAAGTACTAGCCGAGTTACGTGAGGCTACCACTACCGGTTGAGTGCTCAGAGACTAGACAAGTCTACTTGAATATTCAGTGCTTCTTCAAATTTCACCATGTTCTTTTGAATTAGGGGCATGCCTTGCAATCCAACACCCACCACATTTGAGTTGGACGCCACCGACGATCATTCGGATTCTTCGCAACTGAGGACAGAAGGCAATAAAAGCAGACCGATCCCTCGCTGCGTGGGATCTTCAAGAAGAACAGCCCGCAGCTTACAGAATCAGCATCGCATCGCCGTAGCTGTAGAAGCGATAGCGTTCACGGACCGCTTCAGCATAAGCCTTCCGCATCGACTCCGTCCCGGCAAAGGCCGAAACCAGCATTATCAGCGTGGTACGGGGCAGGTGAAAGTTTGTCATAAGGGCATCGACTACGTTGAATTGAAAGCCCGGCGTAATGAAGAGCCGGCTTTCGCCCGACATCGGCGCTACCACCCCTGTTTCACGGGCCGCCGTTTCGAGCGTGCGGACAACCGTAGTGCCCACTGCCACCACGCGTCGGCCCGCCTGCCTGGTTCGCGCAATGGCGCGGACCGTTTCGTCATCGATCTCGAAATACTCTGCTCCCATCTGATGGTCCTCGATCCGCTCCACAGTCACCGGCTTGAACGTCGCCGGGCCCACGTGCAGCGTAATCATAGCTACCTGAATAGCGCGCTCTGCCAGCCGTGAGAGAAGATCCGCGGTAAAGTGGAGTCCGGCAGTCGGTGCGGCGATCGCACCCTCATGTTTCGCAAACAGCGTTTGGTACCAGCCATGATCGTCCCGGTTAGGCGGACGTTTGATATAGGGCGGCAGCGGCATCTGCCCGCTCTCGCGCAGCAGCTGGACCACGGGGATCGGGCTCTCGACTTTCACCTGCGTGCCGCCGGCATCCCTTTGTAGGATTGTCGCGCGAGACTGCCGATTGAATTCGATGACCTGGCCGGCATGGAAGGAGCCTTTCACCATAACCTCCCATAGGTCGTCTCCCAGGTCCTTCACGAACAATACTTCGACCACTGTTCCAGACGGCTGCTTTCTCCCCGCGATCCTCGCAGCCATGACCCGCGTATCGTTGACGACCAACAAATCGCCTGGGTCGAGCAGGAACGGGAGGTCGGCCACATGACGGTGGCCGAGTGTCTGTGCTGCGCGATCCAGACACAACAATCGCGCACGGTCACGAGGGATCACCGGCTGCGTGGCCACGAGTGAAGGATCGAACGGAAAATCAAAGTCGGAGAGTTGCATCAGGAGGCAGGAACCGGAGAAACGGGTGGAACCGGCGGCGCCTGAGTCAGAGACGCCGGTTGCAGTTCCGTGCCCGGATAGTAGTAGCGAAGAATACTGGAAAATGAGTACCCCAATTCGGCCAGCTCTTTAGCGCCCCATTGGCACAAGCCGACCGCATGGCCTGCGCCATATCCTGTGAGGACGATGTCTTGGCCGAACGACTCAATCGTAAACTGTGTGCTGGGCACGACCGTATAGCCGACGGCCTTGCGAAGCTCTTCGCCCCGTAGTATCAGCTCCCCTTTGGAATGCAGGATGCGCAAGGTTGCCACACGGCCCGCGCGGCTGTGGGAGAGCGGCGTCAGCGTCGCGATCGTCCCGACCGGAAATCCCAACTGCCTGAGATTGTTCTCCAGCACATCGACCCTGAAAGAGGCTTTCCACTGATAGTACGGAGACTCCAAATCGAACGGACACTCGACGCCTTTCAAATAGGGCAAGTCTTTCGACCATACGACCATCGCATCTTCCGTGATTCCCGCAGCCGTCGACGAGAAGGCCGCATAGATCGGCGCGCCCTGATGGGTGATGACCAATCCCCTCGTAGACTCGACTGCCTGTTCGACCCGCGCATCGAGGCCGTGACGGCCACGGTACACTTGATCCTGGATGCTCGCCGCCACATCGTAATCCCGTGACGCACTGAGCATGTGCTGGTAGAGCGCATAGGTTCTGGCCGCGACTGCCTGCGCCTTGAGCATTTCCGGGTGCCACGCCGAATTAACCTCGGACGGCACCACTCCCTTCACATATTCTTCCAGGTCGACCTGGTTGACGACCAGTAGCCCCTTGCCTCGTCGGACTACCTGAAGCGACCCGCCGATTTGCAAAGCCGCCTTCTCATCGACCGACGGACCCGATGGGCCGTTGCCGTTCTGCCGCGGCAGCCAGAGTTTCAGATCCTGATCGCCGGCGCGCAACGTCACCTGATCGCCGGCAGCGGGCGACCCGTTCAGCAGTATCGTCGTCCCCCGCAGTTCGATACGAAGCACAGACCGGTGGGCCTGCGCCCGACCGTGCGCATCCGTCGCCCACATGACCTGATCGGCTTGCACTTCCAGCCGTTGGACGTCCATCGCCAGCAGCACACGGATAGCGGGTGCTGCCTGGACCGGAGTCGCAGCCAGACACCCTGCCCCAATGGCCGCAACAGCCAGGCCGGCACAATACTGTCGTATGATCATCGGCGAAAGAACCATCCTACGAGATAGAATAGCAGAGTCAGGACGACACTGAGGAGGATGCTGGTACCGATAGGAAAATAAAAACTGACGTTGTCCCGCTTGAAGGACAGATCACCGGGCAGCTTTCCCAGCCAACTGAATGCGCCGCCCAGACCGGGAATACGATCCACCGCAAGGAACAGCAGGCCGAGGAGCACGATTCCGGCCCCAATTCCAATCAGCAACTTGCCGAGCGCAGTCCATTCCGGCATCTGGTTTCATCCCACGTTACGCCTCTGAACGATTCGAGAACGCCGCTGCAAGCCTGTTTCAGCGCCCTACTAGCCCGCATTATTCATGACGGTTCGTCGCGAGAGCGGCGCGCGGAGGCCAGAGGTCTTGAGGCGTACTCGTGCAGTACGTCGAAAGACCGAAGGGCGAGCCCGCCGCCCGAAGGCCTGTCGCAGCAGCGGATCGGCGATTGCAGCAGAGGCGCTCATGAATAATACGGGCTAACCCTTCACCAGACATTCGGCGATCTGAATCGCATTCAACGCCGCTCCTTTGCGCAGATTGTCGGAGACGACCCAAAGATTGAGGCCGTTCGTGATGGATTCGTCCTCGCGCACGCGGCCGATATAGACCTCGTCTTTTCCCGTCGCATCCAGCGGCATCGGATAGAGCTTCTTCACCGGATCATCATACACGATCACACCCGGCATGGCGGCCAATGCCGCCCTCGCTTCATTCGGCTTCAGCGGCTGCTCCAACTCCACGTTGATCGCCTCGGAATGGCAGCGTAACACCGGCACGCGCACGGTCGTCGCCGTCACGCGCAATGCGGGGGTGCCGAGAATCTTTCTGGTTTCCTTCGCAATCTTCACTTCTTCCGAGCAGTCGCCTCCGTCGTTGAACGAGCCGATGTGCGGCAGCAGGTTGAAGGCGATCTGATAGGGATAGACCTCCGCCTTGACGTCACGGAACGCCATCAGATCCTTCGTCTGATCCATCAGCTCATCCATCGCCGCTGCGCCGGTTCCCGAGACGGACTGAAACGTGGTTACGACCACGCGCTTTACCCCGGCCGCATCGAGCAGCGGCTTCAATGCCATGACCAGCGGCGTCGTCGTGCAGTTAGGGATCGATACAATACCTCTCGGCATCGCTTTCAACGCCTGGGCATTCACCTCCGGCACCACCAGCGGGACGTCCGGTTCCATCCGAAACACCCCGCTGTCGTCGATCACGATGACACCGGCCGCGCCAAGCCGCCGGCCATAGTCTCGGCTGATCGCATCGGTCGCCGAAATCAGCGCGAAATCTACGCCCGCAAATGATGTCTCGGGGGTCAGTTCCTCGATCGTCCATTCCTTGCCCTGACAGGACAACGTCCCTCCGGCTGAACGCTTCGATGCAAAGAGGCGGAGCGATTCCAGCGGGAATTTCCGTTCTTCCAGAATGTCCAACGTTTCCTTCCCAACAGCGCCGGTCGCGCCGAGAATCGCCATGACATATTTCGATTTCTTTTTCAGCATTGATCCCTGCCTCTTTACAACGCGATTTCTCGAATCCGGTGATTGAATGTATCTGCGATGACAAGATGCCCCGCTCCATCTACGATGATGCCGAAGGGATAATTGAGACTGGCGCTCAACGCTGCCCCCCCGTCTCCACCATACCCGGTCGTCCCTATTCCTGCCACTCGTTCGAGCAGGCCGGTCGTGCAGTCCCACCGGCGAACCAGGTGGTTGTCGGAATCCGTAATGTAGAGATTCCCCTGTCGGTCCACCGCCACGCCGCACGGTCTGGACAGGCTGGCTGACAGCGATTCTACATCGCCCTGATACCGGTACTCGCCGCCATCCCCCGCGACGGTTCTGATACGTCCGCTGACAGGATCGATCGCGCGAATCCTCCCATTAAAGGTATCAGCGATAAAGAGCGTCCCGTCTTCCGCAAGCGCCAGGCTGCTCGGCCCGGACAGCGCCGCCTCTGTTGCAGGAATTCCGTCTCCGTTGTACGCGGACGCTCCGGTTCCGGCGACCGTGCGGATAGACCCGGTTTCGAGATCGATCGCCCGCACACGGTTGTTGCTCTGATCAGCCACGTATAAGATACCCGCATTACTCACGGCCAGCGCCGTTGGTTCATTCAACGCTGCCGCAGCGGCCGGGCCCCCGTCGCCGCCATACCGGGGTTGACCGGTACCGGCAATAGTGGCGATGGTTGCTGTGCCGGCTTCGACGCGGCGCACTCGATGGTTCATGGTATCGGCGATATAGAGATGCCTTTGCCGGTCCACGGCAACCGCAGTGGGAAAATTCAGACAGGCCTCGATAGCCGGCCCGCCATCGCCGCTGAACCTCTTCTTCGCTGCCTCCCCGTTGATGAGATATCGAACGGTCCCGCTCACATCCGCCTGCTGCCGATACTTCTGCGTGGCCGCCTGGCCAGCATCGGCAAAGGGATCGTCCTCGATCAACGGCAGCGCGTCCGTGTCCTGGCGAGCAGGTGCCGGATCGCGCATGCCTCCAGCCATACCGGCGACAGTCGAGATAATCCCTGTCTCCCGATCGATCCTCCGGATAACATGATTTTCAGAGTCGGCGATGAGCACGTGACCGTGCGCATCGATTGCCGTTCCCTTCGGTTCATTCAGTGCCGCACGAACAGCAGACCCGCCGTCGCCTGCATACTCAGGCTCGCCGTTTCCGGCAAGGGTTTCAATGATCCCTATGCGAAGACCCGTCGCCATCATCGACACCATCACTTGTTAGCTGAGATTGCGAAGGATCGCATCCCCCATCTCGGTCGTTCCGACGATCCGGGCACCGGGGCTTTGAATATCTTTGGTCCGATACCCGAGGTCGAGCGTTTTCACGATAGCCTGTTCAATGGCCGCCGCTTCCTTCTCCAGCTGAAACGCATAGGACAGCATCATGGCCGCCGAAGCAATCGTCGCGATGGGATTAGCGATGTTCTTCCCCGCAATATCCGGGGCACTGCCATGGATCGGCTCGAACAGGCCGACCTTGGCGCCGACACTGGCGGACGGCAACATCCCGATTGAGCCCGTCAGCATCGCCGCCTCGTCGCTGAGAATGTCTCCAAACATGTTGTTGCACAGAAGCACATCGAACTGGCGCGGATTGCGCACCAACTGCATCGCGGCATTGTCCACATAGATATGCCCCAGCTCGACATCGGAATACGAGGCATGGACCTCGATCACCACCTTGCGCCATAACTCGGACGATTCCAGGACGTTGGCCTTGTCCACCGACGTGACCTTTTTCCTCCGCTTTCGCGCAGCCTCGAAAGCCACCTTGGCAATCCGCCTGACCTCTTCCGTCGTGTAGACCTCCGTATTGATGCCCCGCTCTTCGCCGTTTGGTAATTTCTCAATGCCCTTGGGCTTGCCGAAATAAATTCCGCCTGTCAGTTCCCTGATCACGAGGATATCGATCCCTTCAATCACCTCAGGCTTCAGCGTGGAGGCGTCGATGAGATTGGGATACACCTTGGCCGGACGAAGGTTCGCATAGAGCCCCAAGGCCTCCCGGATTCCGAGCAACGCGCGTTCCGGTCTGAGCGTGTAATCAAGCCCCTCCCACTTGGGGCCTCCCACCGCCCCCAGCAAGACCGCATCGCTTTGTTTCGCAAGCGCTAACGTGTCATTGGGCAACGGAACCCCTGCCTTGTCGATCGCCTGTCCGCCGATATCGGCAGATACGAACTGAAACGTATGGTGATACAACTCCCCGATCGCTTTCAAAATCTTCACCGCTTCGGGAACAATTTCTCGCCCCACACCGTCACCGGCCAATACCGCAATTTTCGCGTTCACGTCACGCGCTCCTTCCTATCGCACAATGAGTCGATTCGTTACTCCAACACCGTTTCATCTTCGATCCGCCAGGCAGGATCGACCAGACACAGAAACTCAACATCCACAGCTCCACTGTTTTCGAGCGACTGTTGTCCTCCGGGCGGGACATAGATCGTCGTTCCGGCTTCAATCGTCGTCACACAATCATCGATCGTAAAGCGTCCCTGCCCGGCAATAAAGTAATAGACCTCGGACGAGGTCAGAATATGCCGCTTCGACCGCTGGCCGGGAGGTAACACCCCGTGCGCAAGGCTATACCCCAGCTTCAGTTGGTGTGTGGTCGGGTGGAAGATCTCTCGCAGACGCGTCAGATCACCGGCCAGAAATTCCGGACGATCCGCCAGCGTAACCTTGAACACGCACCAACCCCCTTCAGTCGAACAGGCGCCTCGGAAGAGGAAACTGTACCGTGGGGGTGCGCGTCAAATCAAGTTCACCTTCTGCTCACCTTGAGCTTGTTTTGTCGCCAGATACGCCAGTTTGTTCAATGCGCTCAAATAGGCGCGAGCCGAGGCCGTGATGATATCAGTATCGGCTCCATGCCCCGAAACCGTCCGGCCGTCTTCCTGGACCCGCACCGAGACCTCACCCTGCGCGTCAGTTCCGCCGGTGATCGCCTTCACCACATACATCAGCAACGTGCTCTTTGTCTGCGTGATCGCGGCAATGGTGCGATAGACGGCATCCACCGGCCCGTCGCCGGTCCCGGTCTGGAGCACGGGCTTCCCGTCGATTTCCAGTTCGACCGTCGCCGTCGGGACTTGATCCGTTCCGCTCGAAATATGCATGGACTTCAGGATGATCCGCTCCGCCATCTTAGCCAATTCTTCCGACACAATGACTTCGAGGTCTTCTTCGAAGATTTCCTTCTTTTGATCGGCAAGCTTCTTGAACCGTTCGAACGCATGGTTGATCTCGTCTTCGGTCAGCGTGTACCCCAATTCGACCAACCGCTGCCGAAATGCGTGCCGGCCGGACAACTTGCCCATCACCATCTTGCTCTCGACGAGGCCGACCGACTCCGGCCTCATAATTTCGTAGGTCGTTTTGTCTTTAAGCAGACCATCCTGGTGAATGCCGGAGGTATGCGCAAACGCGTTGGCGCCCACGATGGCTTTGTTCGGCTGCACGACCATGCCCGTGATCTTGCTGACCAGACGGCTGGCTTTGGCAATCTCTTCGGTCCGGATCTTGGTGTCGGCGCCATAGAAGTCCTTTCTCGTTCGAAGCCCCATGACGATTTCTTCCAACGAGGTATTGCCCGCGCGCTCTCCGATTCCGTTGATCGTGCACTCCACCTGCCCGGCCCCATTGACGATGGCCGCCAGGCTGTTGGCCACGGCGACACCCAAGTCGTTGTGGCAATGGACTGAGATGACCGCCTGCTTGGCATTGGGCACCTTGTCGCAAATCCCCTTGATCAACGCGCCGAACTCTTGCGGAACCGCATAGCCGACCGTATCAGGGATATTCACGGTGCCGGCCCCGGCCGCGATAACGGCTTCAATAACCTCGTACAAATAGGCCGGATCGGAACGGCTGGCATCCATCGGCGAGAACTCCACGTCGTCGACATAGCCCCGCGCCCGCTGGACCATCTCGACCGCGCGCTGCTTGGCCTCCTCGCGGGTCATCCGAAACTGATGTTTCAAGTGAATGTCCGAGGTTGAGAGGAACGTATGGATGCGGACCTTCGGCGCCCCTTTCAATGCTTCCCAGGCCCGATCGATATCTTCCGGACGAGCCCGCGCCAGGCTGCAAATCGTCGGCCCGTCCACCTCCTGAGCGATACGCCGCACGGCTTCAAAATCACCGGGCGAACTGTACGCAAACCCTGCTTCGATGATATCGACGCCGAGACGCGCCAGTTGCTTGGCGACCATGACTTTCTCTTCTACATTCATACTGGCGCCGGGCGACTGTTCGCCGTCGCGCAGCGTCGTATCGAAAATTCGTATCATGCGTGTCATGACTGACCTCCAATCACAAGCTGCTCAAAAAGTCCTTCCAGCAAGGCCGCAAGGAGTGAGAACCCCGAGGAGGTACATACCAAGCTTCGCTTGAACCGCTCGCTTCGATCACATGCGAGCGGATAAGTACCTTTCCTCCAGGAACCAATCCCCTCGTTGAGGGGTTCGAACGACTGAGAACGCAGCGGGAAGGCTTTTTCAGCAGCTTGCAAAAACACAAAAGCCCTCATCCCTCATAAGTCAGGGACGAAGGCTCGACGCACTTCGTGGTACCACCCTGTTTCAGCTCCAAACAACTAGACGTTGTTCAGAACCCTTCATTCAGCCCGTCACGTGGGCAACACGGAATCCACGACTCAGCGTTCATGGATTCAGGCTCGGAGGCGAGTTCAGCAATACCTGGGCTGGTTCGCACCGTCCACCAGCTCTCTCATATCCAGGCCCTTTGCCTACTACTCCTCGTCACAGCCGCTCAAAACTCTTCCCGCGCCCACTCCCATACCGGACGATTTTACGGTTTCGGCTCAAGCGACGGCACTTCTGTTTTCGCCGGGCCCTTCTTCCCCATCGCCTGCGCAACCAGCCAGAATAAGCGCTCAACCGGCCCCATCAATGCATAGCCGGCAAAGATCACGAATAGCATAACCTGGGGCCAGGCCGCCACCATCATCAACGTGAGGATGCCCCAGACCAGATAGGTAATCTGCTGGTGTCCCTTGAATTTGAGGTCTTTGAAACTGCGGTACTTGATCGTACTGACCATCAGGAACGACAGCGCCAGGGTGATGATCAGAACGAAAACCGGCTTGACGTCCGCTCCCATTCGAACGGTGTAGTGATCGAATACGACCAGCGACGCCACGACTCCAGCTGCCGCTGGAATGGCCAGACCGGTAAAGTACTTGCCGTCGGACTGGGTCACGGTCGAATTGAACCGGGCCAGCCGCACCGCGCCCATTGCCACATAGGCGAACATAACCGCCACCCCGAATGATCCCTGCCCGCTCAACGCCCAGGAATAGAGCAGAAGTCCCGGGGCGACTCCGAACGATACGACGTCAGAAAGCGAATCATACTCCAACCCGAAATGGCTCGTGCTGTTGGTCAATCTGGCCGACTTGCCGTCGAGGACATCGAACACCATCGCGACAAGAATCGCGATGGCCGCCATCAGGTAGTCGCCGTTAAATACCGAGAGAATCGCATAGACTCCGCACAACAAATTGCCGGTCGTGAAAAGATTGGGGATCAGATGCATGGCGGCCTTGCGCTGCTTACTGTCTTTGGCGAACGAGTTTTTGAACGCAGCGGTTTTCATCGCAGCTCTCCTATGACGGTTTCTCCGCCTTTCACATGATCGCCGATGGCCACGCGCAGGCTCGTGCCGATCGGAAGGAACGTGTCCATTCGTGACCCGAACCGGATCAATCCGAATCGTTCGCCCCTCACCGCCGGGTCCTTGGGTGACGCCCAACAGACGATGCGCCGGGCAATCAGCCCAGCCACTTGCACGCACAACACCTTGATACCCTCGGTCGTACGAATCATCAGCGCATTCTGCTCGTTTCGCAGCGTCGCTTCCGGCCTGCTGGCAACCAAAAACGCCCCCGGCTGATATTGAACATCTTCGACCGTCCCATCGCAGGGCATCCGGTTGATGTGCACATTGAACACGTTCAAGAATATCGTCACGCGAACCGCACGATCCTTAAGATACCTGGGCTCGAATTCCTCCTCGATGGCGATGACTTTCCCATCGCCGGAAGCCACGACGAGGTGCGGATCCTTGGGAATCACCCTGGCTGGATTGCGGAAGAACCACGCGACAAAGATCGTGAGCAGCGCTGCCCCGACTGCCGGGACCACCCAGCCCAGCCAACCTGTCAACAGTGTAACGCCGGCAGGAACCGCGATGAAAGGAATTCCTTCTTTGGCGAACGGGACGCCAACGGCACGATCGACCACGATACCTCCTGCGAAAAAGAAGGCCGGTCGGATGATTCACATGGGAGACCGGCAAGAACCGCAGCTCACGGCGCGACCCACTTCCGCCAGTGTATACGAGAGCTGTCGAACAAACCACTCAAGATCTATTATGCCGCTAGTTCTTAGTCCGATCAACCAGCTGGTCCTTTTTGAGCCACGGCATCATCGCCCGCAACTTGGACCCCACGGCTTCGATAGGATGCCCTTCGCCCTTTGCCAACAACGCATTGTAGACGGGACGATTGGCCTGATTCTCCAGAACCCATTCTTTGGCAAACTGGCCGCTCTGGATCTCACCGAGAATTTTCTTCATCTCTTGCTTGGTCTGTTCGGTCACGACCCTGGGACCGCGGGTAATGTCTCCGTACTTGGCAGTCGTGCTGATCGAGTACCGCATGTTGGCAATTCCGCCTTGATAGATCAAATCCACGATGAGCTTCACCTCGTGCAAGCACTCGAAGTAGGCCATTTCCGGAGAGTACCCTGCTTCGACCAGCGTTTCATACCCGGCCTGGATCAATGAGGTCAGCCCCCCGCACAACACAACCTGCTCACCGAACAAATCGGTTTCGGTCTCTTCCCGAAAGTTCGTTTCGATGACACCGGCCCGCCCGCCGCCGATGGCGCTCGCATAGGCCAGCCCCACCTGCCTGGTCGTACCGCTGGGATCCTGATGAATCGCAAGCAAACAGGGCACCCCGCTGCCCTTCGTGTATTCGGAACGGACGAGATGGCCCGGTCCTTTAGGCGCCACCATGAATACGTTCACGGAAGCCGGTGGAACGATCTGGCCGAAGTGAATATTGAAGCCATGGCCGAACGCCAAATAAGCCCCGGCCTTGAGATTAGGCGCCACGTCCTGCCGATAGATAGCGGCTTGCGCTTCGTCGGGGGCCAGGATCATGACCACATCGGACGCCTTCACCGCATCGGCCACCGGCATGACTTTCAGGCCGCTTTGTTCCGCCTTTTTCCAGGAGGCGCCTTCGCGCAGACCGATCACCACATTGACGCCGCTCTCCTTCATATTCAACGCATGGGCATGGCCCTGGCTGCCGTAGCCGATAACGGCCACCTGCTTATTGCGAATCTGCTGAATATCTGCATCTTTATCGTAATAAATCTTCATCCTGAACTCCTTGACGACATGCGCCTGTTCTTTACCGCTTGTATGACCCACGACCTTTGCTACTCGCGGGCGACCTTTTTGGTTTGCACGGAAACCGGACGAACCGGTTCGCGGGCCACGGCCACTCGACCGGTACGGACCAATTCCTTAATCCCAAGAGGCTGCAGCAGATTGATGATCGCCTCAATCTTTTTGGGATCACCGGATACTTCAATCGTATAGGTGCCCGGTGTGGAGTCGATGACGTTGGCCCGGAAAATATCCACGATCCTAAGCGCTTCCGCCCGATCCGCATCCTTTGTGTGCACCTTGATGATGGCCGTTTCCCGAGAGACAAATTCCGTCTCGTTCAGGTCTACCACTTTGATGACGTCGATCAGCTTGTTGAGTTGCTTGACGATCTGTTCAATGATCCGTTCATCGCCCGACGTCACGATCGTCATCTGCGACATGGAGGGATCGAGTGTGGGGGCGACAGAAAGGCTCTCGATGTTGAACCCTCGTCCGCTGAATAGCCCCGCAACACGGGACAGGACGCCGAACTTGTTTTCAACCGTCACCGAAATAATGTGTTCCATCTCTCTCAGCACTGAGCACTGAGCACTCAGCACTTCCCTTCTATGCCGTCAATACCGTGTCTTTGTCTTGCGGCGTGACTTTCGTTCCACCGGCTTGCTTCTGCTTCAATTCCGGCGGATCCTCGAGAATCATCTCATGGTTGCAGCCGCCG
Source organism: Nitrospira sp. ST-bin5 (assembly GCA_002083555.1). Classification (GTDB taxonomy): domain Bacteria; phylum Nitrospirota; class Nitrospiria; order Nitrospirales; family Nitrospiraceae; genus Nitrospira_D. The sequence goes on along the minus strand of MSXN01000022.1, from coordinate 5,248 downwards.
GCCGGGATCATCGGATAACAATTCTCAAACCGATAGGTCGGGACATCCACAATGACCGGTCCCTCGGTCTCTATGGCCTTTTTCAACACACTGTCGAGATCGGCCACCTTGTCAGCTCGCAATCCGACCGCGCCGTACGCTTCCGCCAACTTGACGAAATCCGGCGTGTTTTCGAGATCACTCGACGCATAGCGTCCGTTGTAGAACAGGTCCTGCCACTGCCGCACCATGCCGTGGAATCGGTTGTTCAGAATGATGATTTTTACCGGCAGTTTGCTCACAACCGCCGTCGCCATCTCCTGCATATTCATTTGAATACTGCCGTCTCCGGCAATACAGAGGACGAGTCGATTACGGAAGGCAGCCTGTGCGCCCATGGCCGCGGGAAACCCGAACCCCATAGTCCCGAGACCGCCCGACGTCAACCAACGATTCGGTTTGGCCAGCTTGAAGTACTGGGCCGCCCACATCTGATGCTGGCCCACGTCCGTCGAAACGATCGGGTCGCGATCCTTCGTCAGCTCGTACAGTCGCTTCACCACCTGTTGCGGCTTAATCGGCCCATCTTTCTCCTGTTGATAGGTCAGCGGATGCGCTTGCCGCCATGCCTGAATCTGATCCCACCAGGGCTTCCGAAGCTCTTTCTGTTCGCCGTTTACCGTGGCGCGAAGAATTTGGTTCAATTCTCGAAGCACGGTTTTGCAATCGCCGACGATCGGAATATCGACGTGAATGTTCTTCCGGATGGATGTCGGATCGATGTCGATATGAATGATCTTGGCATGGGGACAAAATTCCGAGACCTTGCCCGTCACCCGATCGTCGAATCGCGATCCGACCGCGATCACGAGGTCGGAGTAATGCACCGCCATGTTCGCTTCGTAGGTCCCGTGCATGCCCATCATCCCCAAAGACAGCGGATGTTCGCCGGGAAAGGCGCCGAGGCCCATCAGCGTCATATCGACGGGGATCTGCGTCATTTCGGCCAATTCAAGCAATTCTTGCGACGCACCGGAGAACACGACTCCGCCGCCCACGTAGAGGATCGGCTTCCTGGCTTTGGTAATCGCTTCAGCCGCCTGTTTGATTTGCCACTTATTCCCCTCGTATGTCGGGTTATATCCGCGGATCGACACGGAATTCGGGTAGCTGAACTCCGCCTCTGCCATCGACACATCTTTGGGAATATCGACCAGGACCGGCCCGGGACGGCCGGTCGTGGCAATATAGAAGGCTTCTTTGATGGTGGCAGCCAAATCGTTCACATCTTTGACCAGAAAGTTATACTTCGTGCAAGGCCGGCTCAAACCAACGTTGTCCGCCTCCTGAAACGCATCGTTTCCGATCAAGCTGGTCGGGACTTGCCCGCTGAAGCAGACCAGCGGGACAGAATCCATATAGGCATCAGCCAACGCAGTAATCACGTTGGTCATTCCAGGACCGGACGTCACGAGACACACGCCGGCCTTCCCGGTGGCCTTCGCATAGCCTTCGGCCATATGGCCCGCCCCTTGTTCATGGCGTGTCAAAATAATCTCGAGGTCCTTCTGTTGGTAGAGTGTGTCGAATATCTTCAGGACTACGCCGCCGGGAAGCGCAAACACGGTCTTGACCCCTTCCCGCTTCAGGCATTCGATAAAGATTTGAGCGCCGGTGAGTTTCATGACGGCTTCCTCCAACTACAAGATCGGACGTCAGATCCCATGATCGACCGCCCTTCAACATCAGAAACCCTGATCGCTGCGGCAGTACCACGCGCCGCAATCATTCAGAAGTTCTGAAAAATCAATGGGAAAGATCGGAGATCCTACCATCCTGCTTCCAAAGGGTCAATAGCGAGGACGGCGCGTGCCTCGTGAAGCGAATCTCGCATCTCGTAAAAAATAGGGGCTCCGTCCTGCGCTTCACGCTTCACGAGATATGAGCGACGGAGCGCGAAACAACGGACCAGTAATGTCTCGGCGCACTGAGACGGATGATCGCAGTAGACTTGCGCACGACTACGGCAGGCAGAAAAGAGCGCAGATGTGAAAGCCTATAAGCCGGATTCTGTCCTGCGAAGAAGTCGCCCTCCTCGCTTGGATGATCATTTCTCTGGGATTCGAGTCACCTCGAACCTCAAGCGGCCTACCCGAAGACCTCGACCGGGCCAGTCGGTGTGCAAGACACGCAAGGCGTCTTACAGGTGTCTTCCTATTTGGCCTTGCACCGGGCGACGCTTACCATGCCGGTGATGTTGCCACCACCGCGGTGGGCTCTTACCCCGCCGTTTCACCCTTACCTGAGCCTCGGCGACCAGATGGGATCCCGTCGCGTCGGCCATCGGCGGTTTGATTTCTGTGGTGCTGGTGTCGGATTGCTCCGCCTGGGAGTTACCCAGCGCCCTGCCCATGGAGTCCGGACTTTCCTCCCGATGCCGAAGCATCGAGCGATCACCCAGCCTTCACATCCACGCACATACAGTATAAAGAAAAGCGACAGGCCGTGACAAGAACGTACGCAGGCGGGTCACACGATCGAGGAGCTACCGCCCCCCCACCGCCGGCAAGAGAGCCGCTGGAACGGCCGGCTTTTTCTGATAGATCGCCATCGCTTCAGGCATCCAGGACTTCAATTGATCAATTCTGGTGTCATGGCTCGGATGAGTGGACAAGAACTCCCCTGGTCCCTCGCCACTCGACAGCTGCGCCATCCGCTCCCACAGCCCGACGGACTCACGCGGATCGTATCCGGCATCCGCTGCCAAGAGAATTCCCACATAATCAGCCTCTGATTCATGTTTCCGGCTGAAGGGTAACAACACGCCTACCTGCGCCCCGACACCCAACGCCGCCATCGCAGCCTGTGACAGCAACCCTCCGCCGCTGGCCCCTGCGGCGGCTCCAGCCACTTGTAAGGCCGCGTTCGTCAACTGCCCCTGACTCATCCGCTCCGCTCCATGGCGGGCCAATGCGTGCACAACTTCATGGCCCATCACGGCCGCCAACCCTGCCTCTGTTCTTGCAATGGGAAAAATGCCGGTGTACACGGCCATCTTCCCGCCGGGAAGCGCAAAGGCATTGGCCGTCTTGTCATCCTTGATCACCGTCACATCCCACTGAAACTGCTTGGCCATCTCCCTGTATTTCGATCGCTTCGCCGCTTCGATAATCCGGGCCGCCACCCGCCTCACCGGCTCGACCTCCTTGGGGTCTTGAGACAAGCGCGAGTTGGGATCTCTCGTGATCTGATCGTACGCCTGCGCCCCCATCTGCATTTCCTGACCGACCGACGTCATCAGCAGTTGCGAGCGTCCCGTATAAGGATTCGTCTCGCATCCAGCTAGCCCCATACTGCCGATCACCACACTGAGCAGGGCGATCGAGCGTGTCAGCCGCCGTTGAGTTCCCATCGCTTCCCCTCCACAAAACCGATGTTCATCGAATGATGAAGATTTGACCCGCCGCATCCGATTGAGTAGATTACCGCGCCCGTCGTTCTTTTTCCAGGAGCCATCCGGTGGCCGTTCCCCACACTAAAAACCACATCGAACGCATCGGCATCGACGAATCCGGAAAGGGAGACTATTTCGGCCCGCTCGTCATCGCCGCCGTGTTCGTGGATGCAACTACACAAGGTGAATTGAAGTTGATGGCAGTCCGTGACAGCAAGAAGATCTCCGACGGGCGGATTTTGGAAATGGCCCCGGATATTAAGACCATCTGCCCCCACAGCGTCATCGCAATCGGCCCCCAGAAGTACAACGAGCTCTACGCCAAGATCAAAAATCTGAACCGCCTCCTGGCCTGGGGCCACGCGAAGGCGCTGGAGAATTTGCTCGAGCGCGTGCCGTGCGAGCGCGCCATCTCGGATCAATTCGGCAATGAACGGCTGATCTTGAATGCCTTGCAGGATAAAGGGCGGACGATCGTCCTGGAGCAGCGGACGAAGGCGGAGTCAGATCTGGCCGTGGCAGCCGCGTCGATCCTCGCGCGGGCTGAATTCCTCCTGCGCCTTAAACGCCTGTCCAATGAGATAGGTACCACATTGCCGAAAGGCGCCTCACCAACAGTCGAACTCGCCGCCCGCATGGTCATCAAAAAACACGGGCAGGATCGGCTCGGCCACGTGGCCAAACTGCATTTCAAAACCACCCAAGCCGTGCTGGCGGGAATGACCTAAACCGACTCTCCGACTTCGAGATCCGATGACTTGCTTTCAGGGCCGTGCGGCGATTCCGCCACCGGCTCCCCTTCCCAATACAGCATCCGGCGGCAATAGGGGCAGACAACCAGATCGTCCGACCGTTTGACTTGCGCAATGAGCTGCGGCGGAATCTGCAGACGGCAGCCGGCGCACATGCCGTCGCGCACTGCCGCGAGCGGCTGGTCTTTCCGCGACGCCTTGATCTGGGTATACCGTGCAAGCAGGCTCTTCTCAATCCGCGCGGACGCCGCTTGCTGCCGGGCTTCAACTGAGGCCAGTTCTGCCGCAAGATCCTTGTCCTGCGCGTCCAACACCTGCTTCTCCCGGGTAAAAATGTCCTCAAGCCCTTTCCGCTTCTCTTGCAATTCCTTGGCAGTCTTCTGAAGCTGGTCGATCTTGTCCATCGACAGCAAAATCTTCTCTTCGAACTCTCCGCGCTTCTTGTTCGCCAGCTCGATCTCGAACAGATGCGCCTGATACTCCTTGTTGGTCTTCAGACCCGCCGCGTGCGACTTCATCTTCTCCGTCTGCGCCTCGTGCGCTTCCAGATCCTTTTCGTGCGCGCGCCGCTCTTTGGCCGCGGCATCGGCGGCGGCCTTCGTCTCGTTCAGAATCTGTGTCGCATCTCGCAGGGGGGCTTCTGCGATATGCAGACGTTCGGGGATTTTTCGGCGGATGTCATTGATCTCCATGATACGGAGATCGAGTTTTTGCAATTCAACGAGCGGAGACAGCTTGTGATTCAATGTGTCCTTTCTATCCGTCTGCGCAAAGACACATACGTGGAGAGCCCGTCAGGCTCCCTGGCAGCCTGGTGGGCCCACTAGGACTTGAACCTAGGACCAGCTGATTATGAGTCAGCCGCTCTAACCACCTGAGCTATGGGCCCGATCGGAACGATTCTCATCTCGACCCGCATGAATTCTAGGCCGCCCTCGGAACGGAGTCAAATCACGCCTATTCCCTGAGCCTAGAGGCTTTCCACAAAACTTCGAAGCTTCTTGCTTCGGCTCGGATGCCGCAATTTCCGCAAGGCTTTGGCTTCGATCTGCCGGATGCGCTC
>MSXN01000021.1:39727-203520 GCA_002083555.1 Nitrospira sp. ST-bin5 | reverse complement strand
ACACCTAAAAACGGTACCTCGGATTTCGGCATCACTTTGGACAGACGGGCTATGGCTGATTCTCACGCGACCACAGAGTTGATCAATCGGTTGAGCGGCGACCTGGGGAATGCGTCGGCGGAGCAGCTGGTCGCTCAATTGAGCGCACTCGGTGGCAAGCCGGAGCCGGTGTCGGCGGTGTTGTCGCTGTTGGAAGAATTGGCCGAGGTGTCCGAAAAGGTCGGACGTGCGGCGGTCGAGGCACTGCCTGAGTTAGCGCGCCGGGCCGGTCTCGCCCCGGTGGTTCCCTGGCTCAATCTCGGGGTTGTCCTGGTCGAATCCTCCGGTGCCTCTGCCTTGAAATACTTCAAAGAGAGTCCGCGCATGCTGGGAGTGGTGGAGCAGCCGGAGGCGCGCATCGCGATCCTTTCGGTCGGGGCTGAGTTGGCTGAGCAGGATGCCAACGTGACCTTGGAATATCTCCGGACGGCGCCCCTCCTTCTTGACGTGATTCCTGGGGAGCAGTTGCAGCCGTGGCTGGAGATCGGGGTGGAGCTGACGCAGATCGATGTGGTGGTGGGGTTGGAGTATATCCGGCAACTTGCGGCCATCGCGCCCATTCTGCCGCTGAGTGAGATTCGATCGTGGGTTGGATTCGGGATGAAGCTGATTCAACCGAATGCGATCGGGAATCCGGACTATCTCGGTACGTTGGAGTTTCTCCGGGCGAGCCCGGCGATCCTGGGTGATCTGGAGCAGCCGGTGCTTCGGCCGAAGGTCTTGTCGCTCGGCGCGTTGATCGCGGAACAGTCACCGGAGTCGGCGATTGCCTGGCTGGCGGAGTCGCCGGTATTGCTGCGGACGTTGTCTTCGGCCGAGTGGCAGCTCAAGGTGGTGCAGTACGGAGCCCTGATTGCCGAACGGGATGCGGTGGCGACACTCGCGTATCTACGCCGCGCTCCGGAGATCGTGAGCATGATCGGGGCCTCGGCCGATGCGGTCACGCGTTTTGAAAACTGGTTCAAGGCCGGCATGGAAGTGCTGGCCTACAGTGCCGATGGCGCCCGGGCCTATTTCGGGTTGGAGTCTCAGCGGTCGCTGGCATCGGTGGAGCAGGCCTTAAGCGGTGTCCCGTTGCGACAGGTCGCCAGGACCGTCAAATTATTCGTGCAAGGGCTCTGCGGGTCGGACGTACAGATTCAGGCCCTGCCGGATGCGGTGACGGATAGTCCGGCTCGTGCAACGGTCAGTGCCGATGGACGCACGATCGCGCTTCCGGCACTGCTCCGGAAATATCAGACCTACGATGAGAACGTGCGGCTTTATTTGGTGATGGCGGCACATGAGGCGGGCCATATCGAGTTCGGGACCTATCGGCTCACGCTGGACTCGCTTCAGGATGTGGTCACGGCTGTCTGTGACCGGTATGGGCGCGGTGCGCAACAGCCGGCGTCATTGGCGGCGTTGTTCCGGCTCTATCCGCACCCGCGCTTGGTCCAGGATCTCTGGATTGTGCTGGAGGATGCGCGGGTCGAAGCCCATTTACAGCGGGAATATCCCGGCCTTCAGCGGGATCTTCAGCGGGTGGCCGGCGAAGCGGTGACCCCGCGCGATCCGGCGCATGGCTTGACGGTGAAGGAACTGCTCGTCGATTGTCTCCTGCGGCTCTCGACCGGCGAGTCAGCCGAATCGGCGGTGCCTCGCGCGGTGCAGGGGGAAGTGGCGCTGCTGTGGTCGATGTGTGCTCCGGTCTTGGCACCGGGGGCGTCCGCGGAGGAGACCCTGCGTCTCGTTCATGCAGTCTATGTCCGTATGGAGGAGCTGCTAGCGCCCAAGGCCGAGATGATTCAGGGCGATCCGGTTCAGGATGTGCCAGAAGAGATAGGCGTGGGCCCGACAGGGTCCGAGGAAACCGGTGATCCCTATCGCCCGATGACCAATTGGGTATATCGGGGAGAGATGAATCCCGAGTTTATTTCGCGGGATCAGGCGCAGGGACAGGAAGATGCCGAGGGGCAGGCGCCGGGCGAACGTGTGGCCAGCGGCGGCGGCGGGTCCAAAGAGCAGGGCGGTCAGCAGCGTTCAGGCGGTGAACGGCACGAGACGATGAGTGATGTGATGGGGGGAGGGCGTGCCCTGCCCGCAGTCGTCGATGAGCTGCTCGCGCTACCGGTGGAAGAACGGCCGTTGGCAGAAATAAGTGGTCCGGGGGCGAAACGGATCCGGTATCCGGAATGGGATGTGACGATCCAGGACTATCGTGTCCAGTGGTGCCAGGTGGTGGAGCAGCCGGCCGAATCCGGGTCGGATGAGGCCGTCGAGGCGGCGCTCTCGACGCATCGAAGCGCGGTCAAATCGCTCCGCCGGTTTTTCGAAAGTCTCCGTCCCCCGGCATTCCGGCGCACGGCGGCGCAGGCCGACGGCGAGGATTTGGATATCGATGCCCTGGTCCGCCGGGTCGCAGAGCAGCAGGCCGGAATGGAAGGCAGCGATCGTATTTACGTCCGGCATGAGAAGAAAGAGCGGGATGTGGCCGTGGCGTTTCTCGTGGATGTGAGCGGGTCGACCAGCCGGCAACTGGAAAGCGGGCGGCGGGTGATCGACATCGAGAAGGAAAGTCTGGTACTTCTGTGCGAAGCGCTGGAGGCGGTCGGTGACCAGTACGGGGTGTATGCCTATTCCGGACAGGGTCGGGCGCAGGTCGAGTTCTCGGTGGTGAAAGAATTCGACGAGCCCTTGGGGCGGGCGACGGCCCACCGATTGGGCGGGCTGGTCCCGAGGCAGCAGAACCGTGACGGCGCGGCTATCCGCCATGCGACAGCCAAGCTGCGGGCCTGTGAGGCCAGGACGAAATTACTGGTTCTGGTCAGTGACGGCCGTCCTCTGGACGGGGACTACAAAGACGACTATTCGCTCGAGGATACCAAGGCCGCCCTCCGTGAGGCGCGTCAGGCCGGGATCGATCCCTTCTGTGTCACGATTGACCGGGAGGCCGATGCGTATGTTCGGCGTATGTATGGCGATGTGCGGTTTGCCGTGATCGACCGGGTGGAGTCTTTGCCGGCCCGGTTACCACGAATTTATCAACGATTGACGACGTAGGCCTATGTCCGATACATCTGCGCGACCCGCGGTTCCGCCGTGGCTCTATAAATTGTTTACGGGGCATCAATATCCCTATGTCCGTCGGCTGGCGAAGTTCGGCCAGTCGGTGGTTCCTGGCGAGGATCGTCAGGAGCCCACCAAGGACATGATCGACGCCAAATTCTGGGAGGTTTATCCGCGCTGTTGGGTCAAGATCCTTCAGGAGGTCAAGGTCGGGATGATCGTGGTCTTTCACGACTTGGGCGAGTATCCGGCAGGCGGGTATCAGGCCTTGGTGGACGATCCTGAAGCGTTCCTGTCGGCGACCTACGGCAAGAAGAAGATCAAGGTCAATTTCTATGACGGGGATAATTTTGTGTGCACGATCAATTTCAAGGTGGCGGGTTGGACAGAGCACGAGGGAGGGCATTGACGGGTTCAGCGAATCTGTCGCGCTCGCGCCCCGCGCGCGGGATTGATGGATGGAAGAGCTGTTGCGGGCGGCGCTTGGTGCATGCGCGCAGTGCAGGATGCATTGAACCCGTCAAGAAGCGTGGGGAGTGGAGAGAGAAGGGGCCAAGACTTAGGAGCTGAGGTGTGAAGATGGGGCGACCGAAGATTACGGTGGTGGGTGCGGGCAATGTGGGTGGGACGGCGGCGCAACGGTTGGCCGAACGGGATCGTTATGATGTGGTGCTTGTCGACATAGTCGAAGGCGTTCCGCAAGGGAAAGCTTTGGATATGGCACAGGCCGGGCCGGTGTGCGGCTATAGCACCCACGTGACCGGGACCAACGGCTATGAGGAAACGGCCGGCTCTTCGGTGGCGGTGATCACATCGGGGATCGCGCGGAAGCCTGGCATGAGCCGGGACGAACTGCTGACCACCAACGCCAAGATCGTGCAGTCGGTGGTGAAAGAGCTCATTGCCCGTTCGCCCGAGGTTATTTTGTTGCTGGTGACCAACCCGCTGGATGCAATGGTGCATGTGGCGTTGAAGGTCAGCAAGTTTCCTAAGTCACGGGTAATCGGTATGGCGGGAGTGCTCGATTCGGCGCGCATGCGCACGTTCATCGCGAACGAATTGAAAGTGCCTGGGCCTGACGTGGAAGCGATGGTGCTGGGTGGCCACGGCGATACGATGGTGCCGCTTCCCCGGTACACCACGGTCAAGGGCAGGCCGGTGTCGGAGCTGATCCCTAAAGACCGGCTGGACGCTATTGTGAAACGCACGCGTGAGGGCGGAGCCGAGATCGTGGGTCTGTTGAAGACCGGCAGCGCGTTCTATGCACCCTCTGCGTCTGCGGTCGACATGGTTGACGCGATCATGCAGGACCAGAAGCGGGTGCTGCCGTCGGCGGTGCTATGTGAAGGCGAATACGGGTTGAAAAATGTCATTGTCGGGGTGCCTGTGAAGTTAGGCAGAGGCGGGGCTGAGCAGGTCATTGAGTACGAGTTGACGGCGGATGAGCGGGCGGCATTGGAGGCTTCTGCGACGGCGGTGCGGGAGCTGTGCGCGAATGTGGATCGATTGATGGCGTAGTGTCAGTGTGCCGGTATTGTGCCGGTGGCGTGACAACTGTGAAGGGGCTGCAGCATCACGTGCAGTCGAATAATAAACCGTGTGAGGAGAGGGAACTATGAAATTTCTAGAAGATCCGATGCAGACGATCGGTGCGGGATTCGCGCTGGCCGTCATTTTGATAGGGGTGTTTCTCGGTATGTCCGGGGTCGGCGCAGGTGAAGTCGATTGGATCGGGATGATTATGCGCTGGGTGCACTTCCTCGCGGGCATCACCTGGATCGGGATCTTGTATTTCTTTAACCTGATCAACGCCGGGTTCCTTAAGAGCCTTGATGGCCCCACGAAAAATATCGTGATTCCGAAGCTCATGCCGGCAGCGCTCAACTGGTTCCGCCACGGGGCATCGGTCACCGTGCTGGCGGGCATCGGGCTGTACGGGTACATGTACGCCAAAGGCGGCACCGGCGCCATTGCGCTGGGAATCGGCGGATTGCTGGGTCTCATTATGATGGCCAATGTTCATGCGATTATCTGGCCGAATCAGAAAAAAATTATCGCAGCCGTGACGGCTGCGGCGCAGGGGACCCCGGCGCCGGCTGAAATGGCGCAATGGGGGAGGACGGCCCTCCTCGCGTCCCGGGTGAACTTCATGTTGTCGATTCCCATGCTGTTTTTCATGGGGGCCGGCAGCCACTTCAAGTAGTTTGGTTTTCGCCATTTCGCCGGTCCGGGAAAGCCCTGCCGGCGAAATGGATCTCTCCTGCCGGTACCCTCCCTCGATTGCCCTACATGCCTACCAAGACCATAGGGCCCTTGCCCTAACTGCTTGAGATTCAGGCCTATTCCCCATGAGTTGCCTTGACGGAGACGCGTAGTCAGCCGTATAGTACGGCTTCTAAACTCGCGGATTTTTTCGAAGGAATGTCTATGTCCATTGCGACTGAACCCCGTCTAGTCCAGAAGCTTGAGGGCGCACCTTGGGAGATCGAAGGATATCTCAAGGTAGGAGGCTATGAGGCGTGGAAGCGGTGTGTCGACGGCTTCAAGGCCGACGACGTCGTGGCCGAATTGAAGAAGGCCGGGCTGCGAGGCCGGGGCGGCGCCGGATTCCCGACCGGGGTCAAATGGGACAAGGTCCTCAATCATCGAGTGAAGGAACACTATTTTGTCTGTAATGCCGGCGAGCATGAGCCGGGAACGTTCAAGGATCGATACTTACTCAAGACGCTTCCCCATCAATTGATCGAGGGGTGCCTGATTGCCGCCCATACCGTTCAAGCCAAAGCCGCCTTCATCTATGTGAACCACGAATACGAAGAAGAGCGGGAGAATCTGAAAAAGGCGTTGGCTGAGGCCCAGGCGCGAGGGCTGGTAGGGAGGAATGTGCTGGGGAAGGGGTACGACATCGAACTGCAGGTATTCGAAGGCCACGGGAGTTATGTGGCCGGTGAAGAAACTGCGATGTTGGAGTCGATGCAGGGCCGTCCGGCCATGCCCCGTCAGAAGCCGCCGTTTTATCCGACGGACTTTGGTCTCTACGGAAAGCCGACATTAGTGAACAATGTGGAGACGCTCTGCAATATCCCGCGGATTTTGTACAAGGGCGCAGCCTGGTTTACGCAGGTCGGAACAGAGAAGTGTCCCGGTACGATGATGTTTTCGTTGAGCGGATCGGTGAACCGTCCGGGGGTCTATGAAATGCCCATGGGCGTGACGATTCGTGAGCTGATCGAGAAGTGCGGCGGCGGCGTCAAGGGCGGTCGGCAGATCAAGGCGGTCTTTCCCGGCGGTCCGGCTTTTTCGATGGTGACGGCCGATCAACTGGATCTGCAGATGGACTTCGACTCGCTCAAGAAGGCCGGAACGGGATTGGGCAGTGCCGGAACGATTGTGATCGACGATGCGACCTGCATGGTGGCGGCGACGCTGAAATATTCGAATTTCTTCAAGGGCGAAAGCTGCGGGCAATGCCCGCCCTGCCGGATGGGGACGAACAATCTGGCCACGTTGATGGCAAAGATCGAAGAGGGCCAGGGCACGCAAAAGGACATGGACAGTCTGTTGCAACTGTGCGGTTTCGTGAAGGGGACCGGCTACTGCACGCTGGTGACCGGCGCCGCGGTGTTGGTGCAAAGCAGCGTGAAGCTGTTCCAGAAAGAGTACGAAGAGCACCTCCGATTGCAGCGTTGTCCGTTCAAACCGGCGGCGGTGGGGGTCTAGAGGTCGATCATGCCGCGCGTGACCTTCATACATCCCCAGGGGAAGAGCGGCACGGTGACCAGAAATCTCACCTTGCTGGATGCGGCCAAAGAACTGGGTTTCTCGCTGAACCATGATTGCGGCGGCAATGCATCCTGCACGACCTGCCGGGTCGAGGTGCAGTCCGGCAGCGAGAATCTGTCCGAAATCGACTTTGACGAGCAGGACTTGCTGGATCGGGAAAACTTGAGTGAACCATGGCATCGACTGGGCTGTCAGGCGAGAGTGTTGGGCGATGTCGTCGTGCGGGTTCCGGAGTCCAAGTTTGCGGATCCTAAGTTTGGGGAACCTTCAGCTATACAATCAGAGGCGCAGGGAGTTGATATTCGGTAGAGAGGTGTTACACTAAGCCAACCCGGATCGCAGGTTGCGGATCTGGAGATACAGGAGGAAGACAATGGTTACTATTTCAGCAGTTGCAGAACAGAAGATCCGAGAGCTCATGGCAGAAGAGAAGGATGTGGTCGGCCTTCGCGTCTATGTCCGAGGCGGCGGATGCCATGGCTATCAATATGGGATGGCGTTTGAGTCCAAGATGGGCGAAGACGACACCGTCGTGGAAAAGGGTGATGTGAAGGTCATCATGGATTCCCAGAGTGCCCCACTCTTGCAGGGCGCCGAAGTCGATTATGTTGACAGCGTTCAGGGCTCAGGATTCTCGATCAAGAATCCGCAAGCCAAGACGACCTGCGGCTGCGGCAGCTCCTTCAGCGCCTAAGCGGATTGACCGGAAGGAAGAGGACGCGCACTCTGCCTACAGTTTTTAGATAGTACGAAGCCAGGGTTGCCCGTGAGGGGAATCCTGGCTTCGTTTTTTTATCGATGTCAGTGTGGATGGCATGGGACAGGGCAGCATCACCAGGCGGTATCGATTCTGCGCCGCACATCGGTTGCACACCGACCATTTATCGGTTGAAGAAAACCGGGTAGTCTTCGGCAAGTGCAACAATCCCAACGGGCACGGACATAATTATGTGGTGCTTGTGACGATCGGGAGTCCCGGTGCCGCGCAGAGCGGGCGATCGATGGACATCGATGGGCTTGATCGGATCGTCGCCGACCGGATTGTGAGCCGGTTCGATCATCGGGATCTGAACCAGGACCCCGGATTTGCTACGCAGACAACGACAGGGGAAAACCTGGTGTTACTGATCTGGGATTTGCTCGTCGCGGACATTCCAGAAGGGCAACTGAAGAAAGTCGCCGTCATCGAGACGAGGGACAATTATTTCGAATACACGGGGTCGGCCTCGGTTGCGGCGAGATCCTAGGGAGACACTATGGCCAAGCGAGCAGCGAGCCAACGGCGGAAGCCGGTTGAGCATGAGGGTGGAGCGGAACGACCGGCAGATCTAGGTGTGCTGCAGGCACTCGTCACCGAGACCTTGTTGGCGCTTGGGGAGAACCCGGGCCGTAACGGATTGCTCAAGACTCCCGAGCGCGTGGCCAAGGCGCTCGCGTTCATGACGCAGGGGTATCACCGTGACATCGACCACCTCTTGAACGGGGCGCTCTTTCCGATTGAGTACGATGAAATGGTCATCGTGAAAGACATCGATTTCTACAGCATGTGCGAACACCACCTGTTGCCCTTTTATGGCAAGGTGCACGTGGGGTATTTGCCCAACAAGAAAGTGGTTGGCCTCAGCAAGATTCCCCGCATTGTCGATACCTTCGCGCGCCGGCTTCAAGTGCAGGAACGGCTTACCGTGCAGATCGCGGAGACGCTCAAGACCAAGCTCAACGCGCATGGCGTGGGTGTCGTCGTGGAAGCCCGGCATCTCTGCATGATGATGCGGGGTGTTGAAAAGCAGAATACGGTCGCGGTCAGCAGCTCCATGCTCGGGGCGTTCCGAACCCAGCAGCAAACCAGGCTGGAGTTCCTGAAGCTCATCCGCCGCAGCGGTAGCGGCGCCTCAGACTAGATCTTGGGAGAGTAACCGTCAGCTACGTCTTCAGTTCTGAGCCAAATTTTTCAATAAGACGGGTAAACGTTCCCGGCTGATCGATATTTGCCAGGTGCGCGGCTTCTGGGATAATGGCCAGCCTGGCTTGGGGAATTTGCTCGGCCATGAGTTTCGCATCAGCCGGCGGGGTTGCCTGATCCAGCTCGCCAACGATGATCTGGGTGGGGCAGGTGATCTGCTTCAAAAACGGCAGTGAGTCCGGTCGCTCGGCCATCGCCATCAAATCTCCCGCAATTCCGCTGATCTGGTTCCCTTCGATCATCGTTCTGATTCGCTGAACAATCTCAGGTTTCGACTGAATCGTCACGGGACTCAAGAGCTTCCGGATCATGATGTCCGCAATGGCGGACGGTCCCTGCGTATAAGCGATCTGTGCCATCTGGAAGCGCCCCGCTTTACCTTCGGGCGTATCGGCTTGTGCCTTCGTGTCAGCCAGTACCATTCCTTTTACCCGGTCCGCATACTTTCGGTAGAACGCCAAGAGGACATAGCCGCCCATCGACAGTCCCACAAACAGGGCTTGCGTGATGGCTAGATGGTCCAACAGGGCGCGCACATCGTCGGCGGCCTGATCGAGAGTGTAGTGCCACAGCGGCGCATCGGATTCGCCGTGTCCACGCAGATCGACTGTGATCACACGAAACTGCGAAGACAGAGCGGTTTCCTGCTCAGCCCACATGGTGCGGTTCAGCGGAAAGGCATGCAGTAGGACAATTGGAAGGCCGGCGCCTGAGTCGCTATAAGCCAAGGTGATGCCATTCACTGCTGTATGCACAAGTCTCTCCGAAGTTAGGCTCTTCGTAGCATCGGCGGTGTTGCTGGTCAAGGGGCCGTTTGCGATCAAGGCATATGGCGTATACAATCCGTTCATTTTCAGGAGCCATCGATGCCGATCCCGCGTGATCCAGAGCCTGATTTGTTCGCTGCTCCCCAGTCTGGCAGGAAGGCGGAAGCCCCGCTGGCGGAACGGATGCGTCCGCGGGAGTTTGCCGACTTTGCCGGGCAGGATGAGATCGTCGGACAGGATCGGCCGCTGCGGAAGGCCATCGAGTCCGATCGTCTGTCATCGGTGATCTTCTGGGGTCCGCCGGGATCCGGAAAGACCACGCTGGCTCATCTCGTCGCCCGCCACACGAAAGCGCATTTCGTGGCATTCTCGGCAGTGACGGGCGGCATTCCTGAACTGCGCGAGATCATCAAGGCGGCCGAACACCGGCTCGCCTTGCAGCAGCAGAAGACAGTGCTCTTCGTCGACGAAATCCATCGCTTCAACAAAGCCCAACAGGATGCCTTTCTTCCCCACGTCGAACGGGGTACGGTGATTTTGGTTGGGGCGACGACGGAGAATCCCTCATTTGAAGTGATCAGCCCGCTGATGTCGCGCTCGATTCTGGTTGTGCTCAAGCCGCTGTCCGACGAAGCGTTGGGCCAGATTCTTGACCGGGCACTCGCCGACTCAGAGATTGGCCTGGGGCAGTTGAAGGCTCGTCTGTCGCCAGGGGCGAGGCAGCGCCTGATCGCATTCGGCAACGGCGATGCGCGTGCGTTGTTGACCGCGACCGAGTTTGTGGTGACGCAGGCGCCGATCGGCGCGGACGGAATGAGACTCATTGACGAGGCGTTGCTGACCGTCGCGCTGAATAAACAGGCGCTCCGGTATGACAAGGCCGGAGAAGAACATTACAATGTTATTTCCGCCTACATTAAAAGCCTGCGCGACTCCGATCCGAACGGGGCGCTCTATTGGCTTGCGCGGATGTTGGAGGCTGGAGAGGATCCGAAATT
This sequence comes from Nitrospira sp. ST-bin5, assembly GCA_002083555.1. Classification (GTDB taxonomy): domain Bacteria; phylum Nitrospirota; class Nitrospiria; order Nitrospirales; family Nitrospiraceae; genus Nitrospira_D. The sequence goes on along the minus strand of MSXN01000021.1, from coordinate 192,922 downwards.
CATCGCACGCCGCATGGTCATTTTTGCTTCAGAGGATGTCGGCAACGCCGATCCCATGGGGCTCTTGGTGGCCAATGCTGTGGCTCAGGCTGTGCAATTTATCGGGCTTCCCGAGGCCCAAATAAATCTCGCGCATGGGACGACCTACCTGGCGTCTGCACCGAAGGACAATGCGTCCTATATCGGCTTATTGGAGGCCAAGGAGGATGCTCAAACCCATGGAAATCTTGGGGTCCCGCTGCATTTGCGGAATGCCGTGACTTCGCTCATGAAGGGGATTGGATATGGGAAAGGGTATCGATACGTCCATGATGATCCCCAGGCCAAGGTCGATCAGGCGCATCTCCCGGACGTCTTGAAAGAACGGCAGTACTATCGGCCGAAGCCTCGCCCATAAGGTGTTTTAGGTGGTTTACAAAGTTTTCTAATCGGTTATACTTAGGACTTATGAAGCGCGGAGAGTCGAAGCAATCAGTTGCAGCCGCGGTTGCCAGCGAGCGACGCAAGTTCGTCCGTGCGACCTTGGTGGGTTCTGCTCTCATCGCACCTAAAAGCGGGGGCCGCGCCAGTACGGCTGTGCTCGACAATGTGAATAAGATCGGCGCCGGCTTGCACACCAAGGATCGGTTCCCAATCAATGAGCGAGTGACCGTGTCTCTCGCATTCTTAGATTCAGACGGCGCCGATCAGCAGGAAAAGCTGGAGGGGACAGTCGCCTGGGTGAAAGATTGGGAAAAAGGATTTTTGACGGGAGTGGTGTGGGATGATCTGGTGACCAAAGATAAGAACCGCTGGCTTTTCTACTATCTCGAAGAAACGATCAGATCTTCCGTGTAACTGAAGATGCAGGGCCTTCCGGTTTAGCTTCCCATCGTTCAACGCTGTACGTGATGTTTCCTGGATTCTGCTAGGCGAAGGCCGTGAGCTTCTGCTTCACGTCTTCGAGTTCAGCTGACAAGGTCTCCCATCGGGCAGTGAGTCGCACAAGGTCCTTCTTCCACCCTTCATACTCGATCTGTAAGTCGCTCCAGGCTGTAGACTTCTCTTTGTAGAGCGAGGGATCGGCCAGCTCAAGGTCTCGCGCTTTAATCTTCGACTCGCACTCGGCGATCTCGGCTTCGGCGCGTGTCACCTGTTTTTCCAGTCTGGCTTGGGTTTTGTTCAAATCCCGACGGTCTCCGGCTGAGGACTTGGCAGGAGCCTGCGACGCCATGGCCCTGGTTGGTTCGGCGTTTTTCCCGCGATCCGCCCCCTTCAAGTCGTCGCTCGATTCCTTGATGGATTCGATTTCCTGCGCTTTCTTCCACAAGTAATACTCGTAGTCGCCGGTAAAGCTGCGGGCCTTGCCCTCTTCGATCTCAATGACGCGTGTGCAGACTCTCGTCAGAAACGTAGGGTCATGCGAAATAAAGATGATCGTGCCGGGGAAGTCCGAGAGGGCATCGGTGAGCATGTCGACCGACGCCGGGTCGAGATGGTTGGTCGGCTCATCGAGTAACAACGTGTTGGCCGGCTCGACCAGCATGCGTGCGAGCGCAACGCGGTTGCGTTCCCCTCCGCTCAGCGCCTTGATCGGTTTCTTTTGATCGTCACCGGTAAAGAGAAAGGCGCCGGCAATTCCGCGGAGGAAGTTCATCTCCGCTTGATGGGACACTTCCGAGAGGGATTGGAGAATCGAATGTTCTGGGTTTAAGGTCTCGGCCTGGTGCTGGGCGAAGTAATGCAGCGTGACGCCATGGCCGACCGATCTCTTGCCTTTATCCGGTTCCAGTGCGCCAGCCAGCATCTTGAGCAACGTGCTCTTCCCGGCCCCGTTTTCTCCGACCAGTGCGACGCGCTGGCCTCGTTCGATCGAACAATCGACTCGCTCATAGACTACTTTTTCGCCATAGCGCTTGGCCGCGCCCTCCAGCTCGAGGACCTGCCGGCCGCTGGCCGCGGGAAGGGGGAACTTAAATTTCACCCGCTTCGGATCGCGCTTGATCTCGATCATCTTGACCTTCTCAAGCTGCTTGATGCGCGACTGAACCTGGCTGGCTTTGTTGGCCTGGTAGCGGAAACGATCCACGAAGGTTTGAACCCGTGCAACTTCTTTCGCCTGACGCCCCGCGGCGGCCTCGCGCTGCGCGTCCCGCTCAGCCTTGAGACGTTGGAAGGCTGTGTAGTTGCCGCGATATTCTTCGATCTTATGGTGCCGCAGATCCCAGATATGAGTGACAACACGATCGAGGAACGCCGTGTCATGGCTGATGAGCAGCAGCGTCATTTCCGACTCCAGGAGGAATTGCTCGAACCAGCGTTGGGTCGGTTTATCCAAGTGGTTCGTCGGCTCATCGAGCATGAGGACGTCGGGGTTGGTGAGCAGCAGATGGGCTAAGGCGACTCGCATGCGATAACCCCCGGAAAGCTTTTCCACCTGGCGGCTGAAGTCGATCTCGGAAAATCCAAGCCCCATGAGGATCCGCTCTGCCTCGTGTTCGGGGTAGAGATCGCGGTGGGTCGCATCCAGCACATTCTTGCCGATGATTGTTTCGAGTTCCTGCGGCAGGTACCCGATGCGGAGCCGCGGACGCTTGCGGATGGTGCCTTTGTCCGGAGATTCTTCCCCGAGGATCATTCGAAAGAGCGTGGTTTTGCCGGCCCCATTCGGTCCGACTAATCCCACTCGGGAACCCGGGCGAAGATGGGCTGATGCGCCCTCAAGCAGAATTCTCGTGGAGTATTGTTTATGGACTGATTCGATTTGTAGCATGGCGATTGTTCAATCAGATAGAGAGATGAATGAGAAGTAGTGACCCGCGCGCAACTGCATTCAACGATCTAGAGGGCGCGGTTCAACCGAAGGTTGGTTTGGTGGAGCTGGCCGGGATTGAACCGGCGACCTCGTGAATGCCATTCACGCGCGCTCCCAACTGCGCTACAGCCCCACACCGTTGGTCTAGAGATACGTACTCCGCGAGAAGTTCCGGCATGCTAACACGCAGGTCCCACCCAGTCAAGAAAGCGAAACATGGGAGAGGGCTGGAACCGACGGCCACCGGGGTAGAGAGCGGTGTTGATGCAGAAGTGCCTGAGTGGGGGCAGGGTGTTTTTCTGGGTGTTTTAGGCGGGGATCGGCTTGACAAACGGATGGGCGGTACCTACGATGGGCCCCCGCGGCTCTGATCTCCCCATCGGGTCAGAGCCATTTTTTCGTGATTGAACGGGCTGAGAGGAAGTGGTGGTATGGGAAATCTCGTCATAATTGGCGCCCAATGGGGCGATGAAGGTAAGGGCAAGATCGTCGATATTTTGGCGAAAGATGCCAATGTTGTCGTGCGCTATCAGGGCGGCTCGAATGCAGGGCACACGGTCATCAACGAGCGCGGGACCTATATTTTCCATCTGATTCCATCGGGGATTCTCTATCGCGGGACGACGTGTGTCATTGGAAACGGCGTGGTCGTCGATCCAGGTGCGTTGATTGAAGAGATGGATCGGCTCCAACCATTGGGTATTGCCTTTGGGAAGAATTTTGCCGTCAGCCAACGGGCGCATATGATTCTGCCTTACCATAAGGCCATCGATCGGGCATCCGAGCAGTCAAAGGGCTCGCGCAAGATCGGCACTACCGGTCGCGGGATCGGGCCTTCCTATGCTGATAAAATGGCCCGCGTCGGGATTCGCATGGGCGATTTGTTGAATCCGGCGTTGTTCAGAAAAAAGCTGGAAGAAAATCTCGTCGAAATGAATTGGTTTTTGGAGCGGCTCTATAAAGTCGAGACGTTTCAGGTCGACAAGGTCTTCGATCAATACATGGGCTATGCGGAACGCCTGAAGAGCTATATCGTCGATACGACGACGCTGTTGAATAGGGCGATCAACAAGGATAAGACGGTCTTGTTTGAAGGGGCGCAAGGCACCCATTTGGATGTCGACTTTGGAACCTATCCCTTTGTCACGTCCTCCAGTTCTGCTGCCGGCGGGGCCTGCACCGGGACCGGGGTAGGGCCGACGATGATCGATGCGGTGATGGGGATCGCCAAGGCCTATACGACTCGGGTCGGAAGCGGACCGTTTCCGACGGAGTTGACCGACGAAGTGGGACAGGGGCTGCAGGAGCGTGGGCGTGAATTCGGCTCCACCACTGGCCGCGCGCGCCGATGCGGTTGGTACGACGCGGTCGTGGTGCGTCATGCCGCCCAGGTAAACGGCCTGACCTCGCTCGCCGTCACGAAGCTGGATGTGCTGGACGGTTGCAAAGAATTGAAAATCTGCGTGGGGTATCGGCACGGAGGCGTCCTCTACAAGGAGATGCCGTCGGATTTGGATGCGCTTATGCAGTGCGAGCCGGTTTATCAGCGCATGAAAGGCTGGACGGCTTCGACGACCGGGGCGACCGCGTACAAGCAGCTTCCGGCTGAAGCCAAGCGTTATCTGGCACGCATCGAAGAACTGGCAGATTGCCGTATCGATATGATCTCGACCGGATCCAAGCGCACCGAAACCATCATACTGCGTAATCCGCTGAAGTGTTCCCGCCGTCGACCGCGTTCCTAGTCGGCCGGCGTGGCGGCTCCTGATTTCTCGGGGGTTGACAATCGCCTGGCTGGATGACAGCATTTCGCACCGTGAGCCGGTAGCTCAGTTGGTAGAGCATCGCCCTTTTAAGGCGAGGGCCCTGGGTTCGAGTCCCAGCCGGCTCACCATAAATCAAGGGGTTACGAAAACCCCTCCCCCCGTGCGTAGCCGCCAGCGGCCAGCTGGCGGCCAAATTTCCCATTTTATCGCCTCACAAGTTCCCCCTAGGTTCCCATGAAAAGTGGGACGGAATAAGATCATTTTAGGTTTCCTTCTCACTCGCAAGTTGGGGTGATTTCTCGCGGGGAAAGGGGTATCCTGCTGCATCTATCTATTGCGTTCTGGAGCAGATGAATCAGTGCTCTCTCTGGTATGCGTAGGTAGTTTCTGGTTGCGTTCATAGCCGTGGGTGCGTCTTGGATTATTATGGGCTGGCCAGTCTGCGTCATCGTCACCCTGCATGGCGATTGCTTACTGCCGAGAATGCGCCATTCGTCATTGCGTTCCTGCATCATGCGTTCACCAAACCCAACATCCGCACGCTGGTGCAGTCGCAGTTGGCCATGCAATTGGAGGATTATCTTTACGATCTCCGCGCACGGCTTGGTGATTCGATATTTCCCAGGTCTGCTGGTGAGTATCTCAACGATTGGGCTGACGATAGCAAAGGCTGGCTGCGTAAGTTCTACCCGGAAGGTGGTGACGAACCACATTTCGATGTTACCGCATCGACCGAAATGGCCATCGCGTGGGTTCACGGGCTGGAGCAGAAACAATTCATTGGAACCGAGTCGCGGATTAAGACCGTTTTGGAGTTGCTGCGGCAAATGGCTCGTGGAACAGAAACCGATCCAGCGGTTCGGATTTCGGAATTAGAAAAGCGCCGCGCCGAACTCAATGCTGAGATTGTGCGTATCCGCGAAGGATCGTTGGATCTCATGGACTCCACCGAGATCAAGGAGCGCTTCCAGCAGATGGAGCAGACCGCTCGGGCGTTGCTTGCCGACTTTCGTCAGGTCGAGCAGAACTTCCGTAACCTCGATCGTAGTGTGCGCGAGCACATTGCGTTATGGGAGGGCAGCAAGGGTGAGCTCCTGGAGAGCATCTTCGGCGAACACGATGTGATTGCCGGTTCCGACCAGGGCAAGAGCTTTCGTGCCTTCTGGGATTTCCTGATGTCGCCAGTCCGCCAGGAAGAGTTGTCTACGCTACTTCGGCGAATAATGTCTCTAGAACCCATTGTTGAGACACAGCCCGATCGTCGCCTCTTATGCGTGCACTATGACTGGCTTGAGGCGGGCGAGGCGACTCAGCGTACCGTGGCGCGCCTCTCCGAGCAGTTGCGCAAGTACCTCGACGACAAGGCCTGGCACGAAAACCGGCGAATCATGGTCATCTTGCGCGATATCGAGCAACAGGCTCTGGCCGTGCGCAATCATGCCCCTGATGGAGATTTCGCGCATCTGGACGACACGGCGCCGTCGATTGAACTCGTGATGGACCGCCCACTGTTTACTCCGCCATTAAAAGCCAGCTTTGCACAGAACATAACCGATGCACAGGATGAGGTTGCGGGATCAAACGCCTTGTTCGAACAAGTTTACGTGGACAAGGCCGCGCTGCGGTTACGCATTCGCCGAGCCTTGCAGACTCGCGAGCAGATTGCTCTGACTACGTTGATCGAGGAATACCCGTTGGAGCAGGGCCTAGCAGAGTTGGTTGCTTATCTCAGTCTTGCGGCCGAGGAGGAGAGGGCGCTCATCGACGACGCGCATACACAAACCGTCGTCTGGACGGATGCTAGCGGTCGTGACCTTTGTGCAAGCCTGCCCGCGGTTATCTTTAGTCGATGAGCACGAATATGTGCATATGAACGGTAACGAAGCCAGGCAGCCACAGATCTCCCCGGTGCTTATTGCCCTGTTTAAGGGTGTGCTGTACCAGGGCGACAACTTGGCGCTTTGGCAGGATTTTCTCGCCCTCCAGGCGCGAGTGCGTGACCAGATCGCGATGTTCGGACTGGAGCTGATATTAGACGAAGCGGAAGGGTATGCCTATGTGCGCCAGCGGCATGCCGCGGAGGATGAACCGGCGTTGCCGCGACTGGTGCAGCGCCGTCCGTTGAGTTACCCCGTGAGCTTGCTGCTCGTGTTGTTACGTAAGAAGCTTGCCGAATTCGATGCCGCCGCTGGTGAGACGCGCCTCATCCTCACGCGCGAACAGATCGTCGACCTGGTGCGCGTCTTCCTGCCTGATACGGGAAACGAGGCGAGACTCCTTGATCGTATCGATAGCCACATCAACAAGCTCATCGATCTCGGCTTTATCCGCCGGTTGCGTTCTCAAGACCAGCAGTTCGAGGTCCTGCGCATCCTGAAGGCCTTTGTCGACGCCCAATGGTTAGTCGATTTCGATCAGCGCCTCAAGAACTACCGTGAACATCGTAGCGAGGGTGAGTCGTAATGGATGTGGGAAACACTACACCCATCGATTTCGCTGCTCCTACCGGGCGTTCCGGTTTTAGGCTGCACCGCTTTGAGCTTTACAACTGGGGCACATTCCACAATAAGGTTTGGAGCCTGCGTCCCAACGGGGACAATACCCTGGTGACCGGCGACATTGGTTCCGGCAAATCTACCTTGGTCGATGCCATTACCACTCTGCTCGTCCCCGCGAATAGGATCATCTATAACAAGGCGGCTGGTGCGGAGACCAAAGAGCGCACCCTCAAGTCATATGTGCTCGGTCATTACAAGACGGAGCGTTCCGAGACCAGTTTGGTAGCTCGACCAGTCGGACTGCGTGATCACAATAGCTACTCGGTCATTCTCGGCTCCTTTTATAATTCGGCGCTCGATCAATATGTCACGCTTGCCCAAGTGTTTTGGATCAAGGATGGAGATGGCCAGCCAGCCCGCTTCTTCACAATTGCGGACGTGCCGCTTTCCATCGCTGAGCACTTTTCCGGTTTTGGTTCTGATACGAACGACCTTAAGAAACGGTTGCGGCGCCTGAACTCGACTGAGGTGTACGATAACTTCCCGCCCTATGGTGCGGCTTTCCGACGCCGGTTCGGCATCGACAACGAGCAGGCAATGGAGCTGTTCAGTCAGACGGTTTCGATGAAGAAAGTCGAAAACCTCACCGATTTCGTGCGGAGCCATATGCTGGAGCCATTTGCGGTCGAGGCGCGCATCGCGGCACTTGTCGATCACTTCGACGATCTCAATCGGGCGCATGAGGCGATCCTCAAGGCCAAGGCCCAGATTGAACGGCTTGCGCCGCTCGTGGCTGATTGCGACCGGCACGCCGAGCTGTCCGGGCAAGCCGGTGAATTGCGTGTTTGTAGAGATGCGCTCAAACCCTGGTTCGCCAAACTTAAGGGTGAACTACTGGATAAGCGACGCGAGAACTTAACGATAGAGATGGATCGGTTTGCCGTGCGAATCGCTGCCCTCACGGAACGCCGGCGCGAAGCGCAGGTACGGCGCGACGAGATCAAGCAGGCCATCATTGAGAACGGCGGCGATCGTATTGAGCGGCTAAAAACCGAGATTGCAGATAAGCAGGAAGACAAAAAGCGGCGCATAGAACGCGCCGCAAAATACGGGGAGCTGGCCCGCGCCCTGGCTCTGCCAGATCTGCAGGGTGTAGAAACGTTCCTCGCCAATCGCTACCAGCTACAAGCCGAGTGTGATGCGATGCAGGCCGATAAGGCGCAGGTGGACAACGAGCATACTGAGAAGGAAGTCGAATTTCGCCAGATCAAGCGCGACCACGACAACGTGATGGAAGAGATCGCTTCCCTGCGTCAGCGGGGCTCCAATCTTGACTCGGCAGTAGTTGCCATCCGCGAGCGTTTATGTACAGAGCTGACTCTCGATACTGAAGATCTCTCTTTCGCGGGCGAGCTATTGCAAGTGCGCGAAGGTGAGCAGGATTGGGAAGGGGCATGCGAGCGGCTGCTTCGCAGTTTCGGCCTCTCGCTGCTCGTACCGGATGAGCAGTATGCGGCAGTAGCAGGCTGGGTGGATCGGACGCAGCTTCGTGGAAGACTGGTCTATTATCGAGTGCATAAGCCGCAGGCTGGCACTCCTTCCCCACTGAGCCCGCACTCGCTGGTTCGCAAGCTCGCTATCAAGCCAGACTCATCCTTTTATCGCTGGTTGGAAATAGAGCTGGCGCGCCGTTTCGACTACGTCTGCTGTGACAGTCTCGAGCAGTTTCGGCGCGAGAGACAGGCTGTCACCCGTGCTGGCCAGATCAAGGGTGGCGGCGAACGCCACGAAAAGGATGACCGCCATCGCCTTGACGACCGTACCCGCTATATCCTGGGGTGGACCAACACGGCAAAGATTGCGGCCCTGGAAAAGAAATCAGCTGATCTGGTGGCTCGCATGCAGGCAATGGCTACCGGCATTGGCCAACTTCAAGCGCGTCGCAACCGTCTCGACGACCGCCTGCGGCAGGCAAGCCAGCTCGAAATGTTTGTGGACTTTCGTGAACTGGACTGGCGGCCACTGGCGCTCGAAATTGAGCGTATGGAACAGGACAGAGAGCGGCTTGAACGCGAATCCGACATCCTGCGCACTCTCGAACACCAGCTTGAGGAGGTTGAGAAAATACTCACTGAATCAGAAAGCGAACTGAAGGAGACCGAACGGGACGATGCGGTAACTCGGGACAAGCATGTGGAAACAATTCGACTGTTGAACGAGGCTGCTACAATTCTTGCGGCACTATCTCCTGAGGAGGCGGCCCGTATCTTCCCGAAACTCGACGCGATGAGAACCGAAGCCTTGGGGGAGCAACGGCTCACTGTGGAGTCTTGCGACAATCGCCAGACAGATATGCGCGAATGGCTCCAGAAGAAAAAGATCGACGCGGTGGATGAAAAAGTCGCGCGCTTTCGTGACCGGATTATCGACGCGATGCGTGGCTACAAGAGCGACTATCCGCTCGAGACCCTTGATGTGGATGTCGCCATCGAATCCGCCGACGCCTACCGACAGATGCTCACGCAGTTTCAGGTCGATGATCTGCCGCGCTTCGAGGCGCGGTTCAAGCAACTGCTCAACGAGAACACCATCCGCGAGGTGGCGAACTTCCAGGCCCAGCTCTATCGCGAACGCGAGGCAATTCGGGAGCGCATCGATACCATAAACTGCTCGCTGCGCGGGATTGACTATAACCCCGGCCGCTACATCGCACTCCTTGCGGAGCCTACGCCAGATAACGACATTCGCGGCTTTCAGCAGGCGTTGCGTGCCTGCACCGAAGGGGCACTGACCGGTTCGGAGGACGAGCAATATACCGAGACGAAGTTCCTTGAGGTGAAGACGATCATCGAGCGGTTCAAAGGACGAGAAGGCAGCACAGAACTAGACCGGAACTGGACACGCCGCGTGTCCGACGTGCGCCATTGGTTTGTATTTTCTGCTTCCGAACGTTGGCGGGAGGGCGATGCCGAGCATGAGCACTATCCTGATTCTGGCGGTAAGTCGGGAGGGCAAAAGGAAAAGCTTGCCTACACGGTGCTGGCGGCGAGCCTCGCCTATCAGTTTGGTCTGGCGTGGGGCGAGCAGCGCCCACGCACTTTCCGTTTTGTTGTCATTGATGAGGCCTTTGGCCGCGCCTCGGACGAATCGGCACACTACGGCCTGGAGTTGTTCCGTCAGCTTGGTTTGCAATTGTTAATTGTGACACCTTTGCAGAAGATCCACATCATCGAGCCGTTCGTGGCAAGCGTAGGTTTTGTACATAACCCGGATGGCCGCCAATCTCTGCTGCGCAATCTCACCATCGAGGAGTACCAGGCGGAAAAAAAGATGGCGCGGAGTGTGCTTCGGTGAAATGGACCACGCCAGCGCAGTTGAAGGAACAGATACAACGACGCTGGGATCATGGCGATGTTCTCGCTGCACGTATCCGCGGCGAGACGTTGTTCCCCTTGCGGCTCAAGCTCGCCAAGCCGGGTGCGCAGGACATTGCAAAGCATTTCGATGACGTGCGCCGCTGGGTGCTGGCGCTGGCAGATGAAAGTCGGGAGCAACGCGGGTTCGGTTACGCCATTGAGTGGCAGGAAACCCGCCACCGTATCCACGGGCGTAATGCCTTGCCTCAGGCTGTGACTGTTCCAAGCGAAGCCGATGCCCTTCGGCTTATCAGCAGGGTAGGTGAGGCAGCGCGGTTTGCCGAGATTGCCGAAGCTGCTCTGGTCCGTTTTCCCACCCTGCGCGAATGGTTTTCCCGCAGACCCCTTGTTGCTTTGGAGTATGCCGGGGATTGGACTCGGATACTGAAGGTGCTGGATTATTTCTTCATTCGTCCACGCCCAGGTCTTTATCTGCGGCAACTCGATATTCCTGATGTGGACACAAAATTCATAGAAGGGCGTAAAGGGCTGCTCGCGGAGTTGCTCGACGTAGTGTTACCCAAGACTGCGGTTAATTGGGAGACTTCCGGCGTGCGGAATTTCGAGCAGCGGTATGGGTTGAGGACAGAGGTGCCCCAGATCAGCTTTCGTATCCTCGACCAGGATTTGTACATCCAGGGGCTAGCTGATTTATCGGTGCCGCCAGACCAGTTTGCCCGCTTAATGTGGCCCGTGCGGCGGGTTTTCATTACTGAGAATAAGGTGAACGGGCTGGCCTTTCCCGACGTGCCGGGTGCAATCGTCTTATTCGGTTTGGGATATGGGTTGGAACGGTTGTCGGAGATCGGATGGTTGCGTGAAACGCCGGTCTGGTATTGGGGTGACATCGATACCCATGGTTTTGCGATTCTGGACCGTTTGCGAGCAAGTCTGCCACATGTCCAATCTTTCCTAATGGATCATGAGACTCTCATGGCCCATAGGACCCTTTGGGGACAGGAGATGGCCGACGCCCGATTCATCGGCGAACTTGAGCGATTGACTGCCCCAGAGCAAGCCTTGTTCGAAGACCTGAAGCTTAACCGCATGGGAGAACGGATACGGCTTGAACAGGAGCGTATCAGTTATGGATGGTTTCGGCGTTCAATCATGTAGCCTTCGCCATTGACTCAAGACTGGAAAAGTTGACCACCCGCCACTTGGGATAGCGTAGGTCAGTGGATGTATCGCCGGTTGGCCTTAGGGGGGCGAGCCATGCTATCGTAGTGGTGTGATATATGAGTGGGATCCGAAGAAAGCGCAAGCCAACCGACGGAAGCACGGTGTTTCATTTGAGGAAGCAGCCTCGGTGTTCCTCGATTCGATGGCTCTCACGTTTGGCGATCCCGACCATTCGGATGCAGAGCCACGCGAAATTACTATCGGCATATCGACAAGGGGCCGTGTATTGTTCCTCTCACACTGCGAGCGTGGGGACGGGATTCGGATCATTAGTGCCAGAAGGGCGACACCGAAAGAAAGGAAACACATGCGGAAGACCTCAGCTAAATCGATGAAAGACGATCTTCGGCCTGAGTATGATTTAACGAAACTCAAGGGGGGCGTCAGAGGTAAGTATTATCAACAGGCACAGGCAGGGACGAATCTTGTGCTGGTCGAGCCTGAGTTAGCGAAGGTATTTCCTGACGCGGCTTCCGTGAATCGGGCGCTCCGTGTCCTGCGCGATGCCGCTGGTGCGAGAGCCTTACTGGCCAAGCGCTCACGTCGAGGACCAGAGCGTCGCAGGGGAGCTGCTGCACGGCGCAAGCGAACTGCTGCATAACCGCGTACTAGGGAGGGACACGAGATCCCCACCCGTTGTCTTGGTTCCCCTGAGCCGGAGAAATTCAGAATCTTCGCACGACTGCTCTTACGAAACGATGCTGTGAAAATCCCGTCAGTGATCCCTAACAACCGCAAGAAGGCGTTCCAGGTGAAGACATCGAGAAGCTATTCCAGCTTCCCTGCTCGAAGGTCGATCCTAGAGTGGCCTTGGAAATTCTGACAGTGTGCTAAATGGTAGCCTTGCTTCATCGAAACAACCGGATGGTGGCGAACCAGAGGAGCACGGCGATGAAGAGAACGAAGCGGAATCACAGCGCGGACTTCAGGACCACCTCCCTTCATCAGAGATGGGGCCAGGGCACTCGATTATAATCAGTGCAAATACGTATGGCCGCCAGCGGCCAACTGGCGGCCAAATTTCCCATTTTTATCGTCCCACACTCTTTCTGACACCATGAAAAAATGGATGGTATAGCAGCCTTTAGGCCGTATCCTCGTCTCCAAGGTGAGATGAGTTCCCGTCGAAAAAAACGTATTCTGCTCCGCTAATTGTCCTCGATTGCGTCTGCTAGGAAATGATGAAACTCACCTTCAGCCAGCTCTCCAGTTTCAGGCAAGACCTCCTCACCAGCCGCGCGCGCGTGAAAGTGGGCGCAAGCCTGCCAGTCCCTAGCTTCACCCTGGTTTATAGAATGGTTTCTTTGCAGACGCAGGCCCTGCATGGCGACCAGTTATTAAACTACTGGTTTGCAAATGTAGACATTTATAAACCGCAGGTTTATTATTCTTCTAAATCGTAAACTGCATGGGTTTTGAACAGTGAGTTGGTTTACGGTTTTGGGAATAGATACACCATGGGTATACAAAAGAAAGCGGTGCCAAACCGGCTGTTGAAGCATCTGCTCGAGGATCTGCCGGAAGGGGTGATTGTCCCGAGCGCGTGGCTCTCTGAGCGGGGAATATCTCCGCAACTGGTACGCAAGTATGTGGCGAGCGGCTGGCTCACGGCGTTGGCCCATGGTGCCTATGCGCGCCATGCTGCTGTGCCAGTCGACTGGCAGGGAGTGGTGTTGGCTCTCCAGCGATTGGCGCAACAGCCCATCCATGTGGGTGGGCTCTCGGCGCTGAACCTTCATGGCCTGGCCCACTACCTGCCGCTGGCAGGAGAGTCGCGTATCCATCTCTGGAGCCATGGGAGAGGGCTGGCGCGTCTCCCAGCGTGGGTTTCGGCTATTTCACTGTCGCAACAGTTTGTCTTTCATCGTCAACAGGTGTTCGTGCCGGCCCTCGCAAGCGAGGGACTGGCGCAACTGCCGACGCGTGTGCGTGATTGGAAGCTGACAGTGACCGCACCAGAGCGTGCGATCCTGGAAGTGCTGAGCCTGGTGGATGAAAATCCGGCCAGTTTCACGCATGCGGCGGAGTTATTCGAGGGCTTGCCCGCGCTCAGGCCTGCGCTGGTGCAGTCGCTGCTTGAAGGGTGCCGCAGCATCAAAGTGAAACGGCTGTTTCTTTTTCTGGCCACGCGCCAAAATCTTCCGTGGAGCCGCAAGCTGAGGATCGACCGTATCACGCTTGGGCACGGGAAGCGGTTGGTGACGCGCGGCGGACGGCTGGATGTGCGCTTCTTGATCACGGTCCCGGAGCAGTTCGGTGTTACGCGAAGATAATCCGTATCGCCCACAAGTCGTGCTCTTGCTGGATGTGTTGCCGCTCGTGGCAACAGAGCGCTGCTTCGCTCTTAAGGGCGGGACGGCAATCAATCTGTTCGTGCGTGATCTGCCGCGCTTGTCGGTGGACATCGATCTCACCTATGTGCCGATCCAGGATCGGGCGACCAGCCTAGCCGAAGTCGGCGCGGCGCTAGAGCGGATTGCCTCTTCCATCGAAGCACGCTCGAAAGGTGTTCGCGTAGAACGCACGAGTGCCGAGGGACAGATGATGAAACTTGTCGCATGGCGTGGCCGCGCGCGAGTGAAGATTGAGGTCTCTCCGGTGCTGCGTGGATGTGTGCGTGAACCGGCCATGCGAGGCGTCAGCCCGGCAGTGGAGGCACAGTTCGGCTATATCGAAGTGCCGGTCGTCCATCTGGATGATCTGTATGCGGGCAAGCTCTGTGCGGCGCTCGATCGACAACATCCGCGCGATCTGTTTGATGTGCAACTGTTGCTGAAACACGAGGGCCTCACCGATGGGCTGCTGGAAGTATTTGTCGTCTACCTGCTCAGCGGCGACCGACCTCTGGCTGAGATGCTGGCCCCTAACCGACAGCCGATTGCTGATGTCTTTGAGGAACAATTTCGTGGGATGGCGGTGAAGCCGGTGACGGTGAATGAGTTGGAAGAGACACGCGAAATCATGATTTCACTCATTCGGACACAGCTGACTGAGCGCCAGCGTCAGTTTCTGTTGAGCTTCAAACGCGGTGAGCCGGATTGGGCGCTCGTGAGTCTGGCGGGTGTCGCTGAGTTGCCGGCGGTCAAGTGGAAGTTGCAGAATGTTCGACTTATGAAGCCCGAGAAGCATGCGCAGGCACTTGAACGTCTGCGCCGTGTGTTGTACGGATAATGCGAGGGTCTTGGGCTCGAGTCCCAGCCGGCTCACCATAAATCAAGAGGTTACGAACACCTCTCCCCCCGTGCATAGCCGCCAGCGGCCAGCTGGCGGCCAAATTTCCAATTTTATCGCCTCACAAGCTCACTAGGTTCCCATGAAAAGTGGGACGGAATAAGACCGTTTTAGGTTTCCTCCTCATTTGCAAGTTGGAGTGATTTCCCGATGGTAAAGGGGGAGGATCAGACGGTAAGCACGGTTCAAATAGGAGTGCGATCAGTCTGTGAGCGACGAGTTAGATGTACTCAGTGCCGTGGCCACTACTTAGCAGGGGCCGATGTTCCTAACTGCGTACATGTGAGCGATACTTCACAGGACATAGGCGAGTGTTACCGCAGCCATGTTGCTGCAGCGGACGGGTGAAGCGCGGCATATTATGGGATGTGCCATGTGGGACACCGACCGCGCCTTCGTCGAGGCGTCTATCCGGGAGCACGATCCACAGGCTACGGTTGAGGCCATTCGGAAAGGTCTCTTCTTTCTGTTCTACGGACTTGAGTTCGATTATGAACTCCCCGCCAAAATACTCGCAGCCATCGAGTTCACCGTCATTTCCATCGCAGGGTAGTATCCCTTCGCCAGCCGCTCCATTCCCAATCTCCTGACTGTTCTCCATCCAGGCCGTGCTCAGCACTCAGCCCGTTCTCGTTTCCCTAAAGAGGGGATGATTTCTCGTTAGAGCGCGGGTATGCTGCGATGGCAATAGCTGAGTGGAGATCTGGTTCTTATTCTGCTGCCATCGATGGAATAGGCAGAGCGGTCGACGATCTGCGACGGATGTATGGAAAAACGCCTTGACGCTTTTTTTATCCAGGTAGGGGTATTCCCAGGCAATCTTCCCGATGCATAGGAGGAGAAGTTTCTGGTGAAACAGCGTCTCGCCCCAACCCTAGGTACCTCCCTAGTTAAGGTTTTTACGGGGAAGCGCGTATTCTTCTATGGCAAATTCAGATCAAATGAAGTCGATTTCCTTACCGGTATAGATACGTCACTGACTATCTGAGTGTGGACAGGTTATTCGAGGGCACCAATGTGTCATTCCGGTATTGGCAAACCGATCCATGCGTGACTTCCTTCATGAGAGAAATTCGTTCCAATCTCGTTCGTGATCTGGCATCGCCCTTCTCGAACGACTCCCGGAACACCCGGTTTGGGGCGGGGAATCCATTCAGGCCGGATTGACAGAACAACTCCTATGACTGGGGGGAGGATTGACGGGTGCGAACTCGTGATAGTTGAGGAAATCCTAATTCTGAACAATCTGCTAGGTCGCTTGCATATAGGTTGATGTGGTGCCAGGTGACGTAAAAGGACTTGGATAGCTCTAATCAGTGAGGAGTTGTATGAGCAACGGGACATCCGACAGTGGTGAATCCACGCAGCCTTCGGCTGTCGTCCAGATCATGGCCGACCCGACGGTCAGCTACGCCTCCTACCAGAACAACGTTCCCCTCCTCCGCGGCCTGAGTATCACCAACGTCACCGATGAAGTGCTGCGCGATGTCGAAGTTTCAGTTCGTTGCGAGCCTGAATTTGCGGACGCTGTGCGCCTACAATTCGAGCGGCTTGATCCGAGGGAAACGCGGCGTATCGACGCACTGGACATGAAGTTCCGGCATCAGTATCTCGCGGAGTTGAATGAGGCGGAGCGCGGCCGTGTGGTTGTCCGCGTCAGCTCAGCGGGAGTGGAAATTGCCTGTACCGATCACCGAGTGGATGTGTTGGCCTACGATCAATGGCCTGGTACCCGAGCATTGCCCGAGTTACTGGCAGCGTTTTCCCTCCCAAACAATCCTGCTGTCGACCGCCTGATCTTCCAGGCCGGTGAGTTACTAACCACGGTTGGCAATGGCCGTTCGATGAACGGCTACCAGTCGAAGAACCGGGAGGACGTATGGGCACAGATCTCAGCGCTCTATAGCGCAATCGGAGCCTCCGGTCTGCATTACTGCGAACCGCCAGCCTCGTTCACCAATGACGGCCAGAAGATCCGCACGCCGGACCGGGTGTTTTCGGGTGGCATCGCGACCTGTATGGACCTCGCCATGCTGTTTGCTTCCTGCCTCGAACAGGCTGGCCTTAACCCGGTCGTGTTGATCAAGAAAGGGCATGCGTGGGTCGGCTCCTGGCTGATCAATACGACGTTCCCGACGCCGACGTTCGACGACGGTCAGGCGGTGCGCAAGCGGGTTGTCAGCGGCGAATTGATTGTGTTCGAAACCACGGCGCTGACCCACCGGCCAAGGCCTTCGCTACGCGTGGCCTGTGAGAGTGGACTGGAGCATCTGCAGCGGGAAGATGAATTCCTGTTTGCGATCGACGTCAAGCGCGCACGCATAGAACAAGTGAGGCCATTGCCGAGCAGGACCGAGGCGGCGACCGCTGCGGGAGACCAGCTATCCGGACGCGTCGCCAATCCGGGTGTCGAACCGCCTCCGGCGCTGCCTCCTCTAGATGGCGAGGCGTTTCTGCTCGACGAGAACGTGCGCCCGGAAACACCTGAAGGGCGGCTCGCCCGCTGGAAATCGAAGCTGCTCGATCTCACGCTGCGTAATCGCCTGATCAATTTCAAACCGACGAAGATCATGCTTCCTTTGCGCGTGCCGGATCCGGCTCACCTGGAGGATGCACTGGCTGACGGGCAGGAGTGGAAATTTCGTCCGTTGCCGCAGATCATGCAGGGTGCGGACCCTCGCGTTGCTGCCGTCGCCGCAAACCGTACCGGCCAGGATCCCGTCGAGGCGGCTGCCATACAAGCGATGCAACAGAAGGAACTGCTCGCCACCGTCGAGCCAAAATCTCTCGATTCGAGGCTTTACGAAATCTACAGTGCCGCGCGTCTCGGACTGGAGGAAGGTGGTGCCAATACGCTTTACCTTGCGCTCGGTTTTCTGCGTTGGGCGGAGGATGAACGGGCAGAGAAGACCCACTCTGCCCCGATACTACTGGTGCCTGTCACACTCACCCGTCAGTCCGTGCGGACCGGCTACGCTGTTAAGCGACACGACGACGAAACCATAGTCAATCCGACCCTGGTCCAGTTGCTGCGTGAGAACTTTCGGCTCTCGCTAAAAGGTCTCGATCCTCTGCCCACCGATGGAAACGGCGTAGATGTGAAGAAGATCTGGCAAATTTTTCGCCTCGCGGTGAAGGAGATTCCGCGCTGGGAGGTGACTGAGGACGTCTATCTCGGCATCTTCTCGTTCACGAAGTATCTGATGTGGAAGGACTTACAGGACCGCACACAGCAGCTCAAGCAAAACCGAGTGGTGGATCACCTGATTGAGCGTCCTCGTGAGCCCATCGGTGTCCGCGAGGATCTATCTTTGCGCGAAGATCTGGATGAACGGCACGCACCAGGTGACCTGCTTGCGCCGTTGCTTGCCGATTCCTCGCAGTTGAATGCGCTTAGCCGTGCCGGTGCGGGGCACGACTTCGCGCTGGAGGGACCGCCTGGCACGGGGAAGTCGCAGACCATCACCAATCTGATCGCGCATTTTCTAGGGCATGGTAAGACAGTGCTCTTCGTATCGGAGAAGATGGCGGCCCTTGATGTTGTGGAGCGCCGTCTAAAGAACATCGGTCTGGGACCATTCTGTCTCGAACTGCATTCAGCCAAGGCGCGCAAGACCGAGGTCCTTGCCCAGTTGCGGGCGGCAATGGAGGCTGCGCAAGGCCAGACGGCCGTTGGCTGGAGGCGAGAATCGGAACGCGTCGGCAGACTGCGGGCCGATCTGAACGATTTCGTGCGGGCGCTGCACAAGCGGCACGGCAATGGATTGACCGTGCGAGGGGCAACCGACACGGTAATTCGGTATCGAGAGTGGACGCCCGCCCGCATGCCGTGGCTGGATCCCGACACCCATGACGAGGAAGCGCTGGATCGGCTGCGGGAGACGATTCGCACCATTCAGTCGGTCGTGGGGGAACTAGGCGAACTTAAGAGTCACCCGTTGGCCCTCGTGCAGCACACGGATTGGACGAATGCTTGGGAAGAGCGCTTACTCAAAGAGGCATCCATTTTGGAGACTGCCGCGTCCCGGCTTCAGGAAGCCGCCGTTGCCATCGCTCCGGCATTGGGTGTCAAGCTGGATGCTCCTTCGGCTGCTCTACTGGACGCTGTCGTCGGGCTGATCGACGTTCTCCTGCTGGCACCGCAAGTGCCCAAAGGATTTGCTGCCCACGGTGGGAACGCGGCGGTTCGTGCCCGAATGCAGATCATTCGTGGTCATGGAGAAAATCGCCAGGCTCATTGGCGCCGGCTGGCTAAAAAATTCAATCCAGATATCTCATCGGTCAATGGCGAGCAGTTGACGAAGGACTGGAGCGCCGCCTCCGCTACCTGGTGGCCGAGGCGCTGGTTCGAACAGCGTGCCGTAGCGGGCCGATTAGTTCAGTATGCCGTCGATCAGAAGAAACCCAGCGCGGAGGAAATTCCGTCCTTGCTGGATGCCCTACGTGGCTTGAACATGGAAGATCGAGAGATGAAGTCCTTCGAGAGTCATTGCCTCGAAATTCTGGAGTCCGAATACAAGGGGCCCGACACAGACTGGGCGGCGGTCCAGCGCTACGAGCAATGGGGAAAGTGTTTTGAGGAAGCCATCGGGCGGTTTGCGAGCGGCGCCGACGAGTCCGCCAGGGCCTCCATGACCGAGCAGTTGCGCAAGCTAGTGAGCGAGCAGCGCAGCCTTCTTCTTCCCACTGGTGCGGTCAGTGGTGGGTTGACTGCATTTCGCGATGCTTGGTATGGGCTGCGGAGTCAGCTTGCGGTGGTCACCGAACTGTCAGGTGCCGGGCAAGCCTTGGCCGGAGAACCTGCCGTGGCCGGACTGCCTAGCCGGGTGAAGGCGATCGTGGGCGGATGGACCTCGGCACGGCGCTCGCTTAGGTTGTGGTGTCGTTGGCGACAGTTGCGGAGGGAGGCACTGGCTGCGGAACTGGAGACCGTCATTCGCGCATTGGAGGAGGGCAGGATATCTGCCTTGGATCTCAATGCCTATGCCGAGTACTCCTACCAGAACTGGTGGTTAAAGGCTGTAACTGACCGCGAACCAGCCCTGCGCAATTTCGCGAGCGTCGATCATGACCGCAAAATCCTTGAGTTTCGGCAGGCCGACGAACATTTCCAGAAGCTCACCGAGCAATATATCGTGGCCGTGCTGGCAGAAAAGGTGCCTCGGCAGCAGGCAGGACAGAGACCCGACTCTGAAATGGCGCTTGTCCTGCGAGAGTTCGCGAAGCAGCGGGCACACCTGCCGGTACGCCAGTTGGTGCATCGTATAACCAACTTATTACCTCGGCTCAAACCCTGCTTGCTTATGTCGCCGCTTTCGGTCGCGCAATACCTGGATCCCGCGTATTCGAACTTCGATGTCGTGGTGTTCGACGAAGCGTCTCAGATTCCGGTCTGGGACGCGGTCGGCGCCATCGCGCGTGGCAAGCAGTTGATCGTGGTGGGAGACCCCAAGCAGCTGCCGCCCACGAATTTTTTCAATCGGGCAGACGATGCCGAGGATACAGTCCTGGGTAATGAAGAAGATGCACCGGTCCAGGACCTGGAAAGCATATTAGACGAATGCCTGGGAGCCGGGCTCCCGACCATACGGTTGGAATGGCACTATCGTAGCCGCCACGAAAGCCTCATCACTTTTTCGAACCACCGGTACTACGATTCCAGATTGATCACCTTCCCGTCTCCCGTGACGAACGACCTCGCGGTGACACTGAAGCCGGTGGGCGGTATCTACGATCGCGGTGCTACCCGTACAAACCGAGCCGAAGCCGATGCCATTGTCACGGAGATCGTGGCGCACTTTTCAGATGAGTCGCGATGCAAACTTACGATGGGCGTGGTGACGTTCAATCAGACACAGCAGCGACTCATCGAAACGCTGCTAGACGAGGAATTACGCAAGCATCCCGAGATTGAACAGCGCATCGGGAGTCATGGATCCGAACGGCTTTTCATTAAGAATCTTGAAAACGTGCAAGGTGATGAGCGCGATCTCATCCTGTTCTCGATTACGTATGGCAAAGACGCTGCAGGGAGAATGGCCATGAATTTCGGCCCGATAAACCAGGAAGGAGGACAGCGTCGTCTGAACGTGGCGATAACCAGGGCACGAACCGGCGTGACGATATTCAGTTCTATCCTCCCTGAAGATATCGATTTATCCAAAACACGGTCGGCAGGCGTCGCCGACCTGAAAAATTACCTCGAATTCGCCGTCAGAGGTGCGCGTGCCATTGTAGAGCAGGCACTGCCGTCCGGTTTGGAGCCAGAAAGTCCGCTGGAAATCGAGATTCTTCGCGCATTGCGTGGCAAAGGCTGGATCGTACATCCGCAGGTCGGCTGTTCCGGCTACCGGATCGACATGGCAGTCGTCCATCCGCACGAGCAGGGGCGCTATCTTCTCGGCATCGAATGCGACGGGGCGACATACCACTCAATTCCCACTGCGCGTGACCGGGATCGACTGCGTCAATTTGTTCTGGAAGGCCTGGGCTGGACGATGCACCGGGTCTGGTCAACTGACTGGTGGAGCGATCCAGGCCGGGAAACCGAGAAGCTGGAAACGGCTATCAATAAACAGCTGGCAGCTCATTCCTCCCATCGCGAGGCAGGCAGCAAGGCTCTATGAGCAGTACTGAAAAATTACGAAAACCTGAGCGCCAATCCGTCCGACTCGAACTCGACCAGGAATCAATTCGGCCGATACGGCTAACCCTTCTCGATGGACTCCCAGAACAACACCGCATCGTCGAAAGAGTTGATGAGTTGATGACCCTGTGCGACCGGCTGGAACCACAGCTCACCAGCAACCAAACCGAAGGCCGCCGCCTATTGGAAGCCATACTCTATAACGCATTAGTTCCGACGGCTGATTTACGAGGTTTACCCTTCGGCTTGTCGGCATCGGCATTTACCAGGAGAGAACTATGGCGATCCTACAGGCGATCCTGAAGTGGGCAGAAGGTTTACCAGCTTGGCAAAGTGATGCTATCAGGCGTCTTTTTAAGAGCCAGACATTATCGCAAAAGGACATTGAAGACTTGTATGCACTTCTGAAAGCTGAACATGGCATTCCGGACGTTCAGAGCAGATCTGCTATACGGCTAAGTGCCGATCAAATCCCGGCCGTAGTCTCAAGTGGTGGACATGTGACGCTATTAGCGATGAAGAATTTGCGTCATGTAAACGCTATAGCAGAGAAGCAACGCCTTTCTTTCAGCGCTAAAGGGCTCACTATCATCTACGGTGATAACGGATCAGGAAAGTCGGGATATTCTCGAGTCCTTAAACGCGCCTGCAGAGCACGTGACCAAGCCGAACGGATCCACCCTAATGCAGCCTTACCTGTAAAAGAGGGAGAAGCTGCAGAGGCAGCATTTGAGATTTCAGGTAAAGATGATGCTAGAGATGTAATGTGGGTCGATGGTAAGTCCGCCCCAGAAGAGCTTTCATCATTAGCGATTTTTGACTCCCGCTGCGCTAGGGCCTATTTAGACGAAGAAGACGATTTTTCTTACGTTCCGTACGGTTTAGATATTTTTGAAGGATTAGGCGCAGTCTGCAAACAATTAGAATCTTTGATAAAGAAGGAAGAATCGCAGGCCGCCCCTGATACAAGCACATTCGCGGAGATGGGCAATGATAAGACAGCTATTGGAATTTTAATAAGCAAGCTTTCCTTCAAGACAAAAGCAGCGGACGTAGAGGAGCTGGCAGCTCTTACTGCCGAGCAGATAAAACGTAGAGATGAGTTGGACAAAGCCCTTAGGGCAGAGAATCCAGCAGAAAAGGCGAAGCAACTTCGTTTAGCCTCAGCAAGGATCGCCAAACTTTCGAAAGCTGCCACAGAAAATCTGGCCCTCGTGAACCTTGATGTCGTCAATAGACTTCGTGTCCTTTCCGAAAGCTATAGCTCGGCTAAGGCCGCTTCTGAGCTAGCGGCTCAGCAATTTAAGTTGGATTCTTCCCTTCTGCCAGGCACTGGCGGAGAAGCATGGAAAAACCTATTTGATGCTGCCAGAGCATTCTGTATTGAGGCGCATCCTGGAAAACAGTTCCCGGCTCTAGGATCAGAAGCGCAGTGTCCACTTTGTCAACAGCCCTTAAACGCTGGAGCCGATCGACTGGTCCGATTTGAAAAGTTTATCCAGGATGAATCGGAACAACGTGCGAAGGCTAGCAAGAAAGCTTTAGATGAAGCGCGGACAAGTTTTAATAACAAAAGCATTTCTCTCGGCTTTGATGACGAACTGTTCACGGAGGTTGAGGCCCTAGACAAAGCTCTCGCCGGTGACATTAGGACATTTGAAAAGACCCTTAGGGAGCGTCATATGGCTATTAAACTGGCTTGTGACGCTAACAAGTGGGATGGAATTCCTGTTGAACCAACCTTAATCGCTCCTCGCATTCAAATTCTCACGGACGCAATCGATCAGCAAGCAAAGGTTCTTGAGAAAGCAGCGACGGAAGATACAAGGACATCAATACAAACTGAGTTCAACGAGCTCGATGCCCGTTTGAAGCTTTCTAAAGTAAAAACTGCAGTACTGGGTGCCATTGAAAAATACAACCTTCAGGCGAAGCTCACCAAATGTCTAGGTGCGGTAAAAACCACGGGCATATCCTTAAAAGCGAACGAGCTCACAGATAAGGCTGTGTCGAAGGAACTAGCAGATGCCTTGAACAAAGAATTTAAGGTATTGGGTGCAGAGAATTTGAGCGTTTCTCTCCAAAGTCGATCAGAAAAGGGTAAGCCGCTTCACAAACTTAAGCTCGAACTAGCCCAGGCGAAGAATCCTGGCGATATCCTAAGTGAAGGTGAACAGCGCGCCGTCGCAATTGGATCCTTTCTGGCCGAGGTCAATATAGGCGGGGGTACTGGAGGAATTGTCTTTGATGATCCTGTATCGTCTCTGGACCATAAACGTCGAGAGAAGGTGGCTACTCGCCTCGTGATAGAAGCCAGCAAACGACAAGTCATCATATTTACTCATGACATCTATTTTCTTAGCCTGCTAATTGATGAAGCCAGCAAGAATGGAGTTCCTTATATTGCACAAAGTCTGACACGAAGGCCGGAAGGGTATGGTGTCGCGGAGCCTGACCTTCCCTTTGACTCCCAAGGAACTAAGGCACGTGTTGGAGTTTTAAGGGCGCTGCAACAAAAAATAGCCACGTTGTACAAAGCCGGTGACGAGCCGGAGCATAAGAAACAGACATTTGATGCCTACCGTCTGCTCAGGAATGCGTGGGAACGCGCCGTTGAGGAGGTTCTTTTTCGAGGTGTTGTAACTAGGTTTAAGAAAGGCGTTTCAACTCAGCTTTTGGCGGGAGTGATCGTGGATGATTCGGACTATACGACCGTAGAGACTGCTATGACAAAGTGCTCAAACTATACCCATGACCAAGCTTTGTTAGGAGGAACTACAATCCCGAGTCCAGATGAATTGTTGGGTGACATAAATGAGCTAGAGGAATGGCGGGGGCGAGTCGAGAAACGAAGCGCTGCTACGGTTCAATCACGTAAGTCAGGCAAGTGAAGACCGGCAAAATGCGCTTTATTCACTCCTCAGATCTTCATATCGACAGCCCCCTGCGCGGCCTCGACCGCTATGAAGGTGCGCCTGTCGACCGGTTGAGGACTGCCACTCGGAACGCGCTTGAACGGCTGGTCGACAAAGCTATCAGCGAGCGCGTCGACTTTGTTCTTCTTGCAGGAGACATCTACGACCGTGATTGGCAAGACTTTCATACGGGCCTATTCTTTCGCGAACAAATGGTTCGACTGGGACGAGCGAACATCCGTGTGTTTATTGTCCAGGGCAATCATGATGCGCAGGGTGTGATTTCTAGGCAATTGGCTCTGCCGTCGAACGTCACTGTGTTCTCCAGCCGTAGCGCCCAGACCTTCAAGATCGATGAGCTGTCGGTGGCAATCCATGGGCGCAGTTTTCCGGAGCGCGCGGTTGATGAAGACCTTGTCCCCTCCTACCCTCCTCCTGTACCTGGCTTCTTCAATATCGGGATGCTGCACACGAGCCTGACTGGTCGCGCTGGACATGATACCTACGCTCCGACCGATCTCCCGACCCTGGTCGCCAAAGGCTACGATTATTGGGCGCTGGGACATGTCCACGCACGAGAGGTACTTTGCGAGGAGCCTAGGATCGTCTTTCCCGGCAATCTTCAGGGGCGACATGCGAACGAGACAGGAGCGAAGGGTTGTGAGTTAGTCACGGTAGAAGCCGGACGGATCGACGCGGAATTCGTCGCGTTAGATGTCGTGCGTTGGAATCAAGTGTCCCTCTCACTCACTGGTGTGGATCAGCTTGTGGCCCTGAGTGGCGTGTTTCGTAACACGATGGAGCCTCTCCTCATCGGAACAACCGATCGGCTACATGCTGTCCGTGTCACGCTGATGGGATCGACGGCCTTACACCGCATAGAGGCCACCCAGCCTGGCACCCTGGCCGCTGCTCTGCACGCTGCCGCTCAAGATGTGAGCGAAGCAGAGATCTGGATCGAACAGGTGCGCCTTGAGCTGTCCACACCACTCGATCGTGCTCAGGCCGCGTTACGTCAGGATGCCGTGGGCGAACTGGTGCGCCTCGTTGATTCAATTGCAGCAGATCCTGCGGAACTGATGCGAAGGGCTCAGGCCGATCTCGGTGACCCGCTTGGTGCCATGCCACCAGAAGTGGCTACAGACGATGTGCCCAAACTCGACAATGTCGAAGAATTGAAACGGCTGCTCATGGACGCAGAAGCGACGGTACTCGCTCGCCTTGCTGCATCCGGTGAGGGCGCATGAAGCTCGTCCGTCTCTTGCTGCAGGCCTTTGGGCCCTTCACCAATAAGGTCGTGGACTTTTCAACCGGCTCAACCAACCTGCATCTGATCTATGGACCAAATGAAGCGGGCAAGTCGTCCGCCTTACGGGCCATGACGGATCTACGCTTCGGAATTCCCGTGCGTAGTTCAGATGTTTTTGTCCACGCAGCCAGTGACCTAAGCATCGGAGGCGTGTTTCTCAACCAATCGGGCCAGCGGATTGGCTTGGTCCGACGCAAGGGCAAGGGTGTGACTCTTGCCCGGCTCAACGTTGAGACAGAACAGCCAGACACTTCACTTGCTGTAGAGGGTGCGCTCGAACGGGAATTGACGGGAGGATTAGAGCGCAGCGAGTTTGAAGCCATGTTTGGGCTGAATCATGCCCGGCTGCGCGAGGGCGGGAAATTGCTTCTTGCAGGCGAAGGAGATCTGGGTTCAGCCCTGTTCGAAGCCAGCGCTGGTACCCGTGGCATTCTGGCGCTCTTGGCGGCCTTGGATGTCGATGCCAAAAAGCTCTACAGCCCCCACGGTCGAGCGCAGAACGCGGTGATGAATGAGGCGCGCCGGCAGCTTGAGGAACAGCGGCAGGCTTGGCGACAGGCGCAGACGAAGCCAGCAGACTGGCAAGCTCTGAATCGAGCGCATGAATCCGCAAGGACTGCTCTCGACGAGGTGACACAGGCGCTTGAGACCTTACGTCGGGGCGAGAACGAGCTGACTGAACTCAGAACGGTAGAGCCGTTGTTGAGAGAGCATGACCGTCTAGTGGCTGAACTCCGGTCACTCGCCGGGATCCCAGACCTGGCCGAGAATGCGCGTGAAGAGCGACTGAAGGCAGAACAAGCATTGGCGCGCGCAGAGCAAGACCGTAAAGAAGCTGAGCATGAACTTGAACAGTGCGCCACTGCGCTTGCGGTGCTGGTTCTTGAACCATTGCTCCTCCAGCATGCCGACGCGATCGAGCGATTGGTGTCAGAAGCCTCGGCAGCGGCGCATCACCGAGTCGAGATACAACAGCAGACGGTGGTTATTGATCGGATGACCAGTACGCTTGAGATGCGCGTTGGGCGAATCGTCCTTGGGCGAGAAGTTGACGAGATCTTGCGAGCCGTCCCTTCGGATGCTGATCGAGGACTGTTGGATACTCACCTGGCTCAAGTCAGTCGGCTTGGGGATCGTCTCCAGGAATATCAGCAGCGTGCAGACACACTCGATGAAGCGATGAAGCTCGAAGTTGAAGCCGAGCCTGTCTTGGCCGACCAAACTGTTCGGCAAGCGTTGGCAACCACGATCCGCCACGCCCAATCGCTCGGTGATGTGATCAGGCAACGGGCAGACCTTGATCGGCAGATTCGAGAACTTGAGGGCCAGTTCGCGCTAGCGCTGTCGGATCTATCAACGGACTCCGAACAGGCCCTCCGTTCAGCCCATCCGATCCTGGACGCTCAGATTGCCTTCACCAAGCAAGAACTGTCAGGGGTTGAAGATCGACAGAGAGCAGCACGTGATGAATACCAATTGGTGGGACGGGATCTTGATGAGCAGCGACTTCGGCACCGCCAGCTTGCTGCCGAGGGCGAAGTCGTTACCGCCGACACCCTCCGCCTCGCCCGTGTACGACGCGATGACGCTTGGGCGTTGATCCGGCAGGCCTACATTGAACGTTCACAGGATACGGAGCAATCTGGTCACCGCTTCGACGCCGATCGGACATTGCCGGATGCCTTCGAAGCAGCCGAACGTGAGGCAGACCGGCAGGCTGACCTGTTGCGTGCCGATGCAAAGCGTGCAGCCGGGTTCGAGGAATGCTCGATGCGGATCGAACAGATGGAAGCGCGCCGGAGCGAGCTTGAACGCCAGATGGACGCTCTTGCAGCACAATACGGAGAAGTACTCGCACGCTGGGGACGGCAAATAGGTCAGGCAGGGCTTCCCGATCTCGCTCCGGAGACACTTCATGAATGGCAAGGGCGGCGACAGGATGCCTTGCAACTAGCTGAACGAATGGAGGCCTTGCGTACAGATCGTCACCGACTTCTTACACAGGTGGCAGAAAGTGCATCAAGCATTGCGGAAGTGCTCAGGACCCTTGGTCAGTCGGTCGATGAGAAGAGAGTGAGGGATCTCCAGGGCCTGTCCTCGCTGATTGAGCAGGGTCTCAAATGGGAGAAACACACTGTTCAAGCTGAAGCTGAGCACAGCGCGCGTGCCAGGGCAACTAAGCAGCAGCAGGTCGAGCGAGACAAGCTGAATCGCCTCCTCACTGAGACCAAGGCGGAACTGGAGCGCCACCTGTCCGCGCTACAGGAATGGCAAGCACGCTTATATCTTCCTGCTAACACTACTCCAGAGGCCGTGAAGGCACGTCTCACTGAACTCGACGAACTGGTTCGTCATCATTCGACATCGAGTGAGGCGCAACAACGGAAAGCTCATCTTCAAGCAATACTCGATGATCTTAGAAAGCAGGGTGACCGAGTGGCTGCTCTACTGTCTGAGTCGGCTCCGGAAGACTTAGACCACTTTGTAGATGCTTTGCGTAAACGCCTGCTGGTGGCACGAGAAAGTGCCCAGGCGCGAGCGGTCTTGATCCGTGACCAAACCCGGGCGCAGGAGAAGAAGCGGCTGGCTGAGTTGGCGCAGAGCGCCCAGGAGGCGATCTGTATGCAATTATGTGCAGTTGCAGGCGTTCCCACGATCGATCAGCTTCCTGAGTTGGAAGAGGCAGCAGCGCGCAAGCGCGAGGCACAGAGGAATCTCTCACTCCTGCAAGACCAACTTGCAAGGGCATCGTCTCGTTCGGAGGAAGAGCTTCGTACACGGCTCGCTAGTCGTGATGCCTTTACTCTCGAGAGTGAACGTGATCGATGTCGTGCGGAGATTGAGCGCCGTGAACACGAACAGGCTTCAGCTAGACAGGCTGAGGAGCAAGCCCGACGGGATTTATTTGCAGTCGATACATCTGACCGCGCAGCCATCGCACGCGAGGCCATGGAGTCAGCTGCCGCGCGATACCGCTCAGCGATACGACCGTGGGCGCGACTGAGATTTGCCCATACGCTCCTTCAGGAGGCGCTGAATCGGTTTCGAGAACAGGCGCAAGCGCCAATGGTCTCTGCTGCATCTTCATTCTTTTCACTCATGACGGGCGGAGCGTATGAACGTCTAGTGACGGACGAGTCGGAAGACAGGCCAGTGCTCTGTGCGCAACGGACAGGAGGAACTCGAATTAGGATCGAGGAAATGAGTGAAGGCACCGCTGATCAGCTCTATCTAGCCTTGCGGCTTGCGGCGCTGGAATTAAGACGGTCCTCGCATCCCCAGATGCCTCTCGTGCTCGATGATGCCCTCATCACGTCCGACGACGAACGTGCAGCCAACATTCTCCGGGCACTCGCACAATTCGCTGAAAATGGACAAGTGATGATCTTTACACACCACCGACATCTGATCGATGTGGCCCACTCCGCTCTGGGCGATCAAGGCTTTGTATCGCACACATTGTGAGAGTCCATATCAAGCAGTACGACCATTTGGGGAAACAAAGAGGGACCTCAGCCCTAGCTGCGTGGTCTCTTCTGACGAGAAAGTGCGGCCGAGCGGGGCGTGTCCACCTGATGCCACGCTGGCAGAAACTTCTCTAAGGCCGTGACGGCCTGTCGAAGCGTGCGGTTCCATCTCTGGCCCCCATGGCTATAGTCCCCGGTTTTCCCGGGCATCTTGTGGCCCATCAGCCATTGGCGGACTTCATAGACCACCCCGTAGTTCTGCAGCGCCGTGGAAAAGGTATGGCGCAGGTCATGGAAGCGGAGGTCCGTGACGTGCGCGCGTTTGCACAGGCGAGTCCACGCTTTCTTAAAGGACCGGTTCTTCCACCGGGCGAAGAGTCGGGTACGGAGCTGTGGCGCAGTCGGCGTGAGGGCCCACATGGCCAGCGCGTTCAGTGGAATCTCTTTTGGCGTTCCCTTGAGTCTTGAGAGTGCCGGAGGCAGAACCAGCCAGTTGCCGTCTGATCGCCGCACGATCCATTCCGGCTGAATCATGAGTAGCTTGCTTTGCCGGAGACCGGTCATGACGGCGGCGATGATGGCTCGCCACATGTCCGGATCAGCAGCGTCGTGAAGGGCCTTGAGTTCCTGCAGGGTGGCGATTCGATCGCGCTTGTTGCCCTCCGGCAGCTGGACGGCTTTTGACGGATTGCCTTTGATGACACCGTGGGCGGCGGCCAAGTTGAGGATCCGATTCAAGACGCCGTACTCTCGGCGAATCGTCCAGTCGTTGGCCCCCTCCTTCTGACGTTTCTCGACATACGCGAGACACGTTTCCGCGGAGATCTCCGCCATGGGCATGGTGAAGTGCGGCGCGAGGTGCTTCTTCACGATGCCTTTGGGCCGGGTGAGGTCGATCCGCTTTTTGGTGCGAAGGGTCCGGTAATAGATCCGTTCCGCAAACGCCGCCAGCGTTTCTCCTGCGGCCGTGGTCGCCGTGGTGATGAGGGGTGGATTCTGAATCCGTTCCACCATCGCAATCGCCAGCCTGTCCTTTTCTTCCTTCGAAAGGTCATAGCCGAGTAGGGGGCGATGGCGGCCTCCCTTCCAGCGGAAATCCAGATAGGTTGCGAGACCGGAGGCGTTCTTCCGATCGTACGTGGGGATCTTCACAGTGCCTTACTTCTCCAGTTCATAGAGCGGATTGCGATGCTTGGTCCGAGAGGTGGCTCGCCCAACCGGCTTCGGTTGAGGTGGCTCGACCGACCGTCCGCTTTCTATCCAGGCGATGAGCTCGTCGTAGGGATAGAGCCAGACTCGAGACTTGGGAGCGCGAAACCGTGGTGGCCCGTCTTTCATCTGCCGCAGTTTGCTCTTCGAGCAACGCATCAGCCGGGCGGCCTCCGGCAGCGTGAGATAGCGTGGTGTGTCCATAATGTCCTCCATAGGAAAGGAAGATAGGGGGAGCAGGGCAGTGATGTAGGCTGAGCGGCTGCCAGCACGGGTGAGGTGCTGGCAGCTCTGCTCAGAGAGCCTGAGGTCAGGCTGCGCGCTTCTTGCGGAGGGGAGGCTCCGGGGAGATGAAGAGTGAAACCAGGAACGGGGGGTAGGCGTCCGGGTGTTCAACGATCAGTCGGATGAGTTCGGCAAATTGGTTGGCGGGCAAAGTTGTCGTGAGACCGCTTCGTTGTTCGAGGGCGACGAGGTATTGGGCCAACCAGGGGGCGGTCATGCGCCGGACTCCCAGCATGGCGGCGATGAGCGTCACCGGGAGCCGGGCCTGCATGGCCCAGGCCGCGAAAGTGTGTCGGAGGTCCTGGAACCGCAGGTCAGCCAGACCGGCCTTGTGGCAGATCTCACGGAAGGCGTGGTGCAGGACGGCTTGACTGAGGGGCTTTCCGAGTCCATCCACGAACAGGGAACGGGAGGCCGGCGTCGTGTGCTGGCAAATCCAGCAGAGCATCGCCAGAGGCTTCGGGAGGGGAAACTCCCGAGTCTGTCCGGACCGCTGCTCTGCTACGCGGAGCTGTTCTCGGTCAAAGTCCATGTCGTCGCACCGCAGGGCGACAATCTCGGAGGCGCGGAGCCCTGCAAACAAGCTCATCAGGATCGGACCGACGAGCCAGACCTGGGCCTGTGAGAGCAGCGTGGCGGCTTCTTGCACGGAGAGCAGGCGAGGGGTCACCCAGGACAACTGATTGGAGTCGACGCGCTGGGCTAAGCGGCGCTGACCGGCGAGCGCCTCCTCTTTCGTCCGAAAGCCTGTCGCCACCCATCGTTTGCCGCCACGGTAGACGGTCGCCGTCCACTCGATTCGACCGTCCTTATGATGACATTGGCGAATTCCAGGCATGGTTAGTTTGAACATAAAACCTCCTTATGGTGAAGTTGCGTTTTTCCGAAGGGCACCGCCAGTTAATTAGCGGTACCCCCTTCCAAACGGTGCATGGCAGCCCGCTATCCCCTGGATGGCTCCATCCTGAGGACCCCCAAATTGCTGCATATTGTGGAAGCGGAACGTCTGGGGAACGGTGGTCTTACCGAAGGCTCGAGAACCGGAGGTTTGGTGAAGAACACGGAGGACCGAGGAGAGCCCTCCGTGTTCTTTGAGCAGTTAGGGCACGATGATGGGGTTCAGGCCGGCTTTGGCCTGCTTCAGCAACGTTGCCAACTCCGTAAAGTTGTTAGGCTCTCGGGTTAGCCATTCCACCACTGATTCAGGCCGAGGGGTGTCCAGCCATGAAGTGACTGACAATCGGCATATGGAGGTGTACCCGGTGATGTTCGCGATCGGCAGGGAGGACATCCCGGTATATGCACACCAAGCAATAAAGGTTCTTCGGAGATCCTGTGGACGGATCGTGGACAGTCCGGCTTTTTGTGACGACCGACGCATAAGCCGCTTCGTCGTTCTGCCAAGAGGGCACCCATTTGGCGTCTTGAAGAGGAGGCCGGAGCCTCGCTCGGAATCACGCAGACGGGCGATGATTACCCGGACTGTCGGCAGCAAGGGTACGTGTCGTTGCCGACGAAAGGAGGTACCAGGGACGGTTACCTGGCTGGTATGCCAGTTGATGTGGTCCCATTTCACATTGGCGAGTTCATCGAATCTTAGCCCAGTGTGGAGCGCAAACAGGATGGGAACCTGGAGCCAAGTCGGGCTAGTTTGCAGGAACTGGAGAACTTCTTGAGGGGTCAGTGGGCGGTTGTGTTGGGGCGGTCGGATCACTCGAACGCGAGGTACAAGAGACTGCACTCTCGAGGCAAAAAGCAGATCCAACGCCACTGCTCTGTTCAGTGCGGCACGGAGGACTCGCATTTCCAAGGCTTTGGTGGCGTCCGACCGTGTGCTCCCGTGAAGATACTGTCGAATCGCACTTGCTGTGAGGTCCTGAATCGGCGTGAGGCCAAAGTGTCGCAGGAGATTCCCAAAGACAATCTCTGTGCGGCGGAGGGTACTGGGACGTTGTCCTGGATTGCAGTACACCGCCATCAGATCCTTGAGCGTAAATGTCGAGCGGAATGAAGGATGACGAGGGTTGATCATGGAAACTCCTTGGGTGAATGAAGTGAAGAACGGAGCGACTCAAACGCTCCAATGAGATCGAAGCTGGGTTGGCCCGTTCTTAGGCCAGCCGCCTAACAGCGACCAGATGGGTGAAGTCAGAGACCGAGGTGACAAAAAACGTCTGCAAACCGACCCTCGGACATCCGAGGGTCGGGGCGGAAAACCGGTGCCGGAGCGTGCATCAGAGTGCAGAATGCTCCCTCACGTCTTGGCCACGATGTCGAGATTCTGACGGGCTTAAGTGCTGATTTTTACTGCATCAAATGGCACGGAGAGGTCCCGAGTGACCAGCGGGACGGGTGAGGACGACACTGACTATCGGGAACGTGAGCTTCCCAACGAGGCAAGTAATCCCTCATTAAAGTCGCGGTGTTAGAAGGAGCAGGTTCTCATGCGGCGGTCTCATCCGACGAGTTGGTGGGATTGAAGAGGGGTTGGGTATCTTCTCCCGTGGGTTTCTGGGTTTGCGCTCGGGTGGAGCGACCTAGGTGGCTGAGTTTGGTTAGGAAGGTGGCCCTGGGAAGCCCGAGGAGGGCAGCCGCAGTCGTGCGGCTGCCCTTGGCCATCCTGAGGGCCGTGTCGATCAATTGTCCTTCGTACTGGTGGACGGCTTGGCGGAAATCAATGCCGTCTCGTGACGGATCCAGTGGGCGGGTTGGCCACTCGACACCAGGCTTAACTATCTCGTTCTCAGCTGATTCCTGGGATGGGTAGGCTTTATCCGCAGGGCCGGACGAGGGCCGCTTATCCAGTTGGTTGACGTGTTGCTTGAGGTGGTTGATCGTCTCCCCATAGATCCCATTGGTCGTCGATTCGTTAGAATGGCGAAGCTGGTCTCGGACGTAGATCGTCGGCACCCCTTCTACCAGCATAAGCTCCGCGGCTGTATGACGAGTGTCATGGATTCTGATCCGCGGTAGGCCAAGAAAACTGGTGAGTTTTTTGAACCTGTCACGGAGTGTTGTGGGCGCGATAGGGCTGTTCGCGTGCCAGCCGAAGAGAAAGGCCAACTCGTAGCCACGTATCTCCTCTTCTCTCTTCCGCCGAGTCAAATGTGCGTGTAACACGACGGCGAGTTCTTCACTCATATCGATTTCACTGGCACGCCTGTTCTTGGGGGGGCCGAAATCCCCCTCACTGTAAGTTTCTTCGATCAAAATTCGTCGTTTGGTGAAATCCAGATGCCTCGGTCTCAGAGCGAGGATTTCCCCCAACCGGCATCCTGTTCGGAAGAACGTCATGAAGATGGGGTGCCACTCAGGATCATACCGCAAGGCGGCAGCTAGAAACTCTTCGACCTGCCCTTTGGTCCACGTCTTTCGCACGTGGGTTATCTCCTTCGGGCCGAGCAATTTCGTGAGTCGGTCCGGGAATGGCACAGCCCCAATCAAACCGCGTTCTTTTGCCCAGTGGAAGCATCCGGCGAGCATGCGCAAGATGACATGGGCTGTTTTCCGGGTGAGCTTGCCCGTTCCCCGCGGAACCGGTTTCGCGCGGATCGCGCGAACAAGCGCGTGTAGGTCCGTTTGGGTGATGGAAACGAGCGGAAGGTGGCCTAACACAGGATAGACATGCTTGCTCAAATACCCGCGGTACTTTCGTTGAGTCCCCTTTGCATTATCTTTGCATACGATGTCCTGGTACCATACTTCCGCCCACTGCTGAAGAGTGAATCCACCGGGGGGGACAGTCGCCGAGACAGTGTTCCTCTGACTGGGTGGTATCCATTTTTCATTGCGTTCGTTGCATCCGGCGATCTCCATCTGTAACTTGATACGCTCAGCCTTGGCCGTGAGCTGATCCTTAATACCCTCCCAGACCTCACACTTTTTACCTCTGTAGTGGATGCGAACGAAATAGCTGAGCGAACGGTCTTTATTGCGTCGCACATAAATGCCGGGTTCTATCCACAGTTCCTCTGTTGGGAGCAGAGCTTTGATCGCGGCATCAAGTTGTTGGGGAGAGAGTGTCTCATTCTTTGGCATGGTTACTTGTCCTTTCTATGGTGGTTGTTGGCAGCCAGCCGCTCTTGAGGGAAGGCCGCTTTCTTACGGTTCATTCCTGGAGCTGCTTCGGGCACATTTAGGCAGTGGCTCCAACTCTGCGCGGGGTTGTAGGTGATGCAACCGGTGATCACGGCTTCCTGAAGACAGGCATCCAGGATCGAGATGGCCCGTTTGCACGCTGCGAGCGGGGTCGTCTTCTGAAGCGGGACAATGACCGCGAGGATATCTAGACGATCCAAGCTATCCAGCTGGCGGCCTGTGAGAGCCGGAATCCAGATCGTGTCCATGAACTGAATGCGCTCCTCCCGAACGAGGCGGTTATTGCTGTGGTGGTGCATCCAGTCAGTGGCGAACTGCTCGAACAGCTGCGCCCCTCCATTCGGGACAACCAAGTGAGGCGTGATATATGCGCTCGTTCTCCGGGAGGACGCGGGGCCATCGTAGCCATGAAGCCGAAGCACCTGCGTCAGCGGCTTCTTTTGAAACAGATGCTTCTTGAGGTGTCGTTTGCGGACGGCCGAGTCCAATACGTCACGCATTCGAGTCGCGAGGGCTGTCAGTTGAGAGCGACCATGCTGGTGTACCTGATCTTTGAGCCAGTCAGAGATCAGCGTATCGGTGATGGTTTCGACTTCAATTGGCCCGAACATCGGAAGGATGTGGCGTTCGAATTGACGTCGATACTTGCGTTTTGTTTCTGGACTAGCAGCGAGCGCTTCGAGCCATGTGGTGGCAAGATCTGAGAATGTCATGGAACCTCCTTCTGGCAGCAAGTGATGGTGGGAGACTAGAGGAGCCCTTGGGGCTCTATTCGGTGGCCGTGGCTGAGCTGGCTCGCTGGCTGCGAGCGCCATGGCCCAAGCCTGTATGAGAGAAGAGCGCGTCAGACCGAGGCTCGACGCGTAGTCTGCCGAGCAGGTCACAAGCCCTTACCCCAGTTTGCCCCTCCGAAGGGGCCTGCCTCTTGTTACGTTCAAGACGTAGGTAAATGGATTAGGAGAGAGGATCAGCGGCTGCAGGGGCTTGCAACGCAGGTAGATCGTGTCTTTGTGTGCGCGTTCTTCATACACGCAGTTCCAGTTTGCCCTTCCGAGTTTCTCTTTCCTCAGGGCGGCTCATGCACGAGGGCGGCAGCTCTTCGTTGCGTTCTCACACGAACCACATCGAAGTTTGCCCTTCCGAATCGTCTTCTTCTGCCGTGGGAAGGAAATGGAATGGGATAGGGGAAGAGGCCCCTTCGGAGGGGCAAACTGGAGGGCTTCTCGTGAAGCGAAACGAAAGAAGCGGGTGCTATCGATAGGAGCTAGATCAAACCAGTAAGAACGGAGAAGGAAGAGGAATACGATCAGTGGTGGTGGCGTCTTACGCCGCCACCGCCAATCCTATATGATAGTAACGTTTGGCGGGATTCGCGCAGGATGCTGGCGCTTAGGCGGCAACCGCTGGCGGAATCCACCGCCATAGGCCATGCCGGACGGGTGTGACCTCCCCGCGCTTTCGCGCCGTGGTCAGGGCTCGCTGGGCAGTCCGTTCTGCGATGCCTCTTTCTTCCAATTGTCTGATTAAATCCCGTGTCTTGATCGTTCCACCAGGCGTTGTCGCAAGAATTTCCCGAATGAGCGGTAAGACCCGCTTATGTTCTTGCATCTTCGGAGGTGCGTCTTGGTGAAAGCCCTCGAAGTGCATCCCAATAGGACCGTTGATATCACTATCCCGGAGAGAGACATAAAACGGTTTCGGTTCTTCAGCATTCCGGGCTTTGACGCACGTCATGCGGAGCAGACCGTCCTCTTCCAACTCAATGGCAAACGCCGAGTCGGCTCCAGCCAAGATGTCCGTCGACCCACTGGCACGATAGCGACTGTTCTGCTCACCTTCTTTATAGGGCTTGCGCATGTGGTGGGAGATAATGACCGTCTTTCCCGACGCACGTAGAGGCTCAATGTTTTTCCAGAAGGCGCTTACGGCTTCAGCGTCATTTTCGCTTCCGTGAAGCACGCGGCGTAATGTTTCGATCAGAATGACGTCCGGATGAAATGCCTGCTGAGCCAGTCCCGTTAGTAACGTCGCCGCGCCTTGTGCATCGAAGGTGATGCCAGGTTGTGAGAGGACGTGAAAGGACAGCGGCTCCGATTCCAGGCTGTTTCCCATGGCCAACCGTTTAATACGCCGACGCAGTGTGCGCACGCTCATTTCCTCATCAACGTATAACACCGACTGCGGTGTGGGAATGTGAAACGTCGACAGCCAGGGTTGCCCGGCAGCTATGGATAAGCCGAGATGCAGAAGTAACCAAGACTTTAACGACCCGAATTGCCCATACACCACGACACGATCCCCGTTGGCGATGATGGGCTCGATCAGCCAGTCAACTGGCGGAAGCGCGTCTTTGATAATGTCCTGGAAAGACACAAGCGGAAGTGGCGCATTTCCCATACCTGGTCCAGATAAAGCCATCAGAACCCCTCTTGGTATAAGTGCATATCCCGTGTGACCAAACCTTCCCTATCAATCGGCAGGAAGGAGTCCAAACTTTACTAGGGCAGTGTTACAGCGGGAAGTGGCTCTATTTCTGTGGAATCGAGTCACCTAGGCTTGCAGCACCTCATACCTTGACGGTCCGGGATGAAGATTTCATCAACCCTTTAAGCTCGTGCGCATCCACGCGCACGGCTCGTCCACATCGGTACACTGGCCAGTCCTTTCTCGCCAAGCGGCCACGAATCGCTCGTTCACTGACCCCTAGAAGCTGCGCCGCTTCCGGAACCGTGACTAATTGCTTCGGGTCGGAAGATTGTGTTTGGCGGAGCAGGAGGTCCAGTTGTGTGGCAATATTATGCAGGCCGGTTTTGAGCTCCTGCAGGTCGCGATGCCAGTCATATTGGGCATTCTTGGCAGGCTGTGAGTTTATTGCTGTGTGTTGGCTGTTGTGCATGATCCGCGTCCTTTCACAATTAGAAATCAGAGTCCATGTGACCGTTTCAGCAGACGAAGCATGACCGCCTGAAGTTCTCGGTCAAGTCCGCCATTGTGGATATGATGATAGGGAATAAACCATTCCAAATCGTCATTGGGTCGGCTGCCTCCTGCGATCACCGCCCGAACGCAAGCTGGATTGTCTGCGGGCGATAAGCGAAGGACGGCATGAAAAGTGTCGACATGAATGCCAACAGCAGGATCACCTTCATCGCTGCGAAAGACGCCACATTCAAGTCCTGCGTCCTCAAGGATGCTCGCCAGCTTCTCTAGCTCAGGGAGCAGCGTTTCGCGAGCCGTAATCAAAAAGTCCTGATCGGGTAAGGTATGCACGGGGCGAGTGGGCTGGATCTCCTTCCACGATTCAAGCTGTTCCTTTAAATGGGCGTATGAGTCCTGTTTGATTGTCTGCATGATTGATCTCCTTCTACTTAATCCGAAGAGGGTATTCGTAAAGAGGGCTGAGTGGTGAGAATTTATCTGTTCAACTTACAGCGGGGGCTTGATCAGCAGGCGATCAATGCAGCGTTCGAGCGCTGACGCGAACGTTGCGCGCGTGCATCGTCGATAGAGGAGCACATGGCTCTCTTCTATGGAGGGATCCCATCCGAACCGGACGGTCAACCGCATGGAGCTGGCATCGAGTGGCTGAAGGAACACCCCAACGGTCCAGGTTTCATCCATGAACAATCCGAACCACATCGTGTTGTCGTCCAATTTGACGATCGTTTGTGCTGGGATCCCTGCTTGCTGCAGGACCGTCGTCAGGCGCCGGGTCAGCGGGATCAGGTCGATCTCTGCGAAAGCCAGGAAGCGTGAATGTTCGGAATCGGAACATGGGGTTATCCATCCCTGTTCTTCGTAGCGTTGCAGCTTCCCCTGCAGTTTCGTGTAAGCGTCTAACAGTTCCATGTGTTTCCTCTCTTTGAATTGTGAGCACGCATGAGCGATGTACGTGCGAACGCACCACTGAACGAATACAGGCCGAAGCCTGTTGGCTCACTCCATTTCCGGCTCTTGGTTGGCCCGTCTGGGCCCCAGGATCCGAAGGGCGACATCTTCGACGATTTCAATGACCTGCCCGAGGTCGAGTTCCAGATCACGATAGGCAATGAGTGCCGTACACTCATCTCCTGGGTTGGCTCGTCGATAGGCGGACATCTGAAAGAGGTGAGGGTTCTTGTCAGGGCCGAACGTGATCGCGATGTCAAACGGCTCGATCAGGAGGCTCAGATGGCGTCGTTCGTCGGACAGGTTGTGGGTCGTCGCCCGAAGCCCCTCCGCCTGGAGCGCGTCCTGGAGTGCGGCCACAATGGGAGTGAGTTGTAAGGGGGCGACTTGTCGGAACTGTTGCCAGCTCTGCTCTCCGGTTTGGAGAAGATCACCAGCTTTCCACTCTTGGATCTTGCTTCGTAAGTGACGGAATGGGGGTTGTGATGTGGATGACATGCGGCACTCCTTGGTTAGTTGGCTGTATGGCGGTCGGGTTCAAGCATTGGCGGTACCTGACTCCTCCCGACCATTCAGGCAATCCGACTCTGTTGGCTCGAGCTGAGAGGTGGCGCGTACGCTTCTCGGTCCGATGTGCAACCCCGAGAGGGGAGAGGCTTGTCATGAAGACGGTGGAGGACTGGAAGCGTAAAACGTGATTGGCTGTTCCGGGTACGTGATGCGCCTCATCTGGCGAATCACGTCGGTGTGATGTTTAGGGCTGGTTCAGCAGGGCTTGGATCGTGAGAAAGCATTCCCCTGGCACGATTGGTATCACGGTAAGATCGAGCAAATTACCTGTCTGGCGCCTGCAGCTTGCTAGGGGAGGCAAGGGAGAACGCTGAGTTGTGTTTGGTCTGTGAGGCAGATGTGGTGCCGAGGGACAGAATCGAACTGTCGACACCAGCCTTTTCATGCGCAAGAAGAAAGCGAGCAAGATAAAATAGGTAAGAGAAATATGCGATGCGAAAAGTGACATTTTATGCCATGGGAAATCAATGAGTTATCGGGGTAGGCCCCACTAGTG
Source organism: Nitrospira sp. ST-bin5 (assembly GCA_002083555.1). Lineage (GTDB taxonomy): Bacteria > Nitrospirota > Nitrospiria > Nitrospirales > Nitrospiraceae > Nitrospira_D. Next base: position 153,152 of record MSXN01000021.1, on the reverse strand, counting down.
ACACCTGCAGAAAACTCAATGGTTCTCTTTGTGGGGTCGAAGGATCAACGATCAGTATTTGAACGTCTAGGATCTATTGCGTGACTGTGTGGAGAGACGGTAGGCTAAGTACAATGAGTCACTCCATGAATAAACGAAGCCAAGCAGAGCCACCCAGCAAGGGTTCCTTCCCCGCACGGAACGCCGCTACGGAGCCTCACCTGAATGACCTCATCCAACGGCTTCTAGAGCATGAGTCTGCGTTCCAAGTGTTTCTCCGTCGTCGTGTTAGTGATGAGTCTCTGGCTGAGGACTTATTACAACAAAGTATCATCCGCGCCGTTCAAAGCCACCATACCGTTCGAAATGAAGAAAGTGTAGTGGCGTGGTTCTATCAAATCCTTCGCCACACACTCGTCGACTATTATCGGTCGAAAGGGGCGGAGGCTCGTCGCAATGAAGCCTTTCTTCAAGAATTGAGTGCGTCCGGAGACGATAAGGAGCCCCTGATCGATGAGGTGAAATCCACTGCCTGCACCTGCCTCTACCGGCTTCTGCCGGCGCTTCATTCGAACTATGCTGAACTCATCCAGCGAATCGATCTCGATGAGGAATCTCCGAAGCGTGTGGCGGAGGAGTTGAAGATCTCTCAAAGTAATCTCACGGTTCGTTTGCATCGAGCCCGCCAGGCCTTGCGCGCCAGCCTGGAACAGTCCTGTGGGATCTGCAGCAAACACGGCTGTCTGAATTGCACGTGCGAATAAACCAGTCTGCCCGCGTGCTCCCAACCATGAGTCCTAGTCCGATACCCACCCCAATTCAGTCATTTTCACAGGCACTGTAATAATTGACGTGCTCCTTCGTCTGAAAGGGTGAAGAGCGCGTGTTGCTTTCAAGAGAGGCACGCGTAACCCACTCACAGAGGAGGTGTGCCATGGACGAATTGACCCTGAAGATTACCGGGATGACCTGCGGGCACTGCGTCGGACAAGTCACGAAAGCACTGACACAACTCGATGGCGTGCAGGTCAAAACCGTTAAGGTCGGCGAAGCGCGCGTCGATTACGATCAGCGAGAGATTACCTCAGTGGACATCGCCAGAGCGGTGAACGAGTTGGGGTATGAGGCCCAGCCGGCCGGGAGGGCAGCATGAACGAGGCGGGGTTGTCGAACAGACCGATAGTTCGTTCGTTAAAGCCACCGAACCACAACAGCACCATTGACCACCCGCATTATGCTGCATCCGTTGCTGCTGAGGCGTCCGAGTCGCGGGTTCTTCGGAAGGTCACAATCCCGGTACAGGGCATGACCTGCGCCGCTTGCCAGAGCCGCGTTCAGCGGGTGTTGCAGGCGGAAACCGGGGTCGTCGATGCGACCGTCCACCTCATGTTGAAGCAGGCCGTCATCACCTATGACTCCGGCGCCACCTCGGAGGCCTCGTTGATCGAGGCGATCAACCGGACGGGATATGAAGCCAAGCCTGCGGCTCAGGACCAAACTTCGTTCGAAGAACAGGCGGCGCAGGATCGGGCGCAGGAAGAAGAATACCTTGCGGTGCGGCGTAAGGCCCTGTGGAGCGGAGCCGCCGGCTTGGTGGCCATGGCGTTTTCTATGCCGCTAATGGAGGCGAATGAGTCTGGTGGTCCTGAAGCGGGGTTCTTCAGGTCTTGGATGATGCAGGGGGCATCCTGGCTGGCGTTCGCGCCTCCGGCCGGCTGGTCCTACGCTCTGATGGCGCTCACGGTCATAGTGATGGGATCGACCGGGCGGCATTTTTATGTGCGGGCGTGGTCCGCGCTCCGGCATCGCGCAGCCGATATGAATACGTTGGTCGCAATGGGAACCGGCGCAGCCTTTGTCTATTCGGCTTTGGCCACCGTCGTTCCTGACTTCTTTCTGCGTCATGGGGTTCGGCCGGATGTGTATTACGAGGCCGTGGTCATGATCATCGCCCTGATCCTGACGGGTCATACGCTGGAAGCTCGCGCCAAGCGGCAAACCTCGCTTGCACTGAGACGATTGGTGGCGCTGCAACCGAAGACGGCCCGAGTGGTGCGGGAGGCAGTCGAGATCGATGTGCCGGTCGAAGCGGTCAAGAGCGGAGACATGGTCGTGGTCCAACCGGGCGAGCGCATTGCGGTGGATGGCGATATTCTCTCCGGCACAAGCACCGTCGATGAATCCATGATGACCGGGGAAGCGATGCCGGTTGGGAAGCAGGCGGGAGACCGAGTCATCGGCGGCACGATCAATAAGTCCGGCGCGTTCCGCTATCGGGCGACCACGGTGGGTGCGGACAGTGTGTTGGCCCATATCGTCAAGTTGATGCGAGAGGCCCAGGGTTCACGGGCTCCGATCCAAAAACTGGCCGACCAAGTCAGCGCGGTCTTTGTGCCGATTGTGATGGTACTGGCGCTCGCAACGTCCGTGGTCTGGTATCTCGCGGTGGATCAGGCCTCGGCGGTGCAAGCCTTCGCCGCGGCCATTGCAGTCCTGATTATTGCCTGCCCTTGCGCGATGGGACTCGCGGTGCCGACGGCGATGATGGTGGCGACCGGCAGGGGGGCCGAACAGGGTATCCTGATCAAAGGCGGAGACGCGCTGCAGCGGGCCTGTGCGATTACGACGGTCGTGCTCGACAAGACCGGTACCATCACGGAAGGGAAACCGGCGGTGACCGAGGTGATCCGGATTGAAGGTGGGGGATGGTCCGATCGTGAATTCCTCCGGCTCGTGGCCTCGCTGGAGGCCTCTTCGGAACATCCGGTAGCGGAGGCGATCGTGCGTTCGGCTGGAGAGCAGATGCTGCCTCTAGCGGAGGTGGAATCCTTTCAGTCCTTTCCGGGGCGAGGGGCTGCGGGCGTGGTGGACGGCGTGGCGATCCTTGTTGGGAATGAAGGCTTGATGGCGGACTATGCAGTGCCGTCGACTGCCTTCCGTGCACGAGCGCAGCAACTGGCCGAAGCAGGGAATACGCCTGTGTACGTGGCCATCAACGGCACGCCGGCGGGGCTCATTGCGGTGGCCGATCCTGTGAAGGCGACGTCGCGCGAAGCCATCCGTCAGCTCAAGCAATTGGGGCTCACGGTCGTCATGCTGAGCGGCGATCATGAGCGCACGGCGCAGGCGGTGGCCCGCGAGGTCGGTGTCGATCGGGTCGTGGCCGGGGTGTTGCCGGACGGAAAGGTGGCGGAGATCCGGCGTTTGCGGGAGGCGGGTCAGGTCGTCGCCATGGTCGGAGACGGTATCAACGATGCTCCTGCACTGGCTCAGGCCGACGTAGGGATGGCCATCGGGACCGGAACGGACATTGCCATCGAGGCGAGTGATGTCACCCTGATGCGTGGCGACCTGCAGGGCGTCGTTTCGGCAATCAGACTTGCCCGGAAGACGATGCTGGTCATGAAGCAGAATCTGTTCTGGGCGTTCATTTATAACGTGATCGGCATTCCCATCGCGGCTGGAGCCTTGTATCCCTTTACGGGGCTGATGCTGAGCCCGGTCCTGGCGAGTGCGGCCATGGCCTTCAGCTCCATCAGCGTCGTAATGAACAGCCTACGGCTCCGCCGTGTACGGATAACGTGAGGCGTGTAGAGAGATGAACGGAGAATGTCTGACGCGATTTGCGACGGAGAGCAGAGGGGAAGATGACCCGAAATGCCTCACCTGAAACCAAGGGACAGAGTCGTGACCTTGTTGGCAGAAGTGCATAATCTTTTGAAATCGCAGGTATCTCTATGCAGTTCAGTTCCTATTGTTCTGGCATCGCTTATGCGTTTTATGAAAGTGAGCGGAGGTAGCTTGACGTGATTGCTACGATTGGTAGAGACTACTGATATAGAAATCAGCGATGCTGGGCGGTGAGGAGTGTCGTCGATCCCATGATTTTACGAATCCACATACGGTACGTTGCACTGGTGCTGTTTTTCGCCTTCTGTCAGGTGATCGGAGCGACATGTGTCTTGCCCGATCTGTCGTTGGCAGGAGAAGCCTCAATTTTGCTGGAAGAGCATCTGGCCTGTCCGATGGATGGGGCCACTATGTGTCCACCGTCACTCATCTCATCTTCCGAGCGTCACATGAAGGACAGCATGGTCACGAATGGTGATCATGCGCCCATCTCGGTCAGCTCAGCTACCAGCCTCACAGCTCCCTCGGTCTCGACGTGGTGGTCTTGGAGCAGCGTGTTGGGTAGTGTCCCCATCTCCATCGGTTCTTCTTCGGTCCTCCGAATCTGATTCCGCACCTCCAGTTCTTTTGCACGCCGCCGCTCGACCGTTTGGGCTGAGGGGGCGATGCTCCCTTTGTTTCTTCAATGCAACCTGGAGGTGCTGTTATGACACGATCACTTATTCAGATCCCGGTGAGGGTTGGCCCTGTCTTTACGCTTTGTCTTATAGGGCTCATTCCATTGAGTGCTAGCGGTGCGCAAGAGACTGGTGGTGGCACGCGCTCGGATGCCGCAGTCCATACGGTATCTGGTGATGATCGGATCAATGTCCAGAGTCTCATCGAGGAACTGGTCGCCCGGAGCCCGGAAATCAAGGCGGCTCGCGAACGATGGGATGCGGCCAAGGCCGTTGTGCCGCAAGTCCAGACGCTCCCTGATCCGAGGCTCCAATTAGGGTATCAGCGCATGCCGATGACCGATCCGCTCCAGGGTGCGATGTATGGATTTGGCCAGGAGATTCCGTTCCCAGGGAAGCTCAGATTGAAGGGCGAGGTGGCGCAAAGTGACGTCGACCGGCTGGAGCAGGAATTCAATGCCACGCGGCTGAGGCTCATCGCGACGTTGAAGGAAGCGTATTTCAACCTCCACTATTTGCACAAGAGCATCGAGATCGTCGAAAAGAACAAAGTTCTCCTGATGCAGTTCGAGAAAACTGCCAAAGCGCGATACAGTGTCGGGCAAGCCGCTCAACAGGACGTGTTCCGTGCCCAGGTTGAGATTTCACGAGTTCTCGACCGACTGGCGGTCTTGGACCAACAAAAAGAGAGTCTTCACGCCGCGATCAATCGTCTCGTGAATCGACCGCCGGCTGGACCAATGGGGACACCGGAGGAAATTCAAACCACGATTTTAACGATCCCTCTTCAGGAACTCAGCCAGCGCGCCGATGAATTCTCCCCCGCGCTGCTCGCCACGGCTAAAAGTATCGATCGTTCCGAACGATCCGTCTCGCTCGCCAAGCGGCAGTATTACCCTGATTTCGATGTCACGGCCTTGGGACTTCGCAACGATCGGATCAACGACAACGGGTACCAGGTGATGGTGGGGATCAAGATCCCGCTGTTTTATGAGACCAAGCAGAAGCAAGGCGTGCGGGAAGCCCTGGCCGGTCTGGAGGGCGCGCGTGAAGACTTCTTGGCGGCCCGGCAGGATGTCTTGTTCCAAGTGAAGGATAATTTCGTACAAGCGCAGCGCGCCGAGCGGCTGATCACCATCCTGCGTGATGCCATCATTCCCCAGGCGACGCTTGGCCTGCAGGCCGCGCAGGCCGGGTATGCGGTGGGGAAAGTGGACTTTCTGACATTGCTCAATAGTCTCTTAATCCTGCAGGACAGCCAGCTAGAGCTGCACGGCGAGATGGTCAACCACGAGAAAGCGCTTGCCCGACTCGAAGCCGTGACCGGTGGACCTCTCGCTGGCCCGCTGTCAGAAAGGAAGCCGGGATCATGACTTGTCAGCGTGTCATCGGTATGGCAGCGGTCCTGGTCATAGCTGCTGTCGCATTCGTCTGGCTAATGGCGAGGCCGGTGGTGCTGCCACCGGCGGATTCCCGACAGGACGAGATGGCCGGGATGGATATGCCGGGGATGGGAAAGGAGCAACAGCGGAAGCCGGCCCCGGTGGAAGAAGCGGTTGGACCAGAGACTCCCCTCGAGTCTGAAGGTGTGCCAGGCATCGTGACCATTGCACCGGAACGCCTTCAAACGATCGGCGTGAAGTATGAGCCGGTGGCGCGTCGTCCTCTGGAAAAGATCATCCGGACCGTCGGGCGCGTTGCCGTGGATGAGCGTAAGCTGGCCAAAGTCACGATCAAGTTTCACGGGTGGATCGAGCGGCTGTTCGTCAGTGCGACAGGAGATCATGTCAAGAAAGCGCAGCAGCTCTTCACGATCTACAGCCCCGATCTGGTCGCCACTCAGGAGGAGTATCTCCTGGCATTGCAAGGCCGCAAGCAAATGGGGGGGAGTGAGTTTCCGGAAGTGGCGCGGGGTTCACAGGACCTGCTGGAAGCGACCAAGCGCCGCTTTCAGCTCTGGGATATCACGGCCGATCACGTTCGCGAACTCGAAAAGACCGGGAAGGTGCTCAAGGCCTTGCCGATCCATTCGCCTATCACTGGCACGGTCATCAAGAAGGAGGCTCTTGCCGGGGCGCATGTGGATCCCGGCCAGGAACTCTACACGATTGCGGATCTTTCGCATATCTGGATCCTGGCAGACATTTACGAATACGAGCTGTCATTCGTCAAAGCGGGGCAGCAGGCGGCCGTCACCCTGTCCTATGATCCGAGCACGGTCCTGACCGGACACGTGAGCTTCATCTATCCCACCTTAGACCCGAAGACCCGCACGGCAAAGGTGCGGTTCGAACTCAACAACCGTGGTGAAATGCTCAAGCCGGACATGTATGCCAACGTGGAACTGCGGGTCAGCCTGGGCACACGACTCGCGATCCCGCAAGAAGCCATCATCGAATCCGGGCAGAAGCAAGTCGTGTTTCTGCATCACGGCGGAGGCAAGTTGGAGCCGCGCCTGATCAAGACCGGGGTGAAGACCGGCGAATGGACGGAAGTGTTGGAGGGACTGAAAGAAGGTGAGCATGTGGTGACCTCGGCCAATTTTCTGATCGACAGCGAAAGCCGGCTCAAGTCCGTGGTCGAAGGCATGGGTGGCATGCCGGGCATGAAGATGAAGGATTAACCGTCCATGGTCGAACGGATCATCGAGTTTAGTGCGAGAAACCGCTTCATTGTCTTTCTGCTGGTCTTTGCCTTCTCAGCGGTCGGACTCTGGGCGATGTGGCAGACTCCAATCGATGCCCTGCCGGATATCTCCGACACGCAAGTCATCGTCTATACCACCTGGCCGGGACGCTCGCCTGATCTCGTTGAAGATCAGATCACGTACCCAATCGTCACGGCACTGCTCTCCACGCCCCAGGTCACCGTCGTTCGAGGATTCTCGGACTTCGGCTATTCTTACGTCTACATTCTCTTTAAGGATGGTACAGACATTTATTGGGCCAGGTCGCGCATCCTCGAACGGTTGAGTCAACTCTCAGGCCGCATGCCGGAAGGAGTGATGCCCCAGCTAGGTCCCGACGCCACTGGAGTCGGCTGGGTGTTCCAATATGCTCTCGTGGATGAATCGGGACAACACGATCTCGCCGCCTTGCGTAGTTTCCAGGATTGGTATCTCCAGTACTGGCTGCGGGCCGTGGAAGGCGTGGCCGAGGTGGCCAGTATCGGGGGGTTCGTCCGGCAGTACCAGGTCAATCTGGATCCGACCAAGGTCCAGGCCTATCGGCTCTCCCTTCCGTCGATTGTCGAAACGATTCGCCAGAGCAACAACGACGTGGGTGGCCGCGTCGTGGAGTTTTCCGGGATCGAATACGTGGTCCGTGGGCGAGGCTATATCAAGAAAGTCGAGGACATCGAAAAGATCGCCGTGGGGGTCAACGAGAACGGCACGCCCATTCTATTGCGCGACGTGGCGACAGTCCGGCTCGGGCCGGACATGCGACGCGGGCTGGCGGAGCTCAACGGTCAAGGCGAAGTTGCCGGCGGCATCGTGGTCATGCGGTTCGGCGAGAATGCGTTGACCGTGATTGAACGGATCAAAGCCAAGCTCAAAGAACTCGAACCCTCCATGCCAAAAGGCGTGAAGGTTGTCCCGGTCTATGACCGGAGCGACTTGATCCACGCATCGATCGCCACGGCCAAGGAAAGCCTGCTGGAAGAACTGATGGTGACGGGCGTGTTCATTATCGCCTTCTTGCTGCATGTCCGCTCCGCGATCGTGCCGATCCTGACCCTTCCGTTGGCAGTGCTGATCGCGTTCATTCCCATGTATCTCATGCAGATTGGCATCAACATCATGTCGCTGGGCGGCATCATCGTCGCGATCGGCGACATGGTGGATGCCGCCATCGTGATGGTGGACAACGCCCACAAGCGTTTGGAGGAGTGGGAGCGGGATGGGAAGGTCGGCGAACGGCTTCAAGTCCTGATCGATTCCGCCAAGGAAGTCGGTCCGCCGATTTTTGCCTCCGTCCTCGTCATTGCCATTTCGTTCATCCCAATCTTTGCCCTCGAATCTCAGGAAGGGCGCATGTTCAAGCCGCTGGCCTGGACGAACAATCTCGCGATCGCCATATGCGCGGTGTTGGCCATTACCCTGGTGCCCGCCTGCTTGCCGACCTTCATTCGCGGAAAGATCTTTCCGGAACAACGGCACCCCGTGAGTCGGAGCCTCCAACGCCTCTATGCGCCGTTGTTGAAATGGACGTTACGGCATCGCGGAACCGTGGTGGCCCTCGCCATCGGACTCCTGATCAGCATGGTCCCCGTCTATCAGCGCATGGGGTCGGAGTTCATGCCGCCTCTGTATGAGGGCACGATCCTCTATATGCCCACGACCCTGCCAGGGCTCTCGGTCACGGAGGCCAGTCGATTGCTCCAGATGATGGACCGGAAGCTTCGATCATTCCCCGAGGTGGAGCATGTCTTCGGCAAAGCGGGACGGGCGGAGACCTCCACGGACCCGGCGCCGTTCAGCATGATGGAAGTGGTGGTGTCGCTGAAGTCGAAAGACCAGTGGCGGCCAGGTCTGAGCTATGAAGGACTCGTGGATGAGATGGACCGTGCGCTCAAGATTCCTGGTGTGACGAACGCCTGGACCATGCCAATCAAGGCGCGGATCGACATGTTGACCACCGGCGTCCGCACGCCAGTAGGGATCAAGATCTTCGGTCCCGACCTCAAACAGATCGAACAGATCGGTGAACATCTGGAAATGGTGCTCAAAGACGTGCCAGGGACACGGAGCGTCTATGCAGAGCGGGTGTCCGGCGGCTACTTCCTGGACTTCGACATCAACCGTGACGAGATCGCCCGCTACGGCCTCAAGCTGATGGATGTCGGCAAGGTCATCGAAACGGCCATCGGGGGTGAAAATATTGCCACCACGATCGAGGGCCGTGAGCGCTATCCGATCAACGTCCGTTATCTCCGTGAGTTGCGGGATGATCCTGAAAAGTTGAAGCGCGTGCTCGTGGATACGCCGACCGGGGCGCAAGTGCCGCTCGCGCAACTGGCAACGCTCCGATTCGTCAATGGTCCACCCATGATCCGGGACGAAAACGGCATGTTGGCTGGCTACGTTTTTCTCGACATGACGGGACGTGATGTCGGCGGATACGTGGAGGATCTTAAACGGGTGGTGGCAGCCAACGTCGCATTGCCGCCGGGCTATACGATTGCCTGGTCCGGTCAATATGAGTTCATGGAGCGGGCGAAAGCGCGGCTGAAGTTCGTCGTGCCGTTGACGCTCATCATCATTTTCGTCATTTTCTATTTCACGTTCCAATCGGTCGCAGAAACCTGCATGGTGATGGTGGGGGTCCCGCTCTCGCTGGTGGGCGCCGTTTGGTACCTGTCCATCTTAGGCTACAACATGAGCATTGCGGTGTGGGTGGGACTCATCACGGTCGTGGGCACGGCCGCGGAGACCAGCGCCGTGATGTTGGCCTATCTCGACGAGGCCTGTAAGCGGCGCAAAGAGGCCGGGGGACTGCGAACACTTCAAGACCTCGTCGAGACCGTCCATCGTGGGGCGGTGGAACGCATCCGACCCATGGCCATGATCGGGCTGGTCGATGTCATTGGATTATTCCCCGTGATGTGGGCCACCGGTACCGGCGCTGATGTGATGAAACGCATCGCTGCGCCACAGGTCGGTGGGGTCTTCTCCGCCATGATCCTCACGCTGTTTGTCATTCCGCCCGTCTATGTCATGTGGCGGTGGTGGAAGGAAGAACGAGAGACCCAGATGCGGCTATCCGCGGAAGCGAAGGAACAGGATGTGCAGGTGGCTATAAGCTAAATGGAGGAACGGGATGAGGCGCACAGACATGCTGCTGATCGTAGTACTGGCAGGGATGCTCATAGGAAGTGGATGCCAATCCGCGCCGAAGCGGATGATCTTGCCCGCGCCCGCCGGCACGAATGCCGCGGCGGCGCGTCACAATGACGAAGGGTTCCAGGCCTATCAACAGCAACAGTGGGAGAGTGCGAAACAACATTTCAAGGCGGCGATCGCCGCGTCTCCGGAGTTGGCCGAAGCGCACTACAACTTAGGTATGACCTTGTATCGACTCAAAGCGATGCAAGAGGGTGACGCGCATTTCATCCAGGCGGCGGATCTGGCGCCTGGGAACAAGGTCATTTGGGATGCGCCGCCTCTCAAAGGCGTCAAGGTTCCGGACAGGGAAGTTTCGGGAATGTCGTCGGATGGACACATGCACAGCCACTAGGCCGGAAGGTGACTCATTCGCCAGGCAGGAGGCGAGGAGAGTGGCACCACCTTTTAAGAACACAGTGAACTGGCCCATTGCCAACAAAGGAGGGCTGATTGTGGTGACCGAGTAAGACTCGTGACACTTTACTGGAGAGAGCCGGCTGTCCCGAAGGAGGCTTTAAGAATTTGACCCGGTGCGCAATCGTCAGCAGCACAGCTACTCAAGGCGCTATGAGTGCTATTAAATGGAGAGGAGGGAATCATGACACAGAGGTGGAGCATACTGACAAATGTTGTAGGGACTCTGATCGTGTTGGCAGTCGCGGCCTGCGCGATAATCGCCGATCCACCCCGCAACCTTGTTGCCAAGAACGACCACGCAGGACTGGAAGCCTGGTATGTGAAGGAGTCGGCCCATCTCCGACAACGGGCGAAGGACATGCTGGTGATGGCGGAGGAGTATCAGAAGAATCCCGGACCGAGTACGCTCGGGGTTGTATCCAACAAGATCGATATGGTCCAGCACTGCCAAACCCTCGCGGCCATCTATACCAAGGCGGCTGATGAGGCTGAGGTAATCGCATCCGCTCATCGAGACATAAAGAGTCATTCGTGAAAAATGATTCAGGGCGTAGTGACATGGGTTCACTGCCAACGAAGGAGGGCTGGAATGTTGAGCACTAGATTGGTGTCCATGGTATTGGCGGTCGGGCTCGTGCTGGTGCTGCAAGGCTGTGCAGAGACTTCAACGCAACGGATGATTAACGCGAACGATCATAACGGCCTGGCTCAGTACTATACCCAGCAGGCACAGGAGCTGAGAGAGAAAGCGAAACGGTGGGAGACCACGGCGGAGTACTACGACAAACATTCTGAGCCGCATGGCAAGACGGAGCCCAAGCAGCATGCCGCGCATTGTCGCGCGATCGCTCAAAACACCCTGAAAGCGGCGGACGAAGCCGATGCGCTGGCCCAAGAACACCGCGCGATGCATCCGCACGGCATGATTCAGTAAGTGGCGTCGCAAAGCCGTTTCATGGGGTATGGCCCAAGGAGGACAGCATGCAGTACCTGACGAGATGGCTGGGGCTTGGAGTCGTACTAGGACTTTCGGCCTGTGCCCATACGATGCCAGCGGATGCGCCGGTGGTGGATCGGGTCCTGGGAGATCAAGCCTTGCGGGAGCAACTGGTGGCACGAGGCACGCAGGATGAGCACTTTGTGCACGAGGTGCTCCATCAACTCGGACAAGGACCTGACGGGGATCGAAAGCTCGCGCGGCTCCTGGCTGAACATCTCCACCACCATCCGACGCTCGAGCGAACGGTCTTTCAGGAACTGGCGGCGCCCCGAGCGTTCCAGGATTGGATGCTCGAGAGGTTGCGTGGGCAGCAGGAACCACATTGAGTCAGGAACTTCTCTTGGCGAAGAGCGAAGAAGACGTGAGCGCGTCATCGTCCGAACACTGGTGCGGCGATCTAGTCCGGCAGCTCACGATGATTTTTGTCGTGGCGGTCCTGGTCAATTATCCCTGGGAGCGCCTGCAGTCGCCGCTCTACAGTCATTCCGGCGGAGCCAGTATTCCGTGGTGGCTCTGTCTGGCTGCGAGTCTGGCAGACGGCCTGTTCCTTGTGGTGATCTTTGGCATTGGCTGGATGACCCTGGGTCGCCGAACATGGTTTGAGCAGCCGGGAGTCCAAGGCTACCTTGTGATGCTAACGTCCGGTGGCGCGATCAGCGTCGGCATTGAGTGGACCACCGTTCATGTGCTGCGCTGGTGGACGTACGGTGAACAGATGCCGCTCGTGCCCATCGTCAACATCGGCCTTGTCCCTATGACCCAGATGCTGGTGCTTCCGCCGCTGATCTTTCGGGGTGTCACCGTCGTCTCTCGGTATGTCAATGGGATGCGCGCCACAGCCTGTGGACAATGAGCACAGAGTGTCATGAAGGCCAATATCGCGAAGAGATTCAGCTTGGTGACCGTTTCGATCCTGTTCGCTCTGTGAAAGGCGGTGAGCCACGAGTTCAAATGGGACAATACGATCATTGACGTCAACGGTTGGGTGTCGGTAGCCAAGAGTTAACGATGAGGGCCGGCCCGTGCGCGGTGGAAAGAGGACGTACCATTCGATTGGATATCAGTAGCAAGGGAGGGCGACATGAAGCAGCAACTGGTGAAGGGGAAGCGCGACGAAAAGGCCGTCACCACACAGAAGGATCACCCCCAAGAGGGGGCCTTATCCGATGAGCTACAGAAGCGCATCGCGAAGCGGGCCTATGCGCTCTATCTCGAGCGAGGGTGCCGGGAAGGGTGCGACGTGGAGGACTGGGTCGACGCGGAGCGAGAGATTCTTACGGTACTCCGAGGGTAGGCGCGAATGTCCTCCTAGTCGACAGGTTCACCGTCGTTGGGTCTCTGTACGGGCGAAGAAAGAAGGTGCCTCACCGATGAACACCGTGAAAGATCCAGTCTGCGGCATGATGATTCCGGTTGATAACACGCTCTCCGTCGTCTATCAGGGACAAGAGTTCCGGTTCTGTTCTGATCTCTGCAAAGAAACCTTCCTGGCTACACCGGAACGCTACGCGACTGGATCGACAGGATTGGCCCCCGGCGCTCTGGGCGTGGCCAGGCGCATCGCCTATTTGTCGATGGAAGTCGCGGCGGACGGAGGCATGCCGACCTATAGTGGAGGCTTAGGGGTCCTGGCGGGTGACACGTTACGCTCCTGTGCCGATCTCAAAATTCCTCTCGTCGCCGTCAGTCTTCTCTATGGACGCGGCTATTTCGAGCAGCACCTGGATGAATGGGGGATGCAGTATGAACGGCCCGTGCAGTGGGATCCCTCACAGTTCGCCCGGCTGCTTTCTCTGACAGTTCGCGTGTCCATTGAAGGCCGCCCCGTCGTGGTTCGGGCATGGCAGTATGACCTCACCGGCCTCACGGGTTATGTGGTGCCCTTGCTGCTCTTAGATACCAACGTCGAAGAGAACGCGACCGGCGATCGGGAGCTGACCGGTTATCTCTATGGTGGCGATGAACGATACCGTCTGGCTCAGGAAGTCGTCTTGGGTCTCGGCGGGGTCAGAATGCTCCGAGCCCTGGGCTACACCCACATTGAACGGTTCCACATGAACGAAGGCCATGCGGCCTTGCTTGTCCTTGAGCTGCTCGGAGAGCGCAAACAGAGAGAGCAGGCGACCTGGGACTTCGATGGCGTGAGACGGGACTGCCTCTTCACCACCCACACGCCGGTTCCGGCCGGCCATGATCAGTTCTCGTATGAGCTGGTGAAGCAGATGCTCGGCGACACCACGCCGCTGGAAGTCCTGCAGATGCTGGGTGGCAAAGATAGACTGAACATGACGCTCCTAGCCTTGAACATGAGCACCTACATCAACGGGGTTGCCAAACGCCACGGACAGGTCTCGCAGGACATGTTCCCGGGGTATCCCATAGACTCCATCACAAACGGGATTCATTCGGTCACCTGGACATCTCCCAGTTTCCAGCGCCTCTATGACCGGCATATCCCCGGCTGGCGGACTGATTCCTTTGCCCTGCGCCATGCCATCAGCCTTTCCAATCAGGATATCTGGGACGCCCATGCGCAAGCCAAGGCACGGTTGCTTGAAGCCGTGAAGCAGCGCACGCGGCAGGTGTTGAGCGGCGAGGCGTTCACGATTGGTTTCGCGCGACGAGCGACGCTGTATAAGCGGGCCGATTTGGTCTTGTCGGCTCCCAGCGAGCTGAGCGACATTGTCCGCAGGGTCGGACCGTTGCAGATGATCTTTGCCGGGAAGGCCCATCCCAAGGATGAACCCGGGAAAGAGATGATCCGGCGCGTGGTGCAAGTCGCCAAGCAGCTCGAGCGGGAGGTGACGATCGTCTACATTGAAGACTATGACATGGAGCTCGCCCAACTCCTCACCGCCGGGGTGGACCTCTGGCTCAACACACCGCAACGTCCCCTCGAAGCGTCGGGGACCTCAGGCATGAAGGCGGCGCATAACGGGGTGCCGAGTCTCAGCGTCCTGGATGGCTGGTGGCTGGAAGGCCACATCGAAGGTGTGACCGGATGGTCGATTGGGTCACGGATGATGGGACAAGAGCCCAATCCGGCCGAGGAAGCACGCGAACTCTATCAGAAACTGCGCTTGACGATCATCCCTATGTATTATCAGTCGCGCGAGCATTGGATCGATGTGATGCGGCACACGATCGCGTTCAATGCCTCCTTCTTCAACACCCATCGCATGGTGCAGCAGTATGCGACGAACGCCTATGTCTAGGATCTGGAAAAGGTGGTAAGCGGACGATGACCTCCCTTTGGCATACCCTCACCACCGAAGCCATTGAACAAGAGCTCCAGTCAGATATGGATAGAGGGCTTACCGCCTCCGAGGCACAGCATCGTTTGGCGACAATTGGACCGAACGAACTGCTCGAAGCCGCTCCGCCCTCACCGTTCAAGATGTTTCTGCGTCAATTCACGAGTCTCATTGTCTGGGTGCTCATCGCCGCCGCCGCCGTGTCCGGTCTGTTGCAGGAATGGATTGATGCCGGAGCCATTCTCGCGATCGTCGTACTCAATGCGCTCCTCGGTTTCGTACAGGAATTCCGGGCCGAACGGTCGCTCGCGGCGCTGAAACAGCTCTGGGTGGCGACCGCACGGGTCATCCGCGATGACACCGTACTAGCAATCCCCGCCGGTCAAGTCGTGCCGGGCGATCTCATTCAGATCGAAGCGGGCGACCGTGTTCCCGCAGACAGTCGCGTTGTCTATGCGACGGGGTTCCAGACACAGGAAGCCTCGCTGACCGGCGAATCGACACCAGTCGCCAAATCAGCCGAGCCGATTCCCCAAGCAGAGGTGCCCTTGGGTGACCGCCATAACATGCTCTTCATGGGGACCATTGTCGTCTCCGGAAAAGGGCGCGCGCTGGTGACGGCCACCGGAGCCCAGACGGAACTCGGAAAGATTGCCGCGCTGATTCACCGAGAAGCCCAGGCCGAGCAAGAGGAGACGCCGCTTCAGCGTCGGCTGGAGCACCTCGGCCATACGTTGCTGTGGCTCTCCCTGGGTATCGTCGTTGTGGTGTTCCTACTCGGGGTTCTCCGTGGAGTGCCCCTGGTCAGCATGTTCCTGACCGCCGTGAGCCTGGCCGTGGCGGCGATCCCCGAAGGCCTGCCCGCCGTGGTCACCATCACGCTCGCTCTTGGCGTCACAAGGATGGTGACACGGCATGCCTTAATCCGCCGCCTTCCCGCCGTCGAAACCTTGGGTTCGACCACCGTGATTTGCTCCGACAAGACGGGGACGCTCACGAAGAACGAGATGACGGTGACCACTCTCTATCAAGGAGGAGAAATGTTCACGGTGACCGGCGAAGGCTACGCACCGGACGGGGAGATCCGATCGGACGGTGAGCCGATGACCCTGGCTCTGAAACCAGGACTCATGGCGCTTTTGCGCGCCTCGGTACTGTGCAATGGTTCAGACCTTCGGCTGGAGGCCTTTCTCTGGCACATCGTGGGTGACCCGACGGAGGGCGCATTGCTGGTCGCGGCGGCCAAGGCCGGACTGACAAAGCATCACCTTGAACAGGAAAACCCCTGGCTGGGCGAAGTGCCTTTTGACTCAGAGCGAAAGAAAATGACCGTGGTGCGCCGGACGCAGTCCGGGCCTGCGGCCTTTGTCAAAGGCGCCCCGGATGTCCTGCTGCGCGACTGCCAAGCCTGGCTCACGCGAGGCGGCGACATCCAGCCGCTCACGGATGCGATCCGCCAGGAGATTACGGCCACCAATCAGCGCTTTGCGTCTCAAGCGCTCAGGGTCCTCGGAGTGGCCATACGTCCGCTGGACCAGATTCCGGACGCCTATGAGGCCAAGAGTCTGGAGCGCGATCTCGTGTTCTTGGGATTGGTTGGGATGAAAGATCCGATCAGGCCGGAGGCGAAGGTGGCCGTGGAAGCCTGTCGCGCCGCCGGGATTCGGACAGTGATGATCACGGGTGATCACAAGGACACGGCGGTGGCCATTGCGAATGAGCTGGGGATCATGGAGCCGGGCGCGCAAGCCATCTCAGGGGCGGAGCTGAACCAACTCTCGGATGAGGAGTTGCGCGATCGAGTGCAGGCAGCGGCGGTCTATGCGCGCGTAACAGCAGAACACAAACTTCGAGTCGTCCGCGCATGGAAGCGGCAGGGGGCGGTTGTGGCCATGACCGGCGACGGGGTGAACGATGCGCCAGCTCTGAAGGCTGCGGACATCGGGGTGGCGATGGGCATTAGCGGGACGGACGTCACCAAAGAGGCCTCAGACATGGTCGTGATGGATGATAACTTCGCCTCCATTGCGGCGGCCGTCGAGGAAGGCCGCGCGATTTATGACAACATTCGGAAGAGTGTTCACTACCTGCTCTCCTGCAACATCAGCGAAATCCTATTGATGTTGCTGGCGACGCTGTTCGGGCTCCCGCTCCCTCTGCTTCCGGTACAAATTTTGTGGATCAACTTGGTCACAGACGGCTTCCCCGCCCTGGCCTTAGCGGTAGACCCGGCGGACACGGATTTGATGCAACGGCCCCCTCGTCCGCCACAGGAGCAGTTCCTCACACGGGCACGCTTGCTGAGACTCTTTGTCCAGGGAACCTTCATCGCCGTCATCACGCTCCTGGCGTTTTTGTATTGCCTCTACGGCATGGACCTCAATCTGGATCGGGCCCGCACCCTCACGTTTACGGTGATGGTTCTGGCGCAGCTCTTCCATGCCCTGAATAACCGGAGCGAGGACCGATCCATCTTTGCGCTCGGTCTCTGGACGAACAGGCCGTTGCTGGCCACGGTGGGGCTGTCCGCGCTGCTGCAGGTCGGCATTGTGTCCGACCCATCGGTTCAAAGCATCTTCCAGGTCGCGCCCTTCGATCCTGAACATTGGTTTCTGGCCATTGGCATTGGAATGCTGCCGCTCATCGCCATGGAAACCTGGAAAGTAGCAAGAAAGAACGCTGACAGATAGAGCCGGACTGACACTGATCTCACCGGGATTGAGAGCGTGTAACACGATGGTTATCTGGCATCTCACTCCTGACACCCCGCGCTTCCCGTTCTTCGTGAGTGCGGGGCAGAACGTTAATCTTCAGTTCGGTACCTGGCCCATCGAGGGAGGCCAACGAACCTGGATCGATTATCAGGTCCTGCACCAGGACGGCACGGGTGCATACAGGACAGGTGGAGGGCGCCTGGAATTTCAACCGGGAGGCCAACAGCTACTGGTTTCTCAACGTCGGCCCGTTTGCGGACGGGGATCACGTGGAGTACCGGCTGAGGGGAAGCTCTCCGGCCGGCTCCAGCGACGGGGGGACCTTCTCGTTTGTCGTGAGCCCGAAGCTTCACCTTGCGATTCTGTGGCACCAGCACCAGCCGCTCTACAAAGATTTGCAAGCCAACCAACCACAGGGGGCATACCGGTTCCCCTGGGTGCGCCTGCACGCCGTTCGCGATTACTACGCCATGGCCGCGCTGCTGGAACAGCATCCCGAGGTGCATCTCACTATCAATCTCACGCCTGTCCTCCTCCAACAGCTCGAGGACTATACTGAACGCGGCGCGACAGACCGCGCCCTGGAATTCACCCTGACCCCGGCGGCCCGTCTGTCCGCCGCCCAGCGAGAGGAACTCCTCGCCACGTTCTACGAAGCCGACTGGCATACCCAGATCTTCCCCTGGCCCCGGTATCGCACCTTGTTCGAGCAGCGCCAGAACAGTCGCTCGTTCACGGTTCAGGATCTTGCTGATCTTCAGATGTGGTTCAATTTGGCCTGGTTCGGCCAGGAGTTCCAAGAGGGGCCGGTGAAACTTCCCAACGGGGAAGTGGCCTCCGCGCGGAGCTTTATCGCGCAAGGCAGTGGCTACAGCTCAGACCAGATCGCCCAGATGGTCGATGCGCAGCTCACGATCATGCGCAACGTGGTCGCGATGCATCGCCGGCTTCAGGATCGCGGCCAAATCGAGATCTCCACCACACCCTTTTACCACCCGATCCTTCCCCTGCTCGCAGACACTAATCAGGCCATGATCGACCGAGAAGGCGCCACGCATCCCGCACGCTTTCACCGGCCTGAAGATGCGATGGCGCAGGTGCATCAAGCCGTGACCTTCTACCAGGAACGGTTCGGCCATCCGCCGGCGGGGATGTGGCCCGCCGAAGGCGCGGTCGGGCAGTCGGTGGTCTTGCTGTTTGCCGAGGCCGGCATGCACTGGATTGCCACGGATCGTGGCGTGCTGGAGCGGTCTGGACAGTACGGGTACAACGTCCAGGACCCGAATGTGTTGTGTCAGGCTTATCGCGCGGAGGATGAGGCTGGGCGGGGTGTGGCCGTCTTTTTTCGCGATACGGTTTTGTCGGACAAAATCGGCTTTCACTATCAGCGCTATCCGGACCCTGGGCAGGCGGCAACGGCCTTCATCCGAGAAGTGAAGGAACGGTTCGCGTGGAAGGTCAACGATCCGCCGAATCGGATCGTGTCCATCATCCTCGACGGTGAAAATGCCTGGGGAGCTTATCCGCAGCAGGCGAGACCCTTCCTGCATGCCCTTTATACGGTGCTTGTTGCTGATCCAGAAATCCGCACAGTCACGTTTCGCGAGTACTTGGAGGGCAATTCAACACGGGGTGTGTCCGCGCATCCGCTGTCGGTGTTGCCTCGGGTGTACGACTTGTTCCAGGCGAGCTGGATCGACGAGAACGGCTCGCGGCCAGGGAACGATCTTGGTACTTGGATCGGTGAGCCCGAGGAAAATCTGGCTTGGGACTTGTTGCGGGAAACCCGTGCTCTCCTGGACCGCGTGAAGGCCACCCCAGAGCGTCATCGCAAGGCCTTTGACGCTCTCTACGCGGCTGAGGGTAGCGACTGGTTCTGGTGGTTCGGCGAGGACCAGGCCTCGGACTCCGATGCGGAGTTCGATGACCTGTTTCGCGATCATCTGAAGACGGCCTGCCGTGCCGTTGGCCGGAAACCACCTGGTGCACTCGATCAATCAATCGTGCCCCATACGCTGATCTGGACCTTCGCGCGACCAATCGCCTCGGTCCGGGCGGAAAACCGGCTGACCATCCGGACCAATTGTCCGGGCCGGGTGATCTGGAGAACCGATCCAGGCGAATCATGGCGAACGATCGACATGATTCCGGCTGGCGGAGTGATGGCCGTGATCCATCGCTTCGGTGTGACGCTGGGGCCGTTTACTCCCGCAACCCGCCAGATCGAGTTCCGGTTCCAATGTGCGCACCCGGCTTGCTGTGGCAGCGATTCATGCTGTCGTGGAACGGTACAGCGGGTGGAGGTCCTGGGGGTTGATGGCAGAGTCTGGTAGGAACATCGGCGTAGCCGGAAATGGACTGCGTGTGTGGCGGTTCTCTGAGGAGTCTCTAACTTGTCCGTCATCGTTGCGATCATCCTCTTTGCAATAGGGCTGGGTCTGATCCTGTATTGTGCCGAGCGCCTCGTTAGAGGAGTCGTCGGAACGTCGTTAGGGTTCGGCCTGTCTCCCTTTCTGATCAGCGTCGTCTTCATCGGCTTCGACCCGGAAAATCTTGTGGTCGGGGCCGTCGGTTCGCTTGAGGGGCAGGCAGGGGTTGCTCTGGGTTCGATCATCGGTTCGGCGATGGTCGCCATTGCGCTCGCCTTTGGGATCACCGCGTTGGTCGCGCCTATGTCGTTTGCGGCGGTTCCCAAGCGGATTCTGTTGGTGCCGGTGTTGTCCGTGTTGTTGCTGGGCCTGCTCGCATCTGACGGTCGGCTGTCTCGGATGGACGGAGCGATCTTGCTCCTTGGGTTCGTCTGTGCCGTCATCTTCTTGATGTGGTTGAGCAAGAGGGGGCTCGATATCAAGCCGATGGGAGAGGTTGCCGAAGCGCTGGAGAAGACCGATCGGCGCAGTCGATGGCACGCTGTTGGCCTGTTGTTGCTGTCGCTTGCTGGCCTTGTCATCGGCAGCGAAATGCTAGTCACCGGGGCGACGGCTCTCATTGCCGCATTTGGATTGTCCGGAACGGTGTTCGGCATGACCATTCTTGCTTTTCTGATCAGCATTGAAGAACTGGCGAGAGAGTTGCCTGCCGCGCTTCAGGGCAAGCCGGAGATCAGTTTCGGGAACGTAGTAGGATCGATTCTGGCCTTTTTCCTGTTCAACGGTGGAATCATCGCACTAGTCCGCCCGGTCGATGTGGAGACAGAGGTGCTGCGGTTCTATCTTCCATTCTGCATGGGCACAATCGTCATCGTGTCCTTGATGATGATGACGAAGCGTGTCCCCCGCTGGGCCGGCGGTCTTCTGGTTCTGTTGTATTGCATATTCGTCCTGAAAGGGTACCTGGGATGATGCCGCCTAACTCAATATGAATCAGGCTTCTATGCAGTGGAATGCACCGTCTGCTTCTGAAATAGCCGGCGCGGAGGTCATGAAGCGGATTGCGGCACCGCAGGTCGGGGGGAGGCTTCTCGGCGATGATTCTCATGCTGTTCGTCATTCCCCCTATCTATGTGATCTGGTAGTGGTAGAAAGAAGGAAAAGAAGGGGAGAGTTTGTAGCGGGCCGAGGCAGCGGCGCGGAAGGGAGGATCATCGGACATGGGTAATACGTACGCCCATTATATCCCAGCCTTGAGTTTTGACTGGTTGACTCCACTCTACGATCCCATCGTGGGATGGATGATGCGGGAGGCCGCCTTCAAGCGTCGCTTGGTCGAGCAGGCTAGGATTGAGTCTGGTCACCATGTGCTGGATCTAGGCTGCGGCACGGCGACGCTCACGATCCTCGTCAAGCAGGCTCATCCGGATGCGGAGGTTGTTGGACTCGACGGGGGGCAGCGAATTCTGGACATCGCACGAGCGAGAATTGCGAAGGCGGGATTGGCCATCGCCTTAGATCGAGGCATGGCTTATGATTAGCCCTACCAGGACCATTCCTTTGATCGGGTTCTCTGCAGCCTGGCCATTCACCATCTGACCAGAGAAAACAAACTCCGCGCCTTGAGGGAGGTCATGCGTGTGCTCAAACCAGGTGGCGAGTTGCATGTCGCAGACTTTGGAAAACCGCACAACGCCTTGATGTCTGCCGCGTCGCTGTTGATTAGACACTTTGAGCAAGTGGCCGATCATCTCAATGCCCTATTGCCCTCGTTCTTCCGAGAGGCCGGGTTTGTTCAGGTTGAAGAGATGGTCCGTGTCATGACGCTCTGCGGCACCCTGTATTTGTATAGGGGGCGGAAACCTGACTGAGGCTTGTAATCTGGCAGGTAGGATTTGAATGGAGATACGATTCATTTCTTCATCATCTCGAGGCAGTGCCTATGGTCTGGCCGCAGCGGTGTTGTTCGGTGTCAGTCTTCCTCTGGCCAAACTCCTTCTTCCGGAAGGCGGTCCTCTTCTCATTGCCGGCTTGCTCTATCTCGGAGCAGGGCTGGGACTTCTTGCCTTCGAGCTGTTGTTCTATCGCGGCTCTCGAACCGCTCGACGTGAAGCACCGGTGCGTTCCTCGGATCTATGGCTCTTGACCGGCATCGTCACCACGGGCGGCATGTTGGGGCCTGTGTTGATGCTCTGGGGCCTTCAACATCTATCCGGAGTCGTCGCGTCATTGCTGCTCAACTTGGAAGCGCTCTTCACGATTCTGTTAGCCATCGTCTTCTTTCGGGAACATTTGGATCGACGTGGCGCCACAGGAGCCATGCTGATTGTGGCAGCGGCGGCTGTTCTGAATTACCGTCCAGGAAACGCGCAGGTCGATGTCCTGGGATTCGTCGCGATAGTGGGCGCCTGCCTCTGCTGGGCTCTTGATAACAATCTGAGCCAGCGTCTCTCGCTCCGTGATCCTATTGTGGTGACGCGAATCAAGACCTTGGGAGCGGGCGCCTGTACGTTAAGCCTGGCCATGCTCACCGGTCAGAACTTGCCTCGGCCCTCGATGATTATGGCTGCGCTTGTGCTAGGGCTGTTCAGTTATGGCCTGAGTCTCGTGCTGGACATGCAGGCTCTTCGCTTGGTAGGAGCCGCCCGCGAAGCAGGATACTTTGCGACCGCGCCCTTCATCGGCGCCGTGGCTGCTGTGCCGATTGTCGGTGAGCAATGGGGATTGACCGAGTTGGCTTCCAGCGTGGCTATGGCGATGGGTGTGATGCTCATGCTGAGCGCCCATCATCGCCATCTGCATGTCCATGAAGAGGTGGAGCACGATCATGTGCACATGCATGGCGAGCACCACCAGCACGAGCATGAGGAGCAGATCGTCACAGAGGAATCGCATGCACACGCGCACCGGCATCTGCCACTGGCGCATGATCACCCGCACGTGTCCGAACTGCATCACCGCCATGAGCATGGATAGATTGCTGCATACTGTTGGGGTACACTCCGACCAGTAGAAATCATTTGGCCTACCGTACGGGAGTAAGGGGATACGGATGCCGTCCTCATCGATTACCAAGATTACCATTAGGAGGAAGACCACATGAGCCGAATGCATAATCCGCCGCACCCAGGCGAAACGTTGCGAGAGGATATTCTGCCTGCCCTGGGCTTGAACGTGACGCAAGCTGCGGCGCAACTGGGGGTGACTCGTGCTGCATTATCGCGTGTCTTGAATGGCCGCGCAGCGATCTCTCCGGAAATGGCCCTGCGATCAGAGGGATGGCTTGGTGTGAAAAATGGAGGACTGGCCGATGTGTGGGTGGCTCAGCAGGCTGCCTATGACCTGTGGCAGGCCCGCAAGGCTGGCGTGCCAAGAGTACGGCGAGCCGTCTTGATCGAAGCGTGATAAAGAACTATATAAAGTAAATGGATGGGGTCCGTGCTACGAAACTGGCGG
Organism: Nitrospira sp. ST-bin5; assembly: GCA_002083555.1. Lineage (GTDB taxonomy): Bacteria > Nitrospirota > Nitrospiria > Nitrospirales > Nitrospiraceae > Nitrospira_D. The sequence continues at coordinate 129,772 of MSXN01000021.1, read as the reverse complement.
AGTGGACTTCCCAGCCTTTTACGGACAGATCAGGAAGCCCAACTCGACATTGCTTCAAACGTCTCCGGACTGACCCCGTTCAGATGACTGTGTCGACGGGTGCGATTATAGAAGGTCTCGATGTAGTCGTCGATCTCAGCCGTGGCGAGTGTCCGGGTTGTGTAGATCCGCTTCTTGATCCGCTCTTTCTTCAAGCTGCTAAAAAATGATTCGGCGACGGCGTTATCCCAGCAATTGCCACGTCGGCTCATGCTGGGCTCCAGGTGATGCGCGCGGCAGAAGCGCCGCCATGCATCGCTGCCAAATTGCGATCCTTGATCGGAATGAATCAGGGTGTGCTTGGGCTTGCGTCGGCGGACGGCCATGATGAGCGCGTCCAGCACCAGGTCTTGAGCCAGTGTGGGCTTGGTGGACCAACCAACAATACGGCGGGAGTAGAGATCCATCACGACGGCCAGATAGAGCCAGCCTTCCCACGTGCGTATATACGTAATGTCCGTGACCCAGACGGTGTTCGGCCGTGGGACGGTAAACCCTTGTTGCAGTATATTGGGCGTGAGGAGTGAGGTGGTGTGGCCTTTAATATACCGGGGCGTTCGGTAGCCGTGCCGGGCCTTCATGTTATTGGTCCGCATAATCCGAGCCACACGATGCTTGCTTCAGGTCTCACCTGCTTCCCGCAAATCAAGAAAGATCCGCGGGGCGCCGTAGACCCCGTGGCTCGCCGTATACGCCGCGCGGATGAGGCCAAGCAATCGCTGATCCTCCACGGCTCGATCTGAGAGGGGGTTCTGCAGCCAGGCATAGAACCCGCTGCGCGACACGCCGAGGAGACGGCACATGACCGCCGTATCGAACTCTCGGGGATGGGCTTTAATGAAGGTGTACTTCAAGCGGACATTCTGCGCTTTCCATCGATTACCCATGGGTCCTCCCCCTGTTGTAACGATCACCCTACGGTGTCCGTTAAAACCTGGGAAGTCCAAGCCAGCAAAAAGAAGAGAGAGCTTCAAGTTTACCGTTCTGGTTCCCATGTCCCTGGTTTACCGGTGTACGGATTCGAATTGGGCGTACTACTAAAATTGTCCCGCTGGGTCGAATTGGGCGCTGTCCTCTGGTGAGGCTGGACAAAGGTTCCGTCTTTTCATGTATGTGGGCGTACCCCCACATGCCCACCACTGCTATGCCCCCCATCTCGATATCCGTGCCCTCCGCCGCGAGTCTGAGCCTCAGACACCGGGAATTCGGCAATCAGAAAAACCTGACAACGAGCAATCCGGTGATGGCTAAAAATTGTTTAGGCATGCGGATACCTCTACGGCAGGAAGCGCTACTTCTGCTTCGCCACAATCTTGTACTTGATTCCCTCATAAGTCGCACGTGGGAGAATCTTCTTCTGCACCAGCTCATCCTTCCGCTGATACGGACGGCCCTTGATGATCTTCTCAGAGTAGGCGTCACCGATCCCAGGCAGAGTTTTCAGTTGTTCAACGGTGGCGGTGTTAATGTCGAGGAGATCGGACTGTTCGGCGGCTATGGCAGGGAAGGGCAAACCAGCGAGGGCAAATACAATCAATGCGGTTGCGAATAGACGGCGCATCGGGATTCCTCCTTGTTGACGTTACTCCACCTTGTCCTTGGCTTTGGCCGCTTCTTTCGTTTGCCATTGCATATTCTCAGGGGCATCTCCCCCCCCCCCGTTTCAGCGGCACCACGTGATCGATGACATAGCCCGGACAGGCTCCGCGGCTTTTCCCTGTGGACGGGCACGGATTACTCTTCTTGAAATGCTGCGTCGCTTCCGCACTTCGCGTAATGCGTCCGTGGCTATCACGCTGGACGCCTGATGCAGCGTTGGAATGTGCGTGGCTTTTTGAGGAGTGATGGTCTGATGAATGACTCCTGCTGCTGTGGCTGCTCCCTGCTCCTCGGGCCAATGCATCATAGGGCGTCCATAGGAGGCTGAGTGCCAAGCAGAGTGACGCTCCCGTGAGGAACTTGGTTGGCATGACGGCCGAAGGCACAAAGAAGCGACGGTAGGGACAAATCGAGAAGGGCATAGGGGCCTCGCAGGAAGACGTATTCTAGGAGGATGCCGAAGAGGCGCAAGGGTAAGGTGGGGAAACGGCTGTACTAAGGAGTTGGGGGGACTAGATTCCTTCAAGTAGTACTTCTCGAACCAATTGATTTATTGGAAGATTAACAAGATTTGCATTGCGGCATATGTAAAGTTGTTTACGCCGTTTCATTTGATCGGCACACGTAAACCGCTTACGAGTTTGGACGTAAACGGTACGTAAACTGAAAGATAGAAGGTACAGCGGTACTCTTTACGGTACCTACTTCTGAAATTTCCTGCCCTGCTCATCCATCCTATGATGCATGCTAGTCAACATATCCCAATAAGGCCGTTCGCACCAACATGAAAGCCTCAGAAGATGCATGCATGTCCTCCACCTATTTCAAATATCCCAGCCAAGATATACAGCAAAACTGATTTAGTCAGCAGCATGATGAGCTGTACTCTCCTTCAATACGATCAGAAACCATTATGGAGTGGCAGGACCCGAGATGCTTGGACTTACTCTTTCACTGCCTGGATGGTCAAGTATTGGCTAATACATTACGAAGAATTTCCAGCTGAGCGAGAAGGGCTATGCTATATTAATTTGTAAACGGAGGCATAGCTCGTGTTGAAAGGGCGAAACGCAAATATGCTAGTGGTCGGGCTGGTCCTCCTCCTCGGAGTCCAATTGACTGGCTTCACCTGTTTTGGTGAGTGGCAAATCGGATCGACTCCAAGTCTCGTCGAAGCCTTGGATCTTTCTCTGTCTCCCGATCGGACCGTGACAGATGATGGGTGTCCTTGCCATGTTCTGTTCCAGTCAGTGTCCCCTCCTGCTTCTGAAAGCATCTCTCCGTTTGCAGAAGATGTCATCCTGACCTTTACATTGTACTTGCCGACCTTCGTCAAATTCCTCTACCACCCTCCCCTGAGTCTCTGACTCATCGTCAACTAGCTGTTTTCACAATGTAGCAGCAATAGAAGCCTTGCCATGCAGGCAATGGGGAAGGTCTTTCATGCAATACACAACCTTGTGTCTTATTGGCATTACCTCGCTTGTAGGAAGCATCTCGTGCGGGGAATCAGTGTCCGCCAACACAGATGCTCGTATCTTCAAGCTCGATGACGTAGTCGAATTGGCACTCAACCGCAATCCGATTCTGGCCGCAGCGGAGGGAGTAGTGGAGCAGAGCCAGGGGCAGCGGGTCGTTGCGGGAGCATATCTCAACCCATCAATCACCGGATCCGCTGGGCCAGGCGCGATTCGAGACCCTAGTACCGGCGCTCGCGTCACCGAACGCACGATCACCGTGGAGCAACCGCTGGAGTGGCTGGGCAAACGCGCAGCCCGACTACGGGCGGCCGACGCGGGAGTGGCCGGCGCCCTCGCCGGGGTGGAAGAATCACGGGTGATTCTCATGGCCGAGGTGAAGGCCGCGTTCTTTCAGCTGCTCTTCGCCCAGCAAGATGCCCAACTGGCCAAGGAGAATGTGAAGACGGTTGAAGACCTCGTGAAGTTGATCAGTGCACGGGTCAGCACGAAGGAAGCGCCGAAATTCGAGCTCGTCAAGGCGACCGTCGAACTCCAAAAATCCCGGAAGGATCTGGCCAGGGCGGACAATGCGCTGCTCGTAGCCCGCACCAAGCTCAATACGGTTACGGGGAAGGCTCTGGGAGAGAACTATCAGATCCAGGGAGAATTCGAAGCGGTCAGGTCAGGACTGGATCTTCGCCAGCTGACGGAGCAGGCCCTGAAGGGCCATCCCGCCCTGCGCCGTCAACAGAAAGCAGTGGAGCAGGCCGAATTCACGATCGAACAGGAACGGGCATCACGTGTACCGAACGTGGCGGTGTTCGGCGTGTATCATCGGGAAACCGGGGATGAATCCGTCACAGCCGGATTGAGTGTGCCGCTGCCCATCTGGTATCGCCGGCAGGGAGAAATCAGTGCCGCGATGGGAGCCCAGCGACGGGCGCAGGCCGAACGGGAGCGGGTACAGCAGGAATTGGAACAGACGATCACCCAGCATTTTCAGGAGGCGCGAACCGCGCAAGAACAAATACGGGTCTTTGAGCAAGGGCTTCTCTATCAGGCCAAAGAAGCGCTCGACATCGCGCAGTTTAGTTTTCGCCAGGGGGTGGCGAGTCTGCTCGAGGTCATCGATACCCAGCGTGTGTACCGCCAGACCCTCCTTGAGTATGCCCAAGCACGAGCCGATCATTCCATCGCGCTCGCCCGATTGGAGCGAGCGGTGGGAGGGTTGCCATGACTCCTCGCGTCGTGACGCTGCTCCTGTTGCTAGCCATCGGTCTCACAGCTTGCCAGTCGAAGCAAGAGGACGCGCCGAAGCCGACGGCCACGGCGGCCGCTGAGCCCGGCATTCTCGAATTGCCGGACGGGAGCCCGACCCTCACGCGGCTCCAAACCGATCGCGTGGCGCTCCGTCCGATTCGGACGGCCCTCAAGGCGCAGGCGGGAAAGATCCTGCCCAACGAGAATCGCTTAGCCCAGCTCAGTGCGCGAGTCCCCGGCCATATTGTGGCGGTCTATGCCAACCTTGGTGATCGGGTGAAGGAAGGCGACCGACTGCTCCTGCTCGATAGCCCGGCCTTTGCAGCCGCTCAGCTGGGATACCGCAAAGCAAGGACCACGCTGAGCGTGGCGGAGAAGGCGCTCGAACGGGCCACAGCACTGCTGGATCGCGGCGCGATCGGCGCGGGTGAACAGCAGCGGCGCGAGGCTGACTACGAGAATGCTCGCGCCGACCTGCACGAAGCGGAGGAAAAGCTGCATTTACTCGGCATGACGGAGCGGGAGATCGAGCGGTTGGCCGCCAGGACCTTACCCCATGCGGAGGTCGCGCGAGTCTCCCTCCGAGCCCCCTTTACCGGGGAGGTGATCGCGCGGAACGCCACGATCGGCGAAGTCGTCGATCCCAATACGACGCTCTTCACCGTGGCGGATCTCTCGACCGTCTGGGTGCGCGCCGATTTCCCGGAGCAACAGGCCGGTCGGCTGAAGACGGGGCTTCCCGTCGAAGTGCGGGTGTCGGCGTATCCGGACACCATCTTTCGAGGCGCGATTACCTATGTCGGGGCCGTGATCGATCCCACGACGCGGACTGTGACGGCGCGTGCGGATGTGGCCAACTCTGACGGCCGATTGCGGCCGGAGATGTTTGCCGAGGTCACCTTGATCACGGACGAGCAAGCCGTCTTAAGCGTGCCGCGCGCGGCGGTGCTGCAGGTTGGCAGCCGGACGGTCGCGTTCGTGGTGCGGGGACCGCGTCGGTTCGAGTCCCGTGAGGTGACGCTCGGTCAAGCCTCACACGAGTATATTCAGGTGGTCACGGGCCTGGTGGCTGGGGACGATGTGGTGACGGAAGGCAGTTATGCCTTGAAGTCGGAGTTGCTCCGCGAGCAGATGCCGTCGGAGGGCACGCCATGATTGAACGAGTGATCCGTACTGCACTGGAGCAGCGACTCATCGTGCTGCTCGTCGTGCTGGGGCTTATCGTCAGTGGCGTGGCGGCGTTCCGCCATCTGCCGATCGATGCCTTTCCCGACGTGACGCCCGTCCAGATCCAAGTGATTACCAAGGCCCCCTCACTGGCTCCTGCAGAAATCGAACGTCTCGTGACCTTTCCTCTGGAGATCGAGTTCACCAATCTGCCAGGCAAAACGGAACTGCGGTCCGTGTCGAAGTTTGGGCTCTCGGTGATTACGGTGGTCTTTGAAGACAAGATGGATATCTATTTCGCCCGGCAACTCGTCTTGGAACGGATGCTCCTGGCCCAATCCCGGCTCCCACAAAATGCTGAGCCTGAGCTCGGCCCGGTCAGTACGGGATTAAGCGAAGTGTTCATGTATCTCGTCGAGGGCTCGACACAGACCCTGCGGGAGTTACGGACTCTCCAAGACTGGGTCATCCGTCCGATGCTGCGCGCCGTCCCAGGTCTTGCGGATGTCGACACGTTGGGCGGCATGGCGAAGCAGTATGAAGTGCTCGTCGATCCCAATCGCTTGACGAGCTTTGGGCTCACGTTGCGCCAAGTCCACGTGGCCGTCGTAGGGAACAACCAAAATGCCGGGGGCGGGTACATCGAGCAGGGCGGAGATAAGTTGGTGATCCACGGCGTGGGACTGGCTCGCTCGGTGACGGATTTGGAACAGATTGTGGTGGCGGCGCACAAAGGCACGCCCATCTATCTCCGGGACGTCGCCCAGGTTCGCCAAGGGACCGCGATCCGCTTGGGGGGTGTGACGCGAGATGGGAAGGGCGAGGTGCTCGAAGGCATTGCCGTCATGCTTCGCGGCGGCAAGAGCCGGGCGGTGGTCTCAGCGGTAAAAGACAAGGTCGAGCTGATCAACGGGGTGTTGCCGGCCGGTGTGAAGATGGTCCCCTTCTATGACCGCATCGAATTAGTGGCGCGGGCGCTTGATACAGTCGAGAAGGCATTGCTGGAGGGCGTCGCGGTCGTGATCCTCGTGCTGTATCTGTTTCTCCGGAATCTCCGCGGTGCCATTGTCGTCGCCCTGACGTTGCCGCTGGCCATCCTGGCCACCTTCCTGATCATGCAGCAAGTCGGCCTCTCGGCGAATCTGATGTCGTTGGGCGGCTTGGCCATCTCGCTGGGGATGATTGTCGATGCGGCGATCGTGCAGGTGGAAAACGTGGAGCGCCATCTGAGCGAGCAGACCCAAGGTCGAACCCTCGTGATCGCCGAGCGGTTGCCGGTGGTCTTACGCGCCGTGCTGGAAGTGCGGAAGCCGAGCCTCTTCGGAGAGTTGATCATCGCCTTGACCTTCGTCCCGCTCCTGACACTCCAAGGGATGGAAGGCAAGATGTTTATTCCGCTGGCCTTGACAGTGGTGATCGCGCTGCTGAGTTCCCTCCTGCTCTCCGTGACGGTGATCCCCGTGCTCGCGGCGATCCTGATGAAGCCGCGTGCGGCCACCGAGGGCGGGCGTCTGTTGGACCGTGTCCGGCGGCGGTATCGGCAGATGTTGGAGGGGGCGATCCGCAGAACCCGTCTGATCGTGCTGGCGACGGTCGGCGTGCTCGTCGGAGGGGCGGCGCTGATTCCGTTCATTGGCCGCGAATTCGTGCCGATCATGGACGAAGGGTCGATCGTGGTGAATATGATGCGGCTCCCCAGCATCAGCCTCACCGAATCACTGAAGATCGCGGGGGACGTCGAGCGGGTGTTGCTGGAGATCCCGGACGTGCGCTCCGTGGTCTCGCGCACGGGCGCCAACGAACTCGGGACGGATCCGATGGGCATGGAACTCAGCGACATGTATGTCTTGCTCAAATCGGAATCCGAGTGGCAGGCGCAGTACAAAGCTGAGATCGAAGAGCAGGTTCGCCAGCGGCTGGCGCAAGTGCCTGGCATCGCCTTTGGGTTGTCTCAGCCGATTGCCATGCGGGTCGATGAACTGGTGTCGGGGGTCCGGTCCCAGGTCGCCATCAAATTGTTCGGCGATGACCTGGAGACGTTGCGGGTGAAAGCAGACGAGATCGCTCGGGAGGTGCGGCAGGTGCACGGCATGACGGATCTCCGGGTCGAGCAGGTGTCGGGCCTCTACTATTTGAAGCTCGACATCGACCGGACCAAGATCGCGCGATACGGCATCAATGTCGCGGAGATCACCGAGGTGATCGAAGCCGTCGGGGCTGGGATCGCCGCCGGGGAGGTGTTCGAAGGGCAATGGCGCTTTCCGATCCGGGTGCGATTTCCGGATGCGCAGCGCGCTGATGTGGCGACGATTGCCGCGCTGTGGGTGACCGCGCCGGACGGCTCCCGCATTCCCCTGCGCGAGCTGGCCGACATTCGCATTGTGGAAGGGCCGGCACAGATCAGCCGGGAGCATGCGAGCCGTCGGATTGTGATCGAAGCTAATGTGGTCGGGCGTGACCTGGTCGGCGCCGTCGAAGAGGCTCAAGCCGCGGTGAGTCGACTAGTGAAACTTCCGCCGGGCTATTATGTCACCTGGGGCGGCCAATTTGAAAACCAACAGCAAGCCATGGCACGTCTGGCCATTGTCGTGCCTCTGGTCATTGCGCTGATCTTTCTGCTCCTCTTTTTTACGTTCGGGAACCTCAGGCAAGCGGCGCTGATCCTGCTCGCGATTCCGTTTGCAATGGTCGGCGGGCTGCTAGGACTGCTGCTCGGCGGGCTGTATCTGTCGGTGCCGGCCTCCGTCGGCTTTATTGCCTTGTTCGGGGTCGCGGTGCTCAACGGAGTGGTGAAAATCGCGTATATCAACCAGCTGCGGGAGCAGGGGTTGCCGTTGGAGGAGGCGGTGCTGACCGGCATGGTCCTGCGGTTGCGTCCGGTGCTGATGACCGCGGGCGTCGCGATGATGGCGCTCATTCCCCTGCTGCTGGCCACCGGCCCCGGTTCTGAAATACAGCGGCCACTGGCCCTGGTCGTGATCGGAGGGTTATTTTCCTCAACCGCCTTGATCCTGGTGGTGATGCCTGTGTTGTATCACTGGATGGAACAGCGAATCACACAGCGGCGCGCTGTGGAGACTGCCCTCCTCACACCGGCTTCTGACAGAGAGGTGGCCACATGAGGTTCAGTTGTCGTGGTGGTCCTCGGTGGTTTCTCATCATGATGCTTGTGTGTCTTGCTCCGACCGCGATCAGCGCCTGCGTCGAGACACCTGCATCGCATCCCGTCAGTGCGCAACAGTACCTGATTGGCCATTCCGAATCAGAAGTGCTGGCCTGCGCTGGGCCGTCCCGGACCGCGTCATCACATGACGGGGTGAGAATCCTGACGTATCACAGGGAAAGCGGACCCTTGGAAGGGTCATTTCCCGGTTCCAAGGGCAGCCGCCCCGAAGGGGCGCGGCACGGGTGTACCGCCATCGTGACGCTGCAGGATGACCGCGTCACCGAGATACGGCTCCGGATGACACCAGCGTCAGCCGACTCGCATGCGCATTGCGAAGAGATCTTTCAGCGCTGTGGGCCGTAGACCTCATGGTTTCTTCACGAGGATGGGTGGTGCAAGGAGAGGGGGCGATGACAGCCGTAGCGAGCGATGAGGGGCGTGGCCTCTGGAAGCACTATAGCGCACGCGGAACGTCCCGCCTGCTTGCTGCGCTCACCCTGGTCCTGCTCAGCCTGACCGGTGGATGTGCCAGCTGGTGGTCCAGCACGCTCCCCCCGCCAGATCACCCGATGACGATCATGGTGGCGCAGGTGATGCTGGAAGCCCCGATCACGAAGAGCACACAAATGCAGACGTTCGAGGAGACGCCGCCGGAAGAAATCGAACCGGTCATCCGAGCGCAGCTCATCGAGGAGGTCGAGCTCAGAGCGCAACGGCTGTTGACGGAACAGTTGGCCGTGCAACCGGGATTCCGCGTCGTGCCGTTCAGTGAAGCCAGGCGTCTGGTCGGTAATCTCGGCATTCGGCCTGAACGGCTCAGCGACGCGCAACTCCGCGCCCTGGCCGACGAGAGCGGGGCCGACCTCATTGTCACAGGACGCATTCCGGATTATGGTGCCGTGCGCTGGCAGTACTGGGTGGGAGGTTGGGCGATGACAGCGACCGCTCATCTCCTGACCGTTGGATTCGCTTCAGGCTGGAACCCAGCCATTGTAAGCGGCTTCATGGCGCTCGATCTGTCCACGGATCTCCCGTTTTGGTGGGGCGGGGCCTATGCCTTTGGCTGGGCACTGCGGCCTGTGCGGGTCGAAGTCGAGGCTGAGCAGATAGTGCCCTGTGGCGGACCGCTGTGGAGTACGCAGACGGTCATGGTCCTGATTCCCGGGAAGACGCTCGCCGTGTTTCCTCCTGACGAGCGACGGCGGAAAGAAGTCCAACTCGGGGTCAACCTGGAACGCGCCATCAGAGACATTGCGGAGGCAGCAGGCCAGTCGCTCAGACTGAAGCCGTGTGGGCCAGAACCGGAATCCGAACTGGCGCGGCAATGAGGAATTCATCGAAAGAGATCGAAAGCTAAAGGAGACCAGCATGCATGAACCGATGATGGGAATGTGGGATTTGGTTGGTTATGTGTTCATGGTCGCGTTCTTGGCAGTGGGGATAGTCGCAGTCGCACTGTGGGTAAAGTCATGGTTAGAACAAGGACGGCTTGGCTCAGCGTTACGAGAACCGGAATCAGCGTTGGAAATTCTGAAACAGCGCTATGCCCGTGGGGAGATCAATAAGCAGGAGTTCGAAGAAAAGCGGAAGGATCTCCTGTAAAGACTCCGGATCGCGCTGATTTGAACTCTGCCAAGCTCCAATGCTGACGGATTCTCTCGGCTGACGAAAGAACAAGCCCGCTGAGCATCACGGATCTCAGCGATGAAGAGAGGAGCACCATGTGTGAAAGCAGGAGGAGCCCAGGGAAGCGGGAAGAATGTGCGCACCGAGACGGCTTTGACGGGCCCTGGTGGCGCTACCCCGTGCTCCGCAACGCGCTCATGGCCGGCGCACTGGCTGGTGCGGGATTCGTGCTCGCCCATCTAGGGCTGATCTCGTCACACGCCGAGAGCCTGTTCTACGTCCTGGCGATTCCCATAGGTGGGTATCACTGGGCTCGCGAGGCGGTGGAAGCACTAGTTCGCGACCGGGTCGTGGGGATTGACCTCTTGATGCTCGCAGCAACAGTGGGATCCGGCATCCTGGGCCTCTGGGATGAAGCGGCCTTTCTCGTCTTTCTCTATGGATCAGCCGAAGGCTTGGAGGAGTACACGTATGCCCGAACGCGGTCGGCGATCCGGGCTTTGCTCGATCTCGCACCGAAGGAAGCCCATGTCTTGCGGAACGGAGAGGAGCGGACCATCCCGGCTGAACAGCTCCAAGTGGGCGATCGCTTCCTGATTCGCCCTGGCGAAACGCTCCCCACCGACGGGATCATCCGGTCAGGCAGCTCGAGCCTTGATGAATCCCCGATTACAGGAGAATCCATTCCGGTGGACAAAGGCCCTGGGATGAAGGTCTTTGCCGGATCGCTCAACCGGCACGGCCTCTTAGAGGTGGAAGCGACCGCCTCGTTTCAGGACAATACCCTGGCGAAGATCATTCATCTGGTTGAAGAAGCGCAGGAACGAAAAGGCGCGGCCCAGCAATGGATCGAGCGGTTTGGACGCCGGTACAGCCCGGCGGTCTTGTTGGTCGCCATCGGATTCCTTGTGGTCCCCTATCTCGCGGGATTGCCGCTTGCCGACTGGGGGATGCGAGCCGTGGTCCTGCTCGTCGCAGCCGCCCCCTGTGCGCTGGTGATGTCCACGCCGGTCGCGACTGCCGCCGCGATCGGTACGGCAGGCACGCGCGGCATTCTCATTAAAGGGGGCGTCCACCTGGAGCATCTCGGCAAGATTCGCGCGGTCGCGTTCGACAAAACCGGGACTCTCACCTACGGGAGGCCAGTGGTGACTGATGTCATTCCGTTTACCGGTTCGGCAGAGGACCTCCTTGCCCTGGCCGCTGGCGTGGAATACGGTTCCGAACATCCGCTGGCTCGGGCAATTGTGGACCAAGCACGTGCTATGAAGATCGTCCCGGTCGAAATACGAGAATTTCAAGCCCGCATGGGTGCAGGAGCGACCGCGGTCGTCGGAGAGCAGAGCTGGTACGTAGGGAGTCCCGATCTGTTCCAACAGCTTGGCATGGATCTGACGACGATCGAGGACCATGTGCGAGCGCTTCAGGGTGACGGGAAGACCGTGGTACTCGTGGGCAATCGACACAGCCTGCGGGGCTTGCTTGCGCTGCAGGATCGGATCCGCGAGGGCATGCGTGAGGTCATCGCTGGGCTCCACACGATGGGCGTCCGTGTCGTCATGCTGACCGGGGACAATGCGCGAACGGCGCGGAGCGTCGCCCAGGCTTTGGGAATCGACTCCTACCTGGCGGATCTCAAGCCAGAAGACAAAGTCCGAGCGGTGCACGACCTGGAAGCCCGCTATGGCGCTGTGCTGATGGTTGGGGACGGGATCAACGACGCGCCGGCCCTGGCAGCCGCCACCTGCGGGGTGGCGATGGGGGCTGCGGGGACCGATGCCGCCATCGAAGCGGCCGATGTGGCCCTGATGGCCGATGATCTTTCGAAGGTGGGTGAAGCGCTGCGGCTGGGAGCCACCGCGAGGCGGATCAGCACGCAGAACATTGCCTTCTCCCTCTTACTGCTCGCGGTCCTGATTCCCTTGGCGGTCAGCGGCTTCCTCAGCGTCGCCTTTGCGGTCCTTGTCCATGAGGTGAGTGAACTTCTGGCCGTGGCGAATGGGCTCAGGGTTGGCTGGCAAGCAGCCCGCGGCTCAACCTCGGAATAGCTGATCGAAGGAGGAATCGATGCTGAACAAGACGGTGGCGGTTTTTGCGATTGTGTTGACCTTGGGAAGTGGATGTCAGTCGGTATCCCCGCCTAAGTTGTTGTCTGCGCCGACAGGTGTGATCGCAACGGCGGCACAGCATAATGAAGAGGGTATCCTGGCCTACAGGCAGAACCAGTGGGCGCAAGCGAAGCAACACTTTGAAGCCGCGATCACAGCAGCGCCAAGCCTGGCGGAGGCGCATTACAACCTCGGCAAGGCGCTCTACAAGCTTGGAGCTCTCAAAGAAGGCGATCGACATTTTATCGAGGCAGCGAACTTGGCGCCGGGGAACAAAGTGATTTGGGATTCACCAGCGCTCAAGCACGTGACGGTTCCGGAGAAAGAAGTTCCAGGGGAGTCCGACGGGCACGGCCATGGCCACTAGCGTTCGCCAAGCCTGGCGCTCTCTCGCGAGACTCTGCAAGGGGTGCATTGCTTGGAAGACAATCGGTAGCTTAGAAAGAAGGGGTTCTCTTGCATAACAAATCGGAGAGCAGATCCACGCAGCAAAAGAATCTGCTACGCGTCTTGCTGATCACTGGGATGTTTATGGTCATCGAGGTGATCGGTGGTCTGCTCACGGGAAGTTTAGCGCTGCTCGCTGATGCAGGCCATATGTTGACGGATATGGCCGCGATTGGACTCAGTGCCTTTGCCATGTGGATGGCTGCAAGGCCGTCGACGCCGGAGAAAAGCTACGGGTATCACCGCGCCGAAATCCTCACCGCCGTTATCAATGCCGTGGTGCTGTTGTTGCTGGCCATCTGGATTCTCTACGAGGCGTACCGGCGTGTCTTCGAGCCGCCCCACGTGCTTGGCGTTCCGATGTTGCTCATCGGATTCGTCGGCCTTGCCGTGAATGTCGCAAGCATCAAGCTCCTCGCTCACGAATCCGCGTCGAGTCTGAATGTTCGCAGTGCGTATTTAGAAGTACTCAGTGATGCGATCAGTTCGGTCGGAGTCATTCTTGGCGGGGTCACCATCTGGCTCACCGGGTGGTTTCTCATCGATCCTTTCCTGAGCGCCGGCATCAGTGTCTTTATCGTCTGGCGCACGTGGGCACTGCTCACTCAGGCCGTGCATGTGCTCATGGAAGGAGTGCCCACTCACCTGGACGCCCGAGAGGTCGGACAAGCGATGGCCAGCATGGCTGGGGTGAAAGGAATTCACGATCTCCACATTTGGACCATTACCTCCGGTCTCGATGCCCTCAGTGCCCACGTGGTGGTCCCCATTGGAGAAGATCGCGACGAAGTATTGGAACGCCTCCAACAGCTTCTCCGAGATCGCTTTGGAATCGATCATGTCACGCTGCAAATTGTAGAAGAACGATCGGACCGGGTTCAGGTGGGATAGAAGCGCCGGTGTTAATAGGGACTAGGCGATGCACGAGAGGTGGATAAATATCTTGACCGATGGGGGTATTGAGTCATTCGTTTTACTCCTTCGTAGTCCAGCCAAAGACGATGACCCCCATACCGATCAAGGCAATTCAGGCTCCAGTCCAGTCGAAAACGGAGAGCTCCTCGCCGTCCACGACTTTCAGCCAGACCAGGGCCGTTGCCACATAGACACCGCCATAGGCCGCATAGACCCGACCGCTGGCGGCGGGGTGGAGCGTGAGGAGCCAAGAAAAGGCAGCCAGGCTGATCGCTGCCGGAACCAAGAGCCAGATTGATCCATCCTTGCGAAGCCAGAGGTATGGCAGAAAGCAGCCGACGATTTCGGCAATGGCTGTGAGAATGAAGAGCTCAGCGGTTTGGATCAGGAGCATAGGCACGTTCCCATTCTTGTAGACGATAGTGTCTCATATGCATTACAAGAATCAAGTTCGAAGGGCTTAGGTAGGGATTGGTAATTTACCATTGAAGCTCAGTGTGCCAACATTTTTCCCCAGCCTGTTATACGAGCAGCAGACCGGCGGCGCGAACCTTTCTCCAGGCTGTCGTACCGAGGAAGATTGCAAACTCCTTTTTCTCTTGGATTATTCGTACTCACCGGTCTTTGCGAGATTGGAAGCGGGTATCTTGTGTGGCTCTGGTTCCGCGAGGGACGGCCACTTAGTTATGGGATTGCCAGAGCAGCTATTTTCATTCTCTATGGCATCATTCCCACATTTCAGACGGCGCACTTTGGTCGGGTCTAAGCAGCTGGAATAATCCAGCGGGGTGATTGTTTTTGGATCGTCGGATCCCTCCCCGGCAGATTTCATCGGAGAAAGAAGCGTTATTGACGGGCGAGGTCAAGAGGGATAGCATTGTATTTATGGACGCGTCTTCACATCCCTTCCGGTCTTTTCTCGCTGTTTCACTCGTCGTGCTCTTTTTCGCGTTGAGCTTCAATGCCTATGCCTGCCTCTTGCCTGTGAATGGCATCACGGAAGCTGCCATGGGCAAAGGCTGTTCGACTCCAGAGGAACCACCGGTCTCTCAGTTCTGCGATGCGTTTAAGACGCTCGGTGTGCAGTCTGCCGATAAGCTCCATATCGACAGTGGCTCTCAAGCGCTCTGTCCGGAAGATACCGCCTCATTAGCTCTTCGTGTCGCCGTCCTCTCACACAATAGCCGTGTGTATGATCATCCTCCGGACGGTCCTCCTCGGGATCTCCTGCTCAAGATTTCCGTGCTTCGCATCTGATCTTTCCAGCCCTCATCTCGTAATCGCTCCATTGCAATAACCTGTGCTGCTCGATGCTTGGTTTCGGCGTCCGGCCGACTGTCTCATTCTTTTGGGCGCGTACGACCGAGAGCAGAGACTGGGCATCGAATGTGGGGAAACTCCGGGAGGTCTTGCTATGAGACAGAATAGACGACGTCAGTATATGGCTGTTGCGTCAGTACTGATGCTGTTGTTCAGTAGCGGACTGTCGAGGGCCCATAGCCTCGACTCTATACCGCGCACTCGCTTAATGTTACCGGAATTGATCCAGGAGGTCCTGGCCAAGAATCCCGAACTGGTGGCGGCGCGCAAGCAATGGGAAGCGGCCACGACTCGGATTGCGCAGGCGCGGTCGCTGGATGACCCCACCTTGTCCGTCCAATTGTGGAATATCCCGCAGACCTTCAACATCACGCAGGCCCAGAACAGTATCTTCGGTCTTTCGCAGAATCTTCCATTCCCCGGCAAACTCGCGCTCAAAGGCGACGTGGCAACTCGGTCGGCCGAGATGACCGAGCAGGCGGTCCGTGGAAAGGAACGGGAGCTCGTCGCCCGCCTGAAGCAGGCCTACTACGATCTGTTCCTCGCGCACAAGGCGATCCAGATTCATCATGAACAAGTCGAACTGCTCGGACAATTCGTTGAAATCACAACCGCGAAGTTCCGGACGGGGAAGGGAAGCCAAGCCGATGTCCTCAAAGCCCAGGTCGAGTTGTCTCTGCTGTTTCAGCAACTGCCCGTCCTGGAACAGCGCCGCGAGACTGCCGAAGCGATGCTGAATACACTGCTGGATCGGGATCCCACCTCATCCTTGGACATTCCTCAAGAGCCGTCTCAGATCCCGCTCGACAAAATTATCGAGGCCCTCCCCCGTCTTGCGCTCACTGACCGGCCGGAGCTCAAGGTCGCCGAGCTGGCGGTGCAACGGAACGAGCAGTCCCTCACGCTGGCCCAGCGGCAGTACTATCCAGACTTTAATGTGGCGTTTCAGCGCTTCCAGAATTTTCAGACCAGCGACGGGTTCGGTGCCTACGTGGCGATGAGCATCCCCTTCGCGTTCTGGACCAAACCGAGGTATGACGCCAGCGTGCAGGAAGCTGCGGCCGCGGTTTCGGCCGCGCGGGCGCAGCACCGTACCGTAGAAAACCTAACCCGGTTTCAGGTCAACGACCTCCTGGCCAGGCTTCGGGCGACCGACCAGACGGCCACGTTGTACCGCACCACCATCTTACCTCAGGCCGAGCAAGGCCTGGAAGCCGCACGCGTCGGGTATCGGACAGGCAAAGCTGGGTTTCTGGATCTGATCGAAACCCAGCGGGCGTGGCGAGGATTTCAGCTGGAGTATTTCAAGGCCCTCGTGGACCGACAGCATCGACTGGCTGAACTCGAGCAGATCGTTGGGGTCGACCTCGATCGTCAGCACTAAGTCAGACCCAAAGGAGAATCCCTCATGAATCGACAGACATCCATAAACAATTTCGTCATTGGCGCCATGCTAATTGGGGTGACGGCTGGAGTCGCTGTTGGTTTCTTCACCGCTCACCGAATGATGACGGGGGACCTGAAGCAGGGGGGCATGAAAGGGATGCCGATGGAGGGCAGGATGTCCATGCAAGACATGGCACCCATGCCAGGCATGTCCGGAGCGCCATCGGGGGTGGTGGTTCCGGCTGTGATGAGGCAGTTGATCGGAGTCCGGAGTGCCCCGGTCATTTCCGCGTCCCTAGGGCAAGAGATTCGCGCGGTCGGCATAGTCGGCTACGATGAGCGTGGCTTGACTCAGGTCACCGTGAAAACCTCCGGGTGGGTGCGAGAGGTCTTTGCCGATTCGATCGGTCGTCCGGTACGCAAAGGCGACCCCCTCTTCACCCTCTACTCGCCGGACCTCTTGGCCACGCAAGACGAATATCTCCTGGCCGTGAAAACGCAGGACCAACTGGCGGCCAGTCCACTTGCTGTAGTCACAACCAACGCGGCGTCCCTCGTGGCGAGCGCGCGAGAACGCCTTCGATTGTGGGACGTGACCGATGCGCAAATCGCGGCGCTGGCGCGTCGAGGGACCGCGGAGCCGGTGCTCACTGTCTATGCGCCGTCATCCGGGATCGTCCTGAAACGAGAAGCCTTGCCAGGGAAATATGTGGAACCAGGCACGACACTCTATGAGGTGGCGGATCTGTCCAGGGTCTGGATCTCTGCCGATATCTATGAGTCCGAAGTCGCGGCCGTGAAACTCAATCAGCCCACGTCAGTCACGTTCGCTGCCTACCCAGGAACAACCTTTCGCGGCACGGTGGCCTATGTCTACCCCTCGTTGAATACGGAAGCTCGGACGATACGGGTGCGGGTGGAATTGCCGAATCCTGAGCTGAAGCTAAAGCCCGGCATGTACGGGAACGTCATCGTACAGACGGATGTGGTTCACACCTTAGTCGTGCCGAAGGAGGCAGTCCTGGAGACGGGGCTTCGTCAACTCGTCTACTTGGATCGAGGGCAAGGCCGGTATGAACCGGCGTCGGTCAAACTGGGGCGTCGGAGCCAGGATGACGTGGAAGTGCTGGAAGGACTCACTGCAGGAGATCGGATCGTGACGTCGGCGAATTTCTTGTTGGACGCGGAGAGCAAGTTGGCATCGACGTCGAGCATGCAGGCCATGATGGGCCGGATCGGCATGGCCGATTGGCAGATGCGTGGTGCGTATGAATCCAAGATGGAAGATATGCCGGGCATGGAGATGGGGAGTCAGAAGGGGATGACTGTGGTCGAGACCCGCCAGATGGATGGACTCACGCTCTCTCTCGCATCAGTGCCAGGAAAACCCAAGGCCGGTGACGTGCTGCTCCGGCTCAACGTGACGGATCAGGCTGGCAAGCCGGTGACGAATGCGCAGGTCGTGTTTGTCTATACGATGCCGATGCCGGGCATGACCGATTCCAAGATGCTGGCGCGTCATACCAAAGACGGGCTCTACGAAGGCACGGTACGGTTCGGCATGGGCGGTACCTGGGTGGTGACCGTCAACGTGACGATTCCGGGACGACCATCGATTGCCGCAATGTTTCAGTTCTCGGTTGTCGGGGGAGGGATGTAGGCATTCATGATTGCACGACTCATTGAAGGAAGCGCCCGCAATCCCGTCCTGGTCATCTTATGCGTGTTGATGCTCGGAGCCTGGGGAGTCTGGGCGGTCTTGCAGGTGCCGCTGGATGCGATCCCGGATCTATCCGATGTCCAGGTGATCGTCTACACCGAATGGTCGGGGCGCAGTCCTACGTTGATTGAAGATCAGATCACCTACCCGATCGTCGCCTCCTTGCTCGCTGGGCCGAACGTGAAACGGGTGCGAGGGGTCTCGGAATATGGGGTCTCGTACGTGTACGTGATCTTCGAAGACCGGACAGACTTGTATTGGGCGCGGAGTCGCGTCCTGGAATATCTACAGAAACTCACCGGCAAGCTTCCGTCCGGCGTCACGCCAACGTTGGGCCCCGATGCGACCGGTGTCGGGTGGGTCTATCAGTACGCCTTAGTGGACGAGTCTGGGACGCATGACTTGGCGCAACTCCGCAGCCTTCAAGATTGGTACCTGCGCTACCAACTGGAAAGTGTGCCCGGCGTGGCAGAAGTGTCTGCGATCGGCGGGTTCGTTAAACAATATCAAATCGAGGTGGATCCGAACACGTTGGCTGCCTATCGATTGCCGATCAAGACGATCATCGAGGCGGTCCGGAACAGTAATGCGGAGGTGAGCGGCCGTGTCTTGGAAATGGCCGGCACGGAATACGTGATTCGAGGGCGCGGCTACCTGCGTTCGGTTGAGGATATTGAGCTGATCCCCGTCGGGACTGATGGACGCGGCACGCCTATCGTGATTCGGGATATTGCCCATGTCCACATCGGACCGGATCAGCGTCGGGGCATCGCCGAGTTGGACGGCAAGGGCCAGACGGTGGGCGGCATCGTCATTATGCGGGCCGGCGAGAACGCGCTCGCCGTGATCGAACGGATCAAAACGCGACTGGGCGAGATCGCACCAGCTCTGCCCAACGGTGTGCGCATGATTCCCACCTATGATCGGTCAGACCTCATTCATCGGGCCATCGCCGTGCTCCGCGAGAAGCTCGTGGAAGAAAGTGTCATCGTCAGTTTGGTTGCGTTGGTCTTTCTGTTTCATCTCCGCAGTGCATGCGTGGCCATCATCATTTTGCCCGTGGCCGTGCTGCTCGCCTTTATCCCGATGGCCTACTTGAAGATCACGTCCAACATCATGTCGCTCGGTGGGATCGCCATTGCCATCGGTGCGATGGTGGATGCCGCCATTGTGATGGTGGAGAACGCGCACAAGCGCCTAGAGCAAGCGCCGACTGCGGATCGGATTGACACGATCATCGCGGCAGCCAAAGAAGTCGGCCGTCCCTTGTTCTTCTCGCTGCTGGTGATCGCCGTGTCGTTCCTGCCGATCTTCGCACTGGAAGCGCAGGAGGGTCGATTGTTTACGCCGTTGGCGTATACCAAGACGTTTGCGATGCTCTTTGCCACCGCGCTGTCGGTGACGTTAGCTCCTGTGCTGATGGTCCTCCTCATCCGGGGGCGCATCCTGGCGGAAACCAAGAATTCGTTGAACCGGCTGCTGATCGCGCTGTACCGGCCCATCCTCTCGGACGCGCTGCGCGTTCGATGGCTGACATTGGCGCTGGCAGTGGCGGCAGTCGGGCTTTCGGTGCCGGTGTTCATGCGCCTGGGGGCGGAGTTCATGCCGCCGCTGAATGAAGGCACAATCCTCTACATGCCGACCACCGTCCCTGGTCTCTCGATCCCCGAAGCAGCCAAGGTGTTGCAGGTCCAGGATCAATTGCTCGTGACCTTCCCGGAAGTGGAACGGGTGTTCGGCAAGATGGGGAAGGCCCCGACAGCAACCGATCCGGCCTTCGTGGGAATGGCCGAGATCACGGTCACCCTTAAACCGGAAGCGCAATGGCGAGCCGGCATGACCTGGGACCGTTTGCTGGATGAGATGGATGCCAAGCTGCGCATTCCTGGCTTTCCGAACATCTGGTGGATGCCGATCCAGACCCGCACTGAAATGATCACGACCGGCGTCCGGAGTCCCGTCGGGATTAAAGTCCTGGGACCGGATCTGAAGATGATTGAGAAAATCGGAATAGACATCGAGCAGGTTCTGGCGAGCATGCCAGGCACCAAGAGCGCATTCGCAGAACGGCTCAACGAGGGGTACTACCTGGATCTGATTGTGAACCGACGCGAAGCCGCCCGCTACGGCCTGACGGTAGGAGACGTGCAAGCGGTGATCACCACAGCCATTGGGGGAGACCCCGTGACGACCACGGTCGAGGGGCGGGAGCGGTACCCGGTCAATGTGCGCTACAAGCGCGAGCTGCGCGATGACCCGGACCGGCTCAAGAGGGTGCTGATTCCCACGCCGAGCGGCGCGCAGATTCCCCTCGGACAGATCGCGGAGATGGTGATCACGCAGGGGCCGACGTCGATCGCGGATGAGGCCGGGACGCTGGCCGGGCTGGTGTCGGTCTCGGTCAGTGGACGCGACCTGCGCGGCTATGTCCAAGATGCCCAACGCGCGGTCCGAGACCGAGTGACAGTACCCCCTGGGTACCGGCTGATCTGGACCGGTCAGTACGAACATCTGGTGCGGGCAGAAGAGCGGTTAACGCTGGTCGTCCCTGTCACCATTGGCATCATTCTCTTGCTGCTCTATCTCAACTTCGGCTCGTTGGCGAAATCACTCATCGTGCTCCTGTCCGTTCCTTTCGCCGCGATTGGGGCGATCTGGTATCTCGACTATCTGGGCTACAACTTGAGCGTGGCGGTGTGGGTGGGCATCATCGCCCTGGCCGGTGTGGCGGCAGAGACGGGGGTGGTGATGCTCGTCTATCTCGACGAAGCGTATGAACGACGAGTGCGTGAAGGCCGCATGACGACGGCTCACGATCTGCGTGAGGCCATTATGGAAGGCGCCGTCCAGCGGGTACGACCCAAGATGATGACGGTCGCCGCAATCATGGGCGGGTTGTTCCCCATTATGTGGACCACCGGTACGGGCGCCGACGTCATGAAACGAATTGCCGCGCCGATGATCGGTGGCATGGTGAGTTCCACGATCCTCACGCTGCTGGTGATCCCCGTCCTCTATGCCTTGTGGCGTGGGTGGTCTGTGTCCATCGGGGCTTCGCCCCGACTCACCGGTACCGACCGTTGTCCGCAAGAGTAGGAAGATAACGCGGCACCTTTCATTTGATCCGTCGATGAATCTCACAAGGCTGAGACCGGAGAGCGTCGCGACGATCGTTTTGACGCTGTTGAATTGGATCGTCGCGATGAGGGCCTCGTGCGATGAGAGTGACGAGCCTCACGGTGTAGAGAAACCGGTTACGACCAAGGCCGTGCAGCATTAGCTGGCCCGAGTCGACGTTCAGACGTTGTTTATCATGCCGGGTCGTCCCTGGGAGAACGGGTATATCGAGAGCTTTAACGGAAAACTACGGGATGAACTGGTGGATCGAGAGCTGTTTGATACACTCTGAGAGGTGAAGGTGCTGGTCGAACGCTGGCGGCAGACCTGCAGCTGGATTCGGCCCCACAATGCCTTGGGTTATCGACCGCCGGCTCCGGACGCCGTCGTGTCATGCTGCGCCTGACTCACATTGCTGTTGGTACAACCATAGGGGCAGGTCATCTCTATGTTGACACGCGAAACGCTACGCTATACACTCTAGGAGTATGATTAAGGCATTCCGGCACAAGGGGCTGCAAGCCTTCTTTGAAACTGGCAGCAAGGCAGGCATCCAGCCGCACCATGCGGCTCGGCTTGGACGGCAACTTGCCCGGCTTGACCTGGCCAAAACGGCGGCGGATATGAACGTGCCGGGATGGGGGTTGCATGCCTTGGCTGGCAATCTTGCGGGCCGGTATGCAGTGTCAGTGAGCGGGAATTGGCGACTGACCTTTGGTTTCGATGGCGCGGATGCCGTCCTCATTGATTACCAAGATTATCATTAAGGAGGAAGACCACATGAGCCGCATGCATAATCCGCCGCACCCAGGCGAAACGTTGCGAGAGGATATTCTGCCTGCCTTGGGCTTGAACGTAACGCAAGCTGCGACGCAGTTGGGGGTGACTCGTGCCGCATTATCGCGTGTCTTGAATGGCCGCGCAGCGATCTCTCCGGAAATGGCCTTGCGATTAGAGGGATGGCTTGGTGTGAACAACGGAGGCCGTGCCGATGTGTGGGTGGCCCAGCAGGCTGCCTATGATCTGTGGCAGGCCCGCAAGGCTGGCGTGCCACGAGTACGGCGGGCCGTCTTGATCGAAGCGTGATAAAGAACCTATATATTATGGGTGCGGTCCATGCTACGAAACTGGCGGAGACTCGCAGAGACGACGGAGCAAGTAGGGGAAGAGGAGTTCGAGGTAATGATACTCGGTGAATATACGCATGGACGCTGGCGGCCATCGAAAGCTCAAATAGTATTATTTCCTGGGAATTCTTGGTCGTTCTTGGCAATTCGTTCGACCGTCGAAAAAGGCGCCGAACGTCTTGTGAAATAAGGAGAAAGGGTGCATTATTCGCCTGCCCTTTTAAGGCGAGGGCCCTGGGTTCGAGTCCCAGCCGGCTCACCACGTTGTGAATAGCATCCGTCATGTTGGATGGTTCTCACGTCGATTCTGCGCCAGTGCGCACGAACACACCCTAATGAGACTACTATGGCCCCTTCGTCAGGAAAAAAGAGGGGGTGGCTTGACGTCTCAATAATGCAACCAATACACTGGCCACCATACGTAGGTTTCCCACACATTGAGCGAGGGATGTAACATGCCATTGATTAAGATTGATCGAGACGAGCTACCAGGGCGATTGGTGACGGGTCTTTCGAAGATTGGTCTGGCGATGAAGAGCCGGCCATGGCGTCGGCAGGGACGGCAGGGGGTTGGGCCACTACAAGTACAGGTCTTGTCCTTCTTGCGAACGCAGCCCAATCGTTGCGCCATGGTTTCGGTCATTGCGAGAGAGCTCTCCGTCAAGCTTCCCACGGCATCGGAG
The DNA here is from genome assembly GCA_002083555.1 of Nitrospira sp. ST-bin5. Lineage (GTDB taxonomy): Bacteria > Nitrospirota > Nitrospiria > Nitrospirales > Nitrospiraceae > Nitrospira_D. Next base: position 106,632 of record MSXN01000021.1, on the reverse strand, counting down.
GTCATTCGTACGCTGGAGTTGAAACAGTTGGTCCGTCGCCGACGCTCAGATGAGGATAATCGGGTGGTGACGGTGCATTTGACGGCGAAGGGAATGAAGGCCAGTCAGGTGGGAACCGGATGGCCGGAAGCGTTAGCCGCTGCGACGCAGCAGTTGTCGGGGCAGGAGCAGGCCAATCTCCTTGCCATTCTCGTCAAGATGATTCGAGCGTTACAGTTACAGGGAGAGATTCCTGTGGCGCGGATGTGCGTGTCGTGTGAGCATTTTAGCCCCAACACTCATCCAAATAGCGCAGCTTCTCACCATTGCCAGTTCATTGATGCCCCGCTGGCGGATCAATCATTGCGCCTGGATTGTTCGGATTACGTCGAGGCTGCGCCCTTGGTAGCGAAGCAGGCCTGGGAAAAGTTTATCCAAGCAAAATCTGCGTAGTGGTAGGCTCGAGAGAAGCTGTGTCGCCGTGACGGCGACACAGCTAGGGCGTACTGCTTCTGACCGGTTCTTTGACCAGATACAACGAACGATCCGATTCGATATTCGTGAGGAGGTCTTCCAGTGCTAACTGGAGGGCCGCCTCAATGGGATCGCGATCGGATGCCGTGATCCACCGCGCAGAGGATCCGGTCGCGGATCGTTGCACATCATAGGACTTGATCGGCTCTGTCGCTGTTCCCATATCTGCCTGGAGGCGGACGTGGTAGACGTAGGGGCCCCGTGCGATCATTGAGAGTCTGGCGGTCACTTTCATGACCAGATCTGCAGGTCCTTCGGACACTGACGCGAAGGTGCCTCGGTTGCGGATGTATTCCATTGTGGCGCGGGAGAGATCCGGAGTGCGCCATTCCAGCAGCGTGATGCCCGGCATGTGATCGGCGCCCTGAATCGTCAAGCTGCTGATCCCCACTTGCAGTGAGCGGGGAATAGAGTTGCTTGCTGGATGGCTCGGGACCGGATGGACTTCGATCCGATGTACGCATCCCGGCAGGGTAGTGAGGATGAGCAGCAAGGTGCCCATCCATCCGTCTAGCAAGAACCGAGTGCGAGGGGGAAATCTATAGATCCAGCTCATAGTCGCGATATCGGGCCGGCAAGGCTAGGGGAGCGCCGGCGTCGTGGACGGAGACAAGATTTCGAGGTCTTTCAGCGCCCGCTGAGCCTGCTCGCGGTATGAACGGTCGGTAGGGTTGGTATAGGTATCGACGATTCTCTGATAGGTGGCGCGTGCTTGCGCGTGTTGCTTCTTTATCGAGAAATATTGGCCCAGTGCGAGCCAGTTCTGCGCCGCCGCTTCATTGGCCGTTTTCATCAAGGCAAACTCCCGTTCCACTTGCGTGGTGCCTTGCAGCTGTGCCCGCTTCCGAACAGTCTCCCCCATCTGACCCGACATGGCTTCTATCTGTTCGTTCTCGCGCACGGCAGCCTCGACATGGTTGGTCTTTAGGTGTGAGTAGAATGCTTCGACATGGTCTTTCACGATGTCGGCCCGCTGTTGATACGTATCGTGGCTGCAGGAGGCAGACAGAATCATGGCGAAACTCGATACAAGAATCGTCATCGATGCGTAAGGCTGCCGCATGGAAGGGTCCTTTCGTCAGAGAGGGCGTAGCTGCGCCTTCAGTCTATCACAGCGTCTCGGAAGTCTCGATACTGAGCCGGGGCATTTATCCGCGTGCAGCGATCAGGGCCGAATGGAGTTAGTAGGGCACCGAATAGACTTTCATGCACGCTTGTTGCACTGTGTGCGGGATAGCAGGCCGGAAGTTTCTCTGATCCATTCGTGATCGCCTTCTATGTTCAGACAGCTTGGGTTTGTTCCGGCGCTCCTGTTGTGCGTCCTACTCGCCGGAATCCTGTTTCTGGCGGATCTCAGCACGCCGCTGGGGCTGGCGGACGGATTCCTTTATCTCCTTATAGCGTTATTGGCAGTGTTCTTCGTGCCGCATCACCGGGCCGGACTGATCGCTGCCGCTGCCTGTACCGTGTTGATTGTCCTCGGTCAGTTTCTCTCCCCCCCCGGGGAGGTCCTCTCCTCCATTCTGAACCGGTTTCTTGCAGTGGCCATGTTATGGATGACGGCCCTCCTGAGCGTAAAACGGATGAAAGCGGAAGTTCTGGTGCAGGCGGCTGAAGCACGATTCCGTGCGCAATATCAGGGGATACCGGTTCCGACGTATACCTGGAGGTACGATGGTTGTACGTTCAGGTTAATCGATCACAATCGTGCTTCCGATCTGTTCACGAGGGGACGGATCAGGGAGTGGGTCGGGCGGACGTTCGACCAGGTCTTCGTCAACCATCCCGATTTGCATGCTGACCTGATCCGCTGCGTGACTGACCGTGCCACGATCAGACGGGACATGACTCACACAATGGTGTCGACGGGAGAGGAGAAGGAACTGGACGTGAGTTACGTCTTTGTCCCACCCGATCTGGTGATGGTCCATACGCAGGATATCACTGACCGCAGGCGGGCTGAGCAGGCGCAGCGCGAAGAGCAGCAGAAGCTTGAGCAGTGTGCCGAGCAGCGGGGAGCCTGGCTCAGGGAAGCCAATGAGCTGCTGCTGCAGGAAATTGACCACCGCCAGACGGTGGAGCAGGAATTCGCCCTAGGGGAAGCACAGCTTCAGTCGCTCGTGCAAAATATTCCCGGAGCCATCTATCGCTGCCGGTGTGATGCCGAATGGACGGCGGAGTTCGTTAGTGACGAGATTTCGTCCATCACCGGCTATCCTCCGTCCGATTTTGTGGAGAACAGAGTCAGAAGCTACGCCAGCATCATTCATCCTGATGACCGGGCGACGGTAAATCTGGCCGTACAGGAAAGTATCGCCCGGCATGAGCCGTTCAAGATCGAGTATCGCCTCTGTCATGCCGACGGCACCGTACGGTGGGTGCATGAACAAGGGCAAGCGATCGAAGCCGGCGCCACCCCCGGATTGCTGAACGGGATTATTCTCGACGTCACGGAACGGAAGCGGATCGAGGCTGCCTTAAGCGAGCGCAATGCGATGCTGGCCACTGTGTATGAAGTGTCGGACATTGCGCAGAAGGCCCCTACATTTGAAACGGCATGCCGGATGATTGCTGACTCGGTGAGTCGGGCGACCGGGTTTGAGATCGCTGCCATCGAACTCTACGATGCGGAGCGCCAGCGGATGATTTTCGCAGGGGCAGTCGGTATGCCGTCCTTGGGTGGCGAGGACTCTTTCGAGGTGTCGGCTGACGACACACTGTCGGGATTGGTCGCTAGGACCGGCACGCCCTTGTTGGAGACACGTGCCTTCGACCGGGATGAATATAGACATACCGAATTGCGCCGGCTCGGGGTCGAGACATTCCTCTGCATACCGTTGATTGCAGCGGGATCGACTTTGGGTGTGCTCAGCCTCGCCAGTCCGAACCGGAGGGAGGTTTCGTCGGATGTTGTTCAGTGGATGGGTAATCTAGCTGCTCAGATTGCAACATTGATCGATCGTGTGAAGACCAAGCTGGACCGGGAACGGCTGATTCACGATCTTGGTGAACGAGTGAAAGAGCTCACGCTTCTCCATCAGGTCGCTCGGTTGGTGCAGGATCTGGGCCGCCCCGTTGAAGACGTGATGCGAGACATTGCGTTTCTGATCCCGTCTGCGTGGGAGTATCCGGATTTGTGCGCGGCCCGAATCACCGTCGACGGTGTGGGGTATGTCTCCGAGCATTTCGCCGAGAGTTCCTGGAGCCTGACCGCTGATATCGGACAGGGTGATGGAAAGCGGGGGGAGATCACGGTCGTCTATCATGGTCTGCCGGACGATCGCACGGAGATACATTTTCTGGAGGAGGAACGCACCCTCCTGCGGACGTTGGCTGAACAGTGCCATCTGTACCTCTCGGGCAGGCATGCGCAAGACGTTCTTCGGAAGAGCCAGCTCCGGTATCAGGAGAGTGCCCGACAGACTCGTCTGATGCTGGACGCATTACCCGTTCTGGTCAGCTATGTCGATCATGAACAACGGTACCAGTCGGTCAACGAAGGCTACCGGCGCTGGTTTGGGCTTGAACTCGAGGCAGTCTCCGGGCGGTACGTCTGGGAGGTGATCGGAGACGCAGCGTATGACCATCTGAAAGATCGCATTGAGCAGGCGCTCATCGGCGAGCCTGTTGAGTTTGAGGCGGAGATCCCCTATGCCTCCGGCGGGCTCCGGACCGTGCAGGCGTCCTATCTGCCTCATCGTGCAACGGACGGAAGCGTCCTGGGTTTTTACGCGCTTATTCAGGACATTTCAGCCCGCCGGAAGGCGGAAGCCGCGCTCAAACGGAGCGAGGAGCAGTTCCGGTCCGTCGTCGCAGTCTTGGCCGAGGGAGTGGTGGTTCAGGACGAAGACGGGACGATTTTAGCCTGCAATCCGAGCGCAGAGCGGATTCTCAACTTTCCTGCAGAACAGTTGATCGGACGAAACTCCCTCGATCCCCGATGGAAGGCTCTGCGCGAGGACGGGACCGAATTTCCTGGGCCGTGCCATCCCCCGATGGAGACGCTGCGATCGGGGAATCCTTGTGAACATGTCGTCATGGGACTCCCGCGAGGCAACGGCGTCATCATTTGGATTGCGGTCAACACGAAGCCGCTCTTTCGTGAAGGGGAGAAGGAGCCTTATGGAGTGGTCTCTTCCTTCATCGACATTACCGAGCGAAAACGGGCGGAAGCGGCATTGCAGAGTCTCATGGAGGAACTCGAGCAGCGGGTCGAAGTCAGGACGCTGGAACTGCGGGAGGCGAATGATAGTCTGCATGCAGAGATGGCTCGACGGGCCTGGATAGAAGTTGCGTTGCGGAAGAGCAAGGCCGGCTTGGCGGAGGCGCAACGCATTGCGCACATCGGCAGCTGGGAGCTGGATCTGCTGACCAATGAGCTGGACTGGAGCCCGGAAATCTACCGCATCTTTGAGATCGATCCGGCACAGTTTCCGGCTTCATACGACGCGTTCCTTGCGCTGGTGCATCCTGACGACCGGGCCGTGGTCGATGATCATTACCGAGAATCTGTCCGGGTGCGGTACCCCTATGAGATCGTGCATCGTTTGTTGATGGCGGACGGGCGGGTGAAATTTGTGCATGAACGGGGGGAGACCTTCTACGATCATGACGGGCAGCCGGTCCGGACGATCGGCACTGTGCAGGATATTACTGAACGCAAGCAGGCTGAAGAGGCTCTGCTTCGACTGCAGGCGGATCTGGAAGCGCGGGTGAAACGCCGTACGGACGAATTGTTGACGGTCAACAGGCAACTACTGGTGGAGATAGAAGAGCGGATTAGCGCTCAGCACACGTTGCTTCGGCGGGACCGTATTTTGGAAGCCGTCAGTTTCGCCGCCAAGCGGTTCCTCTTAAGTTCCTGGTCGTCCGAGCGGCTCATCGAAGTTCTCCATCGGCTTGGCGACGCCGCGTCGGTCGATCATGTCTGCGTGTTTCAGAACGGAAGCGATTCGCGTGGAGATCTCAGCACGAGTTTAGTGGCTGAGTGGGTTGCGCCGGGGATTCCATCCCGGCGGGACGACGGGCGGTTGCAGGGTCTCTCGTATCGAGGGCAAGGACTGCAGCGGTGGATCACGGTGCTTTCTTCCGGAGCCTCGATCTCTGGAATAGTTCATGAGTGGCCGGAGGCTGAGCAGGTCATCATGGGCATCCGGGGGCAACGGGCGGCCGCGTTAGTGCCGATCTTTGTCGGTGAGGAATGGTGGGGATTTATTGTCCTCGGGCTCCTCGGAGCGGAGCGGGACTGGCCGGCTGTCGAAGTCGACGCGCTTCAAATCGCCGCCAGCACATTCGGCGCGGGCATTCAGCGTCGGCAGATGGAAGAGCAGATCAGGCGTCACACAGAAGACCTCGAAGCGTTGGTGGAACAGCGGACGACGCGAGTGAAAGAGCTGGAAAGTCAGCGGGCCCAGATCGAGAAGCTGGCTGCAATCGGGCAGCTGGCGGCCGGTGTGGCGCATGAGATCAATAATCCGATTGCCGGGATCAAGAACGCGTTTCTTATATTAAAGGATGGAATTCCCCAGGACTTTCCCCACTACCGATTCGTCGGCATGGTTGAGCGGGAAATCGAGCGGGTGGTGAGGATTGTCAGGCAGATGTATGAGCTCTATCGAACAGAGTCGGGACCGCAGGACCGGATTGCATTGCATATGCTGTTGGAAGACTTATCCGATGTGGTGGAGGCGCAGTTGGGACAACGGCGCCTGTTGCTGAACGGGGACGCATTGGCGGCAACGCAGAAACCCCATCTGGTTCCACGGGATCTTTTGCAGGTGCTGTTGAATCTGATCCAGAATGCGATCGATGTTTCGCCTGAGCATGGATCGATCAGCCTGGAGGTGACTCGGGAGAACGGGATGGTCTGTGTCAAGGTCGCGGACCAGGGGCCGGGAATAGCCCCCGAAGTTCTTCCCCACATTTTTGAGCCATTCTATAGTCAGAAGAAAAGTGACGGATTGCCCGGAATGGGCCTTGGATTGTCCGTCTGCCATAGCCTGGTACAGGCGATGGGGGGGTGGATCGAGGTGAGGACGGAAGTGGGGCTGGGGACGACTTTCACCGTATTCCTGCCGCTTCCGGCAGGAGAATACGACACGATAGCCAATGGAGGTTGTACATGACAGGCGCGATGGGTCACATTCTTATTGCGGATGATGAAGAGACATTCCGGCTTTCCACGGCGGCGTTACTTCAGCGAGAGGGGTATCGCTGCGACTGTGCCAGCGATTCCGATCAGGCCTTGCGGTTGCTGCCGGATCAGTATGATCTGCTGCTGGCGGACATTCGCATGCCCGGCAATTCCGAATTAGATTTTCTTCGCACGGTCCATGTCCGTATGCCCGACCTTCCTGTCGTCATCGTGACGGGGTATCCATCGCTCCCGACCGCAGTCGAGGCCATCCGCTTGGCAACGGTCGACTACCTGATCAAGCCGGTGGATTTTGACCATCTGAAAAGGACTGTTGCGTGCGCGGTTGCCAAGGGGCGGATTCGCCGGTCGCTGCAGGCCGCCGCCGCTCAGTCCAGCGCCCTCGCGGAGACCTTTCAGGCGATTGAGGCGGCGGTGGCGGCGGGGCGAGCCGACGGCAGCATGACGGGGTCGACGTGTACGGCGGAGCAGGGCCTCGGAACCGCGTTGGCTGGAATCGGATACTTGTCGACATTGGCCGGACAATTGCTGAATGCCGTGCGATCGGGCTCCTCCGACAGCGCCGCACAAGACCGGCTTGATGCCTGCCGCCTTATCCGGTGCTCTCGGGGCAGTGCGTATGAAGAGGCGATTCGTGACGCGCTGGAGGTGATTGAACGTACGAAGCAGGCGTTCAAGTCGAAGGAGCTGGCGGCCCTGCGCCTCCGCCTTGAGGCGGTTCTTGGGACGCCTGGCCGGAGGATCGATTCACTGTGAATCCAAGGAGGAACGATGAAAGACCGACGGACGGGCATGGGAGCAGACGGTCGCTCACCCATCAGAATTTTGCTGGTGGAGGATCATGAGGTTGTACGGGCCGCATTTCGTGTGTTGCTCGAACGCAACGGTGATATTGGTCTTGTGGATGAAGCGGGGACTGCCAACGAGGCGCTTGCGGCGATTGCGGTCGCGCAGCCGGACGTGGCGGTCGTTGATCTGAACCTTCCGGATCGAAGCGGAATCGAATTGAGCCGGGAGATTCGGACCTGCGCCCCAGGCACAAAAGTATTGTTGCTGACGGCAGTCCTCGATGAAGAGAGTTTGTTATCCGCGGTAATGGGCGGCGCGGACGGGTATCTCTACAAGACGACGAGTGTCGAGGAACTCTTTCACGCAATCAAAGTCGTCGTCTCAGGAAAGCCTTATTTGGGGTCGGAAACATGCCATTCTGTGTTGGAGATTTTGCGCGCTCGCTTGCGTTCCGGTTTGTCCACGAAGGAGTCGCTGTCCTCGCAGGAGCGCGGCGTGATGGCGCTCGTGGCGGAAGGAAAGACCAACAAGGAAATTGCCGTGACGATGGAGTTGAGCGACAAGACCGTCAAGAGCTATTTGAGCCACGTCTACGAAAAGCTCGGAGTGGCCAATCGGGCGGAAGCCACTGCGAAATTCTGTCGGACGGTGCCCTCCGGATCTGCTCGTCCGCAGTTCAGGCCTGGTGCGAAGAGTCCTGCTCAAGTTTGCTGACCCGTCACCGATAAAGCAGGCATCGACATGAGAGCCGGGCCAATGGGCCGGCTCGCCTGAGCGGGCAGGGGGTACGCCCTGCAAGTTGAAGGTGCAACCGACGTCTCGATGAAAGAGACGGGGTTGTGCCTTTTTTTTTGCCTTGGATGTCTGACCGGGACCGACGGTCGGCCGAGCGGTAGAAACGGCATTGTGGAGGGACCGCTGTGATGTTGAGAGCGTGGTTGACCGCGGCAGCTGAGCATTGGAACGGATTGGTGAAGAGCCGGGTATTTCCGGGCGGAGTTCTCTGTGTGAGAGCTCCGGTGGGCTGTGCGGCGGCGGTGTTTGCGGTCGATGTATCAGGTTCTCCCCGGCGTGTGCGTTTCGACGGCCCGAGTTCGGGCGGCAGAGCGGATTCGGTGAAGCCAGCGCTGCGAATCATTCAAGGCGAGCTTGATACGTTAGCGGAAACGCAACGGCTGCTGGCTATCCTTGCCGCGACGGCGGCGAGGGAAGGCGCTGTGCGGGGGGATTCCTGGGTGCACCTGGCGGAACAGGCACGTCTTCTGGCTTCTCGCGCGGAACGCGCCAGTGCGGCACTTGCCGGAGTGCAGGAATCCGTCGCAGACGAGGTGCATTCGAAGAGAGCAGGGGAGAAGTCATGACCGATCTGTGGATTCCGGTAATTGCCTCCCTCGTCTCAGGCGCGCTGGCATCACTCCTAACCTGGCGTGTCGGTGTGCGGAGGTTGACCGATCGGGGCGCGCGGCGGGAGGCGGATACCGCAGACGTCCGGGTGCGGATTACCGGTTGGGAGCAATTTGCCGACAAGGCCCTACCACTGTTTCCAATCCTCGTGAGGCAGATTGGTTCCGTCATTGCCGACACGGAATCGGCAACTATGCAGCTCAGCGAACGGTTTCAGCAGATCGCCAGGAAAGCGACCGATTTGACGAAGGGACCGTTGGATGTGTCTGGCGGCGGGTCTGCCGCAGACGGCGGATGTTCCGTGCAACTGATCCTGAGCGAGATGGACATCATGCTCACGAGGTTCGTGAAAGATGTCGGTATTCTGGCCGAGATGTCTTCCCGTGCCGTTCGGTCGGTCGGCGAGGTAAATGTGCTGACAAAATCGGTTGTCGCGATGCTGGGCGATCTCGAATTCATGGCGGACCAGTCCTCGATGCTGGCACTGAACGCGGCGATCGAGGCCGCCCATGCCGGAGAGCAAGGCAGAGGGTTTGCCGTAGTCGCCGACGAGGTCGGTAAGCTGGCTAAGCGGTCAGCGGGAGTATCGAGTTCCATCCGGACCCTGGTGACCGCAATCCATACCGGCATGCGGCACGCTCAGACTTCGATGACCGAGGTCGCGGGCCTCTCGGCGTCCTATGCCACAACGACGTGTGTCGTCCAGTCCAAGGTCAATGATTTTACGGCCGCGATCTGTCGATCCAATGCTGAGTTGGATGCCGGGGTTCAGGTGGCGGTGGGTCGGACAAAAGATCTGGCTCAGGATCTTTCCCAGGTCGTGATGTCGTTGCAGTTCCAGGACATTGTCCGGCAGAAACTGGAACATGTGGCTGAGCCGCTACAGCAGATCGAGCAGGGGCTGGTCCGGCTGAGAGTGGATGGGGACTGGAGCGTCGCCTGCCGGGGCCTGCCGAGTCTGTCGGATCTTGAGGCTACGTATACGATGGCGAGCGAACGGTGCGTGACCGACGGCGTAAGCGCACAGCACGGTGGAGCGGTACTGCGGGCGTCGAACGCTCTCTCCGATAATAATGTGACCCTTTTCTAACGGCTGTCATGCAAGCTTCCCCACTTACGTCCGGCCGCCTGTCTCGGTTTGATCGTCCGTACCGGCCTGTACTGGCCTTGATCATGCTACTTGTCGTGAGTGCGCTGATGGCGGGATGGCTCACGCTCCGCTATTTGAGCGAGCGGCTGCTCGACGGAACCAGCGAGCTGTTGGCGCTTGGCGCGGTCAGTGCGGTGCAGAAGCTTGATGTGCTGGTTGGAGAGCGGTATGGCGATTTACGGTTGATGCCAGGCAATGCCGCCAGCCGGAGTATCGATCCGCATATCTTGAACCGGTATTTCCGACAGGTGCAGGAGGCGTATCCGGTCTATGCCTGGGTGGGCAAGGTTGACCGGACTGGCAGAATCATAGGTTCGTCGGACGGGCGTTATGTGGGAAGCGATGTCGTCGATTCGGCATGGTATCGGTCGGCTCGTGATCACCGGACTTTCACCGTTCAGGATGCTGCGCCGTCACCGCAGATAGACGGCGCGTTGGCCGTGATTTTGAGTGAGCCGGCCTGGACCGATGACGGAATGTTCGACGGAGTGCTTGTTGCTCAGGTTGCGGTGTGGGCCTTGGAAGATGCCGTGGCTCAAGTCGCCGTCGGACTGCAGGCGCAGTTAGGGAGCGGGTATCGCGTCGAATGGCAGATTGTGAAGCGGGGCGGTGATGTCGTCAGCGATTCAATTCTTCGCGAGGAGGGGCGGGTCAATCTCCTTCAGCTCGGAGTGTTGTCGGCCCGCCTGGTCGAGTCTATCCCCTCCGGGTATGTACAGGAATATCATCCTCGGCGGCAGAGGGAGGTGATTACCGGGTATGCGCAGTCCCGGGTGGGGCGGGAGGCCGGCGGACTGGAATGGGCCGTACTCATGCGCGTCGACCGGAGCGAAGCCCTTGAGCCAATTCGCCAGGTGCTCCTGTATCTCGTCATCGGAGGAGGGTTGGTGCTGCTTCCGCTTGTGGGATTATTGTTATGGAGCACGCACCGTCTGACGGACGAATGGCTGTTGAGCGTTCAGCGAAACAAGGCATTGATGGGGCTGGTGGAGGCCGCTCGGTATCTGACGAGCGAGGATAAGACAGACACTCTCCTGCAGAGCTTGATCGAGATCGGGGTGCGATTGACCGGAGCACGCTATGGTGCGATGGGTATCTTCGACGAATCCGGCGACCGGCTGACGAGGTTTCTTATACACGGTATGGGGGCCGGTGATAAGGCGGCCATCGGCGCTCTGCCGACCGGAGGAGGGTTGTTGGGCTATCTCTCCAAGAGCGAGCTGCCGCTCCGCGTCAATGATGTTCCGCGTCATCCTGCGTCCGTCGGATTTCCTCCCGGCCATCCTCCGATGACGTCCTTCCTGGGAATTTCCATCCGTGTGCAGGGGCGTCTGTTTGGGAGGCTCTATCTGACTGATAAGCAAGATCCGGCTGGCGTTTCGCGGAGCTTTTCCGATGTGGACGAACAGGTAATCTCTGCTCTCGCGGCGCAAACCGGAGCCGTCATTCACAATAATCTGCTCATGCAAAATCTCGCGATGGCCGAGAATCAGTATCGGTTGCTGTTGGAGTCGACCAGTGAGGGGATCTGCGGCTTTGACCGTGAGGGGGTGTGCATCTTTGCCAATCGCGCAGGAAGTGGTTTGCTCGGCTATGCGACGGAGGCGCTTCGCGGTCAGCGGTTCGGTCAGCTCTTTGTGATGCCGGAATCCACCTGCGCGTATATTACTCTACAGGCAGGATCATGCAGTAGCCTGAAGACCTTCCTGCGCAGGAAAGACGGAGAACTGGTGCGGATCGAGTTGACGGTGTCACCGATGATCGACGGAGAGGTCGTCACGGGCAGTGTTGCAGTATTTCAGGACATCACCGAACAGGTCAGGGCGGAAGAGTCTCTAAAGCAGACGTCGGAGGAATTGGAAGCCAGAAACGTTGAGCTGGCACAGGCGGCGAGAGAGCTAGAAGCAAGGAACGTCGAGTTGGCGCATGCGAGAGATTTGGCTTTGGATGCGGCTCGGGCGAAGTCCGAGTTCCTGGCCGTGATGAGCCACGAGATCAGGACGCCGATGAATGGTATTATCGGTGTGACAGAATTACTTCTCGATACCCCACTTACTCCCGATCAGCGGGATTTTGCCGTTACCGCGCAGCGTTCCGGAGAGCACCTGCTTGTGATGATCAACGACATCCTGGATTTCTCAAAGATGGAGGCCGGAAAAGTGGTGTTGGAGGCGATCCCCTTTGACTTGCGTACGACGGTCGAAGAGGTGCTGGAGTTGCTGTCAGGGCCCGCTCACGACAAGCAGATCGAGCTGGCTGGGCTGATATCGGCGGAGGTTCCTGAGAGGGTCTCGGGCGACGCCTGTCGGTTTCGGCAGATTTTGGTCAATCTGGTCGGGAATGCCGTGAAATTTACGCAGCAGGGGGAAGTACTTGTCCAGGTCTCAACGATTCGGCATTCTATTTCTGATGTGGTGCTGCGGATTGAAGTGTCCGACACCGGAATCGGAATCAGTGCCGAGGCTCGTGCGCGTCTCTTCCAATCCTTTTCCCAAGCGGACTCCTCAACGACCCGGCAATACGGTGGAACCGGTCTTGGGTTGGCGATCTGCAAGCAGCTGGTCGCGTTAATGGATGGGGACATCGGTGTGGACAGCGAAGCCGGCCGCGGCAGTCGCTTCTGGTTCACAGTTCGCCTCAACCCCTCCCCGCCGTTGCCACTTTCGACGATCGTTGCTGACGATTTGAATGGCATCCGCGTTTGCATCATTGATGACAATGCAACTAGCCGGATGGTGATTCACGACTATGCAACGAGCTGGGGGATGCAATGTTCTCACGTTCAGAATGGAGCGGAAGCGATCGAAATCCTCGGGCGAGCGGCGGCGCAAGGTCGGCCGTTTCAACTGGCGATCATCGACCGCAGTCTCTTGGACGTGGATGGGCTGGAATTGGCCAGGTTGATTAAGGCCGATCCGAGACTTGCCTCTCTTCCCGTCGTCATTCTCACAGCCCTGGGGCAGCGCGGGGACGCCAAGGCTTCCGAGCAAATCGGTGTGGCGGCGTATCTGACCAAGCCCGTGCGACGGGCCAGACTGTATCAATGTTTGCTCGAAGTGATCGGCAGGGACCGGCGGGAGCCAGGTGCCGGGTCGGTCCACAAGGCGATCATTACACAACACAGCCTTGCCGAAGAGGAGGGCCGGCGGAGACCCAGGTTGCTTGTGGCGGATGACAATCCGGTCAACCAATTAGTCATCGTCCGGTTGCTGGAGAATCTCGGCTGCCGAGTGGATGTCGTCAACAACGGGCGGGAAGCCGTCTCAGCTACGACTCGGACGGCATATGATCTGGTCTTTATGGATTGCCAGATGCCTGAGATGGACGGATTTGAAGCGACCAGGGCCATCAGGATGATCGAAGCAGAGGCAGGGCTTGCCAGTGCAGCTGTCGCTGAAGGGAAAACAGCTACTCCATTCCGGCTTCCGATCATCGCCCTGACGGCGAATGCCATGTCGGATGATCGCGCGGCTTGTTTGGCTGCGGGCATGGATGAGCATCTGGCGAAGCCTGCCCGTCTCGATTCCCTGCGTGCGTGCCTCCTGCGATGGGCGGGGCATTCTGCTCCGTTCGCAGCGTCGGCTCGTCCCGCCGCCAGTGAGTAATAACCAGCCAAACAGATGAGTTTTGGACAGATTCGTTCAGCAGTCGGACTCTGTGCACTCTAGTGACATGGCGATGGAGAGTGTGATAAGTATCCAGTCGTTTGGGCGCGATTGTGGTCGCCGGAAGTCCCCATCGTCTAGCCTGGCCTAGGACATTGCCCTTTCAAGGCAGTAACACGGGTTCAAATCCCGTTGGGGACACCACCTTCTCCTTCGCTCTATCCCGCAAATCACTACATCCAGCCGTTGTGTTCGTCGATTGTGGCAGGTACACTTTCCCCATTATATTTGGGTGAGACGCCTCTTTTGTCGGGGTGGCCTGAAGTGAGTGAGGTGAGGTAAGAACCATGCGACGAAGAATTGGGATGTGCCTGTGGCTTCTGCTGCTTACCAGTGTCATGTCCGCTTTCGCTGCCGCGCCTTCTGGCACAATGACCGTGCCTGTGGAATCGGTCAAAGGCAAGGATGGGGCACCGATGATGCTCATCCCTGCCGGCCTTTTTCTCATGGGCAGCAATGACGGTTTGCCGAATGAACGGCCTGAGCATAGCGTGACGCTCAAGGCATTCTATATCGATCAGTATGAGGTGACGGCGGGGCGTTACCAGAAGTTTCTCGAAGCGGGTAAACGCGAGATTCCCTCCCCAGCGGATGATGATGCGGGACGTTCCTTGGAAGATCGTCCAGTGGTTGGCGTAACCTGGAAGGAAGCCGCCGCCTATTGCCTATGGGCGGGCAAACGGTTACCTACCGAAGCCGAATGGGAAAAAGCGGCCAGGGGGACGGATGGCCGGCGATATCCTTGGGGGGCGATGCAGCCCTTTGTCGATATTGCGAACTACAATCGCGGTCTCTGGGTGAGTGAGGCCATTACCTTGGTGCCGGTCGGCAGCGGACTAGAGGGAATGAGTGTTCGCCATGGATTGAAGGAAGGGGGCAAGAGCCCGTACGGCCTTGCGCACATGGCTGGAAATGCCGCTGAATGGGTGAACGATTGGTACGATCGTGAGTATTATCAGAAGAGCCCTGACGTTGATCCTTTGGGTCCGAAAAGCGGGGAGAAACGGGTCATTCGTGGTGGGTCCTGGGCGGATCTTCCAACGGCATTGCGCGTGACAGCTCGATTTTCAGCGGAGCCGGAGTTTGAAGATCGGACGGTCGGGTTTCGATGTGCCCTGGATGCTGCGAAGTAGTCCTGATCGCCCGTCCCTTTCTGATGGAGAGTATTGGTCCCAACATCGTCTTTGAATCTGCATGCAGGTTGATCCCCTAGAACCATCCGTTTCTGCCCCTCACACGCCTCAACCACCGGAGCGGTGGGCGATCATGATTGTCATGGCGGTGGTCCTGCTCTATGCGTTGTGGACGTTGCGCTCCCCGCAGGCTCCATCGGCCGGATCCGTGGCTTCAAAAAATGTTGGGCCGACTTCGCTGACGGCAGAGATGATCCCGCTCGTGTCTGGGGACGAACCGATTGTTGAGATTTTCACCAAAGCTGGTTGCCCTGTGTGTCACGCGATTCCTGGAATTCCAGGCGCGGTTGGGCAGGTTGGCCCGCCCCTCACTCTTGGCGTGACAGGGGCTCAACGGCTGTCCGACTCCTCTTATCAAGGGAAGGCCAGCACTGTGCATGAGTATGTGGTGGAGTCGGTGGTGGATCCGTCAGTGTTTGTTGTTCCGGGGTATCCGGAGCGGACGATGCCGGTGTGGTATGGCGCAAAGTTGAGCGCGCTGGCATTGCAGAAGATTGCGGAGTATCTGGAACATCAGACGGGGAATGTCCTGGAAAAGTAAGCGACCGAACGTCATTGGCTCCCCGCGCGCGTCTCAGCGCTTTTTGAGAGGCACTACGTTCCCGCTCCCCTGAATCTTAAAGGCATCGCTCTGCTGGTGCGAGGGGTGCTTATCCAGTAGGGCATTCACCGCGTCATCGCCTTTGAGCCCTTCCAGCTTGATCTTGAGGCGGAGATTATTGGCGCTGTCCGCATTGATCAAGGCCTGTTCAAGGCTGATCTTGTTGGCTTTGTAGAGCTGGAAGAGGACGTGGTCAAACGTTTGGCAGCCTTCATCGACTCCCTGCTCCATCGCTTCTTTGAGCGTGTCGATTTCCGCTTTTTTGACGAGGTCTTTCACGCGCGGTGTATCCAGCATGATTTCCAGCGCCGGCACACGTCGCCCATCAAGGGAGGGAATGAGGCGTTGTGAAATAATCGCCCGTAGGTTCAGTGAGAGCTGCAGATAGATTTGCGGATGCCGTTCGACCGGGAAAAAGTTCATGATGCGCTCGATCGCCTGATTCGCATTATTCGAGTGGAGCGTGGCGATGCAGAGGTGTCCGGTTTCTGCGAACGTGATGGCGGCTTCCATCGTTTCGGTATCCCGGACTTCGCCGATGAGAATCACATCAGGGGCTTGCCGGAGAGTATTCTTCAGGGCGTTCTGAAAACTCAAGGTGTCAAAGCCGATCTCTCGCTGCGTGATCAGCGACTTCTTGTGGCTGTGGACGAATTCGATCGGATCTTCGACCGTGATGATGTGCCCTTGGTGAATGGAGTTCCGATGGTCGATCATGGCTGCGAGCGAGGTTGATTTACCGGAGCCGGTGGCGCCGACGACGAGCACAAGCCCGCGCTTTGTCATGGCGATGTCTTTGATGATCGGCGGGAGTTGCAGCTGATCGACGGATTGAATCTCCGCTTTAATCAGACGGAAGACGAGGCCGACATTGCCCCTCTGTCGGAAGATGTTCACGCGGAACCGGCCGAGCTCTTTGTAGTAGAGCGCCAGGTTCATCTCCATTTTTTCTTCGAATTCTCCCCGCTGCTGCCCGCGCATGAGCGCGAGAGCGAGGGCTTCGAGCTGCTCGTTGCTGAACGGGGGAGCGTCCGTTTGTTGCGTGGATCCGTGGATGCGATAGATCGGGGGCGCGTCGACTGTGAGGTAGAGGTCGGACGCTTCCTGGTCGACCATCACTTTTAAGAGGCTGCGGATATCCATGCCTGTCTCCGTGGTCCTGCTGTGGTTATGCGGCTCCGCTGAGTGAAGCGGCTGATCCGAAGAGGTTCGGATTCATGCTGCGTGATTGCGCTTCGGCTTTCGTGACGACGCCACGCGTTGCCAGTTCGAGCAACGCCATGTCCATCGTCTGCATGCCGTCTTTCTGGCTGGCCTGCATGATGCCGGGGATTTGATGGAGCTTGGCTTCACGGATCAGATTGCGGACAGCGGTGGTTGCAACCATGATCTCCAACGCAGCCACACGTCCTCCCGACTTTTTCTTGAGCAGCGTCTGGGTGATGACAGCTTCCAGTGCTTCTGATAACTGCGTTCGGATCTGCGCCTGCTGTGCGGGGGGGAAGGCGTCGATGATACGATCGATGGTTTTGGGCGCACTTGATGTGTGGAGGGTGCCGAAGACCAGGTGTCCGGTTTCTGCCGCAGTCAATGCAAGCTGAATCGTATCCAGGTCGCGCATTTCTCCCACGAGCACGATATCAGGGTCTTCGCGAAGCGCGGACTTGAGGGCGTTGGCAAAGGACAGCGTGTGCACGCCCAGCTCCCGTTGGTTCACAAGACATTTTTTCGACTTGTGGACGAACTCGATTGGGTCCTCGATCGTGATGATGTGGCCTTCGAAGGTATTGTTCAAATAATCGACCATGGCGGCGAGCGTCGTTGACTTACCGGACCCGGTAGGCCCGGTCACGAGAATGAGCCCTTTTTCCTTGTCGCACAGTTGACGCAAGGTCGGCGGCATGCCGAGCTTTTCAAGCGGAAGAATTTCTGTGGGGATGTTTCGGAAGACCGCCCCGAGTCCGCGCTGCTGCACAAAGACGTTCACGCGGAACCGAGCGATATCGCCAAGCTCGAATGAGAAGTCGCATTCCCGGTGTTCTTCAAAATTCTTCCGTTGGGTATCCGTCATCATGTCGTAGATCAGTGCATGCGTCTCATCCGGTGTCAGGGCCGGATGATCCAATTTCTTGAGGTCGCCATGAATACGAATCATCGGAGGCTCGCCTGAGCTGATATGACAATCAGACGCGCCTTCTTTAACTGAAAAAGTCAGGAGTTTGGAAATATCCATGGGTATGACTCCGTAGTAAGACTGGTCGTCGGTCGTGCCTCGCCACTGCGATCAGCGTAGCGGTTTCCCTGATGAATGACTTGTGAGCATCATGCCATAGGAAGACGGGAAAGCAAGAAATTCGCGGGATGATGCGGAGCCGGTTGATCGGCTAGATCAGCTGTGTGGATTGTCCGGCGCGTTTAAAGGCGGAAAGCGCGAACTCAATCTGTTCGGGAGAATGTTCAGCAGTGATGGTCACGCGAATACGGCTGGATCCATCGGGGACGGTCGGTGGGCGGATCGCGGGCGCGTAGACCCCTTGAGCCAGCAGTTGTTCGGCAAAGGTGAGCGCTTTCTCGGCGCGGCCGATCAGGACGGGGAGGATGGGGCTGGCGGATTCGGTGAGGTGAAATCCGAGACGAGTCAGGCCAGCGAACAGATGGTCGCGATTGCGCCACAGCCGAGCGCGGCGTGACGGATCTTGCTGGAGGACGGTCAGCGCGGCGCAAGCCGCTGCCGCCGAAGCAGGCGGCGGGGCGGTTGTAAACATGAAGGGGCGGCTGGTGTTCACCAGGTATTGGATCATGTCCGTAGGGCCGGCGAGATAGGCGCCGCTGCTGCCAAGTGCTTTGCCAAGGGTGCCCATGTGAAACGGAATCCGGCCCTCGACTCCGAAATGCTCGAGTGTGCCCCGGCCCGATTGGCCCATCACCCCGGTGCCGTGGGCATCATCCACGTAGAGCGTCGCACCGAATCGTTCGGCCAGAGTTGCCAGTTCAGGAAGCGGGGCCAGATCGCCGTCCATGCTGAATAGTCCGTCCGTCACGATGAGCACTGGGCGCCCAGGGGGGGGCCGTTTGAGGAGGGACTCAAGGTGATTCAGATCTCGGTGCCTATAGACCCGCAGGTCAGCGCGACTTAGGCGCGCGCCATCGATGAGGCTGGCGTGACAGAGTCGATCAGCGAAGATCTGCCCGCCTCGTGTGATGAGTGATGGGATGATGCCCAAATTCGCAAGGTACCCCGATCCATAGACTAGTGCCGAGGGGGTCTGTTTAAAGGTGGCAAGAGCCTGTTCCAGCTCTGTATGAGGAGGGAGTGTGCCGCAGACTAATCGGGCTGCTCCGGCACCTGCTCCATACTGTGTAGTTGCCTGGATGGCGGCGTGAATGACGTCAGGATGGGTGGCGAGACCCAGGTAGTCGTTGGAAGCCAGCAGGATGACTGTGCGCCCCGCGAGCTGAATGGTTGGCCCCGTCGCAGAGCCGAGTGTATGGAGGTGCCGGGTCAGTGCTTGGTGATCCAGCTGTTGGAGGCGGCTCTGAAACATGGGGGATGCTCTCTGATCAGGTGGCGCTTGGGGCCTGCGGGCCGTACCAGGATGAGTTACGTTGACAAGGTAAATCAATCCCTAGTATAAGGCCCAGGTTCATTCGAAATAAAATCGCAGTTGCCAGGATATCTTATGACCTATCGTATTAAAGTTCCACCGCGGACTTTGCCGGTCGACGAGGCGCATCTGGTCAGCAATCTCGAGCATTGGCTGGAGGGCGTGCGCGTCTATCGCGGCCCGTTGCTCGTGGGTGCCGCGATTCTACTGCTTGCTGCTGGCATCGTCGGTGGTGTGCTGTGGTACGACAGTCAGACCGCCAATAAAGCACAAGATCTTGAACGGGAAGCCACGCTTCACTATTTCACACGGCCTGCAGACGACCCCAAAAAGGCGGATACGAATCTCAAGGAAGCGGTGGCGCTCTATAAGAGAATTGTGGAGGAGTATCCCCGGACATCAACGGCTCCGCTTGCGGCGTTCCATCTCGGGAATGCGTTGGTTCAGGCCAATGAGTTGGATGCAGCTATTGAAGCGTATAAGCGATTTGTTCTGATGTACGGATCGAACGCGTCGCTGCTTGGTTTGGTTCAGCAGCGTTTGGGCTATGCGTATCTCTTGAAGGGGGATCGTGATCAGGCAGCCAAGGCCTATTCGGCGGTGCTGGATATTCCCGGTGCGTTGAATCGGGATCATGCACTGTTTGAGCTGGCCCGGCTCGAAGAGAGTCTATCGCGGCCTGAGGGTGCCCTGGCACATTATCAGGACTTGATGAAGAACTACCCGAATTCCCCGTTGGCCAACGAAGCCGCTGTGCGGCTCAAGGTGCTTGAAGTGAAGAAGTCGCCAGACCCCGCCCCTGCTTCTCCTGCGCCGGCTGCTACAGCACCGGCCGCACCTAAGAAACCATAACTCGCCCGCTTTTGCGGTATTGCTGCTTCAGGCTATGCCTGAAGCGGGGGTATGGCATTAGCGTGCGATGATCAAGAACTCCCCGGCCTTGATGACGGGGCTGGTCAGGTTGTTTTTCGCCTTCAGCGTTTTCATGGGGACGCGGAAACGCTTGGAGACTTTCTCGAGTGTGTCCCCTCCGCGTACGCGATACCATCGCCCGCTATCGGTTTTGACGCGTTGTACTTTGACTGCCGGGAGCGGAGGAAATTTATATGAGGGAACACGATCCAGAAGCTGGACCACTTTCGCGCTCGTTCCCACCGGGACTTTGAGGTGGTAAGCCGATTCCCCAGGCGGCGTGGCGTCGCGTCGAAGTTCCGGGTTCAGAAGGCGGAGTTCTTCATAGGGAATCCCAGTCGTATTAGCGATCGCATGGAAATGGAGCGGCCGATTCACCACCACTTCTTCAAACTGATGGGGCGCAACAGGATTCTGTGGGAATCCGTATTGATCGGGATTCCTCGCGATAACGGTGGCGGCCATGATGCGGGGTACGTATTGCTTCGTTTCGGTGCGGATCAATTTAGTTTTCGAGATGTCAGAGAAGGTTTCCCCTTGAACCTTATGGAGCGCCCGCATGACCTTGCCTTCACCGGCATTGTAGGCCGCCATGGCGAGAGGCCAGGCTCCGAAGAGGTCGTAGAGGTCGCGGAGGTAGCGAGCAGCTGCGACGGTTGACTTGATCGGGTCGCGGCGTTCATCCACGTAATTGTCGATGCGGAGGCCGTAGACTTTTCCGGTGCCTTTCATGAATTGCCACGGCCCGGTCGCTTTCGCGCGCGAGAAAGCGTAGGGATTGAAGCCGCTTTCGACTAGGGACAGGTAGACCAGATCGCTGGGAATATTGAATTCTGAGAAAATCTTTTCAACCAGCGGTTGATAGCGGCTGAGTCGTATGAGCCATTGTTCAAAGCGAGATCGGATCGACGTGTTGAAGAAGCGAATATGGCTCTGCACGGTAGGGTCGATCACGATGGGAATATTGTAGACGGTCCCGCCATTGGCGGATTGGATGGGGCTTGGGAATGGCACCATCGAGTTTGACGGATCTTGCGATGCAGCTCCGATGGCCGTGCCTGAATCCTGCACGGGTTCCGTCAGCTCTGGAGGGAGAGTGGTCAATTCAGGTTCGAGAGGAACCAGGTTGGCATCCGGTTCGTCGTCTTCTTCCGGGGTATTCACATCGGCGGTCACGTCCGGTGATGGAGCTTCGGCAAAACTGTCCTCGACGGGGACCAAGAAGGTTCCGATGGTAAGGATGCAGAGTGCGAAAAATGGCATAAAGACATGTCGCAGATTCAAAATGGACCTCAAGTTCTGGTGAAATACTCTTTTCTTTGATTAGACTATCGATCAGTCTGTGTGTTGTCAAGAAATTGAATGGGTTAGAGCGCCCTTCTTTTGAGGCGGACTCTTTGTCCATAGCGTCGTTGGCGGCACGAGTCTGTATTTCTGTATTGTTGGGATGTGATGAGATATGAGGCAAAACATCCAGCGATTTTGAGCTCTTGTGGCCTCCATTTCTTGACAGTCTTGTGGCGCTAGTGGTAGCGTACCGCCTCTTTTCTAGTCGCATCCCCACCGGGTGATATTGAAGGAGGATCGGTCAATGTTGAAGCGGTATTTGTTGGCTCCGGGCCCTACGCCTGTACCCCCAGAAGTGTTGTTGGCGATGGCCCGTCCGATGATTCATCATCGGGCTCCTGAGTTCGATCCGATCTTTGCGGAAGTTCGTGAGGGGCTCAAGTGGCTGTTTCAGACTCGAAATGACGTCCTGATGTTGGCTTCCTCCGGTACAGGGGGGATGGAAGGGTCGATTTCCAATTTTCTGTCTCCCGGCGATAAGGCACTGTGTATCAATGGCGGGAAGTTTGGCGAGCGGTGGGGAAAGATCTGCAAAGCATTTGGAGTGCAAGTCACGGAAATCAAGGTCGAGTGGGGCGATGCGGTCGACCCGAAAGTGGTCGCCGATGCATTGAAAGCCGATCCCTCGATTAAGGCGGTCTATGTCCAGGCCAGTGAAACGTCGACCGGAGTGTCGCACGACGTGAAGGCGTTGGGCGAGATTGTCAAAGGGTACGAGAATACGATATTGGTCGTCGATGCGATTACCGCGTTGGGCGTATTCGACATCAAGACGGACGCATGGGGATTGGATGTGGTCATTACCGGTTCGCAGAAGGCTCTTATGCTTCCCCCGGGAATGGCGTTTGTGAGTGTCAGCGACAAGGCCTGGGCATTTGCGGAAAAGGCCAAGAATGCCTCGTTCTATTTCAACTTCAAGAAAGAGCGTGAGAATCAGGCCAAGAACCAGACATTGTTTACTCCGACAGTGTCATTGATCATCGGTCTTCAGGAAGTCTTCAGAATCATGAAGGCCGAGGGGCTTGAAAAGATGTTTGCCCGGCAGGGGCAGTTGGCCCACGCCATGCGTGAAGGGATGAAGGCTGCAGGCTTGGCGATATTCCCAAAGAACTCACCTAGCGACGCGTTGACGACGGTGTGCGCGCCGGAGGGAGTGGACGGACAGGCCATCTATAAGAATCTCCGTGTTCAATACGGCATTACTGCAGCCGGCGGACAGGACCAGTTGAAGGGTAAAGTGTTTCGTCTCTCTCATATGGGCTATGCCGATCGATTTGACGTGATAACGGCCGTGGCTGCGACAGAGATGGTCTTGAAGGGGCTTGGCCATTCTGTGAAGTTGGGCAGCGGAGTGGGTAAAGCGCAAGAAATTTTGATGGCGAAATAGGCAGGTCTTCATGAAAATCCTGATCAGCGACAGTTTATCGAAGCAGGGCGTCGAACTCCTTGAAAAGGCTGGTTTCACCGTGGTGGTGAAATCAAAAATGCCGAAAGAGGAATTGTTCAAAGAGATTCAGGACGCGGATGGGTTGATCGTGCGCTCCGGCACCAAGGTCACCGATGAGCTGATCGCGGCGGCGCCGAAGTTGAAGATTGTGGGGCGTGCGGGATCCGGCCTCGACAACGTCGATACGCCGGCGGCCACGAAGCGCGGCATCGTTGTCATGAATACGCCGGGCGGCAATACCGTCACGACGGCTGAGCACACGATGTCCATGATCTGCGCAATGAGCCGGAGGATTCCACAAGCCACCGCGTCCGTGAAGGCCGGTAAGTGGGAAAAAGACAAGTTCATGGGAGTCGAGCTCTACAATAAGGTGCTCGGCATCGTCGGCGTCGGACAAATCGGCAGCCACTTGACGAAAATGGCACAGGGAATCGGTATGCGAGTGATCGCATACGATCCCTATTTGGCTGCGGATCGAGCGGAGAAAATGGGCGTGACGATGATGGCGTTGCCTGATTTGTTCAAGAGCGCCGATATTATCTCGGTCCATACGCCGCTCACGCCTGAGACGAAGGGCATCATCAACGCGCAGGCGATTGCCACCATGAAGCCCGGTGTAATGATCGTGAACTGCGCCCGCGGTGGCATCATCAACGAAGTCGACCTTGTCGAGGCCTTGAAGAGCAAGAAGGTGGCGGCTGCGGCGTTTGACGTGTTTGAAGAGGAGCCGGTCAAGGCCGACAATCCTCTTTTAGCCTTAGATAATTTTATCTGCACGCCGCACATCGGCGCCCAGACGACGGAAGCGCAGGAAAACGTCGCGGTCGGGATCGCCGAGCAGGTGGTCGACTACTTTACGAAGGGTGTGGCCAGGGGGGCGGTGAACATTCCGTCCATTGCACCGGAGCTGTTGCCGCGGTTGCAGCCCTATCTCACGCTCGTGGAAAAAATGGGATCACTGCTGTCGCAATTGTGCCATGGCGGAATTGAACGGGTCACGGTGGAATATAGCGGGGAGGTGGCGACGCTCTCGATCGCGCCGCTGACGATCGGCGTGTTGAAAGGTTTGCTGACGCCGATCATGGAAAACCCGGTGAATTACGTCAACGCTCCGGTCGTGGCAAAAGAGCGTGGCATTGAAGTGAAAGAAATCAAGAGCACAGACGCCGGCGACTTTACCAGCCTGATCCGCGTCAAGGTTGAGGCAGGAAAGGCCACGCACCAGGTTGCGGGCACGCTTTACCATAAGAAGGACGCCCGGGTCGTCGAGATCGACAGCTTTAAGGTCGAAGTGGTTCCTGAGGGACACATGCTGTTCATTCACAATGTCGATCGGCCCGGGGTGATCGGGATGGTGGGACATGTGCTCGGCGAGAACAATATCAATATCGTCCGCATGCAGTGCGCGCTCGAAAAGCGCGGCGGAAACGCGTTGTTGATCATTGCTTCGGATACCGTGTTCCCGGCGAGCGCGCTGGACAAGATCAAATCCAGTTCCAATATTCTGTCGGTCAAAGTAGCAAATCTCTCCTAACGGTCGTAGACGCGCATCGGTTGCTATGCCTCCTGCTCCTTTGAAGACGCGCGTTGACCTTGGTCAGACCCATCCCTTGCGCGATCGGTCGCTGGTCCCGTCCGGGATGGCGACTATCCTGCCTGCTGCGGCAAAGCAAGTTCGAGCGCTCGAGTCCAAACTGCTGGGACGTTTGACGCGTCGGGGTTACGACGAAATCATCCTGCCGACATTTGAGTACCTCGACGTGCTGACTCCGGGGTTAGAGCCTGAGCTGATTGAGAAATGCTACAAGTTTGCCGATCGCACCACCGGCCGTATTCTGCTCTTGCGACCGGACGCGACCGCTCAGATTGCACGAACCGTGGCGATGGGCATGATGGGCACTCAGTTGCCGCTGCGGGTGTCCTATCGCACGTCCGTGTTTCGCTATGAACCGGAGCATGCCGGGCGCGACCGGGAAATTTTTCAAGTCGGCGCAGAGTATATCGGAGCGGATGATGCGGCTGCTGACAGTGAGATGCTTATCCTGATGATTGAGTGCTTGAAGCGGGTCGGCCTGGGATCCTTTAAAATCTCGCTCGGGCATGTCGGGTTTTTTAAGGGATTGCTGGTCAGGGCAGGGCTGTCTCCAAGCGGACAGAAACGAGCCGAGCAGGCTGCGGCTCGCAAAGATCTTCCTCGTCTGCAAGAAATTCTTGCCAGTGAACAGGTGGCAGCGCGGTATGCCACCTCCATTTTAGAGGCCCCCGAGCTATGCGGGCAGGCCGAGGTGTTGGATAGAGGTCGAGTGCTTGCGAAAAGTGACAAGTTTGCCACTCAGGCGCTTATTCGATTGGCGACGGTCTATCAGCTATTGTGCCAAGCTGGGCATCAGGACCTCTTGATTCTTGATTTGGGTGAGTTCCGCGGGTTTGATTACTACGATGGTGTGGTGTTTGACGTCTTTGCCGAAGGCGTCGGGGTCGAGTTGGGAGGTGGCGGGCGCTATGACCATCTCATCGGCCGGTTCGGACGCAATATTCCCTCCACAGGTTTTGCGCTAAATGTCGACCGTCTGTTTCGTGGGTTGCAAGCGCAGTCTTCCGCAAACGTGGTGAGGGCTGGGGCGTCCAAACGGATCCGGAAGGGATCGAAGAGGACGGCATGAAGCCCTTCGCGACCGTCGATCTTTCTCAGCCAAAGTTGCCGCCGCAGAACCTTGAGGCGGAGCAGTCTGTGTTGGGCGCTATTCTGCTGGACAACCAGGCCATGCCGAAAGCGATGGAGCTGCTTGTCGAAGAGAATTTCTATCGCACGGCCCATCGCAAAGTGTATCGGGCGATGCTCGACTTATCCGATGTCGGGGAAGTCATCGACCAGATCACGCTGACTGAACGGTTGAAGGCGAAGGGGGAGCTGGAATCGATCGGCGGCGCGGCCTTTCTTGCTGAGTTGGTCCAGTCGGTATCCAGCTCCGCGAACATCCGGTATCACTGCAAGATTGTGCGCGACAAAGCGGTGGCGCGGGAACTCATTCACACCTCGACGGAAGTGCTGACAAAAGGATATGAGGGAACGACTTCGATAGATGATCTGCTCGACTTTGCCGAGCGCTCGGTGTTCAGCATTGCCCAAGGCAAATTGGAGCGGTCGTTTACGCCGATCAACGACATCATCAAAGAGAGTCTTGATCTTGTCGATAAGCTGTCGAAGCGGAAAGAGCATGTTACGGGAGTCCCGACGGGGTACTACGATCTCGACGATCTGACTGCAGGGCTTCAGCCGTCCGACCTTGTGATTGTGGCGGCCCGTCCCAGTATGGGCAAGACCAGTCTGGCCTTGGGGTTTGCGACGCATGCCGCAATCCACGCCAAAGCGGTGGTCGGTATTTTCAGCCTCGAAATGTCCAAGCCGCAAATCGTGTTGCGCATGTTGAGCTCAGAGGCACGTGTCGATTCCCACGGACTCCGGACGGGCAAGTTGCAAAAAGAAGACTGGTGGCGGCTGGCAGAAGCGGCGGGGAGGCTGGAGCAAGCGCCGATCTATATTGATGATACGGGTGGAATTACCGTACAGCAGATGCGCGGGAAAGCCCGCCGTCTCAAAGCTGAAAAGGGGCTAGATCTCCTGATCGTCGATTACCTGCAGCTCATGCAGGGGCGGAGTGATTCCGAGTCTCGGCAACAAGAAATCTCTGATATCTCCCGGTCGCTCAAGGCGTTGGCGAAAGAACTGAATGTGCCGGTGGTGGCGCTGTCACAGCTCAGTCGAGCCGTAGAGGCCAGAAAACCACCGATCCCCATGTTGGCCGACTTGCGTGAGTCCGGCGCAATCGAGCAGGACGCCGACGTGGTGATGTTTATCTATCGCGAAGATGTCTATGATCAGAACTCTGAGCGGAAGGGCATAGCTGAGATTATTATCAGCAAGCATCGGAACGGTCCGATCGGAAAGCGAGATCTGTTCTTTCAGGATCGCTTCGCCAAGTTTGAAAGCCTTGACGTTCGCGAATCATGAAGTCGTTTGACGGGTCTTTTCTCCTGTCGGTATAATTCCTTCCAGCTGACGATGCACTCCGAGTCCTTTTCCCCAAAGGCTATTGTGAATACACGACGCTGGTCTTCGGTCGCTTCCTCATTCTCATTGTTATTCCCTGGTCATATGCCGCTGTGCGCGGGGCGTGGACTCTTGGGCATCCTCATTCCTCTTGTAGCAGTGGCTTGTGCGGCGGCACCCCATCCGCAGGAAGGTGCGTCAGCCGGCCCCCCACCGAAAAAGCCGGCCATGGCTCCGGCTGCGGACGCCTCAGCGTCGTATCATTTCATGCTGGGATACCAAGCCGAGCTAGCCCAAGACAATGATAAAGCGATCCAGGAATATCGGGCGGTGCTCAAAACCGATCCGAACTCGCGCTCGGTCAAAGCGCGACTGGCCGGGATCTATTTCGGCTTAGGTGACCTGGCCAATGCGGCTCGCTATGCGGAGGAAGTCGGTGAAGGGACCGGTCAGGATGCTCAACAACTGACGCAAATGGCCGGCATTCTCGCCAGCGCCGGCAAACCGGATCGCGCGCTGCGGTTGTTGGATCTGGCGATTGAACGTGACCCGGCCCAGGGCGACGCCTATTTCCCCAAAGCGATTATCCTCGTGAATCAGAAGCGATTGGCGGAGGCAGAGCAGACCGCGAAGCAGGGATTGAAAGTCTCGCCGGAGTCGCCGATAGGCCACTACTACCTCGGCAGAATCTTCCTTGAATCAGGCAAACAGGACGAGGCGTTGGCAAGTTTCGAACGGGCGATCGCGGTCAATGCGGCGTTTGAACCAGCGTATCTTGCCCAGGCTTCGCTGTACGAAACCCGGCAGGAGCGAGAAAAAGCGATTGCGGTGCTCAAGCGGTACCTTGAACGGGTGAATCCCAATAATAAGGATATCCGCCAGCACCTGATCCAGCTCTACGTCAATACCAAGGACTACGCCGGAGGCCTCGCGGAACTCGACAAGATGTTGGCCGAAGAGCCTGGCGACCTCGACGCGCAGTTGCGGATGGCACTGATCTACGGAGAGAAAAGGGAATTTCCCAAGGCCATTGAGCTGCTCCAGGCGGTGCTGAAGGCGCGACCTGCCGAACTCAAAGTGCGAGACTATCTCGGCTATCTCTATGAGGAGTCGAAGGAGTTCTCGAAAGCGCTGGAAGCGTACCAGTTCAATACTCAGCTCGATCCGTCGTATGCTGACAGTCATATGCATCTAGGAGTGTTGCAGTATCGGCTCAAGGCCTATCCCGCTGCGATCACCCACTTGACCGAGGCCACGCGGATCAATCCCAAGCAGCCAGAACCCTTTATTGTGCTAGGGCTCGCGCACCTCCAGGCCGAGCAATTCGAGAAATCCTTGAGCGCCTTCGAAGAAGGCCTTCGCCATCACCCGAAGAATGCGGATCTACATTTCAACCTGGGGACTGCCTACGATAAGCTCAATCGCTTTGACGATGTGGTGAAGTCGATGGAGTCGGCCCTGAGTCTGGACCCGCACCACGCCGATGCCTTGAATTATCTCGGGTACAGCTACGCAGAACGGGGCGTCAAGGTGGAACAAGCCTTGTCATTGACCAGGCAGGCGGTCGCGCTCAAGCCCGACAACGGATACTATGTCGACAGTCTGGGGTGGGCATTCTATAAGGCCGGGCAATTCAATGAAGCGCTGGCCGAGATTAAGCGCGCGGTCGCGTTGGTGGGTGACGATCCAGTGATCTATGAGCATCTTGGAGAAATTTATGTGAAGCAACTGAAGCTATCCGAGGCGAAAGAAGCCTGGCTTCATTCACTGGAGCTTGATCCTTCGAACGAAAAGCTGGCTCAACGGTTCCGCGAGCAAGGCCTTGGTGATCCTGCCAGCGAGGATCGTATCCAGCAAGCCAAACGCCGCGTATCAGAGAAGATACAGTCTAGACAATCTGCCCCATAGCCGTATCCATTCCGATCGGTTCGTACGAGACGAAGGGGACGACTTCTCCTCTTATCCATAAAGGGGGCGATCGGTCAAACCGGGCAGTCAACGATTCTCCTGTGATCATCCGCTAAAGTTCATGAATAGTTTCAAGGAGATCATTCTCCATGGAACCGCCTCACGCATTCATTCTCCAGAGAGCCCAGGCTTCCGATATTGATCGATCAAGCAGAAGGACCTCGTCCGTTTTCTGTTCAAGATAAACGCGTGAGATGCCAATTCTCGGCATCTTTGAGCAGATTGCGGAAGGGCTGGTTGCTGCCGAGCATAACCGGCCAGTCGGATGATTTCTTCTAACTTGTTGATTTCCAGAGAGATGGTGATACGTTCGTCTTTAACGCTGACCGGCATCAAACCTGCTATAGCCCTGGTAGGCGCCAACACGAGCGCCTCGGGTAGCAAGAAGAAGCAGAGTGTGAGAGTGGGCGGTCAGTGAACCATCAACCAGGAGGCAGTACGATGTTTAAGGCATTGCGTAAACAAGAGGGTTTTACCCTCATCGAGTTGATGATCGTCGTGGCGATCATCGGCATCTTGGCGGCCATCGCCATCCCGAACTTCCTGCAGTATCAGATGAAGTCGCGGCAGTCGGAAGCCAAGACAAACCTGGGGGCCATCAAGACCTCAGAAGTGTCGTGGCAGGGTGAGCGGGGCTGCTATCTCACTGTGCAACGTTGGCCGGTGGCGTCGCTTCCCGTTGCCGGTACGAAGAGCGCTCCCATCAACTGGTTCAACCCCGCTGCTCCTGCGGTGACGCTTGCCGGTGCTCAGGGTTGGTGCGTGGGTGCTGCCGGTCCCGGTGTAACGACGGGCACGTTCGCCGATCTTGGGTTCCAGCCGACCGGCAACGTGCTGTATCAGTATGCGACGGGTTCGTATCCCCTTGCGCATACTTCGTGTCTTGGTCCGGTGACGGCCGCTGCTGCTAACATCATCCACGAAACTGGGGCTCTTGACGCGGGTACGACTGCTGGTGGTTTTCGGGCGACGGCTTCGTCCAACCTCGACGGCGATCCTACCCTCTCGGTGTGGGCATCAGCTGACGGGACCGGAGCTCAGGATTGCACGACCGGCGTATTCTAACGTCGGCCTAGGCTCTGCCTAAACCAAGTGTCCCGCCGGCTGGAAGCAGCCGGCGGGACCTTGTTTATTAAAGAGGTGGTAGTTTCCCATGTATTTCGGCTCTTCTTCTTCTCTCTCTCCTGCCCAATCGTCATCTTCTATTTCTAGAAAGCTCACTTGCTCTGCGCTCTTTGTTGTGATGGCTGTCCTCATCGGACTTATGACATACCTCCAACAAGATCTGGATCGTCGTTCTGACCGGGTGGCAGGGAAAATTGAAGAATTAGCGCAACTCCCGCGCGGTGAGGTTCTGCGGCCGGCCTTGTTGGGCCACCACCATCTTGGGGCGGATATTCTCTGGCTGAGAACGCTCCAGGTGCTGGGGAATAAGAAAAATTCTATTGATGAGCATGTGTGGCTGTATCATGCGATGGACGTGATTACCACACTCGATCCTCTCTATGCCTATATCTATTATGTGGGAGGCGTGGTTCTGACTGAAATGGCAGGGCGGGTTGATTTGAGCAACCAGCTCTTGGAGAAAGGCCACGCTGCGAATCCCAACGAATGGACTTTGCCGTTTCTGCTTGGGTACAACCACTACTTTGTTCTAGGCCAGCCGGCCAAGGGTGCCGAATATATTAGTCGCGCGGCAAAGATTCCTGGCGGCCCTGGATTTCTCCCAGGCTTGGCGACTCGGATGTATGCAGAATCGGGGAATCCCGATGTGGCGCTGCAGTTTCTTGAGGCGATGTGGAAGGAGAATCCGGACATTGCCGTGCGAGAGAAACTGGAGGTGCGGGTCAAAGAAATCATCATCGAGCGGGATCTCAGGCGCCTAGAGGACTCGATCCGGCACTATCGTCAGGCGGAACGAAAATATCCAAAAGCATTGTCTGACTTGGTTTCGTCCGGCATACTGCCTGCACTGCCTGAAGAGCCCTTCGGCGGAACGTATAACCTAGATGCTCAGACGGGAGCGGTCACAAGCAGCACCCATCCCGGGCGGCTTAAAGTGTTCAGGTTGGATAAGGGGTAAGGTTCCACATGCGTCCTGTCACGGACCACGTTGTCCAGATTGAAAACATCCGTAAAGTGTTTCGTGTCGGATTCTGGGGCCGGCGCGTCACGGCAGTGGATCAATTGTCGTTGGAGGTTCGGCGGGGTGAAGTGTTCGGATTTCTTGGTCCTAACGGAGCAGGAAAGACGACGACCATCAAGATGCTGATGGGGCTCATCTATCCCACCAGCGGTCAGGCCAGAATCTTCGGCCATGCTGTGGGCGATCCGGCTGCGAAAGCCAAGCTCGGGTTCCTTCCCGAGTCTCCCTATTTCTACGACTATCTGACCAGCCGTGAGTTCCTCAATTTCTATGGCCATCTCTTCGGGTTGTGGGGGGGAAGTCTCGATAGGCGTGTGGATGAGTTGCTTGAGTTGGTGGGCATGTCTCACGCGAAAGACCTCCAACTCAGAAAATTCTCAAAAGGGATGTTACAGCGGGTTGGAATCGCGCAAGCATTAATCAATGACCCGGAACTGGTCGTGCTGGATGAGCCGATGTCCGGGCTTGACCCGATCGGACGGAAGGAAGTGCGCGACCTGATCTTCCGTCTCAAGGAATCCGGCAAGACCGTCATGTTCAGCTCGCACATTTTGCACGATGCCGAGTTACTCTGCGATCGAGTCGCCATGATTATGAAAGGCCGATTGGTGGCTTGTGGACAGGTATCTGAGTTGATCCAACAAGGAACCACGCATGAAGTGGAGATGGTCGTCGATCGGCTCTCGCCGGAAGGTCTGGAACATCTGCGTGTCTTGGCAACGAAGGTGATGGTGAGCGGGGAACGAGTCATAGCCGTGCTGAGTAGCCAGCGTCAGGTGGATGAGGCTCTTGAAGTTATTCGGGCGGCCCATGCCAAGCTGGTCTCGTTGACTCCTCATAAGGCGTCGCTGGAGGATCTGTTCATTCGTGAAGCCAAAGGCGTGCAGCCACCTGTGGAGGCGCGCGTATGAAGGTTCTATCGATCGCGCTCAATACGTTCAGGGAAAACCTGCGGGACAAGTTGCTCTACAACCTCCTGGTGTTTGCGCTCCTGATGATTGGGAGCTCGTTGTTGCTGATGCGGCTGACGCTGGGGGAGTTTCATCGCTTATTGCTGGATGTGGGGCTTGGGAGCATCAATATATTTGGGGTGCTGATCGCGATCTTCGTCGGAATCGGACTCGTCAACAAAGAGATCGAGAAGAAAACGATCTATACCATCGTGTCGAAACCCGTCGCGCGCTACCAGTTTCTGGTTGGGAAATACCTAGGTCTGACCCTGACGCTCTTGGTGAATACACTGGTTATGGCCGGGGGACTGTTGCTGGTGCTTTTTGCGCAAAGTGTGCCGATTGAGAGCATGTTGTTCAAGGCGCTGGGGTTGATCTTTATGGAATTCATGGTCATCACCGCGGTGGCCTTGTTGTGTTCGACCTTCACGAGCGCGACGCTCAGCGCCATTTTCACGCTGGCCACCTACGTGATCGGCCATCTCACGGCGGATCTCAAGACCTTCGGGGAGAAGATGGATGAAGGGATGCGTGCCGCGGTCACCGGCCTCTATTACATCCTGCCGAATCTAGAGCGGTTCAATCTCAAGGGGAATGTCATTCACCATATCGAGGTGTCCGGAACGGACCTCTTGCTCATTGTTGTGTACGGCTTGACCTATGTCTCATTCTTGCTGATGTCTGCAAGCATCATCTTCCAGCGTCGCGATTTTCGCTAGCTCGTGTCTCGCCGGTTTCATTCTCCACTTGCAAAGAGATCGCGTCCAAGGTATTGATGGGGTAAACGTAGCCTGTGCATTGATGACCAACGCCAGGGATTTCGGGACGATTTGAATACATGAATATTCCTCTCCTCGACCTAAAAGCTCAGTTTCAACCTCTTCGGGCCGAGATCATGACGGCGGTCCAAACGGTCTGTGACGAGCAGGGGTTTATCCTCGGTCCGCGGGTGGTGGCCTTTGAGGAGTCTCTGGCTAAGTATGTCGGGGCCCGTTACGCGATCGGCTGTGCGTCGGGCAGCGATGCATTGCTCCTCTCGCTGATGGCGATGGGAGTGGGGCAAGGCGACGAAGTGATCACGGTCCCGTTTACATTCTTCGCCACAGCCGGTGCCGTGTCTCGATTGGGTGCAAAGCCCGTCTTTATCGATATTCAGCCGGATACGTTCAATCTTGATCCGACGCAACTCGAACGTGCGGTGACATCTCGCACTAAAGCGATTATTCCAGTCCATCTTTTCGGTCAATGTGCCGATATGCCGGCTATCAACCAGATTGCCAAGGCCAAGCGACTGCATGTCATTGAAGATGCCTGTCAGGCCATCGGAGCGGGACAGGGCGGTCAGCGTGCCGGGGTGTTGGGAGATACTGCCTGCTTCAGTTTTTTCCCCTCGAAGAATCTTGGCGGATTTGGCGATGGCGGGATGATCACGACCAATGATCAGGGGCTTGCAGATGCGCTCGCCATGTTGCGTGTGCATGGGAGCCGGGTCCGCTATCTTCATGAAGCGGTCGGGATTAACAGCCGCTTAGATGCGTTACAAGCCGTCGTGCTCGATATTAAGCTCAAGTATCTCGATCAATGGGCTGAAGGCCGCCGACGCAATGCAGCCCGGTATGACCAGTTGTTTCGAGCGGCGGGTTTGCTGGATCGCGTGACATTGCCATCGACGAAGGCGGGCAATTTCCACGTCTACAATCAGTATACCGTGCGGGTCTCGAAGCGCGACGAGCTTCGGGCTCATCTGAAAGAGAAGGGCGTCGGGACCGAGATCTATTACCCGCTCCCTATGCATATGCAGAACTGTTACCAGGATCTTGGCTATCGGAAGGGGGCCTTCCCCTTATCCGAACGGGCTGCCGAAGAAGTCATGTCCCTTCCCATTTATGCCGAACTCAGCGACGCCCAATTGACCTATGTGGTCGAGATGGTCGCCGACTTCTTTAAGCGCCAATAGGTCGCTTCTTACGTTTTCCCACTTGCTCTCTACTGTCGGCTGGTCAACGCCTGGCACCACTATTCGTTGAGACCTATACTCTTCGGCAACGATAGGTCTGCGGCGGATGTGACAGGCAAGGGCAAGAGGGCGGTTCTTCCTCCGACACGACGACTATTGAAAGATAGGAGAAAATGATGAGATATGCGCTGATCTTCCTCGCGGCTCTGATCGGCCAGGGGCATATGAGTGTTGAAGCAAAGGATCTGACCCCGCGTGAGATTTATGAACAGGCCTCACCAGCAGTAGTCATGGTCATGGGCCATTCCGACAGCGGAAAGGGCGGCAGCGGAGGAACTGGCTCCATCATTCAGCCCGACGGCGTGGTCTTGACGAATGCCCATGTGGTCATCGACGAAAAAATGGGAAAACCTTATCCTCGCCTCTCCGTATTTCTGAAACCCGTCCGCGTGAGCGGCGATAGCAAGACCGATTTGGCCCGCATGGTCCGCGCCAAGCTGGTGGCCTATTCAGCCCCGTTGGATCTGGCGTTGCTTAAGCTTGAGGGGGTGGCTGCTCCGCTTCCGGTCATTGATCTGAGCGAGTCGGACCGGACGAAAATCGGGGACCGCGTGATTGCGATCGGCCATCCCGAGCAGGGCGGACTGTGGACGCTGACAACAGGAGTGATCAGCGCCGAAGTCGACAACTTTAACGGTGTGAAGGGGAAGCACGTTTTCCAAACAGAGACCAGTTTGAATCGGGGGAATTCCGGCGGCCCGCTCGTCGACAGTGAAGGACATATGATCGGGGTCAATACGGCGATTGCCCGGGTGGCGCCTGATGGCATGCCGATCACCAGTATCAGCTTCTCGCTCAAATCTTCGGTCGCCAGACAGTGGCTGCGCGAGCTGGGTACGGTGGTATCAGGTCAGCTGCCGGTACCTTTCCCGTCAGGGCCAACGCGTGCGGCGACTGAGGTGCCGGCGGATCAACTCCCGATGCAACAACCCATCCCGGCTCCTCGACTAGTCCCCAGCCAGACTCCGGCACCCAAGATGGTCAGCCCGAAAAACCAGCGCGCGCCCGTTCAGCCGCTCGCAACTCCTCCCTCGCCTCGTGCTTATAACTTGGACGAATTAGTCAGTGATCGAAGCAAGGCCGAGGCCGATCTGGATGGCATGATTGTGGAGATGCGCGGGCGTATGAAGGAGCGGTAGGAACTCTCCGTGCTCAGAAGTTTCCTCATCGGAGCAAGCGGTGTATGATGCGCCACCTGCATGCACACTGATCATCCATGGTTGTTTCGAGTCCTGTTCATCCTCGGGGTTCTCCTGTGCCCCGCCGCGGGTTCGGTCCTCGGCGAGACGACGAGCGATCTCTCAAAACAAGAATTGATAGGCCCGGTGAAGACGGCGGAGACCCGTCATTCACAACTCCGTACCATCCATCACTTCGATCATGATGGGCGCCTGACGAAGGTTGAACTATTCCCCACGCAAGAAACCGATTCAGTTCAGTATCGTCTGTCCTACGACGCAGTCGGTCGGGTGACGGAAGAGCAGACGATCAAGCCTGACGGCCATGTCCTGTACAAGAAGATCTACCGGTATGGGTTTGACGAGCAGAGCCGGCAAGTTGCCATGATTGCGGCGACCGATGATGGCCAACTTGCCCATGCAGAATTCAACCTGTATGACGAACGTGGCGTCGTTACGGAGGATCTCGCGGTCACCGGGAATGGGACTGTCGAGAAATCGCTCTATGACATCAGGGGAAAACTGATTTACCTTGCCCGGTATTTTCAAGGGCGGCTGGTGCTGGAGTCGACGCATCATCACGGGCCGTTAGGGCGGCTGAAGGAAAGCCGTTTCTATTCAGGAGACGGGGCGTTGATGCGGAAAGATGTCTATCGATACAACGACGCCGGTCAGCGGATCGAACAGCAGAGTGAGTTCTTTCGGAGTGCGCATCTCCGCAAGTCAGTGGTGACGTATGAGTTCGATGCGGCGGGAAATTGGACGAAGGAGATGGTTCAGCGGTGGACTGAGAAAAATGGGACGCGCGCGCTTCTGGAAACCGTGGTCAGCCGGGAGCGGCAGATAACCTACCACTAACAGAATCGGGGAGAAACACAGATGCGCTCCTCCCCGATCTCGCAGGCACAATGCCCGATCTACTAGCTGGTGACCGCTCCCTCTGAGGCCGAGGAGACGTGTCGCGAGTATTTGCCCATGACCCCTGTGGTATAGCGCGGCTTGGGGTGTTTGACTTTCTTGAGGCGCGCTTTGATTTCTTTGTCCGTGAGCGCCACGTCCAGCCGTCGTTTGGCGATATCGAAGGTAATCGTATCGCCGTTCTTCACCGCGCCGATCGGACCGCCTTTGATGGCTTCGGGTGCCACATGGCCGGCCATCAGGCCGTGTGTCGCGCCGGAGAAGCGTCCATCGGTGAGGAGGGCGACCGAGTCACCGAGCCCGGCTCCCACCATCGCCGCGGTCACGCCCAGCATTTCACGCATGCCTGGTCCGCCTGACGGGCCTTCGTAGCGGATCACGACCACATCGCCGGCTTTGATTTTTCCTGCTTTGACTGAGGCGAAGGCATCCTCTTCCCGTTCAAATACCTTAGCCGGGCCTTGGAACTTCATGATCGAATGGCCGGCCACTTTCACCACGCAGCCTTCCGGTGCCAGATTGCCCTTCAGAATGACCAGCCCGCCTGTGGGCTTGATCGGGTTCGAGAGTGGCCGCAACACCTGCTGCCCGGCCGTTTCCTTCGCATCGGCGGCTTCTTCGCCGATAGTGCGGCCGGACACGGTCGGCTGATTCGGATGCAAGATGCCTGCATCCAGCAGCCGCTTGGCGACGAGTGTGGTCCCGCCTGCGGCAAAGAGGTCTGACGCGGTGAATCGACCGCCCGGCTTGAGGTCCGCGAGGAGTGGGACTTTCCGGTTGAGTTTGTCGAAATCGTCGATGGTCAATTTCACACCCATCTCTCGGGCGACAGCCAGCAAGTGGAGGACGGCATTGGTCGAGCCGCCGGTCGTCGCCACGGCGGCGATCGCATTCTCCAGCGACTTACGGGTGATGATCTGCTTGGGACGTAGATCCTTCTTGAGGAGGTCCATCACCATCTTGCCGGCTTCAAAGGCGACATCGTCCTTGTGCTGATCCATGGCCGGAACACCGTTACGCCCCATGGCCGATATTCCCAGGAATTCAAACGCAATGGCCATGGTGTTGGCGGTGAACTGGCCGCCGCAGGCGCCGGGGCCTGGGCAGGCATGGTCTTCGAGATCTTTCAGCTCGGCGTTCGTCATCGTCCCGCAGGCATGTTTGCCGACTGCCTCAAACACGTCTTGAATGGTCACATCGTGCCCCTGGAATTGGCCGGGCATGATCGACCCGCCATAGAGCATCACCGATGGCAGATTTAATCGGGCGAGTCCCATCACGGTACCGGGGATGGTCTTGTCGCAACCGGACAGAGCGACGACCGCATCGAACAAATGGCCGCGGGCGACCAGCTCGACTGAGTCCGCAATCACTTCCCGGCTGATTAAGGAGGCCCTCATGCCTTCGGTCCCCATCGAAATGCCGTCGGACACGGCGATCGTGTTGTATTCAATCGGCGTTCCGCCGGCGGCGCGGATCCCGGCCTTCACCCGTTCCGACAACCGCCGGAGGTGAAAATTGCAGGGCATGACCTCGATCCAGGTATTGGCCACCCCGACGATCGGCTTGGACAGATCTTCGTCGGTGAACCCGACGGCTTTGAGCATGGCCCGTGCCGGCGCCCGGCCTGGACCAACGAGGAGATCGTGACTCTTCATCTTCAATTCTTTGGGCATGGTCCGATTACTTTCCTTTCTTTCCCTCTTTCTTCATCCCGTCTTTCTTGTCCTTGGCTTCCGTCCCGATCACCTCTCCGGTCGCCGCATCGATGCAGACTTCCGTGACTTTCCCGTCCGCCCCGAGCACTTCCACCTCCCAGGTGGTTTTGCCGTGCTTCTTTTCAAGTTCCGCTTCGACGACGGTGCCGGGCACTTTCTCTACGGCAGTTTTCGCCGCCTGCTCGATCGTAATCTTGGCGTCTTTGGCCAGGGTGGCGAGATCGCCTTCTTCGCCTTTTTTCTTGTCACTCCAGGCAGGGGTCCCGAGTGCCAACACTGTTCCAACCGCGAGCGTCAGGATGAGCGTGAGAGATTTCATGGGCCACCTCCTTCAAAAACAGGTTATTGCACTGACATGTTGCCGGGAGCCGACGGGGTTCCAGCGCCTTTGTGGGGATTGGCTCCACCGTGGGGATTCGCCGCACCGCCGCCATGAGGCGTGCCGTGGCCGCTGCCGGCGCCCTTGTGTTCTTGCATCACTTTGTCGTGCTCGGCCTTTTCCTTGGCGCGCTGTTCGGGGGTCAAGAGGCCCAGGACTTCGCGCTTGGTCTTGATGGAGGTCATGCGCAAGCCGACTTGCAGGTCTTCGCTCTGCTTCAGCTTGGCTTCGATGGCGCCGAGATCGGACTTCTCGTCGTCGGTCAGCGCCTTCAGCTCGCGTTCCGCCACCTGGATATCTGCTTCCGCCTTGATCCGCGTCTTATCCAGATTGAGTTGGACCTCCTTGAGCTTGGCGACCTGGTCGGCCGTGAGGCCGATGTCTTTTTCATGCTTGAGGAGATGGCGGATGAGGTGGCCGGTGCTGCTGTGCATCATGCCGCCCATACCGTGTCCGCCCATGGCGCTGTGTCCGCCGCCGGTATGGCCTTCCTTGCCGTATCCTTCGGCCCAGACACCGGACGTGCCCAGAGTCAGGCTCACCGCGGCTGCGAGAGTCAGGGTGATGATTGCTGCACGGGATCGTTGCATGTGTCCTCCTTCGGTTAAACCCGCCTGTAAGAACGATGAAGATTGCGCTATTGCTGTAACAGCCCGCCTTCTCCTTTGAGTCCGTTAAACAAGAATTGTACGGCGAGGGCGGCGAGCAACAGCCCCATGAGGCGCGTCATGATTTTCTCTGCCATCGGAGTCAGCCATTTAGCCCCTTTCGCCCCGAGTGCCAGGATAATGTAGCTTGCCAGACCGACTACCGCAAGGCAAGCGAGCAAGATGCCGCGCTGAACCCACCCGGCCGCCTGGGCATCCAGCAAAATAACCGTAGAAATGGCTGCAGGGCCTGCCAGCATGGGGATGGCCAGGGGGGTGATGGCGATATCATCTTTCCCGCTGGCTTCGGCGGTTTCCTCGGCGGTTTCCATGACCGGTGAACGCTGAGCGCGGAGCATGTCCAATGCTACCAGCAGCAACACTAACGCCCCGGCGACTTGTATCGCAGGCAGGGTAATGCCTAGCAAGTGAAACAGCGATTTGCCGATCAGCGCAAACCCGGCCAGCACTCCGACCATCACCAGGCAGGCGACGCGGGCCATGCGCAGGCGCTGTTGCATGGTATCGCGCGGCGTCATGGCAAGAAAGGCCGGCACCGTTGCGATCGGATCGACGATGACGAATAGAGAGCTGAAGGCCAGCAGGGCGTATTCGGCGAGGGGCATGCAGAGTCCTGTATCAGGAACAGTGGAGGAAGCTAGCTTCGTTGGGCGGCGGCCAGTAACTCCGCGCGTGGATCGCCCGTTCGCAAGTGACTCAGTTGTTCGTACAGCTTTTGTTCTCCCTCGGTCAAAGGGGACGGCAGGACAATCTGCAGCGTGAGGAACAGGTCGCCATGGCCTCCGGCCGCAGTCGGGAGCCCTTTCCCCTTCAAGCGTAGTTTGCCCTCGGCACGGCTACCAGCGGGAATTTTCACGCGGACCGGCTCGGTCAATGTGGGGGCCATGACTTCGGCGCCGAGGGCGGCTTCCCATGGCCACACCGGCAGGTTGGCATGCAGATCACTGCCTTGCTGCCGAAAGACCTTGTCCGGCATGAGCGTGACGTGCAGGTAGAGGTCGCCGCGACGGCCGCCGTTCATGCCGAGCTGGCCTTTCCCCGGCACGCGGACTCTCGTCCCGTTCTGGACGCCCGCAGGAATTTTGACTTCGATTGAATGGGACTCCATCCGGTGGCCTGATCCCAGACAAGCCTGACAGGGCCGGTTTTTTACCGCACCGCTTCCGCGGCAGGTGGAGCAGGGAGTCGGCTCCATGAGGTTGATTCGTTTGGTCACGCCGCTCAGGACTTCCCGAAGGGACAGATCAACTTCCGTTTCAAGATCTTCCCCGGATGCCGAAAATTCGTGCTGGCCGGCTGCTCGCCCGCGGCCCCCGAAAAGATTCTCAAAGATATCGGAAAATCCCTCGCCGCTGAACGAGTGGGCCTGTCCGCGGCTTTGGGATCCGGCGGCCTGGCGGGCTCGCTCATAGGCCTCGGCCTGCTCCCACTGGGCGCCGTGCTGATCGTACTTTTTTCGCTTGTCCGGGTCGGAGAGGACTTCATGCGCCTCATTCATCTCTTTGAATTTCTTTTCCATCTCGGCCTTCTTGGCGCCGCTGTGCATGTCGGGGTGGAATTGGCGGGCGAGACGGCGATAGGCCTTCTTGATCTCATCGGCCGAAGCCGTGCGGGGGATGCCGAGAACTTGATAGTAGTCGCGACCAGAATTTGCCATGATCCAGTGCTTTCGTGTCGAGTGTTCTGGAAGGGAAGGTAAGTCTGCAGCTTACGGGGTCAATCCCCTCTTTGCAAGAGAGGAACTGGCTGATGCGGCTCTGGCCGACAAGGATCGCGTTCAGATCCGGGCTTCTTTGAGGGGATCGAATTCAGGGCCCTATGATGAGAGGAGGACTCAGGGAAGAACTCAGGACCGTGTCGCGGTGCAGGACGAGTCAGCGATGCATGGATCGAGACGCTAAGGGATTTGATGAAGCAAAGGCGTAATCACGATATTACGGAATGACACGCGGCCATGATCCCCTTGCAGCATGATGGGGCCTGGCCGTGCTTCATCACTGTCGAGGGCGGCACCCGTGGGCCCTGGAATTTGTTCATGGGCAATCACGACGTGATCGTTCAGCCGCACGGTCACCTCTCTCCCGATGAGCGTGACATCAAGCGTTTGCCACTCGCCTGGGTTTTTCCCGGCCGCCAGGGTCGGACCGATGTGCCCAAAGATGGCGCCGGTCGAGCGAGGGGTAGGCGGCATGTTCCCATCGTGGTCGATTTGGACTTCGTATCGGCCTCGAAGGTACACTCCACTCCCGCCTTTGTCGTCGAGCCGAAACTCTAGATGGAGATGAAAATTCCAAAAATCGATGTTCGATTTCAGATCAGCGCAGGATCTGTCGTTGAATAAGATGCCCGCTTCGGCATGCCAACAAGAGGGTGAGGATCCGTTACGCAAGGTCCATCCGGAGAGCGTGTGGCCGGTAAAAAGGGCCACCGGCGTTCCTGGTCGTAGTGCGGTGGGGGCGCGCAAATCCGGTGCGCGAACCCCATTCCATCTAATGGTGGAACTGTGGTCCGTTGCCGTTCCACTGAGAGCGTTGCTTGCATATCTTGCGGTGAAATGGAGCCGTTTCCCCATGAATAGGTGCGAGAAGGTCAGCGTGTCTTCTGAGATCGAAACATCCTCCAAAGGCTCAGCTCCGCCGAAGATCCATACCAGCTGACCGCTCTTGTCCTTGCTTGCTGTAGGCTGAATCTGTAACCAGGCAGAAGTATAGCCATCCGTTTCGAGAAGAGTGAGGTTCCACCGGCCGATGAAATCAGACTCGGCAGCAAAGACGGATTGAATGAAAATGGTGAGCGCTACCAGGAGTGAGAGAGGAAGGACAGCAGAACGCAGAAGGGTCGGACAGGCTCTCTGGACCGGGTTTCCGAGCATAGGATCCTATCAAGGGATTAGCCTTGCTGGGGCAATCTCTTTCGTACGTCTGCTCAGCTCTAGGACCGTGGGGCTGGAGCACTGTTGCGAACAGCCTGGATTGACTCACGGACTATGGGAAGGAGCGCCTGAGCTTGAACCAGATACCCCATTTTATTGGCATGCCCATCGTATGGTAAATGATAGAGTTCTTCCTTGGCCAGCCCGGTTTCCCGGAAGGAAGGGAGGAGCGAAACCGTGGGTATTCCCATATTCCTAGCCAAGGCTTCCGCTCGGCTGAGCTGAACGCGACTCCGATCGTCCGTAAATGTATCGGCGCCGATCCGTTGATGCGTCGGATAGCCGTTGAAGATCATTCGGATATTCCTGCTGGACAGAGTCTGGCGCATTGCGTCTAGGTGATGGGAGTATGTTGTCCAGAGTCGTTCATGTCTGGTGTCCGAGCCTTCATGACTTGCACGGACTTCAGCGGTGGATCCCTGAGGTGCCGAGTAGGTCTTCCAGGTCGCTCTGACCTTTAAAAGGTAATTGAAGAGAGCGGTGTCTCGAACGAGTTCATAGACGGTTTTCAGCCCTGTCTGCCCTTTGACGCGCCGGTTCTCCGCAAGCGCCGCGAATTGAGAGGGCTCCGCTTCCAAGTCGGCAATGTCATTTTCGCTGAATGTGAGAATGACGATGTCCGGCGCAAGGCTGAGGCTCCGTTGAAGTATCTCTACTTGGTCTACGATAGTTGTGCCGGGGACTCCTCCATTGATGACCTCGACGAA
Source organism: Nitrospira sp. ST-bin5 (assembly GCA_002083555.1). Taxonomy (GTDB): domain Bacteria; phylum Nitrospirota; class Nitrospiria; order Nitrospirales; family Nitrospiraceae; genus Nitrospira_D. The sequence goes on along the minus strand of MSXN01000021.1, from coordinate 64,220 downwards.
ATGTCCTTCCTGTCGTAGCATCCGTTCCAGATTTGCGGAGAGCGTTTCATCATCGTTCACAAACTGACCGAAAGTTCCGGAATCCCCGAGACAGAGGATGCGAACAACGTGAGGAGGCCTGATTCGTTCAACCTCAGGCCCTCGATACCCGAGCGAGTTGATGGTCGCATGGTAATGAAGCTTGGGATGAGGGGTCTCCTCCACGGATTGGCTCGGTTCGAACATGCCCGGCACCCGCACAAAGTCCGTGTCTGAGATGGCGTGGATACTGGCGGTGGAGATATGGCCTGAGATTCGTAAGGCAAGCTCAGACGCGACGGCCGTGACGGCAAGCAGGAGAGCTGCAAAGCAAAACACGAGAAATGTTTTTCTGGCGCGCATTGAGGCCTTCCTAATTTGTGGTGAGGAGCATGAGCCTTCCCCGATGGAACGCACCGTGCAGTTCGGCATCAGGCTGTCGACGCTGAAGAGCGAGGCTCAGCAGTTTTTCTAGTGCCGTAAAAGATTCCTGGCCTTGGCTAGTGCTCTCCGAGGATAATAAAGGGCTTGGTTTATCTGCAGTGAGGATTCGAGAAGGGATCGGCTGATCCCTTCTAAGAGTACATGGCGACGCCGGCGTTCGAAGCCGTGCTGGTAGTTTCGCTTGTCGCCAAATCCCAAGACCCGTTGTTCTTCCGGTGTGAGGTTGCCCAGAAAAGCCGCATTGAGGAGGAGCGGGTGGTATCGATAATAGTCAATGTCCTCTTGCTGGAGGGGGATGCCGGGGTCGTGGTAATTCAGGAACACCGCTTGCCGAGGCTCCAAGACGGGCGTAGCCTGCCGGTGGATTCCGGAGGTGTCAAACAGGACGGCTGAACCGGCAGTTCCCAGGACTTCCACGATCATTTCCTTAGAGACGTTGGCGAGCTCATGACTGGGAACTAGTCGGGGATGCTGTTTCCGATGGGTTCCCTTGATATAGGTAAATGCGCCGGATCGTACATCGGTGAGGTAGATGACAAGCTTCACTTCCCTGGGAATTGCGGAAACCCTGTTCTGATCGTACCAGGCATCGCCATGCCATCCGTGAAAGTTTTTCTTGGTCGGGAGCGATAACCACCCCTTTGCTTCGACTAGCTGGAACTGCGGCCCGATATATTCCTTGAGCACTTGGAGAGCAATCGGATGCAGGGCGACATCGAGGAATCCTTGGTCCAGAATAAGTACGTCCTGGATCATATGGCGATACATCTCGGTCCGTTCATATCCTAACGTGTCGTTCCACGCCATGTGCCGCAAGCGAGCTTCAAAGGCTTGTTGCATTCCCTGCAGTTGAGGCCCCGTAACAAATCCGGGGAGGATCACAATGCCGTCACGGTCGAGCTGATTGGTCAGATCATGTGCCATCACCGCACCTCAAGGCATGTTGTATTGTAAATAGCGACGGCATCGGAAACCCGTGATTCATGGGAAAACTGTGAGACAGCCAGGGCTCTGGCCTTCACTCGCATCTCTTCCCGTTCCGTCTCTGATGCATAAAGCCGACCAATATGGGCTGCGAGAGCCACAGGATCCCCTGCTGGAACGAGCGATCCGGTTTGGCCGGGCTGAATAAATTCAGGGATGCCCCCGACAGCACTCCCGATCACCGGCAGGCCGCAAGCCATCGCTTCAAGAATAACCAGGCCTGCCGCTTCTTTCCATAACGATGGGCATACGAAACAGTCCGCGGCCTGCATGAATGGACTCACTTCAGCCTGCAAGCCGCAGAACCTGACTCGTTCACGGATACCGAGAGATTCGACGGTTCGCTCAAGGGGCAGTCGTTCCGGCCCGTCTCCGACAATCCAGAGGACAACATTGGAGGGAAGCTCCTTGAGCGCTTGGATAGCAATATGCACACCTTTCTCCCGGATGAGGTGTGCCACGACCAGGACTACAAATACTTTCTCAACCCCTTGTGAGCATCGCATGTGTGAGCGTGTTGATTTGTCGGGCTGGAAACGGCCTGTATTCACAAAGTGGTGGTACCTGCCGAGGTTAGGCCAAATGGCTTGTTGCTCTAACTCCGCGAGGACGTAGTCGCTGACAGCAAGAACTTTTGAATAGCCTCGAAGCATCAGTCTCTTGCACGAAATTGAGAGTGAGTGAGGAGAGCGACTCAATGACTTCGGTCTAGAGTTGTGATCGGTGAGGTAATGCCGCAACCTGGGTCGTATGACACGCAAGGCTGCCGCGTATCCGTTGAGGGGATGGTAGAGATTCCAATGGACCACATCAATGCGATACCGGTCGATCAAATGCAGCAGCTTGCGCAGAGTACGGAAGTCAAATCGTCCGAGGAACAATGATGTTGCTGCCAGCCCCGCAAGTCTGTATCGGTGCTCTTCTTTTTCCGGCAGCGCTGCTGAAAAAACCGGTATGAAGACCCCTCCCTCTTTAGCAAAGGCTTCGCTGGTCAAGAAGATCTGTTCTTCGAGCGACCCATATTTGTTTGAAGGGTCGAGATTCACGACATATAGGACGCGTTCGAGCATAACTAGACATGCCTCGTGGTGCCAGTGGGTGATGTCAGTGTCTCTGCCAGCGACTCCGATATCATCACATTCTCTGAAGAGTTACCACACATCAAAAGAGGGGGGCCTCCCCCAGAATCCCCACGATTCGTCCGTGACAAGTGTTCAATTTTGTATGAGCTGGGGACAGCTGTATTGAAGGCGGAGAAGGCCGAGGAATCAGAATATTTGATAGGTGAGACCAAGGTATGGGAGGTTAAAATTCAGCCCGGAATTGGGCGAGCGAGTTCCAGCATTAGAGATATGCATGACTCGGTAGCCGGCGGTGAGGGCCCATGCCGGAGCCATCTGGTAGGCACAGCCTGCTCCACCCCATACCAGAAAATTGAACTGTCCCGGCTGCTCAGGAATCCGTCCGCCCAGGTCCGTCCATACCGGTCCTCCGCCTCCTTCGATGAACGGGCGCACCCGTCCAAACGCCGTGGAGGTATAGGCCATTTTCGGCGTCAGTCCGATCCCATAGGCTGTTATCGGACTATGAGTGTGGAAGGCGACGAGTTCTGCGCCGAGAGCCAGTTGGCCTTGGTACCAGCCTGAGCCGATCGGTTCCGTAAGGGTCATCATCCACGAAGGCATGAGGGCTTCCCCGAAGAGTTTTGATGTTTGGCTGATCCCAACGCGCAGGGGAAAGAATGGTCCGGTTGTGAGCCCTATGGTTTGGGTGCCGATGGGTGTTGTTGCGGGCTCATCAGATGCAGCGGCGGGTGAGAAGGGCAGAAAGTGCATTGTGAGAATCAGTGAAAAGGCAAAGCTCAGAATGTGATTCAAATACGATCGTTGGGTCATGAGGATATTAATCGTAAAGAGTTTATGAGGCAGATTGGACTTTGGCTCGTGCCATCATCTTGCAGTAGGAGCAGACGTCGGCGGTGGTCGGTTGCTGACAGACGGAGCAGGGGTGCAGCATGGCCTGATCTTTCTCGGCCATCGTGGTCGGGGAGGCTTGCGGCTTGCGCTGTTTGTCGAGGAAGCCGCAATAGAAGGCCTGCTTCGTGCCGGGCGATTCTGTTTCGAGCCGGTTCAACACTTCTTTGTAGAGGAGCGTTCGGGCGCCTTTCGCCATCGGACATTCTTCGACGATATAGTCGATCCGGTTCAAAACCGAGTAGGCGGCCAATTCGCGCTCGGATAAGCGAAAAAGCGGCTTCACTTTCTTGGCGAACCCGTCGAGCGAAGCCGGTAGGTTGGGGGATTGCTTGTCTAAATAGTCCTCCTGCCAGCGGAGCACGTTACCCAGCAGGCGGGCCGCTTCATCGTCGAGATTGTGCCCTGTCGCCATCACATCGTACTTATGTTCCAGCGCCACGCGATTGAACTGGTAGCGCTTGATGGTGCCACATGTACTACAGGTCGGGCGGTGAATCAGCATGGCCAGTTCCTTGATGCCGGCTCCGGCTTCCTGCTCGACGGTGTGGACATGCAGGACCGCGCCGTGCGGGGCGGCCACGGTTTCAGAAAACTTGACCACTTTGGCATGGGACACCTCCGAATAGCCGCCGATGCCCAGGTTCACATACAGTGCGTCCGCCTTGTAACCCATCTTGAGGAGGACATCCCAGAGTGCCAGGCTGTCTTTTCCGCCTGACACTGCCACGAGGATGCGATCATCCTTCCCAAACATTTTTTCAGACTTAATGGCCCGGCCGACCTGGTCATGCACATAGTAATTGAAGCAGCCTTTGCAGAAGGCGGCATTGTGGCGCGGCAGATCGATCACCGCGCGGGTTTTGCATTTGGTGCAATTCATTGTGGGCTCGTAAAATTCGGGGAACCGCCCGAGATGACCGGACGGATTTCAATCTGATCCTGGTCGTAGAGCATCTCGTCTTCGGTCACTAACTCATCGCCCCGAATGACCAGGTGCGCTTCGACCACGAGGTTGAGCTCTTTCAGGAGGTCTTTAGCCTTCTTCGGACCTTTGATTTCAACGGCTCTGGATGGGTGGCTTAGTTGAATATGCATGGGGCGATCATATGATGCCGATGTGTAAGGGAGCAAGGGGCGAGAGTTGGTAGGTGCACGTTGAAACGGGTTTGGTGAAACGTTGGATGAGGTCAATGAGATGAGGGGAGTCGTTGGCGTGCGTAGGCCAGGCCTTCGTCGAGCGTGGTGAACAAGCCATCCAACTGGGCTTCGTAGCAGTCGTCGAGGTGTTTGCCCATCTCAGGGCCCGGCGACACCCCCATCGCAAGCAGGTGCCGTCCCATCACGATGGGGGCCGGAGCCTGCGCTTCAACGTCTAATTCCCGTGCTTTCTTGAGCAACCACTCGCCGGCAGGAAACTCATCGAAGGGTTTTGGCGGCCGTCCGGCATGATCAGCGCGCGCGACCCGCACGAGGCGATCGATGCGGCCTACGTGCCTGGCCAGGCGGCGAACCGCACTGTCGGACGCCTTCGCATCGTAGAGCGCGCGGGGGCGAAGGTGGCACAGCACGAGGGCCACGACCTCGTCGGCAAGGCCGGTTTGATTGGTGAGTCGGGCAAGAAATTGCCGGGTTGGGGCCTCCCCTTCCGGTTCATGGCCGCGCGAGGTGATGCGTCCGAACTCTTTCTTCGTCGTGGCGGGTTTGCCGAAGTCGTGACAGAGGATGCCAAGGCCGACCGTCAGATCGTCCTCCGCTTGCCCGGTTCGTTCCCTCGCAAACCAGTCCAGGCAGTGGAGCGTGTGAATCCAGACATCGCCTTCCGGATGCCACACCGGATCTTGCGGGCAACCGGGTAACGCGGCAAGCTCCGGATAGAACCGCAGCCAGCCGCAACCGTGGATCCACTGCAGCCCTTTCGAGAGGGTAACCCCCTGGAGCAGGAATTTTTTCCATTCCTCCCAGATCCGTTCGCTCGGGAGATGGTCCTGCGTGAGTGACTGGCAGAATGCGAGAGTCTCCGGTGCCGCCGTCAGGTCGTAGCGCGCAGCCAGTTGCATTCCGCGCAGCACGCGCAGCGGGTCTTCGGCAAATCGTTCGGAGACATGGCGTAACGTGCCGGTCCTGAGATCCTCACGGCCGTGAAAGGGATCATGGAAATCGAGTGTATCGGGATCCCAGGCCATCGCGTTGATCGTGAAGTCGCGCCGCGAGAGGGCTTCGTCGATGTCCATGTCGGGGTCGGCGAGGTGGAGGAGGCCGGGGATCGTGGCGTCATCCAGCGGGCGTCGCATAGGCAATGAGACGTCGATCGGCAGGCCGTCGAGCTTGAACACGCCGAAGGCGCGACCGACGAACTGGACGGAGAAGTGTTCGGTGAGGATCGCGTGTAGTTGGCCGGGAGGAATGCCGGACACCTCAAGATCCAGATCGCGCGGTTGCCGTTCGAGGATCAGATCCCGTACGCAGCCGCCGACCAGCCACAGCCGGCCTCCGGCCCGGCGCACCAGGTGTTCGATCTGGCGTAGAGGGACGGCGAGCGCGGGATTTTCAATGCGAAAGCGAACGGGCATCCTGTGGTTTCCCTCGTTGAGCTGGGCACGAAGAGAAGCATGATAGGCGTCCGGAATAGGATGAGGCAAGGAGCGAGGGCCCAAGTACGATACGGAAGGAACTGTCGTTACGCCGCGATGTTGTCGGCCTTTGTCCCGCAGGAAGGAATCCGGACCACCGTTTCGACGTGATTGCCGGCACCGTGGTACTCGAGGGAATCGAAACTCACCATCTTGGCCGTGGCGATGCCCCGGCCATGGGTATCAAAAGCACGTTGAGGGTCGAGGTGCAGGAACGGACGCCAGTCGAATCCGGCACCGTCATCGATGACCGAGAGATGGAGGTCGTGTCCGTGCCGGATAAAGGTTGCGACTGCACATCGATCGGCATAGGCCGGGTCCTGCAACCGGCGAGCGATTTCCTCGTCGAGTTGTCCCCTGTCCAGCAGGCGCGATTTCTCGTCATAGGTGATGCCCAGGTTTCCGTGCTCCACGGCGTTCAAGAGCAGTTCCAACAGACCGGTCACCACACGGGACGGATCGGGGTAGGCATGGGCGAGCAGGGTCGCCAGCTGCCGGGCCTCGTCCAGCGTCTGAAACCGGAACGTTCCATTGTGGAGCAGTTGCAAGGTTCCGGCGGTGTTCTCCAGTTCCTCCTGGACTGCTAAGTACGCGGAACGATCGCGAATGGCCGTGGTCAGGATGGCGAGCAGATCGCCCTTCTCGAACGGCTTGGTGAGATAGTAATGGGCTCCGGCGGCGAGGCCTTCGGTGACCTCGGCGGGGGACGCGGCTGCGGTCTGGATGATGACGGGTACATGCATCAAGACCGGATGGGCCTTCATGTGCTGCAACACCTCCATGCCGGTCATGCGGGGCATCATCAAGTCGAGGAGGACCGCGTGGTAGCGATGGGGCTCGAGAGTCAGTTTTTCCAGTGCCTCGACTCCGTCCCAGGCGGACACGAGGGCATAGCCGCTATCCGCCAGATCGTCCTGGAGAATTTCGAGATTAGCGGCGTTGTCGTCGACCAGGAGAACGGTAATGAGCGAATCGGCCATGCTACGCAGCCTCCTCTTCGTGTGCCTGGCTATCCGGAGGCAGCACGATCGTAAACGAGGCTCCACCTGCAGGACGATTTTCTGCGCGGATGTGCCCGTGGTGCGCCGTGATGATTTCTTTGCAGATCGCCAGCCCGAGGCCGGTCCCTCCGGCGTTGTTTCTGGACTTGCTGCTCTGCACAAACTTATCGAATATGGTTTCTGCCTCCTCCGGCGGAAACCCGATTCCCTGGTCGGTGATGGTCAGTGCGACAGCGGGAACCGAGGCATTCGTTTGACGTCCATCCTGTGCGGGGAGGGTTGCCGAGGCGAAGGAGATGCCTATCTCGCTGCTGTCTCGAGTGAACTTAATCGCGTTGGAGAGCAGGTTGCGCACCACTTGCGCCAGGCGGAATTCATCGCCGTGGACGAGGGTGTCGATCTGTGGCGGGTGGAGGGTGCAGGTCAGCTGTCTGGCTTTCAGCAGGGGGTCGAGGTCTACTGCGACGGCCTGCGCCAGAGCGGCAAGATTGACGGACTTACGAGCGTAGATCATCCGGCCGGATTCCAGTTTCGAGAGATCCAGGATATCGTTGAGCAGGGCCAGAAGATTCTTGCCGCTGTCATGGAGGCGGCTGAGGTAGTGGTGGACTTTTGCCGTGTCTCTCTGTTCGAGACGTTCCGCAGCCAAACTCGAAAAACTGAGAATCGCATGCATCGGAGTCCGCAGCTCATGAGACATGTTGGCGAGAAAGATCGATTTTGCCGCATTGGCGGATTCGGCCGCGTCTTTGGCCAGTTGCAGTTCTTTCGTGCGGGCGTCAACCTCTTCGCGCAAATGGTTCTGCAGACGGAGCAGCGCCGCTTCGTTGGCTTTGCGGATGCTGACGTCGATGACGGTCGCGAGCGTGTGTAATCCGGCCGCGGTTTGAATCGGCGTGAGCCCGATCTCCACCGGGACCTCGGTTCCGTTTTTTCGCAGGCCCGGCAGATCGCGAAGCCCTCCCATTTGCTTTCTCACCGGATCGGCGAAGAAGGCCAGGAGATGGCGGCCATGGGCCTCGCGATAGGCGGGCGGGAGCAAGATATCGACGGATTGCCCGATGAGCTCGTTCTGCGTGAATCCAAAGATGACTTCGCATTGCGGGTTGACCATGGTGATCGTCCCCGAGGGGCTCACGATCAGGATGCCGTAGGGGGCGGCCTCTACGACGAGCCTGAACCGTTCATCAGACTGTCGGAGCGCAGAGGTGGTATCGCCGGATAGAGACGCACGGTCCGGTGTGGTTCCCACGCCCTGCCATTCAGACGCTGACGAATCTTGCTGTGATGGATGTGGCATAAGAGTGTGTATGCACGTGGGTGCTCAGGGAGTGGTGTGGGGACACAAGCGCTGACATCTTATCGGCCGAAGAAGCGCTGACTTGAGCGGCTATGCCAGGAATTGATCAGGAGAAGAGAAGATAATCTGCTCCCTGCCGCACGTATGAGTGTTGTCGGGGGATTCCGTGTGTGCGCCGGGTCCTTACAGCTCCGCTTCCCTCAGGAACTTGGCGGATTCTTCGGGCGCGACGGGATTGATGTAGAAGCCGGTGCCCCATTCGAAGCCGGCCACCTGGGTGAGCTTGGGGATGATTTCCAGATGCCAGTGATAGTAGTCGCCGGTCTTTTCGTGCAGCGGGGAGCTGTGGAGCATGAAGTTGTAGGAGGGACGGCCGAGCGCTTTGTCCATGCGGCGCAGGGACTCGGAGAGAATCGGAGCCAAGAATTCGAACTGCGATTTCTGGCTCTCTTCGAAATAGGCGGCATGGCGCTTGGGGAGAATCCACATTTCAAACGGGAAGCGCGGGGCATAGGGTGTGACGCAGAGGAATTCCTGATTCTCCGCCACGATCCGATCGCCGCTGGCAAGGTCCTGCCGGAGGATGTCGCAGTAGATACAGCGTTCCTTCTGCTCGTAGTGGGCGCGGCAGCCGTCGAGTTCCTCCGTCACGCTGGTCGGAACGATAGGCAGGGCGATGAGTTGGGAGTGGCTGTGTTCCAGCGTGGCGCCGGCCGAGGCGCCGTGGTTTTTGAAGATCAGGATGTAGCGGAAGCGCAGATCTTTTCGGAGATCGATCATACGGTCGCGATAGGCCCAGAGCACATCCTCTATTTTCTTCGTCGGCAGATCGGCGAGGCCTTCCTTGTGGCCGGGCGATTCGATGATGACTTCATGCGCGCCCACGCCGTTCATCCGGTCGTACAAACCGATGCCTTCCCGGCCCATGTCCCCTTCAACCTGCAATGCGGGGAACTTGTTCGGGATGACGCGGACGGTCCAGTTCGGCGAATTCGGTTCGCCGGGTTGCGGCCGATAGGCCATGATTTCTTTCGGCGTGAGTCGTTCCTGGCCCGGGCAAAATGGGCAGATCGCAGTGGAGATCGGTTTCGCCGGTTGCATCTGGGCAAAGTCATGCGGTCGGCCGTTCCGTTCGGTCGAAATGATCACCCAGCGACCGACGATAGGATCACGTCTTAAGTCAGGCATAGTTGCTCCGTAGTATTTGAAACGTTCTGAGTCCAGAGTGTCTCAGGCAGTTCGGAATTTCACAACTCAAAACTCAGCACTCAACGCTCAGGACTATCCCGGTCACACTCTCCACAGCCCCGCTTCAAACTCCGGTCCCGGTACGGTTAGGATGGCCGGCGTATGATGCGGATAGCGGGCCACTTCCAATCCATGTTCGAGAATTACGAGGCTCAGGCCCACCTCTTGTTCCGCTTCAAGTAGGAGGTCCTTTGTCGGGATCGCCAGTTCTAAAATGGTTCGGCGACTAATCGAACGATAGGGACCGATCTCCTGCCAGGTTTCTGCCTCACCTTGTTGGAAGAGCGTGAAGGACTCCGGTCCGGACGGGGCCAGCGAGCAGGAGAGACGGAAGCTGTGCTGAGGCCCGTGGAGCGTGATCTCCATCCCCAATCCATTGAGCCGGGGCTGCGCGGCGTCATCCGGGTCGAGCCGTAAAAGCAGATGATCTTGGCTCCAGCCGAAGTAGATGGCCGTGAATAACCCCTCGGCCTTCCACATCGCTCCCAGCGGCGGGTGCGTCGTGATAGTTCCGGCCCCACGCCATTCGAAAAAGTCCGTCACTAGGCCGTCGATGGTGGGGGTGAGGATCGAGACCGGCTGGGTGATGCGATCTGCCGCAGCCTGTTGGGTCATGGCACAGATCGGCTGGTTCAATCGATCGGGCGGAGTGAGGCCCATAAAGAGCCAGACGTTGCGCAAGTGCGTGCGAAAGAGGCGATCGAACTCCTGCTTGTAGTCGGTGTCGAAATCGTCGCCGTACCACCAGAACCAGTCGCTGCCTTCGGCGGCATAGAGTTCCTGCCAGGCTGCTTCCGCACGGTCCACCGGCAAGGTCGGGGCGACTTCCACGAGGCGGGTGCGGGTATGGCCGAGGAGGTCCCAGCCGCGGTTGTCTTCCTGATGCCCGATCCAGATTTTGTAGTCCTGATTGATCCAGGATCCTGAATGGAGTGCGGGCAACTGCTGGGTGGGCGGGACCGCGGCGAGGCCTTCCGACATGGTGGAGGCCGTCAGATGGACGGTGTGTTCCTGATCTAATTCATGTGCGGTGAACGCGCGATAGAGGCGCGAGAGGAAGTGCTCGCCGCCGTCATGGTAATGCTCCCAGGGATTTTCGCCATCGAGAATGATGGGGATGAGAATCTGTTCCTGCGGTGCGTTGTGAAGAATGTTTCGGAGCCGGCGGAGCACGTCATCGGCGGCGGAGTCCGGATTGGTTTTGTGGTACACGAAACCGAAGGCATCGGAAATATCGCGATCGCGAAAGACCATCGTCACGTTTCGGCCGGACTCGCCCGCGCGGTAAGCCTGGTAGAGGTCGGTGTGCCGATGCCATGGGCGATTGCTCAATTCGAACGAGCGGGCGAGGACGCCCTCGTCGGTCGCCAGCCAGCGGAGCCCGGCATGATGGACCAGCGGGAGCAGCTCGGGGCAGACGGATCCTTCTGACGGCCAGAGTCCGACCGGCGGCTGGCCAAAGGTCTTGCGGTGAAAGTCGACGGCCCGCTGGAGTTGTGTCTCTGCATCTTCCGGCGCGCGAAACCGGGAGGGCAGGGGCAGGTCGGGACGCGCGCGGCGATTGATATCCGTATCGATGACGAGCGGCAGGATCGGGTGAAAAAACGGTGTGGTGGTGAGTTCGATCTGACCCCGGTCGAGCAGTTGACGGTAGAGGGGGACAATCTCTTGAATCGCGATCCGTTGCAGCGCGAGGACTTCGTGTTTGTCATCCTCGGTGAAATTGCGGCTCTTGTTGCGGAGCGCACCCAGGCGGGGGTAGCGCTGGAGCGGCCCATATCCGAACCAGGCCAGGTTGTGCCAGACCTGCAGGTCCAGAAAATCCTGTGTCGAAAACTGGCGGGCGACCTTGGCGAGATCCGGTCCCGAGACCTCGGTGCCGCGCTTGACCAGCAGCTCGTGGTAGCGTGCGAACGGACGTACCATCGTGGCCCAGTTGGCTGAGAAGAAATGGCGGATGAGGAAGGCCTGTTCCTCCGGCGTCAACTCTGCGGCCGGACGTTGAGCGCGTTCGAGGAACAGGTCGCGCACGGTGCCGTTGCCGATCTCCTGAAGCTGGAGTAGCAACGACGGCGTGAAGTTAAATGTGGCTTTCACCGCCGGGAACTTCTCCAGCAGGTATGCCATATCGAAATAGGCTTTCGTGGCATGGAGGCGCACCCAGGGCATACTCGCCGTCCCCGCAATGGGGTCCGTGTAGTAGGGCTGGTGCATGTGCCAGACAAAGCAGACGTGGACGTTTTTCATTGGGGCGTGATTTCTCTCATTTTTTGAAGTATGTCATAGGGGTCCGAGACGCGCAACGAACAGAGGAGTTTGTATCGTGACTGGTCAGGCCGGAAGAACGGGATGGAAGCGCTTCGTCGTGTATTGGGGGCCGGTGCTCGGCTATGCCGGATTGATCTTCTATCTGTCGGCGCAATCGCATCCGGACGACGATCTGCCGTCGCTGTTCTGGGCGGTGAACGACAAAGTACTGCATGCGCTGGAATATGCAGTACTTGGCGGGTTGTGCTATCGGGCGTTTCGCCGGGGCGCAACAGAATCAGTGGCAGCCCGGGCGGTGCTCTTTTCGATTCTGACGGCGTCGCTGTACGGAATCACCGACGAAGTCCATCAATTGTTCGTGCCGTTCCGTGAGTCGAGCTGGCAGGATTGGCTGGCTGACGTGACGGGCTCGACGTTGGGTGTGGTGGCGGTGTGGCGCTTGTCCGGGACAGGCTGGAACGTAGCTCCCGTAGCCGATGTCCGCCCGCGCTGATAAATTCACGCTGTGTTCGTGACAACCTTTGGACCACCCGATATAATCCGGCGCGTCTGACTGCTGCGAATGGCGCATACATGGTCCGCTCTCGCTGAGCAATTCCCGCAGTGTTCGTGACAACCTTTCGGCCACTGGGTATAATCCGGCGCGTATGACTACTGCGAACCCGGCTCCACCGAAGGGGCCTCTCACACCTCCTGATCAAGCCCTCGTCGCCCGCACCATTGAATCGCGGCTGAGTCCCGGTCTGGTCTTGCGCGAACTCCAGCCCTTGCCGGGGGATGCGTCGAATCGGCGCTACTTCCGCGCCGTCCTGGCCGGTGGTCCCCCCCACTCCGTGATACTCATGCAACTCGCTGAGCCGGAGGGGTTTAAGCAATCGGAAGAAGCGGTCAGCGGAGCGATGCACCAGATTACCGAGTTGCCCTTTCTGAATATTCTGTCGCATCTCGGGAAGGCCGGCGTGTCGGTCCCGACGCTGCATCACTATGACCATGCCGCCGGGTTGCTGTATCTCGAAGATTTCGGCGATCTGACGCTGGCCGAAGCGGTGCGTGATGCCGATGCGCCGAGTCTGGAGTCCCGATACAAACAAGCTATTAACGTGCTGGTTCAGATGCAGGTGAAGGCGACCTCGCCGGCCGATCCCGGCTGTCTGGCGTTCCACCGGAGTTTCGATGTGCCGTTGCTTATGTGGGAGTTCGATCATTTCCTGGAGTACGGGATCGTGGCGCGCCAGGGTAAGCCGATGTGCTCGGAGGACTGGACGGCGATCCGCGGGGAGTTCGAAAAGATTTCCGAACATTTGGCCGGGCAGCCCAGGGTGTTCACCCATCGCGACTACCATTCGCGCAATCTCATGGTCGACGGATTGCGGCTCGGCGTGATCGACTTTCAGGACGCCCTGATGGGCCCGGCGACCTATGACCTGGCCTCCCTCTTGCGCGATGCCTATATCGCGCTCAATGAGCCGCTGGTGGATCAGTTGGTGAATTACTATCTCGATCAGCTGGCTGAGCATCGGCATGTCTGGACCAACCGCGACGCCTTTCGGCGCTTGTTCGATCTCACCAGCATTCAACGGAATATGAAAGCCGCCGGACGGTTTGTCTACATCGATCGGGTGAAGGGCAACCCAAAATTCCTGGCCGACATCCCGCGCGTTTTGGGGTATGTGAAGCGGAATCTTCAGCGGTATCCGGAGCTCGCCCCGCTCCGCAAGCACCTCACGCCGTATGTGGCTGAACTTCAGTGAAGAGAAGCTGTCAGCAGTCAGCAATCAGCCGTCAGTATCGGGCTTGTCTGGTTGACGCTGTCGGCTGATGGCTGTGAGTTCACCATGAAAGCTATGATTCTCGCGGCGGGTTTCGGTACCCGCCTCCGGCCGCTGACGAACACGATCCCCAAACCCCTGCTTCCGGTTGCCGGCACCCCGCTCATTGTGTGGAATTTGCTGCTGCTGAAGCATCACGGATTCCGCGATGTCGTCATCAATCTGCATCATCTTGGCCCAATGATCGAGCAGGCCCTGGGGAGTGGCGCGCAGTTCGGATTGCGGCTTCTCTATTCGCATGAGCCCATCATCCTGGGGACGGGCGGGGGGATCAAGCAGGCTGAGCGGTACTTCTCAAACGAGGCGGTGTTGATTCTGAACGGCGATACGCTGTTTGATCTGGATCTTGCGGCGCTGTGCGCGTTCCACCATGAACGTAAGGCTCTGGCGACGCTGGTGCTGCGGGAGGATCCTGATGCGGTGAAATGGGGACTCGTCGAAGTGGGAGCGGACGATCGCATCGTCCGGATCAATGGAAAAGGCCTGGCGGAGACCGCCATGCCGACAAGGCCGCGCATGTTTGCCGGCATCCACATTCTGCACTCCAGGCTCTTGCGGGATATTCCACGAGAAGTGGCGTCGTCGATCATCGATCCCTATGTGGCCGCGATCGGGCGGGGCGAACCGCTGTTGGGGTATGACCTGAAAGGGTACTGGTCCGATGTGGGGACGCCGGAACGCTATGGGCAGGCCGAGCGCGACGTGAAAGCCGGTTTGCTCCGGCTGGAGGACCGGAAGCTTCCTCCGGCCTGACGCTCGTTAGGTCTCATGCGATTCTGTCCCGTGCTCGAATCGTCCTTCCTGCCGGTCACGTTGCTGCTTAATCAACCGAGCCAGATAGGTGCGCTGCAAGTGCAGATGTTCGGCCGCACGTGTCTGATTCCCGTCGGCCTTTTCAATCGCTCGCGTAATGATGTGGCGGCTGTGCGCGTCCATCGACTCGTGATAGGGCAGATCGAGGTACGGGAGCTCCGGTCCTTCTTCCCTACAGAGACGGGCATCCTCCGGAAGCAACGCGATCATGTCCGGTTCAATCGCATCAGTCGGGCTGAGCACGACCGCCCGCGCAATAACGTTGTCCAATTCACGAATATTCCCCGGCCAGGGATACCTGGTAAGGGCCTCTATCGATGAGGGGCTGAGCGTCGCCGCCGGGCGTTTGGCTTCCCGGGCATGCCGTTCGAGGAAGAATTGCGCCAGCGCGGGTATGTCCCCGCGGCGTTCCCTCAACGGCGGCAGGGTGAGGGTGATGACGTTGAGGCGGAAGTAGAGATCCTCGCGGAATTGCCCGGTCTTGACCGCTTGCCGCAGGTCCTTATTGGTCGCGGCAATGATCCGGATATTGACGGAAACCGTTCGGGTGCCGCCCACGCGCTGGAATTCGCGGTCCTGCAAGACGCGCAGGAGCTTCGCCTGGAGCGGTAGCGGCATGTCTCCGATTTCATCGAGAAAGACGGTCCCTCCGTCCGCCATTTCCAGCTTGCCCTTCTGCAGCCGGTCGGCGCCGGTAAAGGCCCCGCGCTCGTGGCCGAAGAGTTCATTCTCCAGCAGGGTTTCCGTCAATGCGACGCAGTTGATCACCACCAGCGGCATGGCGTGTCGATGGCTCCATTGATGGATGGAGCGGGCGAAGAGTTCCTTGCCGGTGCCGCTTTCCCCGAGCAGCAGGACGCTGGCGTCGGAGCGTGCGGCTCGTTGCGCGGCTTCGACGACCGTGCGGACGGTCGGGCTGGCGCCGATGATGTTGGCATAGCGGCCGTCGACTTCCGAGCGCAGGTAGGCAACCTGCCGTTTGAGCGAGTCCCGTTCAAGGGCTTTGCGGATGACGATGAGGAGATGATCTTTGTCGAGCGGCTTGGTGAGAAAGTCGTAGGCCCCTTCTTTCATGGCCTCGACGGCGGCGTTCACCGATCCGTGCGCGGTCATGACGATGACGGGCAGGTCTTCGACGTGTTTGATCTGAGAGAGCCGCTTGAGGACTTGAATGCCGGTCAGTTTCGGCAGGTCGAGATCGAGCAGGATCAGATTGGGAGATTCCTGTTCGATTTGGTCCAGCGCTTGTTGTCCGTCCCGGGCGACGACGGTCGTGTAGCCCGAGGCTTGCAGCCGATCCTCCAGCACTGTGACGATATCTGCGTCGTCGTCGACAATGAGGAGTTTGGCTTTCATCGGTCTTGAGGCGCAATTAGCGGTCAGCCGTCAGCCTGTAGGAACGCACTGCTCGTGCAGTTTCTCCGAGCTGAGAGCGGATAGCTGATGGCGAGCGCTCATCCCTCCATGACATTCATGACTAACCCGGTCAGCGGCTTCGGGAAGAAATAGGTGGACTTGTGCGGCATCCGTTCGCCCGCGGTGGCCACGTCCTTGACCTCGCTCACTTTGGTGGCGTTCAAGAGCAACGCTCCGGTCCCGGTGCCGTTCGCGGCCCAATCCAGGGCTTCGTGGTCGTCCTTCGTATAGAGAATCGCTTCCTGTTCCTGTTGCGTCGGACAGAGCTTGGCGACGACCAGTTGTTGCAGGAGCGAGACGTCCAGCTTGGTGCGGGGTGACGCGCTGGCCGGCGGACGATGCGCGGCCTTCAGCGCCAGGGTCAGATAGGTATCGCGGCCCTTCAGCGCCAACCCGAACATCGGCGTCGTCCGCCCTTGTGTCCGCATCGCATCGATGAATTGTGCGCGCACGGCGGTTCGGGTCTGGTTCGTAAACGGATATTCCTGCAGATCGAAGGTGTCGGCGAACAGCGCCTTCACCTGATCGAACGACGGCAACGGCGTCGTTGTCACGCGGTGCGTGGGCAGTACGGTCAGTCCCGGATCTTCGATCGGCGTGAGGAGCATGAGGACCGTGTCGTAGGGTTGCAGCCCCTGGAGGTTGCCGGTCTGCTGGCGGCGCAGCTTTTGATAATTTAACGCCGTTTCGTAGCGATGGTGGCCGTCGGCGATGAAGATGGGCTTGCTGGCCATCGTCGCTACGACTTTCTGGGTGATCGCCGGGTCGGAGATGGCCCAGAGGCGCTGTTCGAATCCGACATCGTCGCGGAATTCCACGCAGGGCGCAGTCGATTTTGCCGCCTGGGCCAAGGCGGACAGGATGGTGTCCTGGGGATCGGAATAGAGCGACCAGATCGGACTGAAATTCGCGCGGCAGGCCTCCATCAAATTCAAGCGATCGGTCTTGGCGGCAGCGCGGGTGTTCTCGTGCGGGTAAATTGCGCCTGTGCCGAACTCTTCCAGCTTGAATGTGGCAATGAAGCCGCGCAGCGTCTTTCTCGGGCCCTTGGGGTCCGATCCCGGCGGAACATACTCGATGGTGTGGTAGTAGATTGTCGGCTGCGAATCCCGTTTCAATGCGCCCGACTGCATCCACTGCGAGAGTGTGGCGCCGGCTCTGGTGTACCGGTTGTTGGTCGGGCCGTCTCCGGCCTGGTCCATACCCAGTTCCAGGCGAATGACATTGTGCGGGTTCCGGTCGTAGAGGGCTTTCTGGCCGGCTGCGTCGATGATGTCATAGGGAGGCGCGGCGACATCGCGTGCCGCACCGGCAATGGTGGCATCGTAGCGCGCACCGCGAAAGGGGAGGATCTGGGCCATGATGGTTTCGTGCTCCTGTGAAAAGTGGTCGGCGTGAATGTGTGAGACCGAAAAGGCATCCACCCGGCGTCCGGCTCAGTGCCCGTCTTCTCGCCGACACCATGGTGGGGAAAAGAGGGAGCGGGAGGAACGGTTACCGATCGCGGGTAATCATGTAGTCAGCGGCGACGGCCAGAGCCCGGCGTGCCGACGAGTCCTCAAAGGCTTCAAGTTCGTGTTGCGCGGCGGCGATATAGGTTTTCGCCCGTTCCATCGCGTAGGCCAGCGATCCGGCATCCTGCATCAAGCCCAGGATCCGCTCAAGATCTTCACGGCTCAGCGTGCGGGTTTCCATCCGGTCCTTGATCATGCTGCGGTCCGGTTCGCTGCAATGGTCGAGCAGATGGAGCAGGGGCAGCGTCGCTTTGCCCTGTCGCAAGTCTTGGCCGAGGGTCTTCCCTAATCGTTCGCCGTCGGCATTGTAATCGAGCGTGTCATCGGCGACCTGGAAGGCGATGCCCAGATACTGGCCGAAGCGGAAGAGCGCGGACTGTTTTTCTTCTGAGGCCTCGGCAAGGATGGCGCCCATGCGGCAGGCGGCGGCGATCAGGCCCGCGGTCTTGTGTTCGACGATCTTGATGTAATCGGATTCCGGCATTGAGGGATTGCCGTTGTAATAGAGCTGTAGGACTTCCCCTTCCGCCATTTTGGTGCAGGCTTCGGCGAGGACCTCATTCATCCCGTGGCTGCGAAACTCCACGATCTGCGCCATGGCTTTGGAATAGAGGTAGTCGCCGACCAGGATGCTGATTTGGTTGCCCCAGACTTTTCTGGCGGTGCGGCGGCCCCGGCGGATGTCGGCTTCGTCCACCACGTCGTCATGCAGCAGCGTGGCCGTATGAATAAATTCAATCAGGCTGCCGAGCTGATAATGCTCGTGACCGGTATAGCCGCAGAGTCGGGCTGACAACAACAGTAGCAGCGGGCGGACGCGCTTGCCCCCGCTGTTGAGGATGTGGGCGGCGACGGTATTGACGAGGGTGACGCTGGAATCGAGATTCTGGCGGACCTGATGTTCGACGCCGTCGAGTTCGGCGCGATACGCCTCCCAGACGTCTGCCATGCTGTAAATGGTCGAGGTACTGGGGCCGTTCGACATGCCGCGGATGGTAGGGCAGTGGAGTAAACAAAGTCAAGCAAACCGGGCCCGGATCGGCCTGCACAATCTTGACAGCGCGGGAGCCCATCCAGTAAGGTGCGGTGCAGAAAAGAACAAGCGAGAGACTGCCCATAAAACGACACGATATCGCGTGCTTGCCTCTGCATGTTATGAGTGGCCGCTGACCGCGAAGTCATCACCTTCTTCCTAGCGACACGAGATTGCCATGATGCCGATACCCGGGCTTCCACCGAAGCAAGGCCTCTATGACCCTGAACACGAAAAAGATTCGTGCGGGGTGGGCTTTGTGGTCAACATTCAAGGCCAAAAGTCTCACACAATCGTGCAGCAGGGCCTGCAGATTCTGGAGAATCTGACCCACCGCGGCGCGCAGGGCTGCGATCCCTGCACCGGCGATGGCGCGGGTATTCTCCTCCAGGTTCCGCATGAGTTTTTGAAGCGCGCGGCGGGTGACGTCGGCGTGGCCTTGCCGGGCGCCGGCGAGTACGGCGTGGGTATGGTGTTTCTGCCTCCTCAGGCCGATCGCCGCCAGCAGTGCGAGCAGTTATTCGCGAAGGTGATCGCCGAAGAAGGCTTGCGGCTGCTGGGTTGGCGCGATGTGCCGGTGAAGAGCGATGCGATCGGGCCGGTGGCGCGCAGTACCGAGCCGTTCATGCGGCAGATCTTCATCGCCCGCGATGTGCTCAATGAGGCTCAGTTTGAGCGGAAACTCTATGTGGTTCGTAAACGGGTTGAGAACGCCGTGGGCCAGTCGGCCATCCAGGGGCGCGAGTACTTCTATATTCCCAGTTTGTCGGCGAACACGATCGTCTACAAGGGACTCCTGCTGCCGCATCAGATGTCGGCTTACTACCAGGACCTCAAGGATTCGAGTCTGACGAGCGCGCTGGCGTTAGTCCACTCGCGGTTCAGCACGAATACCTTCCCGACCTGGCCGCTGGCCCATCCCTATCGCTACATGTGCCACAACGGCGAGATCAACACGCTCAAGGGCAATGTGAACTGGATGCGCGCCCGCCAGGGGCGGCTCAATTCCGATCTGTTCGGCAAGGACCTCGAAAAGCTCTACCCGATCGTGTCCGAGCAACAGAGCGACTCGGCTTGTCTGGACAATGCCATTGAGTTTCTGACCATGGGCGGACGCTCGCTGCCGCACGTGATGATGATGCTCATTCCCGAGCCCTGGGTGGCCAATCCCCAGATGGATCTCGATCGCCGTGGGTTCTACGAATATCACGCCGCGATGCAGGAGCCTTGGGACGGTCCCGCGGCGGTCTGCTTTACGGACGGCAAGCTGATCGGCGCCACGCTGGACCGGAACGGCCTGCGTCCCTGCCGCTATCTCGTGACCACCGATGGCGTCGTGGTGCTCGCGTCGGAGGCCGGGGTGCTGCCGATGGAGACGCACAAGATCAGGCAAAAGGGCCGGCTCATGCCGGGCCGCATGTTCCTGATCGATACGGTCCAGGGGCGCTTTATCGACGACGAGGAAGTGAAGGCCGAGATCGTCAGCCGCAAACCCTATCGCTCGTGGGTGACGCAGCATCGGATTTCGTTGGATGAATTGCCCGAGCCGCTGAATGTGCCGCAGCCGGATCATCCCACCACGCGTCAGCGGCAGCAGGCGTTCGGTTATACGGTCGAAGAACTGAAGATGGTCCTCACGCCGATGGTGGTGAACGGTGAGGAAGCGATCTCATCGATGGGCACGGATACGCCCTTGGCTGTCTTGTCGGACCGGCCGCAGCTGCTCTTTAAGTATTTCAAACAGCTCTTTGCGCAGGTCACGAACCCGCCGATCGATCCGATCCGCGAGGAACTGGTCATGTCGCTCACGACCAGCATCGGACCCAAGCCGAACTTGATGGATGAGAATCCGGAATCCTGCCGGCGCATCCGCGTGAAACAGCCGATTCTGACGAACGCCGATCTGCAGAAGATCCGTGAGATCGCCGATCCCCATTTCAAGAGCAAGACCTTGAAGATGCTCTTCCGCGTCGCCGAAGGACCGGAGGGATTGGGCGCGGCGGTGGATGATCTCTGTCGGCAAGCATCCCAGGCCATTAAAGAAGGCTACAAGTTCCTGATCCTCAGCGACCGGGGTGTGAATGAAGAGTGGGCGCCGATCCCGAGCGTGCTCGGCGTGGCCGCCGTCCACCATCACCTCGTGCGTGAGTGCACCAGAACCGAAGTCGGGCTGACCGTCGAAAGCGGCGAGCCGCGCGACGTGCATCATTTTGCCTGCCTCATCGGCTACGGCGCCGGGACGGTGAATCCCTATCTCGTGTTCGAATCGCTCGTGGACATGGAGCGCGACGGCTATCTGCCGGAAGGGCTCGACGCCCAAACCGCCGAAGGCAAGTTCATCAAGGCCATCAATAAGGGGCTGCTGAAAGTCTTCTCGAAGATGGGGATCTCCACGGTGCAGTCCTACTGCGGCGCGCAGATCTTCGAAGCGATCGGCCTGAACCATGAACTCATCAGCCGCTATTTCACCGGGACGCCGTCCCGGGTCGAAGGTATCAGCATTCGCGACATCGGCGAAGAAACGCTGCGACGGCACAAGCTGGCCTATGAGCCGGCGCCGATCAGGCAGTTGGATTTCGGCGGCGAGATTCACTATCGGATCCAGGGCGAGCATCACAACTGGAATCCGGACACGATCTACAAGCTGCAGCACGCGACGCGAAACAACGATCCCAAGACGTTCGCCGAGTTCTCACAACTCGTGAACGACGAGAGTAAGCGGCGATCGAATCTGCGCGGACTTCTCGATTTCAAGTTCCTGCCGGAGCCGATCTCGATCGATGAAGTGGAACCGGCTAAGGAGATCGTGAAGCGTTTTACGACCGGCGCCATGTCGTTCGGTTCGATCAGCAAGGAAGCGCACGAGACCCTGGCGGTCGCCATGAACCGGCTGGGCGCGAAGAGCAATACCGGCGAAGGCGGCGAAGATCCCGAGCGATTCAAGCCGATGGCCAATGGCGACTCGAAGAACAGCTACATCAAGCAGGTCGCGTCGGCGCGATTCGGCGTGACCAGTCACTATCTGGTGAACGCGAAGGAATTGCAGATCAAGATGGCGCAGGGCGCGAAGCCGGGCGAAGGCGGGCAGTTGCCGGGGCACAAGGTCGATGAGAACATCGCCAAGTTCCGCTATGCCACGCCGGGCGTGCAGCTGATTTCGCCGCCGCCGCACCACGACATTTATTCCATCGAAGATTTGGCCCAGCTGATTTTCGACCTCAAGAATGCCAATCCCGAAGCAGCCGTTTCGGTGAAGCTGGTTTCGGAAGTCGGCGTCGGCACGGTCGCCGCGGGTGTGGCCAAGGCGCATGCCGACAAGGTGCTCATCAGCGGTGATTCCGGAGGAACCGGCGCGTCACCATTGTCTTCGATCAAGTATGCCGGCGGCCCCTGGGAACTCGGACTGGCGGAAACGCATCAGACTCTGGTCCTGAATGACCTGCGCGGCAGGATTCGCGTGGAGACCGACGGGCAGATGAAGACCGGTCGGGATGTGGCCATTGCGACGCTGCTGGGAGCGGAAGAGTACGGCTTCGCTACGGCGCCGTTGATCATCGAAGGCTGCATCATGATGCGGAAGTGCCATCTCAACACCTGCCCGGTCGGCATCGCGACGCAGGATCCGGAACTCCGCAAGAAGTTCAACGGGCAGCCGGAACACATCGTCAATTTCTTCTTCTTTATCGCCGAAGAACTCCGGCAGATCATGGCGAAACTGGGATTCCGGACGATCAATGAGATGGTCGGTCGCGTCGACAAGCTCAAAGTGCAAAAGGCCATCGACCATTGGAAGGCCAAGGGGCTTGATCTGACGCCGTTGCTGAAGGCGCCGGACGTGGCCGCGGATGTCCCGCGCCATTGCGTGCAGAAGCAGGATCACGGATTGGCCGATGTGCTGGACAATAAGTTGATCGAGCTCTGCAAGCCGGCGCTGGATAAGGGCGAGAAGGTCACGCTCGAGCTGCCGATCCGCAACGTGAACCGGACCGTCGGCACGATGTTGTCGAGCCGCATTGCGAAAAAGTACGGGCTGGAGGGACTGCCGCCCGATACCATTTCGATCAAGTTCAACGGCTCAGCCGGACAATCTTTCGGCGCCTTCCTTTCGCGCGGTATCACGCTGACGCTGGAGGGCGAATCGAACGACTATATCGGCAAGGGATTGTCGGGCGGCAAGATCATCGTCTTCCCGCCGAAGAATGCGATCTATACGCCGGAGGAAACGATTCTTGTCGGGAACACCTCGCTCTACGGCGCAACACAAGGCGAAGCCTATTTCTACGGCATGGCGGGCGAACGGTTTGCCGTGCGGAACAGCGGCGTGCGGGCGGTCGTGGAAGGCACCGGCGATCACGGGTGCGAATACATGACCGGAGGCGTCGTCGTCGTACTCGGACGCACCGGGCGGAATTTTGCGGCCGGCATGTCGGGCGGCGTGGCGTTTGTATTGGATGAACTGGGTAAGTTTTCGGCGCGCTGCAATACCGGCATGGTCGAGTTGGAAAAAGTCGCTACGGCCGAAGACAAGAAGCTGTTGCACGAGATGATTACGTCGCACTTTGTGTGCACCGGCAGCCGGAACGCGAAGCGCATCCTGGATTCCTGGGACGCAATCCTGCCGAAGTTCGCGAAGGTCATGCCGGTGGATTACAAGCGCGTGTTGGAAGAGCGGAAGAAAAAAGCGGCGGCGAGCAAATAAAAGGACTACGGGAATGGGCGATCCAAAGGGTTTCATGAAATATGCCCGCGAGGGCCCCAAGCGGAAACCGATCGAGCTGCGCGTGCTCGATTGGAAGGAAATGTACGAGCCCATCGCCGAGGACAAGCTCAAGGTCCAGGGCGCCCGTTGCATGGATTGCGGTGTGCCGTTTTGTCAGGGCACGACCGGCTGTCCCGTGGTGAACCTCATTCCCGAGTGGAACGATCTCGTCTATCGCGGCCGCTGGAAAGATGCGCTCAAGGCGCTGCATACCACGAACAATTTCCCCGAATTCACCGGCCGTCTCTGCCCGGCTCCCTGCGAAGGCGCCTGCGTCCTTGGGATCAACGAAGATCCGGTCTCCATCCGCGTGCTGGAGTGGAACATCATCGACCGGGGTTTCAACGAAGGGTATGTCGAGCCGGTATTGCCGGTCGTGAAGACGGGTAAGACCGTGGCCATCGTCGGGTCAGGTCCCTCCGGGTTAGCCGCCGCGCAGCAACTCGCGCGCGCCGGCCATAGCGTCACTCTGTTCGAAAAATCCGATCGCATCGGCGGTTTGCTGCGATACGGCATTCCCGATTTCAAAATGGAAAAGTGGGTCATCGACCGGCGGCTGGAGCAGATGAAGGCCGAAGGCGTCGAATTCAAGACCGGCGTGACGATCGGGAAAGACATCACCGGCGAACAACTGCGCAAGCAGTTCGATGCCGTGGGATTGACCATGGGTGCCGAGCAGGCCCGCGAGCTGCCAATTCCCGGCCGCGAGCTAAAGGGCGTGCACCTCGCCATGGAATATCTCACTCAGCAGAACAAGCGGACGGCGGGCATTGCCGTCACGGATGAACCCATCACCGCCAAGAGCAAGCGGGTCATCGTCATCGGCGGCGGCGATACTGGGTCCGACTGTGTCGGCACGGCGCATCGCCAGGGCTGCGCGGAAGTGCATCAGTTCGAGTTGTTGCCGGAACCGCCTCCCTCCCGCTCGAGTTCGACCCCCTGGCCCCTCTGGCCCATGCAGCTGCGGACGTCGCATGCGCATGAAGAAGGCTGCGACCGGCAGTGGAGCATCTCGACGACCAAGTTCACCGGCCACAACGGCCAGGTCACCAAGCTGCACGGGAATCGCGTGCAGTTCGAAGGCGGCAAGTTCACGCCGGTTTCGAACAGCGACTTTGAGATGGATGCGGATCTAGTTCTGCTCGCTATGGGCTTCACCGGCCCGGTGAAGAACGGCCTGCTCGACAGCCTCGGCGTGAAATACGATCAGCGCGGGGCCGTGTCGGTGGACGAAGGCTTCATGACCAACCTCGACGGCGT
>MSXN01000021.1:3078-39695 GCA_002083555.1 Nitrospira sp. ST-bin5 | reverse complement strand
GTCTGGGCGATCGCCGAAGGCCGCAAAATGGCCGCGGGGATTAATCAGTATCTGAGCGCGGGCAAGTCGGCGAAGGCAGGCCGCTGAAAACGGCCTTCTTCCACCCGCCCACCCCGGCGCGCCGAGACGCGCCTTTCACCGGGTTTCGTTCTCGCTTCGCTCAAATCCCTCAACCTACCTAGACCATTAGGCGTCGGGCTCTCGCTCGCTGCGGCCTTGTTGGAAGACCGTTTTGAGCGGCCTGAAGAGTAGATGTGCCCTGGCACCAGCGAGAGGCGTACCAGTTGGGTTTCGTTCACTTGAGTTATACAGGTATTCCATCTATTCTTCTGTTCGACTAACCAGGCTGTCTAACTAATGCTCGAACAGATTTCTCAGTTCGCAAATTTGGCGTTTCACAGAATCCATGTGAGGAGCGCTCTCAACCCTATTCTTTGGTTGTGTGTGTTGGGCTCGCCGATTTGCATCTGGGCCGCATGGATTTTTAAAGATGATCTATTTATTCGGAATCTTTTTGTAATCTTTGCCGTAGCACCATTTGGTATCGCTTGTGTTGCCTACATTGGCTTCGCCGTATTTCATCCGGATAAGTTGCAATCGGAAGACTACCAGATTCGACATGAATCTCTTCAGATAGTCCAGCAGAAGAGCGGTAGGATAACGCTTGACCCTACCTCTCTCGACGCGATCGTAAATCCCGAACTTCACATGCTTGAACGTAAGCCAGAAGGTGAGAGATGAAAGTCTATCTCCTTACCTTCAATTATGATCTTGCTCCTCGTCAAACTGTGCTTGACTATCTAGACACTAGACGTGAAGTGTTGAATTGGTATGCTTTTTTGCAGGGTAGTGTTTTTCTTGTCTCTCGGAGTTCCATCATAGATATGGAAACCTTATTTGCGATTCGCTTTCCGAATGTATTTTTTGTGATTATTGAAGTTTCAGCAGGGAAATGTGGGGGTTGGCTCCCCAAACAGACATGGGAGTTTGTTAATCAACCGAAATCATCAGGGCGATGGGAGTAGCTATGTTAGGTTCATCTCAATTGAAATATCCCCGCAGTCCCAAAGCTCTCCTCGGTGGCATTGCCCACTTGGGGCGGTTTATCGATAAGATCAGGCTCCGCAATGCCGGGCAGATTCAGGACTACAACTACATCACGGTCGGGTTCGACAAATACCTGGTCGATTTCCTGGCTATTGATCCGAAGGCGTTCGAACAAAAAGTCTTAGCCGGTGGGACGGATGAGCAATTGCTTGCCTGGGTCGTGGCGAATAGTAAGCCGCACTCCCACGAGGAGATCGCTCAATGGTCGCAGGGACTGCTGTCTTCTGGTCCGAAAGACGACGCGACGCGCGCGCGGTTTCAGGGCCGCCTCGACGAGATTGCCAAGAAACGGGGCGTAGCGGTGAGCACACTTCCTCCGGCTTCAACCTGGGCTGATGCGATTGAGTTGGACGAAGGTCGCATGTAGGAGGTTCCTATGCAGATGATGATGCTGGTCTTCCGCTCATCGCTGAAGGAGCAGGTCCATGCGTTGCTTCACCGCTGTGACGTGAAGGCCTTCACGGAAGTGAATGAGTCGGTGGGCTATGGTCAGACCGGTCCTGCCGAGGGGCTGGCCTTTTATCCCGGCACGAACTCGGTAATTCTGGTTTCTCTCGATGACGATCATCAGGCTCGTGTGGCGGCGGCAGTGAGAGGCTGGTGTGAGGAGTCGGCGAAACATCCCGGTTGGAAGAAACCATCTATTCGCGTGTTTGCATGGCCCTGCACCCAGATTGTCTAGCAGGCTGTTGATAAAGTCCGCCAGCGGCGTTCTCGCGGCGCTCAGAGGCTCAACGTACGGCAGAGGGTACGCTTTCGCCTCTTCGCTTGCTGCGGCCTTGCTCGGGTAGCGGCGTGTCTTGGCACGCCGGGGCGGGTGGGTGAGAACAGTGGCCTTTCTGAACAGCCTGCGAGCCATTGAGCTTCTGTTAGCGACCTCAGAAGTGGTGGCGTGTTGGTGGCGTTGTTTTGTTTGGCACCGCACTGGTAGCAGGCGGTTGCGTGCTGACTACGCCGCAGGAAGGGTCAGGAGCTTTTTCATCTCGCTGTGAGCCATGACCACGTCAGGGGCTCGCTGCAGGGCTTCGTAATAGCTCCGTTCAAACCCATCGCCCAGTTCTGAGGGGCGGATCATGCCGCGGACTTCCGTCAGGATCTGCGCGACATCCTCCAGGGTCAGGTTGCACTCTTCATCCAGCATCTCATCGATGCGGACCACCACATTGGACAGCGGATGCAGCCAGGTAAACCAGGGATCGTTCATGACCAGTTGCAGCAACTGGCCGGTCGAATCCACGCGGCCGTAGATCCGCTCGAACGTGAGCTGCTCGGCCACGATCAGGGCCTTGTGGAGCCCCAACAGCCCATGCCGCACATCGGTCAGGGTTTGGCGGAGCGGATTGGTTTTTTGTATTGTGGACTGCTGCGATGAAGTAGCCATAGGAGAATTCTACCAGGGTTTTTAAATTTTGCAGGCCGTCGATCCCCGTGATGTCTTTCTTGGCCTGGCTACATTATCGGCAGGTCGCTTTCTACACTGTAGAGTCCCATGATTATGTTACCGGCCGAATCGACCGCCTCCACTGGAAGGGGTGTGGCTGTTTGGAGAAGGGGCAGGGGATAAGGCACGATTCGGACTCAACGGGAGGGTCGGTGCCGGTGTCAGGTTATTCGGCGGCAGGGGAGTGCCGAACGATGAGCGGTTCCCGCTCTCAGTCTCGCCGTGCGGTCGTAAGCCTATCGGGATTTCCGTCCCTGGTTTGGTGACGATGGTCTGATTGCCATGCGGATCGGAATAGATGCCGATGTCGTCGCCGAGGTGCGAGAGGCGACCGCTGGTGCCGTCATGATTCTGAACAATGCGACTCTCAGCCAAGCCGGTCACGGCAGACAATGCCAGGCACGCCATTGTGATCGTGAGCGATGTCAGTGTCCGCTTCATCGGCTTTCGCGCATGCCTCAGTACGATTCACTCTACTCCCCGGTCGAGCATTCTTCCAGAGATCTCGTCCTGTTTACATTTCGCTCTCGAGCGCGTCATATGAGCATCTACTCACGTTGCCACTGACGGCGAGTCTCTCTCATGGACAATCTCATGCGCGCCTTCATCGCCACATCTGTCGCAGTCACCGCCATTCTGATCCTTCTCGAGTTGCGCTCAGGGGGGAATGTGCTGGCTGGAAATGCCGGTGAGAGTGAATGGCTGCAGATAGCGAGACCGCTCGATGGGCCGGCTGAACGTCTGGAGCGTCCGCGCCCGGAACAGGATCGCTTGTCACGCCCTCAGGCCTATCCGCAGTTGAGCCAAGCCGAGGTTATTCGGTTAGCCAAAGTGGAAGCGAAGAAGGAGTTGGGTAAGCGATTCAATGACTACGAGATCAAGAGCATGATCTTCGAGCCAACGACCGGGCTTTGGTCCGTCACCTTCGGTCTCAACCCGCCTCGTCGGTCGCCTGACGGTTGTCTTGTCGTGTTCGTCCACGACAAGGACAAGAGTACGGAGCTTCAGCACTGCACCTGATGGGTATTCCGCGCAGATTCTGACCTGAACGTATGCGTTATTGAGGAAGACGAGTTCCGTAGAACGTGAAGAGTTCTCCGGCCAGATGGCCCATCTCTTCCGGATCGGTCTGCCGTTTGCGGCGGATGTAGTCGTTCAGGATGCGTCCGTCTGCCGTCTTATGGACATGAGGGAGGCCCAGATTCATGCGGTAGCGCTCGACGGCTTCCGCGACGCGGCTGATAAACACCACGGTGCCGTCTGGTTCGATCCGCTCCACCACGCCGACGTGGGTCAGCGGATCGTTCAACATGCCGTCGCCGTTGAAGTCCCAGGTGTTGTCGAAAAAGACGAGATCGCCGGGCTGCACCGTCGGTCCCTGGTGGAGCCGTCCGTGCTGCCGCATGTGGTTATAAATCAGCCGAACGCCGTTGGCCCGTCGATCCGTGGTGCTGCTGTTATACAGATCGATCCCATGTTCGAGGTAGATGGCGCGGGTAACACCGGCGCAGTCATAGGCCACCCGTCTCCCGTTGCTCTCGATCAGTCTGGCGCCGAGGAGCTTGGTCGCGGTGTGGACGATTCCGGTTCTGGTGGCGGTGGCAGAGGGCGATTTCTGAACCGGAGTGACCTCGAAGCGGGAGGCGGGCACGCGCGCCACGGGTGTGCTGGCGCAGCCGACGAGTGTCAGGATGACCACCGTGGTACCAATCAGTGTGAGGCGTCGCGGGTTAGCGGACATTCACGAAACGGCCCTGCGCCGTCTCCCTGAGTTGATCGATATCTTCCCGTCGCGTGACCGACAGCGGGACGGTGTGCGTCAATTCTTCAATCAGTAAATCGGTCGTGAGCGGCGTCTTTTGGTGCAGCGCGCGATAGAGTGCTGCGACAACGGCCTGTTCGATCTCCGAGCCGCTGAAGCCGTCGCTGGCGCTGACGATTTTTACCAGATCGAACTGGGTTTTGTCTTGCTTGCGGAGCCCCAGGTGAATCTTCCAGATGGATTCTCGTTCTCCGTCATCCGGCAGATCGACGAAGAAGATTTCATCGAACCGGCCCTTACGCAGGAGTTCCGGCGGCAGCAGCGCGAGATTGTTGGCGGTTGCGATAACGAAGACTTCCTGCTTCTTTTCCTGCAGCCAGGTGAGAAATGCGCCGAAGAGCCGGCGGCTCAAGCCCGCGTCGGCATCGCCGCTCCCGCCGCCTGCTGCCATGGCCTTCTCGATTTCATCGATCCAGAGCACGATGGGCGAGAGGGATTCGGCCGTCTCGATTGCCTTGCGAAAATTCTTTTCCGATTCCCCGACGAACTTGTCGAACAGCCGGCCTGCGTCGAGTTTGAGCAGCGGGAGTTGCCATTCCCGCGCGATGGCCTTGGCCGCGAGCGATTTCCCGCAGCCGGGGACGCCGACCAGCATGATGCCGCGCGGCGGTGTCAGGTTGAGCGCTTTGGCCTCGGCCGTGAACCCGACCTTCGCGCGCTCCAGCCAGGCTTTCAAATTCGTAAATCCGCCTAGCTCAAACCGGTTGTCTTCAAGGGGGTAATATTCCAACAGCCCGCCGTCTTTGATCGCCTGGACTTTGCGTTTCAAAATCTTCTGCACATCATCGGCGGACAGCGTGCCGTCTTCGACGACGCATTGCGTGATGACCTGTCTGGCTTGATGCAGGGTCAGCCCCTGCAGCGCGCGGAGGATCGCCTCGCGCTCCTGGGTAGAGAGGCCTGGATTGGCCGGCTTGGTTTCTGTGAGGGATCCAAGAATGCTCTGGGCGATAGTCGTTGAGCGTGGACGACGCGGCGTTGTTCTGGTCCCGAGTGAAGACAGGACGTTCTGGAGCATGGACTGCAGTTCTGTGCGATCCGGCAATTGGAGATCAAGGCGGACGGCCATGGTTTCAAGGTCCGGTGGCAGGACAATCGGATGTCCGGTGAGGATGCAGGTGGCTCTGGATCGGCTATAGACCGCCGACACTTCGCGCAGCTGTCGGGTGACGGCAGCGTCCTGTAGGTGCGGGACAAGATCCTTCAACCAAAAGACCGCTTCGACTGTCAGCCCGTTCAGGTGTTGAAGCAGCGCCAACGGAGTGGCTGTCATTTTGCTGAGCGTGGGGCCGTCGTCGGCGCGGGTGAGGCCCTTTGTGATGGACCACTCGAACAGCGGCATGCGCTCCTGTGCGGCCACGGATTGCAGCAAGGCCAACACGCGCTCTTCCTCCACCGTCTCAATGACGATCAGTGGATGGCAGGAGCGGATCAGGGTGCGGAGGTCGTGGACGCTGGTTGCCAAGGCCATACGAATGCCATGCTAGCATGTGAGGTGCATGTCACCAAGAGAACGGATGTTTGTTACTTGGGCTCAGGCGCCGGTACCGATACGGACTTCGCACAGCGAAAGCCGATGGTGGCCGAGCGTTGCGCCGGCGGCGAGCCGCTACGCGTGGCCGTTCGCAGCATGATGATCTTGCTCTTCCACGATCCGCCACGCACGCTCCGGTAGCGGCCGCTCGTCGGTCCCGGCGGATTCTTCTCGGTCATGTAGGCGTAGTAATCGAAGCCGAACCAGTCCTGGACCCACTCGGCGACGTTCCCGGCCATGTGATGCAATCCGTAGGGACTGCGTCCTTCGTCCAGCGACTCGACCGGGGCGAGGATCGGAATCTCATGCACATGATACTGCCCGAACATCGCCCGCTTCGGGTCGGGGATCGCATTGCCCCAAGGAAAGAGGGCGCCCTCCGTTCCGCGTGCGGCTTTCTCCCATTCGGCTTCAGTGGGGAGCCGCTTGCCTGCGGATTGACAGAGATCCTGCGCTTCCTTCCACGTCACATACAGGGCCGGCCAGCGTGTCAGCGTGTCGTCTGTGACGGAGTGAATCGTAATGACGTGCCAGATCAATTTCTGCAGTTCGTCGGAAGGCGGCGTTTTCCGCTGTTGCAGGAAGGCGAGATACTCGCCCAGACTCACTTCGTCGCGATCCATCTCAAAGGCATCGAGCCAGACGCGGTTTTGCGGGAGTTCGGTATCGTCGAACTGTGTCCCTATTCCGTACGGATCGTCGTCTATGCGCTTGCTCCCGAGGAGGAAGGTGCCTGCGGGTATGACGACCATAGGCGCCGGCTTCGCCAGTGCCGCGATGGCGGTGAGATGACGCGCTAATTCTTGCGACGGCTTGGGCGCTACGGTGGCTCCCGATGCCGGCGTCGAGAGGGCAAGCAGAAGGAAGAGCGAGGGGAGCCAACGAAGGAATGGCATCAGGTCTTGCTCTGCGCCTCCAGGGCCTTGTGAATTTCTCCGATCAGGCGCCGTTCGATTTCTGCCGTCTCTTCCTGGCTCACGCTCAGAATGCGGCCGCCTTGCGCCACTTTTTCAAATTCGGCGCGGACGCCGAGTCTGGTGGCATTCGCCGGCAGGGCCTGCAGGGTGATGAGATATTGATTGCGGAAGCCGGCCACTTCCAGGGAGGCAGGATTCGAAATCTTTCGCTCGGTGACGTAGACCGCTTTCTGATCGTTCTTATAACTGACTTTCACGGGGTAGCCGTTCTTGGCGAGGGCTTCTTCCACGATCTTCGCGACGGCGGTCAGCGGGCGGGCGAACGTCTCGACTTGCGCCCCCTTTTCCTCGATGCGCAGTTGCTGAGCCGCCTGAGCCGCGGCGGTTTTGACGGCCTCGGCGCTCGCGCGCTTCGCCTGGGCGAGTTGCGCATTCAGTTGATCTGTCAGCTGGCCCATCTCGGCCTTGGCCGATTCCGTGGCCTTCTTCGCGTCACGCAGCTCCTGATTCAGCAGGTCGATCTGTTGTTGCATAACCTTGTTGCCGTCTTGCAAGGACGAGAGCAAGGATTCCTGCTTGGTCACCTGTTTTTTCAAGGCCTCGTTCTCGGCCTTGAAGGGCGACTCATCAGGCTTACACCCGGCGGTCAGCAGGCAGCAGGCCAGAAGTCCGATGCCCGCCATGTGGAAACGAAGTCTTGTCACGCTACGCTCCCGATAAAGTTGATCGGTCGATTATCTACGGTTCATTCGAGCTTGTCCACGCAGTATTTCCAGCAGGATGCTGAAAAAGCCCGCCAGCGGCGTTCTCGCATCGCTCAGAGTCTCAACGTATTCGAGAGTCAACTGGAGGCAAAGTGCCTATCCGCTCGCATCTGATCGAAGCGAGCGGGTCAAGCGAAGCTTGGTAAGTACCTCCCCGCCTCTTCGCTTGCTGCGGCCTTGCTGGACGAGCTTTTTGAGCATCCTGTGACCTGCCCGAATTGACCGGTCTCCGGCCTGGCGGCTATGCTGAAGTTATGCACGCTAGGATATTTCTACCCCTGGTTCTGTTGAGCCTTGTGATGTCGCTGCCGGCTGTCGGGTTGGCCGGGGAGGGGACGGTCGTCTCGATTTTAGTCGAAGACTACGCCCGCTACGACCAGATCATCACCAGCAAGTTTCTCCACTCAGAAACCCAACTCGTGCTGCTCGAACGGAAGACCACGACGCAGATCTCGCCGGAGCAGGAAGGGCCGCTGACGAGCGCGTGGTTTCACAAGCAAGGGTATTTCGATGGAGCGCTGCCCGTCGAACTGGTCCGTGATTTCGTCGCGGCGAATCAAGAGTCGGCAAAACTGGAAGGCCGGTTTCAATTCGGAACCAGATATCGTTTTGTGTCAGGCAATGCCGTCGAAGAGCCGGAAGTGTCGCTGGTACAACCGGTCCTGACCGCCTGGCTCAAATCCGTGCAGGCCATGCCGGTGCTTGACCGGCTGGTGTTTTCGCGCATCGGGTACAATCTCCGCCAAACTCAAGCCTTGGTCTATGTCGGCAATCCGCGCCCCGATGGTTCGGGTGCCGGCTTTCTTGTCTGGTTACGCCGGCAGGGGACCGCCTGGTCGATCTGGGACACGGAAGTGGTGTGGACGGTTCGGGTCGAGCCGGAGTCCGACGGCGGGCCGCTGCTTGCGCCGTGAGCGGTCTCAGCGGTAGCATCCTGGTAGATTCCCCTGTTGTGCTTACGAATGAGAGGTTGCCGTAACCAGTTTCCCCTACAGCCTGCTATGCCGACGTTAATCCGCAAAACCTTTTCGGTCCCTCCGCTCGGATGTAATTGCTCCATCATCGGCGATCCGGTGACGAAGCAGGCCATTGTCGTCGATCCAGGCGGCGCGCCTGAACGGATTCTTCGCGAAGTACAGCAACTTGGTCTGACCGTTCGCCACATCCTGCATACGCACGCCCATTTTGATCACTTTCTCGCATCCGGCGAAATGCAACGGCTGACAGGTGCGACTCTCTGTTTACATCAGGATGATCTCGATCTCTGGACCAATCTGGAAGTGCAATGCCGGATGTTCGGCGTGCCCTATGTGGCGGTACCTCTGCCGGAGTATTGGATCAAGGATGAAGAGCGCATCATGGTTGGCGGCGTGACCGTCGTGGGTCTTCACACGCCGGGGCACACCCCCGGTTCGATGAGCTTTCATATTCCCGATGAGAGTGTGGTGTTGGCCGGAGATACGTTGTTCCGGGGCAGTATCGGCCGGACCGATCTCTGGGGCGGAGATTTCGATACGATTGAGCGGTCGATTCGCGAACGGCTCTATACCCTCGCCGATGAGACGACGGTGGTGACGGGGCATGGTCCGGAAACGGAAATCGGAGTCGAGAAAGAATCGAACCAGTTTTTTCGTGTGGAGTGACGGAAGGCTACTCTTTTGCCATCCGCTCTTTCAGACGAGCGAGGCGCTTCTCCGTCGATTGCTTGATGAAGGCCATGTTCTCGGAAAGATGCTGCTGCGCGTTGATCTTCCCTTCCTCACGGCGCTTTAATTGATCGAGTCCGAACTGCGAGATTGCTGCGCCGTCTTCCTTGTTGAGTTCCTTCCAGATGACGATGCATCGCGCCTGTTTCGCCGGCGGGTAGGCGTCGCAGGGAGGATCGATCGTCGCGGCGTTGGCCATGGCCGGCACTGACAGCAGTCCAGCGAGCGCAATCGTCAAAAGTTTCATGTCCAGCCGGTCCTTCTTATCCATGACCACCAATCGTGAATGGCACCATACCACAAGGCGAGGGCTATATCCTCACGGGAGAGGTGGATGTCCATCCGGTATTTGTCAGATAGCAGAAATCATAGTTAACTCGGGGCGTGACGCAAGGCAGTTGGATTATCGAGCCCTTACGAGTCGTGTCGAACCAAGAGCGCAAAGGCCGATGGCTGAATCTTGTCGCGAGACGCGATGGATGACGAGAGCGTCTGAACGCAGGGTTGTTACTTGGTCGGCACTGGCTCGGACGTTTTGCGGTCGAGGGTAAAGTAGATCTTGTCGTCGAACGTGTAGTAACCGCCTTCGTCGATGTCGTGCATGATACAGAAAGGCGAGAAGATAATCGCGCAGCCGAATACATCGGCCACGACCCACCAGGACCAGGTTCGCTTAATTGTATAGGTAGCGGGGTCGTAGCCGTCTTTGGCGAAGGTGGCGCTATGGTCGGCTTTGCGGCTGAGATTGACGGTGCCCGGTGCGAGCATGTGCACGAGATCGTCGACAACGACTTTGGTATCTGCCGGAGTGGTAAAGAGCGTGACGGATTGATGGTCTCCGTGCATCCAGGTGCCGCAGCCGGTCAGGGCCCAGGCCCATCCAATCACGAGCGCGCCAAGCCAAAGTCGAGTCCGTGTCATGCCAACCTCTTGCTCGCTGGTGTGGAAGATCGTCCAGCGTGGTCTGATGGTGAACAGCTGTCGGCATTTTTCCATGCGGGCAGCGGTTCCTCCAGCGATTTCAGGAATTTTACCGAGGGCGAGGAGGGGCGGTCAGATCTTCATAGCCTCGTTCACTTCGGCGAGCGTCGCTTTTGCGACTTTCGCAGCGCGCTGGCTGCCGTCCTGCACGATCTCGTCGATGCGCGAGGGGTGGCTGGTCAGCGCTGCGCGAGCGTCCCACATGGGCGCCATGCGCTCGACCATCTTATCCGCCACCAGTTTCTTGCAGTCGATACAGCCGATGGCGGCGGTGCGGCAGTCTGTGTTGATCTGTGCCTGCACTTCTTGCGGCGAGTAGATTTTGTGAAACTCATAGACGGGGCAGACGTCGGGATTGCCCGGGTCGGTGCGACGCACGCGCGCTGGGTCGGTCACCATCGTCTTGAGTTTTTGCCGGACCACCGGCTCCGCGTCCGACAGATTGATCGTGTTGCCGTAGCTTTTGCTCATCTTCCGCCCGTCGGTGCCCAGGACCTTGGGGAATTTGGTGAGGTGTTCTTTGGGCTCGGGGAAGACGGACTTTTTGTAGATATCGTTGAAGCGCCGCGCGAGTTCTCTGGTCAGCTCCAGATGCGGCAGCTGGTCTTTGCCCACGGGCACGAAATCCGGCTTATATAACAAGATGTCGGCGGCCTGCAGCACGGGATAGCCGAGAAAGCCGTAGGTGCTGAGGTCCTTTTCTTTGATCTCGTCCTGCTTTTCTTTGTAGGTCGGGTTCCGCTCCAGCCAGGAGACGGGGACCATCATCGAGAGCAGGAGATGCAGGACGGCATGCTCGGGAATGTGCGACTGGATAAAGACGGTCGACCGTTTCGGGTCGATGCCGGCGGCCAGCCAGTCGATCAGGAGCTCGCGCACGAATTCGCGGATCCGGCTGGTGTCGGCATAGTTCGTCGAGAGGGCGTGCCAGTCGGCGACGAAGAAGAAGCACTCATAGTCTTCCTGCAGCGCCTTCCAGTTTTCCAGGGCGCCGAGATAGTTGCCCAAATGCATCAAGCCGCTGGGTTGCATGCCGCTGAGAACGCGTTTACGGGGTGCTGTGGTCATTGCGATGCTCCTGCGCCGAGGCCCAGTGCGGTCGACAGGATCGTGCCGGACAGGGCATTGGCGAATGTGCTGGTAATGGTGTGGATGACGCGGAGTTCTTTGTCGAAGACGATCAATCCCATGAGAATCATCATGCCGTAGGGTTCCAACCGCGCGAGCGCGAGCGCCGGGGCGGGGGGCAGGAGACAGGTCAGGATACGCCCGCCGTCGAGCGGCGGGATCGGAATCAAATTGAAGAGCGCCAGAAAGACGTTGATCATCACCGAGTAGAGGGCCATGACGCTGATAGGCAGCAGGATCATCGTGGCCAGGCTCGCGGGCTCGCCCTCGGCGGTGCCGGCGCGTTTTGCCAGCAGCGTCGGATCGAAGGCGAAGAGCGCTGCGACGACCAGCGCACCGACGATGGCCAGGACGAGATTCATCCCGGGCCCCGCGGCGGCAACAAGGGCCATGTCGCGGCGTGGCTGGCGCATGTTGCGAGGATCAACCGGAACCGGCTTGGCCCATCCGAGGAGGAAGCTTCCCGGCAACGCGAGACAGAGCAACGGCAGAATGATGGTGCCGAGGGGATCGATATGGGCCAGGGGATTGAAGGTCAGGCGCCCTTGCAGCTTCGCGGTCGGATCGCCGCATTTATCGGCGGCCCATCCGTGCGCGTATTCGTGCAAGACCATCGCGAAGAGGAGCGGGAGGCCCATGTACGAAATCTTATGGAGGATAGGGGCGAGCGTGTCCATGCGATGGTCCGGTTAGTCGAGTTGGACGAATTTCCCGTGTTTGACTTGCAGTAACGCGAGGGGCCGCTGGAACGTCCCTTCCGCCCCGAAGCTCGCCGGTCCCATCAGTGAAGGGAGATCGCGTTGCGTCGTCAGAAACTCCCGCACCGTCTCGCCCGTCGTGGCTCCATGGCGAATGGCTTCCAGCACCAGCTTGGCCGCATCGTAGCCTTGCATCGTAAAGAGAGTCGGGGTGCCCTGGAAGCGTTTCTGATAGCGCTGCACGAAGTCCTGCACGTTGATATTCGTGCTGTCCGCGAAGAACCCGTCTACGAAGACCGCGCCATCCACCGTCCGGTCTGCCGTGCGCAGAAAGTCCGGCGAGTTCCACCCGTTCGTTCCCAACATCGGGACTTTGACGTCGTGAAAGGCGAGTTGTGCCGCGAGTAGGCCGATTTCACTGGCGCGGCTGGGAATGAAGATCGCGTCGAAGCCCGGCGTGTAGAGAATCCGTTTATCGGTTTTGCCGACCGGCTTTCCCGCAGGGCGCGAGGGATCGTAGGGAACCGCGAGGCCGTATTTCTTGAGGTCTTCGGCCTTGAGTCTCTTGATCTGTGGCGAGAAGTCTGAATCGCCCTCTTTGAACGATTCCATGGCGATGACTTCGCCCTCATGCTGCCGGACTTCTTGCGCAAAGAGCCGCGCCTGTTCACGGCCATACGTGGTATCGGGATACAGAATGCAAAATCGGCGGTAGCCTTGTTCGCCGGTGGCATAGGTTGCGATTCGCTTGGCTTGCAGGGCATGGGTCAGGGTGGTGCTGAAGACGAAGCTGCCCAGTCGTCGGACGTTAGGAAATGTGGCTGCCGGGGTAATCAGCGGGACTTTTGCACGTTCGGCCATCTCGGCCATCACGGGGAGATTTTTCGAGAGCATCGGCCCGATGACGGCCAATGGCCGGTCTTCATTCAGCAGCGTGGCGTGGTCTTCGAGAAACGAGGGTTTGTCCGACTCGTTGTCTTTCACGATCAGTCCGACCGGCGGCATCCCTGACTGTTCGCGCGCACGTTCGACCGCCAGCTGAATGCCTTCAAGCACTTCATTCGCGAAGGGTGCGAGGCGTCCGGACAGTGGCAGGACTGTGGCGATGAAGAATTGGTTCGCCTTCAGTCTGGTCTTGAGTAGCGCCAGCGTCTCGGTCGCCTTCGGGCTGTAAGGGTGTTCGGGGAAGTGCAGGAGAAATTGTTGAATCTGGCGTTCTGCCAGATGGTCCTCTCCGCGGCCGGTATAGAGCTCGATCAAACGGATGGCGGCCAGGTCGCCGGGGAACGATTTCGGATAGAGGTCGTGCAGTCGCGTGAGCGCTTTCTTGTCCAGCTTCTCGTTGATGAACTCGCGAATCTGTGCCCGCGTCTCCGCTACGTGCTCTTCAGTACCGGCGGCGCTCTCTTGGAGTAGGGCTTCGATGGCGCGGACATACTCCTTTTTCTGCACCAGAAATTCGGCGGTGAGCCGGAGGGCTTCGTGTTTCGTGTCTTCGTCGGTCGTGCCGGTGCGCAATTGTGTGAGCAGGGGCAGCGCCAGATCGATGTTGCCCATCGCCGCGTGGGTACGGGCCAGCAGGATCTT
This sequence comes from Nitrospira sp. ST-bin5, assembly GCA_002083555.1. GTDB lineage: Bacteria > Nitrospirota > Nitrospiria > Nitrospirales > Nitrospiraceae > Nitrospira_D. Next base: position 26,010 of record MSXN01000021.1, on the reverse strand, counting down.
CCCCCGCTCGCTCAGGTCGGACGCCGGGAATTCAGTCTGGAGCTGGTTCAAGTATCGTATGGCCTCGGAGTATTCCTTCATGTTGTACAGAGCAGCTCCGAGCAGCAGGTAGGTGTCATCCAAATGTTCCGGGCGCGGGGAGGTGGCGAGAAACCGCCGAAGGACGGTGGCGGCGGACTCTGCCTCGCCCTTGTCGAGCAATCGTTTGGCTTGAGACAGCACCGGGGGGTCAGGCAGCGGCGCTTTGAGTTCCGCAGCAGGAGCTGGTTGGGGCTGGACCGTGGTCCCCGCCAGGCTCAAGGCCAGGACGACGATCAAGCGGCGGCAGGCAAGCAGTCGTGAGTATGTGCGCTGAGAACCCATTAGAGGCAGCAAAAGAGATGCGGATGGTTATTAGATGACACGCTGTGACTAGTATCGGAAAGGGTGCGGAAGTGTCAAGGAGAACCGCGGTTAGTTCGTTGAGTTCACCTGGCGAGTTGGCTATAGTCTGCCGATAGGCAGGCTGCGGTGCTCGCAGCAGTGCTGATTTGCCTGCTCCTCGTGCGCCTCTTCTTATGGCTACATCGACCGATCAAATCCTCGCCCCGCTCGCTGAACGCTATCTCGGGCATCTTCGCGTTGAAGGCGGGTTATCGGTCAACACGCTGGAAGCCTATCGGCGCGATTTGCACAAGTTGCAGTCATTTCTTGTTCCGCACCGGATCGGAATGGGGGAGGCGGTTGCGCCGCACCAGCTCGCCGGATTTCTCGCGACCTTGAAAGATCAGCGCCTGGCCTCGGCATCGATGGCGCGCACCATGTCGACCTTGCGCGGCTGGTTTCGTTTTCTCGTACGCGAAGGATTGCTGCCTGTCAGCCCGATGCAGGATCTGTCGGTGGCCCGGCGGGCAATCCGATTACCCAAAACACTGACGATGGCGGAGGTCACGGCACTCTTAGATTTGCCGCCGTTACCCACATTGGAAGATCAGCGTGATCGCACGATGCTGGAGTTGATGTATGCGTCGGGATTGCGCGTCTCGGAATTAGTGTCGGTAGAATTGGTGCGTCTTGATCTGGGCGTGGGTTGTCTGCGGATTTTCGGGAAGGGGGCAAAGGAGCGCCTGGTCCCGATCGGCGAAGCTGCGAGGGAGGCGCTGGCGCACTATGTCGATCACATTCGCTCTGCCATTTTGAATCGGCGGGCGTCGCGAGCGCTCTTTGTGTCTCGACGCGGGGGGCCGTTAACCAGGCAGGCCTTTTGGAAAATCGTGAGCCGGCGCGCCAAGCGCGCGGGGATTGCCAAGCCCATTTCGCCCCACATGCTGCGACATTCGTTTGCTACGCACTTGCTTGAAGGGGGCGCCGATTTGCGTGCGGTGCAGGCGATGCTGGGCCATGCGGATATCGCGACGACGCAAATCTACACCCATGTCGAGCGGGGCCGGCTGAAGCAGGTTCATCGGAGATTTTTCCCCCGGCAGGCGCGGAGCCTCAAGAAATAGGAATCTTGCCGTCCTCAAGTCGCGACGAATGAAAAGGCTGTAGGAATCCAAGAAAACTGCAAGAAGAGTGCGAGAATCGGTTGACAAGGCCGGATGGACTTGGTAGCATCCGCCAACGTTGCTAAGAAAAACGGGCGGATAGCTCAGTTGGTAGAGCGCCACCTTTACACGGTGGATGTCGCAGGTTCGATCCCTGTTCCGCCTACCAGAGGTAAGCTGGTGCGTAGGGGCAGATCGAAAAAGGAAGATAGCACCATTTCTGATTTCGGGACTTGAACGGCTGCTCTGTCAATCGTCTTGTCGTTCCGACCATCCGTCGTATAGAAGAATCGCGAGGGGCCGTCGTTCAGCTGGTTAGGACGCCAGATTGTCAATCTGGAGGTCGCGGGTTCAAATCCCGTCGGCCCCGCCATTTTTCTTCAGGGTTGAGCACACTCCATCACACTACGGTGTGTCATGAATAGAGGAGGGAGACGCTAGCGTCCTATGTTCCAGTCAGGTCCCATGGCTCTCATTGGATCACTGGGCGTGGTGTCGAAAGTCGTTCTCTTTCTTCTCCTCCTGCTGTCAGTCGTATCCTGGGCCGTGATTCTCCTCAAGTTGAAAGTCTTCAAAGCCGCCGACGCAGAAGACCGGCGGTTCATGACTGTGCTGTTGAAAGCCAAGGATGTCGATGAAGTCGTGCGCCATGCCCAGCGTTCGACCGGCAGCCCGTGCGCCAAGATTTTCCATGGTGTAGTCGATCGGCTTGGGACAGGGCGCGAGGCTCAGGACGGTGGAGGCGCACTTCCTGTAGACCGCCAGGTCATGGAGCGCACCGCGCAACATATCGCGCAGGGACAGCTCTCTCACCTTGAATCGTATCTTCCCTTTCTCGCCACGACGGGCAATATCAGCCCGTTCGTCGGATTGCTGGGGACGGTGATGGGGATCATCGATTCGTTTAGAGAAATCGGTTCGCAAGGGACGGCCAGTATTGCCGCGGTCGCGCCCGGCGTGTCCGAAGCCCTGGTGGCCACGGCGGCCGGGCTGTTCACGGCGATTCCCGCGGTCATCGCCTACAACTACTTTCTGTCCCGTATCCGCGGCACCGCGTTTCGCATGGATACGGTGACGGTCGAGCTTCTGACGTTGATGGCACCGAAGGCGAAACCGGCTTCTACAGGGACGAAGGGATGATCCTCGAAACGCGCCAACGCCGCTTCATGGCGGAGATCAACATTATCCCTCTGGTCGATGTCGTGCTGGTGTTGCTGGTCATTTTCATGGTGACGGCGCCGATGCTCTACCGGGGCATGGATATCAAGTTGCCGGTGTCCGCGTCGAACACGATCAAGCCGGAAATTCGGGCGGTGCTGACGATCGAAAAGGATCAACGCCTGTATCTCGATAAGGATCAGGTGAGTGCCGTCCAATTAGAACGCAAGTTGAAGCTTCTCAAGGAAGAGCACGCCGATGTCTCGGTCTATCTGCGGGCCGATCGCGACGTGCCCTATGGCGTGGTGATTCAGGTGATGGACGGGGTGAAGAAGGCTGGAATTGAGAAATTGGGGATGGTGACGGATCCTGCCGGCCCTGAACGGGTGACTGACGTGGCGATCCCGCGTCGAAATAAATAGGACATCGGTTGGCCATGGTACAGGTTGCAGCGCACTCTCGGGCCTGGCTGGATGAGGGACTGCAGGGCCAGTTGACCAGCCGCTTGAAGCGGGCGGTGGTGTGGTCGGTAGCGCTTCACCTGGGCGTCTTTATTCTCGTCACCTGGGTGCGGTTACCGCAGCATGGCGAGCGGCCGTTGGCATCTATCGAGATTTCACTGGCCAGCCTGCCGACTCCTCCGGTCAAGGCGGCTGAGCCCGTTAAAGCGGTTGAGCCGGTCAAAACACCGGTGAAGCAGGTAGAGACTCCGGTGCCGCCGCCTCCGGTGAAAGTCGCTCCAGTGGCGCCGCCCGTAGTTCAGCGAGAGGCGGCTGCTCCTTCCAAGCCCGCGCAAAATCCGATGCGCGATCTCTTGAAGGATATTGAGTTGCCTCCGGACGCTCCGAAGTTTGGCGACTACAGTCCGGCCGAGAAGTTGAAAAAAGTTCAGGAGCCGGCGGTTGCGAATGTTCCCAAGCTGAAGTTGCCGGATGTTCCGGTGGTGTCCGAGGCGAAGGTCGCAACAAAGAAGCCGGCGGACACGAAGTCGCGGCCGTCTCTGACCGACGAACTCAATCGGGAGCTGGACGAAGAGCTCAATAAGATTAAAAAACTGGAGTTGCCGAAAGAATCCAAGGCGGCCCCCGCAGAATCTCAGCCGACGCCGACGCCTCAACTTGAAGCGAAGGCGCCGAGCGTGAAGGCGGTGGATACGGCATTGAAGGTTCCCGGGATGGCTCCCGGGTCCAATGTCTACTTGGCGCAGGTTCGCCGGAAGATCAGCAGTATGTGGGCTGCGCCTCCGGTTGATGTGACGGCGCAGACCTACCGGGTGGTGGTGAAGTTTCGATTGCATCGGGATGGGAGTGTGAGTGGGGTGGTGATCGAGCAGTCGTCAGGAAACGAGTATTTCGATTTGGCAGGGAAGCGGGCGGTGGTGACGGCCCATCCGCTGCCGATGTTTCCCGCGGATCTTACGGAATCTTACTTCGATGCCCATTTCACGTTTACGGTGGGAGAACAAAACGGATAACTCATGACATTCCGAACGTGGTGCATGCTGGGTTGCTTGGTGTCGGTCGGGCTCATCGGGATCATCGAGTCCGGTGCGGCCGATGTGTTTCTTGAAGCGACGAGGCCCGACTTTCAAAAAATTCCTCTGGGCGTGATCGGGATCCAGAACGCGGGCGGTCCGGAGTGGCTGGGGGGACGGCTCGAAGAGGTGCTGAAGGCCGACATCCGGCGGTCGCTCGTGTTTTCCCTCGTGGATCTCCCGAGTCTCGGAATCAAGGTGCGAGATGTAGGCACCGGCCCACATCCGGCGTTCAAGCAAGCCAAAGAAAACGGTGTCTCGGTGCTGGTCTGGGGAAAAGCCGGTGCGAAAGACGGGGATAAGGACGCCGATGTCAGTATGGACGGATTCGTCTATGATGGCGAATCGGATGAGATTGTCGGCGGAAAGCGCTACGTCGGGTCTTCTTCGGTTGTCCGTCTGATGGCCCATCGCTTCGCGGATGAATTAGTGTTTCGGTATACTGGCGAACCGGGTATTGCCCGCACGAAAATTGCTTATGTGTCCGAGCAGGGAACGGCGCGGGAGCTGTTTGTGATGGACTATGACGGATATGAGCCACGCCAGCTGACCTCGGATGGCTTCTTGAATCTGATGCCGCGCTGGTCGCCCGATCGCCGCTTTCTGGTGTTTACGGCGTATCGCAATCGCAACACGCAGGATATCGATATGATCGAATTAGCCACCGGAAAACGCTGGACGATTGTGTCGTTGGCTGGATTGAACATCACGCCGGCGCTGTCCCCCGATGGCAACTTCCTGGCATTCGCGTCGAGTCACGAGGGGAATTCAGAGTTGTACAAGCTGGATACTAGAACGAAGGCCATGCAGCGTATGACGACGCACGCATCAGGAGATCTCTCACCGTCCTGGGCTCCCTCAGGACGGGAGCTGGCGTTTGCATCGGATCGGAGCGGGGGCCCACAGATATTTCTCATGAGCGCCGATGGGACCAATGTTCGTCGCTTGACCTTTGAGGGGGACTACAACGCGGCACCGGCTTGGTCGCCGCGGGGAAACTGGATTGCGTATGTGTGCCGGACGCCCAAAAAAGAGTATAAGTTGTGCCTCATCACGCCGGACGGGCAGAAGCGTGTGCAACTCACGGCAGGGCCTGGGGTTGAGGATTCACCCTCCTGGTCTCCGGACGGACGACATCTGGTCTTTAGTTCGACCATCGATGGGAAGAGCCAGATTTATATGATCAACGCAGACGGAAAAGATTTGGAGCGGGTCACATTTACTGGCACGCACAACAGTGCGCCGGCCTGGTCGCCGGCGTCGTAATTCACCTGGTCGATACACACGATCACACATTGAAGATGTCTCGCCGGATAGGCCGGGAGAGATCTCTAGAAGAAGGAGAGAATCTATGAGCGCGACGTTATCACAATGGTCGATTCCGATGCTGGCCGGTCTGTTGCTGGTCACGATGCCGGGCTGCTCGAAGAAGTCCGTGCAGTCAGGCGGGGACACCCAGTCCTCACAGGCCGGCATGGCCAAAGGAACTCCCGGTGCCGGCGGAACAGGCGGATCAACCGGATCTTCCAGTGGCGGAGTCAGCTCCAATTTTCCTGACACCTCGCTGGCCGGTCGCGATGGGTCAGGCGGGTTGCGCGGACTCGATAAGAATCCCGGCGAGGAGCGCGTGAACGGCGGGACAATGATGGCGAAGCTCGATCCTTCCCAGAGCGGCCGGCAGATGGATGAAATCCGGTCCGAGCAAGCCGCCGCGGATGCGGCTGGGTTGCGAGATGTGTTCTTCGGCTATGATAGCTTTGCGATTTCAGAGGAAGGGCGGCAGGCTCTGGCCCGCAATGCGGAGTGGATCAAGGCGAACCCCGGGGCGCAGTTGAAAATCGAAGGACATTGCGATGAGCGCGGGACGTCCGCCTATAACCTGGTGCTGGGCGAAAAGCGCGCGAAGGCTGCCCGGAACTATTTGGTGGAGCTTGGCGTGAGCGCCAATCGATTGGGCGTGGTGTCGTATGGGAAAGAGCGGCCGTTTTGCAAAGAGCACAGCGAAGCCTGCTATGCCCAGAATCGTCGCGGCCATGTGGTCGTGAAGTCCGGGAAGTAAGATCGTATGCGTTGGGGTGCTGCACGGATGGCGAGAATGAATCAGGATCATGTTCAGCAAGTGAGGTGTGCGGTGGCTGTCGTTCTAGTCATGCTCTTCACGCTGTTGTCCGGATGTGTGGCGCAGCAGGCCGATCTCAAGCAAACCGAGCGAGCCCTGCAGCAGAAAATTAGGCAGCAGGACGATCAGCTCTCTCAGACGCGGGCTCGGCAGAGCCAGGAGATTTCCAATCTGCGGGAGCAGGATCTGCCGCAACTTCGCGGGGAACTCGAAAAAGCTCGTCACCAAGCGGAGGAGCTTCAGTCCAGGCAGGAAGATCTCAAGCATCGCTCGGCGCAGTTGGAACTGCAAACGAAGAAGCTGGAACAGTTGGCGGCCAAGCTCGAGACGGATACCAACACTCGCTATGTCTGGTTGCAAAAGAGTCTTGAGACGCAAGACGCCAAGGTAAATGCGCGCCTTGATGAGTTGTCCAAAACGGTGAGCAAAGCGACGGAGGACCTGAAGCGCGACGTGCTGATGGCCGTGAAGCAGAGCAATGAGGTGTTGGATCGGAAGGTGGCCGAACGGCTGGATGGACAGCGCAGAGACCTGGAGGCTAGTCAGCAGAATCTGGATCAGAAAGTGTCACAGAACCTGACCCAGTTCAACCAATCGCTCACCGGATTCAAGACGGCGTTCACCAGCTTGAATGATCGTGTCACGCAGGATGAGCAGGAGGCGCGGGCGATCTCAGGGAAGGTCGATGCCGATAACAAGGCGGCGGTGTCCCACATTAACGAGTCCAATCGGACCATGAGCGGCCACCTCGATGGAGTCAACAAGAGCGTCGCGTCGGTGGTGAAGACGCTGGAGTCCATCAGCCAAAAATTCACGGCCCGGTTTGACGAGCAGGATCGACGAATTGATTCGTTAGGCCGGTCTCTGGAGCAGGTGAATCAGAAATCCGGTTCACGGCCTCAGAATCCAAAGCAGGTACAGCGACCCACCGTTCCGTCTTCGACGGAGGCTCCTGCAATTGAACGGCACGCACAAGATTCCGAGTCTCCTTCATCCTCATACCAGGCTCAGCAGGCCTCATCGGAGGAGGGGGAGGGTGCAGTGGCCCCGGTGACAACGATCCCAGCTCCTGTGGAAGCCCCGGTTGTCGCAGCAGCTTCTTCAGTCGATATCGCGGCAGACCGTGGACAATATGAACGGGTTTTGGCCCTATTCCGCGATGGTGATTTAGAGGGAGCGCGCCGGGGGTTTTCGACGTTTATCGCGAACTATCCGAACTCGGACCTTGCTCCGAATGCTCGGTATTGGCTCGGAGAGGCGTACTACGGGGCCAAGGATTTCAAGCGAGCCATCGATGCGTACGACAAGGTCGAGTCGGATTATCCACGAAGTGAGAAAGTGCCTGCGGCCATTCTGAAGAAGGGCTACGCCTATCTCGCCTTGAAGGATAAGAAACGGGCCTCGTCTGCATTTAAACAAGTGGTCACGCTGTATCCGAGGAGTCCGGAGGCTGGAAAAGCATCTGACAAGCTGGTTCAGTTGAAGGAGGGTCGATAGATTTCATGCAAGCTTACATTATTCCTTATGTGACGGCGGTCGGAGTCGCGGGCTCATTGCTGATCTTGCCGGGATGCGCCAAGCATGCAGATTTTGTCGAATTACGGGACCAACTCTCGACGGTGTCACGCTCCCAAGAGCAGGACCATCAGCGGGTCGATGCGGTCTTGCGGCGCCTCGAATCGGTCGAACGTGTCAAGGATGTTGAGTCGGGAAAGCCGCGGGTTGACGAGCTGGCTGCGCGCCTTCAAAAGCTGGAATCAAAGCTGGCCAAGCTTGAAGACGGCCCCGGACTCGCATCCGCCCGGGCCGACGTGGCTGTGTCTGATGCGCCGAAAGCGGCGAAGCCCAGTAAGTCCGCTGTGCCAGGGGAGAGCTCCTCTATTGTGTCTGGCATGCCCGGCATCACCCCGACATCCGCCTTCAATCTCGCGTACAACGATTTTCTGAACGGAAAGTACGATCTGGCAGTATCAGGATTTCAGCGATTCACCAAAGATTTCCCCGGGACGTCATTGACGCCGAACGCGCATTACTGGTTGGGAGAGTCGCTCTACAATCAGAAGGACTACGCGCGCGCCACGACGACGTTCGAGTATCTCGTCGCGGAATACCCTGGGAACGAAAAAGTCTCCGCTGCCCTCTACAAGCTGGGTTTGGCCACGGCGGAAACCGGTGATTTGGTGAAATCAAGGAAATATCTCAAGCGGGTGATTGAGGAGTTCCCTGCCTCGGATGAAGCCAAGCTCGCAAAGAATAAACTCGCCGACATTCGGTGACGGTCGCGGGCGCGCGATCCCCCACCTCACGCAGTCAGCCTTCGTCGCGATACCATGGAGCGTAGTGCTGTGCTGACGACCAGTTCGAGCGGAAAAATTCGCATCTTGCCGGGAGACGTCGTGAGCCGGATCGCCGCCGGGGAAGTCGTCGAACGTCCTGCCGCTGTTGTCAAAGAGCTCATCGAAAACAGTTTAGATGCACAGAGCAAGACCATTTCCGTCGAGATTAAGGACGGGGGCCTTGCAAGCATTCGCGTCACGGACGATGGCGAGGGCATGAGCCGGGCCGATGCGCCGCAAGCATTCGAACGTCATGCCACCAGCAAGCTGAGCTCCGATCAGGATCTATGGTCCATCCGCACGATGGGATTCCGCGGGGAGGCACTGCCCAGCATTGCCTCGGTTTCGAATGTTCGGCTCGTCACGGCCATGCAGTCAGATCAGGTGGGTACCGAGTTGCAGATACGGGGCGGAGGGATCCCGCAGATCCTTGATGCTCCTCCGATCGTCGGGACACGCATCGAAGTCACTGATCTTTTCCACAATCAGCCGGCGCGTAAAAAGTTTCTCAAATCTGTGCCGACAGAAGCATCGCATATTACGCGTGTGGTGCAGCAGGCGGCGCTCGCCTGGCCGGCCGTGCATTTTAAGTTGATCGGTAACGGACAGGAGACGTTGAATTATCCCGCGGTGGCGACAGACCGGGACCGTATCGGCCAAGTCTATTCACGGTTCATGCTCGATCATCCTGTTCTGGTCGAGGCCGGACAGCCGGGGGCGAAGCTCAGCGGCATCATCATCGACCCGAATCATGCGAAGGCATCGCGCATCCCGCAAGAACTCTTTGTCAATCGCCGACCGGTTCGGAGTGCCGCTGTGTCCCATGCGATCGTCGAAGGCTATGGTTCGTTCCTTCCCAAGGGACAGCAACCCCAGTTCGTATTGTTTCTTGAGGTCGATCCGGATCGTGTGGATGTGAATGTGCATCCCTCGAAGCGTGAAGTGCGTTTTGCGGAGCAGGAAGCGATTCATCAGCTGGTTAGACGCGCGGTGCGGCAGGCGCTTAGTCGAAACGAGCCGGTCGCCGGGGAGTCCTTCGTCCCGCGGGAGCCGGACGCGCCGGGTGTGAGTAAGGAGCTGGCGCGGGTATGGTTTCCCGCTCAGGCCATGGCGCCTTCGGCGGGAACAGGCCAGGCAAGCCCTCAGGCTATCGGCAGCATTCCAGCCTCAGCCGATCAGCTCACATTTGTAAACGAAGCGGCTGAGCCGTATGTGCGTGTGCCGTCGTCGGAGGTGGTGGCGTTCGGACAGCTTCACCACACGTATCTGGTGGTGCAGGTGGGCGGTGCGTTGACCATACTCGATCAGCATACGACTCATGAACGTGTCTTGTTTGAGCGACTGTATCGAGCCTGGGTCGCGCGCGGGATGGCCTCGCAGCCCCTGTTGATTCCGGAGGCTGTCGAGCTCTCGGCGCCTCATGCGGCGCTGCTGCAGCGCTATCAAGGCGAGTTGGAGAAACTGGGCCTCGAACTCGAGCCGTTCGGCAAGTCGGCAGTCCTTGTGCGGAGTGTGCCGCTCGGGGTCGGCGCGATCAATGCTCCGGCTTTCTTGCAAGATTTGCTGGAGGATCTCAGTCTGTGGGGGCAAGCCTCCAGTCTTGAAGCGCGCGTGCGTCCCGTGTTGGCCTCGTTGGCCTGCCACAGTGCGGTGCGGGCCGGCCGAGCGATGGGGCTTCCGGAGATCCAGCGGCTGACCGAGGATTGGCTCGCCGAGGGAAAGATCCAAACGTGTCCGCATGGGCGGCGGACGGTCTTTCAGCTGACCGGGGACGAACTTGAGAAGCTGTTTGGTCGGGTCGGGTGGTAGCGGAGCTGGATTGAGCTCATCAGCATGTCTACTCAATCCGATATGATGACCGACCGTATTCGCCGATATCGCCCGCTCGTCGTCTTGCTGGGGCCTACGGCCACGGGGAAGAGCGCTGTCGGAGTCCAGGTAGCCCGGCGCTACGACACCGAGATCCTGACGGCCGATTCCCGCCAGGTCTATCGCGGGATGGACATCGGAACCGATAAGCCGTCGGTGCAGGAGCGGCAGGGTATCGTGCATCGGTTAATCGATTTGGTAGATCCCGATGAGCCCTATAACGCCGGGCGCTATCAGCGGGAGGCATTGGGAGAAATCGATCGAGTGATCCGAGAGGGCCGACTGCCTCTGGTCGTCGGTGGGACCGGGCTCTATATCCGCACGTTGATTCGGGGAATCTGCGATGCGCCGGAGGCCGATGCGAACATTCGGCGGGAGCTCATGGCGTTGGTGGCCGTGCAGGGGCGCGAAGGTCTCTATGCCGAGCTTGTACGAGTGGATCCTGTCACCGCCTCACGGCTGCATCCCAACGATGAGTCAAAAGTGATTCGGGCGCTGGAGGTCTATCGCCTGGCTGGCTGTTCCCTCGCTTCTTTGCACGCACACCATCAATCGCAAGCAGCGGCGTTCCCCACATTGCTGATCGGGCTGCAGCGCTCCAAAGAGCAGCTCCATCGGCGGATCGAAGCCCGAATCGATTGGCAGTTGACGCATGGCATGGTAGAAGAGACTCGGACGCTACTGGCTCGCGGGTATAGCCGTGCGCTGGGATCGATGAAGGGGTTGGGATATCGGCATCTCGCCGCGCAATTTGCCGGCGAATATGATGCGGCAGAAATGGTGCGACGGTTCAAGCAGGATACCAGGCAATTTGCGAAACGCCAGATGACCTGGTTTCGAAAGGAGCCGGGCATTACGTGGTTGATGATCGACGCAGAGGAGCCGACGGGTCACACTGCCGATCGGGTCGTTGAGCTGATTGAGCAATTCATGGCATCGCTAGGTACGTGGCGTGCTCAGCCTGTCTCGTGAGTGACGTAACCGGGAGTATGAGTGTATGGCACGGAAGAGCAATGGGTCGCAGGCTTCAGTAGGGGTGATCGGCGGGAGCGGGTTGTATGACATTGAAGGGCTGAAAGGTGTGCGCGATGTGCGGATCCGGACCCCGTTCGGCTCGCCGTCGGATGCGATCCGCGTGGGACAGTTGGATGGCGTGTCCATCGCGTTCCTTTCCCGGCACGGTCGAGGCCATCGATTGAATCCCGGAGAAATTAACTATCGCGCAAACATCTACGCCATGAAATCGTTGGGTGTGCAGCGAATCATTTCTGTCAGCGCGGTTGGGAGCATGAAGGAGCTGATTGAGCCCGGCGACGTGGTGATTCCTGATCAGTTCATTGATCTCACGAAGCGGCGCGCCTCCACGTTTTTTGAAGGGGGCATCGTGGCGCATGTCGCCTTCGGAGAACCGATTTGTGCGTCGCTGGCCCAGGCGCTGGCGGTTGCGGGCGAAGGGGTTGGCGCACATCTCCATCGCGGCGGCACGTATCTGTGCATGGAGGGGCCGCAGTTTTCGACCAAAGCAGAGTCACGGCTGTATCGGCAATGGGGCGTGGATGTGATCGGGATGACCAATATGCCGGAGGCGAAGTTGGCGCGCGAGGCCGAGCTCTGTTACGCGACGATGGCGCTGGCCACGGACTATGATTGTTGGCATGAGACGCAGGAGGCTGTGACGGTGGAGGCGATTCTGGCTACGCTCCACCACAACGTGGCTTTGGCCAAGCAGATTCTCAAGGCCGTCGTGCCGTCTGTGGCCGAGGCTCCAGCTTGTCCCTGCCATCGGGCGCTGGATAATGCGATTGTGACTGCTCCAGTGGGCATCTCGGCAGCAGTCCGGAAGAAGTTCGGGATTCTTACGCGGCGTGTCTTCGGGCCAAAGAAAGGAGCGCGGTAAACCATGGGGAAGTTACTAGTGGTGGGTTCGGTTGCGCTCGATACGGTGAAGACACCGTTTGGAGAGGGGACCGATATTCTTGGAGGGTCCGCGACGTATTTCTCGACGTCGGCCAGCTTTTTTACGTCGGTCGCGCTGATCGCTGTCGTGGGAGAGGATTTCCCCGCCCAGCACATTGCGTTTCTCAAGAGTCGCGGAATTGATCTGGCGGGGTTGGAGCAGCGACCCGGGGCGACGTTTCGGTGGAAGGGGGAATATTCGCATCAACTGAATGAGGCGAAGACGCTTGATACGAAGCTCAATGTGTTCGAAACCTTCCGTCCCAAGATTCCCGAGGCGTATCGTTCGCCCGATGTGCTGTTCCTAGGCAACATCGATCCCGAGCTGCAACTCGACGTCTTGCAGAAGGTCGAGCGCCCCGGCTTGGTCGCGTGCGACACGATGAATTTCTGGATTAACGGGAAGCGCGATGCCTTGTGGAAGGTCTTAGAGAAAATCGATATCCTGATCATCAATGACGGTGAGGCTCGCGCGCTGGGGCAAGATTCCAATCTGGTCAAGGTGGCCAAGCAAGTGTTGGCACGGGGCCCCAAGCATCTCATCATTAAGCGGGGGGAGTATGGCGTCCTGATGTTCAACGGGACACAGGTGTTCGGCGCTCCCGCGTTTCCCCTGGAGGATGTGCGGGATCCCACTGGCGCCGGCGACACTTTTGCGGGTGGTTTCTTAGGCTATCTCGCCGCCACAGGAAATCGTTCTCCTGAGGCGATGAAGCAAGCCATCATCTTCGGGAGCGTGATGGCGTCTTTTACCGTAGAATCCTTTAGCCTTGACCGTTTACGTATCCTGGATTACAAAGAGATTCAAGCGCGCTTCCAGGAATTCAAGCGATTGACTCATTTTGAGGATGTGTCGTAATGCCTGAGGGTGAACGGATTTGTGGACGGGAGCTGGGACGAGGGCCTCAGTACGGGCGCAGCCTGCTTGTAGGGATCTGTCTGTTCATCAGCGCCTGTGCGGCTACGGACGAGGCGATTCAGAAATCTCAGGGCCATTATCAGGAAGGCATCGCGTCGCTCAGCGGGGATCGGCAAAAAGCGTTTGTGTCGTTTCAGAAAGCCGTCCAGTTGAATCCGAAGAATAAAGAGGCGCGCTATGGCCTGGGCCATGTCTATGCGATTCAGGGGAAATTAGCCTTGGCTGAAGAAGAGTTTCGAACCGCGATCCAGATTGACGACGCCTATTCAGAAGCGCATACCTATCTAGGGCAAGTGCTGGCCAGCCAGGAGAAGTGGGACGAGGCGATCCGGTCCTACCGGGCCGCACTCGCCAATCCTCTCTATGCCACTCCGGATTTGGCGCGGTTCCATTTAGGCCGGGCATTGGCCCAACGGGGAGATTTCCAGGAGGCGATGGAGTCGTTGGAGGACGCGGTGGCTGCGAATCCTTCCAGTGTGCCTCCGGCACTGACCCATCTTGAATTGGGGCGCGTGTATTCCAAGTTGGGATATGCCGTCAAGGCGCGAGAGATTCTCAGTAAAGTGAAAGCGATGGATAAGGGCGGCGAGTATGCCGCGGCAGCAACAGAACTTTTGGCTCGGTTAAAGTAGTCGAGGGCGTATGGAATCGGTTGGTGAATTCTTTCGGCAGGTTCGTGAGACTAAGGGGCTGACCATCGATGAAGTCGCGGCGAAGACGCGCATTCGGTCAGATTTTGTCAAAGCCTTGGAGGATGGGAACTTCGCCAAGCTGCCCGATCAGGTCTTTGCAAGAGGGTTTGTTCGATCCTATGCGCGATCCCTGGGGCTCGACGAAGAAGATGCCATTCACCGGTTCGTCCAGTCAGCCGGGGCTTTCTATGAAAAGCAGGATGAGCGGGAGCGGTTGAAGGTTCGGCAGGTTGAAGAAGAGCGGAAGCGCCAAGCCAACCGGAAAGCGGTGGCGGTGGCGATTGGGATTGCGGTGTTGACGCTCATTTTCTTGCTGAGCCGTGAGCAATCGTCGGTTTTGCGACGCAGCACCTCCGAGCTGACGTCGAATAAGCGGAGCACTCAGGCGACAAAGGAAGCTGTTGAGCCAAGCACCCACCAAGATCCAGAGCCTACTCCCATTCCAGCCAAGTCCAGTGAAGTCGTACCTCCAGCCCCCACGAAGCCTGCGGTGGAGGGGCGTGCAACTGAACCGGCAGGAAGCCATGCTCCGGTGGTTGCATCGAAGCCTGAGCCGGATCTCGTTTCAACTGCCTCGCCTGGCACGGATGGCCCGCTTGGTGGCATTTCAATCGAAGGTACTGGGCAGTCTTCGGACGGACAATTGGTTTTGGATCTTGAGGCCAATGAGTTGAGTTGGGTCGTGGTTCAGATCGACAGCGGGAGTCCGCAGGAGGCATTGCTGCGCCCGGGAGAGAAAGCTCATTGGAAAGGGCAGGATCAATTCGTACTCACGTTGGGCAATGCCGGAGGCGTAAAAGCTGAACTCAATGGGAAGCCGCTTAAGCCATTTGGTCCAAGTGGGAAAGTGGCTCGCGATGTGGTGATCAAGCGGTAAGGCTGTAGTGTCGCCTCATTCTGTTTCTCCTCAAGCGGAGCCTCGTCCATTAGGTCTTGTACCCACTTCCAAGTGTTCGCCCACCATTGGCAGAGGCGATGACTAGGGCAGATTGGTCAGCCTCGATCTTCACTAGTTCTGGCATGGGGCAACAATGAGAGTTTGTGGCGCAAAGGTGTCACGGCGAAGTCCGGTTGAGGATCTTGTCCGGATTGATCGCTGTAAGTGGCTCAAATAAGGCCTTTCAGGCTGTGACTCTTGTGGCACGCCCTTTGATACATAGGCTGAACGTAACGAGGCGGGGGGAAGCGAGTTCAGGCGCTGCGAGTGGTCAAGAAGGAGTCTGATTTCTTGACAAGAAATGAGCGCGGTTGCTATAGTCCGCCCGTTTAAGTGCATTTTTTTGGTACAGGTATTCTAAAGCCAGCGGCCTGTGGCCGAGTTCACGTGTGGTGGGTTCAACACAAAGGAGGACGTGCGATGGGTTACTTTTCGAAGTTCTTGGGAGTTACTGCAGCCCTGATGCTTATGACGGCGACGGTGGCGGGAGCCGCGGAAAGAGATCCGCTGAAGCCCCGTGTTCCAGCCGATCAGATGGGTGATGCGAAGGCCATGAAGAATCCGGTTGCTTCGTCTCCGGAAAGCATTGCCAAGGGTAAGGCGTTGTTCGAGGGCAAAGGCACCTGCTTCAATTGCCATGGAAAAGAAGGCAAGGGCGATGGACCGGCCGGCGCGATTCTAGATCCGAGCCCCCGGGACTTCACCAACTGCAAGTTCCACAAGAAGCGGAAAGACGGTGAGTTGTTCTGGGTCATCAAGAATGGCAGCGCGGGCACCGGCATGGTGTCTTTGATCCCTGCCGCCATCAACGAAGAAGAAGCCTGGAACATCATCAACTACGAGCGGAGCTTCTGCAAGGGCGAGTAATTCCTTCAGAGGTTGCTGTGTTTGAGAGAGGGGCGGGGGAGCGATCTCCCGCCCCTCTCGTTTTTTGTTGAGACCGGTCTGAGCTGACTGTGTGAGCGAGGCCGGCGTCTTCCACTCCAGCGGTACCGCTGTCCTAAAAATCCACGTCTAGTTACTCGTCACTAGTTCCATGAACTGTCGGGGGAAGGCCTTCGTTACGGATGGAAACTGGTCACCGGCTATGCACCACGCTGGACTGGCAGGAAATGTCTTCTAGGTCAGATAGCGGATAATAGAGAGCTTACTCGCCGCGAATCGCAGCGAGTTTACTCAGCACCAGACCAGAGGACGGATCTGTCTGTTTGAGCGGGGGAGTGATGAGCGGGCGTTGATCACTGCTGAATTGAGTCTTCGCCGCCCAGGTAACTTTCTGGCTCACGTACGCGGCCACTTCTGCGAGGGTGACGGACCCATCGCGGTTTGAGTCGCTCTCTCCTCGCAGCGCGCGGAGGAGGTAGTACGTCATCAGTCCATGGCGGTGTTTGTCGTCTTCGAGGCCCTTGCTGAAGCTATCGCTGCTGATGATGCGGATCATTGATGAACCTGCTGAGTTCCAGCGGGGAGGGAGGTTCTTTATTTTGGGGTCGCTATGGAGTCTCGACACCATTCCATCAAATAGCAGAATGGTTTGTTTTGCCTTGAGTCGTGCCAGCGCCGCTTCAAGATCCTTCAGCGGATAGAGGCGCGAAGTCGCGGTCGGGCTCCCCTCGTAGGGAACCAGGAGCACCTCTCCTGTATGGTTCACCAGAGCCTGGCCGGCGAAGTACACAATGACCACAGCGTCCTTGGACATATGCGGCGGGAGCCAGTCCAGGAGGGCTTCGTCGATATCCGGGCGCAAGGCTTTCCAGTCTTGTAGGAGGCGCACATTGGATGAAGGAACTCCCCCCAGGGCCTGAAAGTAGTTGGACACCATCTCTGCATCGAGTGACGCGAACTTGCGGGGAAGGAGTTGCTGGTCTCGGTAGGATCCGATTCCGATCGAGATCAGATAGGTGTTGGGTTGGCGGAATTCCGTGGTGGAGACGGGGATTTGGTCCACGTCATCGGTTTTAATCCCAGTCGCTTGCATCACGACTGCCAACGTTTGTGATGGGGCCGCCGTGTGCGTGGCCGGTTCTTCGACCGTGACATGGAGTTCGGCTTTCTGCGGCTGCACGGAAGGCGGCAGAGTGGCCACAAACTCAATAGACTTGGTCTCTCCCGCTTGCAACGTCGGGACGGGAAGTACGGCTGACGGGAAATGCGTAATCAGCGCCTGACTGCCGGAGAGGGAGACGATGGCCTGTTGAATCGCCGTCGTGCCGACGTTCACAATATCAACGCGGACCCGAACGCGTTCACCGCCTTCCAAAACAAGGTTCCCATTTTCATCAAGGACCATCGCTTTAAAGCGGAGGGAAGAAGCCGCGGACGCCGCTGCGACCGGAGGCTGAGGCTTGCTCGTCGGGAGTCCCGCTGCAGGCTGAGGCGTCGCAGCTGGGGCGGAGGCCGCCGCCGGCACAGCCCCCTGGGTCGCTCCTCCGAAGGCTTGCCGAACATCCATCGAGACTTTCGCTGCAAAGTCGACAGAGGTGTCCTGGATAAATGGGTCGATGATGTAGTCGCAGTTGCGCTGAGTGGCCTCCAGGCGCAGTCGCTCTTGGCGTACGACCTTCACTTCGGATTCGCGCAAGACTTTCCCGGTGAGATCATAGACCCGTGCGATGGCATTCAATTGAATATTCGCCGGGACGCGGTCGTAAACATTGTCCTGTTGAAGTTTGAATGACCAATTCACGAGATCCACGCGCACCAGAGCTTCCGGAACCGCATCTTTGCTTCCGCCCCCTTCATAGGAGACGGACTTGAATGTCCGGTAGGCGCCCTCCACAAGAGCTTCTTCCAGACGAGCTCCGAGCGGGACCTGCATGAGATGTCCGCATCCGTCGGTATACTCCGCCCGCAGAGTTTTGATCGAAGCAGGGATTTCCAGCTTGACTGAGACAGGCAACGGTTCGCCCATTGGAGGAAACTCCAAGCGGCTCGCACATCCGACCCCAGTGATCAGGAAGAGCATCGTCAAGATGGTTCGAAGTGGCTTTCTGGGGGGGCTGGCGGGCATGGACAAGGAACCGTTCATGGAGTTCTCGCTCCGAGGGCCGGGGTTAATTTGGACGGGTCACCGTACCGGATTCAAAAGGTGAAAGCAACACGGAGCCGCCCATCTCTTGCGGCCTTGCGGCCACTCGATCTATGCTCGGTTCCCATGCTGACTCTGGGGCTTTCCAATATGCGCGATGCGGCAGCCGCGCTCGTCCAAGGCGGGCGGATTGTGGCGGCTGCGGAAGAGGAACGGTTCGTTCGCATCAAGCATGTGTCCGCCTTGCCCGCTCATGCGATTCGATACTGCCTGAAAGAAGCCGGACTTCGTCTCTGCGATCTCGACGCGGTGGCGGTGCCGTGGAAGTATTGGGAAATCGGCACGCGCGCAAGATTAGCGTTCAGCGCGATGTTCCGCTCGCCCGAACTATTTCGAGAGAAGGGCCGGCGGTCGATTGAGCGTCTGCGTCAGGAGTGGTGGGAACTGGCCTGCTTGCGGCGGAAGCTGAGTGAGCAGATCGACGGGACGCCATGCCCACCCGTCACGTTCCTCGATCATCACATGTGCCATGCTGCCAGCGCGTTTCTGGTCTCCCCATTTGAACAAGCGGCAGTCATGGTTGTCGACGGAGCCTCTGAATCGCATTCGACCATGATGGCGATGGCCGACCGGCAACAGATCCAAGCAATCAGGCGCACGCCGCTTCCTCATTCGCTCGGCCAATTCTATGCCGCCATGACCGCATTTCTGGGGTTCAAGCCGGACCACGATGAGTACATCGTGATGGGGTTGGCGGCGGGTGGGGAACCGCGCTATGCCGAGACTATTCGCCGACATATCCTTCGGCTGGTTCCCGACGGAACCTTTACATTGAATACCACGTTGCTGGACTTCCATCTGGCGCGTGTCGGGATCTTTGTTCCCGGGTTGATCTCCTTGCTGGGGGCGGCGCGGCTGCCGGACGAGGAGGTGATGCAGCGACATCGCGATCTGGCGGCGAGTGTGCAGCTGGTGTTGGAGGAAGTCTTGCTGGCCTTGGCCCGCGCGCTTCGCATGAACACGAAGGCTGATCAACTCTGCCTCGCGGGCGGAGTGGCCTACAATTGTGTCGCCAATAGTCGACTGTGTCGGGAGGCGGGCTTTCGCGAAATCTATATTCCTCCCGCCGCCGGTGACTCCGGTGCCGCGATGGGTGCCGCGTTGTGGCACACGTTTCGGCGCGGGGCCATGGCTCAGCGTCCGGTCATGACGGCGGCCTATTGGGGGCCGCAGTTCAGTGAAATAGATTGTCAGACGGCATTGCGGCAAGCGGGGTTACAGGCTCAGCGGTTAAGCGATGCGGAGTTGTGTGACCTCGTGGCCCAGGAACTCGCGAACGGCAAATTAGTCTTCTGGTTCCAGGGGCGGATGGAGTGGGGGCCGCGAGCGTTGGGCAATCGCAGTCTGCTGGCCGATCCACGCCGGGAGGACATTCGTGCGCTTATCAATGCCAGGGTCAAACAGCGTGAATTATTCCGTCCCTTTGCGCCTTCCGTGCTGGCAGAAGAAGCGGGCGCGTACTTCGATGTGCCGGCCCCTTCTCCCTTTATGATGTTGACGGTCTCTGTGAAGCCTAGCGCGAAGGGCATTATCCCGGCCGTGGTGCATGTGGATGGGTCGGCGCGAGTTCAAACGGTCGATCGGCAAGCCAATCCCCTCTTTCATCAATTGCTCCAGGCCTTCGCCCGGCGAACCGGGGTGCCTGTTCTGCTCAACACCTCCTTTAATGTGCAGGAGCCGATCGTCTGTTCGCCGGAAGAAGCGGTTCGCTGCTTCCAGCGCACTGAGGTCGATTGGCTGGTATTGGGGAATTTGCTTGTGGCAAATCAGGCCGGTTCCCGCCTGCTATGAAACGCCCGCGTCGGAATGGTATGCCGGCGAGCTCAGGTCAGCGACCCGCCATTCGCACTTCGGCATTGAATGCCCTTCTGCTTCTGATCATTGCGAACTTTTCGCTACAGCCGTTGACCGAGCCGGACTTTGGCTGGCATTTGCGGACCGGATTGGATTGGCTCATGACCGGAGGGCATCTGCCGTCGCTGGATCCCTACTCGCACACGATGCCGGATTGGCCCTGGGTGGAGCATGCGTGGCTGACTGATCTCGTACTCGGGTGGCTCTACAGCACTGGAGGTCTCGCCGGGGGCCTGCTTGTGATCGCGTTCTTCGGTCTGGTCACCGCTGCGGCCTGGATCATCGCAGCACGGACCGGGCAGGCGATCTGGCCGCTTCGCCTGGCGGCCTGTGTCTTGTCCTTATGGGTGGCACTGCCGTTTCTGGGGGCGCGTACGCAAGTGGTGACCTTGCTCGGTGTGGCAGTGGTGCTGGTGGTACTTGATAGGCTGCGGCAAGGAACCCGGTGGATTATCTGGATGCTCCCGCCGCTTTTTCTCCTCTGGACCAATCTGCACGGCGGGTTCACAGCGGGGCTCTTTCTGTTGGCGGTCGTGGCCGGGTTGAATTGGTGTGTGGCCATGATTGTTCGTGTGCGGCCCGATGTGGTTGGAAGGTTGGATGAGTGGCATCTGCCGTCGGCTGATCTGTGGCGGCTGACTCTGGCGACCGGACTTGCCGGCCTGCTGACGCTGGTGAATCCCTATGGCTGGCGGCTCCACCAGGAAATCGTAGACTCGCTGGCGAATCAATTTATGGTGGCGACGCTCCAAGAATGGCAACCGCCTTCATTGGAAACATTGGCCGGCCGACTGTTTGGTATCTATCTGGGGGGACTGACGGTTGCGGTGGTGCTTTGGTATCGGCGTCTTGAGCCTGTGCGCATCGGAGTGTTATTGGCCTTTCTCTTCGTGGCCTGTCGGCATCTGCGGAACATTCCGCTGTTTTTGATCGTAAGTCTCCCTCTCGCTGTTGAGTTGTTACAAATTGGATTTGACCGGATGGTTTCGGCTCTGAAACTGCGGCCACGTGGGGCAGCTCAGTGGGCGATGGGCGTCACGGGGGTACTGGCCTGCTTGCTGATCTTTCTCGGTCCCGATCACGTGAGAGAGGTGTGGCGGTTCGGAGCGAATCCTGACGTCGCATTTCGCCAAACGTCCTATCCTATTGAAGCGGTGCAATGGATTCGCGCCCATCGCGATCGCGTGGGGACCAGACCGGTCCACGACTATCAGTATGGCGGCTTCCTGCTGTGGCAACTGCCGGGACTCAAGACGTTCATTGATGGGCGGATGCCGGCCTGGCAGATTGGAGATCGGTGGATCTTCAAGGATTATGTCGATCTCGTCTCGGCACCGGTTCCTCGGACGGATCTCCTCGACAAATACGCGGTTGATTGGGTGTTGCTGAAACGAGGGACTGCGCTTGCGACTCTGTTGGCCGCGACACCGGGGTGGAGTCACGAATACGAGGATATGAAGGTGGTGATTTATACGAGGGGGAAGTTTCCGGCTGAGGGCGCTACTCCGTGATCGGGGAAGGATTACTGAGGGAGGCGACAGCGTCTGGTGCCGCAAGCGGAGAGTAGTATCCTCTGGCCGCATTCCGGTGAATGATGGTGAATTCACGGAGCATGGCGATGCTATCCCGAACGAGCCGCACCTTCGATCCCGGTTGATCGGCCCAATTCACGGGAACTTCTGCGATCCGATAGCCGCGCTGCTGAGCGATGAACAAGAGTTCAAGGTCAAAGCCGTAGCCATTGATGGTCGACACGGAGAAAAGGTCGCGAGCGACTGCTCGTTCGAATAGTTTGAAACCGCATTGCGTATCGCCGATTCCACGAATTCCTCCCAAGCGGACCATCGCGTTGAAACAGCCGCCCAGGATGCTCCGGTGCCAGCGGGCGTTCACTTCGAATCCTCGCTGCCGGGAGGCCAGGCTCCGTGAACCGATGGCCACGTCGGCGCCGTTCCTGATGGCCTGTTCGAGCCGGTCGAGTTCCGTAATGGCGGTGGCCCCGTCGGCATCAGTGAATAGCTGCAGCCGGCCTCGTGCGGCCAGCATGCCCTGCCTGACGGCCCCGCCTTTTCCCATGCAGGTGGGGAGGGGAATCACCCGTAACGCCGGTTCGGTCTTGGCAAAGTTACGGACGACTTTGATCGTGTCGTCCTGGCTGCCGTCATCGACGACGATGATTTCGTAGGAGCGGTCTTGTCGGGAAAGCGAGTCGTGAATCGAGCGTAGATGGGGGAGTATGCGCGTGGCTTCGTTGTGGGCTGGGATGACGATGGAGAGATCCAGTACTCTGTAGAATTCTTCCTGCGTCACCGGATCTTCCCCCTCGCGTTCTGCGTGGAAGTACCCTCGGAGTGCCGCCACGGTAAAGGACTCTGTGCGCGATTTCAAGTGGGGCCGATCGACTCTACGAGGACTTGACAGATCTGGCGAGGGGGAGCGAACGTATACCTAGGTGACGGTCGATATATTGCCATCCACTTGAGCCTGGAGGTGCCTCATGCACAATCTGGTTCGCGGAGTCTCTCTCCTGACGGTGTGTGTGCTGGTGGTCGCCTGTGCAAGTGCGGTTCCCCCGAGTCGCATAGGCCAGTATCTCAAGTTTGACCAACCCTCAGTTCCTGAATCGCTCCTCAAAACGGAGCAGCGCCCGTTAAAAGCCGGCTTGGTACTCGTGCCGGATGAGCCGGATCAAACTGCCGCAGCCGTGTTACCCGAAGAGGCGCTCGTGCGATTGGGGGATACGCTCAAGCAGGATATTGCGCGGGTCTTACCTGTGACCGTGACCGAGGTGCTTTCAGCGGAAGGGGTGCGTCCTCAGGATCAAGGCGGAGATCTCACCCGGCTGGTCGACCTGGCGAAGAGTAAGGGTTTGGATTATTTGGCGGTGGTGGTGGTCTCGAGCGCAGAGCAGGAATATCCCGTCACGCTCTTCCTGGGATGGACC
>MSXN01000021.1:0-3017 GCA_002083555.1 Nitrospira sp. ST-bin5 | reverse complement strand
AAGTCCGGCAAAGCGGTCATGCAGGCCGAGGGCCGGGGATGGGCGACGTTGGATCGTCCGACCGCCCCGGGGATCAATCAATGGTATCCGGTTGTCTATCTCAGGCCGCAGGATCCGGAGCGGCGCATCTGGCCGCCGACCTACGAGGGGGCCCCCAATACATTGCGCGTGGTGTCTTTTGAGCAGGCCGAGAAGCGGCTCGCGTTGAAACTCCAGGATTCCTGGTTGGGTCAGCTGGAAGCCGATGCGGCTGCCCGTCGAAGCAGCTGAGTTCGGCGACCCGGCCGGTGAATGCGGTGTGCATGTCGTTCGACAAGTCTTCTTCAGGTCACAGAACAGGCGGTCTGAAGAGGACTTTTCCTCTTTGAAGCCCAAGGAATGATTAGTGTAAGATGCACCGTTCGGTCGGTCGCTACTCAGCTGGCTTCCGATCAGAGTGATGTTTGTTGTGAGTTCAACCGTCGGGAGGAACTGAGCATGGTCTATCGGAGTCAGCAGGCGACCAAGTTTGTCATTGGTTGTGGGCTTGTCCTTGCGGCCACGGTCGCAGGCGGGTTGATCGGAGCCTCCGCTGCATTGGCGGCAGGTGTTCCTCCGGCCTTTACTCAAGGTTTTTCTGATATCGTAAAGAAAGTCACCCCTGCGGTCGTGAATATCGCCGTGACAGGCGGCGGCGGGGAAGGTGGTCGGCGCCGAGGCGGGCTTCCGCCCGGACCGTTCGGCGGACCTCCTGGCGGACCTCCTGGTGGTGAAGAGCCGGGTGGAGGGGATCTTCCGACGCCGCCTCCGATGCCGCCGGGCCCTCCAGGGGGCCATGGACGACCTGAGCAGAGTGCCGGGTCGGGGGTCATTCTGGATCCCAATGGCTATATCGTCACGAACAACCACGTGGTCGAAGGCGCGACGCAGATTACGGTGACGCTGAGTGATCGGCGGGAGTTCACGGCCAAGACCGTGGGAACCGATCCGAAGACCGATTTGGCGGTGATCAAGATCGAGGCGAAGGACCTGCCTTCACTGAGATGGGCCGACTACGACAAGCTAGCCGTGGGAGATTTGGTGTTGGCCGTCGGCAGTCCGTTCGGGCTGAGTTCTACCGTGACATTGGGCATCATCAGTGCGTTGGGCCGCGGGAACGTGGGCATCGCCGATTACGAAGATTTTATTCAGACCGACGCGGCGATCAATCCGGGTAACTCCGGCGGGGCGCTGGTGAACATGAACGGTGAGTTGATGGGTATCAATACCGCCATTTTCTCCCGCACCGGTGGTTCAGAGGGAATCGGGTTTGCCATTCCCAGCAGCATCGCGGTGGATATTGTCGACAGCCTTCAAAAAACCGGCAAAGTCGTCCGCGGCTGGATGGGCGTGGCGATTCAGGAAATTACGCCAGCCCTGGCGAAGTCGTTTAAGTTGCCTGAGCAGCGCAAAGGTGTGCTGATCAGCGATGTGAATGAAAATGGACCGTCAGCCGCTGCCGGGATGAAGCGCGGCGATGTGGTCATCGCATTCAACGGCAAGGAAGTGCAGAGCGTCAGCCAGTTGCGCAATCTTGTGGCGCGGACCATGGTGGGCAAAGATGCTCAGGTGAAAGTCCTGCGCGAGGGGAAAGAGCAAACCATCTCCGTGAAGGTCGCTGAACGCCCGTCCGACGAGTTGCTGGCCAAGAAGGATGCGGCTCCACCCAAGGAACAGGGTGAGACGATCAAGTTGCCGGACAATGTGCTGGCGTCGCTCAAGATTCAAGCGTTGGACAATGCGATCATGAGCCAGCTGAACATCCCGGCCAAGACGACGGGCGTGGTCGTCACCAGCGTGGAGCCGGGCGGTCAGGCCGAAGCGGCGGGATTGCAGCGTGGGGACATCATTCAGGAGGTCAATCACGAGACCGTCAAGACCGTGGACGACTTTCTGAAGGCTGCGAACAAGATCAAAAAAGACGAATTGGCCGTGCTGCTGGTGAATCGACAGGGCAATAGCCTGTTCGTGGCAGTCAATCCAAAGTAGATCGAGTATGCGGCGCCGGATCTCCCAAGAGATTCCGGCGCCGCATCGTTCTGTACGATGGGGGCGCGGTGCTGAACGATTTCAACCGGTGGTTGCAAGACTCGGTCTTCAAGCCTCTGGAAGACAAAAAAATGCCGGTCATGGAGCACCTGGTGGAGCTCCAGGTCCGGCTCACACGCGCCGTCATCGTGACGGCGATCGTGTTTGTCGTCACGTTTTTCTACGCCGATGCCCTGGTGAAGTGGCTCCGCATTCCCCTCCAAAATATGTTTGTGCCTAGCACGTTGTCCTGGGAGCCGACGGATCTCCCGACGGTGCCGTTTGTCTTTCTGGCCCCGGGTGAAGCTCTGTGGCAGAACGTCAAAGTGGCGGGTTTGTTTGCGGTGGTGCTGGCGACGCCCTATATTCTGTTGGAGTTCTGGCAGTTTGTCGTGCCGGGCCTGCACGTGCAGGAGCGTCGCTTTGTCGGTCCCTTCGTCATGTTGAGCACGCTGGCGTTTCTGGCCGGAGTGACCTTCTCATTTTTCTTTGTGCTGCCCTTCGCCTTGAATTTTCTCATTTCATACGGCGTGAATGCCGGCTTTATTCCTCAGCTGTCGATCGCCCAGTACGTCGGTTTCGCCCTATGGTTTTTGCTCGTCTTCGGGCTGATCTTCGAAGTGCCGCTGGCGATTACGCTGATGGCCAAGCTAGGCTGGGTCGATGCGCCGTTTCTGCGGCGCTATCGAAAATGGGCGTTGCTGGGGGCGTTCATCATCGCCGCCATTCTCACGCCGACGCCCGATCCCTTCAACCAGTGTCTCATGGCGTTGCCCATGTATGTCTTTTATGAAGTCGGCATCATCAGTGCCGGCTTCTTCAATAAGAAGAAACCGGCGCCGGAAGAAGCCGACGCCGCGGATGTGCCGCCGCTGACGCCGGCGACTGTGGCGGCCGGCGCCGCACGTATGCCGAAGTCCGGCGACAACGAGTATGTTGGAGTGCCGACCGGAAACCCCCGTCGATAACCG
>MSXN01000020.1 GCA_002083555.1 Nitrospira sp. ST-bin5 | reverse complement strand
GGTCACCGAGATTCTGGCGTAGATCAGTTTTTTTAGCCGATAGAATGGGGAGTTGAGCGTGAAGGTTGATCAAAGAATCAGGATCCGGTTACGCGGATTTGACTACCGTGTGCTCGATCAATCGGTGGCGGAAATCGTCGAGACGGTCAGGCGGAGCGGGGCGAAAGTTGTCGGTCCAATTCCTTTGCCGACCAAGATCGAGAAATTTACCGTGCAGAGATCGACACACGTTGACAAGAAGTCTCGCGAGCAGTTTGAGATGCGGACACATAAACGGCTTCTCGATATCATGCAGCCTACTCCTGAGACGATGGATTCACTTATGAAGCTGAATCTTGCTGCTGGAGTGGACGTCGAAATCAAGTTGTGACATCGGGTTTGATTGAAGGGTTGAACGAGATGACAAACGGGTTGCTTGGGAAGAAATTGGGGATGACGCAGGTGTTTGACGAGACACGTCTGACGCCTGTCACGGTGATTGAGGCTGGTCCATGCCGCGTCGTCACGATCAAGACCAAAGAGCGCGATGGCTACGAGGCGGTTCAGCTCTCGTACGGGGAAGTGAAGGAGCGAAAGCTGTCCAAGGCAGAGTTGGGGCACTTGAAAAAACAGCAAGCGCCAGCCAGCCGAGTGCTTCGTGAGTTTGAGAAGGTTGGAGACGTTACGGTCGGAGAATCCGTCACGGTCGGCATGTTTAAGAAGGGTGACTGGGTTGATGTCGTGGGCATCTCGAAGGGTAAGGGGTTTCAGGGAGTTGTGAAGCGCCATAATTACGCCGGCGGTCCTGAGTCTCATGGTTCGATGTTTCATCGTCATCCCGGTTCCATGGGTGCCAGTTCGTATCCATCCCGTGTCTGGAAGGGTAAGACATTGCCTGGTCACATGGGCGCCGAACGTGTCACGGTCCAAAGGCTGAAAGTTGTGGATTCAAGGCCTGAAGAAAATTTGCTTTTCGTTCGCGGCGCTATTCCCGGTGCGACGAATGGTCTTATTGTCGTCAGAAAGTCGAAGAAGGGTTAGGACATGCCCACGGTCGATGTCGTAGATTTGCACAGTAAGAAAGTTGGGACGGTTGACTTGCCGCAGGCGGTGTTCGGGTGTGAGCCGCGCGCGTCTTTGGTTCACGAAGCTGTCGTCATGCAGCGGGCTTGTGAGCGCCAGGGGACGGCATCAACTCTGCGTCGCGGGGAAGTTAGTGGTTCCGGCAAGAAGCCATGGAAGCAGAAGCATACGGGCCGGGCTCGGGCGGGTTCGGTTCGGTCGCCTGTGTGGCGTCATGGCGGGAGCGTGTTTGGACCGAAGCCCCGAAGCTACGCCTATACGATGCCGAAAAAGAAGTACCGGGCTGCGTTGCAAAGCGCCTTGTCGGCTAAATTGATCGATGGAAAAGTCATTGTGGTTTCGGATTTCGCGCTTGAGCAGCCGAAGACAAAGTTGTTGGCGAAGGCGCTGGACCAATTTGGATTGGGAGAGACGGCTTTGTTGGTGGCGGCGGATACACAAGTCGCAATGCTCCAGGCGGCTCGTAACCTGTCTTCAGTAAAAGTGGTCAGTGCGGATCAGCTGAATGTCTATGACGTCGTTCGGGCTGGTGTGGTGGTGATTCATGAGCGAGAGCTGGCTCGTGTGACAGAGGTGTGGTCATGAAGCTGGATATGCATGCAGTGCTGGTGCAGCCGTTACTGACGGAGAAGTTGACATCGATTCGTGAGACGACGAATACGGTTGGATTTATCGTTCATCCCGATGCGAATCGCGTGCAGATTAAGCAGGCCGTCGAGACTTTGCTGAAGGTTAAAGTTGAGCGAGTCAATGTGATGAATGTGTTGGGGAAGGTCAAGCGCCTTGGCCGTTTCTCTGGCAAGCGATCTGATTGGAAGAAGGCATTCGTCACGCTGAAAAAGGGCGAAAAGCTTGAAATGTACGAGAGCGCTTAGGGTTGAGGGAAGGTAGGACTTCGCATGGGATTGAAAACATATAAGCCAACGTCTGCAGGGCGTCGCGGAATGACCGCCGTCACGACTGAAGACTTGACAAAGAAGAAGCCTGAAAAGTCTCTGACGGCGTTCCATCATCGAAGCGGCGGACGTAATACGGATGGCCGGACTACCGTGCGTTTCCGTGGGGGTGGGCACAAGCGGCTCTATCGCAAGATCGATTTTAAGCGCGATAAGGTTGGGATTCCTGCCAAGGTGGTTTCGATTGAGTACGATCCGAATCGTTCTGCGCGTATCGCTTTGCTGGCCTATGTCGACGGTGAGAAGCGGTATATACTCGCCCCCGTTGGCTTGGCTGTTGGCTTGACGGTGCAGTCAGGGGTCAACTCGGAGGTCCGTCCAGGGAATGCGCTTCCGCTCTCAAGCATGCCATTGGGAACGACCATCCATAATATCGAATTGAAGGTTGGCAAGGGCGGCCAGCTTATTCGAAGTGCTGGTGGGTCTGCTCAGGTCATGGGGCGAGATGGGGACTATGTTCAGATTCGTTTGAAGTCCGGCGAGATGCGAAAGATCTTGTCGGCGTGCATGGCAACGGTTGGTCAGGTCGGGAACGTCGATCACGAAAACGTGAGCGTGGGTAAGGCCGGCCGGACTCGATGGAAGGGGAAGCGTCCCCACGTCCGTGGCGTCGTCATGAACCCTGTCGACCATCCACATGGTGGAGGCGAAGGTAAGTCTGGTCAGGGTAATCCTCATCCGGTCTCTCCCTGGGGGCAGCCGACCAAGGGTTACAAGACGAGACAGAACAAGAAGACGGACAAGTTCATTATCGCGAGACGTAAGTCAGGGGTACGCAATGGCTAGATCAATTAGTAAGGGCGCTTTCGTCGATGATCATTTGCTGAAGAAGGTTGAGCATATGAACGAGACGAAAGATCGGAAGATTATTAAGACCTGGTCGCGTCGTTCCACCGTGATTCCCGACATGATTGGGCACACGCTCGCCGTGCACAATGGCAAGAAATTCATCCCTGTCTTTGTGACAGAAAATATGGTGGGGCACAAACTTGGTGAGTTTGCTCCGACCCGGTTTTTCAAGGGCCACGGTCAGGCGAAGACTGAAAAGGCTGTTGCGCTCAAGTAGTCTGTCGGTCAGATTGGCGCCCGCTCAGCGATTGGGTAAAGGATAAGGACATGACTGAAGCACGTGCGATTCTCAGATTTGTTCGGGTGGCTCCTCGGAAGGCTCGGCCGGTTATTGACATGATTCGCGGTCAGCAGGTTCCTCAGGCGCTCGCCATGTTAAAGCTTACTCCCCGCCAGGCCGCTCGTGTCGTGGAGAAGATTCTCCGCTCAGCGGTGGCGAATGCCGAACAGAAGGAAATGGGCGATAGCGAATCGATGGTGATTTCGAAGGCCTTTGTCAACGGCGGTCCTACGCTAAAGCGTTTTCGGGCTCGTTCCCAAGGTCGCGCAAACTCAATTCATAAGCGAACGAGTCATATTACTGTGGTTGTCGCCGCGCCATCGGTCGGCGAGTCGAAGAAGTCAGCGTAACAACGATCACAATCTAGCTAGAGCAGACTGAGGCAAGATTTTATGGGTCAGAAAACACATCCAATCGGGTACCGGCTAGGCTACAACATCACCTGGAATTCTCGGTGGTATGCGGGGAAGGACTATGCCAAGCTTCTTCACCAGGATATCAAGATTCGAAAGGTCGTGAAGGCAAGGCTCTTTCACGCCGGTGTTTCCAAGGTTGAGATTGAGCGTTCTGGGGACCAGACACGTGTCATTATTCACACGGCTCGCCCTGGCATCATTATCGGGCGAAAGGGTGCCGAGGTCGATAAGCTGAAGGCGGATCTTGAGAAGCAGTACGGTGGGCAGGTCTACATTACCGTGAAGGAAATTAAGAAGCCTGAACTCGATGCTCAGTTAGTCAGTGAGAATGTCGCCACCCAGCTTGAAAAACGTGTGGCCTTCCGACGTGCCATGAAGCGCAGTGTGCAATCTGCTCTTCGGCTTGGGGCACAAGGAATTAAGATTATGGTGGCTGGGCGTCTTGGTGGGGCGGAAATCGCTCGCACCGAATGGTACCGCGAAGGTCGGGTGCCGCTTCATACGCTCCGCGCCAATATCGATTATGGCTTCGCTGAAGCCCATACAACGATGGGACAGATCGGTGTGAAAACGTGGCTCTTCAAGGGAGAGTTGCTGCCAGCTCAACCGGTCAAGTCAGATTCATTCCTCGAACGGCGGCTCGGGTAAGGAGAACGCATTGTGTTAGCGCCAAAGAAAGTCAAGTTTAGAAAGATGCAGAAGGGCCGTATGCGTGGCAAGGCCTATCGCGGCGGTCAGATTACTCTGGGTGAATTTGGCCTCAAGGCACTCGAGCCAGGATGGGTGACCAGTCGGCAGATTGAAGCCGCACGTATTGCCATTACCCGCTTTGTCAAGCGCGGCGGGCAGGTGTGGACGAGAATTTTCCCGGATAAACCGATTACCAAGAAGCCGGCGGAAACTCGAATGGGTAAAGGTAAAGGAAACCCTGAGTATTGGGTAGCCGTGGTGAAGCCTGGTCGCATTTTGTACGAAATGGATGGCGTTCCGTTGGATGTGGCGAAGGAAGCTTTCCGGCTCGCATCGCATAAGTTACCGGTTGCCACCAAGTGTGTTGCTCGTGGTGAATTTTAATTAGGTCTCATAGCGGTTCGAGGAGTAGGTGACATGGCATTGGATTTGAAAGAGTTGCGGCAGTTGACGGCCCCGGAGTTGGTCGAAAAAGAAAAGCAGTTGGTGCAAGAGTTGTTTAACTTGCGCTTTCAGCTTGGCACCGGAAGGCTGGAAAATCCGATGCAGATCAGGAAGACCAAGCGTGAGATCGCTCGCGTAAAGACCGTTTTGCAGGAAGTCTCTCAGGCTGAGACGAAAGGGTAAGGGGTTCTGATTATGTCTGATGCAGTCAAGAAGCGTGAGTGGGTCGGCCGTGTGTTGAGCAATAAGATGAACAAGACCGTGGTGGTCTCCGTTGAACGCTCAGTGACGCACCCGCTGTATCGCAAGGTCCTACGGAGAATCTCGAAGTTTAAGGCGCATGACGAGCAGAATGTTTGTAAGATCGGCGACCGTGTGCGCATGGTTGAGACGCGACCGATCAGCAAAGACAAGCATTGGCGAGTGGTTGAAGTGATTCAGAAGGGCCGAGCAGAATAGTTTGATGTGGTTGTGACTCTAAGGTAAGGAAAGAGCGCTAGCATGATTCAGAACTATAGCTATATGGATGTGGCGGATAACTCCGGTGCGAAGCAGGCGATGTGCTTCCATGTCTTCGGAGGGACGCGTCGTCGGTATGCGTCCTTGGGTGACATCGTGGTCGTCGCGGTGAAGGAGGCTATCCCGCATGCCAGCGTCAAAAAGGGTGATGTCAGTCGTGCAGTGATTGTCCGGACGACGAAGGAAGTTCGACGTGAAGACGGTTCCTATATTAAGTTTGATCGCAATGCCTGTGTGTTGATCAACAAAGAAGGGGAACCGATCGGGACGCGCATTTTCGGTCCGGTCGCACGTGAATTGCGTTGGAAGAAATTTATGAAGATCATCTCCCTGGCACCTGAAGTGCTGTAGGGACACGTGGTGGGGGTTGTCGTGCAAGCACTTCGGAAAAGCAGAATTCGAAAAGGCGATACGGTTGTCGTGATCACGGGGCGTGAGCGCGGAAAGTCCGGGAAGGTCCTCTCTGTGGACTTGACGGCCGGTAAGGTGATTGTGGAGAAGCTGAATATCATCAAGCGCCATACTAAGCCGAGCCAAAAGGTGAAGCAGGGCGGAATCCTTGAGCGGGAAGCTCCATTGGCGATCTCCAATGTCATGTACGTTTGTCCCGTGACGCAAAAGCCGACCCGTGTGGGGATTCGTAGGCTTGACGATGGTCGGCGAGCACGGTTCAGTAAGAAATCGAACGAGACTTTC
Source organism: Nitrospira sp. ST-bin5 (assembly GCA_002083555.1). GTDB lineage: Bacteria > Nitrospirota > Nitrospiria > Nitrospirales > Nitrospiraceae > Nitrospira_D. Next base: position 141,197 of record MSXN01000020.1, on the reverse strand, counting down.
GAGTAGTCTGAGGAGCACGGAATGGCGAAGGTTGAAAAAGGTAAAGCAGGTAAAACCTCCGAGCGAAAGTCCTCAAAGAAGGACGCGGAGACTGCGCCTAAGCAGTTAGACGAGAATAGTCATGAGTCGAGTTTTAAGCCGCGACTCCGTGATGCCTATCAGGAGAAGGTTATCCCAGCACTCATGAAAGAGTTTGGGTATAAGAATGTGATGCAGGTTCCCAAGCTTGACCGCATCGTGCTCAACGTCGGAATGGGAGAAGCCATTCAGAACGTGAAGTTGCTTGAGAGCGCGGTCACCGAATTGGGTACGATTACGGGTCAGAAGCCTGTCGTCACCAGGGCGAAGAAGGCCATCGCCGGATTCAAGCTCAGACAGGGGCTCCCGATTGGTGCAAAGGTCACATTGCGAAGCCGTCGCATGTATGAATTCTTTGATCGGCTTGTCACTCTGGCCTTGCCGCGTATCCGGGATTTCCGGGGTGTCTCGCCAAAGGCCTTCGATGGTCGCGGTAATTACACCTTGGGCGTGAAGGAGCAGTTGATTTTCCCTGAAATTAAGTATGACGAGGTGGCCTCAATCCACGGGATGGATATTACGATTGTCACGACAGCGAAAACGAATGACGAAGGGAAGGCCTTGTTGAAACATCTTGGGATGCCGTTTAGGGCATAGAGTTTACAGGCCTACGCACGTAACTGAGCAGAAGGAGTTCAAGTGTCACGTTTAGCGCTACGGAATAAAGCGGCAAAAAAGCCTAAGTTCTCGTGCCGATCGTACAATCGGTGCCCGTTATGTGGTAGGGTGCGTGGCTTTTTAACCCGTTTTCACATGTGCAGAATTTGTTTCCGCCTCTTGAGCCTCCGCGGGGATATCCCTGGCGTGCGCAAGTCTAGTTGGTAGTAGCGGCAGCTCTGAGACATTTGGACTGGAAAGAAAAGGGAATAGCATGTTGACTGATCCAATTAGTGATCTTCTTGTTCGGCTCAGAAATGGTTCGCAGCGCCGTCACGATACAGTGTCAGTCCCTGCTTCAAAGCTCAAGAGGGCCATTCTTGAGCTGCTCAAGCAAGAGGGGTATGTCCATGACATTGCTGATGCCGTTCAGGATGGACATCCGGTGTTTACGGTGCAGATGCGCTATGTCAACGAAGGTCAGCCCATGATCACGGGGTTGCAGCGGATCAGCAAGCCCGGTCGTCGCGTGTATGTAGGCAGCAAGGATATCGCCAAAGTCAGAAATGGAATCGGCATGGCGATTCTGTCGACGTCTAAAGGAATCATGACCGACCAGGAATCACGGAAGAATGGCCTGGGCGGTGAAGTGTTGTGCTCAGTCTGGTAGCAGCGTAAAGGACAAGGAAGAGAACATGTCGCGGATTGGGAAAATGCCGATTGCTATTCCTGCGGGAGTAGAAGTGAAAGTGATGGGGCCTAAGGTCTCGATCAAGGGTCCACTTGGTAAAATGGATTGGCCGCTTGAACAGGGGCTTGGCGCCGTCGTTGAGAATGGCCATCTACTCGTCAATCGCACGAGCGAAGAACGCAATGTCCGTGCTCTTCATGGCTTGGCTCGTGCGGAATTGAGCAACATCGTTCTGGGAGTCTCGAAGGGGTATGAACGCTCGCTAGAGATCACCGGAGTCGGTTACAAAGTGGCGCTCCAGGGTCGGACGATGAGCTTCAATGTGGGCTATATCAATCCAGTCCTCTATCAAATTCCAGCCGGGATCGAAGTCAAAGTCGACAAGCAGACCCTCATTAATGTTAAGGGATTTGATAAACGATTGGTCGGACAGGTAGCAGCAAACTTGCGTGCGATCAAGCCCCCCGATGTGTACAAGCAAAAGGGTGTCCGTTTTATGGGCGAGGTCTTGCGTAAGAAAGAAGGAAAGACGGGGAAATAGGGGCGACGATGAATACAGCAGAAAAATCAAGACAACTCGAGCAAAGAAGACAGCGCGTTCGCAAGCGTGTAATTGGGACCACCGAGCGCCCACGGCTCAATGTGTTTCGAAGCCGCTCGCATATTTACGCGCAGGTCATCAACGATTTGAATGGCTCCACTTTGGTGGCGGCCTCGTCGCTTGATAAAGACCTCAGGAAGACATTGAAGTCTACCGGCAGCATGGAAGCCGCAAAGGCGGTGGGAAAGCTGTTGGCTGATCGAGCGAAGGCGGCCAATGTACTGACCGTCGTGTTTGATCGTGGTGGACGTATGTATCATGGTCGCATTAAAGCTCTCGCCGAAGCGTCGCGTGAGGGTGGACTCCAGTTTTAGAACGCTCACTCCTGTGAGTCCTGCCTGTTTCAGGCGGGAAGGAAGAAGAGAGGGATTGCGTGCGAGTTAATCCAGACGAATTGAACCTGAAGGACAAGGTCGTTTTCATCAACCGAGTGGCCAAGGTTGTGAAAGGCGGCAAGCGATTTAATTTCTGCGCGCTGGTGGTGGTCGGCGACGGCCATGGCTGGGTCGGCATTGGAAAAGGCAAGGCCGCTGAAGTGCCGGTGGCGATTTCAAAGGCTGTCGAGCAAGCGAAGAAGAATCTCGTTCATGTCTCGCTTAAGGGTGGGACGATCCCTCATGATGTGCATGGACTATTCGGTGCCGAGCATGTCCTCTTGAAGCCAGCCGTCGACGGTACCGGCATTATTGCCGGTGGTGCTGTGCGAGCCGTTGTTGAAGCGGTCGGTGTTCACAACATCATTGCCAAGACGCTCGGCCGAGGTAATCCATTCAATACTGTTCGAGCCACGTTGGCGGGCCTCAGTCAGCTACGCAATCCTGAGGAAGTCCTCAGGCTTCGACGAGAGGCTGCCGGGGAGCGACTTGAAAGGGCGAGTGCGTAATGGCTACTGCAAAGACTGACAAGGCAGCAAAGTCTACTGTTCCTGCCGTGCGGGTGACTCTGCGGCGGAGCCCGATTGGGACACCCCAGACGCATCGGCTTGTGTTGCGCGGGCTTGGCCTGCGCCACATTCGACAAACAGCGGTTCATCCTGATACCCCACAGGTTCGTGGTTTGATTAAAAAAGTGGGTTATCTGCTTGAGGTGGGGAAACCATGAATTTGCACGATCTATCCCCGGCACGGGGTGCGAAGAAAAAGCGGAAGAGAATCGGCCGTGGGCCAGGATCTGGACATGGAAAGACCGCTACAAAGGGACATAAGGGTATTAAGGCGCGTTCCGGCGGAGGCAAGAGACCTGGCTTTGAAGGCGGTCAGATGCCATTGGTCCGTCGTTTGCCGAAGTTTGGGTTTACGAACCCCTTCCGGACGGAATACAACGTGCTGAATCTCAAGAGCTTTGAAACCTGGACTGGTCCTTCAACTGTGACGCCGCAGGCGTTGGTTGATGCGGGGTTGGTCAAGCGCAAGCGCTTGCAGATTAAGATTTTGGGGAACGGAGAGCTGACTAAGCCGTTGGTCATTCAGGCGCATAAATTCAGCGAATCAGCCAAGGCCAAGATCCAAGCTGCCGGTGGTCGAGTCGAGGTTATCGGCGGTGCTTGAGCGACTTTTTACCAGCTTCCAGAATATCTTTAAGATTCCTGAGCTGAGGACCCGTGTCCTGTTTACGCTTGGGATGCTCGTTGTCTATCGAGTGGGCGCTCACATCCCTACTCCTGGGATCAATGGCGACGCACTCTCCGATTTTTTGGCGAAGCAGGGTGGCGCGCTGCTCGGATTTCTGGACATCTTCTCAGGCGGCTCTCTCTCCAGGCTGACGATTTTCGCATTGGGCATTATGCCCTACATCAGCGCGTCCATCATTCTTCAATTGCTCACGGTGGTGGTTCCGCATCTCTCCAAGCTTGCGAAAGAGGGAGAACGTGGTCGCAAGAAAATTATCCAGTACACCCGCTTTGGCACGATCGTCATCGCGCTGATTCAGGGCTTTGGTATTGCGATTGGTCTTGAGCAAATGAATCAAGGCGCCTTCGTGTTGAACGGAGGATGGGCCTTTCGTCTGATGACGGTGATTACGCTCACGGCCGGTACTGGTTTTCTCATGTGGCTCGGCGAGCAAATTACCGAGCGCGGCATCGGCAATGGAATTTCTCTCATCATTTTCTCGGGAATCGTGGCCCGTCTTCCAGCGGCTGTGGCTCAGACCTTCGACCTCTACAAGGTCGGGCAGCTCAATATTATCTTGTTGGTTGCCCTTGCTCTGTTGATGATCTCTGTGGTGGCTGCGATTGTGTTTCTTGAGAGTGGCCGGCGCAAGATTCCTGTTCAGTATGCGAAGCGTGTCGTGGGGCGCCGTGTCTTTGGTGGGCAGAGCACGCATATTCCTTTGAAGATCAATACGGCTGGTGTTATTCCCCCGATCTTTGCCTCGTCTATTATTGCATTTCCGGCAACGATTGCAGGATTCTTTGAAACTCCTTGGGTAAAGGCAATTGGTTCACAGCTTGCGCCTGGATCATTGCTCTATACACTCATGTACGTCGGGCTCATCCTCTTCTTCTGTTTCTTTTACACAGCCGTAGTTCTAAATCCTGTTGATATGGCTGACAACATGAAGAAGTATGGGGGATTTGTGCCCGGCATTCGACCTGGGCAGAGGACGTCTGATTACATCTACAATGTACTGACGAAGATCACATTCGCGGGGGCTATCTATCTCGCCATTGTGTGCGTTATCCCTGAGTTTTTGATTTATAAGATGAACGTCCCGTTCTATTTTGGCGGTACATCACTCTTGATCGTGATCGGCGTAGGGCTGGATACGGCCCAACAGATCGAGTCCCATATGCTGATGCGTAATTATGAGGGTTTTCTCGGTAAAGGGATGGCTCCATTGCGCGGCAGGAATGGGTAATCGGCGATGCGGCTGGTCTTTCTTGGGGCCCCTGGAGTAGGGAAGGGCACGCAGGCTGAAAAGGTTGCTGCCCAATATGGAGTGGCCAAGATCTCGACCGGTGATTTGCTGCGAGAAGCCGTCAGGGCCCAGACTGCTCTTGGGAAAGATGCCAAGAGTTACATGGATCAGGGAAAGTTAGTCCCTGATTCTGTCGTCATCGGCTTGGTGCGTGACAAGCTGAGCGATCCAAGTTGTGCCACCGGTTTCGTGCTTGATGGCTTTCCACGGACTGTGCCGCAGGCTGAAGAATTGGGTCAAGTTCTTTCACAGCGTAATATTCGGCTCGATCGAGTGATCAACTTTCAAGTGTCACGTGAAGATGTCGTGCGTCGCCTCAGTGGTAGGCGGAGTTGCCCAAAATGCCAGGCCACGTTTCACATGGAGTTTGCGCCTCCGAAGAAGAGTGATCGCTGTGATCGGTGTGGGGAAGCGCTCGTGCAGCGCAGCGATGATAAGCGGGATGCAATTGAGACGCGGTTGCGGGTCTACGAAGAGCAAACCTCGCTATTGATTGCGTACTACGATTCGAAGGGGCTCTTGACGCATCTTGATGGAGCCAGCGCGGTCGAGACGGTGTATCAGAATTTAACGAAAGTGCTGACTCCATTGAAGAAAGTATGATCATTCTGAAGACGCCTGCGGAAATTGATGTGATGGCTCAGGCGTCGCGAGTAGTTGCTGAAGCGCTAGAAGTTGTCAGGAAGGCCGTGAGGCCTGGCGTGACCACGGAGGATCTTGACCGTATCGCAGAGCAAGCCATACGTGACCGTGGGGCTATCCCGGCATTCAAGGGATACCGGAGCTATCCGAAGACCCTCTGCGCCTCAGTCAATGAACAGGTTGTTCATGGAATTCCCTCCAAGCGGAAACTGAAGGACGGCGATATTATCGGTCTAGACTTGGGGGCGGTTGTCGGCGGGTTTTATGGTGACTCTGCCGTCACTGTGGCGGTCGGCGAAGCCAGTGAGTCTGTTGCTCGGTTGATCCAGGTGACGCAAGAGGCTCTTGATCTGGGTATCCAAAAGGCGGTCGTCGGTAATCGGCTTACCGACATTTCTTATGCGGTACAGCGCCATGTTGAAGCAGCTGGATATTCAGTCGTAACCGAGTTCGTCGGCCATGGTATCGGCCGTCAACTTCATGAAGAACCTCAAGTGCCCAACTACGGGAAGGCTGGTCAGGGGCCGCGTTTACAGTACGGGATGGTCCTGGCGATCGAGCCGATGGTCAACATGGGTGGCAGTGCGGTGCGTGTGCTTGAGGATCGGTGGACGGCGGTGACGGCGGACGGTAGCCTTTCAGCCCACTTTGAGCATACAATAGCAATTCAGCCGGCGGGGCCGGCGCGGGTGCTCAGTCAGAGAGTGCTAGACGCTGCATAATTGTAGTACAGATAGAGGAATGGGAGTACGTGGGAAAAGAAGACATTATCGAAATACAGGGGACGGTAGCAGAGACATTACCCAATGCCATGTTTCGTGTGAAACTTGATAATGGTCATATTCTTCTAGCGCATATTTCTGGAAAGATGCGGATGCACTTTATCCGAATTCTTCCGGGCGACAAAGTCACGGTGGAGATGTCTCCATACGATTTGACGAGAGGCCGAATCACTTACCGTTTCAAGTAGTAGGAGCGCTGACGCGTCATGAAAGTAAAGTCATCAGTCAAGCCGATTTGTGCCAAGTGTATGGTCGTTCGTCGACGGGGCGTCGTGCGAATTTTGTGTGAGAACCCCAGGCACAAGCAACGTCAGGGATAACGCCGGGCAGAGTAGGTCTGTGCTCGTCTAGGGAATAGGAAAGAGGAGAGATCATGGCACGCATCGCAGGCATCGATTTGCCAAGAGACAAGCGGACCGATATCGGCCTCACGTACATCTACGGGATTGGGCGAGCCGCCGCACGAGAAATTCTGCGGAAGGCCGGTGTGGATGGGGCGATTCGGATCAAGGATCTGAGTGAAGACAAGATCGTCAAGCTCAGAGAAATTATTGATCGCGATCATCGCGTCGAGGGGGACCTTCGGAAGGAGACGTCCCTGAACATCAAGCGATTGATCGACACCGGGACCTATCGAGGTCTGCGCCATCGAAAAGGGTTGCCGGTGCGTGGACAGCGCACGAAGACCAATGCCAGAACGCGGAAGGGCCGACGTGCTGGTGTGACAAGCAAACCGAAACCGACAGCCAGATGATCGAGCGCATCGCTCGTGCTCTGAAGTGAAGGAGTGTCTATGAGTGTGAAGAAGGGCAAGAAGAAGGAACGCCGGATTGTTCAGGCCGGTGTGGCGCATGTCCAGGCATCCTTCAATAATACGATTGTCACGATTACTGACATGGGCGGCAATACGGTCGTCTGGGCCAGCTCTGGCAATCAGGGGTTTAAGGGCTCTCGGAAGAGTACCCCGTTCGCGGCACAGCGTGCCGGAGAAGCGGCCGCCCGTAAAGCCATGGAGAGTGGCATGCGTCAAATTGATGTGTATGTGAACGGGCCTGGGGCTGGTCGTGAATCAGCCATTCGCTCGCTCCAGGCCGCTGGCCTGCGCATCAATCTGATTCGCGATGTCACGCCGATTCCCCATAACGGCTGCCGTCCACCGAAGCGGAGACGGGTGTAGCCGCGGGGAGTATCAAGGTTCGAGTCTGCAGCAATGTTGGCGCCAGAATTCAGGCGTCCTGTAACCGGAGGTAATGCAGTGGCTAAGTATCGGGGTCCAGTTTGTCGTCTCTGTCGACGCGAAGGCGAGAAGCTCTTTTTGAAGGGCACTCGGTGCATGACCGAAAAGTGTGCCATTGAGCGACGGAGTTATCCTCCAGGTCAACATGGGCAGGGGCGCCCCAGGAATTCTGACTATAGCCTGCAATTGCGCGAGAAGCAAAAATTGCGGAGAATCTACGGATTGCAAGAGTGCCAATTCCGCGGTCTGTTTGAAAAAGCGGAGCGGCAATCTGGCGTCACCGGCGATGCTCTGTTGCGACTGCTGGAATGCCGGTTGGACAATGTGGCCTACCGTCTCGGGTTTGGCGCGTCTCGCAAGCAGGCCCGCCAGATTGTGAGTCACGGGCACCTGACCATGAACGGCAAGAAAATCAATGTTGCCGGAGCCACCGTCAAGACAGGGGATGTGATTCAGGTGCGTGAACGAAGCCGAAATCTGCTCTCCATCCAAACGTCACTGGAAGGTGTCGATGGGCGCGGAATTCCGGATTGGTTGGAGCTTGATAAGGGCACGCTCAAGGGAGTCGTTCGTGCCTTGCCGACAAAGGAACAGATCACGCTGCCAGTCAACGAGCAGATGGTCGTCGAATTGTATTCTCGATAGCACATTGGGCCGGTAGGGAGCCGTCTACGTTTCTGCATCCTCCCTATTCGGTATGCTGGTCACTCGATGGTTGTGAAGGGGGAGTCATGATTAAAGCGATGAAAGACTTTCAGATCCCGATGCGGGTTGAAGTCGATAAGGATGCGAATTCCCCAGTGTTCGGTCGATTCACCACCGAGGCGTTTGAGCGGGGGTTCGGTACCACGATTGGAAATTCACTTCGCCGTGTATTGTTGTCGTCGTTGACCGGAGCCGCCGTGACGACGGTGAAGATTGAAGGCGTCCTGCACGAGTTTTCAACGATACCCGGTGTCACGGAAGACGTGACTTCCATTATCTTGAACATCAAGAGCCTGCGCTTGGCTCTTCATACCGATAAGCCGAAGACGATTCGTTTGAGGAAGAAGGGACCAGGCGAAGCCAAGGGGTCCGATATCATCCACGATGCCGATGTGACCATTCTCACGCCGGATCTTCATATTGCGACGCTGGATAAAGATGCCACGTTGGATATTGAAATGACGGTGAAGCATGGTCGTGGATATGTTCCGGCTGAGCGCAATAAGGAAGAAGGATTGCCGATCGGTGTCATCGCGATCGATTCCGTGTTCTCGCCCATTAAGCGCGTGAACTTCCATGTGGAAAACGCGCGCGTTGGTCGCATGACCGACTATGACAAGCTGACGATGGAGATCTGGACAGATGCGACCATCAGTCCACGTGATGCCTTGTCGACTGCGGCGAATATTTTGCGCGATCACCTCGATATCTTCATCAACCCGGAAGAGCGCGGCGAAGGTAAGCGCGAGGCGGGATATGACGAGTCGGAGCTTGAAGAGAATAAGAATCTCTCGCGGAGCGTGAATGAACTCGAGCTCTCCGTTCGGGCGGCGAATTGCTTAAAGAATGCCAACATCAAGACCATTCGCGATCTGGTTCAGAAGACGGAAAACGAAATGCTCAAGACGAAGAATTTCGGCAAGAAGTCGTTGAATGAGATTAAGGAAATATTGTTGGAGATGGGCCTCACGCTGGGAGGACGGGTTGAAGCCGGATCCTCCAGCAACGGGAGTTCGCAGTCAGAGTAATTTTCAGCGAAGGGGAATGCCGTGCGACACAGAAAAAAAGGCCGTCAACTTGGTCGGCAGACGAAGCATCGATGGGCCCTGTTCCGGAGCCTTGTGACCTCGCTCTTGGAGCATGAGCGTATTGAGACGACCGAGGCGAAGGCAAAAGAGATTCGCGGGTTTACCGATCGGATGATTACGCTGGGGAAGGAAGGAACCTTGCCGGCTCGTCGCCGGGCCCTCGCGTTTATCCGGAGCAAAGATGTGGTTTCAAAGCTGTTCAGCGATGTTGCGGGACGATTCAAGGATCGGCAGGGTGGGTACACCCGTATGGTGAAGACTCGCCGCCGCATCGGCGACGGAGCGGAAATGGTAGCGATCGAGTTGGTGACGATGGTGGAGAAGGCCTCATCCAAGGCGGCCGCCCTTCCAGCGACGACAACTCCCGCCGTTTCTCCGGAAGCCTCTGCCTAGCGCTATCCGCGGTTGTGTGTTGAGTAGAAAGAGCTCCCCACGTATGACACGTGAGGAGCTCTTTCTCTTTTTGGTCCACAGCGGGCGTTTACTTGCTTGATCCTCAGTGCTACTATCGTGCCAGAGTTTCTCCTGGTTTATCTGGTAGCCGGTGTGATGCATGTGGGATGTAGTAGCCAGACGAAGTCTCCTTACTGTAAGTGGAGCACTGGCAGCATTCCTGATTTATCTGCTGTTTGTGAACGCAGACTCCGCTCCCACAAATCAGCCTGTTGCGCCAGGTGCCATTGAAAGCGCAGATGCGAAAATCTCTGATTTTACCTTCACACAGACCAAGGGAGATGTGGTGCAGTGGCGGGTGCAGGCCAAACAGGCGCGCCTATTCGAGTTGGAAAAGCGCGCAGTCCTGAGCGACGTTGAAGTGACGCTCTATGGGCAAGCCGGGAAAGAGGTGACCGTTCTAGGGGACGAAGGCGCGCTCGATACGGCCACGAAAAACTTCGTCTTGGCGAATCGAACGGAGCCGCTGATCATCGCGACGGGAAGCGGATATACGATCTATACCAATCACCTGGTATGGACCGATGCCACAAAGATCATTCAGACCGGTGATCCCGTCCGCATTGTCGGCAATGGATTGGAAATTACCGGCAAAGGATTACTGGGACGGACAGAGTCTGAAGAGTTTGAGGTACTTGATGATGTTCATGTGGATCTCGTTTCTGGTTCTTAGTCTCTTGGCCCCGGTCATAGCCGAATCTGCGACACCTGTGGGTGCGGCTGTCCCTGCTGGGGCAGCTCCCGCTCAGGCTCCGACAACCATTACCGCAAAAAAAATGACGGTGCGTAATCAGGATAGTCAGGCCGTCTTTGAAGGGTCGGTTATTCTGACGCAAGGGACGTTGATGGTCTATTCGGACAAGATGGTGGTGTCGTTCTCCCCTCAGTCTGCGGATGTTAAGAAAGGGGAGCCTGGAGAAATGAAGACGCGTGATCCATCTTCTACAGCCAAACCAATAGGCAAGGGTGCCGATGTGATGCCAGGGGCTTCAGGTCGGTCCGTCAAGCAGATTGAAGCGACCGGCCATGTGCGCATCGAAAAAGAGACCGGAAATGCGACCTCCAATAAGGCGGTGTTCGACAATAGTCGACGGGTTGTGACCTTGACCGGGGATCCGGTGGCTTGGGAGAAGGGGACGCGAGTCAGCGGCGAGAAGATCGTGATTTACCTGGATGAAGATCGAAGTGTCGTTGAAGGGGGGTCGCATCTCCTCATCGACGGCGAACGTGGCGGAATGAAATGACGCAGGGAACTGACTCAGAATTGCTGGGGACGTCGGACTTCGTGGCCGGTCCGCACACATCGTGCTTGCGGGCCCGAGGGTTGGAGAAGAGTTTTCGCGGGCGAAAAGTCGTCAAGGGCGTGGCAATCGAAGTGCGTGCTGGCGAAGTGGTCGGGCTGCTTGGTCCGAACGGCGCGGGGAAGACCACGATCTTCGATATGGTGGTCGGTCTTTGCCAGCCGGACGAGGGGGAGATAACGTTTAACGGCGAGTCCATCACGGACTTGCCGATGTATCAACGGGCCAGGCGGGGGATCGGGTATCTCCCGCAAGAGTCGTCGGTCTTTCGTCGCCTTTCCGTAGAGAAGAATGTCTTGGCGATTTTGGAAATCCTAGGCTATCCTCGGGGTGAGCGGATGGCACGGGTTGATGAGTTGCTCACGGACCTTGATCTCCTCCATATTCGTGGCAGTATGGCGTATGCGCTGTCAGGAGGAGAGCGTCGTCGATTGGAAATCACCAGGGCTTTAGCGACGAGCCCCTCCTTCATGCTCCTGGATGAACCGTTTGCCGGGATTGATCCGATCGCGGTGGCCGATATTCAGCAGATTATTCTTCGACTGAAAGACAAGGGCATTGGGATTCTCATCACCGATCATAATGTTCAAGAGACGTTATCCATTACCGATCGTGCCTATATTATTAATGAAGGATTGATCCTGGAATCCGGTTCTCCGGAGGCCATTGTCAAGAGTGAAACCGCTCGGGCTGTGTATCTTGGAGAGCGATTCAAGCTGTAGAGGGTTGAATATCTAGTTATGAAACTTCGTCTCGATTTGAGGCTTAGCCAGAAGCTAATCATGACGCCGCAGTTGCAGCAGGCGATTAAGCTGTTGCAGCTGTCTCGTCTTGAATTGCAGCAAAGTCTGACCCAGCATCTGCTCGAAAATCCTCTTCTTGATGAAGTGCAGGCTGAAGTTGAGGAAGCTGAAGCGGCGGCTGCAGAAGGAAAAACGGAAGATCCCTCTGCAGCGGCCACACAAGATAACGCGGAAGAGGCGGGAACTCCTGAGGAGCGAGGCTCGCCAGAAGAGTTTTCAGCCTCTGGATGGGAAGAGTACTTTGGCTCGGATCGTCGAGCCGGGGATTCGGAATATCCCTCTTCGTCTCAAGATGAGTTTCCCTCTTACGAGCAAACGGTGGCCAAAGCCACATCACTGGAAGAGCATTTGCTTTGGCAGCTCTCGCTCTCGGGTCTTTCAGAACGAGAGAAAGCCATTGGACGCCTGCTCATCGGAAATTTGGATGACGATGGCTATTTGAGAATAACTCTGGCCGAAGTCGTCAGCGGGAGCGAATTTGCTGAGGCGGAGGCCGAGTCAGTCCTCAAGGACATTCAGACCTTTGATCCAACCGGCGTCGGGGCACGTGATCTGCCGGAGTGTCTCCTGCTTCAACTTGGCCATCTGGGCAAGAATCCGATGGGGTCGCTCGGTGCAAGGCCTGGTGCGCTCAAGGGAGCCGTCGTTGAAGGTGTTATTCTGCATCATCTCAAGGACCTTGAAAAGAAACAGTATGCCAAGATTGCCAAAGCCTTGAATGTCTCCGTTGAAGAAGTCTTCGAGGCGACGAAGTTGATCGGGGATCTGGAGCCGAAACCAGGTCGTCCGTTCACGAACACGCAGAATTACGTGATTGTGCCCGACGTCTTCGTCGTCAAGAACGAAGGAGAGTGGGTGGTCTTACTGAACGACGACGGTTTGCCGCGGATGCGGATTAGTCCGTATTACAAGCAACTCATGACGGCTGGTGATGGCGGGACGGCTGAAACTAAGTCTTACCTCGATGAAAAGCTCAGAGCTGCCCAATGGGTGATCCGGAGTATCGATCAACGGAATAAAACGATCGTCAAGGTCGTGACGAGTATTGTGAAGTTTCAGGAGCAGTTTTTTGAGCAAGGGATTGAACATCTGAAGCCCTTGGTCCTCAAGCAGGTGGCGGAAGACATCGGAATGCATGAATCGACGATTAGTCGAGTCACCGCCAACAAGTATATGTACTGCCCGCAAGGGATGCTTGAATTAAAGTTCTTCTTCAACGCAGGACTTCAACGCGCTGATCAGCCCTCTGACATGATGTCGTCGGTGTCGGTCCGCGAAATGATTCGGAAAATGATCGCCGAGGAGGATGTGCAGCGCCCGCTGAAGGATGAGGAGATTGCGGCGCGTCTGAAACTCCAGCAGGTCCTGATCGCGCGTCGTACGGTGGCGAAGTATCGCGCCGAGGATAACATCCCTTCTGCAAGCCAGAGAAAACGCCATTTTTAGTCTGCGCCCGCTGGACATGGCGCAGAAATCGGTTCACGTAAGGAGACACCTCGCATGAAGCTACGAATCACTGGCCGCCACATGGATGTGACGCCCGCACTTCGTCGGTATCTTGAGACACGATTCGATCGGCTGGATCGGTACGAATTGAAAGTCGGGATTGTTCAAGTGGTCTTGAGCGTTGAGAAGCTGCAGCATAAGGCAGAAGCCGTCTGTGTGGTTCACGGGAAACGTGTGCAAGCGAAAACCTCGACGCGAGAAATGTACGCGACGATTGATGCCTTGGTGGATCGTATTGATGGGCAGCTCAGAAAGCTGAAGGAGCGATTGGTCAGTCATAAGCCTGCAAAGGCTACCCGAGTCCGGTCGGTGCGCGCGCTGGCGGCCGAGTGGCAAGCAGAGCCAGTCTTCAAGGTAGAGCGTCGCGCTGTGCCGGTCCTGTCCCTCGCGGAGGCACATGATCGGTTCGGTGATCACAGTGAAGCCTTTCTGTTGTTTGCACACATTGAGACCGGGAATCTCCATGTGCTTCAACGGGGCACCGGCGGGCGGGTATTGGCCATTGAGCCCTTTGCCGAAGGTCGGCGAGGGCATTCCTTCCCAGGGTCAGGAGAATAAGGGGCTGGCTTGAAGGTGCCTGGATCTATCTCCGATTGCTCTGAATGGTTCTTTGCCTGTGTCATGTCCGTGACCGAGCATTCCGATTTCCTGGCAGAGCTGGTTGTCTCCAATAAAGTTGTATGGCACAGCTGAATCTTGTCATCGTCAGTGGCCTCTCCGGATCCGGTAAGTCGCACGCGCTGAAGGCGTTCGAGGATGCCGGCTATTTCTGCATTGATAACCTCCCTCCTGCGTTGATCCCGACGTTCGTGGAACTGTGCAATCAGCAAGGTGGGGAGATATCGAACGTCGCGCTGGGCGTCGATGTCCGCGAACGAGTCTTTTTTGCAGATCTGGTCGGGACGCTTGAGCGGGTGAGAGCCCTTGGGTACGCGATTCGTCTACTCTTTTTAGAAGCCCGAGATGAGGTGCTTGTCAGGAGATTTTCTGAGTCCCGCCGTCCGCATCCGCTATTGCCGCATTTGCCGGTTCTTGAAGGGGTTCGGTTTGAGAAGGAGCGGGTTGCAGAATTGCGCCGCCATGCTGATCGGATTATCGATACGTCTGATCTGACCGTGCACGAACTCCGGGACGTATTGACTAAGGAGTTTTCCCGAGGTCCTGCCACTCGGCGTTTGACGGTAACCTTGCTGACTTTTGGATACAAGTTTGGCGTTCCCTATGATATTGATTTGCTGTTTGACGTTCGGTTTTTGAAGAATCCGTTCTTTGTCCCTGACCTCAAGCCGCTACCAGGGGATGATCCCCGTGTTCGTGCCTTTGTGTTGTCCGATCCAGACGCCATTGACCTCCTGGTGCAGCTGGAGAGCATGCTAAAGTTCTTGATCCCCCTCTATGAGCGTGAACAGCGCAGCTATCTCACCATTGCGATTGGGTGCACCGGCGGGCGTCACCGATCAGTCGCGATTGCAGGTCGGCTCCGGGAGAGCCTTGGCGCAATCGGTCATGAAGTGATCCTCAAGCATCGAGATCTGCAGAAGTCCTAAGGAGGATTCTCAGGCGCTGCAATCCACGCTGCTTCCTGTCAGTTCGGGTGTGTTGCTTGACAGGTCGAGCATATTGACTATACTTACCTTGTACCTGCAGAACCTAGCTTCCCTCAGGCACATTTCACGTGAAGAAACGAAACGCGATTCGAAAGATATCAGGGTATAAGACGAATCAGGTGTGTGACTTGTTCGATATATCGAAAGCCACGTTGTTTCGATGGGAGCGCGAAGGATTGATTTCTGGTCCTCCTCGAGACTGGCGAAACTGGCGGCTGTATACGCAGGAGAATGTGGCGGAAATTCAGAAAATGATTCGCGCTCGAAAGTTTGTCCTGTAGTGTAGCGGGTGAGGGATATGCTAAGCACATTTAAAAACATGTTTGAGACCGACATTGTCTCGTTACTGACTCCCAAGCGTCAGCTGGTTGGGCTCGATATTGGGTCGAGCGCAATTAAGTTGGTGCAGCTGAGAGAGAGTAAGGGCCGGTACTATCTCCAGAAGTTCGGTATGAAGCCGTTGGAGCCGGAAGTGATCGTAGATGGAACGGTCATGGATGAAGGGCGAGTGGTCTCGGCTATTCGTGAGTTGTTTGAGGAATCGAACGTCAAAAATAAGCAAGTCGCGGTGTCCATCTCAGGTCATGCCGTCATTGTGAAGAAAATCAGCTTGCCTCCGATGCCCGATGAGGAGCTGGAAGGGCAAGTGAAATTAGCGGCGGAGCAATATATTCCGTTCGATATCAATGAAGTGAATATCGATTTTCATGTGCTTCCGGCTGATGCCTCAGGCGAGGGGTCCGGGGAGATGTCGGTTATTCTCGTGGCGGCAAAGAAGGACAAGATCAATGAGTTGACCGAGTTGGTTAAGGGTGCCGGATTGATGCCGATGGTCATGGACGTCGATGCCTTTGCCATCGAAAATATGCACGCGATTAACTATCCCCTGGCTCAAGATGAAACGACGGCTCTGGTGAATCTTGGAGCCAGTGTGATGAACGTCAACATTATCCGCGGGGGCGTCTCTTTGTTTACCCGGGATATCCCGTTGGGTGGCAATCGCTACACGGAAGCGATTCAGAGGGAAATGGGCCTGTCCTACGAGGAAGCTGAAGAGACCAAAAAAGGCGAGCGAAGCGGGAAGGCCGCGTCGGGTTCTATTGACAGTGTGATTGATAGCGTCAATGGAGAAGTGGCCTCAGAAATCGCCAGAACGGTTGATTATTTCAAGACCTCTGCCTTAAATGTTGGGCTGGATCGTGTTTTAGTGTGTGGCGGGGTCGCGCGCGTCAGCGGGCTCGTGCAGCAATTAAGTGACCGCATGCAAACGCCAGTCGAAGTTGCCAATCCGTTTAGTGAAATTGATACATCGGGAAGTGACTTCGATCAGGATGCCCTGGCTGAAATGGCGCCGCTGGCTTCTGTTGCGGTAGGGCTGGCCTTGAGATCAGTGGGGGACCGATGATTCGTATCAATCTACTGCCTGGCCCTAAAGGGCGCACGGCCAAGCCTCAGTATGATGTTCGGGCGCAGGCCTTACTGGGTGTTGGTGTGCTCTTGGTCACGATCGCAGGTTGTTGGTGGTACTCTTCTTCTCTTGATGAGGTCATCGAGGCGAGGCAGGAAGAGAAGCTAGCGAAAGAGAAGCAAGTTGTTCAGCTCAAAGAACAGGTGAAGCAGGTACAGGACTTTGAGCAGAAGAAGAAGTTGTTAGAGGATAAGAATCGGGTGATCGATCAACTTGAGTCGGCGCGGGTCGGGCCGGTTAAAGTGTTGGATCTTGTGAGCCAAAGTATTGAGCCCTTGAAGGTCTGGCTCACCAATTTGAAGCTATCTGCGGAAAATGTGGAAGTAGAGGGAAAGGCCTTGACGAATGATGAAGTTGTCGAGTTCGTCAACAATCTGCGCCGGACTGATTTTTTTGCAAATATCAATCTCCAGGAAAGTAAGGCCGCAGTAGAGAATAAGATCAATATCTACCAGTTTAAACTGGCATTTCGCCTGAAAGGTTGAGCATGGCGTTGCCTTCTATCAATCTAGAGACGCTGCGCAGTATCCCTGCCCCGCAGAAGCTGGCCCTCCTGGGTTTGCTTGTTGGGGTGCTGATGGCGGGGTTCTACTTCTATATTGCAGAACCAAAAGCCGCGGCGATTGACATGCTTCAAGCGGACAACGCACGGTTGGACGGAGAAATTCAGACCCTCACGATCAAGGCGAAGCACCTCGACGAATTGCTCGCTGCCAATAAACAGCTTGAGATCGAACTGGCAAAAAAGAAGGAACGACTTCCTCCGGAAGAAGAAGCGGTTATGCTGTTGAAGCAAGTGTCCGATCTTGGTGTCCGCCTGGGGCTCGATATTAGGTTGTGGCGGCCAGGAGCTCAGTCAGAAGATGCGTCGAAACTGTTTGTGAAGATGCCTGTCGCCGTCGAAGCTACCGGGGCCTACCATACAACGGCATTGTTTTTTGATCGTATTAATCGGCTCCCGAGAATTATTACAGTCTCAGGTCTCAAGATGGGGGCGCCAAAGATGGAGCAGGGACGAATTGTGTCCCAGGCGCAATTTGATCTTGTGGCATATGCGGCTCCTCCGGAGAAGCAGGCTGCCGCGATTCCGGTGCCAAATGTTGGGAAGCCAGCTCCGGTTGGCAAATAGGGGATTGAGGAGCTATGCAACTGTCTAGTGTGGAGCGGATAGCGCGTGTGTCAAGAATTCGAGTGGGCACTATCTTCCTTGCCGGCGTATTGCTGTTCGTCGTCGCCCCAGGCGCGGAACTTGGCGCCGGGACTTTGACCCCATCGAATCAAATCAGTCCGCTACGGCAGGATTCGATTAAGCTGCCTGCCGCTCCTGAAATCCAACGACAAACCATCGCTCCGACCTTGATGGCAAACCCATCCGTTGAAGGAGAAGCATCGCTCTCATCTCCATCCACTCTTCCTGATACTGGGAGTGGATTTGGATATGATCCATCAGGCCGTCGAGATCCGTTTGCGCCGGTCGTGCAGCAACTCCAACCAGGAAAGATGGATGTCAGCCTTCCTCCGCTTCAACGAGTCAATTTGACGGAGCTGAATTTGATCGCCATTGTGTGGGGCGCGTACGGGTATACAGCGATGGTCCAGACTCCTGAGGGGTATGGATATGCTGTCAGACGTGGGACACGCCTCGGGCAGAACAATGGTGTTGTGAGTGCCATTACGGAGCGAGGAATCATCGTGCAAGAACGGTTTACTGATGTCTATGGGAAAAAACAGGAGCGAGAATACGTTAAGCTTCTTCACCCGAAAGAGGGCGCAGAATGAAAACACTAGTGGCAGTAGCAGGTGCTTCGTTTCGCCGGGCTTGGTGGCTGGGTATGGTGGGTGCCCTGCTGAGTGCCCAGAATATTCAAGCTGAATCAGTGCCTACTCAAGCAGCTAGCATTGGGGAGAGGGTGCATGACCAGGCACGCATCGCCTCGGATGCGATCGATGTTCCAGCCCAAATGGTCACCAAGATTGAAGTCCGTCCGGAAGGGGATGAGGTCACCGTTCTTGTGAAGGGCGATGGAAAATTGTTCTCCGCCGCTCGATTGTTAGACGAGAATCGGTTGGTTGTCGATCTTATCTCGGTGTCGTCGGCACTCAAGTCTCCCCTTGTCTTGGGGCAGCATCAACTTCTTAGGAAAGTCAGAGTTGGATATCATGCTGATAAGGTTCGCCTTGTTCTCGAGCTTCTCGGTCGTCCCTCATTTTCGGTCACTCCTGTTGGACATGACATTCTGGTTTCGCTAAAGCCGAGAGCGGTGGGGCCGAATGCTGTTCCGCTAACCGTGGTGTCGTCAACTGTAGGAAGTATCACCGATCCAGTTGGAATTGGCGCGAGTGAGTTTGCAGACCCTGGACAGATGGTGCCGAGGGAGACCCGAGCAAAGAAGGGGCAGGTCATGGGGCCTGCGCAAGGGAAGTTCAAGGTCCGGACCATTCAGATGGCTACTGAAAGCGCAACTCCGGAGAGTGATTCACGAGGGGATGATCTGGTTGCCGGCCAGACACGCTTTGCTGGACGCCGGATTTCTTTAGACTTTCAGCAGGCCGATATCACCAACATTCTTCGTCTCATCGCTGAGGTCAGTGGATTTAATATCGTGGTGGGTGAAGGGGTTAAGGCCAAGGTAACCATGAAGCTTGTCAGCGTACCCTGGGATCAGGCCCTGGATATGCTGCTCAAGATGAATGGGTTGGGGATGATTCGTCAGGGAACAATCGTGTGGGTTGATACGCTGACGAACATTGCCAAGCAACAGGATGAAGAAGCCCGCGCAAAAGAGGCGAAGACCAAAGCGGAGGAGCTGGTTGATCGCGTGTTCTACATCAGGAACATCCAGGCGCAGGAGCTTCAAACGGCATTGAGGCAGTACTTGAGCCCTCGTGGTGTCATGAATATCAGCGCCGGAAGCAATGCGCTAATCGTGCGAGATACCGAGACCAAGCTGGCGGTGATGAAGCAATTGGTGGATGGGTTGGATCTCCAGGTTCCTCAGGTGCAGATTGAAGCGCGCATTGTTCAAGCGGACACCGTGTATGCACGAGGCATGGGTATCCAGTGGGGATTCCAGAATGCTGATTTTAGCGCAAATAAGTTCAATTTTTTCGGCAACGCGACGGGTGCGTTTGCCCCTCTTGGAGGGACAGCTGCCGGGCAGAGTGGGACGGGAACAATCCCTCGTGACTTTATCGTCAATCTCCCCGCCCAGGTTGGCGGACTTCCGGCTGTTCCGGCCATCGGGTATCAATTTGGCAAACTGGCACCGGGCTTCGCCTTGGATCTACGGCTGTCTGCCGGAGAGTTGCTGGGGTTGAGCAAAGTGATCGCGGCTCCAAAAATAACCACACTGGATAAACGTGAAGCGAAGATTTCACAGGGTGAATCGATTCCCTTCCAAACCACTTCGCTCCAGGGAACGCAGACGACATTTGTGGATGCGAATCTTGAGCTTAACGTGACCCCGCAAATTACCTCGCGCGATCCGAAGGAAGTGGGGAAGCAGATCCTTATGAAGGTTCGCGCCACTCGAAATGCGGTCGGTGCTCGAAGCAATCCCGCTGGTCCGAGTATCGATCGTCGAGAAGCGACGACCCAGGTGATTGTCCGCGATGGCGAGACGATGGTGATCGGCGGTGTGTTTGTGGATACCCAGAATAACAACGTACAGGGAGTTCCGTACCTGTCACGAATCCCCGTTCTGGGGTGGCTGTTTAAGAATAAATCGGAGAGCGTGTCGAAACAGGAGTTGTTGATTTTCATGACGCCTACGATTATTCGTACGACATAGTCGAACGGCAGAGCGGCTTTGGATCGGCCCGTACTTGTTGCAGATGGCAATGAGTACGGGCCGAACATTTTTGGGGGAGTCGTCTCTGCTGTGTAGTGGGTGGGGGCATGGTCTCGCTGACCGGTAAGGCGATCACCTTTTAGTTCGTCCGAACCTATGCTACGATCCACGCGGTTTTTCTTGGAAACAACCCAGTTAGTGGCGAATAGCCAGTAGTGTGTAGATCCTGAAGGCCTGATTCATGGGCTGAAGCGATTTCTGGAGAGTGTTCAGAATATGGGCAGAGTAGAGCAACGAGTGTCGGTGTCGCTTAAAGAGCGAAGCTATGACATTGTCATCAAGCCGGGCTTGATCGACGAGCTTGGAATGCGCCTTCAGTCGCTTGCCTCAACCGAACGTATCGCCATTGTGACAGACCGCCATGTTGGCAGGTACTATCTCCGCACCGTGGTGGGGCAATGTAGGCAGGCTGGGCTCCGTCCGGTCTCAATCGTATTGCCACCAGGGGAAAAGAATAAGACGCTTACGACTGTTGGAAAGATTCTCGATGTGCTGGCGAAGGAGCGATTTGAGCGGAAATCGTTGTTGATGGCGCTTGGGGGAGGGGTTGTAGGGGATGTGACAGGCTTTGCTGCAGCAATCTATCAGCGAGGGATCCCCTTCGTCCAGGTGCCGACCACATTGGTCGCGCAAGTGGATTCGAGCGTCGGAGGAAAAACTGGCGTCGATCATAGGTTGGGGAAGAATCTCATCGGAGCATTTCACCAGCCAGAGGCCGTCTGGATTGATACCACGCTTTTACGCACGCTTCCGAAACGGGAATGGATTGCAGGTTTGGCCGAAGTGATCAAGTACGGCATCATTGCGGACTCCAAGTTGTTCTCGCATCTCGAACGAAAGATGCCAGCCATTTTGAAGCTTGAGCCTCAGGCTGTCATGCAGATTGTGAAGCGCTCCTGTGAGATCAAGGCCCAAGTAGTAGCCGAAGATGAGCGGGAATCTGACCGTCGAAGAATTTTGAATTACGGGCATACGATAGGTCATGCACTAGAGGCTTTGGGTGGTTATCGGTCATTGATTCATGGAGAGGCTGTCGGTATTGGGCTTGTGCTTGAAGCGGATTTAGCCCGGCACCAGGGGTATTGCGACTTGAAGACAGTTGATCGAATCAGGTCGATCGTCCGCTCTGCTGGTTTGTCTGATCGTCTGACCAGTTCTTCTCTAAAGAAGGTGTGGGCGGCAATGCAGCACGACAAGAAGGTCTCGCAGGGGAAAGTGGTGGGCGTGTGGCCGTCCGCGATCGGACAAGTTCGGATTGCGCCGCTTGAGCGAGCCACGTTTGCTGAGTGGTTTCACACTGTTTCTGCTGGGGGCAGAGGGCGATCAAAGTGAATAGGGAACACGTGCAATGAGGGACATCCTCGCTCGGGATCTATAAAAATGGCATCAAAAAAGCTCTCATCTGCGCAACTAGAGCAAGCATTGCGAGAAAAGACTCGCGAGGTGGATGTGCTGCATCGGATTAGCGAGTCGATCAGTAACACGCTCGATCTTGAGGCCGTGCTCCGGCATATTGTCGATGTTGTGGTCGAGGTGACGAAAGCGGACGCCTGTCTTCTGTATCTGCTGTCTGACGGCCGGGATGAATTGATTCTTCGGGCCTCGAAAAATCCTCATCCTCGCCTGATCGGGCGCATTACGATCGGTCTGGGCGAAGGCATCACCGGCTGGGTGGCCCGAGAGCGGACGCGTGTGGTCGTTCCCAATAATGCCAGTGAGGATCCTCGGTTCAAGTTTTTCAATAACCTTCCCGAGGATCGGTATCAGGCCTTTGTATCCGTGCCGATTCTCGCTAAGAAGGAAGTCAGTGGCGTTATCAATGTGCAGCATAAGCGCTCTCGTCGTTACCGAGAAGATGAACTCGCGCTCCTCACCACTATTGCCAATCAGGTCGGAGGCGCAATTGAGAATGCCCGCCTCTACGATCAGATGCGCCGGAAGGCGCTGCAGTTGGAAACGTTGTCGCAAGTCTCAGAGACGGTTGCGTCCAACCGGATAACGGACGATGTTCTTCAGCTGATTGTGACCATGACCGCGCAGATGTTGGGCTCGAAAATCTGTTCGATCATGTTGCTGGACGAAGCCAGCGGAGAGCTGCGGATTGCTGCCACGCAAAGCTTGAGCGAAGCGTATCGGCGAAAACCCAATCTCAAGGTCGGACAAAGTATCAGCGGTCGAGCTGTCCAGGAGCGACGATCAATCATCGTTCCGGATGTGACGAAAGAGCGGGACTATATGTATTCTGACTTAGCGGCGAAGGAAGGGTTTTGTTCGCTGCTGTCTGTGCCGATGATGATGCGGGAGAAGTGTG
Source organism: Nitrospira sp. ST-bin5 (assembly GCA_002083555.1). Taxonomy (GTDB): domain Bacteria; phylum Nitrospirota; class Nitrospiria; order Nitrospirales; family Nitrospiraceae; genus Nitrospira_D. Next base: position 118,557 of record MSXN01000020.1, on the reverse strand, counting down.
TGGGCGTAATCAATAGTTACACGTCGGTTCCCCATACTTTTACGTCGGAAGAAGTGCGGCTCATGCAGGCGATTGCCAATCAGGCGGCAATTTCCATCGAGCATACGACGTTGTTGGAAAAATCGTTCGAGATGCAAGAGGCCCTGGCCGTCCGGAAGTTGTTGGATCGTGCGAAGGGGTATCTCATGCGATCCAAGAGACTGTCTGAGGAGGAGTCCTTCAAGCTCATTCAACGGCAAAGCATGGATTTGCGGAAATCCATGAGAGAGATTGCGGAAGCAATCCTGCTTGCCGGGGATATCGACGAGCGCGCCGAGAAGCGAAAGGTCTGACCAGGTTCGGAGTTATCGAATCCGGCCTGGTGCAGCGGATTCAAGTGCGGGACGGTTGAAAAGTTGATCGATGTTCCGCCCTTCCTTAGTTTTCTATTTTGGGATGGTCCCACTACATAGACTCTTGATCACCCACATCTTATGTTCCGATGCGGTTGAGGTTGTTGGGATGATGCCTGCCTGAGTTTGTGAAGGAGTGGCTAGGGTGAGGCTTTGGGTTTTGACTTGGGCTTGGGTTTGGTTTCCTGTTCCGCTAGCTGCTTCTTGAGCGCCTCCAACTCTGCACGCAAGCCTTCGAGCTCCTGTGCCTGTTTATCCACGACGGCCCTGATGGCCGGAGCGGACTCGGCTGTCTGCGGGACGGAACCACTTGCCGGCATGGGAAGGGCTATGGCCGGGGTAGGGGAAGTCGGGGTGGCTGACGGGAGCTTTGCCAGCAGTCCATACACGAGTGCGACTCTAGGCCGATCCTGCTCGATTTCCATCCAGGTTTGCGGCGTGGCCGAGGGGACTTGGAGGTCGCGAGGCTCGAACGAGAGGGCGTAAATCGAGAGTTGTTCGTCACGCCGATCCGCCAGTGAATGATAATGGCTGATGGCAAGATGCAGCACCGGGCCGTCGATATAGAGTGTTCCATCGGTCACATCGTTGCCGCCCCCGACCTGAAACTTGACTCGGTGGTCCGGTTGCGCCCGTTTGAGTGCTGTAGCAACGGCCGGGGCTAGAAAAGCGACCTGCTGTGGTGAGAAGACCTGGGTGGGTTTCACTCCCTCATGTGCGCTGTGATTGTCCGATGGGAAAATGCCGATGGAGAGTCCGGCAAACGTCTTGGCTAATGTATCGAGAGGCAGGTCGATCGGGTGACTGGCTTTGAATGCTTTGAGGGGGCCGCTGTAGCGCATGGTTGTGCCCCGATTGGAGAGCTGCTGGAGGTAGACCGCGCCGTCTGCGCTGTCGGTTACCAGTGTCTGATCGGAAAAAGCTCCGCACCCGGCCAAAAGCAGAGATCCAACTAGTATGCTGCAGCTCAGTGCGGGTCTGGTTGAATGCCGGATCATGAGACGCAGTCTAGCATAGGTTCTTGAGCGAGTCTTCAGGTCTTCAGGCAACCTCTCCGTTAGAAATGCGGTTTCCTCCATTGACAGGAAGGCGGTGGCATTGCTATAAATCAGCCGGTTATTTTGGAGACAATGGAGTCTCCGGTTGCTTGGATCGCATTGGTCGGACAATGACGTCCTCCGGCGTTTTCACCCGGTTACGGGAAGAAAAGCCTGAGGGCGTTTTTTTTTGTGCAATGCTGAGCACAGCCGGCAGCTTCGTTCTCGCTCGTTCTGAATCTCGACGGACCAGACTTGTACGTCTCGGTGCTTCACCTCGCTGTGGCCTTGCAGGCGACTGTTTTGAGCATTGTTTTGGAAACGGGTAGTTCATGCGCATCCTTCGAATTGCTATGGCCCAGATGAACCCCACGGTCGGCGATATTGCCGGGAATACCCGTGCGATCAAGCGCTGGATCAAGGAGGCCCGGAAGGCCAAGGCGGATGTGGTGGCTTTCCCGGAACTGGCGGTGACGGGGTATCCACCGGAAGATTTGCTGCTCAAGCCGCGCTTCGTAGCGGACAATCTGCGGGCGCTGGATGAGCTTGCGAAGGAATGTAAGGGCGTGCTCGCGGTGGTCGGCCATGTCGGCCAGGGACAGGCGGGCAACGGGAAGTCCCGGCAATCGGTGGTAGCGGCGGGGCAGCATGAATTGACCAACTCGGCGGCGCTCATCGGCGAGCGGGGCGTGCTCTGCCGGTACAGCAAGTGGATCCTCCCGAACTACGGAGTCTTTGACGAGAGCCGCTACTTCCATCCCGGCCGGACGTTGCCGGTGATCACGTTGCGCGGAGTCACCGTCGGGCTCAACGTCTGCGAAGACATCTGGTTTCCGGACGGTCCGACGCGGCTGCAAGCCGCCGCCGGGGCCGATGTCATCATCAACATCAACGCCTCTCCCTTTCAGATCGGGAAGAGCCGGATCCGCGAGCAGATGCTGGCGACGCGCGCTCGCGAGAACGGCGTGATCGTGACCTACACGAATACCGTGGGCGGGCAGGACGAGCTGGTGTTCGACGGCAACAGCCTGGTGCTCGATCAGACCGGCGCAGTCATCGCGCGGGCCAAAGCCTTCCAGGAAGACTTCCTCCTGGCTGATTTGAATGCCGATGCCGTGCTGCGGCATCGAATGGCGCAGCGGCGGACGAAGGCGTTGACTGCCAAGCTGGCTGGTGCGGTCGAGCGGATGACCGTGAAGCTCCCCGCCGCGCCGAAGCGCGCGCGCGCGGTTCCGGGACTCGAGCCGCTGCGGGAAGAACTGGACGAGGTCTATGCCGCGCTGGTGCTTGGGGTGCGGGACTATGTCCGGAAAAACGGATTCAAAAAAGTCGTCATCGGATTGAGCGGGGGAATTGACTCGGCCATCACCGCCGTGATCGCGGTCGATGCGCTGGGCGCGGACAACGTGCTCGGCCTGTTCATGCCCTCGCCCTATACGTCGCAGGACAGCGGTGACGATGTGGCGGAGTTGGCCAGGCGGCTGCACATCGCCTATGACACGATCGCAATTACTCCGACGTTTGACGCCTATCGGCAATCGCTCGAGTCGTCGTTCGAGGGGCGTCCTGTTGATACGACTGAAGAAAATCTCCAGGCCCGCATCCGGGGCAATCTGCTCATGGCCTTTTCCAATAAGTTCGGCCATCTCGTGCTGACGACCGGCAACAAGAGCGAAATGAGCGTGGGCTACGCGACCCTCTACGGGGATATGGCCGGCGGGTTTGCCGTGATCAAGGACGTGCCGAAAACCATGGTCTATGACCTCTCGCATTTGCGCAATGCGGTCGGGAAAACCCCCGTGATTCCCAAACGTGTCCTCGATCGTCCGCCGACGGCGGAATTGCGCCCGAACCAGAAAGACGAAGACAGTCTGCCGCCCTATCCGGTCCTGGATCCGATCCTCAAGGCCTATGTGGAAGAGGACCGGTCGCTGGAAGAAATCGTGGCGATGGGTTTCGACCGGGCCGTGGTAGCCAAGGTTATCGGTCTAGTGGATCGCAGCGAATACAAACGGCGTCAGGCGCCGATCGGGATCAAGATTTCGCACCGGGCGTTCGGGAAGGATCGGCGCATGCCGATCACGAACGGGTATCGATAACCGTGTGCGTTGCGGGGAGCCTTCGCGGGGCTCCTTCGCCTGTGCCGCATCGACCGACGAAGGAGTTGGTCATTTTCACTGGCAATGGCGCCAGAGTTAGTCATTTTGTTGCTCCCGCTTTGAGAGCAATGAAGAGGCAGGTCTTTTATTCATTTGGAGGCGCCATGCAAAAGGTAGGGTATCGAGGTGTCCGCGGGTGGGTCGTTGGAACTCTGTTGGGGATCAGTGGGCTTGTCCTTTCTCCAGGAGTGTCTCAGGCCGGTATGACGGATGATTTGATGGATACCACGAAGCATCCGGTATCAGTGACGATGGCCATGCAGGCAGACAGTTTTTTTGGTTTCAATCCGGCGATTTATGGGACCTATGGCCTGACCGACAATGTGGCGCTGGCGTTCAGTGTGACCTATTGGACGGCCATTTCTGGAATCGGCGTCCACAATAACAACCCGTGGCTGGAAACGGACATGGGGTTGAATTTGACCTTTCTGGACAAGCGTCTCTCTATTACGCCGATGCTCGGATTTGTTCATGGACAGTTGTTGTCCTCTCGTGGAGGATTTTTCTCCAACGCCGACGGCAGCACGAACGAGCGCACGACGGCGTTCGAGGGTATCGTGCCGAGTCTGACCATGAATTATATCGATGATCGTTTTGAGGGCGAATTCTACATGGGGTATTACAAAGCGATTCGGGAAGAGGGCGGGAAGGCCGGTCAGCCAGGTGCGGCGGCTTGTACGCAGGTTGGCTCAAATGATCCCAATTGTTTACAGACTTCGGGCCGGGGGGCCGGAGGACGAGGCTCTTGGGACTTCTTGCATTACTGGGCAAACGTGGGTTATCGGGCGAACAGCATGTTCTCATTGGGCGTGCACTACGAACAGCTGCTCTCAACGCGTGCATCCGCGACAGGCTTAGGAGGAGGGTCCCTGCCAGGCTATCAGCAGGATTACTATCGCTGGATCGGACCGTATGTGGAAATGAAGCTGGCGGGCGGGATGTCTTTCCGGTTTACCGCGGGAAAAGACATGGGGAGCAACGAAGATTTCTACAAACTGAAGTTCACCAAGACGTTCTAGGGCCTAGGCGGGCATGAACGGGAGTGGGGCGGGGGGAGCTGATTTCTCCCGCTCTACTCCGTTGGTTTGTGACAATCCGATGCGAAGGAGGCAGATCGTGACCATGTTCACACGTTTTGCGGTCGTACTGGGGGCCGGGCTGGCGATGCTCTGGGCATCGCTGGTCGGGATGCCAGAGGCGAGCGCGCAGGCCACGGCATTGAAGGTCGATTCGGGAGACACGGCCTGGGTGCTGATGTCGTCGGCGTTGGTGCTGGTCATGCTGGTCCCTGGGTTGGCGCTGTTTTACGGGGGGCTGGTACGGAGCAAGAATGTGCTGGGCACGATTATGCAGAGTTTTATCATCCTGAGCGTGGTTAGCCTGTTATGGATTCTTATCGGGTACAGTCTGGCCTTTGGACCGGACAAAGGGGGCGTGATCGGCGGGTTGGATTGGGTCGGGTTGAACGGAGTTGGGGCCGAACCGCATCCGACATACGGGCCGACGATTCCGCACCAGGCTTTCATGTTTTTTCAGATGATGTTTGCCGCCATTACGCCGGCGCTAATCGCGGGGGCGTTTGCCGAGCGGAAGAGGTTCAGCGCGATGGTGCTTTTTTCGGCGCTGTGGTCGCTGTTCGTCTATGCGCCGCTTGCTCATTGGATCTGGGGGGGCGGCTGGTTGGCGAAGCTGGGCGCGTTGGACTTTGCCGGCGGCGCGGTCGTGCACATCAGTTCCGGCGCGGCGGCGCTGGTTTGCGCGCTTGTCTTGGGCAAGCGCCGCGGCTATGGCACCGACTATATGGCCCCGCACAATCTTCCCATGACCTTGCTCGGAACGGGATTGCTCTGGTTCGGGTGGTTCGGCTTTAACGGCGGCAGCGCGCTGGGCGCCAACGGAGTGGCGATCTCGGCCATTGTGGCGACCCATACCGCGGCCTCGATGGGGGCGCTCGTCTGGTGTATCGCGGAGTGGGTGCATCGAGGCAAGCCGACGGTGCTCGGGGTGGCGAGCGGTGCCGTCGCCGGACTGGCGACCGTCACACCCGCATCCGGGTATATCGGGCCATTTCCGGCCATGTTGATTGGTGCGGCGGCCGGACTGGCCTGCTACTTCGCAATTGTCTGGAAGGGACGATTCGGCTATGATGACTCGCTTGACGTCGTGGGGATTCACGGGGTCGGTGGGGTGCTGGGCATTCTGGCCACAGGGCTGTTCGCCAGTAAGGCGATCAATGCCGGGGGAGCCGACGGGCTGTTGTACGGCAACGCTGCCTTTTTCGGAGTGCAGGTGCTGACGGTGATCGTGGTTGCGGTCTTTTCCGCGGTCGTGACGTATCTCTTGCTCAAGCTGGTCGATGGCATGACGAAACTGCGTATCGAGCCTGAAGAAGAGGCGACAGGATTGGATCTGAGCCAACACAACGAGCGCGCCTACTCATAGGAGATCGAGCATGAAATTGATCGAAGCCATCATCAAGCCTTTCAAGTTGGACGAGGTCAAGGATGCCCTGCTGGAGATCGGCATACAGGGGATGACCGTGACGGAGGTCAAAGGGTTCGGCCGTCAGAAGGGCCACAAGGAGACCTACCGCGGACAGGAATATACGATTGAGTTTGTGCCGAAAGTGAAAGTCGAAGTGGCCGTGCCGGACAGCCAGGTGCAGCGGGTGCTCGATACGATTGCCAGAACGGCAAAAACCGGCAGCATTGGAGACGGGAAGATTTTTGTGCGCGATCTCGGTATGGCCGTCCGGATTCGTACGGGGGAAACGGGGGACACCGCGTTGTGAGTCTTTCGTCCGATCAGCGGGTCTATGCCCAAACCGACCTCGACGGCGCGGCTGTCGGCGCCATGCTGGCCGAACAACGGCAGGCCATTGCGCGACGCTTGATGGATGGAGCGTCCGGGGCGGAGTTGGTGGTGGCCCAGACCGATCTGGCGGACGGATTAATCGTCGGCCGGTATCGTAACGCTGCACGCCAGGGTGGCGAGGCGATGATGACTGCCGCCTTTCAGCAGTGCTGTTTGGTTGCGATTGGCGGCTATGGCCGGCGTGAGCTCTCACCCTATTCGGATATCGATTTGATGGTGCTGTACCGTCCTGAGGCGCAGAAGATCGTCCCGGATTTCGTGCGGCAGGTGCTTCATCCTCTTTGGGATATCGGCTTTCAAGTCGGTCACAGCGTGCGTACGATCGCGGACTGCATCAGCCTGGGGCTGAGCGATGCCACCGTGCGTACCTCGATGATGGAAGCCCGGTTCCTCACCGGACACTCTCAGTTGTTTCAGGAATTCCATGCGCTCTATTCGCGCAAAGTGTCCACGGTCGGGGTCGACAAATATCTGGACCAGAAGCTGGCCGAGCGGCGCCGGGAATACGAAAAATTCGGCGAAACGGTCTATCTGCTCGAGCCGAATGTAAAGAAAAGCCAGGGCGGCTTGCGCGATCTGCATCTGTTGCAATGGGCCGGGATCGCCCGGTACCAGGCGCCGACGATTCGTGAACTGTCAGATCGGGGGTTCCTTTCGCGGCAAGATTATGCCGTCGTGAGTGAAGCCCGGGAGTTTTTACTGCGCGTGCGCGGGTTGTTGCACATTCATGCGGGCATGGCGCAAGAAATCCTCTCCTTCGATGAGCAGGTGTGGCTGGCGGCGCGGTTCGGATTCGAGGACCGTCCGCATCTCCTGGCCGTCGAGCAGTTCATGCAGCAGTACTATCGCCATACCATGGGGCTGCACGAAGCGACGGTCCGGTTTGTCCGGCGGTGCAAGCCGCGCTCGATCTGGGCGCGCCTTACCGGATGGCTGCCGTCAGCTAAGCTGGAGCAGTACTTTGCTCTCAGCGGCGAGACCTTGACCGTGCCGGCCGAATTGCGCCCGCGGGTGATTGAAAGCCCGGCCTTGCTGATGCGGTTGTTTGATCTGGCCCGTTCGAAGCGGGTCGTGATCGAGCCGGCGTTGGTCGAGGATATCTATCGCCATATGGAAGGGCTCACGGACGAAGGGTTCCGGACGCCGGAAGTCAGCCGGATCTTTCTGAGTATTCTAGCTGGACCTGGCACGGCCGCCGCGCTGGAGGCGATGCATCGCGCGCATTTGCTGGAGAAGTTGATTCCCGTCTGCTCATCCGTGCGGGGGCTGATGCAGTTCAACCAGTACCACAAATACACCGTTGACGAGCATAGTCTGTTGGCGGTCGCGAAAGTGGAATCGTTCGCGCAGGATCAGGGCAGGTTGGGTGAAGTGTATCGGGAGATCAAGCGCAAGGACCTGCTCCATCTCGCGGTGTTTCTCCATGATCTGGGGAAAGGCCAGGAAGAGGATCATAGCGAAGTCGGCAGGCGGATCGCCGAAGAGATGGCCACGCGATTGGGCCTGGACGATGCGGAGCGCCGGACCGTGGTGTTCCTCGTCCACCGGCATCTCATGATGGCCCATACCGCTTTTCGCCGAGATCCCAACGATGAGAAAGTTGTGTTGCCCTTCGCCCGCGAAGTCGGAACTCCGGAAGTCCTGCGCAAACTCCTGGCGCTCACGGCGGCCGACATTGCGGCGGTAGGACCGGGTGTGTTGACGAAATGGAAAGAATCGCTGCTGATCGAGCTGTATGTGCGCACGATGCAGGAAGTATCGGGGGAGCGGGAGGCCGCCGATGCGCCGGAGCGCCTCAAGAGTATTGTGGTCGAGGTCATGCAGCAGCCGGCGCTCAGCGGACAGGCGGACATTTCTCCGTCCTGGGTGGAAGCGCAGTTGCGCCAGTTTCCATTGCGGTATGCCTACGGAACCTCCCCGAGACGCATTGCGGCGCATTTGTCGACGATCAGACGGTTGAGTCCCGGAGAGGTCCTGGTCGATTCGGAGTTCAACGAAGCGCTGGGAACCTGCGAATATGCGGTTGTGACCTTCAACGATGTGATCCCCGGTATTTTTTCGAAAATCGCCGGCGTGATGGCGGCGAACGGATTGCAGATTCTGGATGCGCAGATTTTGACCAGGCAGGACGGCGTGGTGGTCGACACCTTTCAGGTCACCGATCCGGATTACAAAGGGACGCCGCCGGAAGATCGTCGTGAGTCGATCGGGGAGATGATTCGTTCGGTGCTGCGGGGAAAGGAATCGGTCGAAGCGGTCGTGCAGCGCGGGGCGCGTATGTCGGCGTTGCGGTCGATCGGTCCCGCTCGGCAGGCCACCGAAGTGCGGATCGACAATGAAACGTCGGAGCGATACACCATCGTTGATGTCTTTGCAGACGACCGGCAGGGCTTGCTCCATGTGATCACCAATGCCATCTTTCTCCAAGGATTGTCGGTGCATGCCGCACGTATTTCTACCAGGCTCGATCAGGTGGCCGACGTGTTTTATGTGACCGATGCGCAGGGGAAAAAGGTGGAGCAGGCGGAGCAGATCGAGCGGGTGCGTCATGGGGTCTGGAAGGAAATCGAAGAGTTTGTGGGTGTGAAGGTAGCATAACCGTCGAAAAGGTCTCACGCAGGTTGTTGTGAGGAGCCTGAAAGGAGGAGGGGATGAACGTCCGTGAAGTGTTAGAGTTTGCGAAGAAGAACAAGGTCCAGGTGGTGGACTTGAAGTTCGTCGATTTGATCGGAACCTGGCAGCATTTTACAATTCCGCTCGGGGAGTTGACGGAAGACCTCTTCAAGGACGGGTCCGGTCTGGACGGCTCATCGATCCGTGGATGGAGGGCCATCAACAACAGCGACATGCTGGTGGTGCCCGATCCTTCGACGGCAACCATGGATCCGTTTTGCGCCGTGCCGACGCTGAGCTTGATCGGCAACGTCGTCGATCCGATCACCCGCGAGACCTACAATCGTGATCCCCGCTTCATCGCCCAGAAGGCGGAGAAGTATCTCCAGAGCACCAAGATCGGCGACACCTCCTACTGGGGCCCGGAAGCCGAATTCTTTATCTTCGATCAGGCCCGCTACGATCAGACGAATCACAGCGGGTACTACTTCATCGATTCCGAAGAGGGTGTCTGGAACATGGGCCAGGAGGGTGTCAACCTGGGCGGAAAGATCCGTTCCAAGGAAGGCTACTTTCCAGTGGCCCCGACCGACACACAGCAGGATATCCGGACCGAAATGGTGCTGGAGATGGAGAAGGCCGGCATTTCCATCGAGAAGCATCACCACGAAGTGGCCACGGCCGGTCAGGCGGAAATCGACATCCGGTTCGACTCGCTGGTCAGGACGGCCGACAAAATGATGATGTACAAGTACATCGTCAAGAACGTCGCGCGCCGTCACGGCAAGACCGCGACCTTCATGCCTAAGCCGATTTTCGGCGACAACGGATCGGGCATGCACACGCACCAGAGCATCTGGAAAGACGGCAAGCCCCTCTTCGCGGGCAAGGAGTATGCGGGCGTATCCCAGATGTGTCTCCACTATATCGGCGGCATTCTCAAGCATGCGCCGGCGCTGGCGGCGATTACCAATCCGACGACCAACTCCTATAAGCGGTTGACGCCGGGATTCGAAGCGCCGGTGCTGCTGGCCTATTCCAGCCGGAATCGGTCGGCGGGTATCCGCATTCCGATGTATTCACCGAGTCCGAAAGCGAAGCGGATCGAAGTGCGCTTCCCGGATCCCGGCGCCAATCCGTACCTCGCCTTCGCGGCGATGTTGATGGCGGGTCTGGACGGAATCGAAAACAAAATCAATCCGGGCGAACCGGCGGAGAAGGACCTCTACGATCTCGAGGCGAAGGAAGCCGCCAAGATCAAGACCATGCCGGGCAGCCTCGACGAGGCGTTGAACAACCTCGAAAAGGATCACCAGTTCCTGCTCAAGGGCGGGGTCTTTACGGAGGATCTGATCGAGGCCTGGATCAGCTACAAGCGCACGAAGGAAGTCGATACGATGCGGTTACGGCCGCATCCGTACGAGTTCTTTTTGTATTACGATGTCTAGGCCTCCTGTCAGCCTATTCAAAAGTATAGGTTGACGGCGGAGCTAGAGCCGTGCTAGAAGTTCGTGTATGAGCTGATTGTGGCAAAGGCGCCACGGTTGAAGCTCTCGACATAAGGCAACGGACAAAGGCGTCCGTCATTCTGCAAAGAGTGGCGGGCGCCTTTTGATTTTCTGAGCCAGTGAGGCTTCGCTTTCGAAGTCTCGCGGATAGAAGCAGGTCGTCGGAGACCTGCAGTGCGATGGACAAAGGCGTCCTTCTCCCGAAAGGGAGAGGGACGCCTTTTGTGTTTTTGGAGCCAGCGGCAAACCACAAACCTGGAGGGGACCATGCATCACGCAGATCATGAACGGATCGCAGGCGTCGCAAAGAAGAAGGTCGGGTTTCTCGACACATCGCTGGGCGGCTATCTCCTGCTGTCGGCGATGGCCGGCATCTACCTGGGTTTCGGCATCGCACTGATCTTCAGTCTGGGTGGGCCCCTTGCGGCGGTCGCGTCACCGGCAGTGAAACTCGTGATGGGGGCCTCGTTCGGCATCGCACTGACTCTGGTGATCTTCGCGGGATCGGAACTGTTTACCGGCAACAATATGATCGGGGCAATCGGTGGGCTTTCGCGCAGTGTCACGTGGGGGCAAGTCATTCAACTGAATTTCTGGTCCTGGTTCGGGAACCTGATCGGGTCGCTGGCGCTGGCCTGGCTCGTAGTGGAGTCCGGCGTCTTTGCCAAGGGGCCGACGGCCGAGATGATTCAAAAAGTGGCCGGCGTGAAGATGTCGTTGGGGCCCTGGGAATTGTTCGTGCGAGGCATTCTGTGCAATTGGCTCATTTGCCTGGCGGTCTGGACGGCGGGGCGCACCACGAACGATGCGGCGAAGATCATGCTGATATTCTGGTGCCTGTTTGCCTTCATCGGGATCGGGTTTGAACACAGCATCGCCAATCAATCGTTCCTCGGCATGGCGCTCTTCATGCCGCATGAGGCTGCCGTGAGCTGGGCGGGGTTCTGGTACAACCAGCTCTTTGTGGTGCTGGGGAACATTGTCGGGGGCGGGTTGTTCGTCGGAGGCCTGTATTGGCTTGTGAGCCCCTATCGGGTGGCTGAGCCGGCAACAGCAATGGACGAAGCTCCTGTGTCTGCAGTGGCGGCGCAATCGTAAGTGAGAGTCACCAGATTTAACGGGCCATACACTTCACCATTCTCAAGAAGGAGCGGACAATGGAAAAGGATGAAATTCGGAAGGCGATCAAGGCGAAACGAGTGGCTAAGAACGTGACCATTGCTGATGTAGCGAAGACGGTCGGCAAGAATCCGACATTCGTGGCGGCCGCGCTTAATTTGAATCATAAGTTCACGCTCGACGAAGCGAAGAAGGTGGGAAGTCTCCTTGAGCTGAGTCCGGAGTTGACGAATGCGCTGTCGAAATTCCCGGTCCGCACCGATTTCCCGAATACGACAGATCCCTTCAAGTATCGCCTGTTGGAGATTATCGGGGTCTATGGAGATTCGTTGCGCGAGCAAGCCAACGAGATGTTCGGCGACGGGATCATGAGCGCGATCGACTATACCATGGAAATGGAAAAGGTCACGGGCAGCCAGGGGGAAGCCCGGTGCAAAATCACGTTGAACGGCAAGTGGCTCGAGTATAAGACGTTCTAGCAGGCTCGAAGAATGCGGGTGCCGACAGTGCTGTCGGCACCATGTGGCTGGCAATGGCGCCGGCTTTCGGGGCTCCCGGGCGGGAGCGTTCCGGAGGCTGGCGCCGTTGTGTTTGAAGGGGATGGAAAGGAGGCGGTAATGGGCATGGAACGAACAGGCGATCGAGAACACATGGGATTGGAGAAGACCCTCGGCGACCTGCTGCGCGCCCGCCGAGCGGTGACGCTCGACGATATCGCAGGCGTGCTGGGAGGAGACTGTTTTGCGCAGATCTTTCTCACCATCGATCGGTGGAGCCGGGCGGGAATCGTACGATTAGTACGGGATGTCACCGGATATCGGGTAGAGGTCATCAACTAGATCGTGAGGAGAACGGGATGAACAAGATCGAGGCGATCAAGGCTGAGCGTGACGGATTGGCGGTGCGGGAGATGATTGCCCACTATGCCGAGAGCGGGTGGGAGTCGATTCCTGAGGCCGATATCCAGCGGCTCAAGTGGTATGGCCTCTTTCTGCGCAATCCGACGCCGGGGTACTTTATGGTGCGGGTGCGCATTCCCGGAGGGCAGACGACGTCGTATCAACTGAGGACGCTGGCGGAGATCGCGTCGACCTATGGAAACGGAGTCTTGGACCTGACCACCAGGCAACAAATACAACTCCGGAACATCAAGATCGAAGACGTGCCGGCGGTCTTTGCCCGGATGGACGGGGTCGGACTAACCTCCATGCAAACCGGCATGGACAATGTCCGCAACGTGATGACCTGTGCGGTCTCCGGACTCAACCCGGACGAGATCGTCGAAACCACGGCGCTGGTGCGGGCGATCAACGAAGCGATTCTCGGCAATCCCGCCTATTCCAATCTGCCGAGGAAAGTGAATGTGGCGGTGACCGGGTGTCCGCACAACTGCGTACACATGGAGACGCAAGACCTGGCGCTGGTGCCCGCGCACTATGATCTGGGCCATGACCGCTGTGTGGGATTCAATGTGCTCGTGGGCGGCAAGCTGGGATCGGGCGGGTACCGGATCGCCACCCCGTTGGATGTGTTCGTGAATCCGGCCGAGGCGTTGGATGTCTGCCGGGCGATTCTGGAAATCTATCGCGATCACGGGCCGCGGGAGAGCCGCACGCAAGCCCGTCTCGCGTTCTTGATCGAGGAGTGGGGCGAAGCCAGATTCCGCGCCGAAGTCGAGGCGCGTATGGGCAAACGGCTCGCGTCGGCCGGAGTAGATGCCCGGAAAATGGGAGAACAAGACCACGTCGGGATCTTCCGGCAACGGCAACAAGGGATGAACTACGCGGGGTTGAAAGTGCTTGTCGGGCGGGTCAAAGCGGCGGATCTGATGAAGATCCTGAGCCTGTCGGAAAAGTATGGCAACGGGGAAATTCGCATTACCCCGAGCCAAGCGCTGATCATTCCCAACATCAGTGATCGGATCGTCGGAGATCTGGCGGATGAGCCGCTTCTGAAACAATTCGCCTACAACCCCTCCGCGCTCTATAAAGGCCTCGTTAGCTGCGTCGGCAGCGATTACTGCAATCTGGCCGTGATCGAGAGCAAGGGGCGAGCGGTTGCGGTGGCCAAGGCCTTGGAAGGGCGGCTGGGCAGTTCCCTGAAGCCGATTACCATGCACTGGTCAGGGTGTCCGGCGAGTTGTGGGAACCACTTAGTGGCGGATGTGGGGTTGTTGGGGAAAAAGGCGAAAATCGACGGGAAGGTCGTCGAGGCGGTCGATATTTACGTCGGCGGCCGCTCGGGGCCCGATCCGAAGCTGGCAGTCAAGATTATGGAAGACGTGCCCTGCGACAAACTTCCGGCAGTGCTCGAAGGTCTGCTGCCCTACCACACACGGGAGAAGATGCACCGTGTCCGCGGCGGCGGAGCCAGGAAGCTGTTGGTGGGAAAGGAAGCCAATATTTCGCCTGCGGTGTAGGGAGCGGAGGCTTGAGGCTGCGCTGCGCATGGGATATCCTCGTGCGTACAACGCAGGAGGGATCACATGGCAAAGCGAGTTCGCACGGGGCTCACACGCAGCGACATTCTCGACCGGTACATTGAACGCGTCAAACAGATGTTGGTCAAGTTCCAGCCGTTTCTCTCGCGCAAGCGGGGGAACGTATCTTTGGAAGACTTCGACGAGGCCGCCGAGGATTTGATCGGACAGGTGTTCGGCGCCGCCTCCGAAGAATCCGAAGCCTATTTCTATGCGAAGAGCGGGGAGTCGATCATGCTTCCGGAAGAGGCCCAGGAGAGCGGCATGCACGACGTGGAGCGGGAAACGCTGCAGCAGCGCCGCCAAGTGCTTGCCAGTTGTCTGGCCGATCTGGAGTTGCGCCGCCGGGTGCAGGCCACGCGGGAAAGCAGCCGTAACGGGAAGAAGCGATTACGCGCCACGGTGGAGGCCTATATGTCGCATGATGTGCGGAGTATCCATCGGGCGGCGACGGTGAAGGAGGCTGGGAAGCTGCTGCTGAAGCATAAAGTAGGCTCATTGATGGTGGATGACGGGTCTCGCTATATCGGGATCATCACAGACGGCGATCTCAGCCGGAAAGTCGTCGCGAAAGGACTGGATCCCAATACGACCACGGTGTCGGCCTGCATGAGCAAATCGTTCGTCACGATCGAGGAAGACGAACCCCTGTCTGAGGCGATGGCGTTGATGAAGAAGCAGGGGATCCGGCATTTGCCGGTCACGGCCGACGGCAGCGTCATCGGTGTGCTATCCGTGTCGGATCTGGTCCGCGCGTTTAGCGATCAGGAAACCGCGTAGTCAGTCTTCCTGGCGCTCTTGCTCGAGCGCCAGGAGCCGTTTCTTATTCTTCAACCCCCAGCGATAGCCGGCTAGGTGGCCGTCTCCCCGCACGACGCGATGGCAGGGAATGGCGACGGCCAGAGGATTGGTCGCGGTGGCTCTGGCCACGGCACGGGCAGCGGTCGGTTGCCCGATCTCGCAGGCGATCTCACGATAGGTCCGGGTCGATCCGCGAGGAATGTCCCGGAGCGCCTTCCACACGTTCCGCTGAAATGCCGTTCCCTGCAGATCGAAGGGAATGGCATTGGACAGGCGCTCACCATTGAGGCATTGGAGCAGAGCCTGTGCCTCGGGCTTCATTCCTTTCGGATCGTGGGAGAGCAGCGCCTGTGGGTATTCTTTCCTGAGTAAGGCGACCAGATCGTCCTCATTGTGCCCGAGACTCACCGAGACCACCCCGCGTTCCGTCTTGGCAATCAGCATGCGACCAACCAGCGTGCCTACCGTCGTATAGCGCAGCGTCACACCGTTGCCGCCTGAGCGATAGGATGAGGGCGTCATGCCGAGTGTGTTCGTCACGCGCTCTGCGACACGGCTGCTGGACCCGTAGCCGGCTTCGTATGTTGCATTCGTTACACTCTCTCCGCACTTCAGCAAGGCGGTAAATCGTTCGATCCGTGTGGCGTCTTGATAAGCCTTGGGAGAGAGGCCAAGCGATCGCTGAAAGGCTCGTTGCAGGTGAAACGGACTTAGCCCAACCTGGTCGGCTAGACGACGGAGCGTGACGGTTTCGCCCGGATGCTTCTCCAGGTACTGACGGGCTTGCTCGATTCGTTGTTCGTGCAGGGAGCCTTGATCGGATTGAGGCTGACAACGCAGGCAGGCACGGAATCCAGCAGTTTCTGCTTGTTGTGCCGAAGGAAAGAACGACACGCGATGCCGGGCGGGGCGCCGCGAAGGGCAGGACGGACGGCAGTAGATGCGGGTGGAGGAGACGGCGTAGACAAAGTGTCCGTCAAACTGTCGGTCATGTTTCAGCACGGCGAGCCATGCTACCTTTGCGTCGACCGGATCCATGTCTTCCTCACGATCCTGATTCATGGATCATGATACTGCCAGAGCGGGGTAGGGGGCTATCCGAATCTTGCGGTCAAACTTGCGCGGCGGAAGAAATTTAAGAAGATCACGCAGGTTTAAATTTGAACCGGCAGACATGGCCGCCTCGGACGATACATTCGTCATGCTCGACCGGGCGTCCGACAAAGGTCGAAAGCAGGGCGAGATCGAAATGGCAGACCTCGGGGAAGCGGGTAGCGAGGTGATGAAAGACGCAATTGGAGGCCTCGATCATTGGCAGCTGCCGGCCGGTTGCGGCCGTCGATGCCGCCTCATAGCCGAGTTCGTCCATGGCCGTCGCCAGGCGGGTAATCCGTTCTGAGGCGGATCCCGGCAGGGGGTGAGCGTGCTGGAGTTGCGTGCCGACCTGCACTCCGAGTTTTTCAAACCGCGCGATGAGCGCGGCCTCTCCCTTTTCAGACTTCAGCGAGTCCAACAGCAGCTCGGAAAACCAGGAGTACTTGCGGGGGAAGCCTTCATGGCCTTCCGTGCTGAGCATGTACAACTGCTCCGGTCTGCCTCCAGTCGCTTGCACTGAGCCTTTTGTGACGAGGCTTTCTGCGACCAGAGAGGTGAGGTGCTGGCGAACGGCATTGCGCGACACATGGAGTCCGCGCGCGAGCTCGTCGATCGTGCGACCGGTTTTCTTTTCCAGGAGCAAGCGTAGGAGTTGGTCTCGCCGGGAACCTTGTACGCGCATCGTGCAAACCTCCTGGCGAAGTATACAGAAAGTCAGTCGAATTGGCTATTTAGATACTTGTAACATATATATATTGACAAACTATCTCTTGGTCCGTTAGTCTCGGGGCCGGTCATGCATTCAGGGGTTTCCAACCAGGAGGTTTCGTATGGTTCTCTCGTTTCGTTCTTTGTCAGTCCTCGGACTCATTCTCATGTCGGTCGCCTGCACGACGCCTCAGACTCCCGCTCTCACCGCAACTCCAGCCAAAGTAGCCGATACCAAAGCGGCGTTGCGCGATCTCTGGCTTGGTCATATCCTCGGCATCCGGAACGTGGCCGTCGCCACGATGGACAAGAATGCCGCGGCCCGCGAGAGCGCTGAAAAGGCGGTGGTGGCGAATGCCCAGCAGATCGCCCAATCTATTGAGCCGTTTTATGGGAAGCCGGCGTCGGACAAGCTGTTCACCCTGTTAGCCGGACATTACGGCGCCATTCGTGAAGACCTTGACGGGACTGTGGCGGGCGATGCCGCGCAGCAGGAGGCGGCGATCAAGACGCTCACGGCTAATGCGGGTGAGATCTCCACATTCTTGAGCGGCGCCAATCCGTATCTTCCGAAAGATGCCGTGATGGGGCTTCTGACCGCCCATGCGGCGCACCACATCCAACAGTTTCAGCAGTTGAAAGCCGGCGAGTATGCCCAGGAAGCAGAGACCTGGACCGGCATGAAGAAGCATATTTACGTCGTGGCCGACGCCTTGACCGGTGCCCTTGCCCAGCAGTTTCCCGCAAAGTTCTAGCGGAGGTCGGGAGGGGACAGGCCGTTCCTCGTTGAGGGAGGGCCTGTCCCTATCTTCTGTCGCTCGCCTTACGGGCCTCGGTTCCTTTGCCTAGATTCCAGATAGATTCGGTTTTGTTGCCGATGTACCAGAAGCTGGCGGCGAGCAGCGCAAAGAAGACCGCTTTGTGCAAGTTGTCCCAGAAGAGCTCGAAGAAACGGGTATAGAGGTTGATGCCGAGAAAGGTCAGCCCGAAGCCTTTGGTGATGTCGTTATCGTGCCGCAATCCGTAATAGATAGCCCAGCCTGCGACAGCGGCGAAGAGAATCGACCAGTGGAACAGTTCGATTTGTTTCACTCGTCCCCATGAGGGGATGTCGCCGTAGTTGCCGAAGATCGACATGATCCAAAGGGCGAGGAAGAGGTACAGCAGTCCCATCACCAGCGTGCTGCGGAAGAAGCGCTGCCCGAGCGGGTGTGATTCCAAGGAGAGTGCACAGGCGGTCAGCACTCCGCCGAAGAGGACGAAGCGGAGCGGATAGTTCATGCCCAGATAATACGCGCCCCACCCCGACATGTAACCGGTTTCCGTTCCCATCCAACCGCCCAGCGACGCCAGCGCAAACACCCAGATCAGATTGGACTCAAGCCGAACGCCAAGGACGGCATAGATCAGAAACGAGAGCAGCAACAGGATGGAGTAGTGGCCGCTGCCTGTGTCGAGCATGATGCCGAGTTGCGCGATGGCTCCGGCGGTCGCCAGCACGCCCAGAAAGAATATCGCTTCGTTGCGATAGACCTTGTCGGGCGCCTGTCTGCGCCTAGCGAGTCCCCAATGGAAGAGTCCAGCGGCCACGAGCGAGAGGACGGCGCATTTGATCGAGGCAGGGGCTTCGAGCACGATCTCGAGAAGCTCCCTGATGAAACGGTCCGACAGCGCCGCACTCACCGAGGAGACAATGGAAAACAAGGCGATCCAGAAGGAGTACTTCGCCAGTTTTCGCCAGTCGAAATATTGCACCTCGATCGTGGCGGCCAGTGTGGCCGCTTGCACCTCCGGAATCACACCATCCTGTTTCCAGCGTTCGATGGCGTCGCGGACGACGGCGGCTTGTTTGCGCGGGAGTTTCATGACGTCCTCATGCAGGTGAGATGCAGTCTGAACCGTTCCCGGTCAATTATAGGCTGGAACGGGAACCCAGGCTATTCAGAAGGGAAAACCGCACCAACGGGAATACATATCCGACAGGGATCATCTCAAGTCTCCTGCGCTCCGACCGATAGGAGGAAGAGATATGACGAACCGGGAGGGAGCGCCATGCCCATTCGAGATGTCATTGCCAGTTACGGTCGCTGTTGCGTCCATCCCGCGTTTTTTGACCGGTTCTACGAGATCTTCCTTGCTAGCGATCCGGTGATCCGCCCCATGTTCGCCAGGACGAACTTTGCCAAGCAGAAGGCCTTGCTGCGTGAAGGGGTGTCGATGCTGCTGATGCATCTGGAGGGGAAGCCGGTCGGAACCGCCTGTCTCGACCGCATCGCAGAGACGCACAGCCCCAAGCGGATGAATGTGACCGCGCGGCTCTATGAGTTGTGGATTACGAGCCTGGTTAAGACTATCAAAGAATTCGACGGCGAGTGTACCCCGGAAGTCGAAGCCGAATGGCGGAGGGCTCTGCATGCGGGGGTGCATTACCTCATGATGCAAGGGGTGAAAGCCGCCTAGGGACACGGGGAGAAGATCAGTGGCTGCCGCAGGCGATCTTGATGAGGGCCGCTGTCGCGGAACCTGCCATGATCGGCGTCAACTGGTCTGAGTCACCGTTCGACCGCACTACGCTGCCGGTGCCCATCTGGCCGGAATACCAGGTTGTCTTGAGGGCCTGACTTTTCTGGTTCTGGCAATCATACCCGCGATCGGTTCTCTTTGAGAGGGCAGGGGCTCCGCCGCCTTCCGTCCGGGCCGTCTTATAGTCGAATACATCCGACATCGTGACGATTTCATCCGCCTTCTTGATGCTGGCATGATCGGCATAATAGACGTAGCCGTCCGTCTCGCCGGCCTTCGCCCAATCCGCCGCAGGCTTGGATCCTGAGTTATCGGTCCGATTGCAGGCAGCCAGGACTCCACAGCACAACAGCAGTACCCAGAATTGTTTCGACATCGCAACCCCCTGGTTAGGCATAGACTCTACGGAAACTATAGCATGGAGGTTCGCGTTCTCGAGAAAAGGAAAGAAAATGGAATCGCCACGGAAGAGGGGGAATCCCGGAGCTTATCTGCTTAGAGACCGGTCAGGAGTGAGGAGAGTTTTCGCACGTCGAACAGGAGGCTGAACCCGTAGGTTGGCCCGGAATCCGTTGAGCCGACCCAGTCGTTCCAGCTTTCCAGCGTCCCGTAGGGAAAGTGCAGCGCGATGGATCCGAACCGGCGTGTCACCCATCGGCCCGTCGTCGACACAAACAGGCCTGAATCGTAGGTCACGGCCATTTCGATCGCCCATCGAGGGGGCGTGGTGTCGTCCCCGCCGAAATCCGCCAACGAGACCGAGGCTTGGCCGAGATAGGACTGATCGGCAATTACATTGTCGGAATAAGCCGATCCGGCGAAGAGGCGGCTGTACCGGCCCATAGCGGAAAACCTGACAAATCGCGAGAGTCCGTTCAGCATCCAGTGGTCAGAATGGGGAAACAGCCAGGTCGCCAGCTCGCCCAGCGAGAGCTCTCGAAAGCCGACCCGTCCGTACACCTCCTGATAGAGAGAGCCTCCGGTGATGCCGATGCCGGCAAAGCCGGTGTCGCGGGATGCAAAGAGCGGGCTCCATCTTGTCAACGATCCGCCGGCCATCGCATCCGCCCCGCTTCTCGTCTGACCGACAGGGATCGCGCTTTGGCCCGTGGTGCGGTGGAGAAAGCTGTTCTGGAGGTGACTGGAGGGGTTCTCTCCGGTCGGTCCGGCCCCGATCGTCAAGGTGCCAGACCATTCGGGCAAGGTCTTGAGGCGGTCTGTCCAACTGACGGTGGCGAAGTTGAATCCGGCCGTTTCGTCGATGGTGTTGAAGCGCTCGCGGCGTCCATTGAACTCCGTAAACCGGTTGACCGTGAATCCGGCGAGCAGGGAAGGATCCCGGTCTGGAAAGTCGATTGCGCCCCAATGGGCGCCGGGCGCCACGTTCTCTGCCCAACAGGCAGGTTGGAACGCGAGCGACAGCCCAAGCCACACGATGATACACAGTGCAGTTGGCGTGAGAACGAGAAAAACATTGCGAGGAGCGGTGACCCGGCTGTTCATAGTGCGAAGCTGTCGTGAGAGCAGTGGGGGATCATACCACTTCGGATAGCGAAACGGCGAGGGCGGAGAACCGCCTGCCGGAGAAGCCGAGTGCAGTGCGCTGCGGGGGCTACTTGGTTAAGCGCCAGATATGTTCCGTGGCCGGGCACTTGCCCTTGAGTCCGCCGGGGACATCAATGCGGGCCAATAGCTTGAGGGTATAGTCGCCGCTGTAATGGCGGCGGAGCTCGTCGGAAGTGACGGAAAACGGAGGGCCTGCCACGACGGTTTGGTCGTACTCATAGCCGATGACGAGTTGAGAGGCCATCCCCGTGATGGCTTTGAGATGCGTCGTGTAGCGAGGCCGTATAGTTTCCGGCAGTGCGACCAGCGCGGCACGGTCATAGACCGCATCGACGGGGCCGAGGATCTCGCGAGACAAGTCGAAGATATCGCCCACGAAGATGTCGATCTGCTCTCCGCTAAAGTGCTTCAACTTTCCGACTTCCGAGATACGAGCTTCCATGCCAAGTTCGGCAAAGAGCTGGGTTATGGCTAATTCGCTGAGTTCCGCCCCGGCGACCGCATAGCCGAGAGACAGGAGCCAGCCGAGATCGAGCGACTTCCCGCAGAGCGGCACAAAGACACGCCCGCCAGGGGGCACGTGCAGGGAAGGAAAGTGTTCGACAAGCAGAGGATTAACGGCGCTCTCGTGCCATCCCGTCTGGTTCGTCTGCCATCGGTTGAGCCAAAAGCTTGCTTCCATGTGAATTCCTCAGTGGATGAGATGCCAGGCAACTTCCGATGCCATCCTAAAGGGCCGAGGCAGGAAGAGGCAAGGCGAAGGGGGGTGTCAGGTGGCTGAGCTGAGGGGTAGAGGCAAGCTGTCAAATACTAGGAGTCCGGTTGGTGATGAGTTCATCACGCCGTACAAGCAAATAATACTCCCGCCACCTTTTCTTGAGTTTCTATACTGAAGAGGGGGTTGTAGCCTCGATTTCTCTTAGGTATCCTGCCTTGAAATTCACTGCACCATCATACATACGAAGAATCATCGCGGATGAGTGGAGGAAGGCCATGCGTCATTCCATTGCACTGCTAGCACTGGCGGCGGGGCTATTGCTTGCTTCATGTGGTGGAGGTGGAGACGGCGGCGGGTCAAGCACTGCCCCAACGCTCACTGGGGTCTTCATTGATAGCCCGGTTCAAGGGCTTCCCTACACCACACGACCTTCCGGCCTCTCTGGGCGAACCGGTCCAAACGGAGAATTCCAGTATCGCCCTGGTGATTTTGTCGTATTTTTTGGCTCACTGATACTACCGATCGAAGCTCCTGGTCAGCCGACTATTACTCCATTTACCCTGCTGCGGAGGACGAGCGTTCCGGATGTCAGGCACGAATGGCCCGTGAACTTGGCGCGATATCTCTTGGGACTTGATACCACACTAGGCACTGATGTCATTACACTTCCAGCCGTGTTGCCATCGATTCCTCCGACGACCTGCTTCAGTTGCCCGAATTTTGACGCTGAAGTTGCGGCTGCAGGAATCCCTCTCGCCACCGAGGGAGATGCGATCGCTCATCTCAAGAGGCAATTTGCGATATGGGGAAGTTGGACGACTTCAGGTACACCCAGTGAGATACGTGTCTTCACCTTTCTTCCAAATGGGAGGTATCTCCTCGCTCACGATGACGATCCGGCTGTAGCTGGAGGGGTCGATGGAATGGAACGGGGAACCTACCAGTGGAACGCGGCCACGAATGCCTTTGCCTATACTGTGGAAGTAAACACTGATGGGACTGGCGGCCTCTCCAATCCGAATCCAACGCAGACACCTCCGTATACCTTCGTCATTGATTCCGGCGGGAACAATGCCGTGTTGCATTTCGGTCCTGGACCTGGGAACGAGATTCATCTGAGCCGTGTAGTGAGTTCAACGAATCTTCTTGTCGGGGCATGGAAGCTCCAGGTCCCCTTTGATGTGCCGTTTTCTGCGGTTGTCACGTCCCTGCCGGACGGGACCTTCACCTATGCCAACGATGCATTCGACACCATTGCTGCCCAAATGGAGCGGGGAACGTACACATTTGATTCAGTGACAGGAATGCTGACGATGAATATAACTGTCGACACGAGTGGGCCACCCAGCGTGGACATTGTCACTGCAAACATCACCGAGGCCTTAGGGGGAGATCCAGACTTCCTCCGTCTGACGGAGGGGGGGATACTGCGTTTTTCGATCGTGTGAAGGTTCCATAAGGTGGTGGGTATCTGCAGCAACTTCCCTATGTGGAGATAGCTTCCTTCCGGATAATCTATTCTGTCCCGTCTCGCTCACTAGCTTGGCGGATCGCTCTCCTGCGCTAGGAAGCTTCACGCCTTCTTCCTGTAACGAGAGCCGCCAGGCCTCGCTGCATTTCCGGCCAGAACCAGGAAGGGCCAAGGTCAAATCCATCATTCGAAGAGTGGCCCTGGTCGTTCGCAGAGAGAATGCGACCCCCAAGCCGGTCCCGGGCCTCGAATAGGTGGAAGTCGATGCCAAGCGCGTGAAGCCGCCGTGCCGCACATAAGCCCGCAAGACCGCCTCCGACAATAGCAACCGACGTTCGGATATCGCGCATCATCAGCGTATTGTCCTTCCCGAAATCCCCAGCCAGCGGTGTCTTCGGCGAGCTGAACTCACTGGTAGCCTGCAGCTACTTGGTAGAGTAGTACATCCGGAGTGGCACGCATGATGGATAGGGATTCGTGACAAAGTCTTTATTCTATGGGGGGTGAAATGGACTCAGGCTACGTTCCTGGGGTGTGAGGGTCAATGGCGAGGGTGATGAAATGCGAGAGTGGCTAGGGCTGTATTGGGTCTGACGAACGGTTAGCATTTTGCAGGAAAGATATCGGCCGCGGAAGAAGCGAGGGAAATAGCCTGTGGCCTTTACCCGTTGATGGTCATTAGAGTTTTGTCGATCCGCACCGCTCGATAACGGCTGATTTGAAGTTGTTCTGCTGAGATTCCGTGGCAAATGAGCGCTTCGGAAGTATAAATCCGACAGATCGGTCGATGAAGAGGAAGAAGTGGGTCGAGGTTTCTTCCAGGCTCTTGATTCCCTGCCAAGCAAGTTGAGTCGCGCCAAATGAAGACTGAATGTGTAGGGCCTCTTCGCGAACTTGGTAGTGGTGGCTTCCGAGTACCGCACCGTCACTTTGCGGCATCATCTGATCTTGAATCTTCTTCATTTGCCAATAGATCATTGATACAACAATTGTAAAGACAGTGATTGCAGCCCCGATAGCGCTTGGCAGATGGACTTGTTCGCCGAAGGCATTCACGAGGAGGGATAGGGCCAGCCCAATGCCCATCCAAATGAAGAATGTGAGGAGCCTGCTCAGAGTTGGATTTCTGCCGCGAGATATGGCACTCCTCGCCCGTGTTTGTACAAACGAGAGAAAGGCGCGGTAGTCGTCGATAGTCACATTGATGTGAAAGTCGGTCTGCATGGGTTGTCCCTCGCTAATTGATCCAGCCTCAAGGGTAGGGGTAGTATCGAGAGTGGTCAAATTAATCTAGGAAACCTTCCATAAGAGAGCGCCCATGTGCATCCAAGTCTGAACGACGCCTCCCCCGCCCTATCCTCGGGGCTTGCGTCGAATCTGCTCGGTCAGCTCCTCATACACGGATCGACGGTGGCCGACGGCCATCAGACGAATGACTCGCGTCTTCTGATGCACGGCATAGACGATGCGAAAACGGCGGACGCGATATTTTCGTAACCCGTCGAGTGCCCGCTGCAGCGGCCCTCCACATTCTGGATCGGCGGCAATGGCGCGAATGGCTGACTTGATCAATTGCTTAAGATCGGGATGGAGCGAGTGCATCACGTCCGCCACGAGTTCAGGCAGGCGGGTTTTGACCTCCGATAGAGACAATGTTTTGCCCTAGTAGGCCTCGTGTATGAGTGATCAGAATTCTGGTCGTTAGATTGCAGCGGCAGGAAAGGTGCTGTCAAATGAACGGACCAGTGGTCGCTGCGCGACGTGACGTGAGCGGGGGAGGGTAAATGTCAGGCATACAAGATGGGGGCAAGAGGCAGGTTGTTGTATGTCAGGAGGTCAGGTTGGTGGTGAGTTCATCATGCTGAGCAATCAGAAAAGACTTCCGACCCATTTGTTT
Source organism: Nitrospira sp. ST-bin5 (assembly GCA_002083555.1). Lineage (GTDB taxonomy): Bacteria > Nitrospirota > Nitrospiria > Nitrospirales > Nitrospiraceae > Nitrospira_D. The sequence continues at coordinate 93,597 of MSXN01000020.1, read as the reverse complement.
CTCCCCTGCGAGCCACAGAAAGAGTTGGAGAAAGGTGGCGCCGGGGTCGATTCCGGTCGCTTCAATCCACCGACGCCGATGAGATGATGTTCAGGCTGTCGCCGTGGTTCGGCTTCTTGGCCATGCGGAAATGCTGCAGCGGCTGCAGATTATCTGAATGCAGGATAATCCGTGATAACTCCTTCCGCGTCCCACTCTGCCAGCTGTGCGTGATCTGCCGCCGTGACCGCGTCATACACGAAGTTGCGAAAGCCAAGCTGCCTCGCCTGGGAGAGGGCCTCGGGGGGCGTTCGATCGAAGCACCAGACCAGCGTATCAACATTCTGACGGACGGGGATCCATGAGGGTCGAGAATCGAACGGCAGGGGGGAGTGCGCGAGAATGAGGGCACAGCGTAGATCGGGATCAGCGCTCAGGCTGCCGATCAGGTCATGCCAAAACGAACTGATCAAAATATTGGCCGAGTGCAGATATGGGGTGAGGGCGGCCATAGCCGGAGCTGCGACATTCGGGTGTTTGAGTTCGAAGTTCCACAGAAAATGCCGAGGCGTCTTCTCGAGCAGCAGCAACGTTTCAGCCAACGTGGGAACAGTGTATCCAACCAGTCTGCTTAACTCGTTCCTGGATAGGTCTCCTACAAGCCGCCCATCCGGAGAGAGCCGGTCATGAAACATGACGGGTATTCCGTCTCCCGACAGTTGAACATCGGTTTCGAGGCCGTTGACTCCTAACTCGATGGCTGCCTCAAAGGCATCGAGTGTATTTTCAGGAGCGAGTGCATGGTAACCCCGGTGGCACAACCACAGCATAATGTCCCCGCGTTCCCCCTTCTCAAGGCGAGCCGAATAGGCGCCGTATTCGGCTCATTGCCGGGAATCAAGTCGCGGCCAGGGCCGGGTAGTCGCTGTAGCCGTCCGGCCCACCGCCATAGAGTCGATCGTAGTTGACTGCGTTCAGCGGGGCCTGTTTCGCGAAGCGCTCGACCAAGTCCGGATTGGCGATGTACGGGCGCCCGTACACGATCGCATCGGCCGCGCCGCGCGCCACCGTCGATTCGCCGCTCTCACGCGCGTAACTTCCGTTACTCATCAGTGCACCGTGGAAATGTCGGCGGGCGATCGCCAGAATCGCCTGCTCTTCAGCCAGCGCGTGATCCTCGTGCCGGATTTCCAGGAACGAGATCCTTCGCTGACTCAACTCCTGCGCCACATAGGTCACCAGGGCTTCGGGCTGACTGTCGGTCATGTCATTGAAGGGAACCAGGGGTGAGATCCGCACCGCGACGCGTCCGGCGCCCCAGACGCTGATGGCTGCATCGATCACCTCCAGCAGGAAGCGGGCGCGGTTGGGGATAGAGCCTCCATAGGCATCTGTGCGTACGTTGACGCTGTTGCGTAGAAAGTTGTCGACCAGATAGCCGTGGGCGCCGTGGATTTGCACCCCGTCGAAGCCGGCCTGTTTAGCGTTCTGCGCGGCGAGCCCGAACATCTGCACATAGCGCGGGATTTCCTCGGTGCTGAGCGCGCGGGGGACTTCGTAAGGTTTGGCGCCCTCCGGGGTTTGCGTCACGTCATTCCTGATCGCCTTGGCACTGCTGGAGACCGGCTGCTCGCCCTCGTTCAGCAACGAGTGCGCGGCGCGGCCGGGATGCCAGATCTGCATAACGATGAGGCCGCCCTTGGCATGCACGGCGTCGGTCACCCGTTTCCAGCCGGCCACGTGCGCGGGACTGTAGATGCCGCCTTCACCGATGAAGGCGCAGGCATGGGCATCCACCATGGTGCACTCCGTCATGATCAGCCCGCTCGAAGCCCGTTGAGAGTAATAGTCCACCATCATGTCGTTGGGAATGTGGGTGGTTCCGGCTCTCGCCCTGGTAAGAGGGGACATGACGATGCGGTTGTGTAAGAGGAGATCCCCGGCCTGCAACGGCGAAAACAACGTGGTCATTCGGTGTTCCTTTGCGTAACAGATGAATCGTAAGTGCGTGAACGTATAGGCGAGATGGTGCGGGAGTCAAGGCGACAGATTGAGCGGCATGGGGAGACGCAGGTGGCGGTATCTTTCGCCAGTATCCGTCCCGGTGTGCAGTGGCAGCCTTCAGACATTCCCTCGCGGACTCGGTCAATGTCCGCGTTCCATCTCAGCAGGACCTCGACAGGTCCTCGCTTCTCCGGCGACATCTGCGTTGAGCTTCAGCTATGGACGAAGCACCGAATAGCGCGACAGTAAGCAGCCTGGCCTGAATTATTTCCTGCTACCGTGTAGTTCATGTACTGCCCGTTCCGCTGCGGCAATGGCTCCGGCCAAGTAGCCTGGCGCTATGGTGCTGGTTTCGCTGCCGGCAAGAAACATGCGGTTCTTCCAGACACCATTTACCCAGGGTATTCGTGCGGGTTCGGGATGCCCGGTTGGTGCACGGTCGTCTGCTGTCGCCGTGAGGGGATCTGCGGCCCAGTCCTTGATGAGCGTGGCGTGAGGGCGGCCGGCTTCCGGTCCAAACAATCGAGTCAGCTGAATAATGCACGCTTGCGTGAGGGCGTCTTCACCTAGTGCTGCTCGCTGATCCGTGTGTACGCCAAGAAATCCAAAGAGGGCCGGCATGCCTGAGGCCGTGGTGGCATCATGGATTTCGACAAGTGGGCCTACCTGACTTTGAGCCGTTCCAGACAACCCGGCGTCGCGCCAAAAGGATTGCCGGTAGAGCGCGAAAAACTTCGCGTGGGGCGCCATCCATGTCGCCGTGTGGCGCCAGAGAATGGCGGTGGCAGAGTCGATGCCCGGCGTAAAGGCAACCGATGAGGCGAGAAGGCGTGGAGGAAGCGCGAAGATCACGTGCTCTGCTGCGACTTCGTGTTCAGCCCCGTCGGGGGCTACGATCGTTAACAGGACTTCGGAGTTGTTGAGCGTCGCCTGGCGCACACGCATGCCGAGCCGTAAGGCCTCCGGGGGGAGCGTCTTAGAAAGGGCTGGAATGAATGCCCCGGTGCCACCGGCAACACGCATTGATTGAGGCGCTTGCGGCATTCCCTGATAGCGTCTCGGCTCCTCATGAGGCAGCTGTTCAACGACCACATCGCCATCGCTGTATTGGGGAAAGGTCTCAAGTTCCAACTCGTCAACGAGAGCCGCCAGGCCTCGCTGCATTTCCGGCCAGAACCAGGAAGGACCAAGGTCAAAGCCATCATTCGAAGAGTGGCCCTGGTCGTTCGCAGAGAGAATGCGACCCCCAAGCCGGTCCCGGGCCTCGAACAGGTGGAAGTCGATGCCAAGCGCATGAAGCCGCCGTGCCGCATAGAGGCCAGCAAGCCCGCCTCCGACAATGGCAACCGAGGTTCGGATATCGTGCGTCATCAGCGTAGCGTCCTTCCTGAAATCCCCAGCCAGCGGTGTCTTCGGCTAGCTGAACTCACGGGTGCCTTGCAGCTACTGGGGAGGGTATTACATCCGGAGTGGCACGCATGAGGGCTAGGGTTCGTGACAAAGTTTTTATTCTATGGGGGTGAAATGGGTTCAGGCTACGTTCCTAGGGTGTGAGAGTCAATACGAAGGTCGTGAAAGCCCCGAGGGGCAGAGGCAGGTCGTCGAGTACCAAAAGGCCAGGTTGGTGGTGAGTTCATCACGCTGGGCAATTAGAAAAGACTCCTGGAATCATTGGTGCTCCGATGTTTCTTTTGTTGCGATCCTATTGTTTCAAGGTCTTCCGTACCTCTAACGTCCACTGTAACTGCTCGATAAGCTCCTTCTCAAAAGCATCACTGACTGGCCCATCTTTGCCGTGTACCGTCGCATCTCCACGGTGCACGGACGAACAGTAATGGTCCGCCCTTTCCAGTGACACTGCGCTACCTTGTCCTTTCTCCTTCACAATGATGTGCGCCCGGCGGAGACAGCCATGTCGAAAGACGATGGTAGTTGTCGCGTGTTTCTCTCTAAATACGTCGAGCAACGAAAACGACAGCATCGGGTCAGGGTTGAATTGATCGTTAATCACTTGCAGAAGGGTGAATGCAGGTTCACGGAACTCATAGGTAGGCTGATCCTCTTCGGAATATGTAATAACGTTTATCTTTGAAGTTGCTACGAACGCCACTAGGCTCAAGGCACCTACTCCGATAGGTGTAAGCTGAGAAAGAAAAAGAGGGGCGGCTGTTTGCGCATACCAGGACGCAACAGGTAATACGGCAAGAGCCCACAGGTCGGTGTAGTCGACGACTCGATCAAAAGACAGGGCCGACAGCCCATTGAGCAAGTGTAGTAGCGGTTCAGATAGGTCGGTCTTCCAAATAACGAAGAAGGCCCCAATCGACACGAGTATGCTTCGCCACCAGGTGGGTGGGAGTACGGCTAACCAGAACAGTGCGAACGCAAATAGCCCTGCGACATCAGAAAGCTTGCCGGTAAGCCAATTGTGGAAAAGCTGTTTCAGTAGGTGGTCGTTAGTAACGAGAAGCAGAAGGGAGAAAAGAAACCCGGGGGTCAGAAGCAGATACAGACGACGGTCAGCTTTCGATTGCGAATCAGCAAGCATGATGTGAATCGTACGGGAACAACTGGGTCGTTTCAGTGGAGCGGATTAGTAGCGGGACGGATCGAAATAGTTCCTGGCACCATGTTCTTCCTAGCGCCTTTTTCTTCTTGTGATTAGTTGGGGCAGTGGTCATTGACGTTTCTTTTTCCGTTTGGGGCTACGCGGAGCCTGCCTACAACATCCGGCCCCGGAGAAATGACAATGGTGGTTTTCGCATTCGGAATCTTGTGAATGAGGCTAGCAACCGGCACTCCTTTGCCTTTCGCTTCTCGAATGATCTCGCGTAGATCAGCTCCCCTTATTTTCTTCCCTTCTTCGGCCTCGACAAACGTGTCAATTTTGTAAGGGGCTCTGGCTTCATCTTCTGGCCCGCCTGACACTGTGGTCTTTAGGATGTGCTCGGCTGCCTCATCGCTTAAAATATCGTTCATGCCCTCGCCAAAAGTGAACTGGCGTTTGATCTTGTCAGGCCGAGTGCGGGAGGCTTCGATCTCAACAATTTCTTGCTCACTCAGCGGCAAATGGAAATCGCTGTAATCAATAAACGGACGCCCGTCAACGCGCATCTGAAAATGATAGTGCGGTTGTTTGGCGTGGTCGCTAGTGGCGTGGCCGAGATAGTCTGACTCAGCGCACGGGAAGCTCCATTCGAGGCTCTTGTGCCGAATAGTCGCCTCGATCAACTTGCCGGTGCCTTCCTCTGGAAGATCGTTGATGTTCCGTCCAAAGTCTTCTTGGTTGGCAACCCAGCGCAGATAACTTTGAATCTGAAATACTCCATATTTCGCGGCAAGGGCGGGCAGGTCACTCTTGTTAAAACCAGAAGGCTTAAGCAGCCAGTGCGGACAAGGGGTTCCCTTGTCAAATAAATCGAGAGGCTTGTTGCACAGGTAGCAGAGGCCACGGCGGTAGTCCTCTGCAAACTCCTCATGCTCGGCCTTCGCAGCGCGGGCTTGGGTTGCATGGACTTGTGCCCGCCTATTGGCTGGTAGCGAAGCAAGCCATTTCGCAAACTCCTTCCCACGTGTCCGAATCTTTTCACTCACTTTTCATCCCCTGTAGTTCGTTTTTTCCACGCAAAAACCTATGGCACGGGTAGAAGCGTGTCAAGGTGCTGGTACCTGGAATATTTTGGCGAAAAATGTGTGAGGGTATATCGGCCTTAGTTCGTGCAAAGTCCCCCATGCCATCACGAAAACCAGAAATGGAAGGGGAGCTAACAGGATAAGCGGCAGCGACCAACAGCTTAGAAGGCTGATAGTCACCAACCACACCTGTGGCGGTGTAGCTCAGTTGGTAGAGCAGCGGACTCATAAGCCGAGGGTCACCCGTCCGATCCGTGCACTGTTTGGGAAACTGCAGCTCTGGTTATGATCTTATGGGCAAGAAGTAACAGTTACAACGCTCCGAACGTCCTCTCAAAAAACTCCTTCGTCAGCTTCATGTGCTGCTCAATATCCGTCGTAGATGCCTGGTTCCTGCCTGCCAGTCGTCCGTTGTGTAGCTGACGCGGCGGGCTAGGAAGATGAATTCTTCCGTCTGGCTTGGGGGCAGGATGCTTCGCGTTGTAGCGGACCATTCTTTACCATAGCCTCGAACGTCACGAGCAAAAGCAGGTTGGCCAGAATGATACTACAGGTTGACCTTGTAGTGTGTGCTCCGGCCGCCCCCGGTGGGAACAAAGACACCCTTATCCGCGAGATCCTGCAAGTCGCGCGTGGCTGTGGCTTTCGATGCGCCGGTGATGACCATGTACTTCTTGGCGCTCATACCGCCTTCGAAGCCGTGCGGGCCTTCGTCCAACATGCGGCGAAGAATCTGGTTCTGCCGCTCGTTGAGTTGATCTTTCCAGCGGTCGAACAGTTTGGTTTTCTTCAGCGTGAACTCGATCTGTTCCTCAGCCTGGACCTGCGCCTCAAGCGCGATATTGACGAACCAGGTCACCCACGGGGTGACGTTGTTCGACAGCTGGCCTTCTTTCAGCGCGTCGTAATAGTCGTTCCGCTTGGCTTCGATGGCTCGCGAGAGGCTGAGCAAGGCGGGCTGTCCGAGTCCTTGTGAGAATACTTTTTCGGACAAGGCTCTCCCGATTCGGCCGTTGCCGTCTTCAAAAGGATGGATCGATTCGAAATAGATGTGTACGAGAGCCGAACGCACGGCAGCCTTGCGAATGGCATTCGGCCCATCCGGCGCCGTGTCGTTGAACCATCGGATAAACCGCGCCATCTCTTCCGGAATGCGTGATGATGGCGGCGCTTCGAAATGCACCTGCTCATGGCCCACTGCGCCGGATACGACCTGCATCGGTTCGGCATGGGTTCGCCATTGTCCGGCGGCGATATACCGGTGTCCGGTCATAATCAGACGGTGCCATTCGAAGAGCGTCTCTTCTGAGAGCGGGGTGGCGAAATTGTTGCGGACCGCGAGCATCAGCGCGGCGGTGCCTTGGGCGCGCTTGTCCCCGGTGGGAGGGCCGGTCCCTATTCCTAGATTCTTCCGGATCGACGACATGACATCTTTCCGGCTCAGCAGTTCTCCCTCGATTGCGGAGGTCTTGATCGCTTCGACCACCATCATTTCGATGGTCGCCTCCATCTGCGCGTCGGCCGTCAGCCCCTTGAGGAGTCCGCTGGCCCGACCTGATTTTTCGGCAAGCTTAAACAGCGCCTCCTCGATTGCCGTGAGGTCGTATCGAAACTCCGGCCAGTCTGGTTGCTGCCAATTGTAGGGCATGAGTTAGATGATACACTCGTTCGGCTCATAATGTAATGATTTATGAGCCGAATAGCAGTCATATTCGGCTCACGAGTCAGAGGGGCGGGTTATTGGGGATAGGTCAGAGGATCGCTTCACACCTTGCCGAACGTCTTCTCGAAAAACTCTTTCGTCAGCTTCATGTGCTGTTCAATATCCGTCTGTAAATGCCTGGCGCCGGCCTGCCAGTCGTCGGTTGTGTAGCCGACGCGGCGGGCTAGGAAGATAAATTCTTCTGAGTCGGGTGGGGGAAGTACCAAGTCTTTCGCGTTGCCGCGGACCATGCGCAGGCCGTCGATGAGCATGCGGATGAAGAGATAGGCTTTGCGCAACTGTTCGCCGTCCTGCCTGGTGACCAACCCGCACTCCACCAATCCCGCCAAAGCTTGCATCGTGTTGGGCGTGCGCAAGATCGGTTGCTTGTGCCCGTGCATTACTTGGAGATATTGCACGGCGTATTCGATATCGACAAGGCCGCCGGCGCTGTGTTTCACGTTCACCGTGCCCGGCTCGACGAGTTGCTTCAATTGCGCCCGGCGCAAGTCCAGCGCCGTGGCGAGATCCCAGGGTGCGCCGCCGTAGACGTAATGATCCCGATGGGCTTCGACCTGCTTGCCGAGGGCGGTGTCGCCGGCGACGGTGCGGAGCTTAATCATGGACTGGCGTTCGAACGGCGCGGCTAATCCCGTCGGGCTGTAGTAGCTGATGATTTCTTCGAGCGGATTGGTCAGCGAGCCCTTGCCGCCGTGGGGGCGCAGGCGGATGTCGAGATGGAAGATGCCTTCTACCTTGGCCTCGATCCACTGGAGGAGTTCCTGCGCGAGCCGTTCGAAGTACTCGCTGTTTTCGATGCTCTGTTTGCCGCTGGTGCGTCCGGCTCCGCCGTAGACGAAGAGGACTTCGATGTCGGAGGCGTAGCCCAGTTCGCGCCCGCCGAATTTCCCCTGGCCCAGGATGGTAAAGGGGCAGGGTTTCTTATTCGCCAGCTTCGGGGCACCGTACTGTTTCTCCAGTTTGGCCTGGCAGTCGCGCAGGCTGCGGCTCACGATGACTTCGGCCAGTTCGGTGAGGGCGAGGGAGAAGTCGGCGAGGCCGGAGGATTCGACCATGTGTTTCATGTCGATCCGGAACAGTTCCTGATCCTTGAACCGGTTCAAGGCTTCTTTGCGGGCCTCGTCGGTCTTGGCCTTGTCCACGACCTTGTCGAGTTCTTTGCGCAGCGCCGCTTGCGGCTTGATGAGCGGGGCGTCCCGATAATGTTGCAGCAGTGGCAGAAGGTTGCCGTGCTGGCGGCGCAGAAAATCCTCCCACAAAAAGTCGCTGGTGCCGAGCAGGCGGGCGAGGAGGGGGAAGGTTTTCTTGTCGCCGAGGAAGGCGAGGGCCTGTTGCTGCGCCTTGCCCTTGGTGTCCTGCACGGTGAGGTCGAGGAACTGATCGAAGGCTTCGAGCGCTTTGGCCGGGTCCGGCGCCCAGGTGAGAGCGTGGGTGAATTGCTTGATGAGGACGGCGGTCAGGCGCAGGTGCTGCTGATCGGCGGGGTCGGTGAGTTTCTGCCCGTGGCGGTTGCGGACGTAGAAGCGGTCGTGCAGCTTGCCGCCTTCGATGGCGAACTGCGCCTTGTCGATGTAGATGTTGCGCATGGCGAGCGCATTGGCGAAGGCATACAAAAATGCGGGCGTGTCGTCCGATTGGATATCCATTACCGTGTCGGTGGGGGACTGGCTGTTGTCGAACGTGATGTGGACGGTATGGAGCAGGCCGCTGAACGAGCCGCGCCGTTTGCCCAGCTGTTCGACCAGTTGGCGATTCACGGCCTGGCGCGCTTCGTCGAATTCGCCGGCATCGAGTTGCGTCATCAAGGCGGTAAGTTCGCCGATGAGCCGTTGGTGATCCTCCGGCCCGAAGGGAATGCCGCGCCCCGGCTGTACGCGAAAGACATCCACGATCTTTTTCCGGCTCAAGCCCGGCCGGCCTTTGGGGCGCATACGCGGCCCGCCTGCATAACTGCTGCGGGTTGCGGCCGGCGCGGCGCTCTCGGCGAAGGTGTAGATCTGGCCTTCCTCGATATTCAGTCCGAAGGCGGAGAGGAGGCCGCAGATGTTGGCGAAGGCGGAAAAGTAGTCGTAGGCCACGAGGGTCAGATCAAAATGCTGATCCGTCCGTTCCGCAATGGTGACTTCGCAGGGATGGTCGGGAGTCAGGTGCGCGGCGAGTCGAACGTGCCCGGCGATGACGGCCGGTTCGAACCGGCGGAAGTATTCCCGATCCATGCGGCTCAGAAAATCCTGAAGGATATCGGGCTCGACGTCGGAGCAGAGGGCGCTTACCGCTTGCTTGAGCTGTTCATCGAGGGGCATCGTGATGAATCCTTTGGCTAACCGGCCCCCAGTATACCGGAATGAGTTGAGTCAGTATAATGCCGCGCTATGACTCGTCTCCCTAAAACAGCATCTGCGAAACCAGCTCAGGCCGTTGCCTCGAAGCCCGATCCTCGTCCGGTGCTGCTGGCGACGGAGCGGGATTCCAAGCAAATTGAGACCATTCTGTCTGCCTATCACCTGCACGATATCGAGCAGGCCGACCGGAATCTTCAGGCGATGGCGGGTGAGCCCCACCATCGGCGTCAACTGGCGGAGATCCTCCCGATCCTGCTGGATTCCATTTCGAGAACCGCCGATCCGGACCAGGCCTTGAACCATTGGGAGCGGTTGTTCGGCGAGGTTACGCGCTCCTCCTTCCTCGACTATCTGCGCAGTTCGCCGCGCATGCTCGATCTGCTCTGTACAATCTTCGGCAACAGTGATGCGCTGGCGTTTACCGTCATTCGCGATCCCATGCTGGTCTATTGGCTGTCGGAAGCGGCGGTATTGTCGAAGCCGCCTGCCCGGAAGGAATTGGAGAGCGCGCTGAACAAGAGCCTGGCGCATCTGACGGTGAAGGAGATGAAGCTGGAGGCGCTGCGCCGGTTTCGCCGGCGTGAGATGTTGCGCATCGGCGTGCGTGATCTGTTGCGCCTGTCGCCGGTGCCGGAGACGACATCTTCGCTGTCGGATCTGGCGAGCCTGTTGATCCATGCGGCCTACGAGATCGTCGATGCCGACCTGCGGCAGCAATATGGCGTACCGATGCACAAGACGAAGCAGGGGCGGTGGGTGGAGACGGGGTTTGCCGTGATGGGCATGGGAAAGCTCGGCGGCCATGAATTGAACTACAGCTCGGATGTCGATTTGATCTATGTCTACGCGTCCCATGACGGGGAGACGAAAGCGCCGCGCGGCAAGCAGAAGGTGAAGCCCGGTGCGGTCGGCATTTCCAACGAGGAGTATTTCGAGATCCTCTCGCGTGAACTGACGAAAGCCCTGGTCGAACAGACCCGTGAAGGCTATGTCTTTCGCGTGGACCTACGTCTGCGCGCCGAAGGCTCGGTCGGGCAGTTGGCGCGGTCGCTCGACGACTACAAGAAATATTACTCCACGAGAGGCGTCGTGTGGGAACGGCTGGCGCTGCTGAAGGCCTGGCCCGTGGCCGGCTCCATGGAGGTCGGGCTGGCGTTCTTGAAGATGGTGAAGCTGTTTATCTTTGGACCGCCCAAAGAGAAGATCGATCTCTCCGGCGCGCTGGCGATTGTGCAGGATGTGCGGGGCGTGAAGGATATGATCGATGTGAAAATGGTCGATCGCGGTCACGAACGGCGCAACGTGAAGCTCGGCATCGGCGGGATTCGCGAGATCGAGTTCTTTGTGCAGACGGTGCAGGTGATCGCGGGGAAGAAAGTGACGGGGTTGTTGGACCGGAGCACGCTCGGCGCGCTGAACCGGTTCGTCCGTTACAAGCTCATCTCGCCCCGGGAGCGGGATGACCTGGCTGCCGCCTATGTCTTTCTCCGCGACGTCGAACACAAGCTACAGATGGTGCAGGATTTTCAGACCCATGCGTTGCCCGATTCAGCGGAGGAGCTCGAACGCTGCGCCATCCGCGGGGGCTATGACACCGACGACCGGGCGAAAGGCGTGGCTCAATTCAACGCCGACCATACGCGCCACACGGGACTCGTTAACCAATTCTTCCGCGCTTTCTACTACGAATCCAAGACGTCGCCTGTGCTTAAGGCGACGATGCGACTGATCACCTCCTCGAAATAATTCCTACCCTGAAAACACGAAGGCCCCGGCGGTTTCCCGCCGGGGCCTTCTGTTGCTGCACGCGGGGCGTGATCAGCTCGTTCTTAGTACATCCCTTCCATGCCGTGGTTGTGTCCGGCATGGCCGCCGCCGGCGGCTTCCTTCTTCTCTTCGGGGATGTCGGTGATCATGACTTCGGTGGTGAGCATCAAGCCCGCCACGGAGGCCGCGTTTTGCAATGCGCAGCGCGACACCTTGGTCGGATCGATGATGCCGGCCTTGATCATGTCCACATACTCTTCCGTCGCCGCGTTGTAGCCGGCGCTGAGGTTCTTGTCGTTGCGCACTTTCTCGACGATGACCGAACCTTCCATCCCGGCATTGAACGCGATCTGACGGATCGGCTCTTCGAGGGCGCGGCGGATGATGTTCACACCCACTTGCTGCTCGGGGATCAACTTGAGCGAACCCAGCGCGTCGATGCAACGGAGATAGGCCGTTCCACCGCCGGGCACGATGCCTTCTTCGACGGCTGCCTTGGTCGCGTGGAGGGCGTCCTCGACGCGGGCTTTCTTTTCCTTCATTTCGGTCTCGGTCGCGGCGCCGACGTTGATGACGGCCACACCGCCGACGATCTTGGCAAGGCGCTCCTGGAGCTTCTCGCGATCGTAGTCGGAGGTCGTCTCTTCGATCTGGGCCTTGATCTGCTTCACGCGGCCTTCGATCTTCTTCGGATCGCCGTAGCCTTCCACGATCGTGGTGTTATCCTTGTCGATCGTGACGCGCTTGGCGCGGCCGAGGTCGGTGAGCTTCACGTTTTCCAGCTTGAGGCCGATGTCTTCCGAGATCACCTGGCCGCCGGTCAGAATCGCAATGTCCTCCAGCATGGCCTTGCGGCGATCGCCGAAGCCCGGGGCCTTGATGGCCGCTACGTTGAGGGTGCCGCGGAGCTTGTTGACCACGAGGGTCGCGAGCGCTTCGCCTTCGACTTCTTCCGCGATGATCACGAGCGGCTTGCCCATCTTGGCAACCTGCTCGAGGACCGGGAGGAGGTCCTTCATGCTGCTGACTTTCTTTTCATTGATGAGGATGAGCGGCTCTTCGACGGAGCATTCCATCCGCTCGGCGTTGGTCACGAAGTAGGGGGAGATGTAGCCGCGATCGAACTGCATGCCTTCGACGACGTCCAACGAGGTGGTCATCGACTTGGCTTCTTCGACCGTGATCACGCCATCCTTGCCGACCTTCTCCATCGCTTCCGCGATGAGGTCGCCGATGGTCTTGTCGTTGTTGGCCGAGATCGTGCCGACCTGGGAGATTTCGGTCTTGTTCTGGCAGGGCTTGCTGAGCTTCTTCAGCTCGCCGATCACCACTTCCACGGCCTTGTTGATGCCGCGTTGAATTTCCATCGGGTTCGCGCCGGCGGTGATGTTCTTCACGCCTTCACGATAGATGGCCTGGGCCAACACGGTGGCTGTGGTGGTGCCGTCGCCGGCGGTGTCGCTGGTCTTGCTGGCGACTTCGCGCACGAGCTGGGCGCCCATGTTTTCATAGGGGTTCTTGAGTTCGATTTCCTTGGCGACGGTGACGCCGTCCTTGGTAATGGTCGGGGCGCCGAACTTCTTGTCCAGAATCGCGTTCCGGCCCTTGGGGCCGAGGGTCGCCTTGACGGCGTCCGCGAGCTGGTTGACACCTTTCAAAATACACGCGCGAGCTTGCTCGCTATACAATAGTTGCTTGGCCATGTGGTTCCTCCGTTAATTCAGTCGTCGTCGTGGTTGTCGATTAGCTGGTGAAGATGCCGAGGATGTCTTCTTCCTTGAGGATCAAGCACTCTTCGTCCTCGATGCGGAGCTTGCTGCCTGAGTACTTGTCGAAGAGGACCTGGTCGCCCACCTTCACGTTCTCGACCTTCTTGCCGATGGCCTGAACGATACCCCGCTGCGGCTTTTCCTTGGCAGAATCCGGCACATAAATACCGCCGGCGGTCCGCTCCAGTTCCTCGGTGTAGGTCACGAACACTCGGTCGCCCAAAGGTTGAAATCCCTTGGCGAGGTTCTTTTTCTCTTTCGCTGCTGAGCTCATAACAAACCCTCCTCCTGCGATGAATAAACTGTGGTGAACGTTACAACGATTTGATGCAGAGCCACATTCGTCGGCTGGACTCTCACGCTCCTCAAATAGACAGAGCGACTGCCACCGTGCAGTACGAGAGATAGCCCGAGGCTGGTCCAAGTCAAGGGGGCGGGAAAAGAAATTCTTTTACAATCCCAGCGGCTGGACTGGTGAAATCATAACCCATTGAGAATCAAGAATTCTAGAGAGAAAATGCGAAGAAGAACGTGGAGGGTTCAGGCTAGATCTTCAGACGGTCGAAGTCCTTGACGTCTTTCTTGATGTATTCGCGTAATCGCTTGATGATACGGGCTTCCAGCTGTCTGGTGCGTTCTTTTGTCACGCCGTATTTCTCTCCCAGATCGTCGAGGGTCATGGGTGTTTCAGACAGGAGTCGGTTCCTTAGGATGTCCTCTTCCCGTTCGTCCAGCGTCTTGGCAAACTCGGCCAGCTTCTTCCGGAATAGAGTGCGGAGTTCATTGTCGGCAATGACCTCGTCCACCCCTGATTGCTGGGAGGGGAGGACATCGAGCAGGGTGCCGTCCTGTTCTTCTCCGATCGGCTGGTCCAGAGACAGTTCCCAATTACCCAACCGCTGGTCCATCTCGATGACATCGCGCTCGCGGACGTTGAGCCGGTCGGCCAGGAGTTTGGTGTCGGGCGCGAACCCCTCCCGGGCGAGCTTGGCCTTCTCCTTCTTGAGGTTGTAGAAGAGCTTCCGCTGGTCCTGGGTGGTGCCGATTTTGACGAGCCGGAAGGTATTCAGGAGGTAACGGAGAATGTAGGCGCGCGACCACCAGGCAGCATAGGCGTAGAAGCGGACATTTTTCGCCGGGTCGAATTTCTTGATCGCCTGCATCAGGCCGACATTGCCTTCCTGAATCAGGTCCATATGGTCGGCGCCGGTGTGGAGATACTCGGAGGCGATGGCGACCGATACGCGCAGGTTGGCCATGATGAGTTTCACGGCGGCTTCGCGGCTGCCTTGCACGTGGTATTCGTGGAACAATAGCAATTCTTCTTCTTTGGAGAGGTAGGGATAGCGCCGGATCTCTGCCAGATATTGCTGAAGGCCGGTAACGGGGGCGACGGCCTGGGCATCGGCCGGCATGCGCCCGTCGGCCTGTGGGAGATCCAGTACGATGGGAGCCGCTTCAGCCTCGATCACCTCGTCGTCGGACGGATCGAGAATCTCCGGTTCCAGTGCGCTCTCGGGCTCGTCGTCTGATGGGTTGCGACCACTCATGGGACGCTGACTATAACAGAACCATCTGACCGGACAAAGGTTGTCCGGCAGGATGCTGAAAAAGTCCGTCAGCTGCGTTCTCACCTCGAAAGCATCCTCAACGTACCCCAGAGGGTACGCCTCCGGTGCTTTCATCGGCTGCGGCCTTGCTGGACGAACTTTTTGAGCATCCTCTGAGTAATGGGTCAATCGCTCTTGCCCCGACCGTATCCTCACCCCCCCCTTGGGTTGCGCCGGAGAAAGGGGCTCCCCTATAGTGACCCGTTCTACTGGAGGATTGTGCGTGGCTGATATCTGGCAGATGGTGCGTGGCGGCCACTGGCCTACTTTGCTGGGGGCTTGGCTGCACCTCACGGTCAGTTTCATGGTCTGGCTGCTGATCGGGGCGCTGAGTCTGCCGATGGCTCGGGCGCTCGGACTTACCGGGGCCGATCTGTCCATGCTGGTGGCGTTGCCGCTGCTGGGCGGGGCTTTGTTGCGCGTCTTGGGAGGGTGGAGCTGTGATTGGTTTGGAGCCAAGAATACGGCTGTCGCGATTCTGATTGGAGAGTTGGCGGTTCTGCTCTGGGGCTGGCTGGCGGATCCGGCGTCGATCGGGCTGTGGTGCCTGGCATTGTTGTTGGGATTGGGCGGGGCGAGTTTTGCCGTAGCCTTGCCGTTGGCCGGACAGGCCTATCCGCCGTCCTCACAGGGGCTTGTGCTGGGGCTCGCCGCTTCGGGGAATATCGGTACGGTGCTCATTTTGTTTCTCGCGCCTCGATGGGCGGAGGCGCTGGGTTGGCAGCAGGTCTTCGGCGTCATGGCCGGGATCGTCGCGTTGACCTGCGTGCTATTCATCCTGCTCGTCCGGGAGAGCCGGCAGGGCGACCGGCACAGCCGCGATATCGAATGGTGGCACCATGCAGCCACACTCCTGCGGCAGAGGTCGGCTTACTGGTTGTGTTTCCTCTATTCGATTACCTTCGGGGGATTTGTCGGACTCTGCAGTGTGCTCCCGATGCTGCTGTATGAAACCTATGGGTTTGATGCGGTCGCTGCCGGGTCGGTTGCGGCGCTCTGCGGGTTCGTCGGGAGCGTGATTCGCCCCTTCGGGGGTTATGCGGCAGATCGGCGTGGCGGCATGCGGGTGTTATATATCGTGTTGCCGCTCATTGTCGGATCAATTGTGGCGGTGACCAGTCCTTCCCAATCGATGGGCATTGCGATGATCGTGCTCGCGAGCGGGGCGATGGGGGTGGGAAACGGGGTCGTGTTTCAAATGGTGGCGGAAGAGTTTCCTCAACAGATCGGGATGGCCTCCGGTCTCATCGGCGCCGTCGGGAGTATCGGCGGATTTGCCTTTCCGGTGGTGCTCTCAGGTTTGAAAGTGGTGACCGGGAGTTATGATGCGGGGCTCTGGTTCTTTGCCGGGCTCGGGGTCTGTGCCTGGGGGATGGTGTTTCTCCGGCTACGAGTTGAACCAGCCTGTTGATGTAGCGAGGGGACTTTGTTAACAGGATGCTCAAAATGCCATCCTGCAAGGCCGCAGCAAGCGAAGAGGCAAGGCGTACGTTTCGTACGTTGCGCCTCTGAGTGTGGCGAGAACGCAGCAGGGGGGCATTTTCAGTATCCTGGCAAGCTTGTTTTTCCCGTTGACAGGTGGGGGTTAAACAGGGTTATCTGTGGCCTCCTGTCAGGACGATTTTCAACCTAAAATTAATCAGTTAACTTTTCCGACTATGGCTAATCCATTCAATACGATTCAAGACGCGATCAAAGACATTCGCAAAGGTAAGTGCATCATTCTGGTCGATGACGAAGACCGCGAGAATGAAGGCGACCTGGTCATTGCCGCGGACAAGGTTACGCCGCAAGCGATCAATTTCATGGCGAAGCATGCCCGTGGGCTCATTTGCCTGGCCTTGACGCCTGAACGCTGCGAAGAATTGCAGCTTCCGCCCCAGGCGATTGAGAACACGGCAACCTTCGGTACAGCGTTTACGGTCTCTGTGGATGCCCGTAAAGGGATTACCACCGGGATCTCTGCGGCTGATCGATCAACCACGATTCAGGTGGCGCTTGACCCCAAAGCCAAGCCGGCGGATCTGGCCAGGCCCGGGCATATCTTCCCGCTCAAGGCGCAAAAAGGCGGGGTGCTGAAACGGGCGGGGCAGACGGAAGGCTCGGTCGATCTGGCGCGCCTCGCGGGGCTGCAGCCGGCGGGCGTCATCTGCGAAATCATGAATGAAGACGGCACCATGGCCCGCGTGCCGGAGCTGGCCAAATTTGCGAAACGTCACAAACTGAAGATGGTGACGATCAAGGCGCTCATTGAATACCGCATGCAACGCGAGACGTTCGTGAAGCGGGCGGCGACAGCCCGCATGCCGACGATCTTCGGCGACTTTGAGGCCGTGGCGTTCGAAAACGAAGTCGACAATGTGACGCATATCGCGCTGGTGAAGGGCAAAGTGGACGGGGGGAATCCAACTCTCGTTCGGGTGCATTCCGGCTGCCTGACCGCCGATGCGCTCGGCTCGCTCCGGTGCGATTGCCGCGATCAGCTCCATCGAGCCATGCAGATTATCGAAGCCGAAGGCCGCGGCGTGTTGCTCTATCTGAATCAAGAGGGTCGGGGTATCGGTCTGCTGAACAAGCTCAAGGCCTACGGCTTCCAGGATGAAGGCAGCGATACGGTCGAGGCGAATTTCAGGTTGGGCTTCAAGGCCGATCTGCGGGACTACGGGGTGGGCGCGCAGATTCTCGTCAATCTCGGCCTGCATCAGATCAAGCTGATCACCAACAACCCGCGCAAGATCGTCGGGATCGAAGGTTATGGATTGAAAGTCGTGGAGCGGGTCTCAATCGAAATTGCCCCTCGCGCGGCCAACGTCCGCTACTTGCGCACGAAGAAGAATAAGATGGGGCATTTGCTCAAGAAAGTGTAGCGGGGTGGATGGGACAGTCCCCATGCTCGCTGCCCGCGCACGCAGGACTTGATTGAAATAACAGATCAAGGGCGGTGCTCGGTCAATGCGCGCAGTCGGGGCTATCCCATCCACCCTGGAAGTGTGTGGTGTAGGTAGGAAGGGAATTTAGGTAGGTATGAAGCTTCGTAAGGGTTCGCATGATGCGACGGGGATGCGGTTTGGCATCGTCGTCGCCAAGTTCAATAAATTCGTCACGAGCAAGTTGCTCTCGTCCTGTCTGGACGGGCTCACGAAGCACGGGGTGAAGGATCAGGATATCGAGGTGGTGCGGGTGCCGGGCGCGTTCGAGATTCCGCTCGTGGCGAAGACGCTGGCCAAGTCTGGGCGGTTCGACGCCGTGATTTGTCTCGGCGCCGTCATTCGGGGAGACACGCCGCACTTCGATTACATCTGCAACGAAGCCAGCCGGGGAATCGGGCAGGCGTCGCTGGAGACCGGTGTGCCGATCATCTTCGGCGTGTTGACGACGGAGACGGTGGCGCAGGCGATCGAACGGGCGGATCCGGCAAAGTTCAACCGCGGCGGCGAGGCGGCGAAGTCGGCGATTGAAATGGCGAGCGTGATCAAACAACTCAAGGCGCTGGAACCGGTGATTGCCGACGCGGCACTCCGTCCCAAGCGGACCGTACGAAAGAAAAGCCTCTAGTTATGGGATCACGCCACGAAGCGCGCGAACGGGCGCTCCAGATTTTGTTTCAGTACGATATTCACGGCAAGCCGGGCCTGTGGCTCGACGAGTTCTGGAAGCCGCTTACTGCGGATGAGGAAACGAAAGCCTTTGCCGAGCGGTTGGTGGCCGGTGTGCTGGAGAAGAAAAAAGATCTCGATGCTCTGCTGGCGAAGTATGCGACGAATTGGAAAGTGAGCCGCATGCCGATCGTGGACCGGAACATCCTGCGCGCGGGTCTCTATGAATTGATGTGGATGGACGATGTGCCGGCGAACGTCACGATGGATGAAGCGATTGAGCTGGCGAAGAGTTTCGGCGATGAGGAAGCGTCGAAGTTTGTGAACGGTGTGCTGGATAAGGTGCTGGCTACGGAGGAGAGGCTGGCTGAAAAGCGGGCGACTCCCGAGAAGCCGGTGTGGAGGAGGACAGGTTCGTGATCGAACGGTATACCAGACCCAGGATGAAATCCATCTGGGATCTTAAACACAAGTATGAAATCTGGCTGGAAGTGGAGTTGCAGGCCTGCGCCGCGTTCGAGAAGGCAGGACAGGCGCCGCGCGGCACCTCTGCGAAGATCCGCAAGAAGGCGAAGATCAATGTCGCCCGGATCGCCGAAATCGAGAAGGTCACCAAGCACGATATTATCGCGTTCCTCGAATCGTTGATGGACACAGTCGGTCCTGAACACCGGTTTCTGCACATGGGCCTCACGTCGTCGGATATTGTCGATACGTCGCTCGCGGTGCAGATGACCGAAGCGCTCGACATTATTCTTGAAGGCCTCGACGGGCTGATCGACGTCCTCAAGCGGCAGGCGATGCGCCATAAAATGACGGTGATGGTCGGACGGTCGCACGGCATTCATGGCGAGCCGATCTCGTTCGGATTCAAGCTCGCCATTTGGTACGAGGAAATGTGCCGGCATCGGGAGCGCCTTCAGGCCGTGCGCCGGGAAATTGCCGTCGGCAAGCTGTCCGGGGCGATGGGCACATTCGCGCATCAAGGGCCCGAGGTCGAGGAATTCGTCTGCGCTAAGATGGGCCTGCGGCCGGACCCGGTCTCGAATCAAGTGGTGCAGCGCGACCGCCATGCTTCCTATGCCACGGCGCTGGCATTGCTGGCGGCCAGTATCGAAAAGATAGCCACGGAAATTCGCCATCTGCAGCGCACCGAAGTGCTTGAAGCGGAGGAATTCTTTTCTGAAGGGCAGAAAGGCTCGTCGGCGATGCCGCACAAGCGGAACCCGATCATCTCGGAGAATCTCTGCGGGCTTGCCCGGATCGTGCGGGCGAACAGTCTGGCGGCGATGGAGAATGTGGCGCTCTGGCATGAGCGGGACATCAGCCATTCGTCGGTCGAGCGGGTTATCATGCCCGATAGCACGATCCTCATGGATTACATGCTGGCGAAAGTCACCGATCTCATCAAGGATCTCCTGATCTATCCCGCCAACATGCAGCGGAATCTCGATCTGACCGGCGGGTTGGTCTATTCCCAGCGGCTCTTGCTCACGCTCGTCGAAAAGGGCGCGCAACGCAAGGAGTCATACGAAGCGGTGCAACGGAATGCCATGGCTTCGTGGAAAGGGGCCGGCGGGCTGCAGGGCCTGGTCGGGAACGATCCCTTTATTTCAAAACACCTCAAGAAGAGCGAGATAGCCGCCTGTTTCAATCCGAAGTATTATCTTCGCCATCTCGATCAGATCTATCGCCGGGTGTTCGGTCGCAAGGCGGGATCTGCGGCAGGAAAGCAAAGCGGAAGGAGACGTCGATGATGAATCGCATGTATGGAACTGGATTGGCCTGCGTGATGTTCCTGCTCGGTTGCGTGACCGCTTCTCCGGCGTCGGCCGCCGATCGCGAGAAGTTGCTGAGCGAACCCGGTGTGTATGGCACCTTTGCCGCGTTTCGCATCGAGACCGATTGGGGCAAGCTGGATCAGGCCATGAGGATCGCCAACCTCACCTCGTTCAGAGGGGTAGTGGAGCAGCATCGGGAGAAGCTGGCGATCGATATCTATCTTCTGCGTGGCCTGTCGGATCATGCCGACTTTATGTTGCGGGTGCACGGGACGGAATTAAAGGATACCCAGCAGTTTCTGGTAGACCTGCAGAACAGCGCCTTTGGCCGGTATCTCTCCAGCGTGGTGTTGCTCAATGGCCTTACGAAGAAGCCCAACTATGTGCCGGGATTTCCCGAGCAGTTGAAAACGGATCTCAAAGGCTCCAGTGAATCGGGGCCCTATGTCATGGTGCTTCCGATCCGCAAAGATACGGAGTGGTGGTCGCTGTCTCAAGAGAAGCGCGCCGCGATGATGCAGGAACATACCGAAGCGGCGTTGCCCTATCAAAAGACGGTAAAACGGAAGCTCTATCATTCCACCGGCCTTGATGATTTCGACTTCATCACCTATTTTGAGACGGCCAAGCCGGAAGAGTTTCATGCGCTGATCCTGGCCTTGAATAAGGTGAAGGAAGCCAGGCATAACCGGCGCATGGGCAATCCGACGCTGGTGGGCACGGTCCGGTCGCTGGATCAGTTGATCGAAGTGTTGGCGCAATAGCGCATACAGAGCGGGAGAAGCTTATGACGACAGGAACGCTGCTCTACGAAGGCAAGGCCAAGAAGATTTTCACGGCTGAGCGGGCCGACGAGGTGGTGCACTACTTCAAGGATGACGCGACTGCGTTCAACGCGCAAAAGCGCGGCACGATCGTGGACAAGGGCATCATCAACAATAAGGTGTCGGAGCGGTTGTTCACGCTGCTGGAGGCGGAAGGCATCCGGACCCACTTTGTGAAGCGGCTCAGCGATCGGGAAATGCTCACGAAGAAGGTGACCATTGTTCCGGTGGAAGTGGTGGTGCGGAACATCATTGCCGGGAGTCTGGCCAAACGCCTGGGGCTCAAGGAAGGCGACCCCATTCAGCCGGCCATCGTGGAGTTCTATTATAAGGACGATGCTCTCGGCGATCCGCTCGTGAACGACGATCATTTGCGGTTGATGAATATTGCCACGCCTGCTTTGCTGAAGGATCTTCGGGATCTGGGACACAAGATCAACGCGGTGCTGAAGCCGTTCTTTGCTGAACGGCAGATGCAGCTCGTGGACTTCAAACTGGAGTTCGGCGTGTTTCACAATAAGCTGGTTCTGGCCGATGAGATTTCTCCTGACACCTGCCGCCTCTGGGATATGACGACCGGCGATTCGATGGACAAGGACCGGTTCCGGAAAGATATGGGCAAGATCGAAGAGGCGTATCAGGAAGTGCTGAAGCGGGTGTGTGGATAGGAGGCGGGCATGCCGGTTCTCTTGCTCGCGCTCCGCGCACTCGGAGTTATTGATAAGTGAGATTAGGGTATGTGCTCGGTGCATGCGCGCAGTGAGAAACGGCAAGCCCGCCTCCCTGTAGTGGAGAGGGGATAAGGTGTGAGACGCTTCGTGATGTTTGTTCGTGATAACGGCCCCATTATTTCTTTGGGGATCGGGACGACGTGCATTGTCGCCTTCGCGATCTTGACTGAGACGACGCTGCATCGCCTGGGTTTTGTGGCGCTTGCGTTGTTGGGTGTGGGCCTGATGGCGGGGATCACGTGGGCGAAGCGGCACTTGACGGAGTTGTCGAAGCCGCCGGATACAGGGGCGTAGGGAGTGGAGCGGTGACGGGTGCTACCTGTGCTCGCTGCCCGCGCACCGGGGATCAATTATAAGGGGACCAATGGAAGGTGCTCGGTCAATGCGCGCAGTGAAAACAGCACGCTTGACCAAATCGGAGTAGGAAGAAGGAGAGAAGGACGGAAGGAAAGAGTAAGAGAAGAAGAGAGGGATGGAATGAAGGCCAAGATTCATGTGACGTTGAAGCAGGGAATTCTGGATCCGCAGGGGAAGGCGATCGAGCATGCGCTCGATTCGCTCGGGTTCAAGAATGCGGCGAATGTGCGGGTGGGGAAGTACATGGAAGTGGACGTCCAGGAAACGGATAAGGCCAAAGCCGACGCGCAAGTGAAGCAGATGTGCGAAAAGCTGCTGGCGAACACCATCATCGAAGAATACCGCTACGAGCTGGTCTAATCATGAATGTTGGAGTCATAGTTTTCCCGGGCAGTAATTGCGATCACGATTGTCAGCACGTGTTTCAGACTGTGCTGGGGCAATCGGTGCAGATGATCTGGCACAAGGGGACGTCGCTCAAGGGGATCGATGCGGTGATCCTTCCGGGCGGGTTCTCCTATGGCGATTATCTCCGCACGGGCGCGATTGCACGGTTTTCGCCGGTGATGGGCGCTGTGAAGGCGTTCGCCAAGGACGGCGGGGTGGTGATCGGGATCTGCAACGGGTTTCAGATTTTGCTTGAAGCCGGTCTGTTGCCAGGGGCGATGCTACGGAACAAGTCGCTCCATTTTATCTGCAAGGATGTGTATGTGAAGGTGGAGAACGCGGCCACGGCCTTTACGGAGGCCTGCGAGTCAGGCCAGGTGTTGAAGATTCCCGTTGCTCATGCAGACGGCAATTATTACACCGATCCGGTCACGCTGGCGGCGATGCAGGCGAACGCGCAGATCGTCTTGCGCTATTGCACGCCGGAGGGGAAGGTCACGCCTGAAGCGAATCCCAACGGATCGCTCGACAATATCGCCGGGATCATCAATCCGGAAGGTAATGTGCTGGGGATGATGCCGCATCCGGAGCGCTGTGCCGAAGATATTTTGGGGAACCAGGACGGGAAGCTGATCTTTCAATCGGTGCTCAAAGCAATGAAGGTGAAAGTCTAAGCAGTGGTTGCGAAGAGCCGACAGTAAGTCTGACGGGTTGATTGCCAATAGAGGAACGGGTCGATGGCGCTTGTGATTACGAAAGAACTGATCGCGCAGCATAATCTTACCGACGACGAGTTCAAGAAGATCGTCGAGATTCTGGGCCGGGAGCCGAACTTGACGGAACTTGGCATGTTTTCCGTCATGTGGTCGGAACATTGCTCCTACAAGTCGTCGCGCGTGCATTTGAAGAAGCTGCCCACGACGGGGCCGCGTGTCATCCAGGGCCCCGGCGAAAACGCCGGCGTGGTAGATATCGGCGACGGGCTTTGCGTCGTGTTCAAGATGGAGTCACACAACCATCCGTCGTTCATCGAACCCTATCAGGGCGCGGCGACGGGGGTGGGCGGGATTTTGCGCGATGTGTTTACGATGGGGGCTCGGCCGATTGCCTTGCTGGATTCGTTGCGCTTTGGCGGGCTGGATACGGCGAAGAACCGCCATATTGTGAAGGGGGTCGTGGCGGGAATCGCCGGTTACGGCAATTGCATGGGCGTGCCGACGGTGGGCGGCGAAGTCGTGTTCAACGATATCTACTCGCTCAATCCGCTGGTGAATGCGTTCTGCCTCGGCATCGCACAGAAGGACAAGATCTTCCTCGGGACTGCGGCTGGCGTCGGCAATCCGGTGATCTACTTCGGGTCGAAGACAGGGCGCGACGGTATTCACGGCGCGACGATGGCCTCCGATTCCTTCGATGATCAATCGGAAAAGAAGCGGCCGACGGTACAAGTGGGTGATCCCTTCCAGGAAAAGCTCTTGCTGGAAGCCTGTCTCGAACTCATGGCGGGTGATCTCCTGGTCGGTATTCAGGACATGGGCGCGGCCGGACTGACGAGTTCGTCCTGCGAAATGGCCTCGCGGGCCGGGAACGGGATCGATCTCGATCTGACGCATGTGCCGCGCCGCGAGCCGGGCATGACGCCTTATGAACTCATGCTGTCCGAGTCGCAAGAACGCATGCTGATGGTGGCCAAGGCCGGCAAGGAAGAGGAGTGCATCCGGATCTGCAAGAAGTGGGATCTGGATGTGGCGGTGGTCGGGAACGTCACCGGAAGCGGTATTCTGCGCGTGCTCGATCAGGGCCAGGTTGTCGCAGAGATTCCGGCGAAGTCGCTGGCCGATGACGGACCGCGCTACGAGCGCCCCTTTTCGCCGCCCGGCTATCAGGACATGCTCACGAATTTGAATTACGATGCGTTGCCCGATGTGAGAGATGCGAATGCGGCTTTGCTGGCGTTGTTGGAGTCGCCGACGATCGCGAGCAAGCGCTGGGTGTACGAACAGTATGACCACATGGTCCGGACGAACACGATGGTGCGCCCCGGGTCGGATGCCGCGGTCGTGCGCATTAAGGGCACGAACAAAGCGGTGGCGATGACGGTGGATTGCAACAGCCGGTACTGTCTGCTCAATCCCTATGAAGGCGCGCGGCTGGCGGTGGCGGAAGCTTCGCGGAATCTCGCCTGTTCCGGCGCCGAGCCGATCGGGCTGACGGACTGTTTGAATTTCGGCAACCCCGAACGGCCGGACATCATGTGGCAGTTTGTGATGGCGATCGAGGGCATGAAGGATGCCTGTGAGCATTTCAAGATTCCGATCGTGAGCGGCAACGTCAGTTTCTACAACGAGACCAACGGACTCTCGATCTATCCCACGCCGATGCTGGGGATGGTTGGGCTGATCGAGTCCGCCGAGAAGACCATGACGCAATGGTTCCGGGAGGACGGCGACGACATCATTCTGCTCGGGGCGACCCGTGAAGATCTGGGCGGGTCGGAATATCTGAAAGTGCAGCATTCGCGGGAACAGGGCTCCCCGCCGTATCTGAATTTGGAGACGGAGCAGGCGGTACAGAGTTGTGTGTTGCAGTTGATCCGGACAGGGCTCATTCAGTCCGCTCACGATTGTTCCGATGGAGGACTCGCCGTGGCACTGGCCGAATGCTGTATGTCCGGGCCGGATCAGCCGCACGGTGCTGTGGTACGATTAAATCCTGGCCGTCAGAGAATCGATGCAATGTTGTTCGGTGAAAGCCAGTCACGGATTGTCGTGTCGGCGAAACCGGTACAGCGGCAGGCGATTCTGGAGCAGGCGCAGCGGTTGGGCGTTCCCGCTGCAGTCGTCGGAGCTGTAGGGGGCGCGTCGCTGGTGATCTATCTCGGGGACGAACGGTCGACGACGAAGACCATCGATCTGCCGGTCGCGACGATTGCCGATCGCTGGGGCTTTTCGCTGGAACGGAGATTGAGCCAGGAATAAGCTGGTTCGTACGACTATGCGCAAAGAACTTCCGATTATCTCGCCGGACAAGTTTCACGACGAATGCGCCGTGTTCGGCATCTTCGGCCACGAAGAAGCCGCGAACCTGACCTATCTCGGACTCTATGCTTTGCAACATCGCGGACAGGAAGCCTCGGGCATCGTGTCCGGCGACGGCGAACAGTTTTACATCCAGAAGGGGATGGGGCTGGTCGCGGATATCTATAATAAGACGATTCTGGAGAAGCTGCCGGGACGGATGGCCATCGGCCACAATCGGTATTCCACGGCCGGCGGAAACGATCTCAAAAACGTCCAGCCCTTCAACGTCAATTTTGCCTTCGGGAATCTGGCACTAGCGCACAACGGGAATCTCATCAACTCCCAGGTCTTGCGCAACGAGCTCGAAGCGTACGGCGCGATCTTTCAATCCACTTCTGATACCGAGGTGATCATTCACCTGATCGCTCATTCGCGTGCCAGCACGTTTCTGGCGCGTGTCATGGATGCCTTGAATCAGGTGCGGGGCGCCTTCTCGCTGGTGTTGATGACGGATAACGGGTTGATAGCAGTGCGCGATCCGCATGGCCTGCGGCCGCTCTGTCTGGGGCGTGTGCGCGGGAGTTGGGTGGTGGCGTCTGAAACCTGCGCGTTTGATCTTTTGGATGCCGAGTACATTCGCGAGATCGAGCCTGGTGAGCTCGTGGTGTTGAGTGACCAGGGGATCGACAGCCACCGGCCGTTTCCTAAGGTCGATCCGGCCATGTGTGTGTTCGAATATGTCTACTTTGCCAGGCCGGACAGCCGGATCTACGGTGCCAATGCGGTCTATTCGACGCGTAAAGCGTTGGGCCGTCGATTGGCGAAGGAATCCTGGGTGGAAGCGGACATCGTGATTCCCGTGCCGGATTCCGGCGTGCCTGCCGCGCTGGGCTATAGCGAAGGTGGAGGCATCCCCTTCGAGACCGGCTTGATCCGCAATCACTATGTCGGCCGCACCTTCATTGAGCCGGAACAATCCATCCGTCACTTTGGCGTGAAGGTGAAGTTGAACGCGGTGCCTGAAGTGCTGGCGGGCAAGAGGGTGGTGGTGGTCGACGATTCGCTCGTACGCGGGACGACGAGCCGGAAGATCGTGAAGATGCTGCGCAACGCCGGCGCGAAAGAGGTCCATATGCGGATCAGCTCCCCGCCGATCGTCTCGCCCTGTTTCTATGGCATCGACACGCCGACGAAGAAAGAGCTGATTGCGTCGAATCATTCGACCGAAGAAATCCGCAAATACATTACCGCTGATTCGCTGGCCTATTTAAGTCTGGACGGCATGCTGCAATCGGCGCCGGGCGTGCCTACGCAGTATTGCAATGCCTGCTTTACCGAACAGTATCCGATCGCGTTTACCCGCGCGGAAGAAATGCAGCTCGGGCTGTTTGAGCCAACGGCCGACCCGCGGAAGTTGACGTAGGCGGTCATTGTGTCACCTGTGTCTCACGGGAGGGTGCTTCGATATGCATGAGCGCGGTCGGCCGAGGATCGAAGTAAACTACCCTGTCACTCTGAGCGGCGAAGGGAGCGAGGGAACCGGGACGATGACGAATCTCACCATTACCGGTGGCGAGATCGCGTCGGATATGACCGCCAAAATCGGAGCCCACTTCCGGGTGCATATTCAGCTCTCCGGCGCACGGAGCCCCATCGACATCGCCATCGCAACGGTTCGCTGGCAACGGGATCATCGGTTCGGCGTTGAGTTTGTCCGATTCGAAGGGAATGCCAAAGCCCAGCTTGAACAGATGCTGAATCAAAGCGACACCTCTTCTGCTTTATAGCCAGAATTCAACTCTCACCCCCCCCACGGACCCGCTCAAGTGCTTCTTGCCCTTACCTCCCGGAACCCAGCCTCCTTCCGAGTCGCAGAAAAGATGCCGCCTTCTGGTGGCACAGTGGAGTCCTCTGATTCGTCCGTTCAAAAGTGACCAGCCTGTCGCTTGCTCCTATCCCTCTTAAGCGGGGGTAACATGACGAGCTGTCATTGGGCTATGGTGCGTCCCACTTGCTGGGCCATTCTATCAGGGGTGATCTGTATCCGCTTCCGGTTTCGAGGAGATCTTTTCTCGATGATCGTCAGGCCTCAGGACAGTCCGCCTAACTTCTGCTGCTACCTTTCATCCCTATGGAGCCATCTCTTCCGATCTGAGTCTTCCGTTGTTTCCCTGCTATGTCGTTCAAGCTTCCGTTCAAGAGCGAGAGCGATTCCCGCGGCTGCATCTTGTGACATTAGTAGAGGGGGACTCGATGCCTGAGTTTCCATTGACCGGTTCATCCTCTGACCCAGAGCAGGCGATTGATCCGACCCGGCTCGACCGGACCGTTTTGTGTACTAGTTCAGATGTGCAGGGCACGACGATGGACGGGGAGACCGTCCTCCTCGATCTGAGGACCGGGCGCTACTACACGTTGAATCGATTGGGCAGCGTCATCTGGGAGCATTGCGCCGGTCAGAGCACGATTGCCGATATCCATACGGCGATCTGCGAGCGGTTCGAGGTGGCTCCTGAGCGGGCGTTGGATGATCTGGTCATGGTGGTCAATGAATTGCTGCAGGAAGGGTTACTTGAACAAGAAAGGAGGTGAAGAACAATGGAACAGAAGAAAGAGCAGTATGTCCAGCCGGTGGTCGTGAAGCACGAGTTGCTGCGCGACATCACGGCGGGTCAGTCCGGCTATGTCTGTCGTGAGTGCGACAAGTAGTAGCGATCTGAACGGCTGGCCGATTCGCGAGGATCGGCCAGCCGTTCGTTTTTCAGTCCAGCCCCGGTTACGTGGTTTCCGTTTGCTCCGTTTCCTGTCACATCTCAGCGTCTTCTCTAGCGGCACGAGGCTTGTCAGTTTCTTGCCGGCCTGATCCGACACATTTGAACCCCCATTGAATCCCCTTCCTCGGCGCGTGCCCCAGGGCCTTGTTCTGGCACCTACCAATGTAGGGTAGGTCCCAGGCCTTTAGAGGTCTAGGCAGAAATGCGATGTCAGGCTACCTTTCTTGAAGACGGCGACCAAGGAGGAGGAAAGATGGCAGACATAGGCTCTACGACGACAAGGCCTGATACGACAGGATCTCTGATCGACCGGACGCAGCTCGACAGTATCTGCTTACGGCCAAGTCCAGACGTCCAAGGGACAACGATGGATGGGGAGACCGTCCTCCTCGATCTGAGCGGCGGGCGCTACTACACGCTGAACAGATTAGGAAGCGTGATTTGGGAGCACTGTGCCGGGCAGAGCACGGTGGCCAATATCCATAGGGCCATCTGTGAGCGGTTCGAGGTGGCTCCCGAGCAGGCGTTGGATGATCTGGTCATGGTGGTCAATGAATTGTTGCAGGAAGGGTTACTTGAACATGAAAGGAGGTGAAGAATACATGGAACAGAAGAAAGAGCAGTATGTCCAGCCCGTGGTCGTGAAGCATGAGTTGCTGCGCGACATTACAGCAGGCACGTCAGGCCAGGTGATCTGCCGTCAGTGTGAGGAGTAGTAGAAAGTGAGGATGGCTGGCCGGATCACAGGGATTGGCCGGCCTGTATTCTTAACCTGAGGAGGTAGCAAAGCGATGGAACAGAAGAAAGAGTCCTACATTCAGCCGGTGATGGTGAAGCACGAGTTGCTGCGCGATATTACGGCGGGTCAATCGGGCTACAATTGCGACGACAATAAGAAGCGCCGGTGGTGGAATAACGACTAACTCGACGGGCCGGCCCGCTGCATGAGCAGGCCGGCCCATCTCCCCGCTGCGGGGTAGCCGGGAAAAGAAATTGATCAGGTGAATCACGAGGACATGGTAGAAATGAGTATGACTGAGTCTTGCTACTCGCTGTACGGCACAGCTGTCAGGTATGAGACGGATGAGCCGGTTCTGGCGCAACCGGTGAACGAGTTGTTGCGGCATTTTCGTCGGGATTCGCTTGAAGCCCAGGCAGTCCTGGCCATCCGCTTTCATCAGGTGAAGGATCGGGCAGACGTTCCCCTTACGATTTCTGCATCGGCTCGGCAGCTAGCGTCCGGGACCGGCGAGGCCGTCGGGGATCGGCGGGCGACCGGATTGCCCTACCAAGTGATTCTGGATCAGGGACTTCTGATCGCGGAATTCCATGGGATCGGCGTGTTGGTGATCGACGGCGATCAGAGCCGGGCCGACGGGTACTTGATCAATCCTGAGCGGCTGCCCTCCAATCTCATTGAATATCTGTTTCACCTGGCGCTGATTGAATTGCTGCGGCGGCGAGGGCTCTATACGATTCATGCGACGGCCTTAGAACACAACGGGCGCGCCGTTTTGATTCCCGGCAACAGCGGCCGCGGGAAGACCACCTCGTTTATCTCTTTGCTGCGGTCAGGTTACCGCTATCTGTCGGACGACCATCCGCTCCTGCAGGACGCCGGGTCGCATGTGGAGGTGCTGCCGTTTCCGATCAAGATCAATGTGACGGACGCGACGGTGCAGTTCTTCCCTGAGCTGAAGTCGGCATCAGAGCAGGTGCTCCATCCGGCTGTGCCCAAGCGATTCTTCTATGCCGAAGACCTCTATCCCACGGCGGTCGGGGAGCGCTGCCAGCCGGCCCTGGTGCTCTTTCCTCATGTCGTGGATGCGCCACAGAGCCACCTTGAGTTGCTTCCCAAGAGCCGGGCATTGGAAGCGCTCCTGCCGCAAGCGTTGCTGGTCTACGATCAGGAGGTCGCCAGACGTGAATTCAAGGTCCTGGCGAAACTCGTGCAGCAGGTCGATTGCTACCGCCTGCACTTCGGTCGCGATATCCTGGATTTGCCGAAATTGATCACGCCATTGCTGGAGAAGGGGCGATGAAGGAACCGCGACAGTTTCCCTGGTCGCCTGAAGGCGACCTACTGGTCTGGTGCGCCCGAACATGCGTCACCGAGGAACTGCGCGCGCGCATCTGCTCGCGGGTCCAGGAGCCTCTTGATTGGGGACTCGTGCTGGACCTCGCCGCCTATCACGGTGTGCTTCCGTTGCTCTACCGGAATCTGTCGACCCTCTGTCCTGCTCTTGTGCCGGCCGATACGTTGACGAAGCTGCGTCAAAAGACGCAAGCCTGTGCCATGCTGAATCGATCGCTCGCCCAGGAGCTGGGAGGTCTGTGTGACGCATTTGCCGCGCGCAGCGTGCCGGTTGTGCCGATCAAAGGCGCGACGTTGGCGCTGTCCGCCTATGGCGATCTGACGCTCCGTGATTTCAGCGATCTTGATCTTCTGATTCCCGAGTCTGCGATCGGGGCGGCGCAAGAGGTGCTGTTCTCCCAGGGCTATCAACGAAAGGATCCTTCAAACGACCCTGCGGAAGCGGAGCACGAAGAGGGGCCTTATCATGTGTTTATCAAGAAGCGCAGCCTGTTTCGGGTCGATCTTCAGTGGGTGATGGCACATCAGAATTTTTCCTTTCAACTGGATCGTCCGGAGTTCTGGGCGCATCGCTCGCCTGTGAAGCTGGGGAATTCGACCGTTCAAGGGTTGGCGCCGGAGGATCTTCTGATTCTTCTCTGCGTGCATGGATCGAAGCATGCCTGGGAGCAGCTCAAGTGGGTGTGCGATGTTGCCGAGTTGCTCCGGTCACACCAGGACCTTGATTGGGAGCGGATCTTTGCCAACGCAACGGCCTGGCGGTGCCAACGATTGATATATATTGGATTGGCGCTGGCGCGTCGGGTGCTGGATGCGCCGATTTCTGAATCCGTCTATGCCCGTTATTCGGCTGACGCCGATGTCCGGATGTTGGCCGAACGTATGCCGGCCAGTCTATTGGCGAATCCACGGAATGGCATCAGTGAGGAGCAGGCGGTGGCCTTCTACTTTATGTTGAAAGATACCTGGTGGGAACGGTGGCGATTTGGCCTGGTGCTGTGCCGGGACGGCTCGTCCATTGTGAATAGTCCGCCGAACTGGTTTTCCCGTGGCCGGGGGCTCGCGCGGTTGGCTCAGCTCGCTCGTCCGTGCCAACGAGCGGTGAGGACTCTGGTCCCATCTTCAATCAGGGGCGCGCTTAATCGATGGGTGGAGCATGGGGGCTGATTGTTTCGTCGAGCCAATTCATTTCAAACTGCCCATCCTCCAAGTCCGACGACGTATGGCCGACGTACCCCGCAGATTCGGGACGATGGCGATTGCTGGAATCTGCCGGACGACTTGTTAGAGTGAGCCCACGATGAAGCGAGTCGTAAGAAAGTATTGGTTGCTGCTCCAGGTCGCTGCAGTCGTATCCTGGATTCGGGTCCGGTTGCGTGGAGAGAGTCTTCCGGCGGTGCTCACGCGGCTGGCTCCTGCGGCTTTGTCGGGGGCGCCTGATCCCGCACGATTTGACGATCTGGTTTACTATCTGGATCGCTGGCTCCAACGCTATCCCTACAATGCGAAAGGGAATTGCTTTCCCCGGTCGTTGGCGTTGTATTGGTTCGCGACACGATCAGGCTATCCGGTGTCGTTTCATTGCGGAGTGCGAAAGGACGGTGCCGGTCTCGACGGCCATGCCTGGTTGACACTGGATCGTCAGCCCTTTCACGAGCCCGGCCAGCATTGGCAGCGTTTCACCGTCACCTATTCGTTCCCTTCCGAGCCGCTGATCGCCGGTGACCCGGTTCCGCCTGTGCGGCCACGGAATGGGACGACGGCGGCCATCTGACATGAGCGACTACGCAACCACCCTCTATGAATAGTCTTTTACTCCGCATACGTCCCTTCCTCCAGACGCTTCGATATGCACTTTCGTTTGTCTGGCAGAGCAGCCCGAGTCTCGCGGTCGGCAGTATCGTCGTGCGGGTGATCCAGGGGCTGCTGCCCCTAGCCGTATTGTATTTGACCAAATTGCTGATCGATGCGGTGACGGAGAGTCTCAAGGCTCCCGCGCAGGATGCCTCGTTGGCCCCAATTGCGACGATTCTCGTCGGCTTGGCAGTAGCCGCGGTGATCAGCGCCATGCTCACCGTTGTCTCCTCTCTGATCTCCAGGATCCATGCCCAAGTCGTCACCGATCATATGCATGCGCTCCTGCAGGCCAAGTCCGTCGAGGTCGACCTCGAGTATTACGAGAATGCGCGGTACCAAGATACGCTGCATCGGGCGCAGCAGGAAGCGCCCTATCGTCCGACCTCGATTCTCAACTCGCTCTTGCAATGTTTTCAGGATGGCATCTCGCTCTTGGCGATGGCGGGCATTCTCTGGTGGTTGCATTGGGCGGTCATTCCGGTCTTGGCCCTGACGGCGATTCCGTATTTCTTTGTCCGCCTGCAGCAATCCAACCGGCTGTTTGCCTGGGAGCGCGAGCGCACGCCGCTGGAACGGAAGGCCTGGTACGTCAACATGCTGCTCACCCAGGCCACCGCGGCCAAAGAGGTGCGTCTGTTCGACCTGGGCCCCCGGTTGCGGGACTGGTTCCGTGAGGCGCGAACGGTGCTGCGCCGGGAGCGGATCGCGTTAGAGCGCCGGTGGGCGTTTGCCGGGTTGGCGGCGCAGATCGTGGGGGTCGCAGGAGTCTTCGGAGTTTACAGTTTTGTGGCGGTGCGAACGTTTCATGGACTCTTGACGGTCGGTGACCTGGTCATGTTCTTTCAGGCCATTCAGCGGGCCTCGGGGTTTCTCGAAGGGCTGGGCTGGAGCGTGTCGAATTTGTATGAGAGCAATCTCTTCCTGACGACGTTGAACGAATTTCTGTCGATTCGTTCGAAATTGCCTGAAGCGGCCCAGCCCCGGTCGTTTCCTGCCATGCTTGGGCAGGGGATTGCGTTCGAACAGGTCTCGTTTCAGTATCCCCACGAAGAACGGGTGGCCGTCCGCGATTTCACCTTTACGATCAAGCCCGGCGAACATGTGGCGTTTGTCGGGGCCAATGGGGCTGGGAAAACCACGCTGGTGAAGCTGTTGTGCCGCCTCTACGACCCCACAAGCGGGCGCATTACCATCGATGGGACGGATATTCGCGAGTATGCGACTGCAGATGTCCGCGGCGCCGTCAGCGGGATTTTTCAGGACTTTGTAAAGTTTCAGGTGTCCGCCAAAGACAATATCTCGCTCGGGGTGAAGGCGCCGGAGGTCGGGCTCCAGGCGGTGGTGCAGGCAGCCCGGCAGGCCGGGGTCCATGAGGCCATCGAGCGTTTGCCGAAGGGCTACGAGTCTTTGTTGGGTAAGTTATTCGACGGGGGGCATGAGCTGAGTATCGGGGAATGGCAGAAGGTGGCGCTGGCCAGAGCTGTTCTCCGGAATTCCCAGATCCTGATTTTGGACGAACCGACCAGTGCCATGGACGCCAAGGCGGAAGCGGAACTGTTCGAACGGTTCCATGAACTCGCCCAAGGACGGACTGCGATTCTCATCAGCCATCGTTTGTCCACGGTCAAAATGGCCGACCGGATTTTCGTGGTGGATCGCGGCCAGATCGTGGAGCAGGGGACCCATGATGATTTGATGAGCCGCCAAGGCCTCTACGCCTCGTTATTCCTGACGCAAGCGCAACATTACCAATAGTCGCTCCTCCCTTCTGATCGCTCCCGTCCCCTGGACAGTATTGAGCCAGCGAGTCTCTGTGGCTGCACCCGCGGCTCACCCGTCCCGTTGTCTGCAGGACACGTAGTGCTACGTACAGACTTCCGTAGGGGGGCTCCCCCGCTTCTAGTGATCTAGGCAGAACGTCAGGCCGGGGCTACTCTTCTCGAAGACGTGGCGCGCCTTACTGTATCCGAAGCAGCCATTCCACCACCTTAGGCGCCGGAGAGGAGTCACCCCTCGTGATTCTCATTCTTGCCGATTCGACCGATCCCTGGGCGACGTTGGTCCATCGGGAGGCCCAGCGGACGGGTGGTGATGTTTTCTGGGTAGAGCCCGTGCAACTTCTGGATAAGATCCTGCTCGATTGGCCGGTTGTGGCGGGAGAAGCGGTCGTTCCAGGATCTCTGGCGATCGACGGCCACACAATCCCGCTCGATCACCTGACGGGAATTTTTGCCCGGCTCCCTTTCCCGCTCCGTTTGGATCTTGAAGGGCTCTCGGACGCTGATGGCCAATATGTGACGAAGGAAGCCACGGCGGCCTGGTTGGCCTTCCTGAATGCCATGCCCTGTTCCGTGGTGAACCGACCGATACCCGGCGGGAGGCCCACGCTCCTTTCGGGGAGCCCATTGCTGGCGCAGCTCGCTCAGGATCATGGATTTATCCTTCCGGCTTCCCGCTGCACGTCAAGTCAGGCCGATGCGCTGCAACAATTTATGACCTGGGGCGAGTCGGCCTATCTCAAGCCGCTGGGGTCGGTTGAGCCGGGGCGGTTTCTCCATTCGCACGATGGGGGCGAGCAGATCCGCCGAGTCTTGGAGCAGCAGGCGGTGTCACTTCAAGCGACCCCACCGGGGCAACAGGCGACAGTCTATGTGGCGGGAGAAGAAGTGGTCGCCACGGTGCTTCGTCCCAGTGAGGCCGTGCCGCAGCCGATGGAGGTGCGGTCGGCTCATGCCGCGCAGTGTCTTCGTCTCGTGCGCGCATTGGGGCTCAGCTTCGCCGAGTGCCAGATTGTGATCACCCATGACGGGGGAATCGCGTGTCTCGATATTAGCAGTGCGCCGAATTTCTGGTGCTGTCCGCAGGATGCTCAGCAGCAGATCGTAGCACATCTGCTCAAACATCTTTCCGAACTCAGGAGTCTTTCGCATCATGATTCTTCTTATGGGGCCGATGGCCGATCCGGTGCTCGCGAACGTGTGCGCCCGACTTGCAGTCCGGAACGCTGACCTCATGCTTGTCCATCCGGAATCGGATGGACAGGATTGGGATGTCTCCTGGTCAACCGATGACGGCCGGGTGGTGGGACGCATTCGGCTTGGCCAGCGGGTCATTGATGCGGCAAGCATCGAAGCCGTGTATCTCCGCGGAGTCGGCGCCCGTTCAGCCTCGACGCCGCGCGAGCGAATGGTGGCGACGACGCTGTGGGAATTCGCCGAAAGTCTGCCGGTTCTGGTCGTCAACCGGCGCCAGCCCGGGCACACGAACATGTCAAAGCCCTATCAGCAGCGGTTGATCGAGCAGTATGGCTTCCTGGTCCCGAAGACGCTGGTCACGATGGTGCCGGAAGAAGCGCGCCGCTTTTATGACGACTGTCAGGGGCGCGTCATCTACAAATCCATCAGCGCGGAGCGATCGATCGTGAGGCCACTCACGCCGGCTGATTTTCCTCGTCTGGAACAGATCCGGACCTGCCCAGTGCAGTTGCAAGAAATGATTCCGGGTGCGGACCTGCGCGTGCACACGGTGGGAGACCGACTGTTCGCGACCGAGGTGCTGTCGGACGGGGCGGATTACCGGTATGCCGAGCGCGAGGACAAGCAGCGCACCATGCGAGCGGTCGAATTGGAGGCGAGCGTTCAAACCCGCTGTCTCAACCTCGCCAAGGGCCTGGGATTGAGCCTGAGCGGGATTGATCTTCGCCGGACGCCGGACGGTGCCTACTACTGTTTCGAAGTCAATACCAGCCCGGGGTTTACCTTTTTCGAAAACTATACGGGTCAGCGGATCGGCGATGCCTTGGCCGATTTGCTCTGTGCCGGACGGGCGTAAGGCGTGGGGACACGTCGAGTCACAACGAAGGGAGCGTGATCATGGGGAGACAACCGTTTATCACCGCCGATTTGAGACCGGATATGACCGTGGAGTCCGAGCCCGGACAAGCATCGCCGGCGGGTAGCGCAACGACCGCGCAGCTGGCCGAGGCGGCTCGTGCCGTCCTGTCGGAAGGAGAGCAGCAGCAGATTGAACGAGGCAGGCAAGATACCCGTGAGGACCTCCTGTCGGCGGTGCCGCGCCCCAATCAGGATGTCCAGGGAACGACGCTGGACGGCGAAACGGTGTTGCTCCACTTGGGGACCGGCCGCTACTACACCTTGAATCGGGTTGGCAGTGCGATCTGGGACTCCTGCAACGGAAGTCTATCTCTTCAGGCGATCCACGTGGCGATGTGCGGGCGGTTCGACGCTCCGCCGGAGCGGATTGCCGATGATCTATTCGCCCTCGTGACCCATTTGAGCCACGAGGGACTCTTAACACTAGAAAGGGGGTGAAGAAGAATGGAACAAGAGAAGAAGGAGTCGTACGCAGAGCCTGTGTTGATCGCGCATGAATTACTGCGCGATGTGACGGGTCAGAAGTACAAGGAAAAGATCAGCGACAAGACCGTAGATACGGTTGGGACCTAAGGTCGTTGGTTTGCACCGCGGGCTGACCGGTCCGAAACGGCCGGTCAGTTTGTGGCGAGCGGGAGCGCGCGCGGAAGAAAACCAGATGAGGGATGCAATGAATACAGCGGCTGCAGTCGGCGAGTATCTGTTCAATTGTCATGGCCTTGATCTCCGGTTTCGGACGTCCGTTACGGCATTTGTCGAGCCGGCCCTCGCATTCCTCCGTCATTTCCAGACGGACGTGGCGCAAGGAGCACCGGTGCTGACGATCCAGTTTGACGAGGTTACCAGTCGGGCTGAGGCGCCGGTAAAGATGTCTGGCGGTTCGAAGGTGTTGTTTGCAGGGGAACGGCCCTCTCTGGGAGATGCGATGCGTCCGCTTTGGCAATGCGAGATTGTGCAGGACGGGGACCGGCTCATTGCCGACTTTCATGATCAGGGTGTGCTGGTGATCGACGGCGCCCGGAATCTGGTGGAGGGCTACTTCATTCGGCCCGATGCGCTGCATCCGGACGTGCGGACGAGCTTTCTCCATTTCGCACTCGCTGAGCTGCTGAAACGCAACGGCCTCTATACCGTGCATGCGACAGCGCTCGAGTATGAGGGGCAGGGCATCTTGATTCCCGGCTATAGCGGCCAGGGGAAAACCACATCGTTTATCTCGCTCCTGCGTTCGGGGTTCCGCTACCTGTCGGACGACTATCCCTTGCTGCGCGATCGGGGCCCGCACATGGAACTGTTGGCCTTTCCCATGAAGATCGATGTGACGGACCGGACGATCGAGTTTTTCCCGGAGCTGCGCGACGCGGCCCCCGGCCTGTTGAAACAAGGGGTTCAGAAGAAACACTTTCAGTCTGAGGACCTCTATGCTGAGTCCATCGGCCGCTCCTGCACGCCGGCCATGATCATGTTCCCGCACGTCGTCGATATGCCGCATAGCTGTCTGGAACCGCTGCCCAAGAGCCGCGCGCTAGAAGCCTTGATGCCGCAAGGCCTCCTGGTCTACGACCAGGCCGTGGCCCACCGTGAGTTTCAGGCCTTGTCGAAACTCGTCCAGCAGGTCGATTGCTATCGGCTCCACTTCGGCCGGGACGTCCTTGATCTGCCCACGTTGATCCGTCCGCTGCTTGACGCGCGATCCGCGGCGTAGTCGGCCGGCGCGGGGGCTTAGCGGTAAGTATGTGAATTGTGCTGCGCAAGAAAACTGTGGATACGCTCTCGTGACGCACCCTGTCATGAGGGACTTTAACAAGCGAAAGGGGGTGAAGAAGAATGGAACAACAGAAGAAGGAGTCCTACACCGAACCCGTATTGATGGCGCACGAAATGTTGCGCGACATCACCGGCGGAACGTCCGGTGTAAAGACCAGCGACAAGGCCGTGGGAGAGAAATCCGGCAACGAATCGTATACGTAGCCGAGAGTGTGGGTTGGCCGGCTTCGGTCGGCCAACCCACAGACATTACAAGGCAGGTTCGGTCGTTCACGTGGTGCAAGAATAGATAGAGGGTGATGGTGATTGACGCAGTACGATGGTTTCTGGAGCGCGTGGCAGAGTATTCCCTGTCTGCCGTCTCTTCCTGGGACCATTTCACGGCAGCCATCGGAGAGATCGGCGGGACCTTCACCCGGCTTACTAGCGGCCTGGCCTGGCCCTATCTGCTTGCCAGTGCGACGATCGCGGGAGTGGCGTACTGTTTGTCCAGGAAGCGAGATGTACCGTCTGCGCCATCATTCAGGGCGTTTCTGTTTCCTCGTCCTGTGTACGGTCACCCCTCTGCGCTGCTGGACTACCGTTTCTATCTCGTGAGTGCTCTGTTCAATGTGTTGCTCTTTGTTCCCATGTTGGCCGGCATCGGGATCCTCGCAGAGAAGATGGGGAAGGTGTTTTTGATCGGCTATCTGGCGTGGGAATCTCCGGCCACATTGCCGGTGCCCGCCCTCTTCGCCGCGGCGCTGGGGTTTTACCTGCTGCACGACTTCGTGAATTATTGGGCTCATCTGCTACTCCACAAAGTCCCGCTCTTGTGGGCGTTTCATCAGGTGCACCATTCGGCTGACGTGTTGACACCCATTTCAGCGTACCGTGCGCATCCATTGGAATTTTTCGTGACGGCGATACTGCGTGCGCCGGTGATCGGCTTGGCCTTTGTTTTTTATGAGCGTATCGCGCCGCAGGACTTGGCCGTCACGACGATATTCGGCGTCGGCCTCGTGGGGTTTATGTACGGACTTTCAGGGCCTCATCTTCAGCACTCGCATCTTCCGATTTCCTACGGTCCTCTGCTGGATCGTGTTCTGGTGACTCCCATCGTGCACCAAACGCATCACAGTCTCGATCCGCGGCATCACGATAAGAATTTCGGCGTAAAGTTTGCGCTGTGGGATTGGCTGTTTGGGACGCTCTGCGTGCCGGATCGCCACGAATGCCTCCAATTCGGGCTTGTCGGCATGAAGAAGGACGATTTTGCGACGGTCGGGAAGTTGTATCTTGGCCCGTTCCAGCGTGCCGTAGGGCTGGTCCGGCGAAGCCTCGCCTCCGGCCCACGCACTCGCTCTCAGGATGTCGTGCGTTCTGAGGGACTTTGACCAGCGAAAGGAGGTGAAGAACCATGGAGCAACAGAAGAAGGAATCGTACTCAGAGCCCGTATTGATCGCGCATGAATTGCTGCGCGATGTGACGGGGGTCAAGTACAAGGAACAGTGCCAGAAGGCGGCGGATGCCGCCTGCGCCAGCTAGTCTTTGACCTATGACGGCATAGGGAGAAGACGCGCAGTGTGGATGGGTTGGCCGGTTGAATCAAGCCGGCCAACCCATCTGACCGGCCGATGTGTGAGGGTGGAGCAGATGGGATGGCGACAGAGGAGCAACGCAGATCGATTCAGTCGTCTCCTCGTCAGAGGTGTGAAAACCGGTGTCCATCATGATTGAGACGGTCCTCTGGTTTGTCGAACGGGTTGGAGAGTCCCTTTTTGCATCTTTCCTTTCCTGGTCGAACTTTCAGGCAGCCGTCGGACAGATCCCTCGGGTCTTCATCAATCTTTCAAACGGATTGGCCTGGCCGTATCTGCTTTCCAGCCTGGCCCTCGCCTGGGCGATCTATGTATTCGCGAAACGAGCAGGCCGCTTGGCGGACGTGTCATTTCGAGAGTTTGCCTTTCCCGCTCGGTTGTATCGTCATCGGTCGACTCTGCTGGATTTCCGGTTCGCGGCCATCGATATCGTGCTGACGTTTCTGATCTATGTCCCCATCATGACAGGGGTCGGGTTGCTGGGGGCCAAAATGATGACGTGGGTATTGGTCGGGCATCTGGGATGGGAGCCACCCAGTTCGCTTTCTCCGACTGCGATCGTCATTGCGGCCGCTGGTTTTCTTCTGCTGCACGACTTGATCAACTATTGTGCCCATGTGCTGTTCCATAAGGTGCCGGTGCTGTGGGCTTTTCATCGGGTGCATCATTCGGTCGAGGTGCTGACTCCTGCGGCAGCGTATCGGATTCATCCCGTGGAGCTCATCGGTTTCGCGATGTTGCAGGCTCCCGCAGTCGGGCTCTCCGCGGTTTTCTATGAGAATATTCTTGGTCGTGATCAGCAGATCACGATGATTTTCGGTGTGAGTATCGCTGGTTTTGTGCTCGCGTTGTTGGGTACTCATTTGCGCCATTCGCATATCTGGTTTTCCTATGGCCCGGTGTTTAATCGGCTGTTCATGAGTCCGGCCCACCATCAGATCCATCACAGTGTTGATCCGCGCCATTGGAATAAGAATTTTGGGGTCAAGCTGTCGGTCTGGGATGGTTTATTCGGCACCCACTATCATCCCGGGCATCCCGAGGTTCTGCAGGTCGGGCTGCTCGATGCAGCGCCTCGTGAGTTTGAGACTGTTCGGAGCCTGTACGTGAGCCCGTTCGCAAGATCCATTCACACTCTGACTCGGTTGCTCGAGAGGAGGGCGTAGCGGTGGGATTCTCGCTCCGACATCCGGCTGATGGAGCAGGCCCTACGACGGCGTCAGCCGGATGGCTGAACCCAGTGCGTTTCCGGGAGGCCCAATTCCTCATCTGGTGCGCCAGAGCGGCGGTGCCTGAGTCTCTCCGTCGCCGGATTCTTGAGGTCGCGCAAGCCGGCTTGAATTGGCCGTTGCTGCTGGAACTGGCAAAAAGTCACGGAGTCGAAGCCTTGCTCGCCAGGACGCTCACCGGACTTTGCGCAGACCTTGTTCCGTCGGCGGATCTGGATATGCTTCGCAGGCGGACGGAAGAGGCAGCCGCTGCGAATCAAGCCGGAGCGGTGGAGCTGCTTCGACTGTCCCGCGCTTTTGATGAGGCCGGAGTCTCCGTGCTTCCTTTCAGGGGCGTAGGTTTCGCAGCCATGATTTATGGTGATCTCACGCTCTGTACTCCAGCCGACCTGGTCGCGCTTGTGCGCCGGCAGCAACTTGCGGATGCAGAGCGGGTGTTGGTTTCTCAGGGCTATTCTGTGCGAGGAGGGGCGGGTGATCGCACCGTTGATGCGGGTGTCTGCGAGCGGCCGCTCCTCTACATTCACGCCGGCACGTCTCGTCAGGTCGAGCTGATGTGGGCGGTGAGGCGTGCGCAGCTGATGTTCCGTATTGACCGGCCGGAGGTGTGGGGTCACGTTCGGCCTCTCTCCCTCGATGGCCGAAAGAGCAAGGGGATGGCTCCGGAGGAAGCGTTGCTTATTCTCTGCGTCCATGGAGCGCATCAGGCATGGGGGCAACTCAGCCTGGTGACGGACGTAGCCGGACTCATCCGTGCCGGGCGGCTGAATTGGAAGCGGGTGCTCACGACCGCACTGGAATGGAGATGCTATCGGGTTCTGTTGCTTGGTCTGGCGTTGTCTCATCGAGTCATGGATGCGCCGATTCCTCCGCAGATCCTGAACCTGATTGCGGCCGATTCCGATATCTTGGGTTTGGCCCACAGGATGCCGAAGAGCCTCCTTCTACAGCAGCAAGAGGGGATTGACGATCAGGACGTCGGGGCGCTGTTGTTTACGCTTCAGGATGATTGGAAGGCGCGGTGGCGGTACGGGATTGCCTTGTGTCGGAGTCATGATCCGGTCATTCATTCGGCGCCGGCCTGGTTCCGCTGGCGCCGGTCGTTGCACTGGCTCGCTCGCGGCGTCAGCCCTGTCCACACGCTCTCACGATGGCTCTCCCCTCCGGCTTCGATTCGACACCTGTTCCATCGGTGAGTCGAGCTCTCTCGCAACGCTGGGGTGTGGGGCGAGAATAGATGGATCCGTTGTCTGCCGTTGCCCCTGAAAAATTCTGCATGGTAGGATAGCTTTCATCGTTCATTCGCTTGTCCGATTGATGACGAAGGAGGCTCTCATGAAGCGATCTCTGTGGGTGCTCGGTGCCCTCTTGGTTCCGGTCCTTGCGGCACATGTGGCGCTGGCTGCGGGATTTTTCAAAGTCGGCGAGAAGGCGCCTTCGTTTACGCTGACAGCGATTACCGGCGAGACGGTGTCGTTGGACAGTTATAAGGGGAAAGTCATCGTCCTCGGGCTGTTCCATATCTGCGATCCCTGTATGATGCAGGGCTCAAACCTTCAGAAAGTATCTGAACTGACCAAAGGAAAAGATGTCGCGGTGGTCGGTGTCAATTCATCGGGAAACTCAAAGAAAGACGTCGGCGAATTCTTGTCGGCTTTTCCCGTGAAAGTCACCTATCCCTATTTGCTGGATCCGGCGAAAATCACCGATAAGCTCTACGGTGGCGGGAAGTTTATTCCGAATGTCTATGTGATCGACCAGGCCGGGGTCATCCGGTGGCAGCGGGTGGGCAACATGGACATCGATCTGGCCGGAGCGAATGAAATTGTTGTGGAGGTTGAGAAGTTGCTGGCGGCTCCGGCAAAAATGTAAGGCTGTTCCGGGATCCAATGGCTTGTACGGGGTCGATGAACAAAAGGGTGATGATTGATGGATGAGATGGAAGCGGGGAAGCAGAAGTTCCTGGAGGTAATCAAGGGTGTGGACGGGGCCGTGCAGGTTGTGATTCCGGTCACTCCGTCGAACAGTATGTTTTTGATCTCACTGACCAAAGGACCGAATCGGAAATTCATCACGGTGTCGGAGGACGACATTTTGGATCTTCCCAATGATGCCGGCATTCTGACCAAGGTCACGAAAGTCGTAAAGGATGCCGTCGCCGCCCTGTGAGCCTGTCCTGTCATTCGTGATTGGAAAGGCGCCATTGGTTCCTGTCTATGAAAAATATTCTTCCCGGTATCTGGCAATGGTCCTGGTTCTCTGACGAGAAGCAGATTGATTTCAACGGGCTCTTCTTGACCGTGGGTGAGCATAAGATTCTCGTGGACCCTCCGCCGATGACCGGCGATGCGAGCGCGGTGGTGCTGCGCAACGGTCCTATCGATTACATTATCGTGACGAATCGGGACCATGTCCGTGAAGCGAAACGCTATCAGGACGAGTTCCGCTGTCAGCTGCATGTGCCGGAGCTGGACGCGCCACAGATGGATCTCAAGCCGACCAAAACGTTCAAGGACGGAGAATTGCTGGTCGGCGGGATCTGGGTGGTTCAGCTCAAAGATCAGAAGTCCCCCGGAGAGTCCGCCCTCTTCATTCAGCAGCGGAAGGGCGTCTTGATCCTCGGCGATGCCTTGATCGGGAAGCCGGCCGGCGCCCTGTCCATGCTGCCGGCGGAAAAGTATGCGGACCGGGAGAAGGCCAGAGAGGGATTACTGCGGTTGCTGAAGTATCAGTTCGATTCAGTGTTGGTCGGGGACGGTGCATCCATCTTGACCGGCGCGAAGCCCATTCTGGAGCAGGCGCTGCAGTAGCGGAAGTAGCTATGCCATTACGAAACGGGCTGTCCGAAGAACTGAACCGCCAGGGGAACGAGCATTTCGCGCGTGGCCTCTACACGGAAGCGTACACCTGCTACGCCAAGGCGCTGGAATGCGACCGGATGACCGGGGATCAGCGCGCGATGGCCGCGACACTCGGGAATCTCGGAAATATCTGCGCGGTGAGCGGCCGGCGGGACTCGGCGCAGACGTACTATCAGGAAGTGCTGGAACTGCAAAAGATTCTCGGTGACGAGAAGGGGATCGGGACGACGCTGGGGAATCTGGGCAACCTGCGCGCCGACGCCGGGGAATGGGATCGTGCCCGTGCCTACTATCTCGAATCGCTGGATCTCCTGACGAAGACACATGACGAAGCGGCCAAGGCGGTGCTGCTGTCGGATCTCGGTCTGGTGGCGCGCGAGATCGGCCAATACGATCAGGCGATTCAATACTACGAACATTCGCTGGTGCTGATGCGGCGCCTGGGCAATCAGGGCGGCGTGGCCGATGCCTGGCGGATGATCGGTCGGACCTTTCTGATGCAAGAACGGTATGACGATGCGATTGCCTGTTGCCAAACCAGCCAGTCCATCGCCGAACGGTCGCGCGATGAACTGCGGACCGGCGGGGCGCGATACGTGTTGGCCCAGTGTTATGAAGCGATCGGCCGTCTACAGGATGCGGCTGATCTCCTCGAACTCGTCGTGCTCATGGATCGCAAATATCAGCTGCCCAAGCTCGAAGAAAATACCAAGCGTCTTATGGGGCTCCGCGCCCGGCTAGCGGAGACCGATTCCACTCCTCCCTATCGAGAGTCGCATGCATGAGTGATCCGACCGTTTCCGCCTGGCCGCAGCTCCGTATGGCGCTGATGCGGGCCTTCCCGCAACTCTATGAATTGGAACCGGGGGGAGCCCTGGCGATGGACCTCGGGTCCGACGGCTGGTTGCTGGAGGTCAAGCCGGAAGGCACCGTGCTCTGTCAGTACGGGATCGCGATGGACGATGTGATGGCGTTGATGTCGGATGGAACGCCGGAAGATCTCGGCACAGATGAAGTGGCGAAGCAGGCAAAGTATTTTATTCAGCCGGCGGTCGGGAAATACCGCGCACTGCTGTTGCAGTCCGGATTTGCGGAAGAGACCGAGATGAACGAAGAGTTTGTTGCGGCGACGTTTGCGCGCCCGGTCGATGTTACCAATCC
Source organism: Nitrospira sp. ST-bin5 (assembly GCA_002083555.1). Classification (GTDB taxonomy): domain Bacteria; phylum Nitrospirota; class Nitrospiria; order Nitrospirales; family Nitrospiraceae; genus Nitrospira_D. The sequence continues at coordinate 48,856 of MSXN01000020.1, read as the reverse complement.
TTCCAAGGTACAGGATCTCATGCGCTGGTGCCTGCGGCAGATCGGCGGGGCCGCGTGAATCGTCGCATCACCACATTTGAGGAGTTTCGCGACGCGGTATCGGCCTACCGGCTGCCGCGTATTCTCCTCATGGCGCTGGAGTTGGATCTCTTTACGAAGATCGGCACGCGCCGCTGGACGATCCCTCAGTTGGCGAAGGCCGTGGCTATGAGCGAGCGGGGACTCTCGATCCTCTGCCGCAATCTGGCCATGTCCGGTCTCCTTACGAAAACAGGTCTGGTCTATCGAAATAGCCGGCTGGCGGCGACGGCGTTGAATGCCCGGCATGCAGCCTATCGCAAAGACTATCTCGACCTCATGGCGAGTCATTGGCAGGATTGGGCGCGCCTGGGCGAGTCAGTGCGAACGGGGCGTCCGCTGGATGAAGATGTGCCGGAAGAACCGGGGTATCGTCGGCGATTCACGTGGGCGATGCATTATCGGACGCTAGAGACGGCTCCGAAGATTGCCGGGCAGGTGGATCTCCACGGAGCCAAGACGTTGCTCGATCTCGGCGGAGGACCGGGCACCTATGCCATGGCCTTTCTGTCCAAACACCCGCGGTTACGTGCCGCCGTCGGCGACCGTCCGGAAGCCCTGGAAGTGGCCAGAGAAATTGCCGCGACGCATAAGGCCGAGTCACGGCTTAGCTATGTGCCGGTCGACTTCACGAAGGAAGCGATCTCCGGCACCTACGATGTCATCTGGTACTCCAACGTGCTGCACATCTATTCACCGGCGACGAATCGCGCCATCTTTCGGCGCGCGCTTGCAGCCTTGAATCCCGGCGGGCGTCTGCTGATTCAAGATGCGTTTCTGCACGATCGCGAAGGTCTACAGCCCGCCGAAGCGAGCCTCTTTGCCGTCTCGATGCTGCTCTTCACGGAAGAGGGCAACACCTATTCGGCGAAAGAGACGAGCGTCTGGCTGAAGGAGGCCGGATTTGCGAAGACTAAGGTGTTGCGGATGAAGCCGGGAACGGAGGATTGGGAGGACGGGATCCTGGAGGCGGTGGCGTCTGCGGCACGTCCAAGAACGCGCGCCCGCCGAACGCAATCACGAGAAAGTTCAAAATCCCGCTGAACCCGTTGGCCGTCAGCGACGCGATGGTCGGCTGGTCTTTCGTAATCAACTGCACGATCGTCGACAAGTCCAGGGCCAATCCCACGGTTCCATAGATCACACTCGCCATAAGCGCCCATCGATACCCCAGGCGCACTGCAACCAGCAGGAACAGCGGCAGGCCGATGAGAAAGCCGACGAGGAAGCGGCTGGGCTCCGTCTGGTCCGGCTGGCCCACGAGAAACAGAGTTGCCATGCCGACGGCAGTCAAGCCGATCAAGCTGATCATCAGTCCCCATGGTTTCGTCATTTCTGCACTATAGCCGGTTCAGTCGGCGGCAACAACGGCGCCTTGATGAGAGAAATTTCCGGGTGGTAGCCTGCTCGCATCATGAGAGAGCCGTCGCCAGTCAGCCAGTTCGATCCTCAGCAGCCCACCCTGCTTATTTACGATGCAAATTGCCGGCTCTGTGTCGCAGCCAAAGAGGGGCTCGGCCGGGCTGGAATGGGTGAAGCCGGGTCAGGGGTTCGGATGATTCCGTATGAGAGTGAAGAAGCAGTGCGCGCGCTGGGGGAGCAGTATCAGCCGGGTCCTCCATCCATGGCCTATCTCATCAGCCCTGCAGGCAGGGTGCGGCAAGGAGTCGACGCGTTCCTCCCGCTGATTCACGGCCTGCCGGGTGGGACGTTCCTCCGATGGGTATTGAAATGGTCACTTATGCGAAGACTGGCTGAGCGGATCTATCGTTGGATTGCCCGACATCGCTATCGCCTGTTTGGCGCAGTAAATCCTCACGCATGAGCGTCGCCAGTTCTCGGCTTCTTCGGCCCATTCCCCCCCCTCTTTCGAGGGGAATCCTCCCACAGTGGGGAATATACGCGGCGGGTTCGACGCAGGCAGAATGACCCCAACATCACGGAGGGGCCATGCCAATCATTTCTTGGATCAGCCGTCTTCTACAGTCAATAACCGGTGCCATGTCTCCCAAGCTTCCAGTGAAGAAGCTCCACTCGTCCAGCCGTCTGCGTCATTCCATAAAAAGCCTGGCCTGGGTTCTTGTCGGTATCCTGCTCGGCCCGTCGCTGGCGTGGGCCGAGGTGGCTCCAGTCAAAGCGGGGATTGTCGCGGCCGGGTTCGGCTATCAGGTCGGGGACGTCTCGACGATCACCGTGAAGATCTACGACCCGCAGAGCGGGGAAGTGCTTTCGGATGACACCTATGAGTTGAATGTGAAAGAGGAGAGCGCGACGAAAGGACCGCAGTCACAGGCTCGGATCTTTGCCGGCGGAGTCGGCCCGGGCGCGACGGACCTCTCCAATTTCGTGCTGCGTGTCTATGATGCGACGACCGGAAAGTTTCAATGGGAAGGAAACTTAAATCTGACGCCCCGTGATGCAGAGAGTGCGGGGCAGTTGGTCTCGACCCTGGTGCCGAGGCGCGCGACAGTGACCCGAGTCCGCGAGATGTCGTCTGCGTCTCCTCGACCGTCTTTTTTACTCCGCGCGCTGGATCCTGAAACTGGCGGACTGGTCTGGGAAGACGAGTTTTCAACGGATGGAAACAACCGTGCCAGGATGGAACGTATCGCCGATCGCCGTGTGAGCGAGGATCGTGATAAGCCGGAACTCAGCCGCTCGTTTGATTTCAGGATCCGGATGTCCGAGGACGAGGGGCGCCACATCCTCTGGGAAGATCAATTTGTTCAGACGGAAGCCGAAGACGTCGCTGAATCAGAAACGGTGGAGGAGAAGGCGCTGCAGCTGCCGACCTGGTCTGGCCAAGCAGGACGATCACTACGGGAAGAGTGGGTCTAGCGACTCGTGACGGCTAGCTCCGTTTTTGCAGGAACGTATCCAGCCACTGTTGGTGAAACTGATCATAGGAGAGAAAGAGTTTATCCTGCAGGGCGGTTGCCAGGGTGGCTTTTCCCTTAAAGGCATCCAGGAGATCGACGACGCGGCTCATGCCGAATCGTTCGATCATATAGTGCGTCGCGGAATTGGCCTCGAGGTAGGCGAGGGTCGCCACGTCGTTCGGCATCTGTCCCCATCCCCCCTCCAAGTAGCGCAAGTGCAGAACTGAGCCGCCGTTCGGCATGGCCTGATCGAGGTCCGGCCATGAACTGCCGGCCAACTGCATGGCAAGACCTTCATTGAGCCACACCGGCAGCGAACCGATCTGACCCTCCAACCGGTCGTGCAACAAGGCATGCACATACTCATGTCGCAGGACATTGGCAAGCCACTTCATGTCGGTGGTGGCGCCTTGTGTCGGGATTTGGATGCGGCCAAGTGTCGGATCGTAGAGGCCGTCGGCCCAGGCCGGGCTGCCGGTGGCCGTTTGAAAGGTGTCTTTGGTGTGCAGGACTACCACGATCGGTTTGGCGGGGAAATGGCCGAATCGTTGACCGATTTCGCGATAGGCCTCCTCTAAAACTTCCAGTACCACCGTCCAGGTGCCGTGATCTTCCGCTCCGTCGTATTTCACGAGGAAATGAGCGCTGCTTCGAGCATTCATGCGGGATTCCGCCGCGCCGGTATGGCGGACTTTCTCCGTGACGGTTGCGAGGTAGGACTGGACACGAGGATCTTTGCCGGCCCGGTCCGTCGCCTGCGCCAGGTGCTGAGCGGCTTCACTCAGCCGGTCTTGTTCGTAGAGCAGATCGGCCATGGCGAGGTGCGGAAAGGGTTCGTTGGGAGCGAGTGTCATCAAACCGGTCAGGAAGTCCTGATTGAGGGCCGGATCGCGCAGTTCCCAATAGGCGTGGGCCAGGTTCAGTTGGATGATCGGATTGCTGTTGTCGAGTGCGGCGGCTTTTTTGAAGGCTTTGACGGACACCTTGGTGCCGTCGATTCGTTCCTGTTCCAGCCCGAGATTGTTCCAGAGAATTGCGACATAGGGCTTTGCCTTGGCATCGGCGAGGACTGCCGGGGCCAGGTTCGACAGTTGCCGCTCGGCAATAGGGAGCTGCTTTTTTTCAATTTCGTCGCGAATGGCTTCCAGAAGCTGACTGAAATCGGTTTCTGGAACGATGGTGGGATCAATCCCGCGAACCTGTTTAATCTCTTCGTCGGTCGGAGGCGGCTCAGCCTGCAATCCAGCCGTCCGGGGTTCTGTTGACTCGCCGACGGCTTGGGTTGAGGGCTGCTGATCCGGTGCTGTGACCCACAGGGCTTTGAAATACAGCTGATAGGCCAGAAAGATGATCAGGCCTACGGCCAGAGGAATGAGGACATGTTGGATGTTGCGGCGATACATAGTGGTTAGGGTGGCTCAGTGTAACACCTGAGAAGGGGCGGGCCAACAAATCACCATATAACTGACGACCGGTCAGCGCGATGCCGGCGAGCAATCGGTGATCGCCGGAGGACTTCATTGAGTGACTTGCGGCGGTATGCTACGATCCCGTCCAGTTATGGAGCCTCCCGCCGAGTCCAGCTTGCCTGCGACGTTTCACGAGTGGCTCGATCGCCTTGCGCGGCCGATTGAGTTTGCGACGAAGGACGATTGCGCCCACGCCGGGGCGGTGAAAAATCTCAGCAGCTTTGTGTCGAGTCAGGTCCAGTCCGCCCTCGCTCAGGAATGGATTCCCCCTGCTATTGAGTCGCGTCTGCGTTCGCTCCGCGAACTCTTCATCGATTTCCAGCAGGCCCTCCCGATCGACGAACAGCAGCGGCGGCTGCAAGCGGCTTGCGCCATTCTCGGGCGACTTCGCGAAGCAACTCCTGAGCCGTTGCCTAATCGAGAGGATCAGATCGACGGCGCGGCCTCATCTGCGGGATCGACGCGGGGAGACGTCTGGAATCTTCCAGTCCAGTTCGTGAAAGGCGTCGGGCCGAAACGCATGGCCCTGTTGCAACGACTCGGGGTGGCGACAGTAGAGGATGCCTTGTGGACGATTCCCTGGCGTTACGAAGATCGATCAGTCATGACACCCATCGGCAATCTCGTGCCGGGCATGGTCACGTCGATCTGCGGCACGATCGCGAAATGCGAAGCGAAGCGTACAAGGAATCGCCGCCTGTCCGTGCTGGAGGTCGGTGTCGAGGATGAGACCGGGAAGATGCAGGTGGTGTTCTTCAATCAGGCCTACCTTGAGGACGTCTTGGCGGTCGGGAAAGTCGTCATGATGAGCGGTCGCATCATCTCTGGAAAGCAAGGATGGATGGTTCCGCGCATGGACGTGGCGCAGTATGAAGTGGTGGGCGAGGCCGCGGAGTCGGCGCTGCATGTGGGCCGGATTGTGCCGATCTATCATGAGACGAAGGGCTGGACTTCCCGGCAGTCGCGTGTGCTGGTGAAGGGATTGCTGGATGAGTATGCCCGGGAATTGCGTGATCATCTGCCGGTGACCCTGCGGGCCCGCCAACGGCTGATTCCGATTCAAGAGGCCATTCAAGATGTGCACTTTCCCAAAGCGGAGGCGGATGCCCGACTGTTGGAGCAGGGCAAGACTCCGGCACATCGCCGTCTCGCGTTTGAGGAGTTGTTTCTGCTGCAGATGGCTTTGGCCACCAGGCAACGGTCAGTGCAGGAGCAGCCGAAGGGGCTCAAGTTCAATCCGCGGGCGCCGATCGTCGATAAGTTAAGCCGCTTGCTGCCGTTCCGATTAACCGCTGCGCAGGATCAGGTCATTCGCGAAATCTATCGGGACATGATTTCTCCGCAGCCGATGAACCGGCTGGTGCAGGGCGATGTCGGGTCCGGGAAGACCGTGGTGGGGCTCCATGCCATCGTCATGGCCTGCGGCTCCGGTTACCAGGCCGCGCTCATGGCGCCGACCGAAATTCTGGCTGAGCAGCACTATCGCAATCTCAAGGGCACGTTGGAGGCGTTGGGGTTGAGTGTGGTGCTGCTGCGCGGGAGCGATAAGGCGGCGGTGAAGAAAGCGCAGGCGGCGCAGCTGGCTTCCGGTGAGGTGCAGGTGGCGATCGGGACCCATGCCTTGATTCAGAAGGGGGTGGCCTTCAAGAATCTCGGGCTCGCGGTCGTGGATGAACAGCACAAATTCGGTGTGATGCAGCGGAAAAATCTGATCGACAAAGGCTACAAGCCGGATGTGCTCGTGCTCACGGCCACGCCGATTCCGCGCACGCTCGCCATGACGGTCTATGGCGATCTGGATGTGTCTGTCATTAATATGCTGCCGCCCGGGCGAAGGCCGGTGCGGACGTTCCTGTTCGGGGATGCCCAACGACGACGGGCTTATCAAATTCTCAAGGATGAATTGCGGGACAAACGGCAGGCCTATGTCGTGTATCCGTTAGTCGAGGAATCAGAGAAGACGGATTTGCAGGCGGCGATTCAAGGGGCCGAGCTGCTACAGAACGGCGAGTTCGCCGAGTTCAAAGTCGGGTTGTTGCACGGGCGAATGAAATCTGCGGAGAAGGAAGCGGTGATGGCCGACTTCAAGGCCGGGAAGATCCATCTGCTCGTCGCCACCACGGTCATCGAAGTCGGTGTTGATGTGCCGAACGCAACGATTATGATGATTGAGCATGCCGAGCGCTTCGGCCTGGCGCAACTGCACCAACTGCGCGGTCGAGTCGGGCGGGGAGCGGAACAGTCCTATTGTCTGCTCATGGCGGCCGGACTAGGGCGGAATCGTCCGACGCTGGGACGGCATCCGCTCGGCGGAGACGAGCCGCAGTCCAACGCGCGGGAGCGGCTGGATGCCCTGGTGCAGTCAAACGATGGTTTCGTGATTGCGGAGGAAGATTTACGCATCAGAGGACCCGGGGAGTTCTTCGGGTTTCGCCAGTGGGGTATGCCGGAGTTTCGCGTGGCCAACATCGTGCGTGACGGTGATTTGTTACAGCAGGCCAGGCTGGAAGCATTCTCGCTGCTCAAGCAGGATCCGCAGTTAAGCGCGCCGGGGCATCAAGGTTTGAAAGAAGCGATGTTGAGGAAGTGGGAGCAGAAGTTGGAGTTGGGGTCGATCAGCTAAGGAGAGGCATGGGATTATTGCAGCGGTTGAAAGACGATTTCCGGTCAGGTCTTGCGACCTTGCGATTGGGTACGGCGCATGTCGCCGGCCGTGCGCTGGAAGAGACGGAACTACTCCGGATGCGGCTGGATGTCCGGAAAATCGATCAGGAATTGTCTGATCTCTATAAAGACATCGGTGAACGGGCCGTTGAAATGAAAGAACGGGGCGAGACGGCCGAACGGGTGACGTACGACGAAGAAATCGGCCGTGTGGTCCGCGAGATTCAGCAGTTGAAGGATGCCCGGAAGAAACTCGAAGCCGAGATGGACGAGATCCGGAACGAGCAATGAGCGCATCGTCTGTTCCTCCGCGCCGGCTTGCCGGTATCGATATCGGCACACTCACCTGTCGGCTCCTCATCGCCGATCTCTCACCGAACATCCCTCTCAAAGAGCTGCGATCCGAGCGGCGCATACTTCGCCTCGGCGAGGGCGTCGATCAGAATAAGCGCTTGAGCCAGGCGGCGATGGATCGGGTGATTCAGTGCTTGCGGGAGTGGAGGGCCGTCATCGAGACCTATCGAGTCGATGGCTGTACTGCCGTCGCGACCAGCGCCGTCCGCGATGCCGCCAATCGCGCCGAGTTTCTGGATCGCGTGAAGCGCGAAGCCGGACTCGATGTCGAAGTCATCACCGGCGACGAAGAGGCCCGGCGCACGTTACTCGGCATTCGCTCCGGCCTGCCGCCTGGCGTCACCGATATGCTGGCACTGGACATCGGCGGTGGCAGCACCGAATTTATTCTGGATCGGCCAGGGCAGGCGCCGGTCGTGCGCTCCATCGACATCGGCGTGGTACGTCTCTGCGAACGGCTGCTCCATCACGATCCTCCAACGAGGGAAGAGGTTCAGCAGGCGCGGGATTGGATTGCGCGGGAAACGAAGTCAGCTGTTGAGGTGATGATGGGCTATGCAGCGGCAACCTTCGTCGGGACCGCCGGAACTGTGACAGCCCTCGCCGCTATGGCACAGAAACTTCCTTCCTATGATCCGGCCCGCATTCACAACTATCGACTGCCCCTCGCCACAGTTCAGGAACTAGAACGGACTTTGCTGAGTCGCAAGAAAGCCGACCGCGTCGGTCTGCCAGGCCTGGAAAAAAACCGCGAAGAAGTCATCGCCGCCGGCGCCATCATCATTCGCACGGTGATGGAGACGCTGGGAATGTCGGTGGTGTTGGTGAGTGATTTGGGATTGCGGGAAGGGGTGCTGATTGATCTGGCGAGGTGGACAAGATGAGTATGAGGATCTGATATGGACAACCCTCTCCTTCCGCCTTGACGGTATCAGGCGCGTGCGCAATACTCCCCCCATGCGCACCCTCACGGTTATGACAATCCTGGCAGTCCTCATCCTCCCTCCAGTTGTCTTTGCTGAGACTCAGACCTACACAGCCACGCACACCTACATCCTAGGGGATCGTGACAGCAAAGAGGATGCTCGGCAGCGATGCATGCTAGAAGCCAAGCGAAAAGTTCTAGAGCAGGCAGGTGTCTATATTGAAAGCGTGTCCGAAGTGAATAATTTCGATCTTACGAAGGACAAGATCACCTCGTTTGCGGCAGCCGTCATGCAAGTCAAAGACACCAAAGAAGAGGTTGGCTTTCGGCAGGGGCACATGACACTGACGATAAAGCTTACTGCCCAGGTCGATCTCACAGAGGTGCGGAAGCAACTTGCTACACAACAGGTTGATACAGTCATGCGAGAGGATGGAGCTTTGCTGCGAGAGCGTCTGAAAAGCCTCGAAGCCCAACTTGAGTTATTGTGGCAACAACAAATCAAGCCAATTTCTGAGCATGGAGGTGTCTCTTCCACTGCCGCGCTCTCTCCAGCGGAGTTCAACTACCTTCGAGCGCAAGCAATTGATGGAAATGTGGAGGCGCAGTTTGCCCTCGGCGTATTGTATGACAAAGGAATACGTGGCGTGCCACAGGATAATGTGATGGCGCGTCAGTGGTACGAAAAAGCTGAAATGCAGGGAGATGCACGGGCAAAATACTGCCTCGGAATGATGTATGCGTTTGGTAAGGGTGTCAAACAGGATGAACTGCGAGCACGAGAATTGATAGAGCAAGTTGCGGTTCAAGGGCTCCCTGCTGCGGAGAGAATGTTAGGGATCATGTATGTGATCGGGATGGGAGTGCCGCAGAACAATGGTCAGGGGCAATCATGGTTAGAGAAGGCAGCAACCCAAAATGACTCAGATGCACAATACTGGCTTGGGAAGATATACGATGAGGGAATAGGTGTCCCTCAGGATTATGTAATGGCACGGCGCTGGTACGAGCAGGCAGCTGCCCAAGGCGACTACCTAGCACAGTTCAAACTCGGAAGACTATATTCCTTAGGTAGAGGTATTGGGATGGATTTTGTTCATGCGGCACGATGGTATCAAAAATCTTCGCTGCAGGGATATGCAGCAGCTCAGCTCTCTCTGGGGGATCTCTACAGTGCTGGGTCTGGTGTAGCGCAGAATTACGAGATGTCACGACATTGGTATAGGGAAGCATTGAGGAATGGTGAAGTGGATGCAGGGATAAGGCTCAGCGCAATGTATGCTAATGGAGAAGGTGTCCGGAAAGATGCTGCTCGCGCATACATGTGGAAAAAATGGCGGAAGTGCAAGCAGTAGGGAGGAAGAAAGAAGCCTTGGCGGATAGAGTGCGACAGGATATGGCTAGAATGAGCCCCAGTCAGATTTCAGAAGCTGAAGGTTTGGTGCAGCAATGCCTGGCGCAGAAACTCAAGGACTGTTAAGCGCAGTAACGACTATGCTTATCTCGCTGTATGAATGGAAGGTCAACGGAGGCGTGCAGGTTCTTCTAGATATAGAGAAAACCCTTTTGAATTGATGACAGTGATATTTAACGATCGGAGGCTGCGATCCGACGATGCTTTTGTATGAACTCTATTGCCCGCGAATACTTCAATAAGACCTGTGGATTGTCTCTGGCAACAGTTGAGGCCATTTCTGTGAGCGCATCATGGCAAAGATTGTGACCGTTAATTTGGAACGATTGCCCGAAAATACAGGCAGGGATCTGGTCTGAAGCTGTCTGCGGGCGCGTCTTCCAAGGAATGGAATACAGTTGCCAATTCAGACGATTGTTGAGGGGTGCCCCGAGAGTTTCAAGACGCGACATTCCACTCTGGCTCAACAGTAAGCCAATCCAATCTTGGCCTTCTGCATACTCGTAAGCCTCGACTATCCCTAACCCGAAGTAAACTCCACCATCAAAGTCAGCGTACGTTCTTCCGCAAGAAATGGCTCCGCGAAATGGAATGTGCTGACAAAGAAGGAAGTAGGCAAAGCTTCGTGCTGCAAGGTCGATTTCGGTGAATGATTTGCCTGAATCATCATGTGCAAAGATCAGGAATGTATCCGAAAACCAGGCGTGCTTTACCACATCAATCAATTGCCCGTCTCGCCGTAGTTTATCAAGCGCAGAGGTGTAGGCGTGAAAAACCTTCCTTTCTTCACCTCTGGCAAGAAAGTTTTTGGTGCCCAGGAGATCAAAGCATGCCACCCAACGATCAATAATAAAAGTAGGCTTGAAAAACATGGTGGGAGTTTACCAGATGCCATGGGGGAAGATCATTCTGCATTACTAATGTGGTGAACTGCGGCGATATAGACCAAGCAATCCACTCTTTCCCGATGGCTGGCATACCGACCCGTCGGCTTGGCCGCAGAATCGGGACCTTAAGACCTTTCAGCAGTGGTTCAGCATCGAACTGTATTCGGTTGTCGTAGCTGTGGTGGGTGGCGTCCTGGTTGACGACGAGTTTGAGCACTAGCGGGGAGTAGTGTCCCTCTTATCGCCGAATTCACCGCTGCGGATACCACCGATAACCTTTGTTCTCCCTGAACTAGATTTCTGGGGGGCGCCGGGTACAAGGGGAGGGCGCGTTTCTTGTTCTCCCATTGATAGCGGTGTAAGATGCACCCCACGTCTAGTCAGTACACCTCAGTATGGTTTCTTGAATGAAGCGCACACGCTACACAATTCAACCGGAAGCCCGCGAAGTGCTGGTCTGCCGTCTTACGGCTGAGCTGGAGAAAGAGTCTGCGGTTGCGTTCGCGTATCTCCATGGATCGCTGCTCGATTCTGGCACCGTGCATGATGTCGATGTTGGGCTGTATCTTCGTGAATCCGATGCCGAAAGAGGCACGGCGGTTGCTTCGGGCCTATCCGCCCGGCTTACGGCTGTGGCGGGATTGCCGGTGGATGTTCGTGTGCTGAATGAGGCGCCGCTGTCCTTTGTCTATCACGTCCTCCGTGGGCGGTTGCTTCTCTACCGAGATGAAGATCTCCTGACCGCGATACTGGAAGATGTCGCCCGACGCTATCTCGATCTTGCTCCATTGCTTCATCAAGGCACGAAGGACGCCTTCGCAGCATGAGCCTCAATCCGGATCTTATCCGGGCGCGCTGTGGGGAAATTGATTCGTCCTTGAGCCGCCTCGAAGAATTTCGCCGCCTTTCTCGCGATCAATTCCTTGCCAATCAAGATGGCCTCGATGTGGCCTGCTACCGATTGCTGATCGCCATCGAAGCGGCATTGGCGCTCTGCTTTCATGTGTCGGCCAAACGATTACATCAGGTTCCTGAGGAATATGCCGGGTGCTTCAGTACGCTTGAACGCGCCGGACTGATCCCTGCGGATCTTTCGAGCCGTTTACAACAGATGGCGCGTTTCAGAAATCTGCTGGTGCATGTGTATTGGAAGATTGACTACGGCCAGGTGTACGACGTCATCACCACGAAGCTTGATGACCTACGTGCATTCCGTGCCGCTGTCGCCGGACTGATCTAACGAAGGACTTCCTACTTCTGCGAATACCACCGGTAGCCTTTGGTCTCGGTGAACAGGGCTTTCGGGGCGCCGCCGGGCTTTTCCAGTAACAGCACTTTGAAGTCGATGAGGCCGAACCAGGCGGGATCGACCACGTCGTGGTAATGCGCGCCGTGGATCTTGGGGAGCATGTCGTTGAGGGCCTGCTTCAGTTCGCCCTCGGTGTAGGCGCGGACGGTAAAAGGTTTGTTCATCGCCTGGCAGAACCGCTGAATCGTATAGGCCGCGCCGGTGCAGAGGACTTTGGTATCCGGCTTCATGGCGAGGAACTGCGGGAGCGAGAGGTAGCGTTCCTGAAAGCCCAGCCAGCGGACGGCCTGGCGCAGGTGACTGTATTGCACTTCATATTCGGTATGGCCCGGCAGTTTGACTGAGGCAGGCCAGCCTTCTTCTACGCCGAATTCGGTCAGGAAGGCGTGGCCTCCCGGTTTCAGCACCCGCCACAATTCGGCGACAAAGCGGATCGGTCCCAGGTTAAAGATGACATCGTCCGGCGGGTTGGCCTCGATCGGTAGCCGGAGGCGTCTGATCCAGTCCAGCGCCTCTTGATGCTGCTCGGTCTCGCCTTTGTTGGTGAGCAGTTCGTTGCGCGTCAGTTTGACCGGCGTCATGTCGGCCATGTTTTCGTTGTCGATGACGAGATCGATTGAGTTGTCCGTGAAGGGTAGGGCTTCGGCATTGGCCCTGGTTCCCAGGCCTCCCCAGCCACCTTCTTTTGCGCGTTTGGTTTGCAGTTTCAGGAACGGACTGGTGATGTCGAGGGAGATGTAGCGGATGCTCTGCCGTTCGAACGGGAGCAACTCTTTGGCGAGTTCGCGCGCCACGTAGCCGAGCCCGCCGCCGACTTCTACGATGACTTTAGGTTTGGGGTTAAACCAGCCTAGCTGACGGAGCTGCCGCATGAGGAGCCGGCCATAGGTCAGGCCGTTCAGCGCCTCGTTCGGTTCGCGGAAAAGGTGGGAGACGGTGGTTTCGATCAGGTCGAAGTGGCCGTCGTCTTCGCCGCTCTCGGTCAATTCATGGTGGTGGAAATCTTCCAGATGTTCTTCGCCTTCGAAGCCGTCCTGCCCTGACCAGCCTTCGCGGATCTGCTGCAGCAGAATATCCCACTTGGCCTGGTGTCGATGACCGCCCGGCGGTTCCGTCCCGAAGTAGCAGAGGGAATAGTTCGGAGTGGCCCAGCGTTCCAGATGCCATTGGCCGGGCTGGCCGTCCGGTCCGCAGATTTTGGTGCCGTATTTTTCGAGCAGGGCGCCGACGGTGATGTGGCCGTTCATCGATTTGAGCATCTCGATGCCGGTCAGGTTGAGCCGGATCAGCGGAAAATTATCATCGAGCGGCGCGAGCCAGTATTCGTCTTCGCGATGTTGATAGGCGACGAGATCGGGAATGTGCCAGGCGAGGAGAGACAGTGTCTCGCCGGTCAACTGGAGCGGTTCTTGGACTGCGGCAACGGGCTTCATGACCTGTGTTCCTACCCCGTGGGAAGGCGCAGCCTACCTGAGCGGACAGTGAACTCGCAAGAGTCCCGCGTGACGCGTCGTTGGCGAAGCGCCTTTCGATAGAAGCTCCGTTTGCGAGAGACGATTGATGAATAGCGAAGACGAGTTTAGAGCTGGGACGGCATGGTAGAGGCCTCAGTCACAGTCAGCACTCCGCGCATGATGGGGTGAATGCGGCAGTGATAGGGGTAGCGGCCGGGAGGGAGGCCTGGAACACTGAATTGCTCTCCGGGGGGTATGACCCCTGAATCGAAGAGGCAGGGGGTGCCGTCTTCAACGCAGCCGTTATGCGTGACCGTATGATCCGTCGGCGTCGGGTTGTTCCAGAGGATCGGGCTCCCGCTGGTAGCGATGGCTTTTGACGGTGCAAAGTAGGGGGAGCCGTCTTCGATCATGATCTGCGTGGCGGTGGGCATAGCTGTTGTCGGCCAGGCCAGGCTGGTCATGAAAAGGCTAACGACGGCAATAGTCAGAGAGCGTGTCATGGGCTGAGCTGTCCTCTTTGGTCTGCTGTACACGATTAGAGCCGAAATCATGGCCAACGATTCATCCAACAGGAATGGGCTTCGAGTTCAGTTTACCATGAGGCCATCCCTCCGGGGCTAGTCCTGGGACCATTCGGGGTTGAGGATCCAGCCTGGTGAGGGGGTGGTCTTGTCCTGTTGAGCGCTCAAGGGAGTGGGGGGACCCCTAGCCAAAACTGCGCAGGTTTCAGTCGATCATTCTACCGGTTGCAAGAGGCTATGGGTTCATGCTAGATGGAGGCCGCAATGCGTTCCGCCATGCGTTGTGCACTTGATCAGGAGGAAATCTGATGGCGAAGTCTAAGAAGAAGGTTGTAGCAAAGAAGGCCGTCAAGAAGTCGTCGGGCAAGAAGAAGGCCGCCAAGCCGGCCAGGAAAGCGGCTGCCAAGAAGCCTGCGAAGAAAGCGGTCGCGAAAAAGTCGGCAAAGGGATCGGCCAAGAAAGCGGTGGCCAAGAACCCTGCGAAAAAGGCGAGTGCGAAGAAGGCCGCGAAGCCGGCAGCGAAGAAGAAGGCGCCTGCCAAGTCGGCGCCCAAGAAAGCCGTCGCCGCGAAGAAGTCTGCAGCTCCCTCAGCCCCTAAGTCCGTGGCTGCGGTGAAGTCTGTGGTGCCTTCGGTTGAGGAAGCCCCGAGGCCTTCAGTGGTGGCCAGGCCAGCTCCAGTATCGATGCCGAAAGAGATCGATGTAGATGAAGAGCTGGTCGACGAGGAATTAGAGGTCGAGACCGAAGCGGAAGGCGACATCGAAGAAGAGCTGCAAGGAGATCTGGCGCTCACCGATGACGACGAGGCCGCTGACTTCCTCGAGAAGTCCGAAGACCTGTTGGACGACACCGACGATTATCGTAATAACTGACGGACTGTTCCTGTTGCATGTGCCGATCCTCCCGGAGATCGAGAAGGATCGGCACAGGTGAGCGTGGCGACCGTCTCATTCCTTCCTGGTTTCTGATCCCGAACATCCATGAGTCATTTTTTATTTGTGGCCGGTACCCTCCGCGAGCGCAGCTCACCTGAAAGCGCCTCGCTCCAATTGACCCACGGGTTGTGGGGCTGTTGCTCGGCTTTGATTCGCGACAATCTGACCACGTTCCTGACCCCCGATTCCCATGCGCTGGTCTATGTGCTGAAGGCGGGGATTTGCGCCGATATCAAGATTGTCTCCGCTGTCCTCCCCCTGCAGCAGATGGATGAGTTCTTGCGTGAGGATTTTAAGACGGAAGCGCGGTTCGGGTTCGTGCGCGTCGAGCTGAGGAAGCAGTGGACCTCGACCCCGCAGGAGAGCCACGGTCTGTTGCAGTCGGTGCTCCAGATTCCGGATCAGGCGGAGCTTACCCGGCGGTTGAGCCTGGGGATGCATCGTCTGACGGATGATGAGTACCGCGCCATTGTCACAGGGCTGCACTGACCAATCCGTCTACGTTCCAGCCTTGTCTTAGCCTCAAGCATCTCGTATAACGGCGACTATGATGAATACGACGCGATCATGCGGGCTTGTTCTGTTGTGTGCGCTGCTGATGCTGGGCGGCATCTGCCAAACCAGCGTTGCTGGAGCGGTCTGCACGGTTGAATCCTCACCCGGTGGGAAGCCCGGCCCGCTCATGAAGCATCTGAGCCCGGATTGTACGAAAGCTGAGCGTGAAGCGCAGGCTGTTCCTGCAGCGAGTGTGATGCAGGCGCTCACGCAGAGGCAGGCGGTGGATCTGGTCGGTGTGGTGCTGCAGGGCGATCTGATCTTCGATCAGCTGCCGGTTCGGAAATCACAAATCCCCAAAGGACTCACACCCGAGCAACAGGCCGCGCTCAGCGCCCTGAACGACGAAGAGCAGCGGATCGTGGCGGGGAATCTGATCATTCGTGATTCAGTCGTTGACGGAGCCCTCCGGCATCGATCGGCGAAGGGGACGCTGGAGTTCGAGGGAACGGTCGATTTTCATGGCACCAGGTTCACGGATGGCGTGGATCTGTCGCGGTCGGTCTTTCAGAAGAGCCTGGCCATAGATGGCGCTCTATTTGAACGGGAGGCCTATTTTGTTCAAGGGCACTTTGCCCAGGGGCTTAGTTGCGCCGAGACCAAGTTCGGTCCCCATACCCGGTTCCATCGTTCCGCCTTTCGGGGGCCGGTGGATTGCCAGGGAAGTCTGTTTGACGGGATGGCGGAGTTTCTTGAAGTGGTCTGTGAAGCCCCGGTGAATTTTGAGCGGGCGCGATTCGGGTTGGGGACGGGATTTTCCGGCGCGCACTTCAAGAAGCTCGCGAATTTCTCCGATGCCATTTTCAGTCGGGAGGCGTTCTTTGCCTTCGTGGTGTTTTCCGGTGAAGCGCGGTTTGCCGGTGCTCAATTTCTCCAAGCAGCGGATTTCTCCAATGCCGATTTTAAGCGGGGCGCCGATCTGGCCAAGGTCCGATTCGATCAGAAGCCTTTGACCAACGGGACAAAGGGAATCGCGCAGGAAGGGGCGGGGAAGGGGGGGCAATCCGACTTCCAGCAATATGCCATTACGCTGGGCATTCTGCTGGTAGCAGCCTTTCTCGTCGCCTACGCCGTCAAATTGAAATAACCCCATGAAGGCTCGGACCCCCAACATATAGTTTCAGGCTTGCCCCGCCCCCCTATAACTTGCTATAACGCCCCCGTGGATCAGCCCAACCAACAGACCAGCGGGTTTGAACAAACCGAGCTGCCGTATCAGGTCCGTATCGAGAATTTCGAAGGGCCGCTGGATCTCCTTCTGCATCTCATCAAGAAGAGCGAAATCAATATTTACGATATTCCGATCAACCTGATCGCCCAGCAATATCTCGAATATGTCGAGGCGATGAAGGATTTGAATCTGAACGTGGCGGGGGAGTTTCTGGTCATGGCCGCCACCCTGCTGCAGATCAAGTCCAAGATGCTGCTCCCGGCGGACGAGGCGGCGGAAGACGAAGAAGACGGGCCGGACCCGCGCGAAGAACTGGTCAGGCGGCTGCTGGAGTACAAGACCTACAAGGAGGCGGCCCGGCAGCTCGACGGCCAGGAGAAAATGTGGCGGGAGATTTTCAGTCGCGAGCCGGAGCCGCTCGTCGTCGACGTCGAGCCGGAAGAGCTGTCGATGGAGAACGTGTCGTTGTTCGATCTGGTCGATGCGTTAAAGGCGATTGTGGAACGGAACCCTGGCGGCGGGAAGACGCTGATTGAAATTGTGCCGGATAATCTCACGGTGCGGGAACGGATGAATGTGATACTGGAAACGCTGGAGGGCAAAGACTCGGTCTCGTTTGCCGCGCTCTTTGACGGCTCCTGCCACCGGCTGGTGATTATTGTGACATTCCTGGCTTTGCTGGAACTGATCCGGTTGCGGGTCGCACACGTGTTTCAGAGCGAGACCTTCGGGCCGATTCTGGTTTCACGGACCTTCTCGCTCGTCCCGGATCCCGCTGAGCTCGATGACTTAGACGCCGAATGGAGGGGGACATGACTCCGATCACCGATGAATTGAATATGACCTCCGTTGAGGTGGACCTCGCTGAATCAGTGGACTCCGTTGAGGTTGCGGCATGCGACGTGCCGGCCGATGAAGTGGTTTCTGAGGGATCTGAGCGTTCGGCCGCAACGGACCTGTCGGCTGAAACCGGATCGATCGAATCCCCATCCGCCGAGGCCACCACAGGGGCCGCACCGGTGAATGAGGGCGCCGTGCTGGCGATTGCCGAGCGCGAGTTGCGCGGCATCGTCGAGTCCCTGCTGTTTGTCTCGCCCGAGCCCTTGTCCGTGCAGCGTCTGGTGGCGATCATGGGCGACGTGACGAAGTCGGATGTCGCGCAAGCCCTGCGCGGCCTGGGAGAGGAATTGGAGCAAGAGGGGCGTGGGGTCCGGCTGGTTGAAATCGCCGGCGGGTTCCGGCTGGTGACCAAGCAGGAATATGCCACCTGGATCAAGCGCCTGGATAAAACGAAGTCGGCGGCCAAGCTGTCCCGATCCGCACTGGAGTCGCTGGCGATCATTGCCTACAAGCAGCCGATCGTCCGTTCGGAGATCGAAGAGATCCGCGGCGTTGAAACCTCCGGTGTTGTTCGGACCTTGCTCGAGCGGAAGCTCGTGCGCATCGTGGGGCGGAAGGAAGTGCCAGGGCGTCCGATCATGTACGGCACGACCAAGTTTTTCCTTGAGCATTTCGGTTTGAACGACCTGACGCAATTGCCGCCGTTGCGGGAGTTCACGGAATTGGGCGAGTCCGATCAGTCGCTGTTGCCGATGGACACGATGGAAGTGGCCATGCCGACCCCCGCTGAAGAGGCGGTGATCGACAGCACGACGGAGGCAATCAAGGCTCTGAGTGAAGAGGTGTCCTCTGTGGCGGATGCCGAGGGCGTTGAAATTGAATCTGAATCTGTGGTTGAGGAAGAGCGCATAGTGGCGGTTGAGGTGAATGGTGAGGATGTGCTCGTTGAGGATTCCGCTCAGCAGAGCTAGGTCAGGTATCGTCAGTCGTATCGTTTCCTCCAAAGCTGCTTGCGACTCCAGGCAGACTCTAACCTCTCATCTCACTTATTCCCCACGGGCAATGAACAGGGTCAGTTCTTGACTTTATACACTTAGGAAATCTATCTTCTGGTCTATGGCCAGACCGCTGCGCCTCGAATTTCCCGGTGCCCTCTACCACCTCACCGCACGCGGCAACGCCCAACAACCCATCTATCTCGACGACGCCGATCGGCAACGGTTTCTGCGGCTCGTAGCACTAGAAATTCGTCAACAGCACTGGCGCTGTTATGCCTATTGCTTGATGGATAATCACTATCATCTCGTCGTTGAAACCCCTGAGCCCACCCTCAGCCGTGGGTTGCGGCGGCTTCATGGCACGTATACCCAATACTTCAATCGACGCCATCGGCGAGTCGGCCATCTGCTCCAAGGCCGATTCAAAAGTCTGCTGGTTGAAAAAGAAAACTATCTACAAGAACTTTGCCGATATGTTGTGCTCAATCCCGTTCGCGCTCGGCTCGTGAAGACCGCGCAGGACTGGCCCTGGAGTAGCTATGGCCAGACCGTCGGCCTCCAACCCGCTCCCGCCTGGCTCGATGTCCCCGCTGTGCTCCAGCTGTTCGACGTCGAAGGGGAACGCGCCCGGCTCAGCTACCAACGCTTTGTCGAGGAGGGGGTCGGTCTGGCGTCGCCATGGACGGACATTACGGGACAAATCTTCTTAGGCAGCCCCGCGTTTCGTGAACGGATGGAGGAGTTGCTGTCAGCCAAGCCCCTGGCAAATGTCCCCGTCGAGCAGACCTGCCCGACGCGCCCGTCAGCCGAACAGGTCTTGCAGCGAGTAGCGGCCCTCTATCAGGTACCGCTCAATTCGCTCGTGAAAGATACCCGCAGTGAAGCCGCGAAAACGGCCGTGTATCTCTTGCGCCGAGCGGTCAACGAACCGCTTCAGACCGTTGCCGTGCGGTTCGGCGTCTCTCCGTCACGCGTGTCACAAATTCAGCGAGCGATTGAAGAAAGGCCGCTGACCGACCAACAACGGCAGGTGCTGACAGAGTGCAAACTCAAGAACTGACCCCGGTTTTGCGGTTCACGATCACGGCGACGTTTGTCTACGACGCGTTCAATCGCCGGATTAGTAAGACGGTGAATGGACACACGTCAGAATACCTCTATGACGGCGATGACATCGTGCAGGAGATTGGGGGCAGCGCGGTCAGCGGGAGCTATCTACGAGGCCTGGCGATTGATGAGCCGTACATCCGCCACAGTTCGAGTGGCGACGAGTTCTACCTGGCTGATGAACGCGGAACGGTCCTTGCGTTGACCGATCAATCGGGAGCCGTGACGACCTCCTATGCCTATGAGCCGTTCGGCCGAGCCACCAGCACGGGGGCGTCGTCCAATCCCGTTCAATACACGGGCCGGGACAATGACGGCACAGGTCTCTTCTATTATCGGGCGCGGTATTATTCGCCCACCTTGCATCGCTTTCTCAGCGAGGACCCTCTAGAATTCGATGGCGAGGACCTCAATCTCTATGCCTATACCTTTAACAATCCGATCAACCTCACAGACCCAAGCGGGGAACTGGTGCCGTTGGTTCCTCTGGCGGGCGCCTGTCTGCGAGGCGCTGCGGGTGGGGCCGTCCAAGCCCTTCTCTCTGGCAGAAAGCCGGACCTCGTCGATCTAGGAGTAGGGTGCCTCTCCGGCGGACTGAATAAGTTACCGGGGCTCTCTAAAGCAGCAGGGGCAGCCGGTAAAGGGACAAAGGGACCCAAATCGCCGAAGAAGTTTCCTCCGACCAATCCACCGCAGCCACCGCCGCCAATTCCGCCAAATTATACGAGTGGGCCGAGCAGATCCGGCGGAGGCACGGTGTATCAACAACCCGGCTCAACAGGGAACGCCAACTCCGTTCGCGTCATGCCTCCTGGTGCAAATCCTGACTATCCGAATGGCTATTGGATAAAGTACAACGACGCTGGGCACCCGATAAATCCTGCGACAGGAAAGCAAGCTGCTTCGAGGCAGGATTATCACGTGCCGTTACCACCAGGATATTTCAATAAGTAAGCGAGGCCTAGTATGTATGGTCTTCCCAAGAACATCGACTTAAGCTTTTTCAAGGGAATGGAATTGGAGCTAATCTCCTTTGGTCCTGCCCAGATCCAGTTCTACTTTAGCGGCGGAATCCATATTGGACTGGGTGGAAAACTTTCCCACTCATCACGAGGGAAGGATTCTGTATGGGAAGAAGGTGTGCCGCTTGTCGTCGCTGGAAGCCTGCTTTCATTGATTGGGTCCAGTATCACGAGCGTGGCAGGCCTTCCTGATGGCACCCTAACGCTATGTTTTGCGAATCAGGAAGTTCTAGTTCTTTATGACGATTCGAGCCACTACGAATCCTACACTATTAGGCATGGAGACGATCTGTTTGTAGTGTAAAGTCGCGAGTGAAACTAGAGAAGGTAACTAAGAAGGTAACTAGGGGGTGTCCCGTCCGCGTGTCCGGGATGGGGCGGCACCGAGTTTGTGAGGGAGTTTTTTGACGAATGGGCCGGTTGAAGCACCCGTTGGGCAGGATGTGGGATTGCTGAGAGGCCTCAAGGCAGGGCGTACATGCACATGTGTTCTGAAAAAGTTAACGCGTTTCTGACTCAGGGCATAGGTTGTCCCAGCGATACCGCTTCCCTGTGCGGACGGCGCGCTCATGCGTTCACGCATTCCGTTGGTCTATCCTGGGTCATACCCCTCCAGCGTAGTCTGTTCCCACTGCCGCTCCCAGCGCCGCAGCCAGCGGCGGCTCTTGCGGGTGGGCGCGAAGACATCGACTCCCGCCCAGACTTCAGCGGGGGTGCGACCATGGAGATGGTGATGGGGCCGGAGATGATTGTAGACGTATCGCGTGTGGGCCAGCGCCCGGTCGAGGGAAGACGCATCCTCGATGGGATGCGGCAGCAGTATCCGTTTCACCGTGCCGATGAGCCGCTCGACACGGCCGTTCTGCCAGGGGCAGCCCGGCTCGCTCAATTGCCGGCGAATGCCCAACAGGCTCACCGCTATCCTGAGCATGCCCGATGTGAACACGGCTTCGTTATCCGTGCGAAGCATCTGGGGGCAGCCGTACTGACGGCAGACCGCGGTGAGGTGGTGCTTGATCGTCCACGACGACTTGTCGGTCAGCCGCTTCAGGCACAGACATGCGCGACTGGCATAATCCACAATGGCCAGCACGACATGCTGGCGGCCACTGGTATCCGTCTTGGTCAGCAAGTCCATGCCCCAGATCAGATTGCGGGGGATGGGCCGGGGCACGCGATGCTTCAGCTTCCGGCGCAGACACAGGATGGCGTACTGCTGCCGTCGGATCGTCTCGGCGACGTAGGTTTTGCCGACGGTCATCTGCCGACGGACCGCGAATCGCCGGTTGAAGGTGTGCATGATCGTGCGGCAGCCCGCCTCTGGCACCAACGCTTTCAGCCGAATGAGTTCACGACGAACCCATTCAGGCTTGGGCGGCGCGTGCGGTCGACGCATCGGCCCCTCAGTTCGGTGACGTGGCCAGGAGGCCGGCGAGTGTGGCCGCATCCAACGGACCAGCCATCGGCACCACCAGACGCACCATTGAACAAGTCGGGACCACAGACTCAACATCGCGCTCCTCTCTCGCACTCCTGCGCCATCGATTGGACGAGAACATCATGATGACTCTGTCTCGCGCCGCCTGGCTCTACCGTGTGCTTGTCTTGGTGCTTGGCCTGGTCCTCTTCGGGCCGACAGGAATCTACGCCGACCAGGCGCAATATATCTACGACGACCTGGGTCGGCTGTCGCAAGTCATCGACGGGCAGGGGAATGTCGCGACGTAAACTCCGAGGTGGTCCATGAGTTTGCCAGATATCATTAAAGCCAGAAAGCTGGCGGAGTTGAGAGCAGTGGCAACGGCAATGATTGAAGATCGAATGCATCTCGTTGAAGGCACAAGGAAGATTAACAGGTTACGATTCGAAATTGATGAGCCTGGGCATGAGGTTTTCAATGCAATTATTGCATTCGAGGACGATACAGAAGAGTTTCCCATAGGAGAGTTGCGAGCAGAATACGAGCCCAACCATCTAAAAAGACTCGACGATAAAATGAACAAGCTTATAGATGATTACAAACCAGATATTCTCGCTGTATGCCAGGAGATACTCCGAACGTTTCCAAAGGGGGAAGAGTGATGAGGGCGGTTCTTGACTGTGCACTCAGAAAGACACATGAGGATGGTGCGGTCCAGTGAAGCGCGAATGAGTCCAATTCGGTGATGAAAGACCTGTGATGAAGCAGATGACGTTCTCAAAACTCCTGACGGCTGTGGTCTGCGTGCTGATGCTGTGTGCGTTGGCGCCGACGCTAGTGGTCGCTGACCAGGCGCAATATATCTACGACGACTTGGGTCGGCTGTCGCAGGTGATCGACGGGCAGGGGAATGTCGCGACCTACAGCTATGACGCGGTCGGGAATCTGCTGTCGATCACGCGGAACACCGGTGGCGTCGGCGCACCGACGATTACGGCGCTCACGCCGAATACCGGCAGCGCGGGGGCCTCGGTCACCGTCACCCTCACCGGGACTAATCTCACCGGCGCAGCGCTGGCGACGGACAATCCCGGCATTCTCGTCCGCAACGTCCTGACGACGCCAACGTCCCTCACCGCCACCTTCCAAATCTCCTTTGCCGCCCGCACCGGCGCGACGGCGGTGAGCGTGACCACAACGACTGGCTCGGCCACGGCCTCGTTCTCCGTGAATGCTTCCGCGCCTGTCGTCTCGGCACTGTCTCCCACTTCCGGCCCGGTCACGCGACTCGTGACGATCTCCGGCAACGGGTTCAGCTCCACGGCGGCGCTCAATCAAATCCGATTCAACGGCATCTTGGCGACGACGCTGTCTGCCACCGCAACCTCGCTCACGACGCAAGTCCCGAGCGGAGCCACGACTGGACCGGTCACGGTGACGGTCGGTGGGTTGGCCTCGAATGGGGTAAACTTCACGGTGGCGAATGCCGGTCCACCGCCGACGCTGACGAGCCTGTTTCCCAACGTCGGCTCTATACAAGGCGGGCAGCGGACGACCCTGACCGGCACCGGCTTTATCGCCGGGACCACGGTGAAGATCGGCAACAAGCCGGCCAGCGTGCTCACACTGGTGTCTCCTACCAGCATGATTGTGCAAGTCCCGGCCTCGGTGGTCGGTCCGGCCGATGTGGTGGTGTCAAATGCGAACGGCGATGCGCTGATCCAGAACGGCTATACCTATCTGGCCGGGGCCTCACAGAAGATCGGCGCGATCACGCCGACGATGGGGCTGATCAACATCCCACGCAATACCCCGGTGACGGTGTCGTTCTCACGTCCAGTCGATCGCGCGACGATCACGACGGCGAACTTTGGCTTCACGCAGGGCGTCACGCCGGTGGCCGGGACGTACAGTTTTGACTTCGGTGACACGGTCGTGACGTTCCGCCCGGCGGCAGTACTGGCGGCCACAACCGCCTATACGCTCTCGCTCACGCAAGGCATCAAGAGTGTGGATGGCGTGCCGCTCGACGGTGGCTTCATCGGCTCCTTCACCACCGGCACAAATTCGGATACGGTCTCGCCGACGGTCTCGATCAGCCCGGCGCACGGGGCGACGAATGTGCCGTTCAACACGTCTATCATCCTGACCTTCTCGGAGCCGATCAATCCCAATACCGTGAACGGCGCGACGGTCCTCGTGGTCAGTCAGGGCGAGGCACGGCTTGGCACGATCACCTTCGGCCAACAGAATACCTTTGCCGTCTTCACCCCGGCCTCGCCGTTTTTTCCGACCGCGTCGGCGACGGTGACGGTGCTGGGGCAAGTGAGTGACATGGCGGGGAACTTGTTGCAAGGCTCGGCCGGCGTCGGCACGGCGGTCGCAACAGCTTGAAGCTGTCGTCTCGCCCTGTTTCCCCGCTCCTTGACTCTCTTTCCAGCGCTTTGTTAGACTCGCCAATCCAATTCTAAGTGATTGAAAGACCCTTGGTTCTTGGCGCGGGACGGCTTTAGCAACACGAGGCAACACCTATGATGAAGGCATGGCTTTTTGACGAAATGTTCCGGTTCGATCGACGGATCCTGTCGGCCGAAGGTACCCAGAGTGAGTGGGGTGCCGGCGATTCGGTCGCCGCAGATGAAGAGCTGCCGCCCGCGCCGCAGAACGTCCAGGCCAAAGCAGGCAATGGTCGAGTCACGATCACCTGGGATGCGGTTCCCGAGGCGATGTACTACAACCTGTATTTCCAGACGACGAAGGGCGTTCAGATCAAGTTTTCGGAATTGACCCGCCCCATCGCCAGTGCCGAGGATTTTAAAGCCGTCATCGGCGTCAAGAAAGATAAGGCGACCTGTCTCGAAGGCGCGACCTCCCCCTTTGTTCACGACGATCTCGCGAACGGAACCTGCTACCACTATGTTGTGACGGTCGTGACGCAGAAGGGAGAGAGCCTGGAGTCGCAGGAAGTCATGGCGATTCCCTCGCCGTATTTGCTGGCCATGGCTTTCGGCCAGGAAGGTCCCGACGATGGAGAATTCAGCTCGCCTACCGGTCTGACGCTCGACAAAGACGGCAACATCTATGTCGCCGATACCGACAACCATTCGATTCAGAAATTCACGAAAGATGGCAAGTTCGTTGCCCGATGGGGGAGCGAACCGAGTTCGCAGGAAGGGTGTTTTTATTATCCGCGCGGATTGGCGGTCGGGCCGGACGATGTCATTTACATTGCCGACAGCGGCAATAACCGTGTGCAAAAGTTCGATCTCGAAGGCAACGCCATGAAGGCCTGGGGCAAGTTCGGATTCGCCTGGCGCGGCGCCGACATGGGCAAGTTCGATGTGCCCTGGGGGATCACCACTGATCAAGAGGGCAACGTCTACGTGTCCGACACGAGCAACGCCCGCATTCAGAAGTTTCAGTCCGATGGCCAGCCGCTGTTGAAGTGGGGGCGCGACGGCAGTTTCGACGGCGCGTTCTTTTTCCCGCGCGGTGTCGCGGTCGATTTCGTCGGCAACATCTTCGTGGCGGATGAGAGCAATAACCGGATTCAGAAATTCGATTCGCGCGGCAGCTTTCTGACCAAGTGGGGGCGTGAAGGGCATGGGCCGGGGCAATTCAAGTCGCCCTGGGGCATTGCCTGCGATGCGCTGGGGAACGTCTACGTCGTCGACAACGGCAATCATCGTGTTCAGAAGTTCGACGGCAACGGCACCTTCCTCTGCTCCTTCGGGAACCGCGGAAAGACAGAAGGGCAATTGAATTTCCCCTCCGGTATCGCCGTCGATAAGGAGGGCGCCGTCATCGTCGTCGATAGCGGGAACAGCCGCGTCGTGAAGTATGTGCCGACGGAAGAAGAAATCAATCGAGGGAAAGAGCAGTCGCTGCCGGCTCCGGCGGCGGGTGCGGTTCAGCCTCCGCGCAGTGTGGCGGTCAAGCCGGGCGACACGGAAATCTATTTGAGCTGGTTGGATGTGCAGGGCGCGGTCTCCTACAACCTGTATTTCAACACCGCGCAGGGCGTCACCATCCAGACCGGGACCAAAGTCGAAGGGGTGACCAGTCCCTACACGCATTCCGGATTGACCAACGATACGGCGTATTTCTATGCCATCACGGCGGTGTTCGAAGACGGCACCGAGAGTGAGGTATCGGAGGAAGTGACGTCGACGCCGGTTCTCATCGACATTACCGCTCCGCAGAATCCCTATGCCGTCATCAATCACGGCGCGTTCATGACCAACTCGCCGGAAGTCGTCGTCACGATCTCCGCGACGGACTTGGATACCGGTGTGACGGCCTATTTCATTTCGGAAAGTCCGTTGACGCCGATGGGTGGCACGCCGGGATGGGTCGAAGTCACGACGGCGATCAAGTTCGGCGCCACGATTCCCTTCATTCTGTCGCCGACCGATGGACCGAAGACCATTTATGTCTGGTTCAAGGACGTGGGCAACAACGTCTCGACTCCGGCCAGCGCCAGCATTCTTGTCAACACGTCCGGGTACGTCTGTGTCTCCAAGTGGGGGCAGCCTGGCCGCGGTGCGTCGCTCCTCCACGGGGGCGAGTTCATGGCGCCGCTGTACGGCTTGTGCGTGGATCAGCAGGGTTCGTTGTTCGCCGTGGATAACGGCAACAACCGCATCCAGAAATTCGACAACGCCGGAAACTTCATCATCCTCTGGGGCTGCTTCGGATCGGCCAACGCGAACTTCCATAACCCGACGGGTATCGCCTGCGACGGCAAGGGCGATGTGTGGGTGGTTGATACCAACAACCACCGCGTGCAGAAGTTCGACGGGAAGCTCGGCGGGTATCTGATGAAGTTCGGGTCGCGCGGCAACGGCGAAGGCCAGTTCAATGCTCCGTGGGGCATCGCGGTCGATCGCGTACGCGGGTTCGTGTATGTCGTGGATAGCGCGAATTTCCGCGTGCAGAAGTTCGATATGGCCGGCGAGTTCATCATGGCCTGGGGCAGCTTCGGCAGCGGCGACGGGCAGTTCTACTTCCCGCGTGGCGTGGCCGTCGACCAGAACGACGGGGCGGTGTATGTCGTGGACATGGGCAACCACCGCATCCAGAAGTTCGACACCAGCACCAACGTGTTGCCGCAGTTGCTGGCCAAGTGGGGCGGCAGTCCCGAGGCCGGCCATGCGAGCAGTCCGCTCGCGCAGGAAGCCGGACAGTTGCGGAATCCCTGGGGTGTGGCGGTGGACGGCGCCGGCGATGTGTATGTGACGGATGCTGGCAACCAGCGCGTGCAGAAATTCGACAAAGAAGGCAATTACATCACACAGTGGGGCGGCTATGGGAACGGGGACGGGCAATTCAATTTCCCCTATGGCATCGCCGTGGATGCCCGCGGTAGCGTGTTCGTGGTGGACAGCGGGAACACGCGGGTGCAGCAGTTCATGCCGGCCGATGAAGGCAGCGAGCGGCTGCAGGAAAATGCCGAAGCGATGGCGGAACTCGATAAAGCGCAACAGACGCGATAGGGCCTGACGAACAGGCCGTGGGAGTGGCACGGGGAGATCATGCTGGATAAAGAACCGCGATTGGGCCTCACGTATGACGACGTCGTCCTGGTGCCGGCGAAGTCGCAAGTCTTGCCGAACGAAGTCGAGACGTCGACGCTGGTGACGCGCAATATTCGCATTCACGTCCCCTTTGTCAGCGCGGCGATGGATACCGTGACTGAGGCGCGGCTGGCCATTGCGATGGCGCGTGAAGGCGGAATCGGCATCATCCATCGCGTGCTGTCGCCGGTGGATCAGGCCGCGGAAGTGGATCGGGTGAAGAAATCTGAAAGCGGGATGATTATGGATCCCGTGACCATCTCGCCCGAGCAGACGATCCGCGACGCGCACGCGCTGATGGCAAAGTATCGCATCTCCGGCATTCCCGTCACGAAAGAGGGCAAGCTGGTCGGTATTCTGACGAATCGGGATCTGCGGTTCGAAACCCGTATGGACCTCAAGGTGTCCCAAGTCATGAAGCGCGACAAGCTCGTGACGGCGCCGGTGGGAACGAGCCTTGAAAAAGCCCGCGATATTTTGCACGAGCACCGCATTGAAAAACTGCCGGTCGTGAATAAGAACTACGAGCTCAAAGGGCTGATCACGATCAAGGACATCGAGAAGCGGATTAAGTATCCCAATGCCTGCAAGGATACCCATGGGCGTCTGCGCGTGGGCGCGGCGGTTGGCGTGGGGCCGGATACCGATGAACGGGCGAGCCTGTTGATCAAGTCCGGCGTCGACCTGATTGTCGTCGATACCGCGCACGGGCATTCCCAGGCCGTGCTCGATACGGTGAAACGGCTGAAGAAGCAACATCCGTCTCTGGAGTTGATTGCGGGCAACATTGCGACGGCGGAAGCGGCCAAAGATTTGCTGAAGATGGGCGTTGATGCCGTGAAAGTCGGCGTCGGCCCCGGTTCGATTTGCACGACGCGCATTGTCTCCGGCGCAGGGATGCCACAGCTCACGGCTATTGCCGATTGTGCCAAAGCCCTTCGTGGAACCGGGGTGCCAATCATTGCGGACGGCGGGATTAAGTTCTCCGGCGACGTGACCAAGGCGCTGGCGGCGGGTGCATCCTCTGTGATGTTGGGTGGACTCCTGGCCGGGACGGAAGAGTCCCCGGGTGAAACGGTGCTGTATCAAGCCAGAACATACAAGGTCTATCGCGGGATGGGTTCCATCGGCGCGATGGAACGCGGCGGCGGTGATCGCTATGGACAAGGCGGACGCCCTGCCCAGAAACTTGTGCCGGAAGGTATCGAAGGCCGTGTCCCGTACAAAGGGCAGCTGGGAGCCGTCATCTATCAGTTGGTCGGTGGCGTCAAGTCCGGCATGGGCTACTGTGGCTGCCAGACGATTGCCGATCTTCAGGAGAAGGCGACCTTCATCAGGCAAACCGTGGCCGGCCTCCGCGAAAGCCACGTGCATGACGTCATTATCACCAAAGAAGCACCGAACTACCGGATGGATTGGGAGTAACGACAGCAGGCAGCCTTCAGCCATCAGTGTTCAGCCAGAAGGCCGATGATCCCTCCCTGTGACAGACATTCCTCAATGTGCGGTTCTCCTGTCTTGCTGATCGCTGATAGCTAACCGCTGAAAGCTGGATCGTTCATGGAACTTTGGCATAACCGCATTCTCGTCCTCGACTTCGGATCACAGTACACCCAGTTGATTGCCCGGCGCATTCGCGAGGCGCAGGTCTATTCGCAGATCCTGCCTTGTACGGCGTCCCTCGCGACGATTCTGGCCTATCGTCCGCAGGGCATCGTGCTTTCAGGCGGTCCCTCCAGCGTCTACGAAAAGAAGGCGCCTTCTGTCGCCAAGGAATTATTCGATCAGGGCATTCCGATCCTGGGCATCTGTTACGGCATGCAGTTGGTGACGCATTTGTCGGGAGGCAAGGTCGTCAAGGCGCCGCATCGGGAATATGGCCGGGCGGATCTCCTGATCGATGACCGCAGCGATCTCTTCAAGGGGATCGGCACAGGCGGTTCCTCGGTGGTGTGGATGTCCCATGGGGACCGGATCGAGCGCATGCCGAAGGGGTTCCGGTCCATTGCCCATACGAGCAACTCGCCGGTCGCGGCCATGAAGTCGGAGGACGAGCAGCGGCGGATCTATTGCCTGCAGTTCCATCCGGAAGTCGCGCATACGCCGGAAGGCGCGAAGATGCTCCGGAACTTCGTCTACGAGATCTGCGGCTGTACGCCGACCTGGACCATGCAGTCCTACGTGGAGACGGCGGTGAACCAGATTCGCGAACAGGTCGGCAAAGATCGCGTGATCTGTGCGCTGAGCGGCGGAGTCGACTCGTCGGTGGCGGCGGCTCTCACGCATAGGGCCATTGGCGATCAGCTGACTTGTATCTTCGTCGATAATGGGGTGTTGCGGGCCGGTGAACGCGACCAGGTGAAGAAGACCTTTTCGTCGCAGATGCATTTGAATCTGCGAGTGCTCGATCGCACAACACAATTCCTGGATGGCTTGAAGGGCGTCACCGATCCTGAGCGGAAGCGCAAGATCATCGGGCGTCTGTTCATTAAGAATTTCGACGTCGAGTCCAAGAAGCTGAAGGGCGTCAAGTATTTGGTGCAGGGGACGCTCTATCCCGACGTCATCGAGAGTGTGAGCTTCAAGGGGCCGTCGGCCACGATCAAGACGCATCATAATGTCGGTGGTTTGCCCGCGCGGATGAAGTTGAAATTGATTGAGCCGCTGCGGGAATTGTTCAAGGACGAAGTGAGGGTGTTGGGAACTGAACTGGGGTTGCCGGATGAGATCGTCTGGCGGCAGCCGTTTCCCGGTCCTGGATTGGCGATCAGGGTGCTCGGCTCCGTGACGAAGGAGCGATTGGTGATCCTCCGCGGGGCGGAAACGATCGTCGATCAGGAGATTCGCGGTGCGGGACTGTACCGCGAAATCTGGCAATTCTTTGCCGTGCTCCTGCCGATCCGCACGGTCGGCGTTATGGGCGATCAGCGGACCTATGATAACGTCGTGGCGATTCGCGCGGTGACCAGCGTCGACGGGATGACCGCCGACTGGGCCAAGATCCCGAACGATGTACTGGGCCGGATGTCGAGCCGGATCATCAATGAAGTGAAGGGCGTGAATCGCGTCGTCTACGACATCAGTTCGAAGCCGCCAAGCACGATTGAGTGGGAGTAGGGGAGGGCAGGAGCCGTCCTATTGTCTCTCGTGCTCGCCCGGCGCGCACAGGGACTTGATGTGAAATGCTAGATGGCGGGCTGTGCTCGCCGGATGCGCGCAATAAGAGCCAATAGAACTGCTCCTGCTGAGAAAGCAGTGAAGAAAAGAGATTGATGGAAACTCGACTGCAGAAAATAATCGCGACGACCGGGCTGGCTTCGCGCCGGAAGGCGGAGATGTTGATTGCGAGCGGTCGTGTGACGGTGAATGGCAAGGTGGTCACGGAACTCGGGACGAAGGTCGATCCCGAGCGCGATCACGTGAAGGTGGACGGCAAGCACCTCGAAAACGCACAGCCCTTCGTCTATCTCATTCTGAATAAACCCAAGAACGTCATGTCGACGCTGGACGATCCGGGCGGTCGGCCGACGGTGAAGAATTTCCTGCATGGCGTGTCGGTGCGGGTGTTTCCAGTGGGCCGGCTGGACTTCGACAGTGAAGGCTTGATGCTGCTGACGAACAACGGAGATTTGACGCAGGCGTTGCTGCACCCGCGCTATCATGTCCCGAAGACCTATCTCATTAAGGTGAAGAGCGTTCTGACGGATGCAGAGATTGCCCAACTTGAGAAGGGGATCAAGCTCGAAGACGGCATGACCAGTCCGGCGACGGTGAAAAAGGTGCGTAAGGCCGAAGCCAACTCCTGGGTGGAAATTACGATTCACGAGGGCCGCAAGCATCAGGTGAAGCGGATGCTGGAAGCCGTTGGCCATCCGGTGATCAAATTGACCCGCGTGAAGATGGGGCCGCTGACGCTCGGCAATCTGGAGTCCGGCGAGTTCCGATTCTTGACGGATCGGGAAGCGAATGCCTTGCGCGACATCGTCGATCAGCGCATGACTTTGGAGAAGGAAGGGAAGGACCCGGGTGTCCGACCGCCCAAGCCTCCGCGGCGTCCGGGCTGGGCCAAGCCCTCGAAGACCAAACGGCATTCGACGAAGAAAGCGAGACACGTGGCATGAAAGTGAGAACGCATCGCTGTGGGGAGTTGAACAAGGCCCATGTCGGCCAGACCGTCGTGTTGAACGGCTGGGTACAGCGCCGGCGCGACCATGGTACGGTGATCTTCATCGATCTCCGAGACCGGACCGGGCTCACGCAAATTGTGTTCAATGCGGAGCGCAACGCGGCGGTGCATCAAGGCGGCCATACGCTCCGGAGTGAATGCGTCGTCTCGATTACCGGCCAGGTGATGGCGCGGCCCGATGAGTCCAAGAACCCGAATCTCTCGACCGGTGAGATCGAAGTGTATGTCGATGCGGTGGAGATCCTGAACGAATCGAAGACGCCGCCGTTCGTGATCGAAGACGATGCCGAAGTGACGGAAGCCATCCGTCTGAAGTACCGGTTCTTGGACTTGCGCCGTCCCCGTATGCAGAAGCTGATGAAGACCAGGCACGACATCGCGCAGGCCGTGCGCGGGTTCCTGAACAAGGAAGAATTTCTTGAAATTGAAACGCCGATCCTCACGAAGAGCACGCCGGAAGGGGCGCGAGACTATCTGGTGCCGAGCCGTGTGAACCCCGGGACGTTCTTTGCGCTGCCGCAGTCGCCGCAGCTCTTCAAACAGGTGCTCATGGTCAGCGGTATGGATCGCTACTATCAGATCGCCCGCTGTTTCCGGGATGAAGATCTGCGCAACGATCGCCAGCCCGAGTTCACCCAGATCGATCTGGAGATGTCGTTCGTCGATCGGCTGGACGTGATGAGTTTGATGGAGAAGATGATCGTCACCGTATTCCGTGATGCCGGCGGCGTGCAATTGCCGACGCCCTTTCCGCGGATGACCTATGCGGAAGCGATGGGGCGCTATGGATCGGATAAGCCGGATCTGCGCTTCGAGATGCCCTTGTACGA
Organism: Nitrospira sp. ST-bin5; assembly: GCA_002083555.1. GTDB lineage: Bacteria > Nitrospirota > Nitrospiria > Nitrospirales > Nitrospiraceae > Nitrospira_D. The sequence goes on along the minus strand of MSXN01000020.1, from coordinate 16,259 downwards.
TGTGACGGCCTTTGCAGCGGCCAGTGAGTTCAAGGTGTTCAAGGAGGCCGCCACGAAGGGCGGATTGGTCAAGGCCTTGATCGTGAAGGGTGGCGGTACTCTCTCTCGGACCAGAATCGATGCCTTGGGAGAAACGGCCAAGAGCTTCGGGGCCAAGGGCCTGGCCTGGTTGAAGATCACGCCCGAAGGGCAGTTGGAATCCGTCATCGCGAAGTTCCTTGATGCCAAAGCTTTTGCCGCGGTGTTGCCGGAAGCCAAGCCCGGCGACCTCGTACTCTTCGGCGCCGACAAGCCGGCGGTGGTGCACGATGTGTTGGGCCGCATCCGGCTCATGTTGGGCGAGGAATTGAACTTGATCGACAAGAATGCCTGGAAGCCGCTCTGGGTAACCGAGTTCCCCCTTCTGGACTATTCGCCGGAAGAGAAGCGGTACATCTTTATGCATAACCCCTTTGCTGCGCCGATGGATGAAGACCTGGCGCTGCTGGATTCAGAACCGTTGAAAGTGCGTGCCAAGGCGTACGATATGGTCTTGAACGGGAGCGAGATCGGCGGTGGCAGCATCCGGAACCACCGGAGCGATATTCAGCTCAAGATTCTGGATTTGCTCGGGATCAACAAAGAGCAGTCGCAGGCGAAGTTCGGGTTTCTGTTGGAAGCTCTGGAATATGGCGCGCCACCGCACGGCGGAATCGCCTTCGGACTGGACCGGCTCATCATGCTGCTGGGCGGCGCGGATTCCATCCGCGACGTCATCGCATTCCCCAAGACGCAGCGGGCTCAATGTCCGTTGACCGACGCGCCCTCGGCCGTGAGTGCGGAACAGTTGAAGGAACTGCGGATCAAGCTGGATTTGGTCGAATAACCCAACGAGCGAATCAGCCATGGCTGGCAACACGACCGGATATCTCTTCACCGTCACCTCCTTTGGCGAGAGCCACGGGCCGGCGATCGGCTGTGTCGTGGACGGGTGCCCGCCGGGGTTGGCCTTGTCGGCCGAAGACATTCAGGGCGATTTGGACCGGCGCAAGCCGGGCACGTCACGCCACGTCACGCAACGGCAGGAATCGGATACCGTTGAGATTCTCTCGGGTGTTTTCGAAGGGAAGACGACCGGGACGCCGATTGCCCTTCTTATTCGCAACGAAGACCAGCGCAGCCGGGATTACGGCAACCTCATCGATACGTTCCGTCCGGGCCACGCAGACTACACCTATTGGCAGAAGTACGGCATCCGCGATCATCGCGGCGGGGGGCGGTCCTCGGCGCGCGAAACGGCGGTGCGTGTGGCGGCTGCGGCGATTGCGAAGAAATGGCTGCACGAGAATCATGGGGTCGTCATCCGGGGCTATCTGAGCCAGTTGGGACCGATCGAAGTGCCGTTTCAGAGCTGGGACGAGGTCAGAGCCAATCCATTCTTTGCCGCGAACGCAGATCTCGTCGGGAAACTCGAAACGTTTATGGATGACTTGCGGAAGTCCGGCGATTCCGTCGGCGCCAAGATCACCACGGTGGCCGAGCATGTGCCGGTTGGATGGGGGGCCCCGGTCTATGCGAAGCTGGATTCCGACCTGGCCGGCGCGATGATGAGCATCAACGCCGTGAAGGCGGTCGAAATCGGTGCAGGTTTCGCCTCGGTCGCCCAGCGGGGATCCGAACATGGCGATGAACTGACGCCGGAAGGTTTTGTGACTAATCATGCCGGCGGCATCCTTGGCGGCATTTCGACCGGTCAGGATGTCGTCGTGACGATCGGCATCAAGCCGACCTCCAGCATCCGTATTCCGCGCCGGTCGATCGATAAGAGTGGTAAGCCGGTCACGGTTGAAACCAATGGCCGCCATGACCCCTGCGTGGGCATCAGAGCCACGCCGATCGCCGAGGCCATGATGGCCCTCGTCCTGATGGATCATGCCCTCCTGCATCGCGCGCAGAATGCCGATGTAAAGACAGCGACCCCGAAGATCCCCGGCTCGTCATCGAAGGCGGTACCCGCTGCGGGTAAGAAGATGTCCGCGAAGATCAATCCCGATCCTGCCGAAGCATAATTACGTTACGAAGCTGAGCTCCGTTCTTCCCCTGGCCGGTACTTGCGGGGCGGTGTAGAATCGTGTCTGCAATCGATGAGCGGGTGAGCGGGAAACTATTCTGATGTTTCAAGAGGAGCCTGGGCCGATGATCGAAATCTACACGGATGGTGCCTGCAGCGGAAATCCCGGACCTGGTGGCTGGGGCGTCTTGTTGCGTGTCGGCCAGGCTGAGACGGAGCTCTGCGGCGGGGAGCCGGCGACGACGAACAACCGGATGGAGTTACTCGCTGTCATTGAAGCCTTGCAGTCACTTGCCTCGCCGGTGGAAGCGCGCGTCTATACCGATTCGCAGTATGTCCAGAAGGGCATCAGCGAATGGATTCATAATTGGAAGAAACGCGGCTGGAAGACCTCCACGAAGGAACCGGTCAAGAACGAAGATCTCTGGCGTCGGCTCGATGCCCTGGCTTCCGGCCACATGCTCGACTGGCGCTGGGTCAAGGGGCACGCCGGTCATCCGGACAACGAACGGGTGGACGCACTGGCGCGTGCCGGTCTCGAACAATCGCGTAGCGCTGGGAAAAAAGTCGGTGGTCCGGTTGCCGCTGCCGCTCCGGTCACCACTCCTGTTAAAGAGGCGCGCGCGAGGATTAATACTCGTCCCATCCTCGACATCCAGCATGCGACAGTCTATCGGGGCGACACCTGCGTCTTCTCGGACTTCTCCTTTGCGCTGCAAGAGGGAGAACATGCGGCGATTGTAGGTCCCAACGGGGCGGGCAAATCGACCTTGCTCAAGCTCTTAGCTGGCGGGGTCCATCCGTTGCCGTTGGATGAGACCAGGGTCAGTCTCTTCGGAGAGGAAGGCGGGAACGTCTGGGAGGTGCGGAAACGGCTCGGGATCGTGTCGCACGATCTCCAGCGGGACTATCTGATTTGCGCAGAGGGGTTGAACGTCATTCTGTCCGGCTACTACGCGAGTAACGACACCTACGAATATCAGGAGTTCAGCGAGACGCAGGTCGCGCGGGCGCGTGAAGTGATGAAGGAGCTGGGGATCGAGTCGCTGGCCGGCCGCCGCTTCGGCCAGCTTTCAACCGGCGAGCAACGCCGTTTTCTCCTCGGCCGCGCGCTCGTGCACGATCCCTCGGTGCTGGTGTTGGATGAACCGACGAGTGGACTCGATCTGAAAGCCTGCTTCCAGTATCTGGACCTCTTGCGCGCGCAGATTCGCAAAGGAAAGACCGTCCTGCTCGTCACGCATCATTTGCATGAGATTCCGCCAGAGATCGAGCGGGTGGTCCTGCTCAAAGAGGGGCAGATCGTTGCCGACGGCAGCAAAGCCAATCTACTCACAGACATCAACCTCAGTCGGCTCTTTGACCAGCCTGTGACGCTTGTCCGGGCCAACGGCTGGTATCAAGCCCTGCCTGGGTCACCCTCCCGCTAATGTCACCGTAAACGTCAGGTCTGCATCGATGCGGCGGACTTTCGCACGCACTTGTTGGCCCGGGGTGGTTCGCTCGATCAAATAATTCTTCAAGTGCGCTGCGTCGTTGATCTCGGTCTCATCCACCGCGATGATGATGTCGTGTTTCTGAATGCCGGCTGACTTAGACGGCTCATTCACGTCTTTTACCGCCATCCGCCACTTCGTACCGTCCTTCACGGCCATCATGTGAATGCCCATCTTCGAGAAGGTCATCGGCTTTCCGTCTATGGCCGATTTCACGATGCGTTCTGCCAGCAACGCCGGAATCGCAAAGGCCATGCGGCTGCAGTGGGCGGTGGAGTCGTCCCGTTCGGTCTGGATGATGGCGTGCATGATGCCGACCACATCGCCCTTGTCGTTGAAGAGCCCGCCGCCGGAGTTGCCGCTGCAGGCGGCGACGTCGGCTTGGATCAGTCTGGTGTCCACTGTCTGAAGAAACGTATTCGTATTGCCCAGGTGACCGAAGGACATCGTCGGTCCCCATCCCATCGGATAGCCGACGGTGAAGACAGCTTGGCCGGGTTGCACATCGCCGGAGGCGAAGGAGGTAGTGGCGAGGAGCTTGGCTCGTTGGGCTTCAATGACGCGATACACCACGACATCCATGAAGGCGCTGTCGCCGACCAGATCGGCGGTGAGTTCGTGTAGCTCCGTGGTCAGGATCCGTATCTGTTTCTCAAGGATGGTGCCGGTGGTGACATCATGTTTCTCCGCGGCATGCCGGGCGGTGACGATGTAGCCGTCGCGCAGATGAAATCCGGTGCCGCGAACCAGAAGCTTCCCCGGTTTGTCAGGCGTGCGTTGATCCTGCGTGTCTTCAAGTACGCCGACGGTCGCGAGCTTGGCGCGGTCGAGCGCCGACGCCGCATAGGTTTCGGATACATGGGCGGAGGCCGAGGAAAGCCCGGCCGCAAGAAATACGGCTAACGTTACTGAAACAAGAGGCCAACGGGAAACTTGCACAGTCATAGTCAATCCTCAAAGTAGGTATGATGGGACCGGAAACGCCTGGGTCAGTATAAACAAGGTGTTGGCTGGTTTTCTTGTGAAAAAGTAGCGCGGCGATGGCGATCGTATCATTGAAGGGGATCCAGAGTTGTCTAAAATGTTGGACGCCTGCGGACGATATCTGTCCTTGGGCGCACGTGCGGGGCAAATCTCCTCACTGAAAGTACTGAAGAATCCGTTGGTAGGACCCGATAAGGAAAGTTGAAGAGAGGGAGCCGCAAATGGATGTTCTCAGTCGCAAAGAGTCTTCTCCGGAATCAGCCCCGACCGGTGCCGTCTCCGCCCGAGGCGGTGAAGCGGGGAGTGCGGCTATTGCGCAGTATCAGCTCATGATCACTCGGATGTTCGGAATCTCCGTGGATATTCTCAATGTGGCCCGATCTCTGGAATCGATGGCGTTCGAGATGCAACTGCTGGCGAGAAACGGAGTGGTGCAGGCGGCCAAGGTGCCCGCTGGCGAAGGAAAGGCGTTGCTGGCGCTCGCCGGCATCCTGTCGAGTTATCCCGGCACGATCACGCCTGAGGTGGAAGGGTTGGGGGTGCAATGCAAGACGATTGCGAAGCAAACCGCTGAATGCACCAATCTCGCGCGGCGGTACTATCAGCACAGCAAATGTTTGCTGACGGTGCTCAATCGGCAGGTCGCTCACGGGAATGAAGTGTTCGTCGCTGAGTTGGCAGCACTCCAACTGACTCATCCGGGCGATCTGGAACGGGTGTTGGAGAGTCAGATGCTGGAAGGAGCCGATCCCCTCCTGCGTGAGAATTTGCTCTACCTCGGTCGGCAATGTCTCGACACATTGCGGAAGATTCAGGAATTGCTGGAACGATCACTTCCCTGTCTCACGCTGGCGGAAGACTCGGTCGGGAGCATCAAGCGGATCGGGGAGACTGCGAGGTATTTGGGGCTTTGTGTGGGGATCGAAGCGGCGCACCTGCCGGGACAGGGCAAGACCCATTTTGCCAACCTGGCGAACGGAATTACCTCTACGGTCGACGGATTGAATCAGAAGTTTCAGGCGATCAGAGACACCATTGGCAGCGGCCGCGAGTTGTTGACGTTATTGGCTAAAGGAGAGGTGGATGAAGAGCACAGTCATCTTTGAGCAGGGCGATCATCGCTGGATTGCCATCGGTCGGGATCCCGAGAAGAGTTCGCATGTGGTGGATACGAACGAGTATGTCATCGTGAGCAAAGGTGATGGCATGCTCCTTGATCCGGGCGGAATCGAGATTTTCCCCAGGGTCTTGGCGGAGCTCTCCAAGCATCTGCGGCTGGAGGACATTCGCGTCTTGTTTGCCAGCCATCAGGATCCGGACATCATTTCGTCGCTAGCTCTGTGGCTGGATCTCAATCCCCGCGCGACGACGTACAGTTCTTGGTTGTGGACGGCGTTTCTCGCGCATTTCGCCGCCCGTGCTGATTTAACGATCACCGGGATTCCTGATGAGGGGATGACGATCAAGATTGGCGACTCCGGCGCAACGGTTGAGGCGGTGCCGGCACACTATTGCCATTCGTCAGGCAACTTTTCCATTTTTGACCCTCAGGCCCGCATTCTATTCTCAGGGGATATCGGTGGAGCATTGCTTCCCAGTCACGAGTCGAACCTGTTCGTCACAAACTTCGAGGAACATGTGCAGTACATGCGGGGATTCCACGTTCGCTGGATGCCGTCTACTTCGGCGCTTCGGGGATGGGTACAGCGTGTTCGGGCGTTGAAACCGACGATGATTTGTCCGCAACATGGTTCTATTTTCAAGGGGCCGGATGTGGAGAAATTGCTCGACTGGCTGGATAGTCTTGAAGTCGGGCAATGGGGAGGAAAGGACAAAACGAAGAAAGCCGACAAGCGAACTGCTGAGACCGTCCATGCTCATGCTGCGGCCAGTTCCGGTGGGTCTGTTCCAGACGCGGCCTAGATTGCTTCGGGGATGCCGATGATCTATCAGCAGGGGCCGGACTTGCGCGAAGGGACGGGGCGAGATCAGAGACATATTGCGGCTCAGATGGTATGCTCTTACGCATATAGGAGATCGCAATGCCGCCTCGAAATGTACTGAAAAGATCATGGCCCATTCTGGTTGTCGCCCTCGTGGTGTTCGGCGTTGGTCCGGTTTCCGCCGAAGAGTCGCAGGGGATGATGGAGCGGGTTGAAGCCACGGCGAAACAGATCGGCGAAAAGATTGAAAGTAAGACCAAAGCGGTGGTGAAAAAGGTCGAAGAGAAGCACGTCGTGGACAAGGTCGGCGAGAAACTCAAGAAGGCTGCGACGAAGACCGCCGAAGGGTTCGAAAAGGCCGGGAATAAGATCAAGGAAAAGTTGAACGACTAGGCGGTCTGTTCACTCGAAGGTTTCCGAGCGCGTCCTACTTCTTCCGAAATCCCAAAAATGTTCCGGCGCCGCCTGCTCCCGCCGAGGGGAGATAGCCCGTGAGGACTTCCTTGAAGCCCTCCGCTTTGCCCTGCGCCCAGGCGAGACTGTGCGAAATACTGGCTTCGATGGCGGCCCAATCGAGGTCAATGGCCCCGGTCATTTTGACGGTGGCCAGTAGAGTCAGCAGGATTCCCGCGACAATGGCGGCAAGTTTGACCGTCCGGCGAATCGCCCACCCGATCAAGAAGCCTCCCATAAAGCTGGCCCCTCCGCGGGCGAGGGCCGGGGACATCATGTCATTCATCCAGGCCCCGACTCCGGCGATAGTCGTGACTCCTGCGCCGAGGAACGACTTGGAGCTCCACGGCGGATCGGCGAAGAGTGTCTCAAGGGCGCCGGTTGCCAGTTGGTTCTTGGACTCCTGTTCGTCTTGGCTCATGAGCGTGGTCCTTCAAAGGTGTTGCACCGGTTGGGATCGCCGCTTTCCAGGCCCCGCCTGAGCCAGGTCATCCGTTGGTCGGATGAACCGTGGGTCCAGCTTTCCGGTTGGACGTATCCCTGACCCATTTTCTGCAGGCGATCGTCACCGATGGCGGCGGCGGCTTTGAGCCCTTCTTCGAAATCGCCTGGTTCGATCAGATTCCGTGTGCGGTTGGCATGGTGGCCCCACACGCCGGCGAAGCAGTCGGCTTGCAGTTCCATACGGACGGACAAGGCATTCGCGTCTTTCTCCGATGCCTGACGCTGAAGGCGGGTGATTTTCTCAGCCACACCCGTCAGATTCTGCACGTGGTGTCCCACCTCATGCGCGATAACATAGGCCTGCGCGAAATCTCCGGGGGCGCCGAGTCGTTGAGCCATTTCGTTGAAGAACGTGAGGTCGAGATATACCTTGTGATCACCAGGACAATAAAACGGACCGACGGCTGATGAGGTCGTCCCGCAGGCGGACCGGACGCCGCCGGTAAAGAGGACGAGTCGGGGCTCCTCGTAGTCCGGCCCCAGCAGCTGCTTCCAGGTCGTTTCCGTATCCGCGAGGACGACGGAGGCAAACTTGCCGAGTTGGTCGCTGGGTACCCCTGTGGGAGCGGATTCGGATGGAGCTGAGGACTCCGTCATGCTCTGGACTCCGCTCAGCATATTGATGAGCGTCAGGGGATTGGTGCCGGTGAAGCAGCTCACGGCGAGCACCAACACGATACCGCCGATTCCCAGTCCGCCGACACTGCCGACCCGAGCCGGGCTCATGCCACGGCGGTCTTCAATATTGCTGCTTTCCCGTTGTCCTTCCCACCGCATGGTAATCCTCCCCGCAGGCGGTTGAAAAGTTCTCCAGCGGCGTTCTCGCCGCGCACAGAGACTCAACGTACCGAAGCGTACGCCTCGCCTCTCCGCTTGCTGCGGCCTTGCAGGACGGATTTTTTGAACCGCCTGCGAATGATGCTGCCAGTATTCGTGGCTATTCAGGCCTCCGAGTTAGGCCGGTTCCTTTTCCATCGATTGAATAAATTTATCCGCTTCGGCGATGGACTTATTCATGTCTTTGACCAGCTGATCGACCTGGGCGTCGACCTTCACGAGTTCGCCTTTGATGGCGGCCAGGGCGCGGGCATTCAGGTTGTGTTTCAGGTAGAGGACTTGATCGCGAAGCGGCTTCAACACCGGGTCGATGCGCTGCTCGGCCCTCTTTATGGCCCCGAGCATTTCGTTGTATCGGACTTTTGTCTGAGCCAGTTTCTCTTCGCTCTTGCGCCGCAGATCGGCACTGGAATATTGGCCGAGTTCGGTCTTCCATTCGGCAAACAGCGAATCCGCCACGCTTTCAACATCCTTGATTCGTTTTCGGACGGCTTCGGCGCTGTCTTCGCTGCTTTCCAGCTCGCTGTTCAGTTTCTTATAGGTGGCTTCCAGGTTGCCGCCCTGATAGCCGACCACTTGTCCGAATTGCTCCAGGGCGCTTTGGATTTCTTTCTTGGCGTCCTCCTGCGCGTTGCGCGCCGACTTCACCCTGCTACTCAGAATATCGCGCTTGGCATAGCCCATCTTTTCCATCGTGGCGATGTAGGCGGTATCGCAGGCGGCCAGTCCGAAGGAGAGCGCGATGATGACGGCGAGACCGATCAAGGGGACCATGACAACCTCATGCTGAAAGATCCATAAAAGTGCTTACGAAGCGCTGTGGATGACGGTGGCACGGCGGCATCATAGCGGAAGTGAAGAGCGAGGGGAAGCCTCCAGACAGGCGGTGCGAAGGGAGGCGGCCGCCACAGGAGGAGTGGCGGCCGCCGCGGTGCGAACGGGTGGGCTTATTTCCCGTCCGGACCGGTGGAGCCCAGCTGGCCGGTGATTTTGGAGAGATCTTTCGGATGGAGCACGATCTCGATCCGTCGATTGGCGCTGCGCCCCTGCTCGGTCTCGTTGGGGGCGATCGGCCGCGTTTCCGCATAGCCGACGGCGGACATATGTTGCCGGCCCACTCCACCTTGATCGATCAAGTACCGCACGACATTGGTGGCGCGCGCCGTTGAGAGTTCCCAATTCGTTTTGAATTTATCCTGCAGCTTCGTGCTGATCGGCACATTGTCCGTATGCCCTTCGATGCGGATCTGCTTATCGGTAATCTTGTTCAAGACATCGCCGACCTGCTTCAAGACTTTGACTCCGGCCGGCTTAACCTGCGCCTGCCCCGAGTCGAAGAGCACCCGGTCGACCATGTTGATCGTCAACTGATCACGAACTTGCTGGATCGTGATGTTGCCTTTCGAAATTTCGTCCTGGAGCGATTTGGACAGTTCCTCCTGTGTGCGAGTAAGCCGCGCGATCTCCGCTTCTTTGGCGGCGCGTTCCTGTTCAAGCCGGGCCTTCTCGGCCTCCTCGGCCTTCAGCCGCGTTCGTTCCTGCTCCAGGCTCGCCGTGAGCTGGGTTTGCTCCTGGCGGAGTTGCTCGCGTTCCTTGGCGACCCGGGCGGCTTCGGCTTCCAGGTCGGCGGCACGTTTCTGCAACTTGGCAATCTCGCTCTGAGCCGATGCCGTTCCGCTGGCCAGTTGTTGTTTGTCTTTTTCCAGGGCACTGACCTGGGCGGCTTCCTCGTTTAGTTTCTGTTGGAGTTGGTCGATCTGGCTGCGCACGGCGCTCAACTCGCTGCCGAGGTGGCCCTTGTCTTTTTCCAGGCCGTCCAGCTTGGACTGCAATTCTCCCGAGCGGGCCTCCAGGGCTGCCCGTTCTTTGGCCAGTGCGGCCGCGGCCTCCTCGGCGGTTTTTCGTTGCGCCGATTCCTGATCCAGATTTTGTTGCAGGCTGGCGAGTTGCTGTTTGAGTTGCTCCGACTGGGCCTGAGATTGTTTCTTCAACGCCTCAAGTTCGGCGGCTCGTTGAGCGGATGCTTTTTTCGTGGCATCCAGTTCGGTGAGCGCTTTAGTGTGCGTTTCATTCGTGACGCATCCGATCGGGGCGAGGGCGCACAACGCGATCAACGATGCGGCGCGGAGGGAAGCGGTCCGGAACGGAATACGTGGATGCATAGATTCCTCCTTTAAAAGGATGACAACCGAACACGGAGATAATGGAGCAAGGTCGATGCCTGAGCGACGCAGGCGGCAAGCACAAGAAAGCAGTCGTTATTCAAGGGAATCGGCAGAGAAGGTCGTGCAGCCGGTGATGGAGTCTGTAGAGAGCTGCCACGGTTCTGTAGGGATAGGCCTACAGATTCGATTGATCCAAGATGGGAATCCGGTCAGGCGAAGAGCGGAAGGGGGGCGCAACGGTGGTTGCGCCCCGGAAGGCAGGCTTACTTGCCCATCTCCTTCTTCTCATCCTTCTTCTTGCTGTCGTCGTCGGCTTTGGAGCCGCTCATATCCTTCTTGTCCTTCTGTTCGACCGGTGCCGGTTCACTTGCGAAGGAGACGGCCGTGCCGAGACCGAACGTCAAGAACGCTGCGAGTGCGATGAAGCTGGCAAAGCGAGTCATGGGAACCTCCTCACGTAGAGAGTTAATGAAATAGGCCACGGTCATCTTCGATGCTGCGGCCCGCTGCAAACACTGGATGAATCCGATGAGAGTGGTAACGCTCTCATGCCGGGTAATAGAGCAAGCCTGATGCCGGAAGGAACTGATGGGTGATATCCACCATTTGGAGATGGCCACATCTTCTAAGTCGCGCTGTCGACAGGCATTCTCGGGATGGAGCGATTTCATAGCTCTCGAGGCGTGGCGGAAAGACTGTATGGAAGCGCCCATGGATTTGCAGGGGAATACCTACGATTCTACACGGGGGATGAGAATTGAGGGGGATGTGCAGGCTCAGGTATAGTGGCGGCATGAACATCAATTGGAACAGGGTAGCCGCTGTGCTGTGGTGGAGCGCGGTGATGATGACCGGCTGCGCGTCCCACGTTGCCGTGCCTGAGGCGCTTGAGGCCCAACTCGATAAGGACGTGACCTTTGCGCAGATTCTTTCGGCGCCGGAGTCCTTCGTTGGGAAGCGGGTCGTAGTCGGCGGTGAAGTGCTGAAGGCCAAACGGACTGATGCCGGCATGCTGATAGAGGTATTGCAGCTCCCGTTGAACGCCGACTATGAACCGACGGTTGTCAGGACGGAATCGCAAGGCCGATTCCTGGCACTCACTCAAGAGTTGCTCGATCCGGCGACGATCCGGGAGGGGACTGCTGTCACGCTGGTCGGCGAAGTAATCGGAGCCCGCATGGATCGCCTCGATGAGGTGGAATATCGGTACCCTACCTTTGGCGTGAAGCATCTATACGTGTGGCCGGCCGGCTATGGTGCGGAGCCGCGATCAGGATTTTCTGTCGGTGTATTCGGTGGCATGGGGGTGGGAAGCGGCGGACGAATCGGTGGAGGGTTCGGCCGTGGCTACTGATCATATTCCTCAGGGGCAGGCGGGGCATTTGAATGATCTGGATCGACTCATTTCGCTGCCATGCCGGTGTTGCATTACCCGGAGCCGGCGCTATCTCAAGCAGCACATGGCGGAGATGGCAATGGCCGGCCGGAACACGCCACGCCTCGTATGACACCCGCGCCGTCGACATCTGTGCGTTCCCACACCATCGCGTTTCACAAGCCCTATGGCGTCCTGCCTTGTTTTACCGATCCTGACGGACGGCCGACTCTCGCCGACTATGTCGAGTTGCCCGGTGTCTATGCAGCGGGGCGGCTGGATTTGGACAGTGAAGGGTTGATGCTCCTGACCTCCGACGGAACGCTCTCTCACCGCATCACCGATCCGCAACACAAGCTTCCGAAGGTCTATCTGGTGCAAGTTGAACGGATTCCCGATGAGCAGGCGCTCCGGCAATTGCGGCAGGGTGTGGCGTTGAGCAGAACCAAGACGAGGCCGGCGGAGGTTCGCTTGCTGGACGAGCCACCGTCGCTGCCGGATCGACCGGTGCCCATTCGGTTCAGGAAAACCGTGCCGACCTGCTGGATCGAAATGACGATTCGCGAGGGGATGAACCGGCAGGTGCGTCGCATGACGGCAGCGGTCGGTCACCCGACGCTGCGGTTGATTCGTGTGGCGATCGGCCCTATCCCGTTGGGGAATCTTGCGCCCGGTGCCTGGCGGGAATTGACTGCTGGCGAGGTGCAGGCGATTCAGGGCAGTGGAGCGGCTGCTGGCAGCAAACCACGGCGGCTGGAATCCCCGAGAGCTTCACGCCGCGCCACTGAATAGCGCGGCGGTTGTTCGTTACTTTCTCAGACTCTGCAGGAATTCCCCTAGCACTTTCCGAAACTGTTCCGGATCTTCCGCCATCATGAAATGGCCGGTATTGAACTCCACCAGTTGCGCGCCCGCGATCTGTGCCTGAATACCGCGCGCGATGGCGGGGGTGGCGACATCGTCTTTGGCGCCGACCACCACGAGCGTCGGAGCAGTAATGGTGTTGATCCGTCCGTGCACGTTGGCCTGAGCCATGCTCGTCAGTGCCTCACGCAGCACCGTACCGTTCCAGCTTTGAATACGGTCCAGCAAAGGTTGGTAGAGTGTGGAGGGTGTTCCTTGGGGGAAGCTCTCCGCGATTATGTTCTTGGATACTTCGCGAAAGTCTCGTGGATTGCCGATGGTGGGCAGATCTTTATCGAGCACCATGGCCCCGTCGGTCGTTGACACCAGCACGAGTGCCCGCACGCGCTCAGGATAATCCAAGGCCAGTTGCTGCAAAATCATCCCGCCCATGGAGACGCCGACCCAGATCGGCCGCTCGATCTCCAGCTTGTCGGCGAGTGCGATGAGATCCTTGGAAAATTGCTTGATGGTGAAGCCGCTATCCGGTTTCTGTGAGTCGCCGTATCCGCGCAGGTCGACGGCAATGCCGCGAAAATCCGGCGAGTAGGCATTCAGATATTTCGCGAAAATATTGCTCGTGGTGACGACGCCGTGGACGAAGATGATCGGGGCGCCGGTGCCGGCTTCCAGGATGCTGAGCGAGACGCCGTCGATCGTTACGGAACGTCGTCTGATTTCCCCGTTGACGCGTGTGGCGGTTGCGTGGGTTTGTGCCGACCCCAGGGAGGTCAGCCGGTCCTGTTGCTGAGCTGGGGCATGCAGATCGCAGCCTGTGAGGCCGAAGAGGAGTGACGAGAACATGAGGAGAAGTCGTGCCATAATGCCCTCCGAAAATTGGATGCGGAACGACTATCAGTACCGAGATTCAGCGGCGGAAGCAAGTCGGGTGATAAGAGGGACCGGCCGGATCGACAGATTGCCGTCAAGGGAGTGGCAAGGCGGAATGCCTATGGATTTCCAGAATAACACGATGGCGCGTGTCGCAGTTTCTATCGGCATTGCGTGGATCACGGGTCTCCTGATCGGATGTCATTCGGGGGATCTGCGCAAGCAGAGTGGCCGGGATTGCGCGGCGATTGAACAGGCCATCGATCTCTCCGGGAGAATCGACGCGCTGAATTTGCTATCGGAGGCGTTCGCCTCCCGCTGCGATGAGCTGGTGGTGAAGTACGGAGCGCAGGCGCGATTGCGGTTCCGGCACAAGGCATTTTCGGTCACGAGAGAGACCGCCAACGTATTCGTGCCAGACGGCACCTTCATCGACTATGTGATGGAGAGTTATGAGCGGGGGTATCTCAGCATCCTGTTGTCCGCGAGTTATATCCGTTTGCAGAATCCCGAAGAGGGGAAGGTCGAACTGAGGGACTTGGATCATGAGCTGTTCGCGCCGATCTATAACTATGGAGAAGATCCGGTCAATCTGCTGCTGTCTGCGGTTCTCTGGGAGCGGGTAGGGGACATTCGTGAGGCACGGGTAGACTGGTTGCGCCTCCGGGATTTTCAAGGGACGTCAAAAAAGAGCGATGACGCGCTTCGAGGGTTTGCGGGACGGCGCGTCAGTCGAATCGACAGCGGGGAAGGGAGGGTCGAAGAGTGGCATGTGTACCGGGTCGGGCGATTTCCCGGGCTCGATTGGGATCTGCAATTTACCAGTTCCACCAGCGGTTATTTTTCGATCACGCCCACACAGCCGTTTCTGGAGTCTTGCGCGTCGGCGACGGGGCTTCGCCTCTCGACGGAAAGCTGGTTCGATAAAATCGCAATGCGCCACAGTCATGCCTACCATCCGCTGTTGAATATGCAAACCTGGATCAGACTGCCGCTGGGCCTGACGTACAGTCTGATCCCGGTGGCAGCCGGGGCCAGCGTCATGGTCGGCGGGTGCATGATCGATATGGCGGGCGACGGCAAGGGGGCGCTTTGCCAGCTATCGGTCGTCGGGGGCATGGCAATTATGAGTACAGCGCCCACAGTGTTGGAAGGAGCGCTACGTCCTGATCTGCGACATTGGGACGAGGTGCCGGCCGCCATCGTGGTGACCAGAGCGTCAGCTCCCGAGTTGGAACCCTGCCTGGTGAATCTGAAGACCGACGTTCAGAGGATGCTTTAATTGGAGGGGTGATCGAACTCAGGTCGGACGGACGTGCGAATCCAGTGGGATGTCGCAGGGTGCGGCAAGGTGCTAGAGCTCAGCGACCTCAGAAATAATTGTGTGCAATCCGCTTGCGCCGGCCGGCTGCGGCCGGACGATTTCGGCAATCTGCAGCTGTCCTTTCGTGTCGGTCGCCCGCACTACTGTTTGAAATTTCCCCGGCTTCGGCGCGGCCCAGGTGTAGTTCCATATGACCCACGAGTACGGCGACATCGGCGGTTCAATCTCGCATTCGCTCCATGTGCGACCGGCGTCGAAACTCAATTCGACTTTGCTGATGGAGTTGGGGCCGCCGAAGGCGATCCCGCGGAATTTGTGCAGGGGGCCGCGCAGAGTCTGGTAGTGGCCGGGAGAATCGATGCGGGAGAAAATCTTGATTGTGGCGTCATCGGTCCAGCCTTTGCGCTGCCAGTACCCTAGGTAATCTCCTGGGTAGACCTCAATTTCGGTAATCCATTTTACGTTCTTAATGCCGTACAGGCCGGGGACGATGAGGCGAATCGGAAAGCCATGTTCCTTAGGGAGTTTTTCGCCGTTCATCAGAAAGGCGATCATCGCATCGTTTTGCATGGCGCGCGCGAAGGGGATGCTGTCGTCATAGCCGTCGATCCCGCGAAAAATCACATCACGCGCCGTTTCTTCGTCGGCGCCGGCGTCCTGGAGGAGCTTTTTTAATGAAATCCCGCGCCAGGTTGCGGTGCCCATGCTGTCGCCGCCGGGGAGGGTGTCGATACACATGAGCGTGGAGACTTGATCGTAGGAGTCGCGATTCAAAATGTCGCGCCAGCCCAGTGAAAGCGGTGTTTTCACGACGCCTTTCACGTGAACTTTCCATTGTTCGATATTCACCTCGCGGGAGATAGAGACGGCGGAATCCGCGTAGTTAACGACATAAAACTTCGAATTTGGTGTGAAATAGGTGGTCTCGCGTGGCGGAATCGCAAACATGCGTCCGAAAACAGAACCGACGGCGTCGCAGCCTCCGGATATTCCTGCCGCTGCGACGAGTCCAAGGGTTTTTAAAATCGTGCGCCGCCGCATGGACAGTGGTGATTCAATGTTTCTCATATTTTTTTGATTATACATGAAAATCTTGCTTGACACTCGTGTGGGAGCTTTGTTATCTTCCCACTCGTTCGAGGGCAGAGGGCGGATGAGTTCTTGCCTGCATACCGCAACCAAACGGTGCGGTGCCTGAGGGAAACTACCCGAAGTTTTTTGAGTGGGTCCCTTGACATGAGAGTGCGCAACGTTTATATTGCGCCTCCCGCGTCACGAATGCGACGTATTGTTCTTTGACAACTGAATAGAGGAAGTTGAGCAAGGTGTAAGGTGTATTGAAGTGGTGGCCCTTGGTCCAATTTTAGAGAACACCTATTTGAGAGTTTGATCCT
>MSXN01000019.1 GCA_002083555.1 Nitrospira sp. ST-bin5 | reverse complement strand
TTTGGTGGAGGGCAGGGGAGTTGAACCCCCGACCCCTACGTTGCGAACGTAGTGCTCTCCCAACTGAGCTAGCCCCCCACCTGGCGGAACTGAAGATGCGAACCGCGAATCCCACAGGGTTGGTTGCGCATGAGTGCGCAAACGTGATGCTGCGGTAGAAGAACGGGGAGGAAGTATGGCTCGCATCCTCTTCGCAGCCGGATTATACACAACCGGTCCCTGAGTCTCTAGAGGAAGTTCACTTGCGGACAGCCATTCGACAGAAATTTTACATTGGGCCGATGACGGCTTCTCCCACCGACTTTCCCAGCTCGATCAATACCCGACGCCCGTCGACGCGAAGACGGCCTTCGGCGAACAGCTGCACAGCCCGAGGATAGAGCTTATGCTCCTGCACCAGAATTCGAGCGGCCAGCGTCTCGGGCGAGTCGTCATCCAAAATTGGGACGGCTGCCTGCAAAATGATCGGCCCTTCATCGACCCCCTCGGTCACGAAATGGACGGTGCAACCGGCCAGCTTACATCCCCACTCAATCGCTTTCTTCTGCACATCCAATCCAGGGAACGATGGCAACAGCGACGGATGGATGTTCATCATGCGATTGGCATAGGCATTCACCAACACCGCCGTGACAATCTTCATGTAGCCGGCTAGCAACACCAACTCCACATCATGCTGCTGCAAGATGGCCAGGAGCGACCGGTCGTAGGCCTCCCGGCTGTCAGGCTGCCCGGCAAACGGCTTGGGATCGACAAAGAGATTCTTGAGCCCGTGTTTCCTGGCCCGTTCGAGCGCGACCGCGTCTTTTTTATTACTGATAACGGCGACGATGGAGGCCTGAACCTGGTTGGCTTCGATGCCGTCGATGATGGCTTGGAGGTTGGACCCGCGCCCCGATGCAAGGACAGCCACTCGAAGAGGAGCGGTTCTCTTACCCGACATACGTTACCTGTTGATCCGTCTCAGTGCCGGCGACGATCTCACCGATCACATAGCCTTGATCGCCTAACGCCTTCGCCCCCGCAAGGACGGCATCGGCCGAACCTGCGGGAACCACGAGGATCAACCCGATCCCCATGTTAAACACGCGATACATCTCGTCACGCTCGACGGAACCCAGCCGGCTGATCAACGAGCAGATCGGCGGCACGGCCCAGCGATCCCGATGGATACGAGCCCGCACGCCGGACGGGAATACACGCGGCAGATTTTCAGTGATCCCGCCGCCTGTTATATGCGCGATCCCCTTGATGGGATGCTCCTGGATGAGTGCCAAAATCTGCTTGGCATAAATTCTGGTGGGAACCAGCAGGGCCTCACCGACAGTGGTCGTGAGTTCCGGTACGCGGCTGGTCACCGTAAGCTTGGCCTGCTCGAACAAGACCCGCCGTGCCAGCGAATAGCCGTTGCTATGCAGTCCGGAAGACGCGAGCCCGATGATGACATCACCCGGCGCGATCGACCGGCCGTCGATAATCTTCGGGCGGTCAACGACCCCCACGGCGAAACCGGCGAGGTCATACTCCCCGTCTCCATACATCGACGGCATCTCTGCCGTTTCGCCTCCGATCAGCGCGCACCCGGCCTGGCGACAGCCCTCGGCAATTCCCTTCAGTACTTCATGGGCTTTAGGAACCGATAACTTTCCCGTGGCGAAATAGTCGAGGAAGAAGAGGGGCTCAGCGCCACTGACGGCAATGTCGTTCACGCACATCGCCACAAGATCGATACCGATCGTGTCGTGCCGATCCATGAGAAAGGCCACTCGAAGCTTGGTGCCGACCCCATCGGTGCCGGAGACCAACACCGGGTCTTCGTACTTCTTGGCCTGGAGGCGGAACAGCCCTCCGAATCCGCCAAGATCCGTGAGCACTTCCGGACGAAAGGTCGACCGGACGAGCGGCTTAATGCGATCGACAAACTCGTCGCCCGCATCGATATCCACACCTGAATCTCGATAGGTTGTCATAAGAGGGTCGCATCTTATACGGAGCATCTCGTGGGGGTCAACGCACTAGTTGAGGAACCAGTCCCCCGCTGATGAGTCAAGACAGAGGCAGGGAATTCCACTATACTGCCGCGGGCTATTTCCCCGATCACATGAAGGAGACTCCCGGTGCGACAACTGACTCCCTGGTTGGGACTGTTTTTCCTGTCGTTCACGGCCTGTACTGAACTTTCTCAATCGCTTCAGCTCTTAGGACTCCCTGCACCGGCGAGCCTCACCCAAGACCAGATCGCCGCCGGACTCAAAGAAGCCCTTCGCATCGGGACCGGACATGCCACCGCCCTCACGGGAAAGCCGGATGGGTACTACCGCAATCCATCGATCAAGATTCCCATGCCTGAACAGCTGCACTCATTTGAAAAAGGCCTGCGCGTGTTCGGCTTCGGCCCGCAAGTCGATGAGTTCGTCTTGAGCATGAACCGTGCGGCGGAACGAGCCGCTCCGCAGGCCGCAGAAATCTTCGCCGGTGCGATTGCGCAGATGTCGTTTGCCGACGCTCAGCAGATTCTGTCGGGCCCGGACACCGCCGCCACTGAATACTTCAAAGCCAAGACCTCCGCGCAACTCACCGTCGCGTTTCGTCCCCATGTCGAACAGGCGATGAACCAGGTCGGCGTCACGCGACAATACAAAGAACTGATGCAACATTTCAAAACGATCCCGTTCCCCAAGACCCAACTTGTAGACCTGGAGCAGTATGTGGTGGGGAAAGGGCTGGAGGGGCTGTTTCTGATACTGGGCCAGGAAGAGAAGGCCATCAGGACCGATCCGTCCGCCCGCGTGACCGACCTCCTCAAGCAAGTGTTCGCGAAAACGTCTTAACGCTTCGGCGAATACAGGGAAGCCCCGAACGGCTAGACCTCGGGGCGCATCTCCACCTCTAACAACTTAATCTTGCGATGGAGATGGCTGCGTTCGATCTTAAGATCTTCGGCCGTCCGCGAAATATTCCAATGATGCTCCCGCAGCTTCCTGCCGATATAGTCCTTCTCGAACGCATTCCGGGCATCGCGCAAGGAATCATACGATTTCGTCAGCAACGGGCTGCTCGCCTGGGCACTCGCCGCCGCACTCTGGCTGCTCCCCCGCCCCTGCAAAGACATCGCCGCTTGCGGCGCATCGATTACGGCTCCCGGCACCATAATCATCAGCCGCTCAATAAGATTGCGCAATTCGCGGATATTGCCGGGCCATTCGTACTGCTGAAACACCGCCATCGCTTCGGGCGTCACGTCTTTGATGCGCAGCCCCTGCTCCTCGGCATGGATTTTCATGAAATGCCGGACCAGCGCGGGAATATCTTCACGGCGCTCGCGTAACGGCGGCACGATGATCGGCACGACGTTCAACCGGTAATACAGGTCTTCACGGAACGTGCCCTTGGCAATTTCCTTTTCCAGGTCTTTGTTCGACGCAGCCAATACCCGCACATCCACCTTCATCAACTTGCCGCCGCCGACTCTCGTGAACTGCTGTTCTTGTAGCGCCCGCAGCACCTTCGCCTGTGTGGCCAAGCTCATATCGGCGATCTCGTCCAGAAACAGCGTTCCGCCGTCCGCCTGCTCGAATTGCCCCCGCTTCATCGAGGTGGCGCCGGTAAACGACCCCTTTTCATGGCCGAACAATTCGCTTTCAATCAGTGTCTCGGGAATCGCCGCGCAATTCACCGCCACGAACGGATGTTCGGCTCTGGCGGAGTGATTGTGAATCGCGCGCGCCACTAACTCTTTGCCCGTGCCGTTCTCCCCGCCGATCAAGACCCGGCTGTTGGTCGGACCGGCCGTCTCGATCAGCTGCCGCAACTGCTGCATAACGGACGATTGGCCGACGAGCTCGAACTTTCGCTGCACCTTCGTCTTGAGCGTCCGGTTTTCCTGCTCCAACCGGTACTGGTCGAGCGCATGCTTCACACGAAGCGTGACGTTCTCCAGGGACAGCGGCTTTTCGATATAGTCATAGGCTCCCAGCTTGATCGCTCTGACCGCCGTCTCGATGGAGCCATGCCCCGACATCATCATGACCTGGGCCGTCGGCACGAACTCTTTCACCCGCTTCAGCGTCTCCAAACCATCCAACTCCGGCATCCAGATATCCAGGATCATGAGATCCGGCGGATCCGTCGTATAGATCTTCAAGGCCTCGGTGCCGCTGCTGGCCACGGAAACGTCATATCCCTCGTCCTCAAGGATGCTTCGCAATGACGTCAAAATAGCGGTTTCGTCGTCGACGATTAAAATCGATGCTGACATGCGTCCCCCGTGATACGTGAGTCCCGTTCCAATTCAGCGCACATTCCTCGCGGCACCTACACCGGCAAATCGAAGGTAAACACCGCGCCCTTCGGCTGATTATTCGACGCCTGAATCTGACCGTCGTGATCGGTAATGATCCGGCGCACAATCGCCAGCCCCAAGCCTGTCCCGGTTTTCTTCCTCGTAAAGTATGGCACAAACAGCTTCTCTTGATCCTCGGGCGTAATCCCGACACCTTCATCGGCCACGCTGACGATCGCCCGCTTGCGCTTGGTGTCGTACTTCGTGCTGACCCAGACCCGCCCCGTGTGATTCATCGCCTGGATGGCATTGTCGAATAAGTTCACACAGACCCGTTTCAACTGTTCACGATCGAAGTTGAGCACCGGAAGATCTTCATCCAGCGTGACACAGAATTCGATGTCCTTATGCGCCGCGCGATAGAGCGTCAGCACTTCCTGGATCACCTCGTTGAGCGACTGCCGGGCCATCTGCGGCGCGGGCAAGCGGGCAAACTTCGAAAACTCGTCGACCATGTGCTTGAGGCTGCCCACCTCCGTCACAATGACGTTGGTCGCTTCGTCGAAAATCTTGTCAAAGTCCGGAGACTTCTCGAAAAACTTCTTGCGCAAGCGCTGCGCCGACAGCTGGATCGGCGTGAGCGGGTTCTTGATCTCATGGGCCACTCGACGGGCCACTTCCTGCCAGGCCGCGACCTTCTGCGCCTTGATCAACTCCGTCAGATCGTCGAATATCAGTACGTACCCTAAGTCTTTATTCGCCTCATCCCGCATACGCGATCCGCTCAGCCTGATTTTCACGGGCTTCCCCTGCACATCGACTTGCCCTTCCAAGGACCAGTCGTCCCGATCATCGGCTTGCATTCGGTCGTAGACCGTTTGAAAGACCTCCAAGCCAAACTCTTTAAAAACCTCGTTCGCCTGACGATCCCGAATCCGGTCAGCGGACAGCCCGAGAATACGCTCTCCGGAAGGATTGAAGGTCGTGACCATTCCACTCCGGTCGATCGACAACAACCCGGCGGCGATCGTCTCCACGACGGTTTCGATATACGCCCGGCGGCGATCCAACTCAACGTTCGTTTGCCGCAGCGAACGGTTGGCATCTTCCAGCTTGAACTTGCTGCCCTGCAAGTCTCCGGTCATCCGGTTGAACGACTCGATCAAGGTTCCGATTTCGTCGGTCGCCTTGGCATCGATCTTCACCGACAAATCACCTTGCGCCACCGCCACGGTCGCTTCGGCCAACCGCTGAATGGGCACCGTAATACTGCGGGCGACATAAAATCCGAACCAGGTAGCGCTGAAGAGAATCATGACCGTCACGACCGCCACAAAGAGATAGGCGCCGGCCTTGATCGGATTCTTCATGGCCTTGATCTGCTTATATTCCTCGTATTGGCGCCCGATCCCTTCCATCTTGGTCAACAACGACTCCGGCACATAGGCCTCGACGACGACGACTCCGGCCAGTTCACCCCGATTATTCCCGGCCGCCACCGGCACGCCGGCCCGCACCAGCCGGCCGGTCTGGGCCTCCTGCACGGAGGTGAACTCCTGCTTCCCGTTGATGACCTGCAACACCAGCTGGCTGACAGGAAGATCCAACACGCCGGCGGGCACCTCAGCATCAAGCGCTTTAGTGAGTGTCTCCATTTTTGACGAAAACACTTCGATCCCCGCTACGCCATATTCCATCCGCTTGCGGGTCATAGCCGCAATCAGCAGGTCGCGCTGTTCGGATGTCAGCATATCTTCGCGAAACAGTTCCTGCCCGATGGCGCGTGCGCTGTTGACGGCCAGCGCGATGTGCCCGGCATGTTGCATGCGCGCCACCTCATACGAATCCTTCATCACGCGATCGATCTGATCGCTGAACCAGACATCGACCGCTTTATTCACCAGCCCGCTCGCCACGATCGCCAGCAGAATCGTCGGGATCAGCGAGAATCCAATAAAGGCCGCGATCAGCTTGGTGCGAAACCCCGATCCGACCAGCCGGTGTCGCCGCTCAAAATAGGCTTTGATCAAGTTGCGTGAAAGCAGCAACGTCAGGACAACGAAGCCGATCAAATCGAGATTCAAGAGCAGCAGGACAAAGGCATAGCTGGTCGTCGGCAAAAACGAATCGGCTTCACCCCCGCCGGGTACCGCCATCTGCGAATAGTAGAAAGTCAGCGCCAGACTGGGAATGAGGAGGATCAGGACGAACCAGACCGGACGAAGCTGTGGCGCCTTGCGCTCAGGCTCGTTAGAACGAGGGGACTTTCCGGAGGCGGCAGAACCGAACGACCCCGCGCCCGACGCAGGACGTTCCGTCCGGCCGGACCCCGCAGAGGATAATGAACGTGATGGCTGTTCCGAATCCGGCATGGGGGTCGCCTACGCTCCTCGCCTCATTGCACGAAGCACTGAGCCCACTATAACGGAATCGGCGGGCCGTCACAAAATATCTGAAATGAGCGGATCCGCGGACAACAGGTGAGCGTGACCTCGTCGAGTCTATTTGCCGGACGAGAGGGACACGTACTTCATGCGAAGCGCATAGAGCATGTCCCGTAAGACCGTCTGCTCTTCCGAGGTGAGATTCCCTTTGGTCTTTTCTTCAAGCACGGAGAGTAAATCGATAATTTCTTTGGCTTGCGGGAGATTGACGGGAACGGCCTGTTGCTGCGGGTCAAGCTTTTCCCCCATGAGCATCAGCGAAGAAGAGCCCAGGGAAATGACGAAGGAGGAGAAGGTGACAGGAAACGCAGGAGCTTGATGCGCCGCATCCGATTCCGCCACCGGCTTGGGAGATGCACTTGGACCAGAGGCTTGTGCGGCAGTCTCACTACTCCCACCCCGCCGATCCCGAACGACGAATCCTTCTTCTTGTTCCGCCATGGCTCCCTCACCAGCGACTCTGACTTCGAGCCCAGTACCCTACCACAGGCCCCAAGCGCTCGCAAGCCGCCAGCCACCGTTGAAGCCGGCGTTCTTATCGGTATAGAGTGCGTCTTCAACAGAGGCACCTATGTCCGACCGTTTTTCGAAATTGATCGAACTCATGGCCACGCTCCGGGCTCCGAATGGATGTCCGTGGGACCGGAAGCAGACCCACGAATCGCTGAAGCCCTACCTGCTCGAAGAGGCCTACGAGGTCCTGGAGACGATCGACCACCGGGAGACCGCCAAACTGAAGGAAGAACTCGGCGATGTCCTGCTCCAAGTCATCTTCCACAGCCAGATTGCCTCCGAATCCGGCACCTTCACCATCGACGATGTCGTCGATCACTTAGCCACGAAACTCGTCCGCCGGCACCCGCATGTCTTCGGCGATCCGAATGCGGCGAAGACGCCGACCAACGGCGAACAAGTCCTGAGCCAGTGGGAAGAGATCAAGCGGGCCGAACGGCAGGCCGTCGGCGGTGCCCAGTCGGCGTTGGACGGCGTGCCAAAAGCGCTCCCAGCCTTGCTCCGGGCGTACCAAGTCCAAGCCAGGGCGGCGCGTGTCGGATTCGACTGGTCGCACGATGCCACCGGGCTCGCGGATGTGTTCAAGAAGATCGCGGAGGAAATCGGCGAACTGCAAGAAGCCCTGGCAGCAGAGGCCGAGCCAGGCTCTTCCCCATCGAGCCGCGACGAGGTTGCGGGGGAACTCGGCGATCTACTCTTTTCACTCGTCAACCTAGCCCGGTTTCTGAAGGTCAATCCCGAAGATGCCCTGCGGCTCTCGACCAACCGCTTTGTCGACCGGTTTATCCTGGTGGAATCCCAGGCTGCCGAACAACAACGTCCGCTCTCCGGCATGACGGCAAGCGAATTGGACGGGCTCTGGGAAAACGCCAAGCGTCGGCTTCGTGACGCCGCCGGGCAACCAGGCTCCACGATACCTGCAAAGGATATCCCATCATGAGCGACGAGCAGAATCCCTATCAAGAAGGCAAGCGGGCCGGGGCTCACCCTTTGGTGGTGGTCTTCGCCATCTTGCTGGGCCTCTGGCTGTTTGTCGCGTTGATCGTACCCAGCTCGCGGAACAAACAAGCCACCGGGACGGAAGGCCCTGCAGGACCGGCAGTAGAAGATCCGGAAGCCGCCCCGGTCATGTACAAAGTCCACAGCAGCATCGCAGACATGAACGTGGTCGCAATTGTCGTCCCGCCGGAAGCCACAGATAGCCAAGTGGCCGGCCTCCTAAAACAGCTGAAGAGCGAACGGCTGGCCGGCACCCTGGGAGACCATATCCCGGCCACGACGCCGGGGCATACGCTCGGCGATCATGCCGTCGCCGACATTTATGTGTTTTCGGACAAGCAATATGCGGGAGCAGACGCGCTCAAAACCCTGGCGCTCGGCGCTCATGCCCCCGGGACACTCCTGCCGCGGGCGATTCCCTTTGAAGTGACGATGGAAGAGGTGCGTGGCCACTACCGGATCGACCTGAACGATACCGGCGCGCCGGACAAGGGATCGCTCGGCTATACCGACGAATCAGGCGTTCATTCCAAGCGCTATCGATCGATTTTCTAATGAACTCCTGTGGATTTGGCTGCTTCTGAACAGGGTCTGTCCACAGGCCCAGCACCCTTGCCAAGCGCCATTCAGGCCGTGATCGTCTCTACAAGGTCTAGTAGGGGGCAACGCAGACACCCCAATGCCTAAATCTCGGGCAGGGAGCGCATCTGCAGATCTCACAAGCAGATCCTGGCTGCCGGATAGGGCTATCCACAAGTCTATCCCCAGAATCTGTGTGCGAACGAGCCATGACCGGAAAACCGTGACAAACCGCCTTGGAGGAGGAACTATCCGCTACAACCCGACCCGTTTTCTGACCTCTTCCCGCAATGTCGCCTTTTCCTGCTCAAATACGATTTCAAGCTTTTGAAACAGATGAACCAAGGGGCCCACAAACGGGGCAAGCATCACATCGCGCCGCTCAAGCAGCATCCCCTCCGCTTCCGCAATTTGCACTTTCCAATCAGCGATCGTCCGCGACAGGACTTTCCCGATCACCATCTGCTGCCCAGGAGAACCAGCAACCGCTCCCAGCAGCCGCTCGCGCAATACATCCAGCTCATCGGGAATCGAGACTTTGACACGAATTCCGACCGGCGTTGCCCAGGTCTGCCGTTGAACGGAATAGTCATACGAAAAGATCGGCTCGCGCGGCTCGCGGAACGGCCCGCTTACATCGAAAATCGTCAATTTGTTATCCATACGCCTCGTCCCATTGAAACTATGTGAACCATGCGCAACCCGTATGACGCCTCTACTCTCAGCCCTAGCCAGACGAAGCAGCGTGACGAGCCTTGAAGAGATACCCTATCACTTTCTCTGCTGCGACTGCTCCATCGCGGATACAATCAGGGATACCCACACCGCGATATCCCGCGCCCGTGAGCACTAAGCCGCCGTACCGGCTCAATGCGGCATCAAGCTGTGTCAGACGATCAAGATGCCCCAGCGTGTATTGCGGCATCGCCTTCCACCAGCGATTTACTTCGACATAACTTGGCGCGGCGTTGATGCCGCACAGGGCGGCCAGATCCGCGCGGATCTTGGCAACCATCTGGTCGTCGTTCAGCTGAAGAATGGCTTCCCGCCCCACGCCACCGACGTAGCAACGCGCCAGAACTTGGTCCGCCGGCGCTCGATGGGGCCACTTCAGCGACGTCCAGGTCGCAGCAATCAAATCCCGGGCCTCCGCGCGCGGCACAATAAATCCAAACCCTTCCACTGCGCCCGCAACCGCCTGAGCGGGAAAGGCCATCGCAACCGTCGCCGTCGACGCATAGGGAATCATCTCCAAGAGCCCGCCGGCGATCGGCGTCAACGGACGCAGCAGCTCGGCAGATACATAGGCAGGCGTCGCGAGCACCAGCGCCTCTGCCGAGAGTGCCGACCCGTCATTGAGAATAAGATCGTACATCCAGCGGCCCAGCTGATGAGATCGCACGCGCAAGGCCTCGGCCTGGCAGCCGGTCCGTAATTCCACTCCCTGCTGTGCGAGGCGCGCCGTTAAGGCCGTCACTAGATCGCCCAGCCCGTTCCGCAGACTGACAAACATAGTACGCTTGAACCCGCCTGCTGGAGCCGGCGGCTGCTTCTTCTTGGCGGCCATCATGCCGCGAATGATGCTGCCGTATTCCTGCTCCAGTTCGACAAATCGAGGGAAGGTGGCTTTCACACTCATCTGATCTGCATCGCCGGCATAGATCCCGGCCATGAGCGGCTCTAACACGCGCTCGAACGCTTGCGATCCGAATCGCCGCCGGAAAAATGATGCGAGCGATTCATCCCCTTGTGCGGGGCCGCGCGGCACCACGACATCCAGCCCCATGCGCGCCAGTCCGGTCCAGCTCAGGAGGCCGCTCCGGAGAAACGGCCCCAACTGCTTCGGCACAAAGGTGATGAGCCCCTCGGGTAATTCATGCAATCGCCCGCGCGAGAGAACAAACGCACGCTTGGCAGTCTCATTGGTATTGATCAGTTGATCGGTCAGGCCCAGCTTCCGGCATAACTCCAACCCGGCCTGCTTTTGCGAGAGAAAGGAGTCCGGCCCGGCTTCGGTCGTCAAGTCACCGATTCGATGCGTCACGATCTTGCCGCCCCAGGATGGCCCGGCCTCCAACAGAATGCAGCGAACGGAATGCCCGGCTGCCGCCGCCTGTTCCTGAAGAGAAAACGCCGTGGCTAGCCCCGAGATGCCGCCGCCGACGATGACGACTGTGCGAGGAGTGCTCACGAATTACTGTGCCTGAGACGATTGGTGGGCATCGATCACCGACACTAAGGTCTCAATCAGTGCCGGATCGGCGTTGAGCATGGGCATCCGCTCGAGTTGCATGCCCCTCTTCGCCGCCAACTGCTTCAATTCAATGTCGATATCGAACAACGTTTCCACATGATCGCAGATGAAGCCGATCGGCGCTACGAGCACCTGCCGATGTCCTTCGCAATGTAACGCCTCCAGCGCAGACTCCACGGTCGGGCCCAGCCACGGCTCACTGGATCGCCCCTGACTCTGGTAGGCAAACCGCGTCGGCTGGGATCCGAGGCAAGCCGTGATGGCATCGACCGTGCCTTTGACCTCATCGGGATAGGGATCTTTCATGGCCACGATCCGCTCCGGCAGACTGTGGGCCGTAAACAGAATCGGAACCTGGTTCCGGACGTCTGCGGAAAATCTCAGCAGCCCCTGCCGGATATTTTCAACGATTGCCGCAATCAGTTGCGGATGCCGGTTCCAGCTTCCCACATAGCTAACGGCGCAGGTGCTCTGCAGTGCGGACCGTGCCTCTTCCACCTTTTTCCGGTAGGCCCCGGTGCTCAACGACGACTGTTGCGGCGCCATGCAGAGGCCGATGACCTGCTCCGGAGCCTCGCCGAGCAACTCGGCATAGGTCTCCTTGATGAAGGGATGCCAATGCCGCAAACCCACATACACCCGATACCGTGCGCCTCCAGACGCATTCAATCGGTGTTCAAGTTTCTTTGCGACCTCTTGCGTAATGCCGACTGCCGGCGACTTCCCACCGGTGGCGCGATAACGTTCGCGGATTTCTTCGACGAGTTCGGGAGGGGTCGGACGCCCCCCACGGACATCCAGCAGAAAAGGTTCCACGTTGTCGAGGGAATCCGGCCCCCCCATCGCCATCAGGAGCACGGCTATCGGTTGTTCCGCGTGAGTCATCCGCGCCTCGTCGTTGGTGAAGCGTGAATCGTTTGGGATGGTGCAGAGACTGTCTGCGAAATCCGCTTCACGAGGAACACTTCACGTTGTTAGGTTATCGTTGGCTGAGTTTGTGGATCATGTCGATCGTCGCCGCCACATGATCGACCGGTGTGGTCGGAAGAATGCCATGACCGAGATTGAAAATGTGGCCAGGCCGATTGCCGGCACGCCGTAAGATATCTTCGACGCGGCGTTCAATTTCATGGAGCGGCGCAAACAGGACCAGCGGATCCAGATTCCCTTGCACGGCCCGATCATGTCCGACCATCGCCCAGGCTTCATCAAGATGGATACGCCAATCGATGCCGATCACATCGCCGCCGGCCTCGCGCATCTGCCGGAGAATCGCGGTCGTGCCGGTGCCGAAGTGGATGAGGGGAACACCCTCGTGCTTGAGCCCGTCGAAAATCAATTGGACATGAGGCTTCACATACTCGGCGTAATCCCCCGCCGAGAGACAGCCGACCCAGCTGTCGAACAGCTGCACCGCCTGCGCCCCGGCCTGGATCTGCCGTCGCAAATACCCGGTGATGACCCGCGCGAACTTATCCATGAGCTTATGCCAACTCGCGGGATCGCTGTACATCATCTGCTTGGTGTGGAGATAGTTTCGCGATCCGCCGCCTTCAATCGCATAACTCGCGAGCGTAAACGGCGCACCGGCAAATCCGATGAGCGGCACGCGCCCGTTCAACGCCCGACGCGCCTGCCTGATGGCTTCAGCCACATACTCGAGCTCACTGCCATCCACCACTTTTAATCGTTCCACCGCAGCACGGTCGCGGACCGGATTGTGAATCACCGGGCCTTCACCCTCGGCAAACTCCAGATTCAGCCCCATTGGCTCCAGCGGCAGGAGAATGTCCGCGAAAATAATGGCGGCATCGAGCGGAAAGCGCTCGATCGGCTGCATCGTGACTTGTGCGGCCAATTCGGGCGTCTTGCACAGATCGAGCATGGAATGTTTGGCCCGCAGTGCGCGGTATTCAGACATGTACCGACCAGCCTGGCGCATAAACCAGACCGGCGTACAATCGACCGGCTCACGCCGGCAGGCTTTGAGGAAACGATCGTTCATAAGTCGCGCATTTTAGAGACGCAGGGGCAAGAGTGTCAAATACAAGAAAGACCGACGGATCGGCTGTCAACAACCATGGACACCGCTCTTCATTTGCGCAGAATCAAAATTGAAGAAAAGAACCGGCAGTTTCATTTTTTGCCAGTCCATGTATAATGATTCATCAATATCAAGCTGGTCCCTAGTTAACGCATACAACATAATATCCAGCATCGGCGGCCTGCCTGTTCAGGTTTTCCCCAGCGCCCCGATTATGTTGAACATCACAGAGCTCGTGCTGCATGGCCCCATGCGAACCATGGCCGAAGTATCTCTGACCTGGAGGTAGCGAATGTCCGACGTGAGCACCTTACAACCGACCCGAGGCCAGGATTTGTGGCTGACCGTCCTGCGCTGGTTCGACTCCTGGGCGGGTCTGGAATATATGAAGACGGACGGCGTGCCGAAGATGGATTGGGTCCGCTGCTTTCCCTTGATCGCCGTCCACCTGATGTGCCTCGGGATTATCTGGGTCGGATGGAGCTGGACGGCTGTGGCCGTTGCCGTATTCTTTTATTACCTCCGCATGTTTGCCATCACCGGCTGGTATCACCGTTACTTTTCGCACCGGACGTTTAAGACGTCTCGCGCGGTGCAGTTTGCCTTCGCCCTGCTGGGAGGCTCCTGCGCCCAGCGCGGCCCGTTGTGGTGGGCCGGCCATCATCGGCATCACCATATCGCTTCGGACACACCCGACGATGTCCATTCTCCGCGTCACGGAGGATTTCTCTGGTCGCATATGGGCTGGTTCACGTCACAGACGCACTTTGCACCGCGCCTGAAAAATATCCAGGACTTCGCGAAATTCCCGGAACTGCGCTTCCTCGACCGGTTTGACATCCTCATGCCGACCGTCGCGGGATTCGGCATGTTCGGACTTGGAAAATTGCTCGAAAACTATGCGCCGGAGCTCGGCACCAACGGCCCGCAGATGCTGATCTGGGGATTCTTTGTTTCGACCGTTGCCCTCGTCCATGGCACCTGCACGATCAATTCGCTGTCTCACGTCTATGGTTCGCAGCGATATGTGACCGGCGACGATAGCCGCAACAACTTCATCCTCGCCCTCATCACGATGGGAGAAGGCTGGCACAATAACCATCACTATTACCCCGCCTCAACGAGACAGGGATTCTATTGGTGGGAGGTCGACATGACCTACTACTGCCTGAAGCTGATGGAGAAGATCGGGCTGGTGTGGGACATTCGCGATGTGCCGGACTACGTGCGGGAAGGGAAAAGCAAACAGGACACGCTCAACGCCTGATTCGATGGCTCGCCTTCTCCGCTTAGACCCAGTCGGATTCCTCCGGTGCGGACCTCGTTGTCACATGGCCGGCGAGGGAGGCTCGTATGCGCTGGCTCTGTGCATCAAAGGGTAACGCAGCATCCCCTTTTACCATCCACGCATCTTCCGGCTCCAGCTCGAAGCGATAATGATTCTTCCGCAGAGAGAACCACTCGATGTAGGGATGCGGCACCAGATTGGGATGCGGATCGAAGGACATGAGATTCACATCGCCGATCTGCGGATTTTCCATGTCCCCGATGACCTGCCCGGCCACATCATCGTCCTCAAAGTGCCGGTTACGAAACTGAATTAGCTGCCCGGCAATCTCACCTTTAAAATTTCCACGCAAATAGACATCGACCGGCCCGATCACGGCAAAGGTAATGCAGCCGACGACCATCCCCTCGACTCGATTGTCCAAAAATCCTTCCTGCACCCACCGGCCGTTCCCGAATTTCTGCGCCATGCTACGACCCTTTCATTACGCTGCCGGTGAGGTTCGAAGCGGGCGATCGGCTTCAGCTACGGTTGCCCCCAGCGAACCAATAATTACCGCGATCAAAATCAATGCGCTTCCGAGCCACCCCAGCCAGTCGAGCGATTCCCCCAGAAAATACCACGCCAGCCATGCCGCGTAGGCCGGCTCAAGGGAAAAAATAAGCGCCACCTGTTGCGCAGGGAGCAACTGCTGCGCCCACATCTGTACGGCGAAGGCCACCGTCGCCAAAACTCCGGTGACCGCGAGGCCGATCAACAACACCGTCGTGGGCTCAAACGCGCGTAACGTCGGCTGCTCCCAGGCCATGGCCACCAACATGAGTCCGGACATGGCGACCAACTGCCAGACAAACAACGACGTCGCATCCAACTCTCGCGTGTACCGCTCCAGACACGCCATGTGGGCAGCAAATGCCAGGGCACACCCGAGCGTGAGCAGGTCTCCGAGATTGACGATCGTAGTCGGCTTAACCAAACACCACAACCCGACGGTCGCGATCCCAGCCGCAACCCACGATCGCGGGCCGAAGCGCCGCAAGATGAGCGGAACGAACACGACGTAGAGCGTCGTGATAAAGGCAGAATTAGACGCGGTGGTGTACCCGAGCCCCACGGTTTGCAGCACATAGCCAAGAAAGAGCCATCCGGTCGCGATCGCGCTGGCCCGGAGGACCGCCCGGTCCATCGAGACCGGGCGAGCCATCAGAACCAGGCACAGCCCCACGAGTGCCGCCCCGAGGAGAAATCTCAAGAAAAGGAACGACAAGGGGGGAATTTGATCGAGCGCCGCTTTCGTCGCAGGAAAGGTCGCTCCCCAAATGAGAGTGGTCAGAAGTAACGCAAATCTGGGCATGGGATTGAAAGAGCGCTGAGACTTGGGTGCTGAGTGCTGGGTTGAATCTCGGGAAACGATTCAGGACCGAGCACTCAGAACTCGGCACTGCCAGTTACGGTCGACACAACGCACAGCGCCGCTGCACGTTCGTCCCGGCCTGCTCCATGGCCCGAAGGGCTCGATCTTTATCGGGGTAATCGAACCACCCGCCTTCCCAAAAGTCACTGGAGAAGACGTTTGCGGGAACTTCCGAGCACCGCTCTTTGTGAAGTGTCACGCGATCGATGGAGCGGGCGATATGGACCCAATAAATCATGACGGCCAATCTACACTGGAAAGGGAGTGCCGGACAGGATCACCGAGGCACTGTACCGATGCCCCTGCCCGACAATCGAATTACGGAACGAGAATCCACTCGTCTTTTTCGATGACGACCTTGACTCCGGTCTCCAACTTCTTCACATCGTCCTTGTCGAAGAGCCGCATATACCGCTCAATGCGATCCTCGTCATCGATGCGCTCTTCCTGCATCATCCCGTTATTCCCTTTGTACTTTCTGATCAACACCGACATCGACAGCCTCCTCTGATTCACTCTGGCAGTTCAACTACATGGTTGTGTACAATAAGGCAAAGTTTGTCGGCCGGTCAAGGGCACCGGTGGGGTATTTGCCGGGATTCATCCGTGTGTGGAAGAGCCCAACGGAGCGGATCGCCAAGAGAAAGGGAACTCGATCATGCCTGTCTATGAATATCGGTGTGGGCAATGCTCAAAAGCATTCGAGGCGACGCAGTCCGTCCATGCGCGACCGGAAGATACCGAATGTCCGTTCTGCCAGGCGCAGGACGCCACGCGGCTCCTCTCCTCCTTTGCCTCAACCGTCAAAGGCGATCACAAACCAGGCTTCGCAGAAATGAAGGCCGGCTCGATGCTCAACGAGCGCATGGACCGATTCGCCAAACTCCCCCCCTTGAACGCCAAGCGCAACGTTCCCCAGCCCAATGCCGCGTCGACCTCCGATCCCGGATCGGGCCCAGGAGCAGACTCCTAGCACATGACCACCAGGTGGCACCCATATCGACTCAGTCACGTCTCGACCACAAGGGAGCTGGCATGATCGTCAGACTGCTCTGTGCCTGTTGGGTAAGCATCGTAGCTCTCGCGGGCTTCTCTTCTCTGTCCCATGCAGAAGTGGCAGGAAGTCTGGTGATCGCCGGCAACGGACCGGAGAACACCACCATTGAAACACTGGCGCACGCCTTTGAAAAAGCGAACCCCCGTGCCTACGTCGATCTCCTGTGGGAAGACAACTCCAAGCCAGTCGACATGGTGAAGTCCGGACAGGCCCATATCGCGATCACAGGATGGGAGGATCCAACTCTGGCCGGCAAACAGATTGGATGGGACGGGATCGGCATCCTCGTCCACCTCTCCAATTTCACAAAAGAAATCACCAAACAGCAGGTCGCTGAGCTCTTTTCGGGGAAGTTCGCTACCTGGGCGGACGTCGGCGGGCCGGACACGCGCATTCTCCTGATCGATCGCCCGCGCAATCAGAATATCCGCGACGCCTTTGAATCGCAGCTGGGTATTGCCGGAAAGATCTCGGAGACCGCCAAGGTCATCGGTCAGGATGACAAAGTGGTGAAAGCCGTGGTCGGCACACTCCCGCCCCTCTCGGCCGTCACCTTTATTTCTCTCAGCACCGGTCTGTCGGTCGTCTCGACCGGAGTTGCCGTGCGCCTGCTCCCGATCGATAAGATCGAACCGGAAGCGCCGACCGTCAAAGACGGCCGCTACCCGCTTCGCCGGCCGATCATGCTACTCTCCAAGAAAGACGCGAATCCTCTCGTCGAGGCCTTTGCGCAGTTTGCGCTGTCCGCCCCCGGTCAAGCGATCATTGCTGAAACGTACGTGCCGATGCCGAATCACTAGATCTTCATCAAGGAGGTCAGCATGCAGTCCCGTTCTTTATTCGCTCTTTTCGCTCTCTTCGGTTCGTTTCTTATGCTTCCGCTCTCGTCCTTCCAAGCCGCTGCGGAAGACAATAACGGAGCCTTTGTCGATGGCGCGGGGTTTACGCTCTACGGCACGGAATCCATTAAGGGGTCGGGCTCCGATAAAGTAGAGCAAGATCCAGTCTGCGATCGGAGCAAGCGCCCGAAAATCTTCAAGGTCCAGCCGGACGAAGCGAAGCCCGGCCAGAAAGTCACGATCACGGGCGAAAATTTCGGCAGTAAAGAATGCTTCCGCGGCGTGGCCTTCAGCGCAGCCGGACCGACCAAGATTGACTACACCTTCATCAGCGAAACGACCATCGAAGCCACGGTACCCGATGTGAAAGCGGGAATGTCGTTCATCGACGTCGTCGCCGGCGGCGGCAACGCCCGATCCAAAGGATTCTTAGTCCAGGCCAAGTAATCAGTTCGCGACGATTTCTATTCGGGGAGCGGTTTCCTACGGCTCCCCGAATAGCCCTGACTCCACCTCCTCTATCCACCCCAATCCCTCGACAGGACTTTTGACTCTATGCTAGGTTACGCGCTCCCTTGCGCCGGATTTGGCCGTGTGCGGGGTCTGCTGTGAGTCAAGTCGATTCTCGTATGTTTAAGAAAATTCTAGTCGCGAATCGCGGCGAAATCGCCATGCGTATCATCCGCGCCTGCCGCGAGCTGAATATTGCTACGGCCGCCATCTATTCAGAAGCCGATTCGACCGGCATCTACGTCAAGAAAGCCGATGAAGCCTACCTGGTCGGTCCCGGCCCCGTGAAGGGCTTCCTCGACAAGCAACAGATCGTCGATCTGGCTCTCAGGATCGGAGCGGATGCCATCCATCCCGGATACGGCTTTCTTTCTGAAAACGCGGAGTTTGCCGAGCTGTGCCAGGCGTCGGGAATCACCTTCATCGGTCCCTCCCCCTCCGCCATCAATGCCATGGGCAGCAAAATCAAAGCCCGCGACCTTGCGAAAGAAATCGGCGTACCGGTTGTCCCCGGCACCGAAGGTGGCGTCACGGACATCAAAGAAGCCCTGGCCTTCGCCCACGAAGTCGGCTATCCGGTCATGATCAAAGCCAGCGCCGGCGGCGGCGGACGCGGACTCCGCGTCGTCCGGACGGATGCTGAGCTGCGTGAAAATATGGAAGTCGCCTCCCGCGAGGCATTGGCCGCTTTCGGCGACGGCGCGGTCTTCATCGAAAAATACGTCGAGCGCCCCCATCACATCGAATTCCAAATCCTGGCGGACAAACACGGCAATACCATTCATCTGGGCGAACGGGACTGCTCCATCCAACGCCGCCATCAGAAGCTGATCGAAATCGCGCCGTCGCTGATCCTGACCCCTCGCCTGCGAGCCGAGATGGGCGCCGCCGCCATCCAGATCGCCAAAGCCGTCTCCTATGACAATGCCGGCACCGTTGAATTCCTGCTTGATCAGGACGGCCGGTACTACTTCATGGAAATGAACCCGCGCATTCAGGTCGAGCATACGGTGACCGAACAAATCACCGCCATCGACATCGTGCGCAATCAGATCTCGATCGCCGCCGGGAAGCCGCTGGAGATCCAGCAGTCGGACGTCACGTTGCAGGGCTACTCCATTCAATGCCGCATCAACGCCGAAGACCCCCGCAACAACTTCAGGCCCTGCACCGGGACCATTACCGCCTATCTGTCTCCCGGCGGCATCGGCGTCCGCATCGACGGAGCCGTCTACAAGGACTACACCGTCTCCCCCTACTACGACGCGCTGCTGGCAAAATTGACCGTCCGCGGGCGGACGTGGGAAGAAACCGTCAGTCGTATGCGACGGTCGCTGGAAGAATATGTGTTGCGAGGGGTCAAAACCACGATCCCCTTCATGAAGGCGATTATGCAGGATCAGGACTTCCGGGCCGGACGGTTCGATACCTCCTATCTTGATACGCATCCGGACCTCTTCAACTACGACGACGTGGAACAGCCGGAAGACCTGGTTCTGGCCATCGCTGCGGCTATCGCCGCCTACGAAGGCCTATAGCCGGGTTGGCCGAAACCACCTGACAACACACGCACCACACCTATTAAGGGCACGCAACGACGATGGCGGCACGAAAACCAGCAAAGTCAAAGAAAGCAGTGATCAAGAAACCCGCTCGCGGACCGGTCGTGCGCACCTCGCGGACGAAGATAGCCAAACCGGCCGAGGTTCAACTTCAGCCCTCCCCCGGACACAAGGTCCTGATCACCGATGTCGCCCTGCGCGACGGGCATCAATCCCTCCTCGCCACGCGCATGCGCACCGAGGACATGCTGCCGATCGCGCAAAAGCTGGACGCCGTCGGCTATTGGTCGCTCGAAGTGTGGGGCGGCGCCACGTTCGATACCTGTTTGCGCTTCTTGAAGGAAGATCCCTGGGAACGGCTTCGCGCGCTCCGTGCCGCGATGCCCAATACCCGATTGCAGATGTTATTGCGGGGGCAGAACCTCGTCGGCTACCGGCATTATGCCGACGACGTCCTGGAGCGGTTCATCGAGCGATCCGCAACCAACGGCATCGACGTCTTCCGCATCTTCGACGCCCTGAACGACGTCCGCAACATGGACCGCGCCATTCGCGAGGTCAAAGCCTGCGGCAAGCACGTCGAGGCGGCCATTTCATATACCGTCAGCCCGGTCCATACCGTCGACCGGTTCGTGAGCATGGCCAAACAGCTGGAAGATCTCGGCACCGATACGCTGTGCGTCAAAGACATGGCCGGCCTACTGGAGCCGATGGAAGCCTATCACCTCATCAAGCGCTTGAAGAGCGCCGTGAAAGTCCCGATTCATTTGCACTCCCACTACACCTCCGGCATGTCCTCCATGTCCGCCCTCATGGCGATCCTCGGCGGGCTCGATATGCTCGACACCGCCATGTCTCCGCTGGCCGGAGGAACGTCGCATCCGGCAACGGAAACGCTGGTCGCATCGCTTAAAAATACGCCCTACGACACCGGACTGGACCTGGCCACCTTCCTGCCGATCACCGAACATTTCCGGACCGTGCGCCGCAAATATCGCCAGTTCGAGAGCGATTTCACCGGGGTCGATGCTGAAATCCTGACGTCGCAGATTCCCGGCGGCATGCTGTCGAACCTGGCGGCACAATTGACGGAACAGGATGCGCTGGATCGCATGAAAGAAGTGCTCGATGAAGTCCCGCGCGTCAGAAAAGACATGGGCTATCCGCCGCTGGTCACGCCAACCAGCCAAATCGTCGGCACGCAAGCCACGCTGAACGTGCTGACCGGCGAGCGCTACAAAGTCATCACGACCGAAACGAAGAATTACTTTCTCGGACTCTATGGCCGCGCCCCTGGACAGGTCGATCGTGACATCCAGACCCGGGCCATCGGCGATGAAGAGCCCATCAAGACCAGGCCCGCCGACCGGCTGGAGCCCGAATTGGAAGCCAGCAAGAAAGAGATGCCGGCCTCAGCCGAGTCAGTGGAAGATCAGCTCTCGTTTGTGCTCTTCCCCGCCATCGCGCGTGACTTTTTCGAGGCCCGCGAAAAGGGCGAGCTGACCCCAGATCCGCTGGAAGCCACCATGGCCAAAGGTCCCGCCGTCGCAGGCGAGCTCCACCTGGCACCGGTGGAATTTAACATCACCGTCCACGGCGAGAGTTACCATGTGAAACTCTCCGGCTCAGGCCGCAAGGTGGACGGACGGAAGCCCTACTACATCCGCGTGAACGACAAGCTGGAAGAAGTGTCGCTGGAGCCGATCCAGGAAGTGCTCGCCGGCGTCCCGGAGGCGCCGGACACCGGCACAGGCGCGAAACCCAAGCGCCCGCGTCCGTCCAAACCCGGCGATGTCGCGCCACCGATGCCGGGTCGTGTCGTGAAAATCCTGGTCGCGAAAGACGATCGTGTAAAAACCGGCGACCCGCTGCTGATCATCGAAGCCATGAAAATGGAGAGCCGGGTTCCGGCCCCGATCGACGGCAAGGTGTCGGCCATCCTCGCAGCGGAAGGCGAGAACGTCAAGACCGACGAAACCGTCATCCAGTTGGAATAAGTCGTCACGCGCCACCCACGCACAGGACCATCCGTGCAGGCCTTCCTTCGAATGATGATCGGTGGGCTCCTGTCTATGACGCTCGGATCCTGCACAACTCCCGATCCGCTTCCCCCTTGGTTCGACTCTTTCGAACGCCTCCCGCTGAAATCCGTCATGGTCGATGGACAACGCATCGCGTATCTGGACCATGGTCAAGGGCCGCCCGTCCTCCTGATTCACGGATTCGGCGGATCGATGTGGCAATGGGAACATCAACAGTCGGCGCTCGCCACAGGGTTCCGGGTCATTACGCTGGATCTGCTCGGGGCCGGGCTCTCCGACAAACCCGAGATCGAGTACCGGCCCGATCAATTGCTGGAATTCCTCACAGGCTTTCTGGACGCGCTGCAGATTCCGCAGGCCGCCATCGTCGGCAATTCGATGGGTGCCGGCCTCGCCATCGGCCTGGCCCTTGACCATCCCGATCGCGTGTCCTCACTCATTCTCATTGACGGCCTTCCCCCGGATGTACTGGCACACCTCGGCAGTCCCTCGCTCCGCCGCGCGTTGACCACCCAGGCGCCGTCCTGGCTCGTCTCGGTCGGCAACTGGCTGTTCGGCGGACGGATGCTCGAATCCACCCTGCGCGAATTCGTCCACGACCCGGCGCTCCTGACTCCGGCCGTGCTGGACCGATCCAACCGGAATCGCCAACGACCAGGATTGTTCCGCGCGCTCCTGACCATCGGCACCAACCTCCCGCTATGGGAACGGGATTTTGCCCCGCGCATCGGAACCATCACCCAGCGCACACTCATCCTCTGGGGCGAGGAAGACCGGGTCTTTCCCGTCAAAACAGGCGCCCTTCTGCATGAGCTCATCCCCAAATCCACATTTATCGTGATCCCGCAGGCCGCTCACATCCCACAGTGGGAGCAACCCGACCGCGTCAATCCGCACCTGCTCCGGTTTCTCCAGCCTTGAGCACCCGGCATCGGCAGGCTATACTTTCGTTACCATTCTCCACCTTCACAGCGGAGCACAGCATGACAAGACGCCATCCCCAAGCACTCGTGATCGGCCTGTGTCTTACGATCGGACTGACCGGATGCAGCAGTTCCGGTCGGCTGTTGGACTCGGGATTTTCCTACAGCAACCTGCCTGTGGCCGACGGCAGCGTCGTGGCCGGCGAAGGCCACTCGGTGCTCTTCAAAGGCAGTCCCTTAATGCTGTCCGGCACCGGAGTCAAAGTCGGAGATCACCTGCGCGACGTGAAACTGACCGACCGGGATCTCGCTCTGGTCAACATCACCCACACGGCCGGGACAGGGAAAGTCCGGATCATCAGCGTCGTCCCCTCCCTCGACACCAAGGTCTGCGAGCAGCAAACGCATCAACTGAGCGAAAAGAATCATGGTTTGGACAAGATGGTCGAACTCATCACCGTGAGCATCGACACCCCCTTCGCGCAAAAACGCTTTGCGGAAGAGGCCAAGATTCACAACATCACCTTTCTGTCCGACTATCGCGGCGCCGACTTCGGAAAAACCCACGGCCTCTTTCTGCGCGACCCTCATCTCCTGGCGAGAACCGTCATGGTCGTCGACGCCCATAACGTCATCCGCTATCTGCAAATCACCCCGGAACTCGCTCAACTCCCCGACCTCGAAGAAGCCTTCAAATTCGCCCGCTCGCTCGTGACGGCGAGCTGATATGGCCAACTACGACCTCCTGGTCATCGGCACCGGCCCTGCGGGGCAGAAAGCGGCGGTGCAGGCTGCGAAGCTGGGCAAGAAAGTCGGTATCGTCGAGAGAAAGGAGGTCGTCGGCGGCGTCTGCATCAATACCGGAACCATTCCCAGCAAATCCCTCAGGGAAGCCGTCCTCTATCTGTCCGGCTTTCGGCAGCGCAATCTCTACGGCGCAGGCTATCGCGTCAAAGACACGATCACGATCGAGGATCTGATCTTCCGGGCCACCCACGTCGTGACGAACGAAATCCGGATCGTCCAGGATCAGATGCGGCGCAACTCCATCGACGTGCTCTACGGCACCGCCAGCTTTGTGGACCCGCACCGTCTGCGCATCCACCAGACGTCCGGAGTC
The DNA here is from genome assembly GCA_002083555.1 of Nitrospira sp. ST-bin5. GTDB lineage: Bacteria > Nitrospirota > Nitrospiria > Nitrospirales > Nitrospiraceae > Nitrospira_D. The sequence goes on along the minus strand of MSXN01000019.1, from coordinate 24,488 downwards.
GTCGAACATACCGCCCACTTCTTCGTCATCGCCGTCGGGACCGAACCGGCCAGGCCGTCCGAGATTCCCTTCGACGATGACTCTATCATCGACACCGATGGACTCCTCGCACTGAAACAGCTTCCACCGTCCATCGTGATCGTCGGAGGCGGCGTGATCGGAACCGAATACGCGTCCATTCTCGCGACGCTCGGCGTACCGGTCACCCTGATCGATAAGCGGCCGCGTTTGCTGGAATTCGTGGATGCGGAAATCATCGAGACGCTCCAACAGCAAATGAAAGAAATCGGCGTCAGCCTGTACCACGAGGAAGAGGTCGTCAGCATTCAGAAAGAGCCGACCGGACGGATCGCCGTCACTCTGCAGCAGGCCAAGCCTATCGAAACCACGACGTTGATGTACGCCATTGGGCGGGTGGGTGCGACCAGGGGCTTGAATCTCGAACAGGTCGGACTCATACCGGACGGCCGCGGCCGGCTGGCCGTCAATGAACATTTCCAGACCGCGATCCCGCATATTTATGCCGCCGGAGACATTATCGGGTTTCCCGCGCTCGCCTCCACGTCGATGCAGCAGGGCCGCCATGCCGCCTGCCATGCCTTCGGCCAACCTGATCGGACAGATACGGCGCTGCTACCCTACGGCATCTACTCGATCCCGGAAATCTCCATGGTCGGCCGCACACAGGAGGACCTCGCCAAAGCCGACATCCCCTTCGGCATCGGAGTGGCCCGCTATCGCGAAATCGCCAGGGGGCAGATCATCGGCGATGAGACCGGCATGCTGAAACTGCTATTCCACCGGCATACCAGGGAACTCCTCGGGGTCCACATTATCGGGGAAGGCGCCACCGAACTGATCCATGTGGGGCAAGCCGTCATCGCCTACCGCGGGAAAATCGACTACTTCATCGACACCGTGTTCAACTACCCGACGCTGGCCGAATGTTATAAAGTCGCCGCGCTGGACGGCATCAACCGGCTGCCCAGGCCTTGGCCACCATCGGCGTGAAGACGTGAAGCGTTATTCGTGAAGCGTGAAGCGCAGACGGTACGAACATCCTCCTCATTTCTTTCTTGCGAGATACGAGGTACGCTTCACGAGCGACGCACCCTATAACAAGAGGCACTATGTCATTTACAAATCACCTTAGACAGCTGGCTCAACCGATATGGGAGGCTCAGCTCACCCATCCCTTCGTCGTGGCCCTGGGTAACGGAACCCTGCCAGAACGGAAATTCCAATATTACATTCTGCAGGACGCCAGATTTCTCGGCGATCTCGCCCGCGTGTTCGCCGCAGGGGCGGTGAAGGCCCCGGATGCGGACAGTGCGCTCCGCTTTGCCAAGCTGGCCGAAGACACCATTGTCGTCGAACGCAGTCTCCACGAAAGCTACGGCACACAGTGGAAGATGAGCGCCAAGCAGATGACCTCCGTACCCATGGCTCCGACCAACTATGCCTATACCCGCCACATGTTGAACGTGGCACAGAGCGGATCCGCCGCCGAGATTACCGTCGTCGCCCTTCCCTGCGCCTGGATCTACTGCGTCGTCGGCCAGCATCTCTTAAAGAACGGCCCACCGAAGAAGCAGCACCCCTATCGCAACTGGCTCATGCTCTATGCCTCGCCGGAATTCGCCGAAGTCCAGCGATGGATGAGAAAAAAAATCGATCAGTGGGCGAAGACCGCGGGGGCTGATGAGAAACGCCGGATGGAAGAAGCCTTCATCCTCAGCTCCCGTTACGAATGGATGTTCTGGGAAATGGCCTGGAACGAAGAAGAATGGCCGGTATGAGGAGAGAGATAGCTGGCAGCAGGACCGTTCCAGTGCTCGCGCAACGCGCGGCCTCAGAAGGCCCTCGTTGCATGCGCGCAGTTTGGCCTACCCCTACTATCTGCCCAACAAATTCATCCGGCAACAGAAAGCGGAAGGTGAAAAATTAGAACGAGGGAATAGTGGTCTAAATCCTAGGACATACTAAAATGAGCACGCATCAATCATTGTGGAAATTATGGCTTTAACTCTTGAGGAAAAGCCTTAGGCGTTGATACGAGCGCTGAGAAAAGACCCTGACCTCCACGAGAAGGGTCTTTTCAAACAACTTGGGAGCGACTTCGACCAACTGGATGTAGAAGCCAATGGGGTATTCGAGGACGCCAGGGTACAACAAGCATTTGGCATTGCTTGGAATCTCTGGGACTCCTGGTTAGATGAAAGCAACCATTGTTTCCCAGGATTCTATGAAGGCATCGCAGAAGATCATTGGCCAGCCATAGCAAGGCAAGTAGCAGAAAACTTGGAGGATGGAAATGAGGTTATAGATCCTCTACTGCTGAGACACTTCGTTCTTTACCCCACCATTCCCTTCAAAGAGAGAATGAAACAGCTGTGGCCGAGGTGGTTCAGCGACAAGTAGCTCCATGGCGACGCAAGACATTCGGACTTACGCGCAGGCCTGACTAAGGCTTGAGAAGGTTTAAACTAGCGCATTGATTGCTTGCTAGTGTGCAAGCAGTGCTGAAGCTTCTGGATTAGGGTTCCAGACGAAGAAGGCGAGCTGTGTGATGAACTGTGAGGATATGGATCTGGTCGTGAATAAGGCGATACACAATCCGGTAGTTTCCATGAATCACTTCTCGCACGGCTGGATCGTTGACCTCTGGAACGATACGCCCAGACTGTGGGAAAGCAGGCAATCGTTCAACCGAAGCAATCAGTTATTGAGTAACGAGCAGTGCGTAGTGGGAAGAATCCTGCGCGATGAATTGTCTGATCGACTGGACATCTTCAATTGCCCGGCGAGTCCAGACCAGCGGCATCATTTGAGAAACTGACGAACCGCCTCGGCGTGGGGAACTGTTTCACCGGTATCGGACTGCCTGAGGCCCTCTTCGACTTTCGCCAGAAAGCAAAGCCGTTCGATGGCATCTTCAAGCGTGGCGGTGTCTGGAAGCCCCTCAACGGCTTGAAGAATCTTCTGTTTGACCGTTCCGGTTACCATAGTGATCACCTCTTACAATCCGCACTCTAGGACACTTTCTCTGATGCGTCAACGTTCAGACGCCTGATCCCGGCGTTAAAGCGATCGCCTGTCAAACCAGTACCCACTGTACTAGTTACCCCCCATTGAGCTCTAGACACCCAGCCCAACCTGAGTATAATGGCCCCACTCGTATGATTAGACAGTGTCTCGCCATAGCAGGACTCCTCTGCAGCACGCTGCTTCCCACTCACGTCTTCGCAGCCGGAGGCTATGAAGAAAGCCTCAAGCTCTTAGCTGACGGGGTGATCGCCGAATCGTTGAAAGCCAAGAAAGAACGCCTGGCCATTATCGACTTCACGGATGCCAAGGGCGCCGTCACGCCGATCGGACAGTTTTTAGCAGAGGAACTCGGCACACAGCTATTGGTAGCAGGCGAACTGAAGGTCGTGGAACACAGGCTCGTCAGCTCTACGCTCAAGAAGCGACACATCACCCAGATCGAGGCAACTTCCCCCAAAGCCCTGAAGGGGGCGGCGAAGGCCATCCGCACCGACGTCTTTGTCACGGGGTCTTACCTCGATGCTCCGGAGGGAATCTTGGTCACCGTGAAACTCATGAACCCGTCGAATGCCCAGGCAATCGGCGCGGCGCGGGGCATGATCCCGAAAGCCGGACCGCTGGGCGAGATGGTCAAGGAGGCCAATACGCCCCCACCCGTAAAAGTCGAACCCCCGAAAGGGCCGGCCACCCCGGAAGGATTGGGCTTCCATCGAAACGAATTCTATGAACTGGTCGTGCGGGCGCTGAGCCGGCAGGACAATCGGATCCGGATGGATCTGACGATTGAAAACAGGTCGCCACGCGATGTAAAACTGCTCTGCCTCCTGCAAAACACCGTCTTGAAGGACAACCTGGGCGGGCAGTGGGCACAAAGCGTCGAAGGCAATCGCGATGGGCTCTGTACCAGAGGGGTGGAACTCTCCCCGCGAGAGAAGGATTGGGCGGTGCTGACGTTTACCGCGCCGGCCGATCCCCCGGCCCCCTCACAGTTCACGCTCTCCTTTCATGAGAAATCACCTCGCCGGGATGCGACGTTTGCAATCGAAGGCCTGACAGTTGAGACCGCGATATCCCCTGCCACCACGGTGACTCCTTAACCAATCGGAACCATCATGGCTGCACACACGTTAAAGCAAGTTCTCACGATCGCCGGATCCGACTCGGGCGGAGGTGCCGGGATTCAGGCAGATCTCAAATCCATGTCGGCCAACGGCGTCTTTGCCATGTCGGTCATTACCGCCGTCACGGCGCAGAATACGGAAGACGTGACCGATGTATTCGAACTGCCGACCTCCATCATTGCCTCACAGCTCGATGCCGTCTTCGACGACTTCGAGGTCTCAGCCGTCAAGACCGGCATGCTCTCTTCTACGGCAATCGTCGAACTCGTGGCGAAAATGCTCGCCATACAAAAAGTGGCGAATCTGGTCGTCGACCCGGTCATGGTTTCAAAATCCGGCCATGCGCTCCTGAAGCCGGATGCCATCGACGCTCTCAAAAAACTTCTCTTTCCGCTCGCGCTCGTCGTGACGCCCAACATCCACGAGGCGCAACAGCTGTCCGGCATCGCCATTAGCAACCTGGCGGATGCGCGACGTGCGGCAAAGATCATTCACGGCTTCGGCTCACAATACGTGCTGATCAAGGGCGGCCACTTGCTCACCGAGCGCGCCACCGATCTCCTCTATGACGGTCGGTTCTTTAATATTTATAAAGGTGAGTTCATCGACACGCCCCACACACACGGCACCGGCTGCACCTTCGCCTCGGCGCTCGCCGCGCAACTGGCGCGCGGCAAAGCGATGACGGATGCGGTGCAGGCCGCAAAGACCTATCTCACGGAAACGATCCGCCATAGTCTGGCCATCGGACACGGCACCGGCCCGACCAATCACTTCTACTTTCTCGAAACGTAGGGACCAATGATGTCGCGACTTCCTGGACGGCCGCTCACGTTCCTTCTGATCGGATTTTCCTGGCTGGTGCTGGCGTCGCTCGTCGGGCTCGCCATCTTGGTCGGCCTGGTTCGCGGCACACCGCTCCCCCATTGGATACGCCATGCCCACGTGCACGCCGCCCTCGTCGGCGGAGTCGCGCAAATGATTCTGGGCGCGATGCTCATCTTCATCTCTCCGCTCCTCCTGACGGGACAGAACCGGCGTGAATCGCATCCGGCCCTATTTGCGACGATCAACGGGAGCGCCGCGGGAATGGTCGCGGGATTCGGACTCCATAACTACACGGTGATCGGGATCAGCGGGCTCTTCGTCGTTGCCTCATTTCTCTGGCTCGCACGCGATACCTGGCTGCAAGCCAGGCAGAGCCTCAACGCCCCTCCGCTGAATCTCTGGTATTACGCGCTGGCGGGGCTGGCGCTCTTCGGCGGATTGGCCTGCGGGGAAACCATGGCCTTCGCATGGGCCCAACAATCGTTCGGCTACGTCCGGCTTGCCCACATCCATCTCAACATTCTGGGATTCATCACGCTCACGATCATCGGCACGATGCATAATCTGCTGCCGACCGTCCTGAACGCGCCGCTGGCAAGCCCACGGCACGCCCGGATCGTCATGTGGCTATTCCCGCTAGGACTGGCCGTACTGATCGGCGGGTTTCTGAATTCCTCGGTCATGATTGAGATGGCCGGAGGAGGGGTGCTGGTCCTCAGCGCGCTCCTCTACGCCTCTAACCTTTTCACCACCTGGCTACGATCGAGCCATGAAGGAAGCGCCGCATCGGATCACCTTCTGGTCGCCACGTTTTTCCTGGTGCTCACGCTGGTGCTCGGCGTACTTGTCGCAGCCAACAACATCGCGACCACCCCCATCATGCCCTTTGGATCGCTGCACTTGGTGGCGTACACGCACATGGCGCTGATCGGCTTTATTCTGCAAACGATCGTGGGGGCCCTGTCTCACCTCGTTCCAGTGACGCTGGCCATGCACCGTGTGCCGAGCCCGAAGAAACGAGGCCCCTATATCGAGTACCTGACACACGTCATCAACCGTTGGAGAACCATACAAGTGGCGAGCCTCAGCCTGGGGACAATGGCGTTGGCCCTGCTGGCCTCACTGACCTGGAATGTGCCTCTGTCGTCGCCCTATATCCAAGGCGCCATGTGGGCTTCGTGTGCGCTGTTGCTGACCGGCCTGACCGTCTTCTCCGTCAAACTGGTCACGGTCCTCTGGACCGAACCGGAACAGGCCGTAGGTTCCTGAACCTCATTGCCTGTCACTGAATTGAAGTACCGACTCTGCGAAAATCGTTGACCATGGAACAGGATTTTTCGTTTCTCGACCCTCAAGGCTACCGCGTCGCCGCAGTCCTGGCCACTCCCGCCAGTGAGACGGATCGAATCGCCATCCTCTGCCATGGATTTCTCTCCGGGAAACGCAGTACCACCAATAAAACGCTGACTCGCCTCCTCAATGCTCAGGGCATCGCTACCTTCGCCTTTGATTTTTATGGACAGGGAGACAGCGAAGGACCCTTTGAGGCGCTCACCACAACGACAGCTGTGGCGCAAGCACATGCTGCACTGGATCTCGTCCGGCAAAAAGGCTTCAGACGGCTGGGGCTGATGGGGTCCAGCTTTGGAGGACTGGTCGCCACGTTAACGGCGGCGCAGCGTCACGATCTGGCCTGCCTGGCATTAAAATGTCCCGTCGTCGATTTTGCCGAGGAACTGCGGCTGACGCTCGGAGACGCCGAGATGGTAGCGTGGCAATCGACCGACACCATCCCTAATATCATGGGTGGGGCTGAACGCATCCGGCTCCGCTACGCATTTTATGAAGACTGTCTTCGCCGCATTGCCTACGAGCCGGCAAAGACGATCACTGCGCCGACCCTGATCGTCCAAGGGGATCAGGACGAGTGCGTGCCCTTACACCAGAGTCAACAGCTAGCCGCCGTGCTGACCTGCCCCAACCGACTGGAACTCCTTCCCGGCGCCGACCACCAGTTCACGAACGCTGCGGATTTTACCCGGATGACGACTCTCATTGCGGACTGGCTCACCACACACCTGACATGATTCCAGAAGATGAGCGGCATGAAACAGTTCTGCGGCTCTATCCGATTTTTAAGGAAGAGGTTTATCGGCGGCGCGACCAGATGATGCGTTGGACCGCAATCGGAGCAGGATCGCTTGTCGGCATATTGAGTATCATTCTCCTGGTACCCGCAGCACACTCGCTCTCAGCGACCTCTCGACTGCTCCTGGCCTGTGCGACGCTCTTATTAGCGGTCACCTATATGGGAATCATCTGGCAGCACCACACCCGCCATCAGCAGGCCAAACAGCAACTCATCAAGATTGAGCAGACCCTGGGCCTCTTCGGGGAACTCCCCTCGCATCATGACAGCGCTCTCTACCCTGAAGACTGGCAGAATGAATGGACGCGCGATAGGAGCCTGCTCCAATACCTTTCGATTCTCACTCTTCTGACCGGCCTCGTCCTCGTCGCCATCCTGCGGCCGGCCCAATAGCACCCCCTCGATTGGTTTCCATTTCTCCATATGTCGACTCGATGACGACTCGGCACACAGCGCCGGTTGTACTCGTTCGTCCCATCCAGGGAGGACTTTCCCTCCGCTACACGTAGATCTGCATAGAGCAAAAATAGCGTTTTAAATTGAATCAATCGCTCAGAGCGATCATTCTTACAGCATCACGCATGGACCCGTGGCCTATTTATTGCCGTGAAGATTTATGCTTATTAAATGTGACTGACTCCTAGTCGAGATCGGGTGACATGACCATTCCACAACTCGCATATCTCTCGCATCGAACGACATTCACAGTCAGCGCGACAGCCTCCGCCTGGCTCCTGACGATGGCCTGCGTAGCCCACGCCCTCGCCGGAGAAACGGCCACGCCGAAACCGCATAGCCTCATTCACCGTCCCGATGCCCCGGCATTGCCAACCGTCCCGCAACCGGAATCCGCGATCATACTTTCCCGGCCTGCTGCAACGACTGCGCCGGCGGTGACGCCCCCCTCCTCGCAGACACTCCACCACAAATTGACAAAGAAACCGGCCTCAGCCGTTGTCAACGCTCCTCTCACGTCCGAACCAAGCCCTTCATCCAGAACAAGCTCCAGACTGTCTTCAGCGGGAATCATCCCAGCCACGGTGCCCCAAACCGGGTCAGAGGGTCCATCAAAGAGCGCTCCGGCTCCGGCCGGTGACCGTACGATTGTTCCAATCGTTCCGATTGCTCCGGTAGCCACGAGGCCGCTGTCGATGTCTTCCCTGAGCAACTTCGCCGCTCCAACAGCATCGCGTAATGCGGCCGCAGCTGCTCCATTGACCGCAGCTGCGCAATCGAACCGCCCCATAGCCAGCCTCGCGCCTTCCATGTCCCGGCTCGTCCAGATGAGTCCGGGATTAGCAGGTTTACTACAACCATCCGCGCCTGTGGTCGCGCCCTCGTCAACAACTCCGCCGCCCGCCACTCCACCTGCAACCCCGCCGCCTGTATCCAACACCGGAAGCGTCACCCTATCCTGGTCTGCAAACGGTGAAAACGACTTGGCTGGGTACAAGATCTATTTTGGAACCTCGTCAGGAAATTACACCGCTTCGGGATCGCCCACGGTGATTGGAAAAGCGACCAGCTACACCGTCACCGGCCTCCAGCGAAACACCACCTACTTCTTCGCCCTCTCCGCTTACGATAGCGCCGGCAACGAAAGTGCGCTTTCCGGGGAAGCCAGTAAAAGCATTCTGTAACAGCTGCTAAAGACCAGCTCTTAACTTCGCTTTGCTCTCTCCTCACCCACTTCCCACCATAACCCACAAATACTCCTGCATATGGCTCTCAACATGAGCGTTATGGAATGACCATTTTGAGCGTCTCTGAAAGCAAGGCTGCTCAAAACGCTCATCCAAAACAAGGCCGCAGCCGATGGCCATACCGCAGGCGTACCCTCTGGGGTACGTTGAGGATGTGGCCAAGGTGAGAACGCCGTTGGTGAGCGTTTTCAGCAGCCGTCACGATCGAGCGCAGCGGAAGCCTATGTAACTGTTGCGCGTCTCAGGAGGAAGTTTGAATCGCCCGTAGGTGAGCAGATACTTGGGTAGATCCGACCAGGAACCGCCACGCAGCACTTTGAACTGGCCGTTCTCAGGACCCGATGGATTGGCCTCCGGACTACGCTCGTAATAATTCGCACCGTACCAATCGGAGACCCATTCCCCCACATTCCCCGCCATCTGATACAAACCGAAGGGGCTCCTGCCGGACTCATACGACTGTACCGGCATCAGCACCTGACTGTAGCTAAAGCGCGCCCCCAGCGCGAAATTCGCAATATCTTTCGTCGGCACCAGATTGCCCCAGGGGTACAACCGCCCATCGATGCCGCGTGCCGCCTTTTCCCATTCGGCTTCGGTCGGCAACCGCTTTCCTTTCCAGCGGCAAAAGGCATCGGCATCATACCAATCCACACCGATTACGGGCCGGTCGCTGTGAGTAACCGGACTCACCGTCTCCCACAACCAGGGAGCCGTCCGGCCCGTCGCCATGAGAAACGCGCCATACTGCGCAGTGGTCACCTCATACACGTCCATCATGAAAGCATCGAGCGTCACACGATGCAGAGGCCGTTCATCCTCCAACGCCTGCGTGCCAGAAGCTCCCATCTCGAATGGGCCTTCAGGAATCGATACCATCAGCGTCTCCGTGGGAAGCGGACGATCCAGGGCCTGTGATCGTCTGAGCCGATCCAACTGCGCCTCACTTAAAGAAACGATGCCTGCCAGCATCAGAAGGATGCTCAAAAAGGCCATCCAACGCGGCCGCAGGCGAGAGAAAACCGGAGGCGTAATGTTCTCACCCGCCCGCCCCGAGCTGAAAAAACAGCTCTTCCCCGGTAGGCTACGTTGAGGATTTTGTCGAGACGAGAAACAAACCTGGGTCAGGCGCGTCTCGGCGCGCCGGGGTTGGGAGGGTGAGACGAAGGCCTTTTTCAGCATTCTTCTCAATGGATGATGCCGCCGGCCACCCAATGCCGATCATCCGGCACATCAATGAGGAGCCGGGTAAGATTCATCTGAGCGAGCTGGGAACCGATTTCATCTTCCGTAAATGCCGCGAGCAGCGAATTGTAAAAATCACGACGCAGAATATCGGAGGCGCCCTTCGCATACTGATCCACAATGGCTTGAGCCGCCTCGGGCGACTCCGGCCGCAACAGATCCATGACCAGCACCGGCGAGCCGGGCTTCACGAACAGCCGCAGCTTGTGCCAGAACTGCAACGGATTGGGCAGGTGATGGAGCAGGCTATTGGAGACGGCCGCATCGGCCTGATTGGCCCCGGCAAGATCCTGGAAACGTTCGCAACGCACGGTCACCCGATCAGACACCCCTGCCTGACGAACGGCCTCCTCGGCTAGCGCAATCATCGGTCGCGACGCATCAATCCCTGTGACGCGACAATCCGGCAAGGCACGAACCAGTCGAACGGGAATGTCACCGGGCCCGCAGCCAAAATCAAACACATGGCCCTGGGAAAACTCCGGGAAGTACTCCCGGAACAACTCGACGAAGCGCTGATTCTCTGAAGAGAAATCCGCCTCGGCATAGGCCTTGGCCTGCAGAGGATCATCCATCAGCTCGGGTTCGAGAACACGATTCATAAAGTACCAGCTTTCAGCTATCAGCCTTCAGCAAATCAGTCCGGATCGAAGATCGAAGGCTGAAAGCTGACTGCTCATTTAAGTTCCACCGTATCGCCAGGCCGAACGACACCCTCCTTCAGCACTTTGGCATACACCCGGCTCCAGCCCGGATGCTTTTTCTGCGAAATGCGCTGATAGTCCCCATCGTGGAACCATCGGGCATTATGATTACAGGGCGAGGTATAGCTCATCACTTCCAATTCGACATCGGGCCCGACGGTGAGCCGCACGCCCGGTTGCATGAGTTCCCAGTCCAGCCCCGCCACTGTCAGATTCTCTCCGGAGAAACCCGGCTCGATGGAATGGCCTGCGTGCTGTAATCGCTCGATCACATCCAACGAATAGAGACAAACCGCACGATCCGGGCCACCATGCACGTTCACATTGCGCTGACGGTCCCCCTCTACACCCTGCACCGTCACACGAGCCTCAAACACCGGCCGCTTCGGCACCCCACCGCCCGACACACTGATCTGATGAACATGCGGATAGGGAGGCCGTCCGCTGTTCATGATCTACTCATCACCTTCACACGACTCAGATCGACGCAGCTCCATCGCCACCCAGCCCTCCTGCTCCCGCCGATTCACCGGATACAACCCCAAGCCGACATATCGTGCCATGACCTCTTCCACCTGCTCAACCAGCAGACCGGAAAAAAAGAGCCGGGAACCGGCCACGCCGTACGCGGCCAGCTCATCGGCCAGCAGCAGGAGCGTCTGCCGGTCGATATTGGCGACCACCAGATCCGGGCGCTTACCCATAGTCACATCGGACAGCAGCCCGCAGATGAGCTGCAACTCCTGGCCGAAGGCATTCTGGGCCGCATACTCCTGAGCACAGTCCACCGCCACAGGATCGATTTCGACGCCGACAGCCGACTGCGCACCCAGCCGCAAGGCCGCCATCGCAAGAATGCCGCTGCCGGACCCGACATCAAGCACCGTTTCACCGCCGCGAATCAGTTCCTCCAGCCACTCCAGCAGCATGCGGGTGGTCGCGTGATGGCCTGTCCCGAAAGCCTGTTTGGGATCGAGGATAATGTCGAGATCGCCGTCCAGTAATGACGCAGACTCCCAACTGGGCCTGATCACCAGCCGGCGCCCGACCCGGAGCGGCTTGACCGACTGCGCCCACTGACGGTTCCAATCCTGGTGCGGCAGCTCCCCGACGTGGACCGCCCCGCTGCTTTGCCCGGAGGGATCGAGCTGATCCAGCGCCGCGAGGACCTGGCCCAACTGGTCTCCACTCCACTGATCCCGAGACCAATAGAGATGGGTCACCCCTTGATCCTCCCATGCGCCACGCACATGAGGATCGCCCAGTAGCCCGAGCAATTCCCCAGGATCAACTGCGCTATGGATACTGACGTCGACCCATTCCTGCATCATCGTCTCTCTCTCACAATCAATTGACGAGCACGAGCCCTTCCCAGTATGGTCGACCTCATCGTGAAGTCCGACCAGGCCACAGCCAGACGCGAACACACACTCACCCGTCTACTACAACGCGGCGAGCGCCTGCACCGGCGCGGCACACAAGCCAGCACACAACTCTCCCGGTGGCGAGGCGTCCTATTTCTGATCGGACTGCTCATCACCGTGAGTCTCTACCGGCTGGAGCACTACGATGCCGGGAACTGGTCGCTCCTGTTGTTCTTCATCGGATTTCTCACGATCGCCGCGTATCATAACAGGCTCGAACACCGGATTCACCGGCTCGCGCTGTGGTCTGGGATCAAGCGCCAACACCTCGCCCGGCTTCGCCTCGATTGGCAGGCCCTCCCGCCTGACCGACCGGTTCAGTCCGCCATGCATCTCTATGCGCATGACCTCGACCTGCTCGGCCCTCGTTCCTTACTGCATCTCCTCGACACGACCACGTCCACACAAGGCCACGACCGGCTCGCGTTCTGGCTCCTCACTCAACCGCCGGATGAACAGACCTGGCAGACCAGGCAACAGCTGGTCAGAGAACTGACTCGACTGACAGGATTCCGGGATCGGCTGAACGTCCAAGCCCGACTGACGGGCGAGGCTGAAATCAACGGACAACGCATTACGGCTATCCTGCAGCATCACCTGCATTTCCCCTATCTGCACATCGTCCTACCGATCCAGACCGTACTCGCTGTCATCACCCTGATTCTCGGCCTCGGCGCGCTGCTCAATCTCTTGCCGGCCTATTGGATGATGTCCTTCGGCCTCTATGCCGTGATCTTTTTTCAGACCGACCAGGGAGAGGAATTGCTTGAGCATGCCGTCGGCCTGCATCACGAAGTCGAGAAGCTGGGCACCGTCTTACAGTTCCTGGAACAACGCGCCCGGAAACCGGGATCGGCACTCGCCGCCACCTGCTGCGTGCTCACAGAAACGGATAAGGCCCCGTCGGCGTTGATTCGCCGTCTGGCCTGGGTGCTCCATGGCGTCAGCGTCAAAGCCCATCCGCTGGTTCACCTGGTATTCAATGCGCTTTGCCCCTGGGATCTGTTCTTTACCTTCCGCCTGCAACAATTCCAACATCAGATTCAGAACCTGCTCCCGCTGTGGCTAGATTGCCTCGCCGAAGTAGAAGCCGCCTCGGCGCTGGCCACCTTCGCCTACCTGCACCCGTCATATGCCTGGCCGACACCCCACCATACCGAGGCGCTGACCGCCACCGGACTCGGCCATCCGCTCATCCCATCGCAGCACCGTATCGCCAACGACATCTCCTTCGCGCGCTGCGGCACCATCTATCTGGTCACCGGTTCGAACATGTCGGGCAAGAGCACCTTCCTCCGGACGATCGGCATCAACCTCTGCCTCGCGCAAGCCGGTGCGCCGGTCTGCGCACAGAGGTTTGCATGGACCTGGAGCCGTCTGGCCTGCTGCATTCGCGTGGACGACTCTTTGGATGCGGGCTTGTCCTTCTTCTATGCGGAAGTCAAACGGCTGAAAGCGCTCCTCCAGGCAACGGAGGATCGGAACGCTCCCCCGGTGCTCTTCCTGATCGATGAAATTTTCAAAGGCACCAACAACCGCGAGCGGCTGATCGGCAGTCGCGCCTATGTGCGGGCGCTGGCAACAGGCAACGGCTACGGCCTGGTCACAACCCACGATCTGGAACTCGCCGACCTCGACCAATCAATTCCCGGGCTCACCAATTGTCACTTTCAGGAAACCGTCTCAGCCGGCACGCTGCAGTTTGACTATCAGCTTCGCCCAGGTCCCTGCCCGACGACGAATGCCTTGCGGATTATGGAATTGGAAGGGCTGCCGACGGACCGTCCGCCTGGATCATAGCGGGGACGCATTTCATTGCATCCAGCTCCCCCGGACGAGGGGAAATACCCGCATTCCTTCGCTCCAAGCGACGTTTTCTTTGACCTCCACATGAGCTTGCCCCATAGTTATGCGACCAGTTGCACTTCACCCAGGCGTACCGCATGACTACTCCATCGTCGCATCCGCTTCGCGGTCTCTTGATCGCACAGTTTTTCGGCGCCTTTAACGACAACGCCTGGAAACTCATGGTCGCGCTCCTCGGCATTCGCCAGGTCGCGACGACCATGGCACCAGGCGCGGATCTGGAATCGGCTTCTCAATCGCAAACGACTCTCACCTTCGTCATCTTCACCCTGCCGCTCATGCTGGTCTCGCTCATGGCCGGTGTCGTCGCGGACCGCGTCAGTAAGCGTACGGTCATTGTGTCCATGAAAGCCGTCGAGGTTGGCCTCATGGCCGCCGGAACGATCGCCCTGTTCATCGATCCGGCCGGAGGCATCCTGCCCCTCATCGTCCTCGGCTGCCTGGGTGCCCACAGCGCCCTCTTCAGTCCGGCGAAGTACGGCATCCTGCCGGAGATTTTGCCGCATGACCGGCTCACCCAGGGCAACGGCATTCTTGAATTGAGTACCTTCCTCGCGATTCTTGGCGGCACCGCCGTCGGCGGAATGCTGCTGGATGGCGCAGGCCCTGCCACCTGGCTGGCTCCGCTGGCACTCACGGTGCTCTCCCTCATTGGCTTCGGCGCATCACTGACCGTCCCGGCCGTTCCGGCCGCCCGCGCAGAGGGAGGCATCGGCTCCACTCTGGGCGGTGCCATTCGGGCCGTCCGCTCCGACCAAACCTTGTTCCTCGCCATTCTCGGCGCTGCCTTCTTCTGGACGATCGCCAGCCTGGTCGGCCAGGATATGTTGGTCTATGCCAAGACGGCGCTGCATCTCTCGGACTCGCTCTCCGGCCTCCCCCTTGCGCTCCTGTCGATCGGCATCGGCGCCGGCGCAATGCTCGCAGGCAAGCTATCCGGTGAGCGGGTCGAGTACGGATTGATTCCGATGGGCGCCTTCGGAATCTGTACGTTTCTCCTGCTGCTGGGGCTCTTGGGTCCCGGACTCTACGGCACACTCATCTTGATGGCGGGGCTTGGCTTGTCCTGCGGACTCTTTGTCGTACCCGTAAACTCGTTGATCCAGTGGCATGCCCCCGCCGATCGACGCGGCAGCATCATTGCCCTCTCGAATACATGTACGTATAGTGGCGTACTCATGGGATCGCTCAGCGGCGGCGTTTTTGCTTCACTCGGCCTCTCCACCACCGGCATTCTCCTCGCGGCGTCCGCGGCGACGTTTTTGGGCACGCTCTGGGCCCTGTGGCTGGTCCCCAGCGCCTTCGTCCGTCTCATTCTCATTCTCCTGACGAAAACGGTCTACCGAGTCCGCGTCGTCCACCCCTCGAATGTGCCGCAGACCGGCGGAGCGCTGTTGGTGCCCAACCACATGTCGCTGGTCGACGGCTTCCTCCTGATTGCCAGCCTCGATCGCCCGGTCCGCTTCGTGGTCGATGCCGCCTATGCGACCCATCCGTTGTTCAAATGGGTGATGGACATTATGCGGGTCATCCCGATTTCCTCTTCCGGGGGACCGCGGATCATCCTGCGCGCGCTACGCAGCGCCGGTCAGGCGCTGGACGACGGCGAGATCGTCTGCATCTTCCCGGAAGGGCAAATCACCAGAACCGGAACCCTGCTGCCGTTTCGCCGCGGGTTCGAACGGATCGTCAAAGGACGCACCGTTCCGATCATCCCGGTCCATCTGGATCGTGTCTGGGGCAGCCTGTTCAGCTTCGTGAAAGGACGTTTTATATGGAAGCTTCCGGAACAGATTCCCTATCCGGTCACGGTCTCCTTCGGCGCGCCGCAGCCGGCCGACACCCCGGCGCACGAACTCCGCCGACTCGTGCGCGAGTTGGGCGAAGCCGCCTGGACGCTCCGGAAAGCGGATCAGCAGCCGATCCACCGCCCGGTCATCTCGGCCTGGCGCCGGCATCCCCTTACGTTCGCGATGGCGGACGCGGCACGTCCATCGATCACCGGACTCAAAGCCTTGCTCGGCACCATTACGCTGGCACGCGCGATGAAACCGCATTGGGAAGGTCAACGCTATGTCGGTCTGCTGTTACCGCCAAGCGTGCCCGGCGCGCTGCTCAACGTCGCCGCCGCGCTGACCGGAAAGACCAGCGTCAATTTGAATTACACCGTCGGCCGAGTCGGGCTGGAGTCGGCAGTCGCTCAGGCCGGCCTCAAGACCGTGCTGACCAGCCGCCTGTTTATCGAGAAGGCCAAGCTCGACATCCCGGGAGGCGTCACCATTTTGTATCTGGAGGATATCGGCAAGACGATTTCCGGCAGCGCAAAACTCATCGCCCTGTTACTCGGACTCTGTGCCCCGATCGGATTGTTAGAGCGGGCCTGCGGCCGTACCACACCCATCAGCCTGGACGATCTAGCTACGATCATCTTCAGCAGCGGCAGCACAGGCGAACCCAAAGGCGTCATGCTTTCGCACTTCGCCATCAACTCGAACGTCGAAGGCGCGGGGCAGGTCATCCACATCAGCAAGGCCGATCGCGCCTTGGGCATCCTGCCCTTCTTCCATTCTTTCGGGTATATGCTGCTCTGGTTCTATGCGCGCCACAACACCGGTATCGTCTTTCATCCCTCACCACTGGATGTCGGCGCCATCGGTGAACTGTGCAGCAAGTACCGCATTTCCCTGCTGGTCGTCACTCCGACCTTCTTACAGCTCTATCTGCGCCGCTGCACGCCGGAACAATTCAGTTACCTGCGTGTCGTGCTCACGGGCGCGGAAAAACTCCCGCTTCGCCTTGTGCAGGCATTCCAAGACAAGTTTGGAATCGTTCCTGTCGAAGGCTACGGGGTGACAGAATGCGCCCCGGTCATTTCGTCCAATTGTCCGGACTTCCGCGCCTCCGGTTTCTATCAGGTCGCCTCGCGCCGCGGGACCGTCGGCCAGCCGTTCCCCGGTGTGTCGGTGCGCATCGTCGATCCCGAGACCTGGGCCATCCTGCCGCCCGGCCAGGCGGGCATGCTCCTGGTCAAAGGTCCGAATGTCATGAGCGGCTATCTGGGCCGCGAAGACCTCACATCCAAAGCCATGAAGGACGGCTGGTACATCACCGGCGACATCGCGACCTTGGACGAGGACGGCTTTCTCACGATCACGGATCGCCTCTCCCGCTTCTCGAAAATCGGCGGCGAGATGGTCCCGCACGGGAAAGTCGAAGAAGCGCTTCAACAGGCGGCCGGCGCCGAGCTGCAAGTCTTTGCCGTGACCGGTCTCCCGGATGAGAAAAAGGGCGAACGGTTGGCCGTGCTCTACACCATCGACGAGGCGACCATCCCGGCTGTACTCGACAAACTCGCCGCCAGCGGGTTGCCCAATCTCTTCATCCCGGCCAAGAGCCAATTCGTGAAAGTCGACGCGCTGCCGATCCTCGGCACCGGCAAGTTGGATCTTCGCGGGGTCAAACGGATAGCCATGGAGCGATTGGCTGCGGATGGCACCCGCGAATGACCGCCCACCTCGCGGAACGTCGCGTGCTCCTCACGCTCGTCGTGTTTGGCCTGATCCTTTCAGGTCTCAACCCGAAACATCACGGCGTCTGGCTCCTGGAGGCCTTTCCCGTACTGATCGGGATTCCCATCCTGATCCGTACTCATGACCGGTTCCCGCTTACCCCCTTGGCGTATCGAATGATGGCCGGGCATGCCATCATTCTCATGGTCGGAGCCTATTACACCTATGCCGAGGTTCCCCTGGGCCGATGGGTGCAGGACGCCTTCGGGCTTGCGCGCAATCACTACGATCGTCTCGGACACCTGGCACAGGGTTTTGTGCCCGCCATCGTGATGCGCGAACTCCTCCTGCGGACATCCCCGCTGCAACGAGGAGGCTGGCTGTTCTTCCTGGTGTGCTCGATCAGCCTCGGACTCAGCGCCCTCTATGAGCTCCTGGAAGGCGCCAGCGCATTTGTGTTCGGCCAAACTGCCACCACGTTCCTCGCCACCCAAGGCGACGAATGGGACACGCAGTGGGATATGAGTATGGCTCTGACCGGCGCCATCACGGCACAACTGCTGCTCGCCCGGTTGCATGATCGACAGCTTCGCGCTCAACCCGGCTCACAGATGAGTTCACACGCCCCACCAATCACGGTTGCCGGTATTCTACTCGCCACCACAGTCGTGTTCGACCCGGGCCCTGTCATAGCCGCACCGGCAATTGACGGAACGACGCCTCCATCTGCTGCGCAGATCGGCCGGTCACCATTGCGACAAGAACCGCTCGGACTCTTCGACGGATCGGTCTTCACCGCCACGACCGGTCGATGCAGCAACTGCGGCACGCCGCCGCAAGCCCTGTGGTACTTTGCCGATGAAACCATTGCGATTCCCCTGGCGCAGGAACAACAAGGAGTCGCCCATCAGCCGCCCTTCCTGGTGTGGCTGGGTTCTCCGGAATTAATTCCCCTCGCCACCCTTGGGCCGGAGCAGACTCATCTTGACATCCCCGACATCGGCTCCATTGCTCTTCGCCTGACGCCGAAGCTCCCGGCCAATCAGTCGTACTACAACGAGGCCACCGCAGACTTCTTCAGGTCGCACCCCTTGCGCCTGCGCGGCCGCACCGTCTCCGCAGCGGAGGGATCTGCGTTCGAAGCCCGCACTATTTGGCCGACGGACTATCTCCTCACACCCAATCGGGCGCGCACGGTCGCCGCCGACGACCGAACGATCTCACACCTCATGGAAAACACGGACGGGCTTCCCGCAGACACCATCACGACCCGCCTCTTGTGGGGGAAAGCAGACGGATCATGGTCCGGCAAGCCGGTCCTTGGCGCGATCCTGAACGGTGCGCAAGGCGACGACGACGAAGCCCACGGGGGACACTTCGGTATCGTGACGGGACGCGTCGGTCCGCATGGCGAATGGGCCGACTGGCTGGTGAACAACTTTTACGACGCCAACGTGGTCAGCGAAAAGGGCATTCTCCCCGCGATGGTCCCCATGGACAATTACCTCATGGACCTCAACAGCGGGCAATCCTACTATCGGCCAAGCGCGCTCCTCGTGTTGGTCTTGAAACAGGATCGCATCCCGGCTGCCTATCAAGCCGCTATCCAGGACGTGTTTCGCCGCTTTTACCGGCACGAGCTGGATTACGATCACTCGCTGCTCAACTGCGCGGGACTCAGCATCGATCAACTCCGCACCCTCGGCTGGCAGATTCCTTACCAAGGCGCCAGCAACCGGCTGAAGGCGACGGCAGGCTATGTCTACATGGCGGCCTCGGACCGGAGCCTGGCCAGCGGCCTGAAGGTCTATCGATACTTTTCGGAAGAACTCACCAGACTGCTGCCGCGCGTGACATTCGAAGCCATCGGGAACGACCTCCTGCATCTCCTCGGGCCATCAAGTCCGCCGCGACCGCTCACCCCCTTCGAACAATGGCTTCGGGAGGATGTCGAAGCGGTGCTCTACGTGCATATCCCGCAGATTCCCTCCAGCCGCGCAATGGGCACCTATGCGGTCGCCTCCCTCGACGACTATCAACAGCGCGTGCCGTCGGACCGGTCGAAGTGGAAATCGATCGCCGTACCGCCCCGCCCGTTTCCATCCGAGCTACGCGTCGCACCCGCACCAGTCGAAGCGACAACGATTCCTGGTGCCGTGCTCGCCTTCACAGCCGGCTGCATGTTCGGATTGGTCTGGTTAGGTCGTCTCCTGACCCGCAGGCGATAGAGCAGTCCTTCGTCAAGATTGCACATTGTCTATTGAGCAAGCTGGATTTGATTTGGATTTCCGAGGCGGCATGCTACGCTGACACATACTTGTAGGAATACTCAGATCGCGATGGCCAGTATCTACCAACTCAAACCTGCCTTTCAGAATGTCCTGCGCCCCCTCACTCATGCACTGGCGGCTGCACACGTGACCGCGAATCACGTCACCCTGACAGCCCTGGCACTATCCTGCATTGTCGGTGGCGTGATGGCCTCGCATCCAGACCAGACCTCTCGGCTGCTGCTGCTCCCGGGAACGTTATTCATCCGCATGGCCCTAAACGCCATCGACGGCATGCTCGCGCGCGAACACAATATGAAAACGCGGCTCGGGGCCGTCCTGAACGAATTGGGCGATGTGGTGTCGGATACCGCGCTCTATCTGCCGCTGGCGCTGGTCCCGGCCTTCAATCAGTGGCTGGTGGTTAGTATCATCATCCTCGCCGTGATGGTCGAAATGACTGGCGTAGTGGCGATTCAGGTCGGCGGGTCCCGCAATTATGCCGGCCCGATGGGTAAGAGTGATCGAGCGTTTGCATTCGGACTGATCGCCCTCCTGCTCGGACTTGGCGTGACAGAAGGAACCTGGGTCACCGCCGCGCTGTCCATCATGCTGCTGCTCTCGCTCTTCACGATCTACAACCGTGCCAGCCTGGCGTTACGGGAGGGCGCGCACTGATGCTGCCGCATATCACGCCATCGGTCCTGACGGCACTGGGCGGCATCCTCGGCATTCTGGTGGTCGCCTCGCTCACCGCCGCGCTGCTGAAGCGGCTGCATCCGGAGAAAAATTATACGGAGCTGATTCAGCGTATCCGGTCCTGGTGGATCATGATCGGGATATTCTCCGGTGCCATCCTCCTCAGCCGGACAGCCTCGATCCTCTTCTTCGCCTTCGTCAGTTTTCTCGCGCTGAAAGAATACCTGTCACTCATCCCGACCAGACGCGCGGATCGCCGCGTGCTCTTCTGGGCCTATGCCGCGATTCCGTTCCAGTACTTCTGGGTCCACGAGCAGTGGTACGGCATGTTCATCATCTTCATCCCCGTCTATCTCTTCCTCCTGCTGCCCATGCGGATGGTCATCATCGGCGAAACCAAGGATTTTCTCCGGGCGGCCGGCACGCTGCACTGGGGCCTCATGACGATGGTCTTCAGCCTCAGCCATGCGGCCTTCTTTCTGGTCCTTGACGGGACCAGAAACCCGGCAGGCGGAGGCGCCGGATTGGTCCTGTATCTGATCTTCCTCACGCAGTTCAACGACGTCGCCCAATATGTGTGGGGGAAGCTCACCGGACGCCATAAGATCATCCCGAGAGTCAGCCCCAACAAGACCTGGGAAGGATTTCTTGGCGGAGTGGGAACGACCACTGCCCTGGCGATGCTCCTGGCTCCCCACCTCACCCCCCTGACGCTCGTCGAATCACTCGGGGCAGGGTTCCTGATCGCCTTAGGCGGTTTCATCGGCGACGTGACCATTTCGGCATTGAAACGAGATATCGGAGTCAAAGACAGCGGCAGCCTGTTGCCCGGCCATGGCGGCATCCTCGATCGAATCGACAGTTTGACCTACACCGCCCCGCTGCTGTTCCACTATGTCTATTACCTGCACTACTGAGAGTCCATCGTGCTGCAACAACTATTCTTTCTGGTGATCGTTCGTCCCCTGGTCCTGATCGTGATCGGCCTGAACATTCGCCATCGCGAACGGATTCCCCTGAAAGGGCCGGCCATCGTCGTCTCCAACCACAACAGCCATCTGGATACGCTCGTCCTCATGACCCTGCTTCCCTGGCCGCTCTTGCGGCAACTGCGACCGGTGGCGGCAAAGGACTATTTCTTCCGCAACCGCCTCCTTGCATGGTTTGCGTTGAACATCATGCACATCATTCCGCTTGAGCGTGAGGTCATCGGCCGGCACCAGGATCCGTTAGCCGCGTGCACTGAGGCCTTGCAGAACGGGGAGATTCTGATCCTCTTTCCAGAAGGATCGCGGGGAGATCCTGAGCAGATGGGCACGTTGAAGACGGGCATCGCCCATCTGGCCAAGCGCAACCCCGAGGTTCCCATCACACCCATCTTTCTCCACGGCCTCGGGAAAGCCCTGCCTAAAGGGGAGGCCATCCTGGTCCCGTTCTTCTGCGATGTCTTTATCGGGGAACCCATTCGTTGGAGCGGGGATCGAACAAGTTTCATGATAACGCTCGAACAAGGGATCAAAGCCCTGGCAGAAGCAGGATACAGACCTGCGTGGGAATAATCGGTGACTTCGGATAATATGAAAGAGACACGCAATGAATAACACCGCCACTAAATCATTGATCGATTGTCACGTGCACCTGGCCGCCCTGCCCGACGGCGACAACGGCTGCTATATCTCGCCCAAGATGCTGAAGAGCCCGCTCTTTCGCTTCCTGTTTTGGAAGCACGGCCTCTCCGTTGACCGCCCGCGTGAAACCAATGAGAAGTATCTGGAGGATCTACTCGTTGAATTACGCGCCTCCCGCCATGTGCAAAAGGCCGTAATGCTCGGCATGGACGGGGTCTACGATCACAATGGACGACTCAACAAGACCCATACCGATTTCCTCATCAGCAACGACTACGTCCTGAAAACCGCGCAGGCTCATCCGAATGAATTGCTCGCGGGCGTATCCATCAATCCCCAACGGCGGGACGCGATCGACGAAGTCCACCGCTGCGCCGATGCCGGTGCGGTGCTGGTGAAAGTCCTCCCGAACGCCAAGCAGTTCGATCCGGCCAATCCCAACTACAAACCCTTCTATCGCGCATTGGCCGAACGCAAGCTGCCCTTCCTGAGTCACGTCGGCTACGAGTTCAGTCTGATCGGGAAGGATCAATCGGTCGGCGATCCTGAGCGGCTGCGTGTTCCTCTCGAAGAAGGCGCCACGGTCATCGCCGCCCATGCCTGCAGCTACGGATTGATCCTTTATGAGAAGTTTCTTCCGACCTTGCGTGACCTCGTCAACCGCTACCCCAATTTCTATTCGGACATCTCGGCCCTCACGCTGCCGAACCGGTTCCGGATGCTCTTGCACCTCCGCAACTACCCTGAAGTCCACGAGCGCCTGCTCTTCGGCACGGACTATCCGCTGTCCGTCTTTCACATCGCCGCCTGGGGACGCGTCGCCTTCGGCACGTTGCGCAAGATGATCAAGACCAAGAACCGCTTCGACCGGCAGGTTGAAGTGTGCACCGGGCTGAAGCTGGGCTTCCGCTCTCTCGGCGACATTCTTCCCCATTCAACGATTCAATCGATCCGATAGTCAGGCACACCGATGGACCGCAATCAGATACTCGCCTCGCTTCGCGAAAGGATTCTCGCGTTCGCGACATCACGAGTATCGAGAGACCATGCCGAGGATCTGACCCAGGAGACCCTGGTGGTCCTTCATGAGAAGTACCCCGCGGTCACCGACTTGACCGAACTGGTCCCCTTGGCATTTCAGGTCTTGCGGTTCAAGATGCTCGACGCCCACCGCAAGGCCTTCCGGCGAGGCGAGTATAATCAGGAGTCGGTCGAGGAATTGCCGCTGGCCGATCCCGGTGCTGATCCGGCGACGCAGCTTGACCAACAACAGCGCGTAGACCGGTTACTCGCGGCAGTCATGCAACTCGGCGAGCGCTGCCGGGAACTCTTCAAGTGGAAACTGGAGGGGAAAACCTTTCCCGAGATTCAGAAGATCATGGGGCAACCGTCAATCAATACGATCTATACCTGGGATCTTCGATGCAGAAAGCAGCTATTGACGGCAATGGACGGCAGTTGGGAATAACCAATGGCTGAACACGAACTGGAAAAGCTCCTCGGCGGTTTTGCAGCGGATACGCTGACGCCGGAGGAACGCCGACGGCTCTTTACCGCCGCCATGCAGGATCAGCAACTCTTCAATGCCCTGGCCGACGAGCAGGCACTGAAAGAACTGTTGACCGATCCGGCTGTGCGACGCCGTTTACTCCAATCCTTGAGCAATATAACTCCGGCTCCTGCCGGCGGGCTGGCCTCATGGCTGGACTGGTTCCGGCGGCCTGCCAATCTCGCCCTGGCCGGCGGACTCGCCACCGCGGTCTTCGCAGTCGTCCTCGGCACCAAGACCTATCAGGAGAGTCTGGAAAAAGCAGTCCAATCGGTTGCGACCGAAGCAACACCACCTGTCGCCCCATCCATTCCTCCGCCCGCAGGGTCACAGCCGTCAGCGCCCAAGCCGGCTGAGTCAAAGGCAACAGCACAGGATAATCAGAATCTCTCAGCAACCGTCGCCAAGAAGGACTCAGTGTCGGATACGCATACCACCAACGAACGAACAGCCACCGTACCACCCCAGGCAAGCGTTCCAGCTGATACCATTCGCGACTATGCGCCGGAGAACGCACAACCAGAAGCAGATCGGAAACAGGCGGCGGCACCAGCCGTCTCGATGGGGAAGGCCTCAGAGGAAGCCGCTGTAAGAACCGAGCGTCCGCGCGCCGCCGGTTCAGTGCCGGAAGCGGCTATGCCTGAAGCCAAGACAGCGCAGACAACGGCCGGAGCATCCTTGTCAGAAACCAGTTCCTCCACCGTTAGCGCACGTGGATTGTTCTATGGCGTCGGCGCCGAGACCG
>MSXN01000018.1:102013-115350 GCA_002083555.1 Nitrospira sp. ST-bin5 | reverse complement strand
TTCAGCCGCGTGGTCGATGAACTCGGGACTACGTATCGGCGCGGGATTCCACAAGCACTCACCACAGAATCTGCGCAGCTGTTGACCCAGCCGCCATTTGCCGCACAGTTTGTCTTGTCACACGATCCGGTGTCGCTCGACCAGACAGATCCACGCTGGACCGCGGTGTTTCCCGAACAGACCCCCTGCGTATGGCAAGGCGATTTTGCCTTGCTGGCAGGGCCATTCATGGAAGCGCAGGATGACGATCATCATGTCTTTCGGCGCGGCGAGCCACTGGAAATTTGTTCTAAAAGCCTCAAGGTTCTTGAGTCGGAAGGCTATGCCCCGCATTTTGCGATCCTCAATCGCGCCGGTCAACGCGTGACCGGGGGGACCGTCACCTGTTCACCTGAGGGAGCCTGCTGTTGATGAAGCGTGCGTCAACAGGTGACATGCTGACCTCGAGCCAATGTGCCACGGTGTTGAAGGCATTGGCGGATGAGACCAGGCTGCGCCTCCTGGAGTCCCTGTTGGTCGAAGAGAAATGCGTCACTGAACTTGTGCGGGAATTGCGCTGCCCCCAGCCGCACATTTCACATCACCTCCGCATTCTTCGCGATGCCGGGTTAGTCGAAGGACTCCGGGAGGGCAAGCAGGTCTGCTATCGCATCGCGCCGACCGTCCAGCGAGCGCTGTCGAATCGGCAGGGGCAGGCCCTGAATTTTGGGTGTTGCGAGGTGCGCTTCCCTGAAACGGTGTTGGCCGCGATAGGACATGTTCGCTGAGGCGGCTGGGTACGCGAGGGGAATGGTTGTGGCTCTGAGGATGCCGATATGTCGCTGACTCTCTTGGGAGAACACCATCCGCTAGCCTCTGCAGCCGAACAGCTGAAACTGCTGGCCGATACGCATGGCCATGTGTCGTTTAAGGATCGGCTCGAACAAGCCGGTCTCTTCCCGCTTCGAGCCACTGGGATCACCGTCTTTCAAATCAACGTGGGCAAACTCTGCAACCAGACTTGCAAGCACTGTCATGTCGATGCCGGCCCGGATCGGACCGAACGCATGTCGCGCGACACGGCAGCGCTGTGCATGCAGGCGCTCGCCATGACGGACATTCCCACGGTCGATCTGACAGGGGGCGCGCCGGAACTTAATCCCAACTTTCGCTGGCTGGTTGAACAGGCTCGTGGGCTTGGCCGGCACGTAATGGATCGGTGTAATTTGTCCGTGCTCCTGATTCCCTCACAGGCAGACTTGGCCGAGTTTTTGGCGATGCATCGGGTCGAAATCATCGCCTCACTGCCTTCCTACCGTGCCAGCCAGACAGACGCGCAGCGAGGCGACGGCATGTTCGAGAAATCGATTGAGGCGCTTCGTCGGTTGAATCAACTGGGCTATGGGCAGCCTGATAGCGGATTGGCCTTGAATCTTGTCTACAATCCGGTCGGAGCCTTTCTCCCTCCCAAACAGGAGGCCATCGAAGCGCAGTTTCGAAAAGAACTCCGGGCTCGCCATGGCATTGAGTTCACCCATCTGTATACGATCACCAACATGCCAGTGAGCCGGTATCTGGAGTTTCTCGTGGAAAGCGGCAACTACGACCAGTATATGGAGCGATTGGCTACTGCATTCAATCCCACAGCGGCTGCAAGTGTCATGTGCCGATCCATGATCTCCATCGGATGGGATGGCACGCTCTACGACTGCGACTTCAATCAGATGCTCGAACTGCCGGTAGATCATGGTTCGTCTTCCCATATCCGCGACTTCGATCCGTTACAGCTGAATCAACGTCAGATCGTCACCCGTAACCACTGCTATGGCTGTACTGCCGGCTCAGGATCGTCCTGCGGCGGGGCGGTCACGATGGCATCGCCGACTAAGTAGGCCGACTATTATGGATCTGTCGATTCTTGCTTTCGTCCTCGTGCTATCACTGGCCTTCGCCAATGGTGCGAATGACGTGTCGAAAGCTATTGCGACCCTGGTCGGCAGCGGGGTGGCTGACTACCGCACGGCAATTCTTTGGGGAACATGTTGGACCGTTGTTGGCGCAGGTCTGTCAGGACTGGCGGCCACGGCGATGGTAAAGACCTTCAGTCAGGGATTACTGGCGTCCGATGCTGCCACATTGCCGGCTCTCGGCCCGTCTGTACTTGCCGGAGCAGTCACGTGGGTGCTTGTTGCGTCTTGGACTGGTCTGCCCGTGTCTACCACCCATGCATTGACCGGAGCCATTGTCGGGGCGGGATTTATGGCGTTTGGTTCGGAAGGGCTTGTGTGGACAGGCATCAGCAGGAAAATCATCTTGCCACTACTCCTCAGTCCCGTGTTGGCGCTGACCATTGCGGTGCTGATACATAATCTGGTCAGCACACTGGCCGTTCGTTGGGAAGGCACCTGTCTCTGTGTGATGCCGGCAGCTCGGGCGCTGGTCATGATCGATGGACAGGGCGCAACACGAACCCTGTTTCAAACGATGACACTGGGGCGACCTGTGATGGCTGTTCCTGCTCAGTGCGACCGGGCTGGCCTGAATGGGCTCGCTATAGGATTGGACAGTATCCACTGGTATTCGAGCGGGTTAGCCTCACTCGCCCGTGGAATGAACGATGCTCCTAAGATTGCGGCCATCCTGTTATTGGGAAGTGCCACTGCGCTATGGCCGAATAGCGGGCTCCAGATCTCGGCGCTGCTCGGGGTCGCCGCCGCGATGGGAGTCGGGAGCTATGCAGGCGGGCTCCGCGTCACACAAGTCCTTGCGGAAAAAGTCACACGTATGGATCACAGTGAAGGGTTATCCGCGAATCTCACAACCTCCTCACTCGTGTTGGTCTCCGCCGTAATGGGCTTGCCTGTCTCCACCACGCACGTCAGCAGTTCGGCGATCATCGGTATCGGATTGTTGAAAGGCGTCAGCGCCGTACGTTGGACGACCGTCCGGGACATGGTCCTTGCCTGGGTGGTGACACTGCCTGCTGCCGCATTCCTCTCAGCACTCGCCTACGTCCTGCTCGCTCGGATTGTGTAAGCAGCCTTACAGTCATCTCACGATGTGACCTGGTAGATACAGCGGCGTTCAGCCGTTGGTCGTTCTCATACATGGACTCATGCAGATATCTCTACTATTTACTGGAGGAGTGAATGGCAAGACACTCGTTTGTGGTTCAGAAGCAGCCGCGAGGAAAGACGTTCAACCGGTCCAGGATAATAGGTCGCGTGGCCTGCTTACTTTGGATCACACTTGGGTTAGGGGTATCAGTATCAGCCAAGGCGCTTGCTTTCGATTGGGTTCCGACCGATCAAGACATTCAGAAATACCGCCAAAGCTGGAATCCGCTTTCGAACGGGCCGATTTTCATCAGTGGTGTCGATGTCCATCCGCAAGGGCAGTTCACGGTGCATCCGTTTATCTTCTCTCAAATCAGTGAAAAACAGTTCGGCAATGATCTGACGACGAACAGCACGTCGTCACCCGTCCATTCGTATCAAATCGCCCCGGTTGTGACGATGGCGTATGGCCTGACGAATCATGTGGAACTCAACGTCGGCCTTTCCGGCTCATTCTGGTGGGCCAATTCCAGTGCGCAGTTCAATCAGGGGAAAGGCGGACCGTGGACCACTGACTCAGGGGTTGGTGATACCCAGATCTACCTCAAATACCGCCCGATTGTGCAGGATCCCGATGGCTGGCGCCCGTCGATCACGACCTTCAATATGATTGTGCTCCCGACCAGCAAATGGGCCGGAACGGAGAGCCCTCCAGGCGGGTTCGCCCCACTCGGCCGTCTCCCGTCTTCACGATTCGGTTCGCTCACGTGGACGGAGGGCATTTTGGCTCGCAAGAATCTCGCCCCCTTTCGCATCAGCGCCGGCGTGTTTTATTCGTACCATTTACCGGGAAGTCAGTCCGGAGAGACCACCTATCCGAGCGACATCATCAACACCCGTCTGATCATTGAGCATATTCTCGATGAGAAGCGAGGCTTAGGGTATAACCTCGAACTCGTCGGCTTCCATGGGCTGACGTGGCGCGCAGATGGTCATCAGGTCACGACCGGAGGGAAGAATGGTTTTAATACTTTCGGTGTCCAACCAACCCTTCAGTATCGCTTAGGCGATCACTGGGTCGGTGCTGCGGGGGTGCTGTTTACCGTTGCCGGACAGAATACTCAGGAGGCCATCTTCCCCAACTTCTCCATTTATTACTATTGGGGGAAAAATGGGACCGTGATCATGCGATAAGGCCGTGAGAATGTGTCGAGGTTTGACCCCATTCTCTCATTAAAGCCTTGTATCCACATCGAGCAATCGATACGCTTCATCGGCATTTATGTATAAGTGCCGATGAAGTGCCGATGTTGTGTAGCAAGCGCCAAGATTGAGCTGCCTCAAACTGCCTGATCGGATCGCGCCATACTCATCGACTGACGCCGATCGCCATTCAGATAGCTGTCCACTCAGCCGTCGATGCGTTTTGCCGAGACGATCAGGCACCGCAATCTTCTGTTCAGGAGCCTGTTCGGCTGTGATCCGTTGAGTGGTTTCTTCTGAAACGGGCTCTAGGGAGTCAGGCCGAATAGTAGGATGAATCGTTACCGCCTGTTTTGATGGATCTGAGTTCGGTGGGAGGGGAAGCTGCTTAACGGCTTTACCGGTCTCCTTTCTTCGCCAATAACCACGTCCTGGGTAGGGAACGTTCAGTTTCTTGCAGATCTTGGCCAACGCCACGTCTGAGATTCCATACTCCTTGGCCAACCTCGCCATAGGTGTGGACCAGACTTGGTCATGCAGGTTGTGTTTCACAACACAGAACGATTGAAGATGGTCGTCCATGGTGCGCCTCCAACCGTAAGAGACTTCTATAGAGGGGAGCCGTCCGATCTGGAAATATTCCAATCAGCTAATTCTACGGCAGTCAAATTTCGTTTCGTGGGAAGTGGTCAAATTATGTGAGGCGTTTCATCTAAGTCGTGTGGGCTATGACTTCGTAATCAGCCGGGTTATTTCAGAGGTACGCACAACCCAGCTGTCTTTCGTAAACTGCTTATCATGTAAAACTGCAAGCTCGTTCCTTATTATGGTTTTCATTCTCCCCAGGTCTCTCCCCACGAGGTCTCCCGCCGCCTCATCCGGCTTACTAAACAAACGTTTGATTGCGAGTAGTTGGCTGGTTAGATCGTTCAGTTCCTCGTCCCCCAGTGTTTTGGTTCGTGCGGTTTCGAGTATATTGTTGATTCGTTTCTCTACCGTTTTATCGAGGGCAGAGCGACGGGTTCGCTGGCTGGCGCGCTGTGAACTTGCCAGCCCTTTTTGGGTACGACCCCGGACCGTACGCATGATGTTTTTTTTGTATAACCGCTCGAACTCCTTCGAGATAAACTCTTGGTCTTGGTCCATCATCCCGGTCATACAGATAAGAAGCACATCCGACATAATGGCAGCGCGTTTCCGAAGTCGCGTTTGCCGATTCAGACCCTGGGCATGCAGATGCAACATATTCTCGACGATCTTCAGGTAATCGAGAAATAGCCAGAGGTGTCGCGTTTCCAATGCCTGTGTCATAATTCTCAGTAGAGTTCCTTGAGATACGGGGTCAAGCTTAGCCCATGTTTGCTGTAAAACCTCCCACTGCGCTTGGTCGCGCGCGACTTCCTGCATAGATCTTTCGGTCGAGTCTTGAACGGTATCCCTCCTGACGACCTCGATAAGGAAATCCTTACCCGTGAGTAACCACTCCACCGTCGTCCCGCCCCACGACGCGATCATGAGCAATTTCCCAGGATCCGGAATCTGCCCGTTGAGATAACGTGACATCTGGGGCACGGGAATCCCTAGAGCTTCCGCGGCAGCCTTTTGAGTTAATCCCATCCCCTCGATGATTCCTCTGAATCGCCTCGAAAAGCTAAGTCTGTCGATATCAGTCAGCAATAGGCACCCATTGACAATAGGAATTAACTGATCTATTAATCTATAAAGATATACCGGGCACTAGGGCTAACCCTAGCCCATCAATGCCCGTGAAACAAGCGGAGTGCCCGCGTTTCCTTTTTTCTAACGTAATTTCGAGGTCCCCCAGAGGTAATCCATGTTGAGCGATCCACAACAACGGCTGTTGGCTCAAGCGCTTAGCAAAAGCCCCGTCCGCAAGGTGGACAACTTCGGGAAGAACATTATCGGACAAATTGTCGTATCCAAAGCGCCGCGTCCTCTCCAGTTTGAGTCTCTCCTGGAGTGCAGCCACATCATCCGAAGAGAGCGAGACCCCCGCGTCGTGCAGATCCTTGATCAAGCGCTGACCATTCCAATTGCCTACAAGGGTAACCGCTCCAGCAGGAAAACCACTCATGTCCCTGATTTCCTCGTGGAGTGGTGCGATGGATTGACGATTGAGGAGGTGAAACCACTCAAACGGGTACTGAACGATCGTCGATTTTCAGAAAAACGTAGGCAGGCAGAACTCTTCGCGGCCCAGTTCGAAGCTGAATACAGGGTTTTTACAGAGGCGGACCAGGGCGAACAGACGCTGTCGTCAAACCTGGAATTCCTTTCCTGCTTTCGCTTTGCGCCTAACCACCTTCGCGACCTCGAAGAGCGCTTCATCCAAACTGTCACCCAATCGCCAGGCATGACGGTTCGTGAGCTCGCTGATGCAGCTCACCCCTGTACCCCGTATCAAGCGTTGCCTTGTATTTGGCACCTGATCTATGCCGGAAGACTTTGCGCGGACTTGGTTTCAGAAGAACTCCGAGCAGGCTCAGAGCACACCTTGCAGCTCTATCCCAGTTCATATTTACGAGTTGATTCAAGCACATACCAGCTTCCACTGAAGCCTGGAGCGATATAACGGCACTCTATAGCGAAAGGAGACTCGCCTATGTATGCGATCGGCTGGGAGCGGGGATTGATCTTTCGGCTGAACGGTCTCCGTTGGACGATCGCCGATAGCGACGGGCCTCTGAAAATATTCGCCAAACGTCACAGCGACGCATCACATGAGCGGTTTTTTATCCCGGACCTTATTCGATGGATGGGAGACGGAACTCTCATCATTGAATCCGCGTATCCACAGAATAGACCGGAGCAGCCAGACAACCTCCTCAGCTGGGTGAATCCTAAGTACGTGAAGATCGCAGAGCAACGACGGGAAATACTCAAACCCGTCCTGAACAAGGCTGCCGTGCCGAATGAGGAGTTAGCAGCCCTCGCAGTTACGCACCAATCATCGCTACGAACTCTTCGGCGGTGGTGGCGCGACTATCAGAAACGAGGTCTAGAGGGATTAGTTCCCTGCACGGCCTTAATGCGCCAACGAGCCATCAATTTCCCAGATCAGCGGTTTGCTCGCATTTTCTGGTTTGTCGTCAACGAACACTACCTGACACCCCGCGCGCCCAATAAACACGCGGCTGTTCAGATGATGAAGGCCGAGGTGACGAAAGCAAATATCATCGAGCTTCCTCTGATCATTGTTCCCCCGCGGAGCACGCTGTATCTGGACTTGAAGCGTATCCACCCATCTATCGAAGCCCTCCGACGTGAGGGGCTTCAAGCATTCGAGAACAATTTTCTCCTCACTCCCACTCAATTCTCAGATAGGTGTGTCAGGTTCCCCACACACATCATTGAGATCGATCATACCTTGCTGGACTTAGAGCTCCGTGACCCACGGACGAATATCCCTCTCGGTCGTCCTTGGCTCACCCTCGCCTTCGATGTCTACTCTCGTCTGCCCTGGGGCTACTACCTGAGCCTCGACCATCCGAGTGCAACGAGTCTCATGATGGTCATGCGACATGGCGTCCAGCTCAAAAGAGCGAAGGAGTTTTATGAAACTGACCGAGAATGGTCCGCCTTTGGAATTCCTTCTATCGTCATTGTAGATAATGGAAAGGATTTCCGATCACACCACTTTCGCACTATGTGCGCAGAACTCGGAGTCACTATTCACTATCGGCCACGCCGAACCCCTCGGTTTGGGGCCGTCATTGAACGGATGTTCGGCACCATCAATCAACAACTGCTTCATAACGCGTTGGGGAATACCAAAACGATGGTCAAGGTCAAGATGAAGAACCGGAACCCTCGCGAGGAAACGCCATGGACGCCACAATTGTTAGATATTGCCCTTAATGTCTACTTCACACAAATCTACCCTCTGCGAGCGCACAAAGGCTTAGACGGACAACTGCCCGCGAATCAATGGGACAAAGGCTTACTCTTTACGGGGCATCCACGGTTTCCCAATGATTTGCCAGCCTTCTATCGCGCGACCCTTCCTGTTGTGGAGCGGACGGTAACCCGCATGGGCATTGAGCTTCATCATCATCATTACAGCGATCCACTACTTGCCAAGTATGTGGGGCTCAAGCAGCACGTAAAGGTGAAATGGGATCCGCTCGATCTGTCCTATATCGCGGTTCTGCTTCCGAAAGAGAAGATTTGGGTCACGGCATCCGCGCAATCAAAAGCCGCACACAAGATGAGTTACTTGGACTATCGACTATCAAAGAAACTTGTCACTCACGAAAATGGGCTAGTTAGCCTGGAATCGATCTTCTCGGGCTGGGAACGGATTCATAACCTTGAACAACAAGGACTGGATGAACGGGAGGAGATCCAACAACAGCTCCTGCGGCGCGAAGCCAGTCGGAAGCTTTTAGACGGGAGCGGACCTGCCCAGAAAGAGCGGTCAACTGACTCGGTCAATCCCTGGGCAGACGTAACGGTCTTGGAAGAGCTCGATCAATTTCAGGGATATCCGTCGATGTAACCCAACACTTTTGAAGGGAGACAGTTCATGGGACAAGCGATAGCACTACCTTTCGTTGAGAATCCGTTGCCTGGCACCGTCGAATTTCACCTAAAGGCTTTTGATGAGGCGAGAGTGCTGCACCCAATGGTTGAACGAGCCTATGAACAAATTGAGCACTATCTCCCTCGGTATCGCAAGCGCGCGGAACACATCACCCATGTGGTGCTACATGGGCCGACTGGAACAGGGAAAACGGAAGTGGGGCTCGCCCTTCATGAACGATTCATGAAGGGAACGGAAACCACCCCTGGCCGCGTACCGGCGATTCGATTCAAATCCCCCATCCCATTCACATGGAAAGCATTCACCATACGTGCCTTGCAAAACCTCAATGTACCAGCTCCCACCGAAGCTGTCGCGATACGCCAAGAAGAGGATGGAACCTATCTACTTGACCGAAACACGGAATTCGCCTTGGCGCAGCGCCTTGTCACCATGATTAAACAAGCCCAGACTTCGGTGTGCATCGTGGACGAGTTCGGACACATGAACTTCGCAAATCGGTCTACGATTGCGAACATCGAGCATCTCAAATCCTCGGCCGACGACTTCCAAGTCATGATGATTCTCATCGGACTTCCCGATGTCCGCCGTTTGATCAATCTGAACAGCCAGACGATCCGCCGTTTTCGGCCAATTCCGCTTGAGCGCTACAAGGTTCCGACAAAAAAGGGGGATCCCGACGATCGTCGAGATTTTGCAAAATTAGTAGTCAGCCTTGAAAAGAAATTGCCCTTGCCCGGAAAGTCCGCGCTGCACGAGCACTGCGGAATCCTTTACAAGCACTCCTTTGGGTTGATCGGACCACTCAAGCATCTCTTGGCAACCTGCCTAGAACATGCATTGGTGAAAGGCAAGGACACCATCACGCCACAAATGATCGAAGAATTCCGCATGCCAGACGACCAAATGAAAGCACTTCAAGCTCAGGTCCTGACGGAGGAAGCTCAACTTCTCTGAGAGAACCATTGAAGGCTAGACCTTTGCCCATCACTGTCGGCTAATGGAAGGACCGAATCCTATTCTCATTTACCCCACCCCCATGGGGCTGAATAGACCCACTGTAGAATCACTTTCTAGCTATGTGCAACGGCTGGCCGCATCAAACTATCTATCAATTGCGTCCACTATCAACCTCATGGCGACGCAGGCATATCTTTCGCTACCGAGACAAATCAATAGCCGTTTTCTCAAAACTCTCGACACCCAGCTCACCTTTGTTTCTTCGCCACTACTCATGACAAACACGCCGTGGGACAGCGTGAGACGCTTGTCATTCTCCACGTTGTTCACAGCGTTTTACGGACCGCTGTTCTCTGACCACGCTGCAATCCACACATTCTTTTCGGCTCCTTATGGGAATCGCTCGATCGAGACCACGAGACGGTGGTGCCCTCCCTGTCTGCTCAGGCAGACAGGCTATCAGTCCCTGTGGCAGATGAGCGATGTAACGGTGTGTCTGTCACACCGATCTTTTTTGAGAACTGCGTGCGCCTCCTGCCAACGCGAAGTCTCGGTATTGCAGATGAACTCCGTCTTCGGCAGATGTGACACCTGTTATGCAGATCTGAGCGGACAGAAGGTGGTACCAGCTCCACAGCGGCTTTGGGAATCACAGATCGATGTTCAGTCCGATTACGCCGCATTACTCAGTGGCCAGCTTGCATTGTTCCGTAACGCCTCCTTTTCCGGATGGAGGCCCTCCCTGATTTTCCTACGGGAGCGGAAAGGCCTCACAAGGGAGGAATTAGCAACGATGCTCGCCGTCTCCCCCTCAACGATTATCCTCCTCGAGTCCGAAAAGGCTATTGTCAGTCTGCACGTCATTATCCGGGCTGCACGTTACTTGGCGGGCTCCTTGGGAGCCCTCTCTCACATCACGATGCCTTTAGGATGGCTGCCTAGGGGAAGAACACGCCCTGTCCTCGCAGGCCACAATCGATCGAGCTCGTCCGCCACGGGGCAACAGGTCTCACGATGCATCATGGCAGCTTTGCACAAACTACAGAGCCAACCCTGCAAACTGACCATTAGCCGTCTTGCCACATCAGCCGGCATCAAACAGCGCGCCCTTGAGCAAGTACTTCGTGACACACCAGCTCTACGCCACAGATTCAAAGTCAGTAAAGAGGTAAACCGACAACTGGTGGTACGCCACCGCCTCACCCCCTTGCTCTCGGGGCAAAGGACATTTCTGGTGAAGCGATTGCAAGCACCGACCATCGAATCCGCGTGTAAGACCATAGGCATCACCAAGCAACGACTGCGAGAGAATAAGCAGGTATATGCCGCGTTGAAGGCGCAATTACAAACAACACGTTCCGCTGTGGCAGCCGTAAGAGAGCAGAGACTGATTCGACAATTACGGAGAGTCATGGAGCGGAGAGGCACGCTAGGGCTGACCTGTGCACGTCGGGCAATCAGCGTCGAATTAAACTGCGAGTTTAAGAATTATCCTCGTGTCTATACAGCCTGGAAGAAGCTGAGAGGCCTATGAATAAACCCGGCAACAAACACGAACGCCACAAAGGTGTCACTGACCAACAGTGTGCCAACCAACGGATCAATTACACCCCCTTCCACTCTAAAACAGGAGACGCGGAAAGTTTAAGCGGCTATTTGCAAAGACTGGCACAACTCATATATTTGCCTGTCGTCTCACTTCTCCCGGTCATTATCGGCCCTCATCAACGGGGGTACTCCAGACATAGCTCACGCTTCTATACGAATCTACGTAGGATTGATTGTCTCCCTCCGCCAATAGAGCGACTGTCTGAGTACACCCAACAGCCCGCAGGAACGTTGGAAGGGCTTACATTCATGCCCCTATTCACGGCGTTTAATGGGAGAGACCGACTAACGAGCAACCACCTCACTCGCTTTTTCTTCCCATGTACCGGCGAGCGCCCTATAGCTGAGGAGCGTCGGTGGTGCCCTCTCTGCTTGGAGGAACACTTCTACTATCGGCTCTGTTGGCAACTGAACGACCTCCTTATTTGTCCAATCCACCAGGTATATCTCATCGATCGATGTGGTCGTTGTGGCTACGTGACATCCGCTATGTCGCCGCGATCGTACTTCGGTCATTGCGACCACTGCCACTTCCCTCTCCTGGGCTCTGTGAAGACTCGGCCGGCAAGGGGTGCTGCCTTTCTTGAGGAACAACGCCGCGTATACGATGATTTCCTGTATCTCTGGTCTCATCGCAGGCGTCAAGAGGGGATAGAAGGAAAGACCGTGCGTAATGCATTAAGACAACGTTTGAGGACATTGCGACTCGATCGGAATCTTAGCAAAAGACAACTATTGCAACTAACCAGTCGCTCGGTAGCCCCTATCAACCGCGCTATGGATTGGACGATCCCACTTGCCGGGATGCTCAAATTGCGCTCCTTTTATGAAATATCATTTCGCGAGCTTTCAACAGTGGCGCCGACGGTGGCACTTGCTCACGCCACTCATACGGTGGGCGTCGCCTGCACGAATCCGTGGTGTGCCACCTATGGACGTGAAACACGGATCATGCGGATAGCAAATGTCCAATGTTGTAGTACCTGCGGGGCTCGCATTGTAAGTCCTGAGGAAAAGAACTGTGGGGTACCCACTCGGCGCATGCTACAAGGGCTTTTTACGTTGTACAGCGAAGACACGAATCAAGAGCTGCCTTTGTTGGAACGATTTCGCAAAGCCGGCTTGCCGGTTCGAATGATGGGCCAAGTGATGAAATGGCTACGATTGGGGGGCTTGGCACAAAGGTCAAGTAAACACGGTTGGTCGTTATGCCACGAAACAAGTTTTACTCATTGGGGATTCCCTGTCACACCTGCGATTGCACTATTGTTCCGCACCAAAGACCCAGAAGTTCTTATAGGAGAGCGGACCGTACTCTCAGCCATCGATACGCTTTGGGGCCGAGGGGACATCGTTACCTTGGAACGGCTCACAAAGGAATTGAACCTTACCAGGAACGGTATTCATCGTTTGCTCGCTCAGTTACCAGAAGACGGAAGAATCAAGATTATTGCCCACATTAAATCAGCGCGTCATCGGCTGAAACAGTCTCGCATGCAACAAGGCCTTGAGGACGCTGATCGTATCCTTCAAACATTGATGAAGGAGGACATCACGATAACCAAACACCGTGTCTTTACCTCACTCCGCTTTCGGCTATGGGACGTGGAACACAGGCCTTATACATTTCGAGAGCTACACAGGCGTATCGACGCCGCGATTTGTGAGCAACTTCGCGAACGACGTGTGCGATTACAAACAGAAATGGTCAAAGCTGCGCACCAGGTATGGTCGAGTGGTATGGCTCTTTCCAGAGCCAAAGTCGGAACTCATCTAGGGGTAACGTTTATTCATGACAAGGAGCTTGATTCCTGGTACTGGGATCTGAAAGCCTTGGAGCGCGGCCTTTATCCGAGTTGTTCACTTACGGTCAGCGGAGAGCAATACCCCGGAGCTGGCCGATGATGGCGTCTTAGCCCGAATAGTGAGGGTGCTACCGCTCGACGGGTCAATTGAGCGGTATTACT
>MSXN01000018.1:0-101957 GCA_002083555.1 Nitrospira sp. ST-bin5 | reverse complement strand
GTGTCTTTCCTTTGCGTATTGCTTTGACCGAGCCGGTTCGGTCATTCCGGGAAAAGCAAATTTAGAGTCACATTTCGAATGACTGCAAACGGCCACTTGGCGACAGTCGCTACGGCCATCTCCGCGCCGGAAAGCGGCCGTTCATTCGAGATGGTGCTCGCTTCGCGCTACACTCGGCTGGAGTGAGGCTGAGTCGGCTGGGGGAAGGTCGTAGAACCGTTACCTAATACGCATCTCGGCGTCCACAATACCTGCCCACATGCCTTCCTGTAAGTTCTCTCGGAATTGGGCTACCTCCCGTTTCATTCATACACCTCACTCGGTGTCTTTGAACCCGACAGCAGCCCAGGCTGTGGCTTTGAGAAATCTACTCATCGGTCTTGTGCTCGGGTCACTTCTTACGACAGTTGGTGTCTCGGCCAAAGACTATCTCGGACTGTCGCCGCAGCAACAGCGCATGGACTACTTCCGCGAGCGGGGGATGCAGCTGGACATCGAGAACATGCGGAAGCAGCAGACGGAGGACCGAGTGAAGAGCCTAGGCCGCAATCCGTGTTGATTGCAGCGGAGATTTGGCCACTAGTTATTTGGAAATTTTTCCCCTTGGAAAACGAAGCTCCGGCAGTGTACATTTCTGTTGGGCTTGCGGGATGTATTGAAGTCTGTTGTTGATCCTGCGACAGGTCAAATCAAGGGGCCATATATGCCTCTTGTGCTTTACGTGTATAGCTTACAGTGTTTACCTCTTGTTCTTGGCAGAAGGCGGAATACCCGCAAGCCCTCCTTCCTTGAATGCCATACCATCTAACCAAGTCTTTAGATCTCTTACGTGAGGAATTCAAAAAGTTAAATAGCCCGCAAGCTGTTGCTGCACTTCTTGAGGTTGATTACAAACGGCTGATCTATCATCTCCACAAGGTTCCTCCCTCAAAGCGATATACCGTCTTCACAATTCCCAAGAAGTCCGGCGCCGCGCGGCAGATCACTGCGCCGATCTCCCCTCTGAAAATTCTTCAGAAAAAGCTCAGCTTTATTCTGTCAAGTGTTGTCGATTCCAAGCATTCGGTCCATGGCTTCGTTCGAGGGCGGAGCATCCGTACAAATTCGCGAGTTCATGCAGGCAAAAAATATGTTTTCACAATTGACCTGGAAAACTTTTTCCCATCGATCAATTTCGGAAGGGTCCGAGGTCTTTTTATGGCCCCTCCATTTAAGTTTAATGCAGAGACAGCAACTATTCTGGCCCAAATCTGCACATTCGAGAATTCATTGCCACAAGGAGCACCAACTTCTCCCGTAGTTAGCAACATTCTATGTCGCAAGATGGACCAGCAGCTAAGTAGACTGGCAAGGAACTATAAGTGCGATTACACGCGCTACGCCGATGATATTACCTTCTCAACGGCCAAAGAGACATTCCCGAAATCAATAGCGTTTACTTTACCGGATTCGAAAGAGCCACATTGCGGAGATGAGCTATCGAGAATAATCAGCGACAGCGGTTTCACCATCAACGCAAAAAAGG
Source organism: Nitrospira sp. ST-bin5 (assembly GCA_002083555.1). Taxonomy (GTDB): domain Bacteria; phylum Nitrospirota; class Nitrospiria; order Nitrospirales; family Nitrospiraceae; genus Nitrospira_D. The sequence continues at coordinate 100,432 of MSXN01000018.1, read as the reverse complement.
TGAGACTCATAGAGCGATGCCGTCAACAGAAAGTTACGGGCTTGGTATCCAATGAATTTCCTAACGTCGATCGGCGATTTATTCGGCAGATAAGAGCGATGTTGCACGCTGCTCAAAAATTTGGCTTCACCGCAGCGGAGAAGGATTTTCATGCCAGGTATTACAATAAGCTCCTCAAGCCTGGGGGGAAGAAACCATCGTTCAAGAAAGTGCTCAAAGGTAAAATCGACTTTGTTGGTATGGTCAGAGGGAAGTTAGACCGTTTGTACTTAAAGTTGATTCGGAAATTGCAGTTGTTAGATGAAACGCTTGTCCGGGCGGTGCCTTCTGAAGCATGGATAAATGAAATTAAGGCGGCATTGTTTGTAATTGACGTGCATAAGCCTGCGGAGAAACCCGGTGTTCCAACAATTGAGCAGGGAACAGGCTTTCTGCTAAAAGGCATTGGCTTGGTTACATGTGCTCATGTAATCAATGAGCGAATTGGCAAGCTTGAGGTCTATCAAGGGGCCGACCCTTCCAAACTGTATGACGTAGATGTTTCTATTGAAGATCTGGATGCAGATATAGCGGTGCTCACTATTCATGGGTTCACGGGACCTCAACTATTGCAAGGTGATGATGGCATTGTCCGCGAAGACACGGAAGTAATACTGGCAGGATACCCAGGGTATGCTCGCGGCCACAGCGGGACAATAGGAAGGGGCAGAGTTGTGGGCACAAACCTACACTTTGATAAAAAAAGAATGTTGATAGATGCCGTGATTTTTCCAGGGAACAGCGGGGGACCGGTATTAAATAACGAAAGGCGAGTCATTGGAATTGCTGCCAAAGGCGACGGTGGGCAGAATAGTATAGTGCCGATCAGTGCGATTAAAGAGGCAATGATCCGGTCGCGATGAGTGCTACTATCGACTGTCCAAATATTACTGGGCTGCTGCTGGTTTCAAAGACACCGAGTGAGGTGTATGAATGAAACTGGGAGCAGCCCAGATAGCGGTCGATCGTGAACTTCCGGTTTGGGTCGTTTCCGGGCACTCGCCCACCGCTAAGAGTTCATAGATATTTGTTGGGGGGGCTCGCAAAATGATAGGTCGAAGTTTTAGGACAATCGACGGTTCCGACTTCTTCCATGGGATAGGTTTTTGAACCCAGTATGCAGGAGAGGTAGGCAGGCGGACTGAGGCTAAATGTCGCGTTGATGGTTCTATCTTCGATCCAAAGTAGTGATCCGGCTGGGATTCGAACCCACAGGGCTCTCGCCTTCAAGGGGCAATGAGCTTAGTGCCAAAATCATTGGACTAGTGCCAAAGGATCTTGGACCCGACAACGGGACAATGGCCCGTATAGATTTCCTCCGCGAGCCAAACCACACCAGCAAAAGAGCCGGCCCATGAAAATATCCAAAGATTCCGGTCCCGAATTCAAACATCGGTGCATCGGACAACATTCGACGGCTTATGAAAAGAAAAGATGGGGTGAGTGACGGGTTTCGAACCCGCGACCTCCGGATCCACAATCCAGCGCTCTAACCAACTGAGCTACACCCACCATCAGGAAGGAATTGAATCTACACGCAGCGAGAGGATCTTAGCAAAGAGCAGTGACGCGCCGCAACTCAGCCTTGCCCGGCCTATGGGCGAGCATCGAACGCCGCTTGCATCTCGTTCACGATCTCAGTCACCGTCGCTACCGGATCCGCGGCGTCCCGAATCGGCCGGCCGATCACGAGATAGTCGGCGCCGGCTGCGATCGTCTGGGTCGGCGTCGTGGCACGCGCATGGTCGTCCACGCCCTTTCCTGCCGGGCGCACCCCGGGCGTGACAATCAGAAACCGAGGCCCGACCTTCTGCCGGATGGCAGCCGGCTCTTCTCCTGACGCGACTACCCCGTCGCAGCCGACTTCTGATGCCAGGAGCGCGCGGGCGGTCACGAGATCCTGCACGCTTCGCTGAATCCCCATATCGCGGAGATCGTGGCTGTCGAAATTCGTCAGCACGGTGACCGCCAGTAATTTCAAAGCCGACCCTTCACGCCCCTGCACCGCTGCGGCCAGGGCCTTGCGATTCGCATGGATCGTGAGAAAGTCGACGCCCATGGCTGCGACCTTGGCAGTCGCCCGACGAACGGTTTCTTCGATATCGAGGAACTTCAGGTCGAGAAACACCCGCATTTTTCGATCGAGCACCCGCTTAATCATGTCCGGACCGGCGGCGGTATAGAGCTCCAGGCCGACCTTCACGAAGGAGATATGCCCTTGAAGGCGATCCAGCAGGCGCTCGGCTTCGACGACCGACGGAACGTCGAGAGCGAATATCAAACGGTCACGTGCAATGATCTTTGCCATAGGATTCCTTTTGAAGGGGTCGACCGATTGTTGACGGCTCACTGTCCCCTATGTTATGTAGTTTGCTCTTTTTTTGGAGGAATAGACAATGCCTGTGATCCACAAGTCCACCCTTCGCAGTGCTCGTCAGGCCGAACGCCGCCGCGATCGGAACAAAGCCACGTTGAGCGCGGTCAAAACTCTGGTCAAGAAAGTGCAGTCGGCCGTGGCCGACAAGAAGACGGATGACGCCAAGACTGCCTTGCGCGCGGCCACCTCGGCCCTCAGCAAAGCCGTGACCAAGGGAGCCCTGAAGCCCAACACCGCGTCCCGCCGTATCTCCCGCTTGACCCAACACGTCAACGGCCTGTCCGGTTCCCGCTCGTAATCGTCCTGACATTCGAGACCACTCGCGCCGAGCCCCGCCCTGTCGGGGCCGGTGGACGATGGGGGGGGACTGACTGCGCCTGCTGGACAGACTGGCAGAGCCGCAACAACACCCGCTCCATGGTCATCTTAGGCTGTCCACTGCTGCCCCCTTTGAGTTGCCCGTCGGCTTCCCAAAACCATCGCAGCGCATCCCGCACGTGCCCATCTGACAGACGGCCCAGGAACGTCTTGACCTGCATCGGATCCATGCGCAAGGTCCTCGCGGCCTCCCCCTCACGCCCTCCCTCACGAAGCAACTCCTTCATTTTCCAAATCCGGCGATACTGCCAGGCCAGGGAACCGAGAATGCGCAACGGCGCCTCGCCGGCCTCAAGATTTCTGGCAAGAATCGACAGGACTCGCCCCCGTTGGCCCTCCGCGATCGCTAGGGTCAGATCAAACACCGACGCGCCGGGTTCAACTCCCCGTAGCTGATAGACATCGGCGGCGGTCGCCACGCGGTCGGTCGTGATATAGGACGCGAGCTTTTCGAGTTCCCGCCGGACGGCGTACAACGATCCTCCGGACGTCTCCTTGAGCACCTCCACAGCCTTCTCGTCCAACCGCAACCCAAGCCGTTGCGCATCCCGGTTTATCCACGGCCCTAAGTGCATATCCCGCAACGGTGAACAGTCGACCGTCACAGCCGCACGCGCAAGCGCCTGGGAAAACTTCAGCCGCCCGTCCAACTTGGTGCTGACGAAAATCACGGTGGTCGCCTGCACCGGAGCGGCAAGGTACGGCAGCAGAACTTCGGCCTCACGGGCAGAGATTTTTTCAGCGCCTTTCACAAGGACCACCCGGCATTCGGCAAACACCGGCACTTCCAACGCACAGGTCAGGATGTCGCTCCCGGCCGCCTCATCGCCATAGAACACATCGAAATTAAAATCCCCGCCTTCTCCGAGCAGCGAGGTCTTGAGTGTGGCCACGGCCTCATCGCGCAGGAGATCCTCCTCCCCCACCACTAAATACACGGGCGCAGGAGGTTGCTGCCGCAAGGCGGCGTGGAGTTGCAATGAACTGAGTGCGGTTCCCATAACGTCCTCGAAAATACTCTATTTGGCGGCTGGCACCGTAGAGGAAGCCTCCCCCGAAGGCTTGGCCCCCCCGCCAGATTCCAGGTGCAGAAGAAACCGTGAGGCAAGATCTTCTGCCGCGAACCGGCCGGCCTGCTCCAATGCGCGGGTTTGCAAGACACGGTTAAATTGCAGATCGGGGGTGATATAGAACTCTGATGAGCCCTTGGCGACCTGCGTCCAGACTAGCTTCTTCGTCCGCGTTTCTTCGATTTTCACCACGACCGTCACTTCTGCCCGGCTCTCCAACGTCGTGGCCGATCCCGCCTGATTCCCAGGCGTCGGCGTCAGACTGAAGCTTAAGGTCGGCACGCTGACTGACAAGATCTGCCCGGTCAGAACGAGATCCGCCGCCTCGCTGTCCGGAACGACCTGGGTCCCGCTGCCGGACGAGAATTCCCGCCGCAGATAGTTCGTGTAGCGGGTTTCCAAGTTCGGCTCAAAACTGCTATTCACCAATGTGCGGATGACCAATCTCGGGGTCGGTTGATCCGAGACCCGTGCAGGCGCTCCGCCGATCGTCGGCCCGGCTCCCTCTACACGGAACTGATAGCCGCAACCGGCCAACAACACCAGCGCAAGACAAGCGGGAATTGCGCGAAACATGCGCCCGACAAAACGGCCCCTGCCCCAATCAGATGCAGCCGCATAATGAGTCTGCGCACAGCACAGCTCCGGTATTTCCCGCAGCTTACAATTCACGCTTGTCTCGCCTATCCCGCTCATCGCGCTATCACACCACGAAATTCACGAGTTTCTTCTCGACGTAGATCACTTTCTTCGGCTCGCCGCCCTGCAGCCACTCCGCCACAATCTCACGAGCGGCGCGCTCCACCACGTCACGCGCGGTGTCCGCCGCCACCTCGATCTTCCCGCGAAGCTTGCCGTTCACCTGGACCGGGATGGTGAGCCGGTCACTGACCGTCAACGCCGGGTCAAACTGCGGCCAGGGTTGCTGAGACACGCTCGGCGCATGACCGAGAATAGCCCAGAGCTCCTCCGCCACATGCGGCGCAAAGGGAGAGAGCAGCAAAACAAACGGCTCGAGCAAGGCTCGCGGGCGCTGCTCTGCCTTGGTCATTTCATTGGTGAACACCATCATTTGAGCAATGGCGGTGTTGAAACGGAGTTCGTCGATATCCTCCGAGACCTTCTTGATGGTCTGATGCAACAGCCGTTGTTGGTCAAGACTGGGCGATGCCGACACCACAGATGCAGACAGCCCGCCCTCTTCTGTGACGATCAATCGCCATGCCCGCTCTAAAAAACGGGTCACCCCTTCAACCCCGCGCGTACTCCAAGGCTTCATCGCCTCCAGCGGCCCCATAAACATTTCATAGAGCCGCACCGCATCGGCGCCGAACTGATCCATCATATCGTCGGGATTCACCACGTTCCCGCGCGACTTGGACATCTTTTGATTGTCCTCGCCCAGTACGATACCTTGATGCACCAGCTTCTTAAACGGTTCCGGCGTGCTCACCACCCCGATGTCGTAAAGCACCTTGTGCCAGAAGCGTGAATAGAGCAGATGCAGCACGGCATGCTCGCTGCCGCCGACGTAGAGATCGACCGGCAGCCAATAGCGCTCCATCGCCGGATCCACCAGCTGCTTCGCATTCTTTGGATCGGCGAAGCGGAGATAGTACCAGCAGGAACCGGCCCACTGCGGCATGGTATTCGTTTCGCGCCGGGCCGGGTGCCCGGTGGCAGGATCGGTCGTCACCAGCCACTCTTCCAAGTTCGCTAGCGGACTTTCTCCGCTTCCTGACGGCTTGAAATTGCTGGTCTCAGGCAAAATCAACGGGAGCTGTTCCTCTGGTAACGGACGGGACTCCCCATCCACCCACACAATCGGGAACGGCTCTCCCCAGTAGCGCTGCCGGGCAAAGAGCCAGTCGCGCAACTTGTAGTTGATCGCCTTTTTTCCCTTGCCCAGTTGCTCCAGCCAGGCCGTGATTGCCGGAATCGCCTCAGCCGGTTTCATGCCATCCAGCGACAAGGACCCGTCCGGCAAAGTCGAGTTGACGACCGTGCCACGATCCGTCGCCACAAAGGCCGCCTCCTGAACCTGGCCGCCTTGAATGACTTCACGAATGGGCAAATGATAGGTCTTAGCAAAGGCCCAATCCCGCTCGTCGTGCGCCGGAACCGCCATGATCGCGCCGGTGCCGTAGCTCATGAGGACGTAATCCGCCAGCCAGACAGGCAGCCGTTCGCCGTTCACCGGGTTGATCGCGTAGCCGCCCGTGAACACGCCGGTCTTTTCCTTATCCAATTCCTGTCGCTGCAAATCGCTCTTTCTGGCGGCCGCATCGCGATAGGCCCCGACAGCGGCTTTCTGAGCGGCGCTGGTGACCACATCCACGAGCGGATGCTCAGGCGCCAATACCATATAGGTTGCACCGAAGAGCGTATCAGGCCTCGTGGTAAATACCCGAATCGTCCCGCGGGTATCGGCCAGGGCGAAATCCACTTCCGCGCCGATCGACCGGCCGATCCAATTTTTCTGCATTTCGAGCGTACTGGCAGGCCACTCCACCAGCTTCAAATCTTCAAGGAGCCGATCGGCATAGGCCGTAATCTTCAAGACCCACTGGCGCATGGGCTTGCGAATGACGTCGAACCCGCCGACCTCGCTCTTGCCGTCGACGATTTCTTCGTTCGCCAGCACAGTCCCGAGCGTCGGACACCAATTGACCGGCACCTCGGCCACGTAAGCCAGCCCGCGTTTATAGAGTTGGAGGAAGATCCACTGCGTCCAGCGATAGTAGTCGGGATCGGTGGTACTGAGCTCCCGTTCCCAATCGTATGAGAGCCCTACCCGCTTCATCTGCCGTTTGAATGTCGCGATGTTTTGCGCCGTGGTTTGGGCGGGATGCACACCGGTCTTGACCGCATATTGCTCGGCCGGCAGGCCAAAGGCATCCCAACCCATCGGATGGAGAACATTAAAGCCCCGCATGCGCTTGTAGCGGGAAACGATATCCGTCGCCGTATAGCCTTCGAGATGACCGACATGGAGACCGGACCCGGAGGGATAGGGGAACATATCGAGGCAATAAAACTTTGGTTTAGTCGTGTCCCGGAGGGCGCGAAACGGGCGATGCTCTTCCCAATAGGCCTGCCACTTCACTTCCAGCGCGTGATGATCGTACCCTTTTGCCATGGCTCTCCGGGGGGATTAAAAAAGCGGAGGAACTCTAGCACAGACCGGCAGGGGCAACAACAATGGGGGAAGAGCGTGGAGCGGGTGGGGGCCGGCCGGAACCGACTGGCCGGCCCCCGAAGAAACTCTAGAAGTGATACGCAACCCCGAACACAAAATGATGGAGTGTCGCAATCGCATTGATGCCAAAATGGTTGACGTCGGCCTGGCCGGGAAGGTTCAGACGTGCGTAGTTGAATTTCCATTCTCCGAACATTGAGAAATGGTCGGTCAATCGATAACGCAATCCAACCTGTGTATTGAGACCGATCCCTGTGTAGGACTGAGAATAGGCCGTTCCGCTCGCTGCCGACGTCAGCTGTTTCTGATGCAGCATAAATAGACCAGGCCCCACACCGACATAAGGCTCGAAGGCCCCGGCTTGGTAGCGCGCCAACAGAACAGGCGACACCACAATAAATCGGTTCGTCGCGCCTCCCTCCTCCAGGGTGACATTGCCGCTTCCTGGGACCCCAAGGGTCAATCGTTGCTGAGGGCGATGAGGTGTCGTGACAAACCCTTCGAGTTCCACGCCGAGCCACGGGGCTGACCCGAAATAGTGCCCTACTTTCATGCCATACATGATTGAGTTGTTTAAATCGACATTGGAGATCGACGTCCCGGTCGGGAAGCCGGAATACGTGGGGTCATTCACCCGGCCGCGAGCCGTATCCTGAGCCAGAGTAAAGCCAACCTGCCCGGCAATATAGGTCTCTGCATGACCGGCGGATGCGGACAGAATCATCAACCAACATGTTCCAATCATGAACCAAGGGAACAGGTATAGTGCCCTCCCCTGATGATGAGTGTTCATATCCTTACCTCCGATGCTATTTCGCTAAATCCCCGATGTGACAATCGCTCTGTTCGGTTGCGTTGCTAGAGCAAGGATACGGTATGCTTGGCGATGTAACTATCGTACATAGGGGGGGACCAGGCTCCCACAAAAGGGCTACCGGAGAGACTGTTCCATGGGACTCTACGCGAAACACATCTTCCCCCGCCTCATGGATGGAATCATGAGGGGAAAAGAATTCCAGCGATTACGGGAGGGTTTGCTCAAAAGCGCCGAAGGCGAAGTTCTTGAAATCGGGCTAGGCACCGGGCTTAATCTGGCGTATTACCCGCCACGCGTCTTACACCTCCATGCCGTCGATCCGGCACCGTTGCTCTCCGAGCGCGTGGCGAAACGACGTGCGGCTGTACCCTTTCCTGTTGAAATCATGTACCTCAGCGCAGAACGGCTTCCCTATGACGATGGCGTCTTCGATTATGTCGTGAGCACATGGACGCTCTGTACGATTCCCGATCCTCAGGCAGCCTTACGAGAAGTCCGCCGAGTCCTCACGCCAACCGGGCACTTTCTTTTCCTGGAGCATGGCCGGAGCGACGATGCCCGGACGGCCGCCTGGCAGGATCGACTGAACCCGATTCAGAACGTCATCGGCTGTGGCTGCAACCTAAACCGGCGGATCGACCAGCTCATCAGCAAGGCCGGGCTACACATTGAGCACCTCGATCGCTTTGTGATGGAGGGAGTGCCACGGATCGGGGGAGAACTGTACCGCGGAGTCGCCACGCCAAACCGGACGGACGTCAGCGCCCCGCCGGAAACGGATGGCCGTTGAACAGCGCCGTCATGTGTTCAATAGAAGTGAAGGTGCTCGACGCTTCGGCAGGTAATTGAGAGCTCGACTTGGCGCTGTGGATGATCTGAGCCAGACCGAACCGTTGCGCCGCATGGAGGCAGCCCTCGTCATCATCGACAAAGAGGGCGCGCTTCGGATCAAACCCGACCAGCCTCTGGCAGGTCGGCCAATATTCCGGTCGCATTTTAAGATAGCCCACCTCAAACGCATCGACGATCCGATCCACATATCGATCCAGCCCGGTCTTGGCAGTTTTGACCTCGACCCCTGCCGCATGCGCGTTGGTGAGGATCGTGATCCGCTTTCCACGCCGACGAACCTCGGTGAGGAAGGGCTCCGCCCCGGGAAGAAATCCGATCAGATGATCCAGCTCCTTGTGCATCGCAACCACATCGATACCCACCCGTTCGGTCCAATAGTGGAGATCAGTCCAGGCCAATTCCCCTTCCACCGATCGATACATCGCCATCAAGCGATCGCGCGACTCTTCGAACGGGAGGCCCTGCAGGGCCGCGTAGCGGCGAGGCAACTCCTCTTCGAAAAAGAAGTTGTCGAAATGCCGGTCAAGCAACGTGCCGTCCATATCGAGTAACACGTCGTCGATCTCGGCCCATTTTATTACGCCCAATTGCCTCATAACTCCGCAAGTGTACCTGAGGCCGGTTGTGTTTGCCAAAATTCATGTGATACGGTCGCAGATCTATGAAAAAGATGCGCGATTCGCCGACCAAGACCAAAACCCTGCCGTTCAGCTCCGCTGCCCCGATGCCGCTGGTCGCCATCATCGGCCGGCCCAACGTGGGGAAGTCGACCCTGTTCAACAAAATCCTCGGGGTCAAGACCGCTATCGTGGATGACGTCCCCGGCGTGACGCGCGATCGCAACTATGCGGATGCAACCTATCGCGACCGCAAATTCCGGCTGGTCGACACCGGCGGACTGGATCTCTCCTCTTCCGACGGCATGCTGACATTGATTCGCCGCCAATCAGAGCTAGCTATCGCCGAAGCCGACATCCTTATGTTCATCTTGGATGGCCGGGCTGGTTTGACCCCCCCGGATCACGAGGTCGTGAAGCTCCTGCGCGGCGTCGCCAAGCCCATCTTTTACGTGATCAACAAGATCGATACGCCGAAAGCCGAGCCGCTCATTGCCGATTTTTATCAGTTGGGAAAAGCCGAGTTCCACGCGGTCTCCGCCGAACATGGCATTGGAGTGTCCGAATTACTGGATGACCTCTACCCAATGTTACCCCCAGCGGACGAGAGCACTGAACTCACGCAACTCCCGCGGATCGCGCTCGTCGGCCGCCCGAATGTGGGCAAGTCAACATTGACCAATGCCGTCCTGGGTGAGGAACGCGTCGTCGTCAGCGATATGCCGGGCACCACGCGCGACCCGATCGATTCGCTCGTCATACACGACGACCAACGCTATATTTTCACGGATACGGCCGGCATCCGACGCCGGGGTCGCATCGAGCCGGGGCTCGAAGGGTACAGCGTCATGCGCTCGCTGAGAGCCATCGGTCGTTCCGATGTCGCGGTCCTGCTGCTCGACGCGGTGGAAGGTGTGACGGAACAGGACACGAAAATCGCCGGGGCGGTACTCAAACAGGGACGCGCCTGTATGCTGCTCGTAAATAAGTGGGACCTCCGGGCCAACGATGCCGAAGCTCGCCAGGAATATGAACGCGAACTGCATCGACGCTTTCCGTTCCTGACCTGGGCACCCGTATTATTTGGGTCTGCGGCTCAACCCGATTCGCTGCATCAGCTCTTTCCCACCATCAACAGTGTCTATGCGTCGTTCAATAAGCGGGTGCCGACCGGAGCGCTCAACCAATGGCTCCAAAAGATTCTGGAATCGCATCCGCTCCCGGTTCGGAAAGGCAAACCCACGAAAACGTCGAAGGCCGCATTCATCACCCAGGTGGCAACGAAGCCGCCCTCCTTCGCCTTGTTTTGCGGACACCCGCAAGACGTGGGCCCGGCGTATATTGGATTTCTCGAGCACCAGCTCCGGGATGCCTACGGATTTTCCGGTACGCCGCTCCGTATTCTCGTCCGTAAGAAATAGCCGCCCTCATCACGAACTTCCTCTAGGCGAACTCCCTCGTCATAGACGAGGCGAAAGGGATTCACTTGACTCGATTCCAGCCTCATGTTATTCGCAGACTAACTGGATAGAGACTGGAACGGATCATTGTCTGAACCAAATTACCCTACGATCATGACGCCACTATCGACCATCGTTCGCCTTATGCTCCTCTGCGCTTCCCTGAGCGGACTCTGGCTGCAAGGATTCTCCACATCGAGTCTCGCGCAAACGCCCCCGGCCACCCAGCCAGATCCGTCCGCCTCGACCGATCACGATGAGGCCAGCCCGTCCATTGCACTCAAGGGATCGGTCTGGAGAGCGAAGCCGGGCATCGTGTTCCTGAGGACGCCCGTGGGACTGCTGACGCTCAGTTCGACATCGACATTGAAAGACATGCGCGCCTCGCAGAGCGTCTTATTCTGGATTCACGGGTCCAGTATGGTCGTTGAGATCCGCAAGCGGGCCGACGATTCTCTCGTCCATCGCTACCTGGCCGGTCCTGTTGTGAAGGGCTCGGGAGACACGAAAGAACTGATCCGCTGGACTCCGGACGGTGACACATCGTTTCACTACGGAACTCATGAGTCGAAGCTCTCCGCGCTCCATGACGGTGATCCGGTCACCGTGGAGGTCGATGACGCCGGCACGATCATCGGCATGCATGACCTCCAATTCGATCTGCAGATCGGCCAAGTGCCCCCCAGTGGATCGGACGCGCATGTGCTCTTGAGCGGGACGGTGTCCAAGCTGAAGTCGAATTTCATTTTCTTTAAAACGCCGATCGGCGTGATCAACGTCAATGCCAAGATCGGGATCAAGAACGCCAAGGTCGGCCAGACCATGACGCTCCATGTTCATCACCACTCGGTCGTGGCCGACTTGACCCCGGCCAATGGGACGGCCCCGATACGCCGGTTCATCACCGGCCCGCTTGAATTCTCAACCCCAGATCACACCGGGGTGAAATTCTGGACCCCTGCCGGTGAACACACGTTCCCGACCGATCGCGGAAAATCCGCTTTAGCCGGAGTTAAAGAAGGCAGTCCGATCACCGTTGAACTCAATGGCGAGGGAATGGTTGTCGATTTTCATCACTTCAATTAAACTCCGGGCTCTCTGTCATCCTTGACAGTGTTTTCGATCTCTCCGTAGACTCTCCGGCACAAGCATGAAAACTCCAGCTCCTGCCAAAAAGCCCGCGCAGGCCTCCCACAATGAGGCGCGCACCGTTGCGAGCTTTGATACGTTATATCGAGACCATGTCGATCAGATGTACCGCTTTGCAACCAGACTCTGCGGGGAACCCGAAGCGGCGAAGGATCTGGTACAGGAAACGTTTCTCAATGCCTATCGGGGCTACCAGACATTCCGCGGGGATGCGCGGGTCTCGACCTGGCTCTATGCCATTGCGGCGCGGGCCTGCTCGCGCATGCGGCGCAAACGGAAAGGAGCGCCGGACCGGGAGCTGTCTCTGGAAGAATTCATCCCGACTTCGGAAGGGGAATTTCGCCTGCAGATTCCGGTGGACGGGCTCAGCCCGGAAGAGGCGCTGCAGAATAAAGAACTGCGCCAGGCGCTCGATCGGGCGATTGCCAAACTGCCCAAGAAATATCGCATGGTGCTGGTTCTGCGCGACATGGAAGGGCTGAGCGCCAAAGAAGTCGGCAGCATCGTCGGGCTCAATGAGCGCGCCGTGAAGTCCCGGCTGCATCGGGCGCGCTTGTTTGTCCGGCGCGAACTCAGCGCGCAGGGGATTGCCACATCCGAACCATCGCACAACGGCCACCCGATCATGCAAGGAGGACGCTAGCCATGTCCAAGCGGACGACGACCCGATCCGTTCAGCGGAAACCAGCCCGCCCCCACCGTCACGGGAAAGGACGCTGTGTGGCCATCTTAAAAAAACTATCCGCCTACATCGACGATGAATTGCCCGGCACGCTGTGCGATGAGTTGCGCAAACACCTCGGCGCCTGCCCCAACTGCGAGGAATTCGTCGCCTCGCTCAGACAAACCGTCGCCCTCTGCCAACACCAACCGGCACCGACCCTCTCACAGGCCGAACGAGCCCGCATGCGAAACGACATTCTCCGCGCCGCAAGCCCGCGCTAACGACTTCAAACATTTCACGATTCCCGCCTCGAGCAGGTCAGGCGCTTCCGGATGATCACGGGCCGCCCCTCCCGCTGAATATCGGCAAATCCGCTCCCCTGGCCTCTTTCAGATTCGTCCGACACCATGCTACAGTACCGGTCTTTAGCCCTTATCATGTGCGTCCAGGAAATAGGTGATGATGATGATCGGTCGTATCCACAACAACCTTCGTGCGTCCATTCTGCTCACTCTGATGACCGCCCTCCTGGCAGGATGGTCAGGAATGGAGGCAGCCTTCGCGGCGACCTCGCACAAATCCAAACCGGCCGGCCATGCCAACGATCCGGCTGCCGATACCGCGCGGCGTTATGCCGAAGCCCTCGCCAAGGGAGATCACGTTACAGTCGGACAGTTGGACTTTGCCTGTCAATTTCGTCTCCTCGGGGCCACCCCGTCGGGATTGAAGGCCTACCCCCAGGCTACCGACCCGTCATATGAATCCTGTTGGGAGGGCTTGAAAACCGCCCATGCGCCCGCATTGAAACGCGACGACGTGGGAATGACGGCCCTCTGGCCGAGCACCGGCCCGCTGGTCTTCTTCGGAGACGAATTCGCGCGCATGCCGGCATCGGCCTTCGTCATGGAAGAGCTTGGGATCTCTCCTCCGGGCAGCGGCCTCCGCGTCACCGTCACCAAAAGCCAGTCCCTGCCATCCAGCTCTTTCCGATTGGACGCCAACGGAAAGATCCTGGCCGTGCCCACGACACTTGTCTTGTTGAGCGTCCAGTACCAGGATCCACTGGCCTCACCGGTCACCTATGCCGAAGGGACGGTCAAGTGGACGAACACCATCAAGCGGGCGCGCAAGTCGCTAAAGTCCATCACGACACAGTGGGTCGTCTTCACGGGGCTGAAAAAGCATGGCTTCCCGGGTGACGCCGCCGTATTCAATCTGCCGGTGATCACCAAACCGTCCGTCGCGGGAATGGTCGCGGAGAAAATCCCCTTCACAACGGAGATCAGCCGACCACTGCCTGAATCTATGGTGTGGTGGGGGCCGGGCGATCAGCCGGGGACGCTCACCGCAGCGGCAGCACGAGCCGCCACGTTCCCTGAGTTGCGCGACCGGGTGGCTCTGCTCAACCGCGTGCTGATCATCGACCCGAATCAACCGGACGCACTGACCGTCCTCACCAGAAATCTCTACGCGGTCCTGCTGCGGGAAGGGGGTAACGGGCACAATCTCACCATCAGAGACCCGGCCCTGACCCTGGTCGTCGACGAATTCTACTGGAACATCTATGCCCAATCGACGAGGACGGACCTCTCGAACGGGATGGAGATGGGCGGGCTCTTGCAACCAACGCCGGCCGATTTCCTCTTCCGTCTCTTGCCGGCCGCCGAAGCCCTCGCCAAGGTCCGTCCCGAACAACTCGACAACCGATTCCGGTTGGGCGTCGCCTATCGCTGGAACAACGACCAGCAGGCCGCCATTGAAACCCACGAGGCCTTGGCCAAAGAGATTCCGGATACGCGAAGATCAGCCAAGGCCGAGGCCTTGCTGCAACTCGCCTGGTCCCGCCTGCACAAGTCCGCGTGGAACAGGATCCTGCACGATCCGGAAATCAACCGTGCCTACGCCGATGCAGACGCCTCGCTGGCAGTGGCCGATCTGCCCCTCGACAAATTCCTGGCAGAATACACGATGGCCTACAGCATGATTTTCATGCCCAACTACGGGGATAAGGCCAAGCTGCTGCACCACGTCACAGAAGCCAAACGCTGGTTCAACGAAGTACCAGGCAAGACCGACGAAATCTGGCGCTATTTCCTCCATTCCGAATTGCTCAAAGCCGTGCTGGACGCCGATCCGATGTTCCAACCGATCCTGGCCACGGCGGAAGAACATAAACCATAACGTAGACCGCATGCCGTGGCGTCCGCCGGCTCAGCCTGTCGGACGCCACAGGTCGCAATCTGCCTGTCTGAGCAAGCTCTTGCACCACAGAATTCCCAGACAGCACCTCTCTCAAAATACGAAATATCTAGGGGCTTTCCCCAGCGTCCGTTATGATCTGATCTCCTGGAAGATTTTAGCGGACAGGCGGCGAGGGTCCAATTGGATAAGAATTGACCCACATCCTGAAAGACCCCGATGGCCCGCGGAACCGGCTGGATATTGAGGCGTTCGTAGGCACATGAGTATTCTGCTTGTTGACGATTCTGAGGAAAGCCGCCTGCTTCTTCAGCGGGTCCTGCAAGAGGCCGGCTACGGCCCAATCATCACCGCCGAGTCCGGACGCCAGGCGCTGGAACTCCTCGGCATCATAGGCCGGCAAATCACCCCCTATGATCCGGATGTGATCCTGATGGACTTGATGATGGCGAACATCGACGGCCTGGAAGCCTGCCGGCAGATCCGCTCCTTCGAGCGCACGGAGCGTACGCCTATTATTGTGGTCACGGCTAAAACAGATGCGGCGGATCTGCGAGCCTCGTACACCGCTGGCGCCACTGATTTCCTGAGAAAGCCCATCGTGCCCGTCGAACTGGTTGCCAGAGTGTCTACGGCGATGAGCCTGAAGCAGGAACTCGATGCCCGCATCCTCCGCGAGCAGGAGCTCCTGACGAAGACCGAGGAGCTGGAACGGGCGCTCAAGGAGCTCAAGAACTTGCGCGGCCTGATTGCGATTTGCGCGAAATGCAAACGGGTCCGCTCGGATGGAACCTATCGGAAACGGATCGAAGATTATCTGGAACAGTGCTTCGAGAGGAAACTAGAACGGGATATCTGCCCCGACTGCATGGAACAGTCCTATCCGAAAGCCGGCTGAGCAATACCCGCCTGCGGGGAATCCTCAATGCGCACGTCGAACAAGCACAAGAGACGACTCGCTCAGCTTCAAGCCTCCACTCTACTCTCATACCTAAGGGAGTGGCCGGATGGTCCTTCACTGCGCGCATTGAGGGACCACCGCTTCACCGTGGGGCCTCAGCGAGCAAGAAGAGCCATCCGGCCACTCCCTCCCCTACCTCTTCCCCATCTTCGCCAGCTCTTCAAAATAATGCGCGAAGGCGGTCATGCCGCTGGAGGCCTGACCCCAATCGAAGTATTCGTTCGGCGCATGATAGCCGTGCTCGGGCAGGCTGAGACCCATGAAGAGAATCGGGACCTTCCAGGCCTTTTGCATCGTGACGACGGCCCCGATCGAGCCGCCCTCACGAATGAAGGCCGGCTCTTTGCCGAATCCCGCCTTTGCCGCCCGCTTCACCGCCTCGACGTAGGGTCCTTGGAATAATCCCTGGAACGGCTGCAACATGCCTTCCGCCTCGACCTTGACGTTGGGATTCAGTTTGGCGACAAATTTCTTCAACAACGCGAAGGCTTTCTCAGGCGTCTGATTGGGCACCAGTCGCATGCTGACTTTCAGCTCTCCGTGACCCGGCACGACGGTCTTGACGCCGGGCCCCTGATAGCCGCCGGTCAACCCGTGCACTTCAAATGTTGGGGCCGCCCAGATACGGCGCATGATCTCTGCAGGATCCTGCGTGCGCAGCGTCTGGAATCCGTAGGCCTGCTTGAACTTGGAGACTTGGAAGCCTGACTTGAGAAAGCTCTTGATCTCCGCCTTCGTCGGCTCGACCACGTCATTGTAGAACCCGGGAATCTTCACCTTGCCGGTTTTGGCATCCACACAGGCAGACGCCACTTCCATCAATTCCGCGAGCGGATTGCGGGCGGCTCCACCGGTGACACCCGAATGGGCATCCTTCGTTCCCGTCTTAAGCGTTAAGCGCGCGCCGATCAATCCGCGCAGCCCGTAAGGCATGGCAGGTTTGCCCTTGGCGATCCAAATCGTATCCGACACCACGACGGAATCCGGCCGTGGAATAGCTGCACGGTTCTTGAGACCCGCGGCGAAATGCGGACTGCCAATCTCCTCTTCCAACTCCCACAAAAAGCGAATGTTGATCGGAACGCCCTGTTCGATCGCATAACGGGCCCCGAGCAACGCCGACAGCGCCGGGCCTTTGTCGTCCGTCGCACCTCGGCCATGATAAATGCCGTTGTCTTTGCGAAAGGCGAACGGCGACTCTTTCCACTCCGGCTCCTGCGCCGGCTGCACGTCGAGATGGTTGTAGATGGTGACCGTCGGGTAATTGGTTCCCGTCGTCCACCCTCCGGAAATGATCGGATAGCCGCCGGTTTCGACGACTTGTGCGTCGGCGCCAAGACTCTTCAAATATTGCACGGCCAGCGTCGCGGCGCGCGGCATCTCCCCCGCCCGGGCCGGATCCATGCTGATAGACGGCACCTCCACCAATTGCCCCAGAAGATCTTCAAATCGCGGCCGGCTGTCCGCAATATATTTCTTGAGCTGCTGCTTATTCACCGTCATGCATCCCTCCACATGTTCTGGGCGCAGATTATAGCGGCCCACGGCGGGAAGCGAAAGGCGGCCGTGGGGCACTTCTTGAGTAAACAATGGTAGAATCTGCGCCCATGCGCTCATACAGACTTGTCCTCCTCCAGTTCGGTGCCGCGACCATCCTGATGATCATGGGGCTTCCGACAATCCTCCTGGCGGAGGAGCCGATTCCCATCCAGCAGATCCTCGAAGAACCCCGGATCTATCATTTGCGGCAGGTCACCCTCCAAGGCACTGCGAGAGACGTGCAACCGCTCGATCCGTACAAGCTCCCTAACGATACCGCCTGCTACGGCGCGTACCTCTTTAAACTCGAAGACGACACAGGCGTCATGTCCGTGGCCGTGCTGGGCATTTGCGGAAGGCCGCTCATCCGTGACCCTGAAATTGAGGACGGCCAACGGGTCGAAGTGAGTGCCACCATTCAAGCGCCCAGCCACGGCGGCTACTACTTGAGCTTTCAAGGGCTCAAGGTCGTCACCGAGCAAGAAGGCTTCGTGCAAGCCGTGGCCACAAGAATCCTTCCCCTCCTCGAATAGTCTTCCCCCCTGCTGACCGCTAAACCGGTCAGCAGCAGTGGATTGCTTTACAGCTCACACCCTTACGGATATAGTTTTACGACTGTGTGCTGAGCAAGAGCTGCGCTGCCGTGCGTAAACGAGGAGGATGACTCATGGCTTGGATACTATTGCTGGTGCTGGCCGGATTGGTGCTGCTGGTCATCGGCATCTACAATTCCTTAGTCCGGTTGAAAGTCCAATCGGCGAATGCCTGGGCCGACATCGATGTGCAGTTGAAGCGCCGATACGATCTTCTTCCTAACCTGATCGAAACGGTCAAGGGCTATGCGGGGCACGAGAAGCAGACGCTCGAAGCCGTGATCACCGCCCGCAACCGTGCCATAGCCGCCACCACCCCCTCCACCAAAGCGGAAGCCGAGGGTCTGCTCGCTCAATCGTTGAAATCACTCTTTGCACTCGCCGAAGCCTATCCGCAACTCCGCGCTGTGGAAAGCTTCACTCAGCTCCAGGCCTCGCTCAACCAGATCGAAGAAGCCGTGCAGAATGCCCGCCGGTACTACAATGCCGTGGTGCGCGACCTGAACACGAAGATCCAGGAATTCCCCTCCAACCTCATCGCCGGCTTCTTCAGCTTCAAGCAGGGGGAGTTTTTTGAACTGGCCGATGCGACGGAGCGGGCCGTGCCGAAAGTCAGCTTTGAGCAGGCTTCCCGCTGATTGCACCGATGGAGCGAACGGCTCTATCCCCTATGCACGCACGATACGTCATTCGCCTGGGCCTCCTGCTTGTCGCGTGGTTTCTGACTGACGGACGCGCCCTCGCCGACGCCCGCTCGCTCGTCATCGAGCAGTTCCAGGCCGACATTCAGGTACTCCCCAGCGGAGACCTCCTGGTAACGGAAACGATCCGCCCGCGTTTCACCGGATCCTGGAACGGACTGAAACGCGATATCCCGGTCGAATATCGAACGCCGCAGGGATTCAACTACACCCTGATGCTGGACCTGGTCAGCGCCACGGACGAGCATCGGGTTCCGCTCAAGGTCGACAGCATCCGGGATCGGCACTACCGGAGCTTCAAGGTCTGGCTTCCCGGCGCACAAGACACCACCAAGACACTGATCCTGACCTATCGAGTGGCCAACGGACTTAAATATTTCGAAGACCATGACGAGCTCTATTGGAACGTGACCGGCGACGAATGGGATGTGCCGATCGAATCGGCGGCCGCCAGAGTGCTGCTGCCCGGAAAGGCGACCGGCGTCAAAGCCCTCGCGTTCAGCGGCGCCTACGGCGCGCGCGAGCAGCAGGCCGACGTCCGAATCGAGGGTTCAGAAATCCACTATCAGATGACGCGGCCGCTGGGATTCCGCGAAGGCCTGACCGCCGTCGTGGGATGGGATAAAGGGCTGGTCGACGAACCGGGATCGTTGCAGCGGACACAGCTATTCCTCCGATACAACTGGCCCCTGGCTTTGCCGGTCGGCGTGTTCGGCATCATGTGGTATCTCTGGTACACCCGCGGCCGCGACCCGCGCCTGCGCCCCATCATCGTCAGCTACGAGCCCCCCGACCATCTGACGCCCGCCGAACTTGGCACCTTGGTGGATGACTCGCCCGACCTTCGCGATATCACCGCCACCTTGATCGATCTGGCCGTTCGGGGCTATGTACGGATTGAAGAGCGGCAAGAGCCCAAGCTCCTCGGCTTGTGGTCGAGCACCGGCTACTATTTGCATCGCCTCCAACCCTCCTCCGCCTGGGAGGGATTAAAAGCCCACGAAGCCTCGATTCTGAGAGGGATCTTTCCGACCGGGCTGCTCACCGACGACCACGCAGACACGGTGGCGTTGTCCGACCTGGCCAACCGCTTTTACACGCGCCTGGACGGCATCCGGTCCTCACTGTTCAACCAGCTCGTTACCCGCGGATACTACGCACGCCGGCCCGATCGGGTAAAGCAGGCGTACACGATCGGCGGAATCGTCGTCGGCATCGCCGCCGTATTCGGCAGCGCCTGGTTGAGTGAACGAATCGGCCTGGCCTTTCAAACCGGAGCCGCTGCGAGTCTCCTGTCGGGGCTCATCATCGTCGGGTTCGGCCGAATCATGCCGGCCCGGACAGTCCGCGGCACCAGAGCGTTGGAAAAAGTGCTGGGCTTCGAAGAGTTTTTGACCCGGGTCGAATCCGATCGCTTTGAACGTCTTGTCAAAACGCCCGAGATGTTCGAGAAATTCCTCCCGTTCGCGATGGCGTTGGGTGTGGAAAAGAATTGGACGAACGCCTTCGACGGCATTTACACGCAGCCACCTACCTGGTATCAAGGAGCCAACTTTGCTGATTTCCGACCGCGCAACCTGACCGGCAACTTGTCGCAACTGTCTGCCGTCGCCGCCACGACTATGACCTCCGCGCCGCGCAGCTCCGGCGGCTCCGGATTCAGCAGCGGCTCGTCTGGCGGATCCTCAGGCGGGGGATTCGGCGGCGGCGGTGGGAGCGGGTTCTAACGGTTCGATTCTCCTCTCTATGCAGCAGATTACTCCGGATCACAGTCATATCGGATGGATCGGCACCGGCGTGATGGGTGCGTCCATGTGCGGGCATCTTTTGCAGGCCAGATATGCCGTTACTGTCTTTTCCCGCACAAAGGCTAAAGCGCAACCGCTCCTCGACCGCGGCGCCTCCTGGGAGGAGAGTCCGCGCGGCGTCGCCGAACAATCGACGGTCATCATCACGATGGTCGGATTTCCTCGCGATGTGCGGGAAGTCTACTTCGGTCCCGAGGGAGTTCTGGCCGGAGCTAGACCTGGCACAATCCTGATCGACATGACCACGACCGAGCCCGCGTTGACCCGCGAAATCGAGGCCGCCGCCTCAGCCAGGGGACTCCAGGCGATCGATGCGCCGGTCTCAGGCGGGGATGTCGGTGCCAGAAACGCGACCCTCTCCATCATGACAGGCGGGAATCGTGAAACGGTGGAATGCCTGCGTCCGCTCTTCGAATGCCTGGGCAAGAAGATGGTCTATCAGGGCGGGCCGGGAGCCGGACAACATACGAAGCTCTGCAATCAAATCGTGATCGCCGGGACAATGGTGGGAGTCTGTGAAAGTCTGTTGTATGGATTCAAAGCGGGGCTCGATCTGTCCCAGATGCTTGAATCGATTCGTGGAGGCGCCGCAGCCTGTTGGACGTTGGATCACCTGGCCCCCAGAATCCTACATCGCGACTTCGACCCCGGATTCTTCGCCGAGCACTTCGTGAAAGACATGGGCATTGCATTGGACGAGGCCAAACGCATGAACCTCGCCTTGCCCGGGCTGACATTGGTGCATGGGCTCTATCAGCGCGTGCAGGTGCTCGGCCATGGCCGGAGCGGGACCCATGCGCTCATGCTGGCCCTGGAAGAGCTCTCCGACACAGTAATCGTGACTCCGTCATCAACAAGGACTTCATGACTGCTAGCCGATTGTTTCTCCCTATCCTATTCGTCGTGCTTTCCGCCTGCTCGACCGGGCCGGAATTTGACCGGAGCGGGATGCAGAACACTCTGCGGCAGCACCTGGATCTCGTCGGCAAGGGCGACCGCACGTCCCCCGAGACCAAGAGTGCGCTGGAACACCATCCGCCCCTCGCAGGTCCGTTCCGACTCGGCCTCTACTTCGTTCGCACGGAATTTCCGACCCGTCAATCAGTTCACTCAGGAGAGTGGCTGAGCGCGGAGAAAGACCAGCTGGTGCGACATCTCGCTCCGTTGCGCAAAGACCAAGTGCTTCGCGAGATCGTGGTCCTTGCAGAACCCACGGTACGGAGCCTCACCCGCCAGGAACTGCGCCAGGCCTCCGCACGATATGGAATCGACGTGCTCCTGCTCATCGATGGAATCGGCGCAGTCGATCGGCATAACAACGCCTACGCCCTTCTCTACCCGACAGTGCTCGGTGCCTGGCTGGCCCCCGGCACCGTGATCGATGCGCTCTTCCTCCTCAACGGCACTCTCTGGGATCTGCGGACCGACACAACGCTCGACGGACAGATGGTTGAAGGTCAGGCACAACACACCGGCGCCGTGGTTCTGGTGGAAGATGCGGACGCACTGAAAGAGGCAAAAGGCCGAGCGATCGAGGCGTTCGGCGCAAGACTCGTCGAACACCTGCGCTCACTCGCACGCCCCTAACCCCACCGCCCTTCAACGCTGCGGTGAATCGAATGACCAGAGCAGTCCCAGCAACAGCAAGTGTTGCGCGGGAGCCAATCCCAAGGTGCCTGGACTGATCTCTCCCCTCCGAAAGAATCCGCCTCCTCCGCCGGTGGACTCATCGTACCGGTGTTCCAGCCTGACAATGGCCGTGGTCCAGCGGTAGGGAACCTTGTACTCCACCGTCGAGGTGAGCGCTTTGACGAACTGTTCCTGTCCGGTCCATCGTCCGTTGCGATCCCAGTAGAGTTCCGGACGGACCGCGAGGCTCCAGGGGCCGGACACGTGCCATTTCGCCACGATGTTGCCGCCCATCACGAAGGTCCGGGGGCTGCCGGGCTGGCCGGCAATACGTTCGGTCCCGACATCGTAAGAGACCGCCAGCGTCAGGTCGTCGTCCTTCCACTCGAGAATATGGTTTCCGTAGAGCCGCCAGAATTCCACCGATGTTCTGGTTTGATCCGGGCCCCAATACAGGGTTTGCGTCGCCGTCAACCGGGGCGTCATTTTGTATGCCCATTGCCCGCCATACGACGGCTGATCGTTTGGATGGGAGAGATGGAAGTAGCCGTTGATGACAAAGGCGGCGACTGTCAATCGTTCGTTGACGGGATACCTGGCGTTCACTCCAAACATCATGTAGGGCGAATAGTCGGCGATCCACGACCTGGTATAATTCGCGTTGTCTTTCGCATAGAGCGACTCATAGCCCATCAGACTGTTGAAGAGGCCGGCGGTAATCGTGAGGCCGTTCCCTACCGGCGCAAGATAAGAAACGTTGGCCCGCTGCACATGCCGCCAGGTGTCGGCCCCATCGACCTTGCGCTCTCCTTGAAGATACCCGAAGTCTTTCGAGTCATATCCTCCCTGAATGCCAAGCTCCATGCCCCAGCGGGAAGCCTCATTGGTATCCTTGCGCACATAGACATACCCCATGTTGGGCGCCAGTTCATTGTGGCGCGAGGCCGTAGATCGACTGCGCCAGAGGTGATTCTCGGGAAAGTTGAAATTGACGATGTAGCTGAGATCGAGATAGGCGCCGTAATGCCAATCCGACGGGCTCTCGGCAGCAGGAGCAGGGCTCTCGCTGGGAGACAGCGGTTCTGCCAGAGCCTGACCGCCTAGGACGGCCAGCACCGCCCATAGGACAAGTACGAGATGGGCCATGCGCCGGATACCTTTACGGTTTTATCCTGTCCAACACACACCACATACGTCTGGTGCCGGACTTTTGGTCGGTGACCGGTTCGCCGCTGAAGAAGCTGACCTGCCAGGCCACGATGTCCTCAGTCGGGTGCGGGGTCGAGGTCCAATAGATCTCAGACTTGATATTGGTGAAAGGATGGCCGGCCGGTAAGGCCGGGTCATGCTGGGAGGGATCGATCAACGTCTTGAGCTCGTCAATCGTCGGCCCGCGCCAGCCCGATTGTCCACCGACGGTTTTCGTGCTGCAGCGTTCGTTCGAACGGCTCCACACATCGTGCTCCCGATCCGGTTCCTGCTCCCAGATCAATCCAGTCTGGCTATCTTTAACGGCAGCCCCGTCAAGAATCAGCACAAATCGAGGCTCTCGCTGCTCGGCAAGACTCTGGTTGGTCAATAGTGCCAACGACAATCCGACTCCAGTAAGCCATAGGTTCGTAGGAACGGATCTGCGCTTCGTCATGATCGGCCTCCGCAATTCTCAGCACTCCAAAAGCATGGATTCGGGCAGTCTGCCGGAGCCTGCTTGTCTTTTCAATAGCCCCTGTTGCATGCTGGGGGCCGCTTTGAACGGTCGGAGCGATCGTTGGACGTTGAATCTATCGAAGGAGGCGGTCTATGAGCGATGTGGAGCATCACCGGCGAATCGACGTATTGGCGATCGGATTGTTCGGTCTCGCGGTCGGAGCCTTGACGCTGGGCGTAGCCCAACTCGGCGGCATCCCCGATTCCAATAGAGTCGGCACGCTGGTCATCGCGTTGATCTTCGGAGGGATCGTGCAGATCCTGGCGGGTATTACCGATATCCGCTATCACGAACAACTCGGCGGCACCGCGCTAACCATGTACGGGTTCTTCTGGCTCACCGTCTCCATTGCCAAGCTGGTCAGCGAAGGCACGTCCTTCCATATGGACATGGTGCTCTTTGCCCCGATTAATTTTGTGTATGCGGCCTTCTCCCTGGTGATGACCTATCTCACCGCCTATCGCAACGCCACCCTCTGCATCCTCCATGTCATCATCACGATCACATTTTCCTCCACCGTCTTGGCCCGGCTCGACATGATCGGAGAGACCCTCCCCGGCCTGCTCCATATCGTCGTCGGCTTGATGGCCTTCTATCACGCCGTCGCCAGCCTGACGCAAGCCTTCACCGGCCATCAGCTCGTGCCGTTGGGTCCGCCATTTCTGCATCAATCCAGACTGAAAGCTAAATAGCTGATCGGGCAAGACGCAAGGCGATGGAGACGCGTGAGGAGGGACGACGCTCGCCTCATCCACGTTGTCGCTGATAGTGGCGCGCCAGGATGACTCCACCCCAGGTAAATGACACGAGCATCAGAAGAATTCCGATGTTGTAGGCAAGATGGGCCAATCGGTGGTCCCACTGCAGCAGACCCGTCATCGTCAGCAGATTGTTCCAATCATGGCCATCGGTTTCTTTGCCGGTCACGCCTCCTAGTAAGATTAGCTCCATATCACGCGCATCATTGATATAGGGCGCCAGGTCCATAAGGCTTTCGGCTGTCCACCAGAGCGCGACCGAGGCGCCGAAGGGATCGCGCGTCTTGATAAGGAAGGTACCCAGACAGATCATCGGCATCAGCACTTGCCCAAGACTTCCGCCGAGAATCATCATGAAGCGGCCGAACGGACTAAAGATCAGATGCCCGGCTTCGTGAAACGGCAGGTTGATCAGATGGAGAAACGATTCGCCGGTGCAGTTGGTTTCCAGCGGCGTCATGATAAAGATCCGCCCCCACCAGAGGAGCCCCAGGAAAACGACCGCCCGCCCATACAAGGTCATGGGATCGGCCGCCACGTCGGTTTCGATCAACCACTGGTTGGCCGTCACCCGCCAGGAAGATTCTGAACCAGCCGGTTCGGCAGGCGCGCCGGCAAGTGCCTCAGATTGCCGAATGGGCAGAGGGCGATACTTAGCGAAAATGATTCCGCACTTCGCACACTCCGTCTCGTCTTCCGATCGATCGGTGTGACACTTGGGGCATAATCCAGCCTGTGCCTCTGTCGACTCCATGTCTGCATGCTAGGGCCAACCGGACGATCCGACAAGAATTTGCCGCAAATCGCCATCGTGAGGCCGGATCCCAGTCCCGGCTCCCCCTCAGCGGACGACGATGGGGAACGGTGTGAAGATGAGGAGGAAGAGAAGGACGGTCGCGCGCCCAAGCCAGGTTCGCGCCAAGCCCAGCGGCGAAGCTGGATCAGGGATCGGCGGATGGCCCACTCCAAGAAGTGTCGAGAGGAACACCCACAACCACCAGCCCTGCCAGCCGAGATAGCCAAGCACCAGAAGGACGGGAATGACCCAGAAGGCGATGGTTCGCTGCCTCCCGCCCCAGAGAGCGTAGGCGACATGGCCCCCGTCAAGTTGCCCGATAGGAATCAGGTTTAAACAGGTCACGAAGAGTCCGAACCAGGCCGCCTCAGCGATCGGATGGAGATTGACACTCGCCCCTCTCGGCAGATCCCCCAAGACAAGGGAGATGCACCAATCAATGAGGATGGATCGCCCGACATAAAAAGGACTGGCCGAACTGATCCCCACCTCCACCTGCGACCAATGCAATCCGACAACGAGCGCCACGAGCGCCACGGCAAATCCTGCCAACGGTCCGGAGATCCCGATATCGAAGAGGGCCTTCCGCTCTACGATTTGACCACGCACACGAATGATCGCTCCAAATGTTCCTACTAACAGCGGCAACCCTGGAATGAACAACGGGAGCGACGCCGGAACACGATGCCGCTTCGAGTAGACATAGTGTGCCAGTTCGTGGGTGACGAGAATCAGGAGCAGCGTGGCCGCAAAGGGAATCCCGTTGACCAGTTCACCGGGCCGCTCTGTGAGCAACTCCCAGGCTCCGCGAAAGGGATGAAACAAATTGGGATGGTCTTGATAAGCACCGGCCCACAGCGTGGTAAAGACCGTCAGACAGAACAGGCCGATCGGAAGGAGGTAGCGCGAAAATGTCGATTCTTCGAATTCATCGGCATCGTCGGCGTCCACATCCTGCTGGTCGCCGTTCATGCGCGCTCCTAGGCGGATGCGTAGAAAGGGTTATGCGCCAATTCTTCTTCGACGGTCGTCGCGGGACCATGCCCCGGCAATAAGCGATACTCCGGCGGGAGGCCGAGCACCGTCGTCCGGACGGATGCCAGGTGGGTCTGATACAGCGTGCCGGGATTCGAGCGGCCGATCGAGCCCGCGAACAGCGTATCGCCCACAAAACACACCGGCGTCTGTGAATCATCCACTCGGTAGCAGATCCCGCCGGCGGTATGGCCCGGCGTCATCAAGCAATGAACCACCAGGCGGCCGACGGCAATGGTCTGACCATGAACCGGCGTCATCAACTGCGACTGAGGCGGCCGCCAGCCGAGCAACTCCACGTCCTCGGCTCCAAGATAGACCGGTGCCGGATGGAACTGGAGAATCTGTTCGATGCCATCGGCATGATCCGCATGACCATGGGTGAGGCAAATCCCGACGAGACTCAAGCGATGCTTGGAGAGAAACTCGATCATCGCCGGCGCATTGTAGGCCGTATCGATCAGCAACGCCTCATCGTCATCATGCACGACATAGCCCTGTACGCCGTACCCGTTAATCGAGCCGTGGATCGTCTCCACCCAGACGGGCCGGCGCTGGGCAACCGGCTCCCATTGCTCGATCGCAATCTGCGCGAGCGGTTCGGCCCGCAGACCTAAGGCCATGGCCAACGCCCGCACCTCTGTGCGATCACGCGGCTGATCGCCCCGTTCCAGTGCGGTGATATCGCCACCCGGCAAACCCGTCATCTTCGCCAAATCAACCACGGATATCCCCTGGCCGATGCGGGACTTTTTCAGAATGTCGCAGAGCTCATCTTCTAATGGCATGCCAAACCATCACTCCGTTCCTTGTCCTTCTTATCCCATTCGCCCCAAGACCGTCTTGGCGGGGATCGTGCGCATTGCGCGCATGCACCGAGCACCGCCCGTTATCGCCTAGAATCGCATCTTGCGTGCGCGGGGCGCGAGCAAACGCACGATCCCCGTCGAGACGGTCACTCCCCTTCACCCCTCCGGACTCAGCTTGATCTCTTTCACTTCCCCAAACGTCGAGAGCACTTTCGGCAGCGTGTCGCCGGAGCCGACGGCGATGATTTTCAATCGGTCCGGATGCAGATGTTTCTTCGCCGCCACCAGCACGTCTTCCTTGGTCAGCTTGACCACTTTCTCCCGTACCTGCTGAAGAAAATCCTTGGGCAATCCGTCGTTCTCCAGCTCCACGAGCCGGCTGACGATCGCCGAGGGGCTGCTGAACGAAAAGACGAACGAATTCACGTAGGCCTCTTTCGCCTCGGCTAGCTCCTGGTCCGTGACCAGCTCCGTCCGCATCCGTTCGATATTGGCGATGAACCGGCTCACCACTTCCTGCGTGGAGACCTGCTTGGTCTCCGCCCGCATGAGCCAGACGCCTTGATCATGCACGCCCGCCATCAGACGGCTGCCCACCGAATAGGCCAGCCCGCGCTTCGTGCGCACATCGTTGAAGAGCCGGCTCCGGAAAGAACTCCCTCCCAGGATATCGTTGGCGATCGCCAGGGCCACGTAATCCGGATCATTTTCACGGATCGTGAGATGACCGACCCGCATATGCGTCTGCGAGGTCTCTTTATTGACGAAACGGATGGCCGGCGTTGCGCTCTGACTGTCCGGCACATCGGCAATCTTCAGTTCCGGTACCGTTCCCTTGGCCCAATCTCCGAACACCTCGCGCAACGCCGCCAGCATGTCCGCTTTCTGGAAATCACCGGTCACCCCCAAAATGATGCCGTTAGGATGGATCGTGCTCCGGTGAAAGGCCACGAGATCGTCACGGGTGATGCCGGTGACCGACGCGATGGATGTTTCACGTGCGGACGGATGGTCGGGGCCGTACAACAACTTCATGAACTCTCGCCCCACCACGGAGCCGGGATTGTCCTGCCGTCGCCGGATGCCCTCAAGCGCCTGCAATTTTGCAATCTCGACCCGCGCCGGTTCGAAGGCCGGCGTCCGGAGCAGACCGGAGAAAATCCGGAGTCCGCGCTTCAGATCCTTTTTCAGCACATCGAGCGACGCAGAACCGGACTCGTGCCCGATCGACACACCGACATCCCCGGCGAAGTGTTCTAATTCTTCATCCACCTGTTCCGGCGTCAGCCCGCCGCCGCCGCCCGTCCGCATGAGAGCGCCCGTGAGGGACGCGAGACCGATCTTCTCTGCCGGATCAAGCCAGGCGCCGGTTTTCATCGTGGCCGTCACCGTAATGAGCGGCAGCTCATGATCTTCGAGGAGATACACGACCATGCCGTTGTCGAGGACCACGCGATTCGGCTCCGGCGGGATAAACTCCACCGGCTTGAACGTCATGGCGCGCGGGTCGCTGAGCGTCGGCCCTCCCGCGCAAGCCGTCACAGTGAGTGACAGCATGAATACACTGAACAGGCCGACCACTGCGATTCCGCCCACCCTTACCCGCTTACCCTTCACCTGCCTCATCGTGCCACCTCATTCCCTGCCGTCAGATTCTTCTCGCGCGCATGCTTGACGAGCGTGCCTACGGTTCGGTTGGACTTCGTGAAATACTGTCTGGCAACCCGCTGAATATCGGCCGGCGTGACCGCGGCGATCCGGTCGCGGGATTTCAAGACATGCCGCCAATCACCCGCCACCGTTTGAAACAGCGCCAGCTGCGATGCGAGCCCGCTGTTCGAGCGCAGGGCCCGCACGAGGTCCGCGTCGATATTATTGACGATCTTCTGTAGTTCTTTCGCCGGCACCGGTTCGGTCTTGAGCCGTTCCAATTCCGCGTAGATCGCCGTCTCCACCTCCCCCGTCGTATGAGGCGCCAGCGGAGTGGCGGTCAGGATGAAGAGATTCGGGGCGCGCACGCCGGGGTAGTTGGCATCGGACCCGACGGACCCGGCCAGCCGTTTCTCCCTGACGATGGTAGTCTGCAGACGGGACGTCAGCCCGTCGGTCAGGATTTCATCGATCACGTCGAACACATCGTCGTCGGGATGGCCCAGGCCCGGCTTGTGATAGCCGATCGCCACGATCGGTTCGGCATCGAACTCGACCTCGACGCGGCGCTCGCCCCGCTGCTCCGGCTCCACCGTCACGATCTCAGGCGTGGCGCTCGCGGCCGGAATCTTCCCAAACGTCTGCTCGATCAGGGCGATAACCTCTTTCGGATTGATATCCCCCACGAGAGCGATCGTTGCGTTGTTCGGCCCATAGTAGGTTTTGAAGAAGGCCTCGGTCGCGGCCGGAGTCAGCGACAGGATGTCCGATCCCCATCCAATGGTCGGCACGCCATAGGGATGCGCCCGAAAGGCCGCCGAGGTAAAGGTTTCGAAGAGGAGTCCGTTCGGACTGTCGTCGTTGCGCAGGCGGCGTTCTTCCATCACCACGCCGCGCTCTTTGTAGAATTCGCGGAGGACCGGATTCGCCATCCGGTCGGCTTCGATGGCCGCCCAGACCGGCAACCGGTTGGCCGGGAGGCTGATCGTATAGCGGGTGAGATCTTTCCCGGTGGAGGCATTGAGCCCCACACCGCCGTGGCGCTGATAGAGCAAGGCCATTTCGTTGCCGACCACATACTGGCCCGCTTGCACTTGCAGGTCCGCGACCTGTTTCTGCAAGGTATCAAGCGCCGCCTGCTCCTCCGGCGTCACCGCAGAGCCCTTCTTGGCCAACTCGCGCTGCCGTTGATCGAGGAGGGTCCCCACGCGGGACAGCTCGTCGAGCGTCAGCTTCTCTTTGTCATAGTCCTTCGTCCCGACGGTCCGCGTCCCCTTGAAAGCCATATGCTCGTACAGGTGAGCCAAGCCGGTCTGGCCGACCTGTTCATTCACCCCGCCCACCGCGAACGTGATGTTGACCGAGACCACCGGCGTTTGATGGCGCTCGACCATCAGCACGGTCAGGCCATTCGCCAGTTTATGTTCGATCACCCGGTCGGCAAGACTCGGCCCCTCTGCCATCGACAGGTTCGGAGCGAGGCTCAGGGCCAGTATCGATAGAACCACCGTGAAACGTGAAACGTGAAACGCAGGAAGGGCTAAGAAACGACCGAGTGGAAACCGGGCAGAACTTGTCATTTGAGTGAGTATTGAATCCTGTCTTTGTACGAAATACGCTTCACGAGAGACGAGAGACGTTCGAGTTATCATTGAAAAATCTCCATCAGTTGTTCCGGTCGTTCGATGAACCAATCGGGCTCGCACGCCGCCATCTTCTCCCGATTCCCCATTCCATAGCCGACGGCGCAGACCCGAATGCCGGCGTTGTGCCCGCCGTTGATGTCGTTGGTACTGTCACCCACCAAAACGGCTCGCTCCTTAGGGACCTTCACCTGCTCAAGCAGATGCAACAGCATACCAGGCTCCGGTTTCAGGCCAAACCCGTTGTCTCCCCCGACGACCCAGGGGAAATGCCCCGCGCCCAGCCCGTTGAGAATGACGCGCGTGTATTCGATCGATTTATTCGTCGCCACGGCTTTGTGCTTGTCGGAGAAGTGCTGCAACATCGGCTCGATCCCTGGAAAGAAGACCGTGCGGTCCAGACAATGTTCGAGATAGTGCCCGCGAAAGACGGCGAGGGCCTCGTCGAAACTCACCCGGTTGCTCTCACCGACGGCCAGCCGTAAGAGTTTCTTGACCCCGTCGCCGACGAATCCGAAAATTTCTTCAAGCGGCCGTTCCGGCAGCCCCAACTCGACCAGCGTGAGGTTGACCGAATGGGCGATATCCCACTTCGACTCGATCAACGTGCCGTCCAAATCAAAAATCAACAAATCAACCGGGGTCTTCGTCATGGTTTGACCTTTCGCAATGTCTCTCCCAGGGCCGCCAGGATGCCGCGCTTCTCGGCATCGGTTTCTTTGACTTCTGCGTCACGCACGAGATCGATCATCCGCTTGAGCCCGATATGTGGAGGAATCATCGGCTCCACGATCCGCCACTTGCTTCGAACGGCCTTCACGCGAAACCGGACTTCCTCAGCGATCGCTTCAGGCACAAACGCCGCCGTTTCCAAATACACCGAGCCAAGAACGGTAAACGTAACTGGGATCACCACTTCGAGCTGGTTCACCACATCCCATTTCCGATAATCCTCCGGCACTGTGACGTCTTGAATCACCACGATGCGACCCCAGAGAGGCTCCTCCTTCCAGTCAATGTAGGGCACCAGCGTTTCGAACGACATGGCGTCCATGCGGGCGCCCTTCTTGTCGAGCCCCACATAGCGCTTCACGACGGCGGTCGGAGATTGATCGAGCGATCCGCTCTGGGCGAACGCCAGCACGGGACCGCCCAGCAAGACAAGCAGAGCGATGAGTACAAATGACCGTTGCATGAGTGGGCGTTCCTCTCGGAGGGCCGGCGGGTTCAACACAATGTTGGCTCCTCGCATGGCGCTCGTCATGCGTCCCTCATGGGCATCACGATGGAGTCGAATCTTTCTGATTTGATATCGCGATCGGATGACAACCCGCCCCGGATTCGTGCTGTGAACAATCCGCTCACATTCTAACCTACGTACTGAGTGACCGCAAAGCGATCATATCTCTCCCGCTGAAGGCGGTTTGACCTCCCCAAAATGCGCATGCTACCGTCGATTTGTCTTTGCGACGGACGAACAGGATTCTCGTTATGCCCTTCCCCCTGATCCGGCGTTTCTCACAATGCTTCGTGACCGCCTTCCTGCTCGGACTGATGATCTGCGCTGGGCTGAACGCGGGAACCGGCCTGGCAGACCCTCTCATTCAATCACCGCCAGCGGTGACGCAGGATCAGGATGCCGTCTCAATGGCGCCGCTCAAAGCGCAGGACCTGCTCAAGCGTTTGCAGGAACGGGACGGAGCCCCGCTGCCCGGATATATCGGCGGGCGGGAATTTCAGAATCGAGAGCGCCGGTTGCCGCGCGGCCGCTATCGCGAGTATGACGTGAACCCCAAGATTCGGGGTCGGTCGCGTGATGCGGAACGGCTGGTGATCGAACAGCGCACCGGCAAAGCCTACTATACAGGCGATCATTACCGAACCTTTACACCGCTCAACTAGGACACTGATCATTCCATGACGCCACCACGCACCTTGATGAGTTATCTCCAGACTCCGAAAGCTCCCTGGTCGTCCTTGCTCGTCCTTCCTGCCGGGACGACGGCCACCGCTTTGGTCAAAGCGCCGGCCGGATTCGCCCTGCGCGTAGTCCACGGCAAAAAATGCTCGACCCCGGCCGGCCTGTTCACGGAATTCGCTCGCGCCTTAGGGTTCCCCGACTATTTCGGGCACAACTGGGACGCGATGGAAGAATGTCTCGCGGATTTGGAATGGCTGCCGGCCAAGGGCTATGTGCTGCTCCTCACCGATGCACAAGCCGTCTTAGCCGACGACGAGGACGAGTACGAAACGCTGCTCGAGATTCTGAGCGATGCCGGGGAAGCCTGGAGCAAAGGCCAGGCCGGCGGAGGGTCCAAGTCGGTTGCCTTTCATGCTCTCTTTGCAGTATCACACCAGGAAGCACCTAGGAGAAAACATTGGGGGATTGAGCCGGCGCCAATGCGTGACCTCAAGCCCCCGACGAAAGGACGATCGTCTCGTCCCTCAAAGAATGGGAGGACAGCGCAATGAGTCTCATGGATCAATTAGGGCAAGCCGTCGGCGGCATGCTCGGCGGAAGCAGCAACCAGAATCCTTTGATGCAGGCGTTGACCGGCTTGCTCGGTCAGAATAGCTCGGTGGGAGGGCTCGCTGGACTGGTCCAAACCCTCCAAAAGAACGGCCTGGGCGAGATCGTGAACTCCTGGGTGGGTACCGGCAAGAATCTTCCTGTGACCCCGCAGCAGATTCAACAGGGCCTCGGCGGCGACCTGCTCAAACAACTGGCGACCAAAGCCGGGATCTCGACCGAGGCCGCCGGCACGCAACTCGCCGGCTTGTTGCCGGATCTCGTCGACAAGCTGACACCGACCGGAAAGATTGAAGCCGGCGGACTCGATCAACTGCTGAAGATGTTTCAGGGAAAGTAGAAAACCTGTGGGAACCGTAACGCTGGAGAAACTATAACCCGGCTTTCCGCGAGAGATTCCGCAGTTCGCCCCAGAGGTGGGCTGCGGAACGCACGACATACCCACCGGCTTCCTGGGCGCTGTGAACCCGATCTAACCGCACCTCGGTCCATCCCGCGCGGACCTCTATCCGGTGTGAGGGACAAATACCATGCGTTTCCCGCCGATCCTCGAAAGGAGCCTTTTCTCCTATCACCCCGTGGAGTCCTTCATACCGGCACCATGAACACACGACCGTCATAATTCACTCCCTATCTCTTCGACACTCGTTTGTTTGCGATAAACAGCAAGAGTTGGGCCGAAAGGCCTTATGGCGTTACCCCATGAATTTCACAGTGATTCGCCCTAATCCTAGACAGGATCTACTGGGGCTGATCGTATCTAATTCGATAGGGCCGTATCTCATGAGACACTTTTTGCCCCCATATGAGGCATTCAGCGGCAAAGATGCTCCTTAGGCTGGGGCTTTCTTGACCCATGCGAGGGAGCATGCTAGGGTGCGCCCCCGTCATGAAAACGACTCGATCAGCCCAACTCTTTGCCGCGGCACAACAACTCATCCCCGGAGGCGTCAACAGCCCTGTTCGAGCGTTCCGCTCTGTCGGAGGGCAACCCCGCTTCATCAAGCGCGCCAAGGGAGCCAAGCTCTACGACGTCGACGGCAACACCTATCTGGACTATGTCCTCTCCTGGGGCCCCATGATCCTGGGACATGCCGCTCCGGCGGTGATCCGGGCCATTAAGAAAGCCGCCGACAACGGCACCAGCTATGGCGCACCCACAGAATTGGAAGTCACCCTTGCACGCATGATCCGCGACGCCTTCCCGTCCATGGAGAAAGTGCGTCTGGTCAGCTCCGGAACTGAAGCCGTCATGAGCGCCATTCGCGTGGCCCGGGGCTTCACCAAGCGGGACAGCATCCTGAAATTCGAAGGCTGCTACCACGGACACAGCGACTACCTGCTCGCCAAAGCTGGTTCAGGTCTGGCCACCTTGGGCATCCCCGATTCACCCGGCGTGCCGGTCGACTTTGCCAAACACACCCTGACGGCCCCTTATAACGACATCGACACCGTGCGGCGAATGGTGGCCGAACATCGCAAAGACCTGGCCTGCATTATCTTGGAACCGATCGCGGGCAATATGGGCGTCGTGCCCCCGGCCCCGGAATTTCTCTCCGCTCTTCGCCGGCTGACGGCAGAGAATGACATCCTTCTCGTCTTTGACGAAGTGATTTCAGGATTTCGCGTGAACTACGGAGGCGCGCAGGCGCTCTATGGCATTACGCCGGATCTCACCATCCTCGGGAAAATCATCGGCGGGGGACTGCCGGTCGGCGCCTACGGCGGACGGAAAGACATCATGGATCTGATCGCGCCATCCGGGCCGGTCTATCAGGCAGGAACCTTGTCGGGAAATCCGTTGGCCGTCTCGGCGGGGATCGAAACGCTGAAACAGCTCAAGAAGAAGGGCATCTACAAGAAGCTTGAGGCGCAATCCGCGGCCCTGGCGAAGGGCATCGGCGAAGCGGCGAAGAAAGCGGGAATTCCGCTCATCCAAACCCGCGTGGGCTCCATGCTCACCGCATTCTTTACTTCCACGCCTGTCAGTGATTGGAATACCGTGAAACAGGCGGATACAGCGCGCTACGGCAAGTACTTTCACAAGATGCTGGACCAGGGCATCTATCTGGCTCCGTCGCAATTCGAAGCAGCGTTCCTCTCCACAGCTCACACCTCAGCCGACATCGACAAAACCATCCGCGCCGCGCATTCCGCCTTCAAGAGCTTATAGTGCGTCTCCCGTGAAGCGGCGTTCGTATCTCACGGGATACAAACGGAGTCCATTCGATACAGCTACGGCCTTGCGGGTCGATCAAAACGATCGTCAGGCAAAGCCGTAGCGAGTGAACACCTCAGGCGTACTTCCTAGTACGTTGAAGTCTTGAGCGATGTGAGAACGCCGCCCGCGATTGTTTTCATCGACCGCCTATTCGTCGTCCTCATCCTCCATATCCAAGACTTCCTGCCGCTTTTGCTCTTCCATCGCGTTATGCAGGAGCATCCGGATAAACATCGAATAGAGCGAGCCTTTTTCCAAGGTCCCTCCTGGAGGAATGGCGATTTTGTTTTCCTTAATCATGCGATCCAACCAGATTTTTTGATCAGGCGCGATCAAGATTGGAATCTCGATCAGCCCCACCCGTCCCATCATATCCATCGTAAAACCTCCGTGATTCGTGGTTCGTGAAACATCGGCATTCCAGCACGCCGTTTTGATCGTTGTCAACCGAGTGGCTCATGGCACGCACCCTGCTTAGCACTGAGACATGCGGCTCACACGAACATCCAGCATGACGCTCTGTGTTCTCACCGTGGCAACCTGTTGGTTAAACTCGGTCCAAGCCTCCCGACTCACTACGTCCAGTGGAGAATCAACGGTTCAGAAAAACTGTGACCTCTGCTGGTCGCCCTCAATCAACGAGTCATCTCCTCCTTCGACGCTGCAGCCGCATCGCCAACGCCATCCATCAGGGAGCCGACCCCATCGATTGCCCAAAGGCCGGTACAAAATCACGCCGTACCGGAAGCAGGCGCAGTCCTCGGCCTTAGGCCGGATATCCGGAAGCAGAATTCCCACCAGCCAACCCATCCACACCATCGACGGCGATACTCTTCGCATGGGCTCTGAACGCATCAGACTCCGCGGCATCGACACACCGGAACTCACCGAACCACGCGGACCAGAAGCCCGACAGCGGCTGGATCAACTTCTTAAAGAAGGCCCCATCCGTATCGTACCCCATGGCCAGGATGTCTACGGCCGCACCGTCGCCGACGTATTTGTGAATGGAAAGAACGTAGCAGAGGTACTGAAACAAGAAGGGTTCGCAAAGCCGCAGTCCTAATTGAGTTCACCCCCGCAAGAAATCACTTGGCCTCAGGTCCCAATCCTGCCAGGATGCCGTCCAAGTCTTTTCCGGCACCCGAAGCCGGAGGCACCTTGTTTTGAACCGACAATCCATTGATAGGCCGCGCACCTATTCACCCATCCATAAGGAGATCGGCATGCTTCCAATTAAACCCCTTGATGAAACCGTTCCGATTTTTCTCCAACTCAATGCCGATGCGTCACCCGTTGTGCTCGTGAATGTATTTACTGTTGCAGAGTCCGATATCCCTGCATTGCTGAAAGCCTGGGCCGATGACGCCACCTGGATGAAACAACAGCCGGGGTATATCTCCACTCAGCTACATCGCGGGATTGCGGGAAGCACCGTTTTCATGAACTACGCCGTATGGGAATCGGTGGCCCATTTTCGAGCAGCCTTCAGCCATCCCGACTTCAAACAAGCCTTAGAACGCTACCCTTCATCTGCCGTAGCCTCACCGCACTTGTTCACACGCCTCACAGTCCCAAATCTGTGCGTCGGTCCCTAACAACACCGCGCAGTCGACCGGTACAGGAGCGGCCGCCAGTGACGATAGCATCTCAGGATGATCGGGGTACTGCAACCAAGGGAAACACCGTGAGTGATGCCCGGATTCTTGCGCTCGTCCGTGGCATTCACTCGACGGTCTACATCGTGATGGTCGCTTCGATCTTTCTGCTGCTCTATGCTGGCGCAACAGGGTACGTCGGCCCCTGGCTATGGGGTGCGCTGGGGCTCCTCGCTATTGAAGCAGCCGTCTTCGCGGGCAACGGGCTAAAGTGTCCGTTGACCGCGCTGGCCGTCCGCTATGGCGCTACAACCGGCTATGCCTTCGACACGATTCTGACGGAACGCACGATACGACTCACGTTCAGGTTCTTCAGTGGCCTAATGGTGCTTGGGCTGGTGCTATTGGCGCTACGCTGGGCCGGCGTCCTCGGATAACAGCTGGCGATGATGCGGGGCAGTGGGAACGAGAACCGCTCAGCGGCCAGGGCATCGAGTGCACGGCATGAGATTCATCCGGGGTAGGGAAGAGGAGAGTTACGGCTTCTTCTTGTTCTTCTCCGACGGGTTTTCTGAGAACAGCAGCCAGCCGAGAACGATGAATCCGATGGCGACGCCGGTGACGGCGAGCCAGGTTCCGAGCTTATCCATTCGATGACTCCTTATCGGCTCCGGACTGTAGTACGGCGACGACCGTCTTGTCGAGACGTTTTACCTTGCCGTGGCCATCTGTCGAGGCCAGTCGAGCAGACCCCTCCACGATCACCCGTCCGCTCGCCTTTTCTTTCACCACATGCGCGAAGGTCATGGAGGCGGCGCTCAGATCTGACACCACAGTGTCGATGAACAGTGTGTCTCCGTACCGCGCGGGAGACCGATAGTCCAACTCCGCACGTACGACCACAAACACTGTGCCTTGGTTCATCAGACCGGACACCGATAGTCCCCGCTCTTCAAGATAGTGTGTCCTCGCCCGTTCAAAATATTTCAGATAGTTAGCGTAGTACACCACTCCGCCGCAGTCCGTATCCTCATAGTAAATTTTGACTTCCATGTAGCTTAGAGCGCGAGCGTGGGGAACTTCGGCAACGATGACTCTGTCACCCCGGCCAGCTTCGCCACGACATCGTACAGCTGCTGCACACGCTCCGATTTGACCGGCTCGAAACCGTGGCCGAGCACGCCATGATTCGCGGCGTCGAGCAGCGGCTTCATGGTCGGCCATTCACGCAGGAAGGCCTGGCCGAGTGGATCGCCCAGCGCCGCTAGTACGCGGAACTGGCCTTGTAACGGGGCTTTGTACTTGCCGTCGACGTCGTCCAACCAGGACATCCGGCAGGCTTCCTGAAGGGCCTGCGGGAGCTGCTCCGGCTGCACATCCCAGGTCTTGATCTTATACTGCTTGAACAATTCCCGCTGAGCAAATGATTCGAGCGCGCGCATCAGGACGATCATCGCCGATTCAGGATCATGACCCACATGGAGGCGTCGACTCACGTGCGCGAGCAGATCGAGGCACAGCGAATCCTTGACCGCAGCAGGATCGAGCACGAGGCGTTCGAGAAAGCCTGCGTTGGCTTTGATCCCAGGCAAGACAGCTTTCAGTCCCGGCGGTCCGCCCCAGAGTGACGCCATTTCTAATGCCTTCGTGGCGGTTTTCAGTTTGTCCCAGGCCTGCCGGTAGTGGAATCGCTCCCAGAATTCATAGCCTTCGGCAAGATCGGCGAAGGCGCGATAGGTCGGCTTCTGCCCGCCGCTCACTCTGGTTTCAATCTCGCGAAACAGTCTGGCCGAGGCCGAATACATTCCTCGATTGAACAACTCGGCGGCCTCATGACGTGAGACCAGCGCCACATCGTCCCAAAGATTGCCCTGTGCCCATCGCATCGGCCGGCTCCCCACCATAATCGGCTCGCTCTCCTGCCCCTCAATCCATGGCAGCAGCGCAACGGTCCGGGAACTCGTCGGCAAGGTCACCAGCGTCAACGCCCCGGCCATGGCCGGAGTGGCGCCGGTGAGATCGAGTACCAGATCGCCCGAGTGGACATCCCACGCCTTCAGTAAGTCTGGCAGCACACCAGCCAAGGCGTGGTGGCAGGCTGCGACATCGACCGTATCGGCCAGCGTGACCCAATCCCATCGCCTGGGCATGTGCTCGATATGGGGTTGCACAGCCGACTCCACCAATGCCTTCGCGGACTCCGGCAGCACGAAGCAGAGCGCCTCAGGCTGGAGGCGATTGATGACAGAGACCGCTGCCGCCGCATCGTCGGTAAACGCGACCACAAGTGCTTTGGTTGGTTGTTCGTGCGCCATTGCGCGCGGACTATAACATCGGCCAGAGAGGCGATCAATTCTTGACTGGGTAATATGCGTTCTGCTTGACGGTCTCCGGAAACCGGCTTAGACTTTCCTCCATTGCGCAGGCCTCTTTCCTCGCTCACCGCCCACGCTGAGGTTTTACAATGATCTGGTGGTACTGGCTCTTGCTCGGGTTGCTCCTGCTGGGCGCCGAGATGATGACCCCGGGGGGATTCTACATTCTCTTTTTCGGCCTCGCCGCCCTGGTGGTCGGAGCGATCGCGTGGCTGGAACTCGTCCCGGGAGAATCCGCCCAATGGCTGCTCTTCTCCGGCCTGGCCGTCGCGTTCCTGCTCTTGTTTCGCGGCCCCTTGCTGGCCCGCATCAATGCCTCGGAAGTCAAACATCCCGACGTTGATTCGATGACGGGCGAAATCGCCATTCCCGTAGACGCACTGGCCGCCGGAGCCGTCGGAAAAGTCGAACTCCGAGGCACCACCTGGTCGGCCAGAAATACCGGCCTTACCCCGCTAATTAAGGGACAACGAAGCAAAGTCACCGGCATGGACGGTCTCACATTGCTGATCGCGGGCGAATAGCGGAGACCAATCACGTGAAGACTACATTGTGGAGACTACATTATGGATGGTGGTATGAGCGGCGGATTTCTCGTCACACTCTTATTGGCCCTGTTCGTCCTCTATGTCATCTCAAAGTTAGCCGTCGTCGTCCCGCAACAAAGCGCTTATGTCGTCGAGCGTCTCGGCAAGTATTCGGCGACGCTGGACGCCGGCTTTCACATCCTGCTCCCCTTTGTCGATAACATCCGTTACAAGCACTCGCTCAAAGAAACAGCCATCGATATTCCCGAGCAGGTTTGCATCACCCGCGACAACGTGCAGGTATCGGTCGACGGCATCCTGTACCTCAAAGTGCTGCATCCGCAGCGCGCGTCCTATGGCATCAGCGACTATGGATTCGCCTTGATCCAGCTGGCCCAAACGACCTTGCGAAGCGAGATCGGGAAGATCGAACTTGATCGGACATTTGAAGAACGGACCAATATCAATATCCAGGTCGTGAATGAGCTCGACAAGGCCTCGGACCCCTGGGGCGTCAAAGTCCTGCGCTACGAGATCAAGAACATCACGCCGCCGAAAGACGTGCTCAATGCGATGGAAAAGCAGATGCGGGCGGAACGGGAAAAGCGCGCCGTCATCCTCACATCGGAAGGCGAACGCGACGCGGCCATCAATCAAGCCGAGGGTGAGAAGCAGCAAGTGATCAAGGCCTCGGAAGCGAAGAAGCAACAGCAGATCAATGAAGCCGAAGGCGCCGCCTCGGCCATTCTCGCGATCGCCCAAGCGACCGCCGAAGGACTCCGGAAGGTGGCCGAGACCATTCAAGTGCCCGGCGGACAGGAAGCGGTCCAGCTGCGCGTAGCGGAACAGTACATCACGAAATTCGGTGAGCTGGCCAGGACCAACAATACGCTCATTCTCCCGGCAACCGTCTCCGACGTAGGCTCCATGATCGCGCTGGCCATGAGCGCCATCAAGCAGGGTTCGCCGACCCCGCCACCGAAAGCGTAGCGTCACAGCCGCCGCGTTTGACAGTCTCACCGCGCTTGCCTAGAATCGCCGACTGATGAAAGACTTTATCCTCAAGGCCTTTTCCGACAGCGCGGCCGTCAAACAACAATTTGCGCGTGATCACGCCGATCGCATTGCGCTCGTGGCCGCCCTCATGGTGACGGCGTTCCGCGAAGGACGCAAAGTCCTGCTGTTCGGCAACGGCGGCAGCGCCACCGACGCCGCGCATATCGCGGCGGAATTCGTCGGCCGCTATAAGCGCGAGCGCAAGCCCTTGCCGGCCATCGCCCTCGCCACTGACATCGCCGCCATCACCTGCATCGCCAACGACTACGGCTTCGACGAACTCTTCGCCCGGCAGGTCCGCGCCCATGGCCAGAAAGGCGATATCGCCATCGGCATCAGCACCAGCGGCAATTCGCTGAACGTGCTCAAAGGGATTGAGGCCGCGCGCGAATGCGGCATGATCACCATCGCCTGGACCGGTGGCACCGGCGGCAAACTCGCCGGCCTCGTCGATCATCCTTTCGTCGTCCCTTCGACCGTGACGGCGCGCATCCAGGAAAGCCATATCACGCTCGGTCATGTCCTGTGCGAACTCGTAGAGGAAACACTCCTTGGCACAGCGTCCTAACCGGACTCCCCCGCAACGCCCCGCGCGTCCGTTGATTCCCCCGATCGATGTCTCGGATCTGACGACCTATCCGTTGAAAAAACGTCATAGCAAAGTGCGGGTAGCCGACTTTGCCAGGCCGTGGAAACGCGGAGGGTCGTTCGAGCAGTTTTTCGCATCGCTGCCCGATCTGCTTGCCGTCAAGACCTTGCGCGCCGTGGCGACCGCCATCGCGACAGCCCATCGCCAGAAGCGGCCCGTCATCGTCGGGATCGGCGCCCATGTGATCAAGGTGGGCCTCGCGCCGCTGCTCGTCGATCTGATGGAACGCAGCATCGTCACGGCGGTGGCCATGAACGGAGCCGGCATCATCCACGACTTCGAGCTGGCGCTCATGGGGCACACGTCGGAAGAAGTGGACGCCGAGATCGACGAAGGCCGCTTCGGCATGGCCGAAGACACCGGACGCATCTTGAACGAGGCCATCACGCTCGGTGCACAACACGGCCAGGGGCTCGGAGAGGCCGTCGGACACTACATCAATCGCTATCAAGGTCAGTTTCCCAACCGCGCGACGAGCATTCTTGCCACCGGCGCAAAGCTCGGCATTCCCGTCACCGTGCACGTCGCGATCGGAACGGATATCATCCATATGCACCCTGCCGCCGATGGCGCCGCCATCGGAGCCACGTCTCTGCTGGATTTTCGACGGCTGGCCGCCGTGGTCGCCGGCATGGAAGGCGGAGTCTATCTGAATGTGGGATCGGCCGTCATTCTTCCGGAAGTGTTTTTGAAAACGGTGTCGCTCGGGCGTAATCTCGGCCATCCCCTCACCAAGATCACGACGGTGAATATGGATTTCCTCTCGCACTATCGGCCGCTGACCAATGTAGTGAGACGCCCGACGCAAAAAGGCGGCAAGGGCTATACCCTGACCGGGCATCATGAGATCATGTTGCCGATTCTGGCCGCGGCCGTACTCGAGCAGATCCGCTAACGTCGATTGCCGCCTCTGAGTCGCTATGCTCCCGGCAAGACGGAGCCTGTAACTATGAATCCCTCCATCGAACGGTTACAAGCAGAGTGGCGCACCCTGAACGAGCGCTACTTCGACGGGCTCCTGCCGGAAATTTCCATTGCCTGGAGCCGCCGCCTCACGTCGTCCGTCGGCATGTTCGTCAGCCGCGGAGGTCCTCGCCCGCGGTCGTTCGAAGAATCGATGCCGAATCGGACCAAGCGGGAGATCCGCCTCTCCGAGCCTCTGATGGCACGCCTGGCTGAACGAACCCCCTATGCCGAGCAGGAACTGCTGAATACGCTCGCCCATGAGATGATTCATCAATGGCAGTTCGACATCCTGAAACGGAAGCCGAACCACGGCCCTGATTTTGTGCGAAAGATGACCGAGATGAACCGGAACGGGCTGGTCGCAATTACGATCTACCACTCGCTTCACAAAGAAGTACTGGCACTGGCGCAATTTGCGTGGCGCTGCAAGGATTGCGGAAGGGTGTATCGCCGTCAACGCAAGACTATTCAACCTCGCCGGCATCTCTGCGGAACCTGCCGGGGAGCGTTGCAGGAATTGCCGATGATGCATCGTGGGGCGGTGCCCACGCCGCTGACGCCCTCCATCGCTCCGCCGCCATCTGCCCCCCTGCCGTCCGAGGCCGGGCAACTCTCGCTCGGCTGGGGAGCGTCGATTCGCGCGCTCTTCTCCGGCCGCTAAGCGACCCTGCG
Source organism: Nitrospira sp. ST-bin5 (assembly GCA_002083555.1). Lineage (GTDB taxonomy): Bacteria > Nitrospirota > Nitrospiria > Nitrospirales > Nitrospiraceae > Nitrospira_D. Next base: position 57,387 of record MSXN01000018.1, on the reverse strand, counting down.
CTCCTCTTCCGGCCACACATCGGTATCGACCCCGTTCAGTGAGACCGATATCACCACCTGATTACCACGGCCACGGAACTCGACTTCGTCGAAGCTGATGAGCTTTGCCATCGCAATACCACGGCCATGCAGGTCGTCTGCCCGTTCACGATTCAGATCGAGATACTGTTTCCAGTCAAACCCGCTGCCGTCATCAAGGATCGTCAACTCGAGATTCCCGTCGGTCCGTTCGATGGTAATATGAACACGCTTCTTCATATGTTCCGGTAACGCCAATCGCCGGATCAGCTCAGCCTCGAACTGGCCTTGATCCAAGAGTGCAGATTTCTCGGCATAAGAAATACCCAAGTTCCCATGCTCAACGCCATTGACGAGCAATTCCGTCAAACCCAGCTGCGTCCGCAATGGGTCGGGGAACGCATAGGCGAGGAGTTCCGCAAGATTCCTGGCTTCGGTGAGCGTCTGCAATTCGAACCGGCCATGTTTCAGCAGTGTCATCGTATGCGCCACGGTCCGTTTCCGCTCGGTAATATCCTCCAAGGTCCCAAGATAGCGGACCCCCTCCTCCGTCGTCATCGGCCAGAGCAGGACATTAACCCATCTCGCCTCCTCCCCTCCCTCTGCCAGACGGCATTCGACCGCCACCCGATCGAACGTGGTGCGCGTCCGCTCCCATTCCTCCTCGACCTTCTCGCGATCATCCGCATGGAACCACTGGAGCCATGATCCCGATCGAATCGGGTGGCGATCACCGACGTCCTCGGAGAGATGCCGCAGAGCCCGCCACATCTTGTTTCCATAGACACAGGCACCTCGACTGTCGATTTCGAAGGCACCGATCGGAAGATGATCGGACAAGAGTCGGAAGAACGCTTCGCTCATGCGAAGCCGATCGGTCATATCCTTGCGGCTCGTAATATCTTCGAGCGTCCCGAGATAGCGAACCCCTCGATCATCAGCCATGGGCCAAATCTGAAGCTCCACCCAGCGGTCCGGCCCATCGTTCGGCGCCAGCCGACACTCGGCATGCAACCGGCTGAAACTCCCTTGAGCGGCCACCCAGCGTTGAGTCAATGCCGGACGCTCCTCGGGATGAACCCAATCGATCCACGTGCCGGAAGGGAGTGCGGCCGAGGCGAATCCGAAGACCTCCTCGTTGACGACCCCCATGATCGTATCCCACATCTTGTTCTTGTAGAGACAGCTGCCATCCTCGTTGATTTCAAAGACCCCGACCGGCAGCTGTTCTGACAGCAATCGGAAAAAGGTTTCATTCTCCCGCAGCCGGTCGATCATTTTCTTTCGTTCACTGATATCGCGGATGAAGGCGCTGAAAAACATCCCTCGCTCCAGCTTGAGAGGCGTGATGGTCAATTCAATCGGAAATTCAGTTCCATCCTTCCTGAGCGCTGAAATCTCTACGCGTTTGTTCAGCATCTTCGCTTCGCCGGTCGACAAGTACCGGGCGACACCCTGCGTGTGCGCCTCCCGATATTGAGGCGGCACGAGTGTCATCACCATACTTGAACCCAATATCTCGACCATCTCCCATCCAAAAATCTCTTCCGCTTGCCGGTTCCATCCGCTGATCATGCCCTGAGCGTCCATGACCACAACGGCATCCATTGCATCATGCAGCACCGTCCTCGTCCGGGCCTCACTTTCCGCCAGGGAGCGCAACGCTGATGACGACTTATCCTGCTCCATCCGCCGGCATTGGCTAAACCAGATCAGGAGACCGAATGTCGGAAGAAAGATGCCGAGACCGGCCAGTCCCAGTTTCAGCAAGACACCCCGAATACTCGCCAACACATCATCGCGATCGGCCCAGACCAGAATTCCCCACGGCAATTGGCCTCTCGACCTCTCTCCCGCCATACGGGCATAGCCGGTAATGGCAGAAGCCCCGCGCGCTAGATGATCTTCTTCTACCCATCCAGCCCGTTCACCGGTCATGTGAATCGGCGACGGCAATCCATGGCTTTGAAAGTTCCCTTCTGTCAGCTCACTCCTCTGGACCCCAAGCAAAACCTCTCCCTCGGAGTACAAGATCTGATAGCGCACAGATCCGAACTGTTGCGCTCGATTCTCAAAGTGGCCGATCGTCTCCGCAGCCCACTTCTGCCAGCGCGCACGATCTATTTCCGTCATGATGACGCCGCGCACACGCCCATCGTTCCCCTTGATCTGAACTGAAAATACGACGGCGCTCAAAGGGCCGTCCTCTCGATCGGGTTGTCGCACCGTCTCAATCATCACCTGAGCTGACTGCCGGGCCTCCAGAAACAGCGGCGACGACGCCAGATCCTTCCCGGCCCATTCAGGATCCGTCGAGGCCACCGTCCGGCCATCGTTATCCACCACCGACAGACGACGATAGACCGGATAGAACTGCTGAATGGCTTTCAGATGGCCCTGCACCACCCCCGGATCGGTTGAACGTATCTGTGACGCCTTCGCGAGTACTTCGATATCGCCAACTCGCTCCGCCACCTGGGAGTCGAATCTCGCCGCCACCTCAGACGCCGCATACGACAGGGTTTCCCCGGTCCTTGCGATAAGTTCGCGCTCCACGACATCCAGGCCGATGACCCCGAGTGCGATAGCCCCGACTCCAATAATCCCCAGTATGAGGGCTTCCCTTGACTTCAATGACCGCAGATCGAATCGACAGCCCATTATGCCGCCTCCTTGAGATCCCGCTCCAACTCTCCCCGGACTCTCTGGAACTCAAGCTCCAGTTCGGCCAAGAGGGTGGGAACCGTCTCCAGTTTCTCACGGGCGGCCAAGACGACCTGGTCGCACATCCTGGCCATGCCCAACGCCCCCAGATTCGACGCGCTCCCTTTCAAACTATGCGCGATCCGTTGCACCTCTTCAGCTCTCCCCTTACGGCAGGCCGTACCCAGCAGGGCCAGCTTATCCGGCGTGTCGGCCAGGAAATGCGTCACCAGTCTGGTCAAAAAATCCGGATCGTCTTCATCGCTCAACACCCTGAGCCCGTCAAAAACCAGCGGATCGATCGTGGGATCACCACCCTTCGACGTCTCGACCGGCGCTATCGGAACGGCTCGCGGGCGCCAACGCTCAAACACCGCGGCTAACGCCTCGCTCGTCACCGGCTTGGAGACATAGTCATCCATGCCCGCTTGCAGGCAGGCTTCGCGGTCCCCCTGCATGGCATTGGCCGTCATGGCGATGATGCGAGTACGGTGGCGCAGAGCCGTGATGGGATGAAGCGCCGAACTTTTTCCTGACCGCTCACGCTGCCGAATCTCGCGGGTGGCTTCGAATCCATCCATCTCCGGCATCTGGCAATCCATGAACACCAGATCATAGGCAATCCGCGACAGCGCTTCGACGGCCTCAAGGCCGTTCGCCACCACATCCACACGATGGCCCAATCGCTCAAACATCCGGACAGCGACCTTCTGATTGATGATGTTGTCTTCGGCGAGCAAAATCTTCATCCCGACCGGCGTGGCGGCCTCGGCGAGGGTGTGGCGGGTCACCAACTCCGATCCTGACGGCGGCTGCTCCCCGGTGGGTGAAACGCCTGGCTGCTCCAACACCCTCGCCAGGCAACGCACGAGCTGACTTTCCCTGAGCGGCTTAGTGAGATAGGCCGACACGCCCAACGCCTTGGCCGCTTTCGCGTCTCCCCGTTTTCCGACAGACGTCAGCAGGATCACGCGCGGAGCGGACGCCCCGATTGCCACCACCGTGTGCGCAAGCTGGAGTCCGTCGACGTCGGCCAGATCGGCGTCAATGATCGCGATGTCATACGGGATCCCCTTGCGAATTTGCGCCTGAAGGTGAGGAACGACGGCCACATGGTCGCTGATCACCGTGGACCCGACTCCCCATTTCTTCATCAGCAGATCGAGGATCCGGCAGTTGATCGGCTTATCGTCGACGATCAACGCACGTTTCCCCCGTACCGAGAGCGCTTCCGGCACGACGGCTTCAACCGCTTCCTCTTGTGGTTCAAATCGAGCGGTGAACCAGAACGAACTGCCCGCCCCCGGTTGGCTGGCCACACCGATCTCCCCACCCATTATTTCGACCAGGCGCTTACAAATCGCCAGGCCCAATCCGGTTCCTCCGTATTTTCTCGTCGTCGAGCCGTCGGCCTGGCTGAACGCTTGGAACAACCGGGCCTGCTGCTCCTCGGACAGGCCGATCCCGGTGTCGGTCACATCGAACCGGACGACGACAGCCCCGTCCTTCGGCGACGCAAGCCGCACCTGCACCACCACATCGCCCTGCTCGGTAAACTTAATGGCATTCCCGACCAGATTGGTCAGTACCTGGCGCACCCGCCCGGGATCACCGCGCACGGCGCTCGGCACCTCGGCATGGAACAGACAGGCGAGATTCAACTGCTTGGTGGACGCCCGTTCTCCGAACAAATCCAGCGCATCTTCCACGGCATGACGCAAATCGAAGTCGATGATCTCCAGACTCATCTTGCCGGCCTCGATCTTCGAAAAGTCCAGAATGTCATTAATAATTGTCAGCAGATGATCGCCGCAATTCCGCACCGCTTCGCCATATTCCCGTTGCTCCGCCGTCAACTCCGTGTCGAGCAGCAGCCCGGTCATCCCGATCACCCCGTTCATCGGCGTCCGGATTTCGTGACTCATCGTGGCCAGAAACGCTGATTTCGCCTCAGTGGCGGCACGGGCCTGTCCCAGGGCTGCGTCGAGATCGTGATTGCTGCGCTCCAACTGCTGCGCATAGGACGAGAGGGCCTGCGCCGACTCCTTGCGCTGCGAGATATCCCGGATGAACGCGCTGAACACGACCGTATCATTCAGGCGCAGATGCGCAATGGAGACCTCCGCCGGGAACACCCGGCCATCACGATGACAGGCCTGCACCTCCACCAGTTTCCCAAGAATGCTCACCTCGCCCGTCTTGAGATACCGAGCCAGCCCGGCGCGATGCGCCGCCCGTTGGTCGGCCGGGATGATCGTATCGGCCAGATCTCTGCCGATCGCTTCGTGCGCCTGCCATCCAAAGAGCAATTCCGCTTGCGCATTCCATTCGGTGATCATCCCGTCCCGATCCATCGTGACGATGGCGTCCAGCGCCGTATCAATGATGAGACGCGTCCGGCTCTCGTTCTCTCGCAAGGAGGCTTCGACCTCCGCCCGCTCCAGAAAAAGCCCGATCTGACTTCCAATCGTGGCGAGCGTCCGCAAGAGGTCCGCGTCGCGCGGATGGACATCCCGGCTGAAGAACTCCATGATGCCGAACACGCTGGCCCGCAGCCAGACAGGAAACACACAACCGGCATGCAGCCCGTTCAACGAGGCGGCCGCCGTTCGGACAAAGTCGTGATCCCGCAAGACATCCGGCTCCCAGAGCGGCTCGCCCCGCGACCAACAGCGACCGGGAAATCCCACACCGGATGAAAAGGTTTCCCGGCAACTGGCCTCCAAAAACTCCTCCATCGGATGCGGATGGGCGCCCCACGTGTGCAGGCAACGAAGCGTTCTGGCTCTCTCCTGCACCCGCCAAAAAATGCCGACCTGCCATTCCAGGCTCGTTCCGATCACGCGCAGCAACTCAGGGATCGCCTGCTCGACCGTCGAGGCTTCGGCCAGGACTTTCGCCACCGCATGCTGCAGCGCCTGACGGCGCTGCGCATGTTTCTGATCCGTAATGTCCCGCGTCACGCTCAAGACCGACGGTGAGATACCCAGCTCTCCCGGCAACAACACCGACGTCATCTCAAACCAGCGCGATTGTCCCGAGAGGCTCTGCAGCCGGCCGCTCATCAAGACGCTCCGGCCTTGGAGCGCGGCGGCATGCGCATCCTCGTACGCCCGACGATCATCCTCGTGCACCCAGCGGCCGATATCCCGGCCAAGAATCTCTTCCGGAAACCCGGCATCGAAGAGCGCGCATCCGGCCGGATTGATCTGCAGAACACGACGGCCGCCATCGGTCACCAACACTCCCTCCGGTTCCACTTCGAGGATCGTCTGCAGCCGGCGCTCATTCCCTCGCGCGTGCATCCGCTCTTCCTGCGTCTCCTTCCACTCCCGCTGGGCGCGGCGGGTTACATTGAGCAAGAGCCCGATGAGCGGCCCGACGATCAGAAGGCCGGCGGCGCCCACCGTCCAGAGAAAGCGATGGACCGGTTCCACGACTTCCGCCCGGTCCACCCGCAGCAGAACCGTCCATTTCGGACTCTCGACCCCCTCTGCCCCCTGGGTGCGGGCATAGCCCGTCAAGACCGGCACCCGGCGGACGAAATGCTGCTCTTCGACGAAGCCCGACTCCCCTGAACCGGCACGTTGGACCGACGGCAGGTTTCCCTGCGCGAGATTCAAACGCCCCTTACGCGCACCGTCCGAATCGATGAACACCCCGCCGTCTGCCCGGAGCACTTTGTATTCGACTGTATGAAAGAAAGATGTCTTCTGTTGGAACAACCGAATCGCTTCAGTCACCAAGCGCTCCAGCTGCTTGGCACTCACCCGGGTCGTCACCGCGCCGCGAAAGGACCGGCGAGCGGCATCCACCCGATGATCCACAATCGGGGCAGTGAAAGAGACGGCTTCTGCGCCGGGACTCGCCTCATCGACGGCGATGTCGCCCACGTACAGACCGATTCGTTCTTCGCGCACCGCCCGGAACCAGTCGGCTGTCTTGACGTCGAGCCGACGGGCCTGAGGCATCGTGGCTTCGACGATCCGGCCGGCCGGATCGACAATGCCGATCCAAAGATAGAGGGGATAGGCTTGATGAAACGTGGACAGAATATGGCTCCGCGCCGCCGATGTTCCTCCGTTCATCGCCAGCGATTCTGCCAGGAACTGCACGTCACCGATCCGCTCATTGAGCAGCAGATCGAGCTTGGCGGACACTTCCGCCGCCATGATGGAGACCGCCTCCCCTGACGTCGCCACTGTCCGCCGTTCCAGCCAGGTGCCCCCCCCAAGCACCGCCATCAGTGTGGCCGCGGTAATGAGTCCGATCAGCATGAACTGATGCCGGTGTGTAAACGCACGGGAGCCGCGACCTGATGCCGTGCGATGATCCGAAACTCCCAGTCCCACGCTTGTTGATCCCCTCTTCACCGGTTCTTGTCCGCGCGCAAACCGTTGATGCGGCCTGTCTTGCACAGACCTTTCCCTGCTCCCGGTTAGCGTCTGTATCGGGTCGTTGTTTCACGAACTTAAGGAATCCTGGTCAAAATAGTCGGGCCGCAGCGCGTGGCTTCCCATCAGCCGGCGCGACAGGTATGATGGGGCGCCATGCCGAACAAGATTGTGACCAAAGAACAACTGGTTGAGCAGCTCAAACCCCTCCGTGCCCGAGGGTCCAGGTTCGTCTTCACGAACGGCTGTTTCGACCTGATGCATGTCGGCCACACCCGCTATCTGCAAGCCGCCAGAGCCTTAGGTGATCTCCTGATCGTCGGGGTCAATTCAGACGACTCCGTCCGCAGCCTGGAGAAAGCCCCGGACCGGCCGATTGTCCACGAGGCACAGCGGGCGGAAGTGGTGGCCGCGCTAGGATGTGTCGATTTTGTCGTGATATTCTCCGAACCCGATCCCAAGGCGCTTATCACCGCCGTTCAGCCGGACGTTCTGGTCAAAGGCGGTGACTGGCCTCTGGATCGCATTATCGGTCGGGACGTTGTCGAGGCGCGGGGAGGCAGGGTACAGACCATCCCCCTGGTTCCAGGGTTCTCCACAACGGCATTGATTCACCGTATTCGCTCAGCCTCAGCTTAATCCGTGTCACACACACCCTCTCCCGCAGAAGCATGGTTTGCCCCGCTCGTGTCTGCGCTCAAGCAGGCTTCGGCGCGCCCCTGTGTCACGGGGTTACATGGATCGACCGCCGCATTTGTGCTCACCAGTCTGACCAACGCCCCATCGCTGGCCGCATACCGGAACCGCCCCTGGATCGTCGTGACGGCCAACAATGAGACGGCCGAACGACTCTTTGACGACCTCCAGTTCTGCCATCAGCTCATGGGCGCCCCGAGTGACCGGCTGACGCTCTTTCCGCAATGGGAAACGCTGCCCTATGAGGCCACGGCGCCCCATGTCAGTCTGGTTGCGCACCGCATGCAGACGCTCCATCGATTGCAATCCAGCCCGGATACGACCCTTGTCACGTCGGTTGCGGCCCTGATGCACCGTCTCCTGCCGAAAGACACCTGGACCCATGCCACCCTCCAGTTGGAGCGCAACGGCACCGTCGAGCGCGACCAGCTGATGGCCAAACTCCTGCGCCTTGGCTACCGACGCGTGTCGGTCGTGGAGATTCCCGGCGAATTCAGTATTCGCGGCGGCCTGGTGGACATTTTTTCGACCGCCTACTCCGATCCGCTCCGCATCGAGTTTCTCGGGGATTCGATCGAAGCCCTCCGGCTGTTTGACGCCGCCACACAGACCTCGATCCGGCAGGTCGAGGAAGCCACGATCTTGCCGGCGCGGGAATATCTCCGGCCAGAGGACAGCGCGGAGGCCTATGCCCCGATCGCACCGGATGCGGAATGGCGTGCGCCGGATCTGTATCCCCAGATGGGCACGTTGTTCGACTATCTTCCCAAAGAACCGATTCTCATTTTCGACCAGCCCGCCACGCTCCAAACAACTTGCGCGACACTCTGGTCCAAGATCGAAGACGGTTACCTCCGCCATGGCGAACGGGACGCCGCCAATCCTTATCCCAGCCCCGAACGGCTCTTCCAAACCTGGGATGAAATTGAAATCGGCGCCGCCGGCTGGTCGACGCTCGCCTTAGAGCCGCTGACCCCATCCGACGACACCTGGAGTCCCGTGGTGCCGTTCCCGGCACAGATTCCGGCCAGCGCCGGCCTGGGGATTCGCGGAACCCCGTTCAGCCAGACCCTGTCCATCCTCGATCAGTTGCGGGGCGGACACCGGGTGGTGCTGATCGCGCGCAGCCGCGGACAAGTCGATCGGCTGCTGGCCCTGCTCCGAGAACACGACCTGCCGGCCGCGGAATGGTCCCCCGCGGCTTGGGCCAAACGGGAAAGCGGCAAACCGCCCATTGCCATCATGCACGGCGACCTGTCGGCCGGCTGGTTATCGGAACCGTTTCACCTCGCGCTCCTGACGGAAGAAGAGCTCTTTGCCAAAGGCACGCGCCATAAGACGCAGCCGAAGAGTAAAACCGCGACGTTCCTCTCCTCACTCGAGGATCTGAATGTCGGCGACTATGTCGTCCACGTACAGCATGGCATCGGCCGATATCTCGGCCTCAAGCGGCTGACCGTGCAGGAGTTCGAGAGCGACTTCCTCATCCTGGAATTCGCCGGGGCCGATACGCTCTATGTTCCGCTCGACCGCCTGAGCCAGGTCCAGCGATACAGCGGCGCCGACGGACATGTACCCAGGCTTGATCGCCTGGGCGGCACCAGTTGGGCCAAAACCACGGCCCGGGTCAAAAAAGATATCGAGGAGATGGCGCAAGATCTCATCGACCTCTACGCGAATCGTGAACTGGTCAAGCGAGACGGGTACGGCAGACCCAGCACGCTGTACCACGAATTCGAGGCGGCCTTCGAATACGAAGAAACGCCGGATCAGCTGACGGCGATCCAGGACATCGCACGGGATCTGGAGTCGGGAAAGCCGATGGACCGGCTGGTCTGCGGCGATGTCGGCTACGGCAAGACGGAAGTGGCGATGCGGGCGGCGTTCAAGGCAATCGAGAGCGGACGGCAGGTCGCCGTCTTGGTCCCAACGACCCTGCTTGCCCATCAACATTATGAAAACTTCGCCGAACGCTTTGCGCCGTTCCCGACGAAAGTGGCGGTCCTGTCCCGCATGCAGTCTCCCAAGGACACCAAAGCTACGCTGAAGGACCTCGCCGCGGGCGTCATCGACGTGATCATCGGCACCCACCGGCTGCTGCAAAAGAGTGTGGTGTTCCACAATCTGGGCCTCGTCATCATCGACGAGGAGCAGTGGTTCGGAGTCAAGCATAAGGAACGGCTGAAGCAACTGCGGACGCAGGTCGATGTGCTCACCCTCACCGCCACACCGATTCCGCGCACACTACAGATGGCAATGGCGAGCGTGCGGGACCTGTCGATCATCGACACGCCCCCGGCCAGCCGGCTGGCGATTCGCACCTCCGTCATCAAGTCCAACGATAAGGCCATACGCGACGCGATCCTGCGCGAACTGGGCCGCGGCGGACAGATTTACTTCATTCACAATCGTGTGGAGACGATGTCCGCCACCGGTGCCTGGCTCCAACAGTTGGTCCCGGAAGCGCGGATGGTGATGGCCCACGGACAGATGGACCCCAAGTTGCTTGAAGCGGTGATGCTGAAATTCGTCAAGCACGAGGTGGATGTGCTCATTGCCTCGGCCATCATTCAGTCGGGCATCGACGTGCCGAATGCCAACACGATCATCGTGAACCGGGCCGACACGTTCGGGCTGGCTCAGCTCTATCAACTCCGGGGGCGCGTAGGACGCGGCGGGGAACAGGCGTATGCGTACTTGCTCATTCCGGACGAAGGCCGCCTCACCGAGGATGCCCAAAAGCGACTGATGGCGATTCAGCAATTTACGGAGCTGGGATCCGGTTTTCGCATCGCCGCGGCCGATCTTGAAATCCGGGGAGCTGGAAATCTGCTGGGTAAAGCGCAGTCCGGCCACATTGCCGCCATCGGCCTGGACCTGTACCTCAAGATGGTCGAGGACGCCGTACAGCGGCTCAAAGGTCATACGGTCGAAGAAGAGCCGGACCCCACGCTGCGCGTCCCGGTCTCGGCCTTCATTCCCGAAGCGTATGTGGAGGATCCGCACCATCGACTCTCGTGGTACAAGCGCCTGACGGCCTGCAAGCAAGTCGGTGAACTGGCCCTGCTCCATGGCGAAATCCAGGACCGGTACGGACTGCCGCCGGAACCGGTAGAGCGGCTCCTGGAAGTAATGCAGCTGCGCGTGCTGGCTAAACTGCTCCATATCAACGCGATTGAGGTGACCCACCAGTCGGTCATCATCACGCTGGGACCCAAGGCCGCGATCCCTGAACCGGCCGTCCATGCCATGATGGATCGACTGAAAAAGCGGCTTCGCTTCCTCTCTCCACAGGCTTTTGAGATCCAGATGCCGCATAACGACTGGGGTTCGACCTTTGCCGAACTCAACACAACCTTGCAAAGCCTGGAACACTGTGATACCAACAAATCAACGACACAGCCGAAATCGGGCGCCTGAACCACACCGCGCTCTCGTACTGACTGGAAATAGAACATCGCTCATGCGCACTTTTCGCTCGTCACTCGCCCTCGCCGCCCTGCTTTCCGGCTCCCTCTGGATCCTGCCCGGCTGTACGCCGCCGCAGGAAGAGCCGGTCCTGGCGCTCGTCAATGGTCGTGCGATCACGCAATATGAGTTCGATGTCCGTTGGAACGAACTCTCCGAGGCCACCCGGGTCAAGTATGACAAGGAAGGCGGCAAGCGGCGGTTTCTTGATGAATTGATCACCCGCGAACTGCTGATGCAGGAAGCCCGTCGCCAGGGACTGGATCAGAACGATGCGATTCGTGACCGGGCACAACGCTACAAAGAACAGCTCGTGCTGGACGAACTCCTGAAAGATCGCCTCAAAGCCAAAGTCGAGCTCTCCCAGGTCGAATTGGACGCCTACTACGAAAAACACGCCCACCAGCTGCTGGCTCCGCTCAAAGTTCAAGTCTCCCAGATGTTGCTGAATAATTATCCGGCGGCCAAAGATTTGAAGAAGCAGATCGAGTCCGGCGGCGATTTTGCCAAGTTCGCGCAGCGCTACTCCATCGACGACAAGACCAAAGCCAAAGGCGGGGACCTCGGTCCCTATCGGAAAGGCCTCCTCAACCCCGACGTCGATGCCGTCGTCCAGACCCTCAGACACGGCGTGATCAGTGAACCAATCAAGACCGACGCAGGCTACTACTTGGTCAAGGTCAGCCCGCTGGAGAAAGAGACCATTCAGGCGGATCTCGCCACCCGGGAGCGGCTGCGTCAGGAATTGCTGGCGGACAAACGACGAAAACAGTTCGAAGAAGTGATCGCGGATATCCGGACCAAGGCGACCGTTCGCCTGGCTGACGCGTCTCGCTACATCACCGAAGACACCGGAAAACCGTAGGGCTCACGCTTCCGGCTCCTCAAGACCCCTTCATTTCGTGTACAATCCGCTGATCTCCCCCGCACTCACCGAGGAGCATCGTGCCCGTGCATCTGAATCCGGTTTCCCGCACAATCGTCCCTGTCGCGTTCGGACTGCTGATCTCTCTGCTCTGCTTCAGCCCGGCCCCTTCGGCCTTTTCTGCCACTCAGCTGGAGGATCGGATCGTGGCGGTCGTAAACACGGACCTCATCATGCAATCCGACGTCAGACGTGAGCTGGCCCCCGAGCAGGAGCGCATTCGCCAGCAATATCATGGCGACGAATTGGGCCAGCGACTGAAGACCGCCGAATACATGGCTCTGACGAAAATGATCGAGCGACGGCTGCAGCTGCAGGAAGCCAAAGCCAAGAGCGTGGATGTCTCGGATCAGGAAGTGAAGCAAGCCATCCAGCAGATGAAGCAGCAGGGCGAGAAGGTCAACGAAAAAGATCCGCTGAGCGTGCGAAACGTGCGCGATCAGCTCGCGCTCCTCAAAGTCGTCGACCGGGAAGTACGCAGCGGCGTGATGGTCGGGGACGCGGAGATGAAACGGTATTACAAGGAGCACCAGACGCGCTTCGCGCTTCCGGAAGAATACACGCTGAGTCAGATCTTGATTCAACCCCGCTCGGCCGACGGAACCGCGGAAGCGTTGGAGAAAGCGCGGCTCGTGATGGCGGAATTGAAGCGCGGGGAAAAGTTTGAGGATGCCGCGTTGCGCTATTCAGATGGGCCGAACGCCTCGCGCGGGGGGCGGCTCGGATTGGTCAGGCAGGGGGAGCTTCTCCCGGCCATTGAGCGCGCGATCGCCCCGCTGGTGCCGGGCGGGATCTCCGAGATCGTCGAAACCTCCGAAGGCTACCATATCGTCCGAGTCGATGAGCGGACGCCGAAACAGTTTCGCCCGTTTGATGAAGTCAAATTCGAAATCCAGTCGCTGGTGTTCCAGCAAAAGAGCGAGGACGTCTTTCAATCCTGGCTGGTCGACTTGAAAAACAAGGCGTACATTGAAATTAAGTTTTGACCAGATCCCGTAAGACTCCCCAGAGATGATCCCGCCCCTCCCCGGTAACCACCGAATAGGGAATGAGCTGCTGCCCTTCCGGCAATCCGAGGTCCCGGTGGGTTTGACGAAGCGTCCGGACCCGTTCGCTCGGCTTGAGCTTGTCGACCTTCGTCGCCACAATGACCGGGGCACGTCCGATCGATTGCAGCCACGCTACCGTCTGGCGATCCTGTTCCGTGACGACCCGGCATTCCACTAACAAGACGACCGTGATCAATGAGGGCTGCTCTGCCACATAGGATTCGATCAGAGGCCCCCATTCCGCGCGAATGGATTTCGAGACCTTCGCAAATCCATAGCCCGGAAGATCCACCAGATAAAACTTCGCCAACGCCGGGTCTGAGGTGGCAACCTGAAATAGGTTCACCGCCCTCGTCTTACCGGGCGTCCGACTCACTTTGGCAAGCCCTCTCCTGTTGAGCAGAGAATTGATCAGCGAGGACTTTCCGACATTCGATCGTCCCGCGACGGCAATCTCCAGCAACTCCCCTTGAGGAAATTGTTCTGCCGACGCGCAACTTTTGATAAACTCAGATGAAAGAATTTTCATAGTAATGACGCAACCCCGTGACTCAACCGCCGTGAAGCTCTACACAGTAGCAGAATGACGGGCGAGTAACACCCCCCCTTCTTATGCCCAAAGCCAAGAAACAACGGACCGTCGCCCGGGTGCTGCTCTGGACAGCCTTACTCCTCGGCATCCCGCTAGGCCTTCTCGCCTTGACCTGGCTGCTGACATTGCCGGATGTGGCGCTCCTCGCCAAGACCAATCCAGGCCCGACTGCGTTGATGGAACATCGACAGGCCCTTGCACAAAATCAACGACACCCGGTCCCGCGACAATGGACATGGGTACCACTCTCACGCATGTCTCGCCATCTGCAACATGCGGCCATCGCGGCGGAAGATGCGTCATTCTTCATTCACGAAGGATTTGACTGGGAAGGGATCAAAGACGCCGCAATCCATAACCTCGAAGCCGGAGAGCTGAAACGGGGCGGTAGTACGATCACGCAGCAGCTTGCGAAGAATCTGTATCTGTCGACCGAGCGCTCACTCATACGGAAGGCCCGCGAGGCCCTGATCACCAGATCACTGGAACACCACCTGACCAAGGAGCGGATTCTCGAACTGTATCTCAATGTCGCAGAATGGGGAAACGGCGTGTACGGCGCCGAAGCGGCTGCGCGCCACCACTTCGGGAAATCCGCCCAAGACCTCACCGCAGAAGAAGCGGCCTGGCTGGCGGCCATCCTGCCTTCTCCGCGCCGTTACGACCCACTCCGAAAGACGGCGTTCCTTAGCAAGCGCCATCAACGAATCCTGAAAAGCATGAACAGGATTCCCACTTCTCCCCCGGCGCACTGACGCGAGTCTGAGACCGATCCAGAAAAGACTGTCTTTACTCGGAATCGCCGACGGCGCTGACATCTCGTTCACCGAAGATCGCCGACTCGTGGGTGTAGTGTTTGAATTCGAGCAAATTCCGCGACGGGTCTTCGAGAAAAAATGTCCGATGCTCGATTCGCATACCGGAAAAGCGGACGCGCGGCTGTTGATAGAACGACAGGCCCTGCTGACGGGCTCGTTCGGCCAAGGCCTCCCAGTCTGATTGTTCGAGGAAGACCAGTCCGAAGTGACGCGGATAGACCCCTCGCTGCACGGGACCCTCGTCCGGCTCCAGATGCCCGATCAGCTGGTTCCCGGCCAAGCCCAAGGTGATGGCGGTCGCTGATTCTCGCCCGAGCGTGCAGCCCAGGCCTTCGACATAGAACTGTTTGGCGGCGGCAAGATCGCGAACAGGAAATGCGAGGTGGAAGAGGCTGCGACTCATCGGAAACAATCCCCTACGGTAGGCTGCCTCTTCCCGTCCCACCAACCGGCTGTCATGCGCGGGGTGACATGGGTGATGGCGAATCGCCCGTTTGGAGCCAGCACGAGGGAGCCGGCGGCACCGTTGATCCGTCGAACCAGTTTCTGCAAGACATGCGTCGCCGCCAAGGCCGGGCGCTCGCCCCGCTCCAGGCGGTCACAGATTTCTTTCGCCACCGCGATTCGGATAATCCCCTCACCCAACCCCGTCATGGATACGGCGCCGCTCTCGTTGTCGGCATAGACCCCGCAGCCGATGATCGGCGTGTCACCGACACGCCCCGGCAACATGAAGTCAATCCCGCCGGTCGATGCCCCGGCCGCAACCGTTCCGGTGTGATCAAGTGCCACTGCGCCGACGGTCTCCTTCCCGGCTCGCTTCCGCAACGCCGTCCCACTCGACATCATCGCCCGGTACAGTTCCAACGTTTTCGAAGACCAGGCCTTCGTCATCGTCGCTTTTCGCACGGCATGACCGGATGGTCGTCGCGGCTGCCGTTCCAATCCGCAATGCCTGGCAAAGGCCGATGCCGGCTTCCCGACAAGCAAGACGTGCGTCGTCTGCTCCATCACCAACCGCGCCGCTGAAATGGGATGGACGATGCCTTCGACCGATGCGACGGCCCCGGCCTGCAAATCCTGCCCTTCCATGATCGACGCATCCATACGGCGCACCCCGTCCAGTTGCACATGCGCGCCGCGTCCCGCATTGAACAACCCGCTCTGCTCCAGAAGGCCAATGACCTGCTCCACCACTGTCAGTGCCGGCGCGCCACGATCCAAAAGATGGTAGCCAATTTCCAACGCTGCGGTGAGACAGCCGGCCTGAGCCACAGTAATGCGCCGAAGACCGGCGCCTCCATGAACGAGAAGAACGGGGCGAACAGATTTCAATTGAGCAACAGGCCCTTCACGCGCTGGTAGGCAGGATCGCTCATGCGCTCGAGATCGGATCGGACAAACCCCAGCCCGGTGACGCAGAGCTCAAAATTATCGGAGAGTTTCCGGAACAAGGGAGGATCGATCTCGGCCCCGTGATCGCCGAATTCGGCCACGATGCCATACGAGCGCTTGCCGGTTTTCATATAGTCCACAAGAAAATCCTTGTGATAGATCAACCCGGCGGTTTTCAGCCGCCGTAAATATTCCGGAAACAGTCCGGCCATAAACAGGGTAAAGTCCCCGATATGCCGATGCACCTCCCGCTCGCGTTCGAATGATTGAGCATCCAGCATCACCTCGGACTCAAATAACAGATCCACAACCGTGTCGACCGGCTGATCCTGGCTGGTGCGAATTTTATACAGATTATCAGTGTGCGTGAAATCGACGAGGAGATTGGATACGTAACCGGCCACGTTGATATCGGGCCATCCGAGGCGTTCGGTGAAGCTCCGCTCGGTCAGCGCTCCGAAGAGCTGTCGGAGAGGATGTTGTGGAGGAACCGCCGTCCCCATTTCCACCTCATTGAGTAATCCAAAGACGCATGGTTTCAGTATAGCAGAGCTGTCGTTGCCTGGATCGCGTTCTGTCTGTTCTATCGGTTTCGCTTTAACAGACTTGAGTGTCCGTCATCAAGAGGGTTTGTCACGGCTATCCAACACGAAGGTCACCGGCCCGTCATTTACCAAGGCCACCCGCATGTGCGCGGCGAACACCCCGGTTTCCACCGGAGTTCCAGCCGTCCGTAGATCGGCGGCCACCTGTTCATACAAGCGTTTGGCTTCTTCGGGAGGTGCGGCCTCTTCAAAACTGGGACGGCGGCCGTTGGTCGTGCAGCCTAGCAAGGTAAATTGCGAGACGAGCAGGACCGAGCCCCCGATGTCTACCAGCGACCGGTTCATCTTTCCCTGTTCATCAGAAAAGATCCGGAAGGTACGGAGCTTCTCAACGAGATAGCGGCAATCCGGTTCCCCATCGCCTTTGGCCACTCCCATGAACACCAGCAATCCCGCTCCGATCCGCCCGACAACGGTCCCGGCCACCTCCACCGACGCACTCGTGACCCGCTGGAGAATCGCCTTCATCGATCAGGTCCGTCCCCGCTGCAGTTGGACCAGCGTTCCTTCAAGGGTCAGGAGTTTGCGCTTGGTTGGCAACCCGCCGGAGAAACCACCCAGCGTCGCGTCGTGGGCCACAATCCGATGACACGGAACGATCATAGGCAACGGGTTGGCTCCCACCGCATTGCCGACTGCGCGGGCGTACTGCCGGCCTCCGACGCGTAGCGCGACCCATTGATAAGACCGGAGCTTGCCGTAGGGGACCCGCAAGAGTGCCCGCCACACCTTTCGTTGAAATACGGTGCCCCGCGAAAGATCCAATGGCACATCAAAGGTCCGCCGTTTGCCTGCGATGTAGTCAAGCAACTGCGCCTTCGCCATGTCCAGTTGTGGAGACGGTTCCATGACAAGAACATCGGAAGCCTGCTCGCGGAGAACGGCAACCGCCCGCTGCTTCGATGGCTGCGGCAACGCGATGCCGTCGATCCCTTTGCCAGATTCAGTAATTCCCATCCAACCCCAGCGTGACTTGAATAAGGTCGTTCGTCGCATGCGCACCCTTACCAGCCGGTCACTCGACCGAGTTTTCTTCTGATCATGCCCCACACCACATCCAATTCGTCGGACTTCAACAGGACGTGAACCCCCAGATAGCCTCCCACGCTGAACCCGATCGCAACGGCCAGCAACACCGCTTTCTCGATCCACTCACCGGGGTGGGTCCAGAGTGAGGCACTCGCGGCCCAGAAACACGTCACGATCAACGGAAGGCAGGCGAGCACAACCCTGAGGAACGACCGTCCGACCGATCCCCACTCCACGCCGCCCAGCCGGCGATTCAAGACGATGATGAGAAGGCTCCCGTTTATCATGGCCGCGAGTGCCGTCGCCAGAGCCAAGCCTGCCGCGCCAAGCATCGGCATCAGCGCCAGCGAGAGCAGGATGTTCGCCGCCACGGCGACCGCAGCAGAAATCGCCGGAAGCTTCGTATCCTGCATGGAGTAAAATGCCGCCACAATGATCCGCACTCCGCCGAATGCCCAGAGTCCGACGGCATAACACAATACTGCCAGTGCCGTCTCCGCCGTATCATGGGCCGTGAAGGTCCCATGCTCGAAAAACAGTTGCACGATCGGAGTGCGCAAAAGAATCAAGCCAGCCATCGCCGGTAGGATAATGAAGAGAATCATCCGTAACCCAAATCCGAACGTCGTCCGCAATTCGTCCATTGCACCCCGCGCCGCCTGGGCAGAGAGGGTCGGAAGAATCGCCGTCGCCAGGGCCACGCCAAAGATGCCGAGTGGAAACTGGATCAGCCGCATCCCATAAAACAGATAGGTGGGTCCCCCCACAAAGAACGAGGCGAGAATCGTGCTCACGGTCAGATTGATCTGCGTCACCGACAGGCCCAGCAGCGAGGGTACCATCAAACGGCCAATCCGCCTGACACCCGGATGCCCCGGATCGAAGCGCCAGCCGAACAGAAAACCCCGGCGAGCCAATCCAGGCAGTTGCATCGCAAACTGCGCCGCACCACCCGCGACCACTCCGATGGCCACACCGATAATCGGCTCCGGCAATTGCGGCGACAGAAAGAGCGCGCAGCCGATCATGAATACATTCAGAAACAGCGGCGAGAACGCGGGAGCTGCAAAGGCCCGCAGCGAATTCAGAATCCCCATAGCCAGCGCCGCGAGGCTGATAAAGAGCAGATAGGGAAACATCACGCGTGAAAGGACGACGGCCAGGGTGAGCTTCGCCGGGTCGTTATGAAACCCTGGCGCGAGATACCAGACAATGACAGGGGTCACGGCAATGCCGATGAGCACCGTCCCCGTGACAATCGTGAGGAGCGTCGTGAAAACGGCACTGGCCAGTTCCCACGCCTCACGCTTGGTTTTCTGTTGGTGATACTCGGTGAAGACGGGAATGAAGGCCGCCGACATGGAGCCTTCGGCGAACAACTCACGCAACAAACTCGGAACCCGGAACGCGACATAAAAGGCATCCGCCGCCGCCGTCGCACCGAAGAGGCTGGCCATGACCATGTCACGGATAAATCCGAGAATCCGGCTGGCAAAGGTGCCGATGCCGATGATGCCGGCGGCTTTCACCACCGAACGTTGATCGCTTGAGGCTGATTGTGCGGAAGTCGCGGGTGCGCTCGATTCGGACATGGATGCGGATTTTAGCGGAACAACGGCAGGGCGTCTATCACAAGAACAATTACCGTTCGTCGATGACCTGATCCGGCAATTCGTTTGGATTATCACCAGGGCGTACTGGGCAGGCATCTGCCAACACCGCTCCGCAAGCGGCAATGGCATGGGTCAGTCCCTCGACGATGTCGCCGTGCTGCAAGCGCTCGACGGCTGCTTGCACCACTTGCTTCCACCGCTCTGCCGACACCAATCCTGCCAACGAACGATCCGGCAGCACATAGATCTGCCTCTCTAACATCGACAGCAGGATCAGCACACCAGTACGCTCCCGCGTTTGTGAGATGGCATGTTGAGCAAAGGCCCGTTCGGCTCTGAGCGCGACCTTGTGCCGCAGACGAGTCGGCGAGGTCAGCAGGCGGATAACCTGCGGCCGGCTCCCCATCCATGCTCCACCCGCATGGGCGAGCGTGACGGCAAGAACCAGCCATGCAGCATTCGAGGCATGCCATCCCCAGGGGAGCCAGGAAGCCTCAATGGTCAACAGCACGGCCAACGTGGTGAGCGCGGTGATCAACCCCGCCCAACGTTGGGCATCGCGATAGAGGCCGGATCGCGCGACAATCATCGGCACAATTTCAGCCCTGGTTTGCTGTTCAGCAGTATGGACCGCTTGCCGGATTCGCTCTCGATCTGCTTCCGACAACGCCGCCTCTTTACCAGTCGCCACTCGCGCCTCCTCCTCCGAAATCTCCACCTCCGCCGCTGAATCCTCCGCCACCACTATCGCCGAACGAGCCGCCGCCCCAGCCGCCGCCCCGGCTGCTGTATGAGGTCCAATCATCAAAACTATGACCCCGTCGGCCCGACATCGCGCTTCCCAACAACAGGACCAGCAGCAAAGTGACCAGGCCTGTGACGATGGCCGGGATCAGCCAGGGGGATAACCACAATGAGAGGCCAGTGCCAGCTAGGGCACCGACCACGCGATTTACATTCGACAAAGCCAGCCCGAAGACGACTCCGACGATCAGGGCCATGAGGATCTGGCCAACTGTGTCACCGCCGCTGACAGGAACCGGCGGCCTCTCCGGCGCCTGATAGGTGCCTTCGATGGTCTTCAGAATCGCGGCGACCCCGGCAACAATCCCGCCCGGCAGATCTCCGGAACGAAACCGCGGAACAATTTCGTTTCGAATGATCTGCGCCGACTTGGCGTCAGTCAAGGTTCCCTCAAGTCCATAGCCCACTTCGATCCGGACTTTACGCTCCTTCAAGGCCACCAGCAGCAACGCCCCGTTGTCCGTTCCCTTCTGACCGAGTTTCCACGTGGTGGCGACGCGGTGGGCAAAGGGTTCGAGCGGTTCGCCTTCGAGCGACGGCAGCGTAAGTACCACGACTTGATTGCCGCTGCTCGTCTCGTGTGCCTGGAGGTCAGCCGTCAGCCGATCTACATCACTTGCCGATAAGGCATGCGCCAGGTCCATCACGCGCCCGGTCAGCGGCGGCACTTCGATCGACCAGGCCAGCCCCGGGCTCAAGAGCATCGCAAGAAAGACAAAGAGCCGCGCCGGCTTCCGCCAGACACGGCTCATGTTGATGAGATTCATCGCTTTGATCGGGCTCAGTTAAACTTCACCTCTGGCGGCTTTGCCACGGCCTTTTCGTCCGCCACAGTGAAGTTCGGCTTCTCTTCCATGTGGAGAAGGAACTTCGCCGTTAAGTTGGTCGGGAAAAAGCGGACCATTTTGTTGTACTCCGCCACCCGATCGATATAGCGTTTGCGTGCGACGGTAATGCGGTTCTCCGTCCCCTCCAGCTGACTCTGCAAATCCCGGAAACTCTGATCGGCTTTCAAGTTCGGATAGTTCTCGGCGATTGCAATGAGCCGTCCCAGCGCTGTGGTGAGTCCGGCCTGAGCCTTCTGGAACTGTTCGAAGGCGGCCGGATCCTTCAAGGTCTCGGGCGTGACCTGGATGCCGGTTGCTTGGGCCCGCGCCTTCACGACGCCTTCAAGCGTCTCCTTTTCATGCTCGGCATAGCCCTTCACTGTCGCGACCAGGTTGGGAATCAGATCGGCCCGGCGTTGATACTGATTGATGACCTCGCTCCAAGCCGCCTTGGTATCTTCGTCCAAGCCCTGGAGATCGTTATAGCCGCAGCCCGACATCAATCCTGCGAACAGGATCACGAAGCCGGCGGCCAGATTCATGACAGACGCACGTCTCATAGACTCCTCCTTTTCCCGGCTCAGTCCGGACTGTAGTCGGGGCTGGGGATCATGCTACCATGGCAATAGTCATTAAGATATGTGAGTCAAGAGGTCTCGATGTCGCTGGAGTCGTCGTCTCATCTACCGGGCGGGTTTCAAGTGCGGCACCGCTCGCTGGGCATCTACCAGGGCAGTGCGATCGAGTTGGCCTTCTGGCACCCTTCATCAGGAATGCCGGAGTATGGCCTGTGTCGTTTCTCCACAGAGACGAAGGCCCAGGCCCTCGTCGATTTTCTCTGCTCGCCGATGTGCGGGGAACCGATGGATCGAGGCGACCTGACCGTCGAGCCCTACGATCTCACCGAACACAACCGCTTGATCGACGAACACCCGCTCCCCTCAGCCTGGGAAACGCCGACCTAGAGCAGCACTCCCGGCCTCACGCCTCGGTTGAATACTGGCGCACAGGAAAGATTCGTTAGCGGGCGATCGAAGAGGCCACCGCTTTGGACAAAACCGTCGAGGTCGCCCCGGCGTTGGATTGAATGAAGGCGAGCAGCTGTTTGTTGTCTTGAGCCTTCCGCAGAAATTTGAAGGCAATGCCGCGGGAACTGATCGATCGGACCATCGCCGCCACTTCGATCGGAGATCCCTGATCCGAGATCGCAATTTCGAGATAAAAGATATCGTCGACATGGACCTGTGCATCGCTCTTGATGATACAGCCGCCCATCGACAGATCCATCACAATCCCTTCGCCCCGAACCTTGCCCCCCGAAAAAGAGAGAAACAGCCGGACCGGAATCCGGAGATGCTCTCGGCGATCGATAGCATGCTTTGGCTCCTCAAGCCCGATCCGGCAGGCCAGGAACCGATAGCTGCATTCCTGGCAGTGAAACGGCGAGATCCAAATCCAGGATGCGACATGCTCCCGCGGCGACTGTGGGCATGACCGCAAGACCGTATCCTTCTGGCATTGCGGACAGGTGAGCTGGCGAGCCATCGTAAACGATCCCTTCTCCACCGTGCGAGGCCCCTATAGACGAGAACGATGCCTGCGAGTCTTGCTCCGTTCGACCCATCACGCCTGTTCCGAAAATCTTCGTCAACAGGCACAGGCTCTCGCAACTCACTATAAATGTGTTTGACGCTCAGTCAAGCTGATTGCCAAGTTCCGCAGCCGGTCCACACTCACACCTCCACCCGTCCATATCGCGTCCGGGATCCTCCCTTGGTGAGGGACATCAATAATCGTAAATATTCTTGGACGATTGCGTACCCCGTGCAAATATCGTGGAAGTGCTAAGGAGGGCTTGTGTACCGTCGCGATATTTCATCCACACTACGGATCCTGGCCGTGCTGTTAGGCGCGTTTGTCTTCTACCACGTCTGGACACAGCCCCCGACAACGCCGATACCCACCCCCGCATCGTTGCCCGCGACGAATATCGATGCCACGCCCAATTTCCCTCCGGCACTGCTTGAACCGACTCCGCCGCAAGACATCCCTCGGACCCGACTCATCGAATTCGGCGAGGCTCCGCGCCTGGTCCATCAGGCCATCAGGGACGCTCTTGATCGAAACGAATACGCTGAAACAGAGTCGGTACTGCGAACGCTCGGCAAGGCGCAGGTCACCACGCCTCGTGACAAAGCCTACGTGGCGGCTCTGTGGAACAACCTTGGTGTCCAACAGGAGAAGAGTGGCGGCATCGAGGTCTCCGTCAAGGCCTTCAAGCGAGCGGTCGCTTTAGCCCCACGTAATCCGACCGCCCTCTTAAATCTTACGCAAGCCTATTGGGGGCTCCGACATCCATCCCTCACGCCTCCCTTCCTGGAAGGGGTGATTCAGGTCGTACCGGATGACCCGTTCCCTCATCTCGCACTAGCCGAACTGCTGATAGACAAGGGGCGTCACCTGGATGCCGTGCAGCATCTGAAACGGGCAAGAGCAAGAATCCACCGTGATTCCAATCTCACAGCGCTTCTCGAAAAGTTGGAAGGGAAAACCGCGAAGGTTGCTCTCAGGGCACAACCGGCTAAGGCGCTCATTCCAACGACGAAACCGGCCAAAGAAGCGCCGGTGCAAGAACTCCCTCCGCCCCCGGCGGACACCGCAACACCAGCTTCAAAGGAAAAATCAGAGCCGACCCCGGCGGCTGAGCTGTTGCCCCCAGCCAATCCTACAAGCGACGTGGTGCAACCGGTTCTTACTCCGGCTGAGCCCACACTTTAACAATGTCGTCCTGCTGAAAAACCACGCAGACCTCGTCGCGCATCGGTGGCTTGGATCGATCCGATCGGACTGCTAGGCGTCTGTCCTCCAAACCGCTTGTCCGGCAAGATGCCCCGTAGCCCAAGCCCATTGGAAGTTAAAGCCGCCGATCCGCCCATCGCAATCGAGAATTTCTCCGGCCAGATAGAAACCCGGGACCAGCTTCGATTCCATTGTGCGGAAATTTACTTCTTCTAACGGCACCCCGCCGGCTGTCACTTCTGCATAGTTCCACCCGCGATCCTGCACGATGGGAAACGGGAATTTCGTCATCAGCGGAAGGAGAGAATCCCGATCTTTTCTCGGCAATTGCGCAATGGCCGTCTGCCCATCGCAACCGGCATACTGAATGAGAGAGTCGGTGAATCGCTGAGGTAGCCGCTGGGCAAGTGTCTTCCCGAGAGAGCGACGGGGATACTCTCTCGTCTGCTCCATAAACCACTGCCGTACCTGCTCCTGATTCTCCCCAGGGAAAAAGTTACCGTAGACCTGGGCTGGTTCTCCCTGCTCATGCGCCAAACACCAGAATCGACTGGCATCCATCACGACCGGCCCGCTGATCCCGAAGTGAGTCCAGAGCAGGCTACCGTTCCGAACATCGAGCGTTTTCCCCTTCACAACCGTGGTGAGTTCGACCTCTTGAGAGAGACCGGAGAGATTCTTGTGAAACATGCGGTCATCCAGCACGAGTGGCGCAAGCGCCGGGACCGTCGGCGTGACATGGTGCCCCAGCCGCCGGGCCAGTTCATAGCCCAATCCGTCGCTCCCCGACTTGGGAATCGATCGACCTCCCGTAGCCAAAATCACCCGACTCGCCGCAAGAGCTCCGTGACTATGGTGAACGACAAATCCCGCCGGAAAATCAGGAACGCGGGCGATCTTGGTCACGCGATGATCTGAAAGAATAGCGACGCCGAGTTCGCAACAGCGCTCAACGAGCGCGTTCAGGACGGTTCGCGATCTATCAGTGACAGGAAATAACTTGCCGGTCTCTTCCCGCTTGAGCTCAACACCCATCGAGGCGAACCACGCGATGGTGGCGTCAACAGAAAATGCGGCCAGCACATTCTTGATAATGCGGCGATTGCCGAAGAAGTCGGTCGGCGCCACCACCTCATGCGTGACGTTGCAGCGGCCTCCACCGGACACGAGAAGTTTTGCTCCGATGGTCTTGGCCCCATCAAGGAGAACGATCGATCGTGATCCGGATGATTCGGCCGTTTCTCCGGCAAAAATCGCAGCGGCGAGGCCGGCCGCACCTGCCCCGATGATGGCGACATCGGCCGTAGCCATCGGATCAATTCCTGAACCGGACATGAAAATACCGTAGACCCGTCAATACCGTTGGATTGCGAAGGGGATCCTCGTGCCCGGCAACTCTAGCAGGATTGACGGTACCGGTCGAGCAATCGGTGGGGGCCACGTCGAATGCGCGCGGCAGACGGCAGGAGATCGAGATCGCTTCTGAGCCTATTGTGAACACTCGGAGGCCGCAATCAGCTGCTCGACCCGCTCTTTGAGAAAGAAGAAAGCACGGTCGAATGCCGCTTGAGTGTCGGCCTCATTCCCGACCATTTTAGCAGGATCGGGCGTCCCCCAATGAAGCTTCATCGGCTTGCCGGGAAATATGGGACAGGTCTCACCGGCCGCCTGATCACAGACTGTAATGATAAGATCGAGGGGTTGAGCGGCAAACTCGTTCCAGGATTTGCTGTGGGGCTGGCCGGGATCAATGCCATGGCGTTTGAGGGTTTCAATAGATCGCGGATATACGTACTCGGTCGGGAAACTCCCGGCACTCCATGCTTGGAACCGTCCCTGCCCCAGTTCGTTCAAGAGGGCCTCGGCCATAATCGACCGGCACGAGTTTCCGGTACAGAGAATAAGCACTTTTTTTGAATCGACGGCCATGGCTCTCAATACCCTCCCTTCTTTGCAGAAGGCTTCAGACTGATCAACTCTACGGGGGCGTCCGGAGTACAACAGGCACTCTCGGTGCTCCCCGTGCTATCTGAAAAAAACTGGGCATCCTCCATGGTCCGATAGGCTTCCCAGGGAATACCGGCCGGGTCTTGTATCCAGGACTTATCCGATTGTGCGTAGCAGCAGGTCGTGGTTCCTTCCTCCAGAACCTTCATATCCGCCCTCTCTAGACGGCTGCGCAACTCGTTTAATTCACTCTCCTCCGCGACCTGAATTCCGAGATGATCGACGCCTTTCATTTTTGCGCGAGTGGAAATCGCAAAATTGACGCGCGGGTCTTCGAGCATCCACTTCGCATAATCCGGCTTGGTTTTCACCGGAGCCGCGCCAAACAGGGCACTATAAAAGCGGATCGCCTCTTCGAGCTTCTCGAGTGCAATATGGATATGAAAACGTTTCATGGTCTCTCCTCTATATTCCCTCATTCAATCGGTCACCGACCCTTCAGGCTACCGCCTCACTTGGGAACCAATGCCTCGTGCGATTGCAAACATGGCAGACGGACAACATCGCCGGCACTTCAACCAGCACGCCGACCACGGTTGCCAATGCCGCGCCGGATTCAGGTCCGTACAAGGCAATCGCAGTCGCTACCGCAAGCTCAAAAAAATTGCTTGCTCCAATAAGTGCCCCGGGCGCCGCCACTGCATAGGGCACTCGTAACCACCCCATCAGCCCATAGGCCAGAGACGCATTCATATAGACCTGGAAGAGAATCTGGATCGCGATCAAGATGACGTGCCAGGGTTTGCCCACGATGTTGTCTGCTTGAAAGGCGAAAATGAACACGAGCGTCAGGAGCAGCGCCGCTATCGTGACCGGAGCAAAACGCGGCAGAAGTTCCTGTTCGAACCAGGTTTTGCCATGTCGGGTAATCAACCACGCCCGAATCAGCGTACCGGTCACCAGAGGGATCACAATAAAGGCCACCACCGAATACAGCAGGACGCCAAACGGGGCCGTCAACGAGGACGCCCCGCTCACCAGGAACCCGATAATCGGGGCGAACAGGAGGAGCATAATGAGGTCGTTGACGGTCACCTGAACCAACGTGTAGGCAGGATCACCATCCGTCAAATAGCTCCAGACAAACACCATGGCTGTACAAGGAGCCGCGGCTAAGATAATGCAGCCGGCAATGTATTGATCAGCTTCCGCTAGCGACATCCATGACGCGAAGACGAACCGAAAGAACAGTCAAGCGAAGAAGGCCATGGAGAACGGCTTGACGAGCCAATTGACGATAAGTGTGACGAACAGCCCTTGCGGCCGGCGACCGACATTTCGCAGAGCCGTGAGATCGACTTTCATCATCATCGGAATAATCATGAGCCAAATAAGGACGGCAATCGGAAGATTGATATGGCTCCCCTCTCCAAACTCCCAGCTGCGCAAGGTGCTCACCAAAGACGGAAACAGTCGCCCGATCAGCACCCCGGCAAGAATACAAAGCCCAACCCAGACAGTCAGGTAGCGCTCGAATACGTTCAGTCGTTTTTCAGAGGGAGCCGATGCTTTGATCGCTGAATCCATTACGAATGCCCTCATGGCAACACGCCATACTAATCAAGAAATGTTGATGCTAAATCCACAACAATGGGCTACTCGGGGTTACTCGCATTGCTTTGAAGAGCCGGAATGCGTGATTGCCTTCTTGAGTTCGCCGATAAAGTCCTCAAGGTCTTCTAATCCCTCTCGACTCAACGAGTAATACATCCAACGCCCTTCGGGACGGTCCTGAATCAATCCGGCTTCTTTCAATACCCTGAGATGAAACGACAGTCTCGACTGCCCGGCCTGAAGCGCGTCCGTTAATTCGCAAACACATTGCTCTCCCCGCTTCAGCCTATTGAGAACCTCAAGCCGCGTCTCATCAGATAAAGCATGAAAGAGGGCCGCGGCTTTGACTCGTCGCTTCGTCGACATTGGAGGCAATGCACATCAATAAACATTGATTAATCAAACAAGCAAAGATTAGACACTTTTAACTACCGGTTAACATGGGGTTAATCTGCGGATGTTAAGTTTCCTCCCGAGCATTGATCGCACTCTCGCAGCCGTCGGTATCAAGAGGAGGATAGATTAATGAATTGTCAAAAGTGCAAAGGATTGATGATCGAGGAACAGCGACCGGAACTCGCACCTAAATCGGTCGTACATCGATGCATCAATTGCGGATTGGTCTTGGATCCATTGATTCAGCAGAATCGCCTCAGCAGCCGACCGAGAAAAGACTCGTTCATGCGGGCTGCGTGAGACTCAAGCTGTTGATCTGCTCCCATCCGGCGGTAGGGAGGACTTGCCCTGCTACCGGATCGGGCGGGTGTGGACGTCGCGCATGTGGTTAGACCGAAAACTCTGCCCAGAGAAACGTATGATCTGATGGGTCTTTCGCTCGCCGCGGCTCGACGTCCACGTCAACCCTTATACATTTCTCCGCCAACGGTGCCGTCGCCAGAATATGATCGATGCGCCAGCCTTTGTTCGCCTCTAACGAACTCGGCGCCCGATAATCCCAAAACGTATATTGCTGCCGGTCCGGGTACAGCTTCACAAACACGTCCTGAAACCCCCACGCCAGTGTTCGCTCGTAGGCCTTCCTCGCATCCTCGTGATAACAGACATGTTTGAGGTGCTTCTCCGGGCTGTGCACGTCCATGGGACGCGGTGCCACGTTCATGTCGCCGCACCAGATGGCCGGCTCGCCGGGAGACAGATGTTTCTCGAAGTACTTTCTCAGTCGATCATACCACCCTAGCTTGTATTGATACTTGGGCGAATCGATTTCATAGCCCTGAGGCACGTACGTATTGACGATCGAAATCCCGTCGATCACGACTCTGAGCAACCGGGCATCCTCCGATTCACCGCCATCGTCGAATCCATGGAACACTGCCTCCGGCTGCTTCCGGCTCAAGATGGCCACGCCGTTGTACGATTTCATCCCACGAAACGTGATGTGATAACCAGAGGGGGCCAGACCCAACAACGGGAACTCGCTGTCCTGCACTTTGGTTTCTTGGAGGCACAAGACATCAGGCTTCTGCTGGGCAAGCCAATCCAACACGATCGGAAGCCGTTTGCGGAGAGAGTTGACGTTGAACGTTGCGATTTTCATAGTAGGGGTCAATTGACCGGCGAGGATGCTAGCAGAAGCACGAAGAGGGAACAAGCTGGACAGATTGAAACTTGTCTATCAGAAGATGAAGGAGACTTGTTCTCCGGCAGGCCATACCGTGCCGTGTCGCATAAACACAACGGCCTCTGGCAATTGCCAGAGGCCGTTCCAACGAGGCTTCCAAGGAAGGAGTTATTTCCCCATCGCGCCGATAGCATCCTTCATCTCCTGCCCGGCGGCTTTGGCATCGCTGCCCATCTGCTGACCAGCCGCTTTCATATCCTGCGCTTGAGCTTTTGCCGCTTCGCCTTGTCCTTTGACTTCTTCGTGCTTCGCCTTCATCTTATCTTTCATGGCTGCCCGCTTGGCCTTGGCCTCTTCGCGATGCGCCTTCATCTTGCTCTTCATTTCCTCTTTTTTGGCCTTCATATCAGCTTTCATCTGATCCTTGTCGGCCTTCATTTTTTCAGGAGCCGCCTTCGCATCGGCTTTCATCTGATCCTTCATCGCTCCCATTTCACTCTTCATCGCCTCGTCAGCCAACACCAATGAACCGGCACCGATCAGATACACTGCCGTGATTGCAGCCAAGACTATATTTCGCATGATACTTCTCCTCAATGCACGAATAGGTGGATAAACAGGAATCCCTAGGCGAGGCTTCCCACATCCTGCCCTGGAACGAGATTGGTGTCAAATACGTCCTGTGCTAAATTTCCTCAGACCGCTTGATCATCGTCCCTCCGACGCCACATGCTTCAGGCCTGGTATCTTCAGTGCCCGCACGGCACCTGAGACCGCATCAACCGCCTGAGGACGAGTAAATCCTTTCCGCCAGGCCAATCCGATCCGCCGGCCGGGGACCGGCTTCGCCAAATCGATCGCTACCAGCCGCTTGTTCCCGTGTTTCGTTGTCAACGCGCTGCACGGCAACACGGTAATCCCCAGTCCTGAGGCAACCATTTGGCGAATCGTCTCCAGAGAATTCCCTTGCCATCCCTCGGCATCGGATCGGCTCAGCTCGGGACAAGTATCCAGCACCTGCTGCCGGAAGCAATGCCCGGCATGCGGCAAGAGGACTTTTTCCGCCCCCAGTTGGCGCGAATCGATTGACTTCTTTTTCTGCCACGGGTGGCCGACAGGGACGAGGGCTTTAAACGGTTCATCATACAAGGCCCGCGTCACAATCCCGGACTCCTCCAACGGCAGCGCAATCATAATCACATCGAGCTTCCCGCTCTTTAACATGGCCACCAGATGAAGTGTCAAATTCTCTTCGATCTCCAGCGGCATCAGTGGCGCACGCTTGTTCAGCAGAGGGACAAGATCCGGCAGGACGTAGGGACCGACCGTCGCAATGGCCCCGAAACGGAGTGGGCCGACCAGCTGATCTTTCCCCTGAGCAGCAATCACTCGAATCTGATCGGCTTCTTCCAACACGCGCTGGGCTTGATGAACAATTCGCTCACCCAAGACAGTCAACGTGATGTGATGCTTGCGCCGCTCAAAGATCATCGTCCCAAGTTCGTCCTCCAGCTTCTGGATCGCTAAGCTCAAAGCAGGTTGGCTCACGCAGCATCGTTCGGAAGCGCGGCCAAAATGCCGATCCTGAGCCAGCGCGACAAGATAGCGAAGCTCTGTGAACGTCATAGCCCTCCCTCTATCGATAAGAATTATAAATCCTCAACCTCAATACAATCAATTGGACTAATTTATAGCCATGACCTAACATTCAAAATAGCCGCCCATTCACGAAAGGAGTCTTCTCATGAACACGCCCACATCGTATTTCTCTTTGCTCATTGGTTCGTTCCTGGCACTCAGCGGGGTCGGAGGATCGGGGGTGTCGCAGCTCGCCCACGCTGAAGCCGGACCCGGTTCTGGTACGGATTACAAGCTCCCTCAGATCCAAGGCTTGGAGGATCCCAACACCTTTGTACCGGCGGACAACCCTTTGACCGCTAAGAAGGTCGAACTGGGCCGCCTACTGTTTTTCGACAAGCGCCTGTCGAAAAACGACACGATCGCCTGCGCCAGCTGCCACCTGCCAGGCAACGGCTTCACCGACGGCAAAGCCGTTTCGACCGGCATCAACGGATTGAAAGGCGGGCGTAGCGCACCCCCTTCCTTCAACCGGGTATTTAGCAAGGCACAATTCTGGGATGGCCGTGCCGAAACACTTGAGGAGCAATCCATCGGGCCGTTCGTCAGCCCAGTCGAGCATGGGTTCAACAACCATGACGAAATGATCGTAAAGATGAAGAAGATCCCGGGATACCGAAAACTCTTTCAAGAAGTATTCGGCCGCGAGATCGTGATCGAGGATGTGGGCAAGGCCATCGCGAGTTTCCAGCGGACCAAACTGTCAGGCAACAGCGCCGTGGATAAGTTCGATGTCGGCGGAGACGAGAAGGCCTTGTCGGAATCGGCGAAGCGCGGATTAGAACTGTTCCGCGGCAAAGCTCGTTGCACTCGCTGCCATTCGGGCTTCAACTTCACGGACGAGAAATTCCATAATCTTGGCATCGGTTGGGACACCAATACAGTAGACCTCGGCCGCTATATGGTCACGAAGAATCCGGAAGACATCGGCGCCTTCAAGACCCCCACTTTGCGGGAAATCGGCCGCACGGCGCCCTACATGCACGATGGGCGGTTCAAGACCTTAGAGGACGTGGTGAAGTTTTATAACCAGGGCGGCATCAAGAATCCGCACCAGGACAACACAATCATTCCACTCGAACTGACCGAGCAGGAGCAACAGGATGTTGTGGCGTTATTGAAATCGCTGAACGGGGAAGGCTGGCAGCAGGTGACGGGCCCGAAGACATTCCCGAAGTAACTCTTGGCATGCGGCAGTTCCGGAAGGGCCTCGCGATGCTTCATCGCCGGGGCCCTTCTGTTGTTTCAGACTACGGCTGATTCATCTCGACGAGGTATCGGCGAAGAATGGCTTGCTCCACTCGCGAGCGCCCTCGATCAGGAGCCGGAAATCGAAGCACCAACTGAATCTTCCCCGGCTCAGGGAGCTGGATAGTAATACGAGGCTCCGGCGAGGGAGCTTCTAAGAGATTGGTCTGCTCCAGCAGTTTCATCTGTCGCGCAGCTTCTTCCATGAACGGGCCACACTCGGCCTTCGCTGAACCCAACAACGCCTGCTCAGCTCGCTGCCATTCCCCCTCTGACCTCAATGGCACAACGAGTGTGTAGAGGCCAAATTCCTGTCCCGGGTTTTCTTTGACGAGCGCATTCGTAAACAAAAGGCTATTCGGAAACACCGTCACTCGCCCGGTATACAAGTGCGAAGATTGGCCGGGGCCGATCTCCAACAATTTTGTGGCAAACATATCGTGATCCAGCACGACCCCTCGGTGTCCGGCAATCTGAATGCGGTCACCAACGCCGTACACCTTGCCACCCACGCGTAATGCCGCTCCGCTCAAGCAGAGAATCAACTCCTTTGTCGCCAAGACCAACGCGGCCGCCAACGCGACAATCGAGACGGCGAAGGCCTCGAGCTCATGCGCCCAGATGACGACGAAACCGATCAGGATGACAAAAACCATCGAGTTCCTGGTCGTCACAACCCAGCGACGCTTATCCTCCATCGACAAGGCCTGGTTGCGCGAGATTCCCCGCACGACCAACGTCCGAATCAGAATGACCGACACCAGCAGAATCAATGACTTGAGTCCATCCAAGAAGACGGAACTATCAACAGTCATCCAGCCAAACTGCATACCAGTCATCCTCGGTCTTTTCTTCTGTACCGGTTAAGATTCATTGCCATTCCTCCGATACAACTTGTGGGATTTTTTGGAAGGAGCCCCATGTCATCGTCGTCCACTTCGTCGGAGTCGGCTCTTGCCGAATCTATTCGTCCTCGTCTGCACAGTACGTTGCAGCCACTCCTCAACCAGGCTAGCCCTTGCTTACCAGCCCTGGAGAAAACCTGCCAGAAAATTCTCAGTCTGGCCGGAGGACTCACCGGCGCCGATCGCCTCGCTCAGATTATCAGTCGTGATCCGGCCCTGTCCTGCCGGGTCCTGCAAATCTCAAATAGCATTGCCTACAGTCCGCAACAAGTCATTACCTCAATCCCCCACGCCGTCAGTTGGCTCGGGTTGGATACGGTCCGTTCCATTGTCACCGCCTCCCAACTGGTGGAACAACTCAGTCAATGGCCCAACCAGCAGCAAGTCGTCAGCGGAGTCATTGCGCGGGCCCTCGTCGCAGCTGTGCATGCCAATGAGCTAGGCATGGCGCTCGAATATCCATCGTTGAGCCAGCTCTTTAGCGCCACCTTGCTTTATTCCATCGGGGACCTCGCCATCGCCAGTCAAGCTCAGGATCTCTACGTCTCGTACCGCAGAATCCCCCTGACGGCCAAGACACCTGCGGCGCGCATCATCGAAGAGACGCAACTTTATGGTGTCCCTCGTCTCCGGATTGCGCAAGCCCTCGGTCAGATGTGGGTGTTGCCACCCTTTGTCGTGGAGTTGTTTTCAATCGAAGGGCATCAGAGCCAGGAGCGGTGGGGCTCCAGTCAGGAAATGTTCAAGGGCCTCGTCATCGGCTGCTCTTCACTGGTGGATGCCATGACCGGCCCTCCCTCCCCGGCCACCATGGAGGCCACCAAACGAGGTCTCCTCACAGGGAGCGGCCTGCCGTCACACATGTTCGGAGAAATCCTTGTGCGCGCACTGGATCGGGGCAAGCAATTGGTCCATTCCGCAGGCTTGTCGTTTGATCTTTGGGGAGATCCCGTGGAACCGGAAACCAGCTGTCCGATTCCCGTACCGCCTCCGGTGGAGGCGCCCACGGTCACGGTGACGCCGCAGAAACGTGGCCCCAGTGCGATTGAGACGAACCCGCTCGAGACGCTACAACTGCTGCAAACTGCCTTGCGCGAGGCGAAAGATATCAACACGCTCCTGAGCACATTGGTGCATGCTCTGCACCGGGACGCTGGTTTTGCACGGGTGGCCCTGGCCTTGCTGAACCCGAACAATACCGATCAGCTGATGGGACGCTTGATCCTTGGAGTGGAAGAGCCGGCTCCCTATATCGCCAGTCTGTCAGGCTCGCTGACAAAGGAGCATCCGCACTTCTTGCAGCTGATGAAGCGGTCCGATGCCGTCTGGATCGAGGATTTCACCGTCCCTCTCAGCGACCCCATCAATCCCAAATTTCTCCGAACGTGGGACCCCGGGTCGGCCATCATCGCACCGCTCCGTGTCGGAACCAGGCCCATCGGCATGCTGTATTGCGACAACGGTCCGATTCCCCGACAGGTGCAGCAAAAAGACTACCACGCCTTTCAGCTGTTCTTCGGCCAGACGACCTTGAGTATCAATCGATTGGCTGGATTGCTCTAGCTCGCGGCGCCAACCTAACCAGTCATTGCGCCATCAAGTTTTCACGGGTGCCTGGCACGCACTCTTCACGCTTCCAGGACTTCAAGACTTTCTGCTCGTTGAACGTCAGCGTGTACCGATAACAATACAGCGTCGGTTTCGGCCCCTCTCCCGGCTTTCCCAAGAGTGCGCCAACGGATTCACCTGCCCCGCTAAGCCCAGGAGAGGCCATGGACTCCAGCTCTTTGTCTCCCATCGGGACCCGGTACGTCCAGACACTGTCTCCCCCCAACGCCGGTGTTTTGGCCGTATGGGGATTGCCCAACCTCTCGCGAACCTCCTCCTGCGTGAGTCGATCCACCCCTTTCTTGAAGTAGGTATCACGCCAGGGACCGCCGCAGGCTGTCACTATCATCGTGATGGCAATGACAAGCCCACAGACCATCGCACGAAAGGCTGGGATGTGACGACTCATGATTGGGAATTCAGTTGCTGCATGCGTTTGATCGAGCAGTAGAGGGCATACCCTTGCGCCAGCATGCCGGTGGTCAGGAGGCCGAGGGCCGTGTGCAGCCAATGGGAGGCGGGATCGTCAAGTCCGTGCATACCAAACACAAACCCAAGGGCAATCGCCACGATACCGACCACTCGTGCGATCATGCCCTGCATTCGCCAATTGATCTCTGTCTCATGTCTCTGCACCGTCATACGAGTACGCTACACTGGACAGGAACCGGACTTCAACTCCGCCGTTGCTTGATCGCCGACAGCCGTGTCTCCAACGGCGCCGCATCGGCGTCGCGATGCAATTTCTGCAAGACGCCGATGAGCTCGCCCAGGCTCTTTTCCACATCCCGGTGTGTCTCTCCAAGCGCCTTCTCCCGAATGGCCAACGCGCGCCGATAGAGCGGTTCCGCCTTCTCCGGAACCCCTTGCGACACATAGACCAGTCCCAGGTTGTGAAGGGTAAGGGCGACATCGGGATGGTCCGGGCCATGAAGACGCTCTTTGACCGCGAGCGCCCGCATGAGTAGCGGTTCCGCATCCGCATATTGTCCGTGCATCCGATGCAAGACGCCGAGGTTATTCAACGTCGCCGCCACATCGACATGATTCTCTCCATGCGCATCCTGGTAAATCTTCAAGGCCTGAAGATAGGCCGGTTCCGCTTCCACATACTTGCCCTGCGCCGTGAAGGCTTGTGCCTCACTCGACAGCGCGACGGCCACATGCCGATCCAAGAGTCCATACTGGGACTCGGCTTTTTTCACAGCCGCGGCAAAGATATGCTCCGCCTCAAGGTAGTCCCCCTTCTGCAGCGCTCGCTGCCCGGCGGCCATCGCCGACTCCCAGGTTGGTTGTTCGCAGGAGATCATCAAGGCCATCCCAAGAGCTAGTGCAAAGGCGCATGTTAAAAATCGACGACTCATGACTTTCGCATCTGCTCAACAATGGATTCGGCCGGATAGGTCACGATCTCGGCCAGCGTCGGATGGTAGTGCGGGATTCGAAGAAGGTCCTGTACGGTCCCGCGATAGTACATCACCGCAATCAGCTCATGAATCAGCTCCCCGGATTCCGGCCCGACAATCTCGGCACCCAAGACAGTCCCGCTTGCGCGGTCTGCCATCAATTTCACAAACCCTTGTGTGCTCCCGAGACACAGGGCCTTTCCGTGGTCGGCAAACGGATAGGTCCCGGTGAGATAAGAGAGACCGCGAGCACGGCAGGCTTTTTCCGTCAGACCCACCGCAGCGACTTGCGGCTCGGTAAAGATGACTTCCGCCACCAGCCGATCCTCGAAACGTCTGGGAGAATCGGCAGGATGGCAGGCATTCCACCCCGCCAGCTCCCCCTGTTGAATGGCGATGTGCACAACATCATAGAGATTCGTGACGTCTCCGACGGCAAAGATGTGGGGCTGCGATGTCCGCATGCCGGCATCCACGACCACACGGCCGGCATCCACCGTCACGTGGGCCGCCGACAGATTCAGCCCGGCGATGTTCGGAACCCGGCCAAGCGCGTTGAGCACGAGATCGCCAACCAGGACCTCTTCCTCCCCTTTATGCAGGACAGACACCGCCATCTTCTTTCCGTCTCTCTGTACACGGAGCGCCTGCCGGTCGGTCATGACACGAAGGCCTTCGGCGGCCAGTGCCTGTCCGAGTGCGACCCCGACATCCGCATCAAGATGGGACAGCACATGAGACGCCCGCTGCACGAGGGTGACTCGTGTGCCGATCCGCGCGAAGAATTGGGCAAACTCCAATCCGACGGGTCCGGCCCCCAACACGATAAGCGACTCCGGTTGCTCCCGTCGATCCAGCAAACTGTCACTGGTAACACAGCCCACCTCCGCCAGACCCGGAATCGCCACCTCGCGCGGGACCGATCCGGTGGCAATGATGAAGGATTTTGCGGACAGGCAAGTCGAACCGACCTGCAACCGATCGGGGGAAAGAAAGGTCGCCGGCGCTTCGTAGAGCGCAAAGGCCGGATCGCGCAATTGCTGAATCCGGTACTCGGCGAATTCCCGGACCAGGCGATTCTTTCGATCGACAATGGCCGGGAGACTGGCGCGTACCTCAACCGGCGACAGGCCGAACTCAGGAGCTCGCCGCATCACAGCCGCAATCTCAGCCGATCGCAAGATGGCCTTCGTCGGCATGCAGCCCCGCAGAATGCAGAGTCCGCCGAGCGGGCCTTGATCAACGATCGCCACGTCCGCTCCAGCCTCACGGGCCGTGCGTGCCGCCGCATAGCCGGCTGAACCACCGCCGATCACCACCACGTCATGTGTCCGTTGAGTTGTCATACATCTTCCATTTATAGTCGAGGAAAGAAAGGATACACCATGATCCAGCCAGGCCGCTATCGACACTACAAAGGAAACGACTACGAAGTCGTCGGTGTGGCGAAACACTCCGAAACGGAGGAGGAGGTCGTCGTCTACCGCGCACTCTATGGTGAAAGAGGGCTCTGGGTGAGACCGCTGGTCATGTTTCTTGACAACGTGGTGGTCGATGGTCGGCCACAACCCCGTTTCCAGTTCGTGGCGGAATGCCCCATTTCACCCAAGGCCTAACGTCCTAGTTCCGCTCCTATCCTCACTTTCCTCAACTATTTAGCTTTCTCGCTTAAGTATTTCCCGCAGTTCACCGATACTACGGGCGAGGAGAGACTTCCATGGCAATCGTTCAGGCCCTCAACGGAGTTGCCGAAACCTATCCGGTCAAACCGGTGACACCCCGAGCCCCGCTGGTCGATGCCGTCGATAGCCAGGCAGGCCAGGATCCCCGTCACCCGGCCGGGGACCGAACGAAGTTGGCGGCACAACAGGCGTACCAAGAACAGACCAAGCAGACGCGGCCTCCCAAGCCGGCCATCCTGGCCAGAGATTTGATGACGACCCCGGTCGTCACCTTGCCCTCCGACGCGACCCTTGTCGAAGCGTGGACCTTGATGACGCGCCGAGCATTCCGCCATCTGCCGATTTCCTCAGTCCATGGCACACTGGTCGGAATGGTCTCGGACCGGGATCTGACCCGCCACGCCCCCGATCTCGTCATTGCCGGCATTCAGAGCACCGCTGCCCATCGGCGGTTGGCAGAAATCATGAGCCCTCGCGTGCTTTCCGCGGCACCCACGACCGACATTCGGGAAATCGCCCGGGTCATGATGGACGAGCGGGTCGGAGCATTGCCGATCCTCGATGCCAATCGGCAGCCAGTCGGCATTATCTCCAAACAGGATTTGCTCCGCGGTCTGGCCAACCACGGCCCCATAGAACTCTGGACCTAGCCGAGAGTTCCGTTCCCGTCACACCAAGCACCTCGCGTTACCGCCTACACGAATCCCGGGAATCGGTCCAACTGGGCTACGCTATTCCACCATAGTCCAACGACCGAATGTGGCGGCCTGGCCCACTCGAATCCCCTGGCCATCGATGACACTCCAGACGGTGGCATCTTCAACTAGAAACCGTTTACCAGTGGAAGAGATTCTGACTCCTCGATAGCCGGAATAATATCCCTGCTTCTCAGCCATCGCCAACATGCGGGCGCGCTCATCGCGGTTCATGGGCTCCGCGGTGAGGCGAGAGGGCGTGCTCGTCAATTGTGCCCACGACAACTCCCACAGGTCGAGTGCCCGCTGGTTGCCGTAATTCAACATCGGATCGGTCTGTGTGTCATGCGATACCACCACGAAGGGCGCGGCAAATAGCGCTTGCGCCTGCGCGTCTGGTGTGCCGGTCCGGATCAGCAAGTCCCGGCCGGTCCAGCGCCGAAAGCTATCCAGGAGCAGCTGTGACCATGTAACCCAAAAGCGGTGGGACACGTCATCGGTCGACATGCCATGCTGCTATCACGTCTGAACGGGCAAGACAAGCGAGGGAATCAGGGCTTGGCCGAATTGGCCTTGCGGGGGGTCGGTTTTGGGAGCAGGCGGTATTCGACGAGCCGACAGCTACAGAATGCCACTTGCCGGGTATCGGTGGTCACGCGCACGATGATGGAATGGCAGAACACACAGCCCAGCGAGCGGGTATCCCGGGCAATGGTCCAGCGAGGGATCGAGATATGATCGGGATTGAGTGTGTGGTCGCTCATCATAATCCGTATCGGCAGTCCTGGAAATTTCTGAAGTCTACCGAGGTCATGCGCCCCTCCCTGGCATGCCGCCTGAGCCCTATGTATAATGACGGTCCTTTACACTCCACTGGTACCGGTTAGTGAGGAGCACGTCATGGCAGGCAAGACACTATTCGATAAGATTTGGGACACGCATCTCGTACGGGAAGAACCGGACGGGACGACACTGTTGTATATCGATCGGCAGCTGGTCCATGAAGTCACCTCGCCGCAGGCCTTCGAAGGCTTAAAGCTCTCCGGTCGCCGTCCGCGCCGCCCAGCCGCGACGCTCGCGGTCCCGGACCACAATGTCCCGACGACGGACCGCCGTCTCGGTATTGCCGATGTCATCAGCGCCAAACAAATCCAGACACTGGAAGACAACTGCCGGGACTTCAATATTACGCTGTTCGGGATGAACGACATCCGTCAGGGAGTCGTCCACGTCATCGGCCCGGAACAGGGATTTACGCTCCCCGGCACGACGATCGTCTGCGGCGATTCTCATACCTCCACGCACGGCGCGTTCGGCGCTCTGGCCTTCGGCATCGGCACCAGCGAAGTCGAGCATGTGCTGGCAACGCAATGCTTGGTTCAGAAGCGGCCTAAGACAATGGAGATC
The DNA here is from genome assembly GCA_002083555.1 of Nitrospira sp. ST-bin5. Lineage (GTDB taxonomy): Bacteria > Nitrospirota > Nitrospiria > Nitrospirales > Nitrospiraceae > Nitrospira_D. Next base: position 17,920 of record MSXN01000018.1, on the reverse strand, counting down.
CGCGTCGACGGCGTCCTCTCAGATCGTTGCTCTGCCAAGGACATCATTCTCGCCATCATCGGCAAGATCGGCACGGCCGGCGGGACCGGGTATGTCATCGAATATACGGGATCGGCCATTCGCGCCTTGAGCATGGAAGGCCGTATGACCCTGTGCAACATGTCGATCGAGGGCGGAGCCCGCGCCGGCATGGTCGCTCCGGATGAAAAGACCACCGCCTATATTAAAGGGCGTCCCTTGGCCCCAAAGGACGCGCTGTTCGAGCAGGCCGTGCGGGCATGGGAACAATTGAAGACGGATCCCGACGCGAAGTATGACGCCACGCTGGTCATGCGTGCCGAGGACATCGCCCCGCAAGTCAGCTGGGGAACCAGTCCCGGTATGGTGCTCGGAGTGGATCAGCGGGTTCCGGACCCGGCCACGATGACTGACGATAATACCCGCAAGGCCACCGAACGCGCGCTGGAATACATGGGACTCGCCGCCAACATGCCGATCGCGGACATCACGATCGACAAGGTCTTTATCGGGTCCTGCACGAATTCGCGCATTGAAGATTTGCGTCTCGCCGCGTCGCTGGCCAAAGGCAAACACGTTGCCAAGACCGTGCATGCGATGGTGGTCCCAGGCTCCGGTCTCGTCAAACAGCAGGCCGAACAGGAAGGCCTCGACAAGATTTTCCGCGAAGCCGGGTTTGAGTGGCGGGAAGCTGGTTGCAGTATGTGCCTCGCGATGAACGCCGATGTACTGAAACCGGGCGAACGTTGCGCCTCGACCAGCAATCGCAATTTCGAAGGGCGGCAGGGAGCGGGCGGACGCACCCATCTCGTCTCCCCGGCCATGGCCGTTGCGGCGGCCGTCGAGGGACACTTTATCGATATTCGCCATTGGAGTTAGAAGACGCCATGCAAGCATTTACCACGCTCACCGGCTTAGTCGCCCCCTTGGATCGGGTCAACGTCGATACGGACCAGATCATTCCGAAACAATACTTGAAGACGATCAAGCGCACGGGACTGCGCGAGGGATTGTTCTTCGACTGGAAGAAACAGAAAGACGGGTCGCCGGACCCACAGTTCTTCCTGAATCAAGCCCGCTACCAAGGCGCCACGATTTTGTTGACCCGCGACAACTTCGGTTGCGGCTCGTCCCGTGAACATGCCCCCTGGGCCCTGCTCGATCAGGGATTCCGCTGCGTGATCGCACCGAGCTTCGCGGACATCTTCTACAACAACTGTTTTCAGAACGGCATCCTGCCCGTAGTCCTCACAGCCGACGAGGTCCTGGCGATGATGCACGAAGTGCTGGCCACGCCGGGCTACCAGCTGACGGTGGATCTCGGCAAACAAACCGTCACCACGCCAGGCGGCCAGATCTGCACATTCACGATTGATCCGTTCCGCAAAGATTGTTTGTATCGCGGGCTCGACTCGATCGGCTTGACGCTGCAACACGAGTCCGCCATTTCCGCCTACGAACAAAAGCGGAAAGCCGAGGCTCCATGGCTGTTCACCGATATTCCGTCATGAACTGAGGACCTAGCCCATGAAGTTCTTGCGTCCCACATTCCTGCTGACCATCGTCCTCTTTCTCGGTGCAGCCTATCTCCTCATCGCCTTCAACCTGAGTTACTCCGACGGGAGTCGAGCGGGTTATATCCAGAAGTTCTCTCAAAAGGGATGGGTCTGCAAAACGTATGAGGGCGAGCTGGCCATGACGACGGTGCCGGGCGTCGCTCCGGTACTTTGGAGCTTCACCGTCCGAGACGAACGGGTCGCCGCCGAGCTCGATAAAGTCCTGGGTAAGCGGGTGATCCTGCACTACAAGGAATACCGCTACCTCCCCACGACCTGCTTCGGAGAAACCGACTATTTTGTGGATCGGGTCGAAATCCAGGAATAGGCCGGAATGGCCTGCTAGAGCCACCGTCGTTGCCGGAAAGCAATGAGCATCCCTGCCGCAATCAGCCCCATCGCCGCTAACACTGCCGGATAGCCCCACTCCGACTTCAGTTCCGGCATGTGTTCGAAGTTCATGCCATAAATGCTCGCGATAAAGCTCAACGGCATGAAAATCGTCGTGATGACCGTCAAGACTCGCATGACCGTATTGAGGCGGTAGCTGACGCTGGACAAGTAAATATCGAGGCTGGCCGAGACCATTTCGCGGAGCGTTTCGATGGTATCGACGATCTGCACGACGTGATCGTACACATCCCTGAAGAAGACCTTGGTCGGTTCATGCAGGAAGGGGCAATCGGAACGGGAGAGGCCATTCGTCGCTTCCCGCAGCGGCCACACCGCCCGACGAAGGAAAAGCAGTTGTCGTTTGAGGGCGTGAACCTCTCTCAGCGTGTCCGGCTTCGGATCAGCCACCACTTTCTCTTGTAATAATTCAATTTTCTCACCGAGAGATTCAATGACCAGAAAGTACTGATCCACAATCGCGTCCACCAAGGCATATAGCAGATAGTCGGCGCCACTCTGCCGCAGACGGCCCTTGCCACCGCGCAACCGTTCCCGCACCGGCTTGAAGACGTCGGTGCCGTTCTCCTGAAATGATAAGACGAAATTCCGCCCGATGACGAAACTGACCTGCTCGACCAGCAAATCGTGCGTCTCCGTGACGGATAATACCTTCATGACCAGAAACAGGTAGGACTCATAGTCATCGAGCTTCGGCCGCTGATCGGTATTGGCAATATCTTCAAGCAGGAGGGGATGGAGTGAGAACTGTTTTCCGAAGGCTTCGAGCAAGTCGAGCTTGTGGACCCCGCCGATATCCACCCAGGTGACGGACTCATCCGCGGGCGGCTGCAACTCTTCCGGGTTAGTCACCGTCCGCTCATCGCAGCGCGCACCGGCATAGTCGAAGACGGTCATGGTCACCGTGTCGGCTTTTTTCTCACCGATATGGACCAGCGTCCCCGGCGGCAACCCGGTTTTCTTCGAGCGCTTTTGGACAAGTTTCATACGTGCTCTGCTTGTACGCAGATTCTCTCGGGAGGTCAAGCGATCGAAAGAGCCGGCTTTCAATCTCAGCGCGACCTTGCTACCCTGCACTATGTCTTGGGAACAGGAATATCATGTCCTCACCACCGCGATCCGCGAAGCCGGCGCCGAAGCCTTGCGACTAGCCACGGATGGATTTCAGATCTATACCAAACCGGATGATTCTCCGGTTACCTCGGCCGACCATGCCGTCAATGTCATTCTCATGGATCGTCTGCTCGGACAATTTCCGCACGACGGATGGCTGTCTGAAGAAACCCCCGATACCGACGCCCGGCTGACCAAACCACGCGTCTGGGTCATCGATCCCATCGACGGAACCAAAGCCTTCATCCGGCACGAACCGGAATATTGCATCTCCGTGGCGCTGCTGGAAGGCACGCAGCCGGTGCTGGCGGCGATCTTTAATCCGTCGACCAACGAGCTCTATACCGCGATCCGCGGCCAGGGCCTCCATCTGAATGGCGCACCGGCCCCACGCCACGAGTCGGAGGACGGCCAACTGCCGACGATCGCGCTCAGTCCGTGGGAACTCCATGCCGGACGCTTCAAATCGATCGAGTCGCACATGACGAGTCGCCCGATGCGCTCCATCGCATGGGCGTTGGCGCAGACAGCCCGTGGGACGATTCACGGCGTCATCACCTTCGAGCCGGAAAATGAGTGGGATGTGGCGGCCGGAACGCTCTTGCTCGAAGAAGCCGGCGGATCAGCGCACGATGGCGCGGGACAGCCACTCCGATACAACCAACCGCTTCCCCGTTTTGGGGGATTCATCGCAACCGTGCAGGGATTTCCCGATCACCTCACCGCCCAGGTACGACAACTCCCGAGATCAGCCCGCTGACAGAGGAAAGGCGACGGTCTCATGCGCGTAGCAATTGTAGGGATTGGCTTACTCGGACGAGCCGTTGCAGAACGGCTGCACAACTCGGGGCATGCCGTCTCGGTCTACAATCGCACGGTTTCTAAGACCGATCCCCTCCGCGCGTACGGCATCACAGTGGCTGCAACAGCTGATGACGCTGTGGCCACCACAGACTGCGCCCTTCTCTTTCTTACCGATGCCGCCGCGATTCGCTCGGTCCTGTTCCCCTCCACTGTGCCGGTGGATCTCCGTGGTCGAACCATTATTCAGATGGGCACCATCAGCCCGGATGAAAGCCGTGCACTCCAACGCTCGGTGTCCGATGGCGGAGGAGACTATTTCGAAGCGCCTGTCCTAGGCAGCCTCGCTGAGGCCAAGGCCGGCACCTTAATCGTGATGGGCGGGGGCACAGCTGACCAGCTCCGTCGCTGGGAGCCGGTATTCTCATCATTGACGCCGGCCCCATCCCTCATCGGGCCCGTCGGGCAAGCGGCCGCGCTCAAACTGGCGCTGAATCATTTGATCGCCGCGGAGTTGTCCGCCTTCGCCCTAAGCCTGGGGCTTATCCAACGAGCCGGAATCTCCGTCGACCAGTTCATGGCCATCCTCAAATCAAGCGCGCTGTTTGCCCCGGCCTTCGAAAAAAAGCTTCCCCGACTGCTGACCCGCCAGTACGACAAGCCGAACTTCCCCACCAGTCATCTGCTCAAAGATGTAAACCTGTTTGCCGAGGAGGCGCGGCTTCAAGGACTGAACGTAGCCGGCCTCGCCGGTGTGCGCGCCCTCCTTGAGCAAGCCATCCATGAGGGACACCGGGATGAGGACTATTCGGCTCTGTTTGAATCGATTAACCCGAGAGATTAAGGAGCGGGCGGCGTATCGCTAGCAGCTAAACTGGAAGTCCTCCGCGAGAGGTGGAAGGTCCCCCCTTTCGCCGTCGGAGCCCGATCGTCGCCGATGCGTGTATACCACCAGCGGCCATCACCTTCGGAAAGATCCGGACTCAATTCCACGACAAAGTTACCTTCTCGATCATTCTCTTCCTGCAACCAGGTTCCCTCCCAATGCAAGCCACTGAGAGCGACGGTTCGAAGCTGCCCCTTCTTCCACCCGTAGGTCCCGTTGCCCGTCTCATCGAGAGTGAGCAACACCACCGCCAGCTCTTCATAGTCCCATTCGCCGGCAAGCACACGGCGATCGCTCGAATCATGAGTGAGCGATTCAGCGGGCGATGAACCCGCAATAAGGTGTGAGGCTTGCGGATGACTGCACGCTGTCAGCAGCAGTATCGCCACGACCAGCGCGGACACCCGAGATTCGACAAGACGCATAAACAAACAGACTCCCCGATCTTTCACCCTATCTACCATGCAGAGGCGCGAGGGACAAGCGCTTCAAGAAAATCAGAACCTGTCAACCTTACAGATGGAGCCTCCCCACCCGTCGGCATGCCTCGTCAAAATCAGACTCGGTTTTCGCATAGCTGAAACGCACAAACCGCGCGCCTTCCGGACCCGAGAAGAAGGCTTCCCCTGGAACGGCGGCCACGCCAGCCATTTCCAATAACGCCATCGCGCGCCCCTTGCCAGTGCTCCCTGGAAGCCGGCTCGCATCCGCCAGCACATAATACGCGCCCTGGGGAACAGACGGCGTGAGCCCCGCCCGCGAGAGCGCCTCGCAAAACCGATCCCGCTTGCGTTGAAACTCCCGAGCCATCTCCTGGTAGAAGGAATCCGGCAGCTCGTTGATGCCGGCCGCCACACCCATTTGCAACGGCGCAGGCGCGCAGACATACAACAGATCATTCATCGCCCCGATGAGCTGCGCCCATCGCTCCGCCGCTACGCTGTAGCCAATGCGCCACCCGGTAATACTGAATGTCTTGGAGTAGCCTCCGATCGTGATCGTCCGTTCGGCCATATCAGGCAAGGTCGCGAGGCTCACGTGTTGTCGGCCGTCATACAAAACGTACTCATAGATTTCGTCGGTGAATACGAACAAGTCGTGACGCGTCGCGATCTCGGCAATGCCTTCCAGTTCTGCACGCGAAAAGACTTTCCCGGAGGGATTGCCGGGGCTATTGACCACAATCGCTCTGGTGTGGTTCGTGACGGCCCTTTCCACTTCGGCGAGCGAGAAAGTCCAATCAGGTGGTTGCATCCGCACCGGCACAGGAACGGTATCGACCGACTTCAGCGCCGTCGCATGGTACTGGTAGTAGGGCTCGAAGAGAATGACCTCATCACCGGGGTTCAACAGGGCGGCGCACGCGCAATGAAACGAGCCCGTCGCCCCGGCACTCACCGTGATATGGCGTTCAGGATCGGCCTGAATGCCATTGTAGCGAGCCAGCTTCGTGGCCAGCGCCTGCCGCAATTCAGCGAGACCGTCGAATCGAGTATAGGTATTGAATCCCTGATCCATGGCGCGCTTGGCACCCTCCAAGACCGGCAGAGGGACGGGCGTGTCACAGACCCCTTGGGCCATGTTCACCCCCTTGGCGTTCACACAGGCCTGAGTCATGGCTCGGATTTCCGAAGGTCCGAGCTGCGCCATCCTGAGATTCCCTGTTCGCTTCATCACTGCTCCTCCTCTCTCACATTCCAATCCGATCTTTTTCGCAGAGACCTCGGCGAAGGTCAACTGCTTGTCGAGATCCCGCCACACCGCCACCCTTGATGGGACTCTAGTTACTTCTTAGTCGTTTGTACTTGCATTCGTGTGGGCCTCTGTTAGACATTCTCTATGACGTCAGGATCTTTCCCGAGGCGTTGCCCCCCGTCCGAACTACACCATCTGGGGGAGGCAGAAAGACAGAACACGCGGTACAGTCAAGGCGTGAGGAATTTCTGAGAGGACATGAGGGTTATGGAATTACGGCCACAACCGCCTGCGCACCCGGACCCGGCAAGCGATCACCACAAGGATCGACGAGGAAGGCGGATGCTGCTCTCCTGCCGTCTGTTCTTCTTCGGCGAAGACGACTTCGAGGGTGAGGCCACGCTACTGGACATTTCCGCGAGCGGCTGTCGCGCGAGTTCGTCGATTCCACTCGAGATCGGAATGATTCTGCGACTGTCTCTTTTCCTGCCCGATCATCAATGGCCGCTGCGCATCAATCAGGCCCTCATTCGCTGGATCGACCACAAGGAGTTCGGACTGGAGTTCATCGACATTACCATGGCCCAGCGGGAGCGGCTGCGGACATTGGTGATGAAAGCACGATAACGCCCCGTTGACATCACTCTGGGAGGGCCAACTCTCATCGGTATCTCTGACAAGGAATCACTTGGAGCACCGCACATTCCCTTTCCCCTATCTCCGAACAGTTTCCTACAATGCAGAGGGCGGTGGAGAAGACTTGGCTGAATGATCCGGCGGAGTCGCTTGTGGACTTCTGGATCGATACCTTTCGTAGTTCTTGAGCACTTTGCGCACATAGTGCCGGGTTTCGCGAATACGTGGAATCCGGCCGCCCTTTACCCGATGTACCCCGGCATTGTAGGCGGCCAGCGTCAGCGAAAGATTCCCGTCGTAGAGATTCAGCAGATGCCGCAGCTGTTTCGCGCCACCACCGATGTTCTGAATGGGATCGTGGAGGTCTCCCACGCGTAATGTGGCAGCGGTCTCAGGAGTCAATTGCATGAGCCCGACCGCTCCCTTCCGAGAGACCGCGTCCGGACGAAAATCAGACTCCGTCTTAATGACCGCACGCAAGAGCGCCGGATCAAGTCGGTACCGTTTCGCGTAGAACGCGATCGCCCGTCGGATTTCCTGTGTGTCATATCGCGGGCGCCCGTCGAAATCCGACTTTGTAGGAACAGGGATCGCTCCGACCATCGCCATGGCCAACACAATAATCCCCGCGTTGCGCAGAAACCCAACGGAGGGGCGAAACCGCTGTATGGAGATTGGAGTAGTCACGCAGTAACCTGGCCGACCCATTCAGCAGGGGTGGACCCTGGTTACCGAAGTATCTCCTCAAGAGCCGTGCCGTCCAGATCGATTCACAACTCACTGAAGACATTCAGGCTTTATCTCAATCGATCCTGCAACGAAGATGCGCAGATCGAACAATCGTGACCATTTCTCGGCAAGAGAACTACGGCAGGACTTTTGCCCCGTCACTCTTGGCCATGCCCCAATAGACAAAGGCCTGGACGGTCGCCACGAGCACCACGAGCATCAATAGTATGAGAAGTGCCACGGCAATCCCGCCCATCACAGGAGCGTGATAGGCATGAAAAATGACGGCTACAGGCTGGTCCGTGAAAGGACTGAAATGCGAGAGCCAGCCAAAGGCCAATCCACCCAACCCGATACCGGCCCAGAATCTCGGACCTACTGTTCCTCGTCGGTAACCGATCAATCCCAGCCCTAACACGAGATAGATCGAGGCGATCACGACGATGAAGCCGATCGACTGGTCATCGATTGGCCAATGGAAATCACCGCGCAGGACATGATCGACGGCATGGAGTCCGTTCAACACCACAATTCCCTTGATCAGTCGTTCGAGCGTATCGGGCTGACGTACAGGCATCACCTAGGGCTTCCCCCAAACCTCTTCCAGCCGTTGGGTCCGGCCGCAATTGAATTTATAGAACTTGTAGCGCACCGGATTCTTTTTATAGAAATCCTGGTGATACTCTTCGGCCGGGTAAAACGCCGTGGCCGCCACGATCTGCGTCACGATCGGACTGTGAAATTTTTTCGACTCTTCAAGCCGCTTTCTCGAGGCCTCAGCCAATTTCTGCTCTTCGGGAGTCGAGGGAAATATCGCGGCCCGATACTGATTGCCATGGTCACAGAATTGCGCGTTCGGTGTCAGCGGATCCACATTGCGCCAGAACGCATCCAAGAGCTTCTCGTAACTCACTTTGGCCGGATCATAGGTCACCTCAACCGACTCCGCGTGCCCGGTCCCGCCGGCTGACACTTGCTCATAGGTCGGATTGGCCAGGGTTCCGTCCATGTAGCCGGACACCGCCGAGAGGACACCGTCGACTTTCTCAAAAGCTTCCTCCATGCACCAGAAGCACCCGCCGGCAAAATAGGCCTTGGCCGGAGCGGTCGCGGCCGAGCGGTCCGGTTGGATCAAACTAAGGCCCAGCCCCATCACTAGGACCATCCCTGCCAATGCTGCCTGTCCGAAATTCCGTCTTGTCATTGCGAAGACCCTCCTCTGTGGTCAGTCGGGGCTGACGCGAAACTCTTACAGTCTATTACGGCGCTCGGCTTCCGATGGATTTTCGGGTATGATATTCTCATGCATTTCTCGAAGCTTCTGCTCTTCGTTGCGACCCTCACCGCGCTGTCCGGTTGCGCCTCCTGGTTCGCGAAGGGGGAAATACCGGACGTGCTGGTCAGCAATATCACCCCTCTGGATAGCACGCCGTTCGAGCAGCGGCTCAAAATCGATCTGCGCGTCCGGAACCCGAACGACTACGAGCTACAGGTGACCGGCATGGACATCCGATTGGATTTGAATGGAAAACGATTGGCCCGCGGTCTCGGGAACCAGGCATTCACTGTCCCGCGTTTGAGCGAGAGCGTCGTGACGATTGAAACAACGACGTCTACCCTGGATGTCGTGCGACAGGTTCTCGGGTTACGAAAAGTCCAGGCCCTGAGATACGAGATCAGCGGCGTGCTGTATCTGAAAGAGGGCCGGCTCCCCTTCGAGAATAGCGGGGTGCTCGTAGAAAAAGGCGACCTCTCCGGCGTTCTCGCTCCCTAATCGGACCCTCACAATGCCAGATCGCCGTATTCCGTCGGCTCTTCCGAATGAGAGCGGCGCTTCCTGCCGCCCATTTGCTTCATAATAAGCTCGATCGCCTCTTCCGGAGAGCCGGCTGCAGAGACGAGGCGTTTGCCCAGCTTGCGGAAGAAAGCCACATCGGCCGGAGCGGCATCTACAAGAATCACGGGCTTCCCGGCTCTCACCGCCAACGCGACTTCAGACACCGTGCCAGATCCACTTAGACCGCACGCCACCACCACATCACTCGTGAGCACGTTGATGTTGTTACGGCCGCTGCCCATTTCCGTAATGATCGGCACATCGACATGACACGACACCCGGTCCTTCGCCGTGGGCAAAATTCCCACCGTCAGGCTCCCGCCGACTCGCTTCGCTCCCTCACAGGCGGCATCCATGACACCCAGGTCGCGTCCTCCGGTAAGCACCACCCAGCCGCGCCTGGCGATAAATTCGCCGAGTACCCGCGCGTTATCCAGATCTTTCTTCTTCGCCTTGGCCGGCCCCATGACACCCACTATGAATCGCATCGCTCCTCCGCTTCAGACTGCTCTGATTAAAATCGTGATGCCGGGAGCGTGATGTCGGCATAGGTCCAGGCCGACTTGAACTGCCCGTCGATCGTGTCCGCTTCGCCCCCTTTATGCTGAGCGCGCAGACTCTGGATCAATCCCCAGAGACTCCACCCATTCTGTGGGTTACGCCGAAGATCCTCCCGGTAGACTTGTTCGGCTTCGGCCGGCCGGCCGGCCGTCAGCAACATCGCCCCCAGATAGTGACGCACGGGAATCGGCCAATAGGGAGGCTCCGTGTAGGGCAAAGATTCTTCCAGTGTCACCCCTTCACGCAGAATCCTGATGGCCTCGTCATACTTCTGGCGACGTGCGGCAATGTCTCCCGCCAGCAGCCGTTCTGCAATTCTTAACATGGTCCGCGCGGTCTTGTCTTCGGGACTCCGGTCACGGCGGAACTGCTTCGCCAGGCCCGTCAGCACAAAATGTTCGCCCTCGGCTCCCGGAATCCGTCCCATAGCCGCCGACGCAAGTCCACGCCCCAACCGCCAGATACCTTCTTGTACCCGGAGTCCCTTCGGAGGGACCGGCTCGTGGAGCAGATCATCCCACCGGCCGAAACGGATCATCGAAAACAACGGCGCCGGAAGATAGAATTCTTTCCACTTCTCCTTCCGCGCTTCCGCTTCTGTGATGGTCATGGTCAATTCTCGGGCGATCTTCAGCGCCTCCGCCTGACGCCCTTCCATCATCAGCGCCGCCCAGAGAAACTGCAGATTGTGCGCGAAGTAGCCATCGGCATAGTCTCCGCTCGGCGCCCGGCGTGCCAGGTATTCTTTGTCGACATGAACCGCGTGGGCGTTGCCTTCTGCCGCCTCGTGATATTTGCCGAGGCGAAGATAGATATGCGCCGGCATGTGCACCAGATGCCCCGCCCCCGGCATGAGGCCAGGTAACCGTTCAGCACAGGCCAGCGCCCGCTCCGGCTTCGGCGACGCTTCGACGACATGGATGTAGTAGTGGCAGGCGCCGGGGTGATCGGGATGTCTGGCGAGGACCGTTTCCAGCGTCGACACCATCTCGTCGGTTCCAGGATGCGGACGTCCGTCGGATGCCCAGAAATCCCACGGCCGCAAATCCATCAACGCTTCGGTAAAGAGGACCCCGGCATCCGGATCATCCGGCGACCGCTGCCAGACTGTCCGCATGGCATTCGCATAGGCCTTGTCGAGCGCGACACGGGAACCGCCTTTGGCACTGTATCGTTTACCAAGCGCCTCAATATATCGTTGCTCGGCGGGACTGACGTGGTTGGCTTGCGCCCGGGCTTTCTGTAACGCCTCCCATGCCCGCCGTTCGTCGCCCTTCGCCATCGGCGCGTTAATGTTGGGCCCTAACGCCAGCGCGATGCCCCAATGGGCCATCGCGGCAGTCGGGTCGTGCCGGGCTGCTGCTTCAAACGAACGAATCGCCTCTTCGTGATTGAACGCGTAGACCAGACGCAAGCCCTGATCGAAATACTGCTGCGCCTGTTCGGACGTCGTGGTGATCGGATGACGAAGGGCTCCGAGATCGGTGAACAGCGGGACGGATTCCGCCGCCTCAGCGGCGCCTCCCCAAGACAGCAGGAGCGCGAGACAGAAAAAAGTAGCGCGACTCAGCCGGCTCATCGAACGACGGGAACAAGTGACAGCTCCGGCGACACGCAGCTGAGGGCTACTCTGTGAGGTGATCGATGTTGCGAATAAGGACTGCACGGCCGCTATTATCCAAAAATGCTTCAACCCTGTCGCCGACATGAGCAGGCCGGTCGATGCGGGTATTTTCATCCAACGCCACGCGGCGCTCCGAGCCATCCAGAAGGCGAAGAACATACGCACCGCCTTCCAGCAACAGTACAGCCCCCTGCACGGATAGCGTATCCGCCGGCCGCGCGAGCCGTATCTGTCCCTCGGGCTGAACGCCCAACGTTCCCCGGACAATGCCGATCCCGAGGGACTCTTCGTGAGTACCCGCGGTTGAAAGGCAGCCGGTCAGCAGACAAAATAGCCCACTCAGCATCACCGCTCTACGCACAGAGCCACCTCATACAACATGTTACAAATTGAGTGACGGCTCGCGAGATACTTTCCGTGATGCAGACAGGTCTTTTCCGCCGGACTTCGCCCGCATCACCCGGGCTTTCTTCGCGGACGGAGCGGCCTGCGCCGCGGCCATGGCCATCGGTAGCTGTTGCGCTTCCAACTCTTGTCCCAAATAGACCAAGACCTGCTGTTGTGAACCCACCATCGATTTCAACTCTTGTAACTGTACCGCCAGGCGGGCCACCTCTTGCTGATGGGCCAACAACTCCACGCGCAAGGCGACCACTTCATCGAGAGGGCGCGACTCAGCAACACGGGCCATCGATCGAGGGACCGGTGTATGAATGGGCTCCCGACCTTGTTCATCTGATTCAATGTGCGGGACCGTCGCATCCAGAAGGGCATTCCATCTGGCCAGGCGATCGTCGGAGAGATAGACCTTCTCCGCAACAGGCTGGGACATTGACGCCGCCGGTTCGGCTGCCAGGTTGAGTGATGCTTTCCCAGCCGGCCGGCTCTTCATCGGAGAACCGATCGACCGACCCAACCGGTGAAGCTGCGCTACCATATCGGCAATCCCACGCGCACAGGTTGCTCCGGACTCCATAACCAGTTGGATGAAGGACCGCTGCTTCGGGCGCGCGGCGGACATCTGCTCAGGAGAAGGAATGCGTGCGATCAGGTTAATGGGTTGGTCGCTATATCGACGGGACATGACGGAACCTCCTCTATCAACTTCACCATCCAGACCGCAGAACATCGTGGTGCGGGTTGCGACGATCTGACTGGAGGGATTCGAACATCGGACAGGCTCGAACAGGGACAGATGATATCTCCGAGCCACTACGTACTTGTCTACTCCGACCATGCAGATGAGTCAATCATTTTTCCAAACATGGTGCGTGAGCGCGCGTCAGAATCAGAGCGACTGAGGCTTAGAATCTGGTGACGCTGGAGAAATGAAACTCCGGAAGGACCACAGCGGGCACAAGCATCTTTCCCGTTTCAGAGGTCACCGCTTCCACCGGTGCCGTCCAGGCTTCGACCTGTTGGAACGCCCGTAGCGGGCTCTCATGAAAGCGAAAATTCTTCGCTGCTGCGACGATCTCGCCTTTCTCCACCAGAAACGTCCCGTCCCGCGTCATGCCGGTCAAGGTCAGATCGGTCGGATTCACCGTGCGAAGATACCAGAAATTGGTCACAAGGATCGCCCGGTCGGTCGACTTGATGAGTTGCGCCAAAGAACTTGCCGACGACCCCTCGATCGAAAGGCGCGGCGCCTCGATTGTCGGGATAGGCATGATCTGTTGTGACTGGGCGGTAAACCGATCATAGGCCAGTTGCTGCAAGACGCCTTGATGAATCCATGGCGATGCCGTAGACGGAAGCCCTTCGGCCGTAAAGCCAACACCGAGCAAATCGGCGTGCCCCGGACAATTCTCCAACGAGAACCGTTTATCCAGAATCCGCTTCTTCAGTTTGCCGGCAAACGGACTTGTGCCTTTCAGATAGGACTTCGCGTCCAGCATCCAGATGATCCACGACCACAGGCCGGCTACCGCCGCCGGTTCGAGGATGACTCGATAGCGGCCGGGCGGCAATTCCTGAGGCTCAGCTCCCAACGTCGCCTTGTGGATCGCAGACAGCGTGCGTTCCTGTACTTTCAACCGGTCGATGGAACGGTGCGCGGCCGAGGCCCACCCGGTCGCGTCACCGGCTTGCACGGTAATACTGAATCGCGCTTCCGTCCGTTCTTCAAACGCAAGGAGTCCGGTGTCCGCCGCCACCCCGACCGACGCGCGGAATGAGGAGACAATGCCCGCAGCCGACATATTCTCCATACGGCATTGGCCAATCGCTTCGTTCGCATATTCCAGCCGCACAGTCGGTCCGGCTTTGAGCGTCTCACTGCGCGACGTGGGACAGGCCACTAATTCCTGCGGTCCGACCGGCGGCAGGTACTCCGGGTCTTCGGGAGACACGCGTGCGATCGCCTCGGCTCGCTTGACGGTCTCGCGCAGCGAACCGGCCGTGAAATCCGTCGTCGCCGCCGTGCCCTGCCTGGCACCGAATGCCACTGTCACAGCTACGTTCCCCCGGCGGGTATTCACATTTTGGATAATCTGGTTATTGGCAAATCGTGTCGTGCCGCCATCCTGATCATGCAATGTCACCAAAGTGTGGTCCGCCGTCGAACATTTGAGAACCAGTTCGGCGATAAACTGAAACTCCTCGCGTGTGGTCATCTTTGGCCAAGGTTTGGCGCCGGTGACGGTCATGATCGCCCCTCGCCTCGAATGACTTGAATGTTGCGGAAACGCGCATGCGACGCGGCATGCGTCATCCAGCCGGACTGGCCGGGCTGACCCTTGCCGCACGTAATGAAGCCATAGCGTTGACGATGCGACCGGTCGGCCACTCCGTCGCAACTGTTCCAGAATTCCGGCGTGATGCCGTGGTAGATCACGTCGCGCAACATGTGGGTCCGCCGGCCGTTTTCGATCAGCCAGAACGCATCCCCGCCGAACTGAAAATTGTAGCGCCGCTGATCGATGCTGTAGGAGCCGTGGCCTTCGATATAGATCCCGCGCTTCACATCCGCGATGAGCTGATCGACGGTCGCCCGGCCCGGCTCCAGACCGATGTTGGCGATGCGCACGATTGGCACGCTTCCCCAACTATCGGCACGATTCGACCCACGCGAGCGCGACGCCCCGATCCTCGGCGCGACCTCTCTGTTCGTGCAGTACCCCACGAAGAGCCCGTCGCGTACGATGTCCCATTTCTGGCAGGCTACTCCGTCATCATCGTACCCGGTAGCCGCCAGCGTCTCAGGCTCGGTGTTGTCCGCCACCAGAGTGACTTGCGAAGACCCGTACCGATACGTGCCGAGCTTATCCGTCGTCAGAAAACTGGTCCCGGCATAGTTGGCTTCATACCCGAGCGCCCGATCCAGCTCGCTCGGATGGCCGCAGGATTCATGCATGGTCAACGAGAGATGTTCAGGGTCGAGTACGAGATCGTATGGACCGGCATCCACGGCAGGCGCGTGCACCTTCTCGACCGCCTCGCGCGCCACGCGCGGCGCGTGCCCAAGGAAATCAGCTTCTTCGATCAATTCAAAGCCCCGCCGCAGTTGCGGTGTATTGAAAGACCGACTCGCAAATCGCCCGTCGTGGAGGGCCGTCGCCGTACAATCCCCACTCGATGCGAAGAGATCGAATTCCAGGCGAGATCCCTCCGTCGACACGAAGAATTTCCGGTCCCTCCTCGCCCAGAACTCGGCACTGCTACGGACGACCCCGGATTGCGCCTGAAGCGATTCCATTGTCGCCAAGAGCAGCTCGGCCTTCTGCCCGAGCGGAACCGTGAAGGGATCGATTCGAACTGGTGTAACGACCCGATCTCGATGGGCCGGCTCAGCCGCCAGACGAACTTTCTCGATCGCAACCGAAGCAGACCCTCTGGCGATGTCTATCGCCAGGTCGGTGACTCGCGGAACTTCTTCAAGGGAGAGAATTGAACTGGCGGCGAAACCCCAGCCGCCATGATAGAGGACACGCACGCCGAACCCGACGTCGTCGGAATCCCGAATCGACGCGATCCGTCGATCTTCGCCTCTGATAGTCTGAGCGGTGCTGTGAACGATGCGGATGTCGCCGTATTCGGCGCCGGATGACGTGATGCGCTTCAGCGCGAGCTCAGCGAAATCATCCCACGTGGGAGCGCTCATCGCGTGACCGCCTTTGAGAGGAGTGAACCAATCTCGAATGGGGTCAGTATAACAGGATCTGAGGAGAGTACGCAGAGGATCGAAAAGCATGGGAGCGAAGACCGGCTAGAACAGTCCGGCAATACCGGTATTGACCTTGTCCTGAATGATCGGCGTGGCTTCAGGAATGTCGAGATCTTTTTGTCGGACGTGACCCACCATACGCATCTGCTGCACTTTGGAGCTGCTCGCATTCTGGCCCCCGACCGGAGCACCGATCGTCTTACCGAGCTTGCGATCAGTGATTTGCACATCCGTCACGCACAAATACGTGATGCCATCCTCTTTCGGAGCCTGTTGCATCTGCATACCGGGGAACCCGCCTCCCCCGGCCATGGCCTGCCTCATCAAGGCGTTCATATCCGGCATTCCTCCCCCCATGCCCATCATGCCCGCACCCATGCCACCCCCTGACATATCACCGGCAGAGGCCATCGTTGCACCGCCACTGCTGATGCCGGCGCCGACCCCGGCTTTGGCCACACTTTCCGGCGTGACACCTTCTGCCGCTTTGTGACAGTAAATGACCTTGGCCTGGATCCAATAGTTCGCCTGCTCCGGATCCTTGACCAGCTGATAGCCCTTCGCCGTCAGCTTGGCATTCAGCTCATTCAGCGTCACCTGCTGATTTTCTGACGCGTTACGGAGCTGCGTGTAGACCGTCCGGTTGGTGTTCGGGTCCAGGAAGATGGTGTTGCTGTTCATGAGGCCGGAACGGATGATGTTGGAACAGCCGGTCGCTAGCAGGAGCAGGAACAGGATCGCCGTCAGGCGCGAAACGGAAAGCGTGAGGAGATTAGACAAACCGCTCATTAGAAATTCCCCGCCACGGCGGCGCTCAGCTTCTGTTGTAACAGAGGAGTCGCTTCCGCCTCATCCAACTTCTTCTGGTGCACATCGGCCGCGAGCCGGGTTTGATACACACCGGTCTGCTGCCCTGCTCCGGATTTCGCCGGGGCCGATGGTGAGGCAGTCGTACCCTGCTCGGTAATCTGGATATCCGCAATACAGGCGTAGTTCACATCGTCCGGCATCTTGGGAGCTGAGGAGGACGAACTGAACAAACTGCCGACCGCACTGCCGATGCCTTCGATGGCATTCAACCCCATCGACGCCGCAGCCCCGGCCATGGCGCCCTGCGGTCCCGCCATGCTGGCCATGCCGGACAAACCTTGCAGGCCGGACATCATCTTGGAGCCGAATCCAGAGCCATAACCGCCCGCGACCATGGCTTCCACCGGCATCTCCGGTTTCGTAATGTTGCAATAGACGATATTCGCCAGCACGATGTAGTGTGCGGCGCTGTGATCCTGCACAACCTCATACCCTTTCGCGGTCAACCGCGGCACCAGGTCGTGAAATGAGACGCCCTGATTGTCGGATGAATTGCGGGCCTGAACGAAGACGGTCTTGTGCGTGCTGGGGGGCAGGAAGAACGTGTTGCTGGCGATGAGATCGGTGTCTTTGATATTGCCGGCGTAGGCGTTGAGGGGAAGCGCGATCAGGATGAGCAGCTGGACGTATCGCATCGATACCTCACACCAAGCGGGACGGATTCTACGCAATGGCCGCCTCGAATAGCAACGGAGAAATCAGGCAGATCAGTGAGCGTTTCCCCTTACGGACCGTATTGAAGACTTCCGACGCATGGGCTAGCATGGCGGCCATTCCAGCTGTTGGTTGCCTTGTCAGGGAGCTGTCAGATGCCAACTCGCTTCTTTCTGCTCCTTTTCTGCACCTTCCTAATAACCGGTTGCGGCGGCGGGGATAAGCACCTGCCGTCCTCAAACCCGCCCGAGTACGATCCCAAGAAAGTCTATACGGTACCGGCTGCGCTACCGAATACAGCAGCCGTGGTTCAGCCAGTCGTCCCACCACCCAGTTCGCCGGCCAAATCACCTCCGATGGATCC
>MSXN01000017.1 GCA_002083555.1 Nitrospira sp. ST-bin5 | reverse complement strand
ACACTTTCACGAATACTAATAGTGAGGGGGCTCCGAAAAATCGGACAGTGTGGTAAGTGGTAGCCTGGCTTCACCAACGCCACCGCGAGGTGGCCGACGAGAGGAGCGAGGCAATGAAACGCACGAGACGGAATCACGGAGCGACCTTCAAAGCGCAGGTCGCCTTGGCGGCCATCAAAGGCGACAAGACGCTGACCGAATTGGCCGAGCAATTCAGCGTCCACCCAACTCAGATCACCGAATGGAAGCAACAATTGTTGGCGCGAGCCGCCGACGTGTTTGGCGGGGCGAAACCTCCGTCAGAGACGCCGGATCTCAAGACGCTGCACGCGAAGATCGGGCAACTAGCGCTGGAGAACGATTTTTTAGAAGGGGCGCTCACCAAGGCCGGCTTGCGGAGCGCAAAGCCATGATCGATCGCACGCATCCCTTGCCGGTTGTGCGGCAATGCCACCTGCTGAACCTGGCTCGATCAACCGCCTACTACCAGCCAACGCCGGTATCAGCGACGGCGCTCGCGCTGATGCGGCGGATCGACGAGCTGCATCTGCACTATCCGTTTGCCGGGGCGCGGATGCTGCGCGATCTCTTGCGGCAGGAGGGCCACACCATTGGACGGCGCCAGGTGGCCACGCTGATGCGCAGGATGGGGATTGAGGCTCTGTATCGGAAACCGCATCTCAGTCGGCGGCATCCAGCCCACACCATCTATCCGTATCTCCTCCGCGATCTCACGATCAGTCGTCCCAATCACGTCTGGGCGGCCGATATCACCTACATTCCGATGCGACGAGGCTTCGTGTATCTCTTCGCCGTCTTGGACTGGGCCAGTCGCCGGGTGCTGGCCTGGCGGCTCTCCAATACGCTGACGACGGACTTCTGTCTCGAGGCCGTGCGAGAAGCGATCACGCAGTATGGCTGTCCCGAAGTCTTCAACACCGACCAAGGGTGTCAGTTCACCAGCCAGGAGTTCACGGGGCTCTTGAAAGACCACGGCATTCAGATCAGCATGGACGGGAAAGGGTGTTGGCGTGACAACGTATTCGTGGAACGACTCTGGAAAAGTATCAAATACGAGGAGGTGTATTTGCACGCCTACGAGACGATTGGGGCTGCGCAGCAGGGCTTGGCGCACTATCTGATGTTCTACAACCAGACCCGACCGCATCAGGCGCTTGACGGCCAGACGCCTGACCAGGTGTACTCTGACAATCTGACAACACAGCGGACCGCCGCGTAGTCAGCAATCCGCCAGGCGCCACTTAAGGAATGGGCGACACTGTCCAACCAACCGGAGCCACCTCATAGATCGGCCAAATCCAAGTCTGTCAGCTTAATGACAAACAACCAGCAGGATGCCTGAGTTGAGAAGCAGTAATGGATTCAGAAGCGCGAGATGCCTTCAGCAGCTCCAACTCAGTCGATTTTGGACCGGATCAAAATGAGCCTGGCAAACAAGAGAGTGGACAACCTGAAATGTAGTCGAATTCCACAAGGAATTTGGCCCGCGGATAGCGTGCAATGCCGGGTGGCAGGCCCTGGATGATGATTTAACCCATGATCTTGCCAACCGTCTAAACCGCGAGTTCCACCATCGGTGGCGCGGTGGTTGCCGAGGTCGAGAATTTCGGAATAGTGCGGTTCACCGCACACACGCCATTCAGCGCATTCGTGTCTGACTAGATCCCCTCGAAAGTGGAGGAATGGAGCGGATTAGGCTGGGGCCGCCTGTGATCAACTGGGACTAATATCTGACGGCGCATCGTCTGCCGGCCAGCGCAGAAATGAGATCCAGCGTATCGGGCCTTATGAGCCAAGGCGGAATGTCGCCGCCGTCGATCAGCTTTGGGATCTAGTATGGAAGAAGATTAGAAAGCATGCGTGCGTCCGGTTAAGCCTTGTACCTCTAGTGACTTTTCTGTATGAAGATGATCTCCTTCATATGTCCAGAAAATCCGTTGAATCGGTCTCATTTTGGAGTTGGCAGGTGAGGTTTAGGCTGGAGTGGTCCGCCCCCAGGGGTTAGGCCACCAGGCCAGTTTAGTCACGCCAAGAATGAGATTTCACTGAAACCTAGGCCGCTGGAAGTTTTCTGAAGAAAAGAAGAAAGAGAATTAGTTTCCATATTTTTTGTTATGAATTTGGATCTCGCTGGATTGGCCGATTTGAAAAGTTTCCATATCTTCTATCTTTGCCAGGATGTATATCAACGTGATATCAATTGGTTAGAAAATTGAAAGTTTCTCTAAATTTTGTAATGCCACACGATCGCAAGGCCACCGTTCCAGATTTATTTTTGAAAATCCACAGTTGTACTTTTTTTACAACACTTTGAAAATTGCGTAAACTATCTTTTATATATACATATCAACATGTTGCTATGAATTCACTATGGCAAGCCTCTTGCTAAATGACAGATCGTCATTTGAATTTGGAGGCTCTCGTGAGGAATCAGCAAACTCTAGCCGCTCCGATTACCTGCTCTGGCATTGGGCTCCACTCAGGCCAACCAGTAACCATTACACTCAGACCAGCACCTGTGAATACAGGTGTCGTCTTCGTGAATCGGAATGGAAAGTCAGGAGCCTCCCTCCCTGCATCTATCGAGCATTTGGTGCCAACCGAACTATGCACCGCAATTAACGGCAATGGCTTTCAGGTCAAGACGATTGAGCATGTGCTGGCCGCCCTCTCAGGACTGGGGGTTGATAATGTATACATCGACGTCACGGCCGGAGAAATCCCCGTCATGGACGGCAGCGCCGCACCGTTTGTCCGTTTGATCCATTCCGTAGGTCTGACCTCACAATCCCGACGCCAGCCCTACTTGAAAATCATGGCTCCGATTGAAGTGTGCGACGGCCAAAAGCGTGTGCGTATCGAACCGTCCTCGACGCCCAAAATTACGTACACCATTCACTACAATCATCCGATGATCAAGACGCAGGTCTATACGTACGACTGTTCCGCGGATACCTTTGAGCATGATATTGCAGAAGCCCGCACATTCGGATTCTTGCACGAAGTACAAGCCCTCTGGGCACGCGGTCTCGGACAAGGCGGCAGCCTCGAGAATACCGTGGTACTCTCAGAGGCCGGAATCATGAATGAATCAGGCCTGCGCTTCTCAAACGAATTTGTCCGCCACAAGGTCTTGGATCTTGTTGGGGATTTCTCACTTCTTGGCATGCCTTTCATCGGCCACCTCATTGCTGAACGGTCGGGACATGCGCTCCACACTCGTCTCGTCGAGCAAATCTTGGAACAGCCTGAAAAATGGATTCTACTCAACACAGAATCCGCTTCCGCTGAATCCAGGAAGTCGCTTCCGATCAGCCGGTCACAGCCGGCCGTCGCGCTTCAGGCCTCATAACTACTCATCTATAGTTGAGATTGATTTCGTACGTAGGAAGGGATTGATTGCTCGCCTTCACGAGGCGCTATCATGAGTAAACGCCGAGAGTGAGTGGCCTCACCCTCGGCGAGTCATACTCGGCGGGCTACTTCTTCTTCTTCTTTGCTGCTGCTTTCTTCGTTGCCAAGAGTCTCACCCCCCTCCCTTTAAAGGAATACGACAACCTACACCGCTTGAACCAACACATCTTCAAGTGCTTCAAACGTATTCGGACCGACTTTCCTAAATCGTTTATCCCGCTTCAGTGACGTCGCCACAGATGTCAACGGTGTTTTCCCTTTGATCTGCAGCCCACCTTCCGCAAGCCGTTGCAGCAATTCCTTCGCATGCATGGCGCGGTTTGACTCACGCAAGATTTCATACGTCGCTTCGGGAACGCTCTTTCCGACGTACTTACTGCGACCTAAGAGAATTTCACGTGACTGATCCGTCACGTCCATGACCGGAAGAGTCCGCACGCCCTTGTTATCATCAGTAATGAATTGACTGGAGAGGCTGGCAAGCTTCGCCTTATCCGCTTCTACTCGGTAGAGCGTCTCGGCAAGTTCGAGGTATTTCTTGATCGTCGCAATCTCGTCATCGAGTCGACGTTTCTTTTTCTCAAGCTCCTGAAACCTATTCTTGTAGGCATGAATCCGCTGCTCAAGACCTACAAGGATATCTGTTAGTTCTTCCACAGCACCCCCAACAGAAGCATGCTTGCTTTATAGCATTGCATACAAGAACTGTCAAGCACCAACGACATACTAAAATACTATGACAATAAAGTGGCTTTCTTGACAGAAGAAAAAGCTGTGACAAGTACACGGACAAGGCTTGTCCGTCACAGAACTGAAACTTACCATCCCACTATTTATAAATGGTTACGATTAATTCTTTCATATGCTTTGAAATAATTGCACGTGTGAATACACAACTCTGCCAACCCTTCCTGGATAAGGAGCCTGAAGATAGGCAGGTAGCCCTCATGAGGCCTTGTGCTATGATTCGCCATGCTTGACTCATCACCCCCCAATGAAGCACCTGTTACCTTGCTCTTGGAAACAGCCATTCATGCAGCAAGACAGGCGGGCAAGGTCCTCTCGCGTTACGCACGCACCGGTTTCCGCGTCGAGAACAAGAGCGCTATCGATCTCGTCACGGAGGCAGATCATGCCGCCGAGCAATGTGTTATCGATGTGATTCTTGCCAGCTATCCCGATCACGCCTTCCTCGCCGAAGAGCGAGGACGCATTGGACAGGGTCAGTCACCCTACGTCTGGATTATCGATCCCCTCGACGGCACCACAAACTTTACACATGGCTTTCCTACATATTGCGTATCCATTGGCCTTGAACACAAGGGGCATGGTGTACTTGGTGTGGTGTACGATCCCACTCGCGATGAACTATTCAGCGCTACGCGTGGCGGCGGGGCGCGGGTTAATGATCAACCACTGCACGTCTCTCAAACAGCACAGTTAGATCAAGCCCTCCTGGTAACCGGCTTTGCTTACAATATTCGAGAAACTCCGAATAATAATCTCGATCACTTTGCTCGGTTTGCACTTCGGGCCCAAGGACTCCGCCGCACGGGATCAGCAGCCCTTGATCTCTGCTATGTCGCGGCAGGACGATTCGACGGGTTCTGGGAAGTGAAACTCAGCCCGTGGGATATGGCAGCAGGTGTAGTAATCCTTCGCGAGGCTGGAGGAAGAGTGACGGACTTTTGTGGCCAATCGTACTCTCTCTATGGGCAGGAGTTGGTTGCGAGCAATGGACATCTCCACGACTCTATGATTGCAGTGATTCGGGAATCCCTGGACAGTAGACCTCCATCTCCCCGATGAGCCCGACAGCCAGCCCGTGAAGAGACGCCCTGCTTGTGAGTTCGCCATCGCTCCAAGCCGACCCGGCACCCCATATACAGCAAACCAATCTGTACGCTAAGATTGCAGACCATTCTTGTTGGAGTACATCACTATGGCAACATCAACACCTCCCTCAGGTCCAATGAACGGCTCCCCGACAGGTGAGAATCCAAGCGACAAAGCGACATGGGACGTGGAACTATTGCGCGTCCTCGTGAGCCGAAAGGGAACTCAGGTCGATGCGCAATGGGCGATTCATCCTCAATTGAAACAGGACCTGCTTCCGGAAGAATGGAAGGAAGTGACCGACCTTATGGCCAAAGTTACTGATATTGTCGGCACTCGCTTTTCTGAAGTTCTCCAGAACGTTGAGCCTGATCCTCCCGGTCATGCCTGACCCTGAACCAGTACGCCCAACTTCTCGCATCGTTTCTTCTCATCCCCTGTACAGCCAAAGGAGCTGAACTATGGAGTCGTATTATCACGCACACGATCTGGGTAAATTCTCCGAGATGGGCAAGGGTAATAAGGAACTCTGGGACAAGTTTATGAGCTACTACAGTGCGGTATTCGCGGAGGGGGCCCTCACCGAACGGGAGAAAGCCTTGATCGCCCTCGCCGTCGCGCATGCCGTGCAATGCCCCTATTGCATCGATGCCTATACGCAGGCGTCGCTGGAGAAGGGATCGAATGTTGAGGAAATGACCGAAGCGGTGCACGTCGCCTGCGCGATTAGGGGAGGCGCGTCGCTCGTGCATGGCGTCCAAATGCGGAACGTGGCCGAGAAGTTATCGATGTAAGAGCGACCGCTCGTAACTGCCGGCGGCCTGGCGTGGCTCAGAGAAATTGGTTTTCTGGAATCGCGAGCGTGAAGTATTTCTCCCGCTCTTCATAGAGGATACGACGACTCGTCAAAACACCCAGCGCATCATTCAGCTCGTCATCCGACAGTGTCCTGTCGCGCTTCGCTTCTTTGAGTATGACCCGAATCTGATCCCTGCTCTTCGCGGCCTCATTGCAGGCCTCGATGATGCCTGCGGCCGGCCAATCAAACCGCTGCCTGGTCGGCGCCTGAGGGTCCCGCCCGTCGTACACCGTGATGTAGTCCATAGACTTTGAGTAATACAAAAACGGTCGGTCGCTGCCGCGCGCCCGTCGCTGCCATTCCTCCACCAGACTCACGAGCTCCTGGTAGAGGTGCGGGTCCACCGGCCAGTGATCCAGCTCATACTCGAAATCATAGGCGACCTTGAGCAAATCCAGGCGCGCCGCATCATACACATACTCATAGGCCATCCCCGGCCCCGTAATCCGCACACCATATTCATGCGGACGCGTAAAGTAGGGACTGAACCGCTGCAGCCAGAATTTCCCGGTCGCTTCCGGCGCCTGCAAATGGAAGAGCGAGGGAAGTAACTCGATCTGCCGTCGATAATCCTCGTTCGTCTCGCCAGGGAAGCCCAGCAGAATATTCCAGGACACCGCGACACGGTAGTAGCTGCTCCACTTCAGGCAAAGGATGTTCTGCATGGGCGTCACGCCCTTATCCATCGCCTTGAGCTGCGACAGGCTGAGACTTTCCAGGCCCGGCTGCATACACTTCACGCCCCCCACCGCGAGCGTGCGGATCTGACTCTTCTGAAGATTGCTCTTCGTTTCGATGAACACATCGAGATCGCAATGCGCCGCGGCAAACTGGCCGAACAGATTCTCGACATACTTCATGTCGATGATGTTATCCACCAGCCTGAACCGGGTCGTGTCATACCGGCTGGAGAGCGCCGTCATCTCGCGCGCCGCCTGATCCGGCGCTTTCGCGCGGAACTTCATACTCTGGGCGTTGAGTCCACAGAACGTGCAGTGGTGCTTCTCCCCCCACCAACAACCGCGCGAGCCTTCGTAGAGGAGAATGCGGTCCAGGCCCTGCGCCGCATCACCAAGCTCGGCCAGCAGATGGTAATAGTCGTCGTAGTCCGGAGGCCCGGTCTTCGCGAAATCGGCAAACAGCGCCGGGTTCGGGGCAAATCGAATCTGATCCTTCTCCCGAAAGATCACCCCATTGGGAACCGCATCAGACGCACCCTCTAGGATATGGCGCACGAGGGCAGGCACCACTTCCTCTCCTTCGCCTACCACGACATAGTCGATAAAGGGGAACGCTCGGAAGTATTCCATCCCCATCTCGCCGTCATAGTTCGCCCCGCCGAAGACGATCTTCACCTCTGGATACAAATCCTTGATCATCTTCGCCAGCGTCAAGCTCGCCACATTCTGATCGAACGTCGAGGTGAAGCCGACGAGTTTGTACTGCCCCCAATCAATCGCCGTCATCGCCCAGGTCAGAAACTGCGGCGCTGTCCTCGTCGCCATGTCTTCAAAAAATGAGATCGGGTGCCCGCTCTCCTGAGCCACTTGCTCGAAGACCGGCTTAAAGACCCGCGGGTATTCCGCACGCTTGGGATTGTCGCGAAACAGGAGATAGGAAAAGAGCCACTCGCCGAAGAGAGCCCGCTTTTCGCAGATCATTTCATAGAGGGGGACACCGATCTTGTGGGCGAAACGGACGTTCAGGTGGTGGCAATCAACCGGGACGCCCTTCGACTTGAGCAGCGCAGAAAGTGTACCCAGTTGGATCGAAGGGTACTTCGAATAACTGAACGGCATGTTGACGAGCGCCACCTGCGCCTGATCGCTCATCTGTTGCCTCGTCCATTCATCATGGCAAGATCGCCTGGCTTAGGATTCTGCGGCTCGAAATGGCTCGAATTCCCGGTCGGCTTTTGCCGCGAGATAGAAATCGCTCTCCGTCAAACCGTTGATCTTGTGCGTCCAGATCTCCACCTTGCACTTCCCCCAAGCCAGATAGAGGTCAGGATGATGGCCTTCGGCCTCGGCGATGGCGCTCACTCGATTCACATAAGCCAACGCCTGCGCAAAGTCCTTGAAAGTATAGAGCCGTTCAAGATGTCCTGCACCATTTAGCAACCAGCCCCGTCCCAATTCTTTCAGCAGCGCCTGCGCACGATCAGCGGGAACCGGCGGCACACCGCCGCGACAGGGAATGCACTTATTGTCGGCAAGACCCATGGCGGCCTCCTTCGGTGAGAGAGAAGTATTGTAAAGGGGCCATGCTCGGAGAAACAAGGCGGGGGCAGCGTTCGATCTGACACAAATGGAAGAGGTCTGCACAGCTCAAAACACCAGGCAGTTGCCTAACTTCACCTTGCCTCACAGCCATTTTCCGCGCATCATGCCGGCAACCATGCCATCTACATCGTTGCAACCGGATCAGTCCACACCTCTGCGCATCGGCTGGTTTACCGCCTCCTGTGTCCTCGTCAGCAATATCATCGGAGGCGGTATCTTCACGACGACCGGCATCATGGCCAGGGATCTCGGCGATCCGCTGTTGATTCTCCTCTTATGGTTCATGGGCGCTCTCTTTGCCATCGGCGGCGCGATGGTCTATGGCGAGCTGGGCTCACGACTGCCGCACGCTGGCGGGGACTATGTCTACCTGAAAGAAGCCTACGGACCGCTCTTGGCCTTCCTCAGCGGCTGGACATCGTTCACCATCGGCTTCGGCGCCGCCGTGGCAGCCTCGGCCATCAGCTTCTCGTCCTATGCGATGCGCGTCGTTCCGATTCAGGATGAACAAGGGTGGATCGCAAAGGGCCTCTCGCTTATGCTTCTTTGGAGCGCGACCTTCATCCATTGTCGAGGCGTCGGAACAGGGGGCCGCCTGCAGCTGATACTCACCACCACCAAAGTCGTGGCCATCGGAGGGCTGATTCTCGGAGGACTGTCGGCCGTGATCGGGCAGGAGCGCCCTTTCCTCACCGCACCCATCACGCAGGCGCCCACGATTGGAACCGCCGCCATCGCCCTCGTCATCGTCACCTACTGCTACCTCGGCTGGAACGTCGCCGGCTACATCGCCGCGGATATCGTAAATCCCCAGAAAACCCTGCCCAGAATCATGATCGGGGGAACGGCGTTCGTCGCCGTCATCTATCTCTTGCTGAATGTCGTCTACCTCTCAGCCTTGTCCATCACAGAACTGGCACAGGAACCCATTGTGCCGGTGGCGGAGAAAGTCGCCGCCGCATTGTGGGGACCGCAGGGCGGGCGACTGGTTGCCACCGTCCTCTGTCTCTCTATTGCGGGCGCGGTGAGCGCGATGACCTGGGCCGGACCCCGTGTCTATTGGGCCATGGCGCGCGACGGCATGATCAGCCCCTGGCTCGCCCAGATCCATCCTCAAACCAATGTGCCAGCCCGCGCGATCATCTTCCAAAGCCTCTGGGCTTCGCTGCTGATTCTCAGTGGCACGTTCGAACAACTCCTGGTCTATAGCGGCTTGGTCCTTTCTCTGTTCATGGCCCTGACTCTCTCCACGATCTTCCGCCTTCGTCAGACAGGCTCCACCCATCCACAACATTTTCGCGCTCCGCTCTATCCAATCTTGCCGATCACACTCGTCTGCGGAGCGGCTACCCTGGTTATTTCCAGTGTGCTCGAGCGACCACTAGAATCCCTTTACGGCGCGGCCACCGTCCTGAGCGGCATCCCGCTCTACTACGTCTGGCGTAGACCTCAGAATCTTCAGGGGTAATAACCCTGGTTCGCGCGGCACAATATTCTCCAACAAGGCGGCAGTGAACGACATGCTGAGTTGTACTCTTGGTGTACGGCGAAGCATTGAGCGAGGCGACAACGATGTTGGAGGATATTTTCACGAGATAAGTAACAGCACGGGCGACCTTGCACTATGATAGGAGGTCGCCCGCGTGTGGCGCTTAGGACGCCGGGAACAGTATTCCGATGTCGCGGCCCGTACAGACCCGTACGATGAGAAATGCGATTATGTTTCTAATCGGGGGAGACTTCGTCAATCCCAGGTACTGATGTTCCTCGCTCTAGCACAGACCCTCCACCATGATCAGGCTGATACCTGATGGTTATTCGTGCCTTCACGGCACGGCCTGGAGAGAATCGACTAGGACGACCGACGAGAAACCCGCCTCCGCATCGACGGGCCTGACGGACCAGGTGGCGTTGCGTCGCTCATATCCACCCTCCTTTCAGATAAAGTTATCGAGAGACCTGGATAGCAGCCGCGCGGTCTGCCCGATCTCCCGCACTTCCGAAAATCATAGGCCGCAATTCCGATCTACGCCCATTAGAAAACCATGTCAATGGAGAAAGCCTGAATTTTTCCTCAAGGCTATAAAGCATAACCTATGCCCGAAGACGGTTCGAATTTTGTTGGTTCTGTCGGTGACTCTTCTGTGGCCGCAAATGAAATGGGGGAACAGCTGTAAGGCTGTTCCCCCATTTCTCAACGGAACCGTCGGACTCTTTAGTAGCCTGACCCTTGAGCTTTCCGCTTCGCCTTCTCGATTTCTTCCGTCATTTTCCCTTCAGCCTGACCCTTGTGTTGGGCCGCTGTCTCCTCCATCTTCCGTTCGGCCTCGGTCTTCACGTTACTGGCCCCCTGCCGGACGCTGGACGAAGATTCGGTGGCAGAGCGTTTCGCAGTCGCCATCTCCTGGTCAAGCTTCTGCTGCATATCACCAGCCGAGGGCACCTGGGCAGACGCCACGAACGCGGACCCGATAACCAGAGTACAAAGAGTGAGAGAAACAAGAATCGCGTGTCGCATCTGAAGACTCCTTCTCAAGAGATTGTAGGTAGAGCGAGCTAGCGGCTTGAAGCAGCGTACCGAACAATTTACGTACATTCAAGACCCTACCTTGCGAATAACTCTATCTCACCAATATCTACTTCAGGCTACTTCATTTCCTTGTCGTATTAGTCGATTTTGAGCGTGGAAAAATCAACGCCCTCTGGCCCCGGTGGCGTCTTGAGCTTCAGGCCTTCAAGCGCCTCAGCGACCAGCTCCGCCACCACCAGATTGCGGTACCACTTTCGGTTCGCCGGCACGATGTACCAGGGCGCATGTCTCGTGCTAGTCGCCGAGATCACGTCTTCAAAGGCCCGCATGTATCCCTCCCACAACTTCCGCTCCTCCAAGTCGCCGGAATTCCACTTCCAGCGCTTTTCCGGATCGGCGATACGGGCTTCAAGTCGTTCCTTCTGTTCGGCTTTTGAAATATGGAGAAAGAATTTCAGGATCACCGTACCGTTTTCATGCAGCAGTTCTTCAAACTCCTTGATCTGATTGAAGCGCCGTTTCACGACGGCATCAGACACCCATCCATGCACCCGCGTGATGAGCACATCTTCGTAATGGGATCGGTTGAAGATACCGATATGTCCCTTAGGCGGCACTTCCCTGTGCACACGCCAGAGAAAGTCGCGCGCCAGTTCGTCTTGGGACGGCGCCTTAAAGGCCACGACCTTGCAGCCCTGGGGATTCACGCCGGACATCACATTCCGAATCGTCCCGTCTTTGCCGCTCGTGTCCATGCCTTGCAACACGATGAGCACCGATCGTGTGGCATTGGCATAGAGACGCTCCTGCAATCCTGCGAGTCGAGCGATAAGTCTTGCCGTATCCGCTTTGGCCTTGTCCTTGCCCTGATCCGTTTTCTTGTACTCCCCGGTCTCATCCGGATCGTATGCCTTCAGCTTACACTTCCCAGCAGATGTCACTTCATACTGTTTCATTCTGGGCCCTTTCCACGACATGACGAGGAGGATAGCTAAAGCTTCGCCCTTAGCTACGCACCACTACCATACGCCGACAGCTTAAAAGATGGAACGGGGGCGCTAGAACCGGGGCCGAAAGAGCTCTATTCTGAGGGGCGGCCTTTTCCTTTTTCGGAAAGCATCGCTATCAGTTCGCTGAAATTTACAGACGGTTGAGAGGGCTGAGGTGAAGAGGGCAAAAATGTCAGGCTCCCGAAGAGAAAGGCGAAGAAGCCGGAGGCCGCGACGCCGATCATGATCAGCAACATGCCGGGTCCGTCGCTGGTCCAATGCGCCTTCTGCCCCACACCGAAGAGAAAGATCATCCCGGCCAAAGAGAGCAGCGTCAGACCACCGGTGATGATCCGAGTCATGACTCGGATCACGCCGTTCCCGCACACCAGACCCCAAATCAGCAGACCGAGCACCGCACCGATGATAAGGATGTTCATGGTTCCCCCTCCATAACCGTGATCCCGCACCATAATGGTACGCATAATCCGCGCCATCGCGAAGGGAAAACACGTTTCGCCATGAACCGCCCGCGTAACCCCACTCGCGAGCTTGTACGACGAACAGGTAGCCCCATCGACGATTTCTACGTGAAAGATTTTCCATGCCTTTGCGATTGACCTCGTCGCATCGACGACTTATCTGTTACCTGTGACACTTGCAGGATTTATCCTTCACTACAGAAAGGGCTCATGATGATCAAAGAAGTCACCGGTGACATCCTCCTCTCCAAAGCTGGCGCGGTCGCGCATGGCATTGCTCCCAACGACGACTTTAAGCAAGGGCTCGCATTAGCCCTCCGGGAACAATGGCCCGCCATGTACAAAGACTTCCGCCACTATTGTCAGACCTACAATCCCAAGCCTGGAAGCCTGTGGAGCTGGAAAGGGCCGGGATCGCCCGTCATCATCAACCTGTTTACGCAAGAAGCGCCGGACGGCCATCAGAGCAGGCCCGGGAAAGCGACGGTGCCCAATATCAATCACGTCCTGCATGCGCTGAAGAAAGAAATCCAGGATCAGAAAGTCACGAGCTTGGCCTTGCCGCGCTTGGCCACCGGCGTAGGGGGACTCACCTGGGACGAGGTGCAGCCGTTAATTCAGGCCACACTGAAGGATGCCGGGATTCCGGTCTACGTGTATACGACGTACAAAAAAGGCGTGGCCGCAGGCGAGTAGGGAGAGAACGGTTCCCGATTCGCGATCGGAAGGTGCCTGAACTGCCTTACGGCAGTTTGGGCACCTCCTGCGCACAGCGAAACCCGACATTCGGATCTTGCTCTGTCGGATCGCCCTTTGTCCGAAACGATGACCGTAGCCGATAGGGGTTGTTGATATAAGATCCTCCGCGCTGAACCTTCGACGTCCCTTCGTTCGGCCCTCGCGGATTAATGGCCGGGTTCTTGGCAAAGTTGGTATAGAAATCCTCCGCGTACCAATCCATCACCCATTCATAAAGATTGCCGGCCAGGTCGTGGGCGCCGTATGCGCTCCTCCCTTTGTCGCGATTGCCGATGGGAGAGACGGTCTCGCCACCGCCTTCTTTCAAGCCAAACACCGCATGGGCCGGCGTCGGCACCTCGCTTCCCCAGGGATAGATACGCCCATCCGTCCCGCGGGCCGCTTTCTCCCATTCTGCCTCGGTAGGCAATCGCTTGCCGGCCCAGAGACAATACCCCATCGCATCCATCCAGCTCACCCAGCGTACCGGCCGATCCGCATGAGTCACCGGCATATCCTTATCCGAAAACCCCCACGGCGGTTCACTCTGGATGGCCTCGACGAACTTGGCGAATCGCCCGTTCGTGACTTCAAATTTGTCGAGATAAAAGGTGTCGACATAGACGCGATGCACGGGGGCCTCGTCATCGTCGCCTTTGTCGCTGCCCATCGTAAACTCGCCGGCCGGCACCAACACCATGGGAGCCCCATCCTTCCCGGTGATCTCCGCAGATGGCTGGACCACAGGCTTGGAGGCCGCCACACCATTGGCGGGATGCGGCCCCTTCGCCGCGGGCTTGATCTCGCTTTCCTGCGCCTTAGGTTTAGACGGTGATGGCACGGGGTCGGGTTTTATTGGGCCGGATTCCTTCCCCCCGTTGTCTACCGGGCCACCAGCAGCCGGCATCTTGACCGGAGGCTTCTGCTCGCCTTCTTGCAACTTGGGCTTGGATGGCGTTTGAGTGGATTCTGTTTTTCCGGGAGCCGCTTCTTTACCGGTGCTTTCCGCCGAGGCTCCGGGAGCCTGAGTCTTGACCGGAGGTTTCATCTCAGCGTCCTGCGCATGGGATTTTGGCAGGGTTGGGTTGGGCACTGAGACTGGGGGAATCGCGGGAACCGGTGTTGGAGTCGATTCTGACTTGGGGGCTACCGTCTCATCCGCCCATACGGGGGAGGCGGCACAAGACAATCCCATCACCATCACCATGAACGTGGTAATCGCTGATCGAATGTCCATCCACCAACCTCACTTGGATTTCAACGACCCGGCGATGAGGCTGCTCAATTGCCTCACACATGCCTTTCAACGTACCGAAAAAAGGCCGGCAAATCTAGGGCATCCACCATCACCACACAATATTGACGGTCATGTCACAGGCGGGGACGCACCTGCCTATAGACAAAACAACCTCATTCGAAGACACCGCGACAGGCTCGAGTAACGAAAACCAGCCATCATTCCATCAGATCGACAACCGCGGATCTATCCGACTCGTTTCACCATGTTGGCATCAGCATGGTGAAAAATCTCCTTCTGCCCTTTGATCTTCAATTGCGTGTCCTCTCTATAACTGAAACTTTCAGGGCCATGCACGGTGATCTTGAGTTCATACCGAACGGTCTTGAACTCCCGGTCGAGAAACTTATTGGAGCAGATTCCATAGGTATCCGACCCCGCACCCGCAGAAATCTCAAAATCCGTCGCATTGGTGTCGACTGTTCCCCCGGCCAGCACCGTCACCCCACGCGGGACGACGAAACAACGCAGCACCTGCTTAGCGGCGGCATCCCAGAGCCAATACCCGGTTTCCTCGTGAAACGGCGCATCTTCACCGAGTCGCCAGGCCACGGTCGAATACCGCAGCCCATAGAGTTCTTGCTCATGATTTTTGACCGGCCCGAACGGCTCGAACGTCAGCCGCTCACGAAACGCATTCCGCTCCGTGCCTCGATTATCCGAAGGAGCCACATCCGCACCTTTGTCTCCCTCCCATACACCAGCAAGCGAAGCCAGAGGGCCGAGATGTTTCACAAGATCGTTATTCATAGCGCTCCTTTGTTGCTGTCAGAAAGTCTCCACCTTGTCGGACTACGGAAACATGTGAGAGAGATGACAGACTTCTAGCAAAGTGAGACGAGGAGAATCAATTTGTAGGAACGGGGGGAGAAAGACGAGGGGGAGCGGATGTCGGTCAAGAGGGGAAGAACTCTGGGGGACGCTGATCCGCTGGCCTCTATTAGATAGACAGCCAGCGGGTTGCACAAAATGCGGTATTAAACGATGAACTGGTAAAGGGTTTTCTCCCGTCGCCCGGAACCATTATATTGGCTCCGGGTCGAGCGATCTTGGTTTGGTGGAGGCGAGGGGAGTTGAACCCCTGTCCGAAGACCTTCAGCACAACGGATCTACATGTTTAGCCGATCGTTTTAGTTTCGCAGCCACCCACGCCCACCGGCTGGCTTAGACTGGCCACTAGCCCAGTATTGTCTCGTCCTCAGCCGCTGAGCACCAGCGTTGGACCAGCCCGCTGTATCGCGCTCCGACCACCCCCGCGGGCCTCAGGTGGAGGAACGTCGCAGTTAATTAAGCTGCGAGTGCCAGTTCTTGATTGGCAGTTACATTTTCCCGGAGGATTTACGAGACCCCGAGAGCTCGACATGCACCGCTGACTTTAGTATCCCCGTCGAAACCGGTCGCCCCCTTTCTTGAAGATCGTGAAGCGTCACTCGTCATTCGTGAAGCGTGTGAAGAGAAAAGAATCTTTCCGTCTTGCGAGATACACTTCACACTTCACGAACGACGCTGCTTATAGGTACTCATCATACCGCACAGGTCAAGGGGATACTAGGACCACGTGAAATGACTCCGGCTCTCCTCTCGACGATGATTACCATAGCTCCGCGATGCAGAAGGGTTTATGCTGACAAGCGAATGGAAACACACTCGCCAGGTTACGACGTCAAGACCACCGACTACCACGTGGGAACAGCCACCTTTCAAATTCGGACCCTGCTGGATCAGCGGCAGTTCTCAGATCCTGACGGATCGGCGGAACGGGCTGGCATTTCCGCAACCTCCTGGCCAAACTTCGGCACAGTGTGGCCAGCCGGGCTAGCGCTGGCAGAAGAGATGAGCCGGTTCCCCGTCGAAGGCAAGCGTATCCTGGAAGTCGGATGCGGCATCGGTCTTCCGAGTCTCGTTCTGCAACAACGCGGCGCCAATATCACCGCAACCGACTATCATCCGCTGGCGGAAGAATTCTTACGGCACAACACCGACCTGAATGCACTCGCGCCGATTCCTTTTTTCAAAGCGGCGTGGATGGAGCCACCTCTTGATTGCGGGCGATTCGATCTGATTATCGGCAGCGACCTGCTCTACGAGCAGGACCATCCCGCCTTACTCGCCGGCTTCCTCGCAGCCCATGCCAACCCGGCCTGCCAAGTGCTCCTGGTCGATCCAGGCCGCAGCCAGTGCAGCCAATTCAGCAGCCTTATGGCTGCTCAAGGCTACGCACGCACCGAGTCGCGTCTCCGCCTACCGGAGAGAAACACGCCGTTCTTCCCCGGACGCCTCTTCAGCTTCGTCCGCGCCCACACATAGTCGCCTCCGTATTCCAGGAACGCAGGATGTTCAAAAACGTCGTTCGACAAGGCCGCAGCGAGTGAAGACCGGAGGCGTACCCTCTGGGGTACGTTGAGGATCTGAACGATGCGAGAACGCAGTCGGCGGCGATTTTCAACATCCTGCTACGCGCTCTTGAATCGCGTCACCCTGGCAAAGACAATCGCGGCCAAGGGGAGGGCCAGGCCTAGGAGTAATTGCGCAATGAGCAGTGAGCCGAGGTGGCTATAGTCGGCGGGTATTTGGATCGCTCCAGTGGCGACATCCTTCACCTCTCGCGTCACCACATAGGCATCGTTCAAGTACTTGGTCCCGAGCTGGCTCAACGACAACGCCAGGTTCGTGAACGACGCCATCACGGCAAAGAAGGTCGCTTTCAAGTTCGCCGGCGCTGAGTTAGCAATCCAGGCCAGCATCGGAATCATGGAAATCTGGCCGAGCGGCGATTCCAACGCCGTATCGATCAAGGCGATAAACCGCGCATCGACAAACCCGCCCGTCATCCGTGCGGTCCATTCGTGCAAACCGTAATACATACTCACCACCGGCAACGTCAGGACTGTCCCAATCACCGTCAGAAAACCCACCACGTAGGCGATGGACCGCTCGGCCATGAACCGCCGAAAGATAAACATGCCGGCCAGCGTCAACGTGCTCCCGATCAGCGAGAGAATCGACAGAAACTGCTGATCGAATTTCAAATTGTCGATCATCCACCAGGTCGCGCCGGGACCGGTCCCCGGAATCGCGCGGAAGATGAAGACAACCACCGCCGTCCCCACCAGCGTTAAGCGCTTGTCCGGCTCCAGCTCGCGCACCAGCCGCGCCATCAAGAACAGCACGATGGCCAGGGAACCGGCAAACACAATTTCTTCACTGTAGGAGAATCCGCCCAATCCCACCGTGACGGTAAAGAGCGCGAAGACCAGGCTCCCCCCGAGAATCCACCAATTGGGTCTGGTCGCCTCACTGCCGTCACCCCGGACATTCACCATCTCTTTGGCCTGCGCGGGCGAGAAGCCCTGCTGAATCAGCGCGGCCATATGCCGTCGCTGCAACATCCAGGCGACGCCCACGCCGAACACAGACACGAAGGGAATCGCCAACGCCATCAGATACACTTGCTTGTACAGCCGAACCAGCTCCGCCTGCGGCAACCCCTCGGTGCCGCTGAATACATAGACGTTGATCATCGCCACCAGAATGCCGCCGCCTACGATCGCCACGCGCCCGAGCGTCTGCATCGTCGTATGCATCAGCTTGCGCGTCGGCTCGTCAAACGGCCGGCCCTTCTCATCGACGCGCGGCACCGCCTCGACCGTCATCGCGTCGGCAACTGCATCCTGGATGACATATCCGATGGGCGAAAGAAGCGCACTGATCACAAACCAGACTTCCGCCGGGAGCATCGCCGTCATCGCCTCGCGATTGCCGATCAGCGCGGCCATGATGCCGAGGCTGACAGCCAGCAAACCAGCCCCGAGACCGACGAGCCAGCTCTTCCAGCGCCACAAGAGATCCACCGTGTGCCCGATGGGCATCTTGAGCGCCCAGGGAATACCGGTCCAGAATCCGAGTGCAGCGAGAAACGACGCCGACAACCCTAAGTAGTCTTTGACAAAGAACGTGCCGACGATCCCCGTTAGACCGGAGATCCCGTACGCCATATAGACCATGAGCGGCGGCAGATAGGACAGCCGCATCTCACGACCCAGGGAAAGAATGTTGCGGTCAACCCACTCGTAGATACCGGTCAATTTCATGAGGTCCCTTCACAGTACCGTCGTCTCCTGTTTCGTCCGATCGGCAGCGCGCCACAAATACCAGGCCGCCGCTGTGCGATACGGCCTCCATCGCTCGCCATACCGCAACACCTCATTCGGCGTCGGCATCGTGCAGCGGCGATAGGCGATGCGAAACCCGTTGCGCACACCGAAGTCATCCACCGGCAAAACATCCGGCCGACCCAGCTGGAAGATCAGCAGCATCTCGACCGTCCAGCGGCCAATCCCTCGCACCTCGACGAGCCGTTCAACAATCGCCTCATCGTCGAGCAGCGTGATCGCACGGCCGGTCGGCACGGTCCCATCAAGCGTTTTAGCGGCCAGGTCGCGCAGTGCCAGAACCTTCGCACCCGAAAACCCTGCGCCGCGAATAGCATCGACATGGGCCGTAAGCAGTTCGGCGGGGCGGGGAAACCGGCGGCCAGGAAAAAGTGCGATGAAGCGTTTCAGAATGCTTTCGGCCGCCTTTTCATGAAGCTGCTGAAATGCAATCGCCCGGGCCAGGGACTCAAAGGGAGTACGCCGTACTCTCGGAATCAGAGCAAACGGCCCCAGCTCGCGAATCAACCGGCGCATCACCGGATCCACCCTGGCCAAGTGTCGAGTTTGCGGAGAATATTTCATCCTAGACCAAGCACCTGCCTCGTAGACAGTGCTACAGGATGCTCAAACAGGCCACGGTTCTCACCCGCCCAACCCCGGCGCGCCGTGACGCGCCGTTCCGCGGGCAAGGCCGCAGCGAGCGAAGAAGCGAGACGTACTCACTGCTGTACGTTGAGCCTCTGAGCGATGCGAGAACGCCGCTGGCGGCCTGTTTCAGCATCCTGCTAGTGCGGCGCGATCGCATCCGCCTCGATCTCGACCAACATATCCGGATCGATCAACCGTTTCACTTCCACCATCGTCGTCGCGGGCCTGATATTCCCGAAGACTTCTCCATGCGCCCGGCCGACTTCCTGCCATTGATCGATATTAGCCATATAAATTCTGGTCCGGACCACATCACCTAGCGACACCCCGGCTTGGCGCAACGCCGCCTCGATGGTCTTGAACGTCTGAATCGTCTGCGCATAGGGATCGCCCTTGCCCACCAGGCCCCCGGGCGTCATGGCCGTCGTTCCCGACACCTGCACATGGGCACCGACACGCACGGCGCGTGAATACCCGATCGTGGCTTCCCAGGGACCGCCGGTGGAAACATTCTGCCGTGCCATGCTCACTCCTTTGTCAGATTGTCGTTAGGTCAGGGGAATGCGGTTCTTGTTGTGTGCGAGCCACTCCTCAAACGTCAGCAGCGCGGGATTCAGACTCCGCGCCACGGCGGGGTTCCGTGGTTCACAAAACGCCTCGTTAAAATCGTGCTTGAACTGAAACATGTTGCCGAGATCATCGGCACCGGGGAACCCGAACGCCCGATACTGCTCAGGGGTCACCGCGTTGTACCGCACCGGCTGGCCGAAGGCTTTGGTCATAGCGGCCGCCATCTCGCCACCGGTCAGGTGTTCGCCGGCGATGGCCACGGTCCTCCCGATATATTCATGGCCTTTCTTGAATATCCCGAATGCACACTTGCCGATGTCTTCTGCAGCGATCCCGGGCAACTTTTTATCGCCCATTGGAAGCGTAAAGGCCAGCGTGCCATCCGGTCCCTTCTTAGGACCCATCCCGAACGAAATCATATTGTCCCAGTAGAACGACGTGAGGAGAAACGTGGTCGGCACGCCGAGCTTCGTAAACTCCTGATCGGCTTCCCCCTTCGCATCGAAATGCGGGACCTTATACTTGCCCATCAGCGTGGGCATCCGGTTGTCCGTCAGCGGCACCCACTTGCGTGTATCCTCCAGTGTCGACCAGACGGCATGTTGCACGCCCGCCTTCTTGGCTGCCGTCGCCTGCGCCTTGACCTGGGCATACTCTTTTTCCGGCGAGAAGTGCTCCCAGAAATTCGTCAGGCAAAACACGCCATAGGCGCCGGCAAAGGCGCGTGCCAGGCTGTCCGCATCGTCGAGATTCGCCGCCACCACGTCAGCCCCGAGCTTCGCCAAGGCCTTGGCCTTATCCGAATTCACATCGCGCGTGATGGCACGAGCCACGAATCCGCTGCCCGGATCCTTCATGATCGCTCTCACCAACCCGCCACCCTGTGCACCAGTCGCACCAACCACTGCGATGATTTTCTTATCGGCCATGATTCACCTCCTAGACCACAAAGGGGACAGCCACCAACCGGAAGGGTGGCTGTCCCCATTACATCACAATGCCGCCGCCGGCTTGAATCGTCTGTCCGGTTATCCATCGGGCCTGCTCACTGACGAGAAACGCGACGACCTCGGCAATATCCTCAGGCGTGCCTAATCGCTTGAACGGCGATAGCTGTATCCCCATCTGCCGATAGGGTTCGGTCAAGATCCCCGTGTCCGTGAAACCAGGCGCCACCGTATTCACCGTGATCCCGCGCGGGGCCAGCTCCTGCGCGATTCCCTGCGTGAACTGTTCGAGCGCGCCCCGGCTTCCGAGATAGGCCGTCGCCCCGTAGTAGTGCAGCTTCGTCCCTGCACTGGAAATATTCACGATACGCCCCCGATCCCGCATCACCTTCGCCGCTTCCTGCATCGCAAAGTAAGGGCCCTTCGCATGCAAGGCCATCTGCGCATCGAAGTCCGCTTCGGTTGTGTCGAGCAGTGGTTTCGGCACGAACTTCCCGGCATTGTTGACGAGGACATCCAGCCGACCAAACTGGGCCGCCGTGTCCACGATCAACCGCCTGGCATCCGCCACGATACTTATGTCGGCTTGCATCGCGACCGCTTTCCCGCCTTTGCCCTGAATGCCCGCGACTACCGCACAAGCCTTGCTCTCGCTCCGGAGATAGTTCACCACGACGAGCGCCCCGTCCGCCGCAAGCCGCTCTGCGATGGCCCGACCGATCCCGCTCGATGCGCCGGTGACGATCGCCACTTTTCCATTCAGGGAAGTCATCGACTGGTTCTCTTACACCGGCAGGGATGGAAAGGAACGGCCCCACTGTCCTGAAAAGATAATCTCAGCCGTCGGCTTCCGTTCTCTCGGCTTCAACTCCCGCTGTTGCAGATACTCTGGCAAGACGCTCAGCTCGCCGGGGTAGCCCACCGCAATCATGGCGACCGGCTCGTAGCCGGACGGAATCTTGAGTTCGGCCCGCGCCCGCTCAACGTCGAAACCCGCCATGGGATGCGCGACGAGCCCGAGCGCCGTCGCTTGCAACAGGAGATTCTCCGACGCCAGCCCGACATCGTGGAAAGCATGGCGATTGGGGCGTCCATCCTCTTCAAAAACCATCCGCGCCACGGACAGCATCAGCACGGGAGCGCGACAGGCCCACTTACGATTGCCTTCCATCAGACAGGCCAGAAGCCGATCATAGTCCGCCACCTCCTCTTTGGTCGCCACGATGAATCGCCAGGGCTGTTCATTGCTGGATGACGGCGCCCAGCGGGCCGCTTCAAGAAGCACGTGAAGCTGATCCCGCCCCACCGCCTGTTCAGAAAATGCGCGCGGGCTCCATCGCCGTTTCAGCAGGTCATGGAGAGGAAGCCGCGTCTCAACCGGTTTATCCATCTAATTATCCTTTGTGAGGCTCCGCCTTCCGGTCCATTTCAGGCGACCATCCGCCGCCTAGCGCCTTATACAATTGCACGACCGACACGACGTGCAACCGGCGCGTTCCGGTCAAGGCCAGCTCGGCCTCGAACAGATTTCTTCGGGCCACCAGCACATCGAGATAATTGGCCAGACCACCTTTGTAGCGTAGCTCCGCCAGCTTCAGCGCCGACTGCAACGCCGCCACCTGCTGCATCTGCGCCTCGCTCTGTACCCGTGTGGTACGCACCGCGACCAGGGAATCCTCGACTTCGCGAAACGCCGTGAGGACCGTCTTCTCATACTGGGCCAACGCTTGCTTCGCCTGTGCCTCGATCGCTTCCTGCTGAAACCCGAGCACCGGCCCACTCAATAACGGCGCCGCAAACCCCATCCCTCCGACCCCGAAGGAGGCCGGATCGGTAAACAACTTCGAAAGCTGGGGACTCGCCGCACCGAGCAATCCTGTCAGAGAGATCTTCGGAAAGCGTTCGGCCTTCGCCGCGCCGATGCGGGCGGTCGCCGCCGCCAGTTGCTGTTCCGCGTCAAGCAGATCCGGCCGTCGCTGCAGCAGATCGGACGGAAGCCCGGCAGGCACCGCCGGCGGCACCATCTGGTCATTCAACAAACGGCCGCGAGGAATCGCAAACGGCTTCCGGCCGAGCAGCACACTCAGCTGGTTTTCCGCCTGCACCATCTGCCGTTCGAGTTCCGCCGCCCGTGCCGCCGCGTTGGCCCGCTCCGCTTCGAATTGATCCGTGTCCAACCGGGACGTCATCCCCTGCTTGAGCCGGGCCTGGGCGATACGGACCGATTCTTCCCAGGAATGCAACGTCCGCTTCGCAATATCGAGCTGGTCGTCGAACTGCAGCAGATTGAAATAGCTCTCAGCCACGCCGCTCACCAGCTGCAGGACCACCGCCCGCCGGTTTTCCTCTTTTGACAGCAAGTCCGCACGAGCCGCCTCATTCGATCGCCGGATCCGACCCCAGATATCCAGCTCCCAGGAAAGATTACCTTGAAGATAATAGTTGAACGGGTTGGCAAAGCCGGGAAACAGAAAGATCGTTTTGCGGCCGAGGTTCGGCGCATTGCCCGATGCGGTGATGCCCGGCAGAAAATCGGACCGGGCAATGAGCGCGCGAGCCTGGAACTCTTCGACGGTGGCCACGGCTTTTTGCAGATCTTTATTTTCCGCCAGCGCCATCTTGATCAGCGTCTGCAGCTGTTCATCTTTCAACAGCTCCCACCAGGGCAGGTTGGCCAACGACGGTGCGTCGGCAGAAGTTTCCGCCATCCGAAAGGCATCGCCCGTCTCCGTCTTGGGCCGTTCATAATCCGGCCCTACCGCGCAGGAGGCGAGCAACAACGAGAGGCCGAGAGCCAATGGCTTATGCATGATGGGACTCATCCTCCGATGAAAGCGGCGTGGGGGGTTCCTCAAGAACGGCGGCTTCGGATGTCCGACGCTGGGTCAACCGGCGGGTCACCACGTAAAACAGCGGCACGAAGAAGATCGCCAGGAACGTCGCCGCGAGCATGCCACCCATCACGCCCGTGCCGATCGACTGGCGGCTCGACGCTCCCGCGCCCCGCGCCACCACCAGCGGAATCATCCCGAAGATAAACGCCATTGACGTCATGATGATCGGGCGGAACCGGAGCTTCGCCGCTTCCATCGCCGCCTCGATCAACGGGCGGCCCGCTTCATAGCGCGTATTGGCGAACTCGACGATCAGAATCGCGTTCTTCGCCGAGAGACCGATCAACGTCACCAGTCCGATCTGGAAATAGATGTCGTTTTCAAACCCACGCAGGAAGACGGCGGTGAGGGCGCCGAAGATTGCGAAGGGCACGGCCAGAATCACGGCAAAAGGGACGACCCAGCTCTCGAACTGCGCGGCCAAGACGAGGAACACCATCAGAAGCCCGACGGCAAAGACGACACCGGACTGGCCCCCCACCCGCCGCTCCTGAAACGAAATATTGCTGTAATCGATCGAATATCCCTGGGGCACAAGGACCTCTTTCCCGACCCGATCCAGGGCTTCGAGGGCCTGTCCCGAGCTGAAACCCGGCGCCGCCGCACCCAGCACCAGCGCCGTATTGTAGCCGTTGAAGTGATTCACCGGATCCGGCCCGCTCTGATACTCCGTCGTCACGACCGTATCGAGCGTGATCATGTTCGTGCCTTGCGGTGTTTGCGCACGCACGTAGATCTTCGCCAAATCTTGAGGTGTGGCCCGGTATTCCGCTTCGGCTTCGGTCTGCACATGATAGACGCGGCCGAATTTCACGAAATCGTTGATATAGAAATTGCCGAAGTAGGCCTGCAACGTATCGAAGATATCGGAAATCGGAATCCCCAGGGCCTTCGCCCGTTCCCGATTCACATTCACGTACAGCCGGGGAGAAGAGACACGGAAATTCGTCCCGACCCGGCCGATCGCCGGCTCCTTCTGCGCCCGTTCGACGAACTGCTGGGCCACTGCGGCGAACTTCTTAAAGTCCCCGCTGTTGGGGTCTTGCAGCTGCGCGGAGAATCCCCCGACCGCCCCCACGCCGCGAATAGCCGGCGCATTGAAGGCCAGGATCAGCGCTTCAGGAATTTTCGCGAACTCGGCGTAGGCCGCACCGACCAGCGCCTTCGCATGATTCTGCGGCTCGGGCCGCTCGTCCCAGAGCACGAGCGGCACAAACATCGTCGCCGCATTCGGCCCGCGTGTGCCGAACACAAAGTTCTGGCCGGACAAGGCGTCGGTCGAATGCACCGCCGGATTGGCCTGGAAGTAGCGCTCGATCCGTTCGAGCACCGCATCGGTTCGCTGCTTCGACGCGCCGTCCGGCAACTGTGCCACCACAATGAAATAGCCCTGGTCCTCTTCCGGAAGAAAGCTTTTCG
The DNA here is from genome assembly GCA_002083555.1 of Nitrospira sp. ST-bin5. Classification (GTDB taxonomy): domain Bacteria; phylum Nitrospirota; class Nitrospiria; order Nitrospirales; family Nitrospiraceae; genus Nitrospira_D. The sequence continues at coordinate 22,218 of MSXN01000017.1, read as the reverse complement.
GCAACGCCTTGAACAGCCCCGTCGAGACGACCAGCAGCACGCCGAAGAGCAGCATAACAAGGACCGGTCTCGCCAGAAACGAACCCACAATCCGGGAAAATCCCTGCTGCGTACGCCCGAAGTTTCGATCGAAGAAGGCCCAGAATCCGCCGCGCGCTTCATGTTGCGGAAGGAGCACCATGGCGCACAAGGCCGGGCTCAGCGTCAGCGCCACAAACCCTGACACGGTCACCGAGATGGCGATCGTCGCGGCGAACTGTTTGTAGAGCGCGCCGGTGATCCCGCCGACAAATCCAACCGGCACAAAGACCGACACCAGCACCAGCACGATCGCAATGATCGGGGAGGTGACCTCGCTCATCGCCCGCTTGGCGGCCACCTTCGCTGAGACGCGATCCTCGCGCATATGACGTTCGACGTTTTCGACCACGACGATCGCGTCATCCACCACGATCCCGATGGCTAGGACCATCCCAAAGAGCGTGATGGTATTGATGGAGAAGCCCAACGCATAGAGCCCGATAAAGGTGCCGATCAACGACACCGGCACGGCGACGGTCGGAATGATCGTGGCGCGCCAGCTCTGGAGAAACACATAGACCACGAGTACGACCAGCACCATGGCCTCAGCCAGCGTCTTGACCACTTCTTTGATCGAAACCTCGATGAACCGCGTCGTGTCATACGGAATGTCGTAGGACACGCCGGGCGGGAAGTTTTTAGTCAGCTCGTCCATCTGCGCGCGCGTCCGCCGCACCGTGTCGAGTGCGTTGGCACCCGGCGAGAGAAACGTCAGAATGAAGGTCGTGGGGGTGCTGTTCCAGCGGCCCTCCAGCGAATAGGATTGCGCGCCCAGCTCAATGCGGGCGACGTCCTTGAGCCGCACCGTCGAGCCGTCCGGCAGAGCCCGCACGATCAACTCCTCGAAATCCTTCACATCGGTCAGCCGGCCTTTCGAGATGATCGGGATCGTCAGCTCGGTACCCTTCGGCGCCGGTTCCCGACCGATGGTTCCGGCTGGATAATCGCGATTCTGTTCACGGATGATCGCGGCGATATCGCTCGGGATCAGGCCCAGCTTCGCCATCTGCGGCGGATTGAGAATGACCCGCATACTGTAATTCTGCTGGCCGAAGACCAGCGCGTCGCCCACGCCCCTGACCCGTTTCAGATCGTCGACCACGCGTAACGTCGCATAGTTCGAGAGGAACACCGCGTCGTGGCGGGGGTCGGTGGACTTCAGCACGATGACCGCCACCAGGTCGGGAGACATCTTCTTGACGGACACGCCCTGCCGGATCACTTCCGTCGGCAGCTGTGGCTCCGCCAGCTTTTCCCGGTTCTGGGTCTGGACCTGGGCGATGTCGGGATCCGTCCCGATCTCGAACGTCAGCTTGATGGTCACATGACCGTCATTGCTGCTGGTCGATTCGAAATAGAGCAGATTGTCGATGCCGGGGAGCGTCACTTCGATCGGCCTGGCCACGGCCTCGGCGGCGACTTCCGCGCTGGCGCCCGGATAGTCGGCATCGATCTGGACGACCGGCGGCGTGATTTCAGGAAATTGCGCGACCGGCAGAAACTGCAGGGCGAGCAAACCCATCACGACAATGATGATGGACACCACCGACGCGAGAATCGGCCGGTCGATAAAGACGTGCGACGTCACGATCTATCCTTGTTTGGGAGTGGGAGACACAGGATCCGCCGCCGGCACCGCCGTCGATTTCCACGGCACGGCCTTCACCGGGGCGCCCGGACCAATGGTCATCAACCCGTTGACCACAACACGGTCTCCGGCTTTCAACCCGCCGTCGATCATCCATTGATCGCCCTTCCACGTGGAGGCGACGACGTCGCGGATCTGCACCTTCTCATCCGGACCGACCACATACACGAAAGGACCCTGCGGCCCCTGCAGCACGGCTCGTTGCGGGATCAGGATGGCATCCGTCTTCGTGTCTCCCGTAAAGCGCACCTTCACAAACTGGCCCGGCAGCAGAGAGCGGTCCGGATTCGGGAACGTAATACGCGTCTGTCGGGAACCGGTCTCGCTTCGCAACCCCGGCTCGAGCAGATCCAGCACACCCTCGTGCGGATAGGCCGTGTCATCCATCATCGTGAGCCTGCCCCGCAGCTGGTACACCCCGGGATGGTGAATCTTCTTGGACTCGATGTCGCGCCGCCGCTTCAAGATGAAGCTCTCCGGCACATTCACCACCACAAACATCGGATCGACGCGATGGACCACCGTCAGCAAATCGGTTTGCGCCGACACCAGCCGTCCTTCGTAGTACCGGCTTCGTTCGATCAATCCGCTGATGGGCGCCGTAATGAGCGTGTTGTCCAAATCGAACTGGGACTTGATGAGATCCGCCTTGGCGCCTTGAAGGGCGGCTTTCGCCGAGAGCTCCTGCGCCACGGCATCGTCGACGTCCTTCTGGCTGACGGCTTGTTCGGCGAGCAGCGGTTTCACCCGCTCCAGATCCTGTTTCGCCTGCACCAGCTTGGCTTCCGCCTGAGCAATCTTGGCCTTCGCACTGGCCACAGCCGCCTGGAACGGCACCGGATCGATCTGATAGAGCCGGTCGCCCTTCTTGACATCCCGGCCTTCCGGATACAGCACGGCCTTAAGTAAGCCGGTGACCTGTGAACGGATCTCGACCGGGCGGGAGGCTTCCGCCTGGCCGATGAATTCCGGCTCATCCGGAATGGTTTGCGTCGTCACAGTGATGACCTCGACCTGAGCCACCGGCGGCGCCGGCGCTGAACCGGCGTCCTGTTTGCAGCCGGACAGGGCTGCCAGGACGCACGAGAACGCTACGGCTATCCTTATATTTTTTCGCGACATCGGTAACAGTCCGGTTTCTGTCGACAAGTACAAATGGTTCACCATGCGATACGTTCTCCTGCACGTCTGACGCAATCTTAGAGGTCTAATGACCTGCTTAGCAAGGCGTCCTGAGTATGTCGTCGATCGGCAATCGGGCACTCACTCGCTCGAGACATTCTTGGTAGTCCTGGTCGATGGAGTGGGTCGACCTGCCGACATAATGTCCTCCAAAATTGACCGGGAACAACACCCGGCCGCCAGCAGTTCCGCCCCTTCTAACCACATCCTGCTCAAGAGGCTTTTCCCCTCCTGCTCGATGAAGGTGACACCCCTTAGATCCACGACGAGGGGGCCGGCAATTGACTCCTTGCAGTCCCGCCAGACCCGTTCGAGCTCATCCACCCAAGGGCCGGCTAAGCGCCCTTCCAGCAAGAGCGCCGTCGAGTCCCCTGTCTTCTGATGTGTGATCTTCAACATGTCGGCCTTCTCACACCCCCATACCTAATACCGCAGCCGACCCTGCCGCATAATTCAAGTCCACGCCCGTCCTGCCGTGCCTCCGCCAGGCCTCGATCCCGCCGGCCAGCGGCCACGCGCGTGTGAATCCTCGCTTGCGCAGAAGCAGCGTGCCCTGGGCGCTCGTCACATCGTTCGGGCATCCACAATAGAGGACCACATCGCGATGGCGCGGCAGTTCATGATGGCGGCGAATCAATTCGTCCAACGACATCAGCACCGCGCTCGGTATCCCCGGTTCGGCCTCCGCACTCGCCCGTGGCCGCACGTCGATCAGCAGGGGAGGCTCGTCCGTCCGGAGTTTCTCCGTCAGTTGTTCGACCGTGATCCGGGGAACGTCACGGAGCTGCCGACGACGAACCATGGCCTTGTATAGGACGTAGAACACGAGAGCACCGAGAGCGACGCCCGTGGCAGCAGGCGCGACCTGCTCCGCATAAGCGATGGCCTGTTCGAGTTGATCGCTGAATAGATAGCCGATCCCCAGGCCGGACCAAGCCCAGATCACCGCGCCCAGACCGTCATAGAGTAGAAATCTCGGAGTTCCTACTCCGACGATGCCGGCAAGAGGCGGCGCAATCGTGCTCAACCCTGGGATGAACTTGGCCGCCATCAGCGAATGGGGACCGTGCTTCATGAAAAAATCCTCTGTCTTTCTTACGCAGGAGTTCGGCTCCAGAGCGATGCGGCAGAGTACATCGAGCACCCGGCGACCCTGCCGCCGGCCCAACTCAAACCAAATCCAATCTGCCGCGAGCGCGGCTGCCACCGTGACTCCGAACGCCACCCAGAGATTCAGGTGCCCGGTTCCGGCCAGTACTCCAGCGGCGACCAGGACCGGAAGAGCCGGCAACGGCAAACCGATCTGCTCGACGAACACGACGACGAACAACACCAATGGTCCGTACTCTGTCAAAAAATGAATGGTCTCGTTCATGACGTTCCTGCTATCGACTCATTCAGAACTGCGATCCCTTACTGAATCCGATACATTGGCAAGGGCCGTTCCGACCATTCCTTCGCAATCAAAGAACACAACCCATTGAAATAAATGGATCGTAATCGCTTCGCCGTGGAATGGCCGAGGAAGTGCCGAACTACTGTCTGCCGATATTCCGGCACTTGCCGAAGTCTCGGCACCGTTCTACGGCAAGCGGCTCTGTGTAGAGATCAGTCCTGCTGACGAGGCTCAGCTCTGGCGTGAGATACCAAGCTTCTGCATTTTGGATTGGAGCGTCGTGCGCTTCATACCGAGCCTGGCTGCGGCCCCGGAGGAACCTCCTATGACCCAGCCGGCGTCACTAAGGGCTTTCAGAATATGTTCTCGTTCCGCCTGTTCGAGCGTCACGGTCGCGGACTGATTCGTATGGTTCTGCGTCCGTTTCAGCTCGGCAATCGGAACGGACAGATCCGGCCCCTGCGTCAGAATCACCGCGCGCTCGATAAAGTTTTCGAGCTCCCGCACGTTGCCCGGCCAGCCGTACTGCTGCAGAGCCTTCATGGCCTCGGCGGGAATCGTCTCGATGCGCTTCTTCATACGCAGCGCGAATTTCTGGGCAAAGTGTCGGACGAGTGCCGGAATGTCTTCCGCACGCTCACGGAGGGGCGGCACGGTGACCGGAAACACGTTCAACCGGTAGTACAGATCGCTGCGAAACTCCCGGTTTTCCACCAGCTGCTCCAGATCCCGATTCGTGGCGGAGATCACCCGGACATTGACGCGAATGGTGCGGGTGCTCCCCAGCCGTTCGAATTCCTGCTCTTGCAGTACCCGGAGCAGCTTTACTTGCAGTTCCAGTGGAATCTCGCCTACTTCATCCAGAAAGAGAGTTCCGCGGTCGGCCAATTCAAACCGGCCAATCTTCGTGGCAATCGCACCCGTGAAGGCTCCTTTTTCATGGCCGAAGAGTTCGCTTTCGAGGAGGCCTGTTGGAATAGCCGCACAGTTGAGCTTGACGAAGGTCCGTTCCCGCCGGTCACTCAGATTATGGAGCGCCCGCGCGACCAGCTCCTTTCCGCTGCCCGTTTCGCCCAGTATCAGCACCGTGGAATCGGTTGCCGCCACCGTCCGGACCTGATTGAGCACCCGTTTCAGCGCCTGACTGTCGCCGACGATTTCCTCGAAGTTGTATCCGGTTTGAATTTCCTCCTCGAGATACAACTTTTCCTTCGCCAGTTTGTCCTTGAGTGTGGCGATCTCCTGGTAGGCCAGTGAATTGGCGACGGCGAGCGCGATCTGCTTGGCCACTTCGCTCAACATCTGCGCATCCCCCTGCGTGAAGGCCCTTTCTTGAAGACTGCCGACGTTCAACGCTCCGAGCGTCCGGTCCCGTAACAGCAGGGGAACACAGCAGGCCGACTTAACCCCTTCGGCCACGAGCCGTTGCGAGACCGTGCTCTCCGACTGTTCGAGCTCCTGCCGGCTGAGCACCACCGGTTCCCGCTGCGTGATCGCGGTGGTCGCCGGACAGCCGCACAACGTGCAGGTGGTTCCCTCTTCGAGAAATCCCTTTTGTCCGGGAAAGTCCAAGGCATACAGCTTCAATTGGTTCAGCTCGGGGTCCAGAATGGTCAAACTGATGACGTCCGCCTTCAACACGCGGCGGATGCTGGCCGTAATCGACTCGAACAGATCCCGCACCTCTAGATGAGAGGCGACGGCGTTGTTCGTCTCCAGCAACAGTTGCAACCGGTCCCGCTCCCGGGCCAATTCCTGACGGGCTTTGAGGACGTAGCCATAGTTCAGCGCGTTTTCGACGGCGATGGCGATCTGTTTGGCCGCCTCCCCCAGAAGCGTGATGTCATCGGCCTCGAACGTCTTTTCGGTCAGGCTGCTGATCGTCAACACGCCCAGGACATGATTGTGTGAGAGCAGCGGAAAACAGTAGGCCGATTGAATGCCTTCCGCCAGTAGGCGGTCGGCGACATCGGAACGAAACCCCTGGAGATCGGCTTTGGCATAGTAAAACGGCTTGCGGGAGCGGAGAGCGATCCCTGCCGGAGACCCGTCCACCGGCGTCAGCTCTCCTTCGGACAGAAACCCCTTCGTGAGATCAAAATTGAGGGCATGAAGCCTGAACTGCTCGTGATCCGGTTCGTACAGGAGCAACGCGGTGCGTTCATGCGGCATGACGCGACGAAGCGACGTGGCAATCGCCGTGAGCAGTTGTTTGAGATCGAGTGTCGCGTTGACGGCATGGTTGATTTCCAGCAGCAGGTTCAGCCGGTCCCGTTCCCGGACCAGCGCCCGCTGCGACACGGTTGCGCTGGAAAAATTGAGCACATTGTCCACGGCGACGGCCACCTGTTTTGCCACCTGATCGAGCAGAGCCAGATCCTTGTCGCCGAATGCCTGGCGCTCCAGACTCCCGAATCCCATCGCCCCCAGCCGACGCATCGCGGTGGTTAACGGCAGAAGGCACACGGATTGGACGCCGATCCCCCGGAGAGCCGTCATCCCCTTTGAGAACCTGGTTTCGCCGGCAAGCGACGGGATGATCAACGGTTGCTGATGGGCCCAGACCCAGCCGGTCGCCGATTCCTCGATCGGCAGTTCCAGTCCGTCCAGTCCGGTCCTATGGGGCCTGGCCGCCGCCGTTTCCAGCACATGGACCTTCATCAGATTGTGCTCCGGATCATGGAGGACCAGGCCGATGAAGTCGAACGGCGCCACTGCCGGAAGGCGCTGCGCGAGGTCCCGGAACAGCGCCTGGAGGTCACGATGCGCCGCGATGGCCTCGGACACGTTCAGCAGGGTTCGGTATTGAGCCGTGTCCACCTCGGCGGCCTGCGTGGGAAAGCTTTCGTCCATAGCGGCTTAGTATGCCCCCGGCGAAACCGGTACGCAACGGCAGTGGTGAGAGGATGGCATCAATCACAAGATTGAGCGGAATGCCGCTCCTTGACGTCGCCTCCACCAGTTATCAACTTTGCAACGCGTCGGAGAGACACAACGACTCGTTCTCCTCCCGTTACTCATCGCAGCGTAAAATGATTGCGGAACCCGATCGACTCACCTATTCTTGGCACCAATTCTTGGCACCGGGCAACCGGCCCGCTTTATCGGCCACCCCGCACGGAGTAGGTACGCTCGTACAATGAAACATGCCTTTGAGTATGCCCTTGTCCGTTTCGCCGATCTGCTGTTCCAGGTGTTGCCACGCTCATGGGCCATCGGGCTGGGCGAACAGCTCAGTCTGGGCATCGCGCACATCATCACCAAACGGCGCGATCTCGTCCTGCACAATCTGGCCCTGTCGTTTCCCGAAAAGTCTGAGGCCGAGCGCGCGCACATCGCCCGGGAGGTCTGGCGCAATCTCGGCCGGCTGGCCGTTGAATTCTCCCGCGTGGCCGACTTTACCGACGGGTCGATCGACCGGTTGGTGGAGATCGAAGGCCGCGAGCATGTGGACTCCGCCCTCAAGGAGGGCAAGGGCATCGTCGGCCTGACCGCGCATTTCACCAACTGGGAACTGACCGGCGCACTGGTGCAGCGCGCCTTCGGGAACATGACCGTCATCGCCCGGACCGTCCGCAATCCGTTGGTCGATCGCTGGGTCTACGAGAAACGCACCGCCAGCGGGCTGACGATCATTCTCCCCAAAGACGCCGTGAAGGCCTCGCTCAAATGTCTCAAGAGCCGGGGCATCATCGGCATGATGATCGACCAGAGCTTGTCGAGCGGCGGCGTCTTCGTCGACTTCTTCGGCCGCCCGGCATCCTCGACCACACTGCCGGCACTGCTACACATCCGCACCGGCGCGCCAGTCATGTTTGCCTATCTTGTCCGTAACGGGGAACGCTTCCGACTCGTGTTTGAGCCCGTGGTCTTTCCACCGGTCGAGGATCCCGCAGCACGGATCCAGATCTATACCCAGGTCATGAGCACGCAATTCGAACAAGTGATCCGTCGCCACCCCGAAAGCTGGCTTTGGCTGCACAATCGCTGGAAACGACAGCCGGAATAGAAGACAGCCGAACGCATCAGAGCGCCTTATGCGCCCCGTCGCAGTACGGAGGATTCTTCGTCTGCTTGCACTGACACAGCGCGACTTGCTTCTTCTCGGTCGTCGTAAACTCCAGCGGCGTGAACTCGGTGCCCTTGTGGGCTCCGTCGCAAAACGGTTGGTTCTTCGAGCGTCCGCAGCGGCACCAATAATAGGTGCCCGGCTCTAACGACAAGACTGCGGGTTGCTTCGCTGCGATGACCGGCTTTTCCATGTGTTGACCCTCCTTGTGAGGTTATAAATAAAGCGGCTTGATCGGCGACACGACTGCCGCCGGATTGTTCTTCCACACTGACTCATCCGCATCGACATATACTTCAACTTCGTTCTCGTCAGGATCGTGCAGATACAAGCTCTGACTCACCGTATGATCGCTCATGCCGTCGATCGTCACACCGGCTTCTTCAAGTTCCCGCTTCGCGGCCCGCAGTTCATCAAGACTGTCGCCGACCTTGATCCCGATGTGATAGAGCCCGCACCTACGGCCTTGTGGCGGACCCGGCGCATCGCCCACCTGGATCAGCAGCAACTCATGGTGCGTGCGACCGGACGTGAGCGCCGCCGCCGCGCCGTTGAAAATCCGCCCGACTTCCTTGAAGCCCAACAGGTCACGATAGAAGGCGAGCGACCGTTGTAAATCCTTCACATAGAACACAACATGGCCGAGATAGTGCGCTTTCATTCAAATACCCCGCAGAGACGGTTTGGACCATGCTTCCCAGCTGAAGCCACGACATTTACCCGGCCGATTCACTATCGAGCTGATGGGCCTTCCTTCCGCCGCGGGCGAGCGGATGCTCAGGGAGCTGACCGCCGATCATGAGTTTCGCCAAATCCGCCGCGCGCACAACGAGCTCTTGCGCCCCCTTCCGGAGTTCCTGGCTGTTCTGGACCTCTGTGACGTTTCGCTCCATGTCCTCGGCGCTCCAACCACGGGAATGCGCGATGAACGGGAACTGTGGAAACTGGCAACCGACTTCGGCGAAAAAGGTCATGAGTTGTCCCGCCACGCCTTGGACGTTGTCTTGGCCGCCCATGATGATGAAGGCCGCCACCTTGTTCTTCAGCAGATGTTTATTGGCAATGGTCTCCTGATTCTGGATACAGTTCATCCGCTCGACCATCTTGTAGTAGAGGCTACTGGCGTTGCCCCAGCGGATCGGGGTTGAAATCAGGATGACATCAGCCCAATGCACGATCGCTTCGTACACGCGATCGAGCTGGTCCGCCGGATCCATCTGCGTGATCGAGCAGGGCCATGTGCAGGCCTGGGCCGATTTGGAGTAGAAGCCCTCACAGGAGCGAAAGTTCAATTCACTGAGCTTGATACATTGCGTCTCTAGCTTCAGCGTGCTCCGAGCATGGTCCAGCGCGACCTCTAACATCGCATCGGATGTGCTGTACCGTGGATGCTCCAGGGTCATGGCCGTCGTCGAGATCCCCACGACGCGGATCGGGCCGGCCTGGCGCACCACCGGGCGTGCGAGCGGATGGGGCTCGTGTTTCTGCTTCTTTCGTTTCGTCGCCGACGACACATCGATGAAGAGCCGACCATTCTCCACTTTGGTCGCATAGGCCGGAACCTGATCCTGTTCATACCCCGGTTCTCCTTGACCCGTCTGGCGATGAAACTTCCAGTAGTGCCAGGGACAGACCACGTAGTCGCCGTCGATTGCGCCCTGACCCAATGGACCGCCGACATGATTACAGACGCCGGAGATTGCGGCAAACGAGCCCTCTTTATAGGTCAGCGCGATCGTCGTCTTCCCGGAAGAAACCTCTTGCAACGGCTTCTGCTTCAACTCATCGACGCTGCCAATGTCTGTCCATTGCGGGTCTGCCATAACAGGCTCCTCTCGTGTGAAGTCTCGCTGACGACCTTGCCCCCACAGATATGGGCAATAGGTCAGTCAGCGTCGCTTGTCGACTCTCGTGCTCACGACCGTGTCTTCTTGTACGGCTTCCCCGTGAATGTAATCCCGGCCTTCTGCACTTCCTGATAGGGGAGGAGCCACACGAGCGATTCGTCGCTCAGGTCGCCGACTTGAAAGCGGTTTCCCCAAGGATCGCGAAAATCGCACCGCAAGTCGGACGCTGGCTTCAGTTTGTACTTATTGAGCAGCTTCTTCCGCACGTCCTTGATCTGTTGCTCGTCCCGAACCATGAGGCCGAAATGCTTCATGCGATCCGGCTGCAACCTGTCCACTTCGAAGATCGCCATGAACTGATGTTCGCCCAGCTTGCACCAGGCCGCGCCTTCCCCCCCACGCAACATCTTCAAGCCAAAGACATCCGAATAGAACTTGACAGCCTTCTTCGCATCGGTCACTTCAATCACGATGTGGTTGCATCCATAGACTTGTACCGCCATCACACACCTCTCTTTCCATCACATTCCGCTGCTGCTCGTACGACCAACAGAGGAGCTGCAATCCCACAAGACGCTATTTGGCGCCTGAGAATTTCGGCGTGGCGCCGATGCTGTCCAGCCCTGCTTGCGCACAAGCCGCGTCAAGATGTCCCCCTGGTGCGCCTCCGACGCCGATCCCGCCGACGACTTCACCCGCGATCTCGATCGGCAATCCTCCGGCCAAAAACAGAATCTTGTCGTTCATGTGCTGTAATCCCTGAAGCCCCGGTGTTTTGGCGATCAGCTCAGCGACATTGCCTGTCGGCCCACGCATACTCGCCGCGGTGTAGGCTTTTTTCTCGCTGCTCTCGACAGTATGCGGTCCGGCTCCGTCCGCCCTTAGAAACGCTCTCAAAAGGCCGGCCCGATCCACCACTGCCGCGCTGACCCGATAGCCGTCTTTTGCGCATTGATCGACGGCCGATTTCGCCGCCGTCGCTGCGAGCGACATTGGCAATACCGCCTCACGTGGCAACTCTTCCGCTACAACAAGAGCAGGGGACAATCCAAGAACACAGGCCGTGAACATGATCAGCCCCCAGACGGACATCCGTATATGGGACTGACGCTGATTCATGTATGTCATCGATTCCTCCTTGATTGAATGAACTTATTCCACCTGCACAAGATCGTTATCGAGCCCCTGCTGCCTCCAGAGTGCCCACAATTTTTCGATAACCTTTCTGGCGGGCATGCTGGAGCGGCGTGACGCCTTCATGATCAGGAATATTCACCGATGCGCCGGCCGCCACAAGCATGCGCACGATCTCCTGGTGTCGTGGCCCGCCATCGCTCAGAATAATAGCCTCCAGGAGCGCCGTCCAACCGAGATTGTTCACGTGATTCACGTCGACATCAGAATTGAGCAATGCCCTGACCACCTCGACATGCCCGCGCTCGCATGCCGGAATCAGGGCCGTACCGCCGAAGCGATTATAAATCTTGAAGTTCGGCTTGGCCCTCAGGGCGAGTGTGAGAATCTCCAGATACCCACTGGCACCGGACAACAGCAGGGGGCTGTCAAGTTTCTTGTCCTGCGCGTTGACATCGGCCCCGGCCTCTATCAGAAGCCGGGCGCTTTCGACATGGTTGTGACTGGTGGCCGCAAGCAGCGCCGTGCGCCCTTGTCCATCACGAACATGAATGTTGGCTCCTGCCTTCAGCAGCCGCTGCACGGTTGCCGTGTCATTCTCATCGGCCGCAAGAACCAGCCGCTGATCGTCGCTTATGGTCTCACCACGGCCATGAGAAGTCGCGAGTCCAATAAGAACCATGGTCACGGCGATCAGGCTTGTCCGTACCTGATTCATCGTGCCGACTCCGCCGTTCGATCTTTCTCCGCCAACACCCTCTCAATCTGCTTCAGGGTCTCTACGAATCGGCCTGAAGGCTGCGCACCCGAGATCGCATACGTCCCGTTCACAATGAAATAGGGAACCCCGCGAATGCCGAGCTTGTGGCCGGCAGCTTCTTCGGCCTTCACCTCCGCTGTATCTTCGTCACTTTGGAGATAGCGCTCCACGATTTCCTCGTTCAATCCAGCACGGGCAGCGAGTCGAACGAGAGTGGGGATCGATCCGATATCGGCCCCCTCTTCGAAATAACCCCGGAACAGCGAATCGACCACCGCGTCCTGGCATCCTTCCCGTTCGGCTAACCAAATCAGTCGATGCGCCAGGAAGGTGTTCGGGGCCCGCGCGATCTTCTCAAATGCGAAAGCAATCCGCTCCGATGCTCCGGCGGCCAGCACATGCTCCTCAAGTTGCCGGAATGAGTCCAGGCTCCCGAACTTGGCTTCGAGATAGGCCGTTCGATCCATCCCGTCCTTCGGCATCGTCGGATTCAGCTGGAACGGTCGCCAGGCTATTCGTGCGGCTCCGCCGAACTCCGTCAGCGCTCGTTCCAGTCGCCGCTTCCCGATATAACACCAGGGACAGACGACGTCCGAATACACCTCAATGTGAAGCCCCTTCTCCGTCACGACAAATGTCCCATCTTGCCGGCCTGATAATCCCTCGCCGCCTGCACCAATTCTTCACGGGTATTCATGACAAAAGGACCATAGCGAACAATCGGTTCATCGATCGGGGTACCGCTCATCACCAGCAGCCGGCTTTCCGCGCTCGCGTCGACCGTGATCTGCGAACCGTTCCGCTCACAGACGATGAGTTCGGCTTCGCCGGCCTCGCGTGACCCGTTCACCGACACACGGCCCTGCAACACGAAGATCGAGCTGTTGTCCCCATCAGGCACCGTCAACGAGGCGCGACCTCCCGCTCTCACCTGCACGTCATACAATTGAATCGCCGTGAACGTGCGCGCCGGGCCTTTCTGTCCGAGAAACGATCCGGCGATTACTCGCAACGTCCCGCGACCATCCAGATCGACGACCGGAATATCCGCGTTCAGAATCGTCTGGTAGCCCGGCGCCGACATTTTCGACGCGCGCGGCAGATTCACCCATAACTGAATGGCATGGAGCGTGCCGCCCTTCTTCGCAAAGGCCTTCTCGTGAAACTCCTCATGGACGATTCCGGATGCCGCCGTCATCCATTGCACATCACCGGGACCAATGACGCCGCCGCTGCCGGTCGAGTCACGATGCGCCAGCACACCTTCGTACACGATCGTCACGGTTTCAAATCCCCGATGCGGATGTTCTCCCACACCGCGCGGATGGTCCGTGGGGGGGAAGTACTGCGGCCCCGCATAGTCGAGCATGAGAAACGGATCGACCGCTCGATCGAGGTCGTTGCTCGGGAAGAGATTCCGCACAGGGAATCCATCGCCGACCATGTGCGCAGATCCGGGCTGATAGACACCGAGTACAGATTTTGTGGTTGTCGTGTCTGTGGCCATGATGCCCTCCTTTTCTTACACCATCCCTCGCAACGCGTCAGTAAGCGTCACCGTGCCCCGAATAAGCTGTTCAGGACGTTCATACCTGATCGTCCCCTTGGCGAATGATGCGTACATCTCTTCGAATAGGGTAGCCGCTTCCGTAGAGAAGCCGAACGACGTGAACGTCGGCACCACCGCACTGAGCGGCGCATGTTGCGTCGACACCGGCTTGCCGAGAATCAGGCCCAAGGCCGTAGCGGCCTCATCTGGACTGTACTCCTCCGGCCCCGCGAGCTCCACAACCAGCTGACCCCGGCCGCTCGCGATCAACTGTTCCGCTCCCGTGCGGCCGATATCCTTGGTCGAAATCATCGGCACCCTGGCTGTCGGTGCGATGAAGGTCGGCAGCAGACCCTGGCCCTTCGCCATGCCGATTCCCGGCGCCCAGTTCTCCATAAAATAACAGGGGCGCAGGATGGTCAGATTCTTCGCGACGGCTCCCAGTGCCTGTTCTCCGTACCGGGCGGCCCGGATCGGCCCGGTGCCCGCCGCAAGATGGCCGCCGATCGACGACAAGAACACCACGTGGGGAATCCCGCTGGCTTTGACCGCCTGGGCAGCCTGATCCATGCGTTGGCGCTGCTCTGAGAGCCACGCGGTCGCGCCGTAATTCGGCGGGACCAGCAGGTAGACGCCGTTCGCGCCCGTGAGGGCCTTGGTCATCGCAGAAGCATCCTCCAGCGACGCGACGGCAACGTCTGCGCCTTTCGCTTTCCATGCGGCACCTTTATCCGTTGAGCGCACAACGACCCGCACTGGCTGCTTGCGCGCCAGTAACGTTTCCACAACCGCCGACCCTGTGTGTCCGGTAGCACCAAGTACGACAAACATCGCCGTCACTCCTTTCGCGTGTGCGTCAGAACCGTTCCGCCAGCTTCCCGTCCACCGACCATTTCCCGCCCCCGGTTACCAGCAGCGCCGCTGCAATGCCGATCACTAAGAGATGATACTCGTAGCCTTCACCCTGTTGCTGCCCGAACCAGTTCATAAAAAACCCGTGGGGCAGATGGGCCATCGTGATGGCCCCGAGCATGATGACGATGAGAGAACCCGCACTGAACCTCGTCAGGAACCCACTTACCAGACCGAGGCTTCCGAAAAACTCTCCGATGATGACCAGGAGAGCAATGATCCAGGGCAAACCCAGCTTCTGGGTAAAGAACCCCATCGTGCCGTCGAAACCGAATCCACCATACCAGCCGAGCAGTTTCTGCGCTCCGTGCGGGAACATCACCAGGCCCAACGTGAGCCGCAGGATCATACCGGACCACCCATCATCTGTTCGAAAGAACGCCTTCATATGGCACCCCCAAAGTGAGTTAGCTGAACGGTCACCCCAGGAAGATAGTTCTAACTAGTACTAAAGTCAAGTGGCACACCATCACCGGCCGATGAACCCCATTACTTCATATAAAACCGGATGCTTTTCAGGCGCTTATCATCGACGAGAGAGCTGGCGTGAGGAGGAACAAAAGGTGCGCGCGACTAACTGGAGAAGACGGGCGGAGGCAGGGATCTATTTTCGGTCTTTAATGGCTCGTTCGACTTCGCGTCCGGCTTCACGCGTCTTGATGGTTTCTCGTCGATCGTAGAGCTTCTTCCCTTTTGCCAATCCAAGCTCCAGCTTCGCACGACCTCGGTCGTTGAAGTACAGGCGGAGCGGGATGAGCGTCAGTCCCTTCTGTTGCGTTTTGCCGAGCAGCTTGTTGATCTCCTTCTTGTGCAGGAGGAGCTTCCGCACCCGCATCGGATCGTGATTCATCATGTTGCCGTGGCTGTAGGGACTGATATGGCAATGGTGCAGAAAGACCTCGCCGTCGCGCACCGACGCATAGCTGTCCAACAAATTCACGCGTCCGTCCCGGAGAGACTTGACCTCGGTGCCCAACAAGACGATCCCGACTTCGAATTTCTCCTCGATGAAGTAGTCGTGATAGGCCTTCCGGTTCGTGACGACGGCTTTATACTGATCTTCTTTTTCTTTCGACATATCGTTCTTGCTGGGCCGATGCCTTGACCCTCTTCACGCTCCAAGCCTAAGATGGCCTATGGTTGGCTCCGGTCCTCTCGTCTCGTTCGGTACGATCCTCACCAGCGTGGCCAAACAACTCGGTTTGGAAACCAGGCTCGTGGAGGTACGGATCCAGCAACAATGGCCGGCCCTTGTCGGAGAACCGATCAGCTCGCACACCTGGCCCGTCCAGATCCGCTTCCACAAACTCTATCTCCTCGTCGAGAACTCCGTCTGGCTCCAGCAACTGACGTTTCTCAAGCCCGCGCTCTTAGCCAAACTGAATGCCGAGGCCGGATCGGAACTTCTGACGGACATTGTGCTGCGCGTAGGCGAAATTCCTTCGCAGCAACCGGAGCCTGCTCCGACGACGCCGGCCCCTCAGAACACCGGTCCTTCTGACAACGAGCTGGCTGAGTTCGCCGCCCATGCCGCGGCCATTCAGGACCCGGGCATTCGCCAACGCTTTAGAGAGGTGATATCGAATTATCCTTCTCCGGCGACTCCGCCTCCGCCGGAAGGGGATCCGTCACACGCCCCTTGAACAGCACGCGCGTGGCGGCCGAGAGTTCGCCCGCCTTGGGCAGAGGGCCGACCCCGCCTTCCTCTTCCTCATCTTGCAGCAGATAATATCCCCGGACGGACTTGTCGAACTCTTTGGCGACCGCCGCATCGCCGGCGACATATTTTGCGAGCACTTCCGGATCGGTCCACCCGTCATCATCGAACACGTAGATAAGCATGCGCCGATACCGGCTGCCGGCATCGCCCGGCGTGGTGGGGCGGATCTTCATGGGGCCAAAATCGTGGGTCCGGTGTCCCACCTTGCGAAACCGGTTCAGCAAGGTCTCGATCTGCTGGTCGGTGGTTCCCGGAGGGACATGCGTCGCTACCAGATGGCCCTGTTGCGACCCGACACTATAGGGAGGAATCGACCGGTCCGGCCGACTGAGATACATGCCGCCCCAAATAAGCGCGAACGAGCCGACGAAGACCGCGAGCGCCAGTTTCACGACCGTATCCAACGGCTTTTTGGCCTTGGGACCGGCAGGGGGCGTTGAGAAAGGTGCCTGCTCGTGCATGAAAGACTTGTGCGGCGAGACAGGCCCGCCGGGCTAGGCCTCCGGTTGGTCCTCGGGGACTACCTCTACCACTTCGGCCAATCGAGCGACACCCACAACACGATCATCGTCGCCGTCCAGGTCCAGCACCCGTACACCTTGGGTATTCCGGCCGACTTCTCGAATGTCGTCGACTTTGCAGCGCAGCAACTTGCCCTTCGCCGCCATCAACATGATTTCGTCGCCTTCACGCACTTGGAGGAAGCCGACCGCTAAGCCGTTCCGCTCCGTAGTCTTGACGCTGATGATGCCTTTTCCGCCGCGACCTTGGACTCGGTAATCATTCACCGGCGTGCGCTTCCCATACCCGCCTTCGGTGACGGTGAGAATCGCCGTCGTTGAATCGGGCGTGATCGTTTCCATGCCGATCACTTCATCGCCTGGTTCCAGCGTGATCCCCTTGACCCCGTGTGCGGTCCGGCCCATCGACCGGACATCTTCCTCTTTAAAGCGGATCGTGATGCCTTGCTTCGTACCCAGCAGCATTTCACGCGACCCGTCCGTCACATGCACCGCAATGAGCTTATCGCCCTGATCCAGCGACAGGGCAATGATGCCTCCCTGGCGCGGATTGCTGTAGGCCGACAATTCCGTCTTCTTGATTACGCCCTGCTTCGTCGCCATGACGACAAAGCGATCGTCGCGATACTCCTTCACGGGCATCGTGGCCGTCACTTTTTCATCTTTCGACAGCGCCAGCAAATTCACCAGAGCCTTGCCTTTGGCTCCCCGGCTGGCTTCGGGAATCTCGTGCACCTTGAGCCAGAACACTTTCCCCGCATCGGTAAAGAAGAGCAGCGAGTCGTGCGTCGACGCCGTAAACAGCGTCTCGACGAAGTCTTCGTCTTTGATCCCCATCCCGATCTTGCCTTTTCCGCCCCGGCGCTGCGCGCGGTAGAGCGAGACGGCATTCCGTTTGATGTAGCCGGTATGGGAGATCGTGACGACAACTTCTTCTTCGGCGATCAGATCTTCGAGGCTGATTTCCGCTTCTTCTTTGACGATCTGCGTCCGCCGCTCGTCTTTATAGGCCTCGCGGACTTCCGCGAGCTCGTCCTGAATGATCTTCCGCACCAGAGCCGGGCTCGCGAGAATGGACTTCAGATACTCGATCTGCTTCAGCACCTCTTTGTATTCTTCGATCAGCTTCTGGCGCTCCAGCTGCGTGAGGCGCTGCAGCCGCATTTCCAGAATAGCTGACGCCTGAATCTCGCTCAATCCGAATTGGCTCATCAATCCTGCGCGGGCTTCGTCGGGCGACTGCGCGCGGCGAATGAGCGCGATCACCGCATCCAAGTTGTCGAGGGCAATCTTCAGCCCTTCGAGGATATGCGCGCGCTCCTCGGCCTTCCGGAGTTCGAACGCGGTCCGGCGCACAATCACTTCGCGCCGGTGATCCAGGAAATGGGAGAGAATCTGTTTGAGATTCAGGACTTCAGGACGGTTGTTGACCAGCGCGAGCATGATCACGCCGAAGGTCGTTTCCAGCTGCGTGTGCTTGAACAAGTTGTTCAAGACGATCAGCGGGATTTCGCCCCGCTTGAGTTCAATGACGACACGCACCCCTTCGCGGTCCGACGATTCATCCCGCAGGTCGGCAATACCCTTGATCCGTTCGTCCTGCACCAGCTCGGCAATCTTCTCGATGAGCTTGGCCTTGTTGACCTGGTACGGCACCTCGGTGACGATCAGCCGCTCACGGTCGGTCCGCTCATCCGACTCCACATTGACCTTGGCGCGCACCTTCAGCAGCCCGCGGCCGGTCTCGTACGCATCCTTGATCCCGCTCATCCCATAAATGAATCCCGCGGTGGGGAAATCGGGGCCGGGAATCTTCTTCATCAGTTGAGCGATGGTCACATCGGGATTCTCGATCAAAAGCAGCAGCCCGTCGATGACTTCGCCCAGATTATGCGTGGGAATGTTGGTCGCGTAGCCGACCGCAATACCGCCGGCCCCGTTGATCAGCAGATTCGGGACTCGCGTCGGAAGCACAAGCGGTTCTTGCAAGGACTCATCGTAGTTGGGGCCGAAATCGACCGTCTCTTTGTCGATATCGGCGAGCAGCTCTTCGGCCAGCTTTGTCATGCGCGCTTCGGTGTACCGCATGGCGGCGGCGGAATCGCCGTCCATCGACCCGTAGTTCCCCTGGCCGTCCACCAGCGGATAGCGCATGTTGAAGTCCTGCGCCATGCGCACCAGCGTGTCGTAGATCGCCGAGTCGCCATGGGGATGGTAGTTACCCATGATCTCGCCGACGATTTTGGCCGACTTGCGATAGGCGCGATTGTGGGCCAGGCCCATTTCGTTCATGCCGAAGAGAATGCGGCGATGGACCGGCTTGAGCCCGTCGCGCACGTCCGGGAGCGCCCGTCCGACGATCACGCTCATGGCGTAATCGAGGTACGACGACTTCATCTCATCTTCAATTGCGATATAGCCTAAGCGTTCATCAGGGGGCATCTAGTTCTCCACGGATGCTGAAAAAGGTCACCAACTTCCGTTCTCGTCTCGAAAATATCCTCAACGTACCCCACACGGAAATAGAGCTGTTCTGACAGCTCAGGGCGGGCGGGTGATACCCGTTACGCCTTCGGTATTTTTCGTCTGCGGCCTTACTTATTGGATGCCCATTTTGAGCATCCTTCAGCCAAAGGATCTGAAACACAAAGGGCTACCCTCGTTTCTCCAACCTAAACCAGAACTGAAGCGGTTTCATAACTTCAGGCTCTCCGCTATTGGCGAATGGATGGTCACGGCGAACAAGAAAAGGTTGCCATTCAGGATTCTTCTCCCTTAATTTGGCAAACTTGCTTTGAGCCAACAACTCGAACTTCTCCCGCCACCCATTGGACAATATATTTACTCCGTCGGCTTCGAATGTTGCGTAATTGTATTTGCCTGAGTCTTCCACTATTGGAGCTTCATAAGCCTGATACATGTGGTCATCAAACAAGTGCATTTTAGCCCCCTATCTGATCCTGACAGCCGACAGCTTCCTAACTTTATAGTAGTGAAAGTTGCCTCTATCGAATCTCCGCTCTTTTCTTCAATGAGAACTCATTCCAACAACCATCAGTACCACCGTTATCACTGCTCCAACCAGGACCATCGCCCGTCTCTGACTTGGTTCCTTGTAAGCACCAAACGCTCGAGCTAGCCCCCACAGAAGAAATCCCGGCATCAAACACCCGGTCAGCATTCCGAGCGAGTGCGGCAATGCATCTAGAACGATGCTCGCTGAACCACGATTGATTTCCAACGCGAACAGCACGATCCACAGCGCTAATACCACAATCCAGAACGTGCGAGCAGACATAGCTAGAAACCTATCTGTTTGTCACCCACTTACACGTCCAAATTTCTGACTTCGAGGGCGTGCGCTTGAATGAAATTGCGGCGAGGCTCGACCTCGTCGCCCATCAAGATCGTAAAGATTTCATCCACGCCAGGCACATCTTCCAGTTTCACTTTGAGCAAGGTCCTGGTTTCAGGATTCATCGTGGTCTCCCACAACTGCGACGGATTCATTTCACCCAACCCTTTATATCGCTGAATTCCAAGCCCCTGCTTGCCGATCTCAATGATCGTCTTGACCAGGTCGGCCGTGCCGGAGAATTGCTGCTCCTGGCCTTTCGCTTTCAGCTTGTAGGGGGCGCGTCCCAACCCGATGGAGGAGGGGGCCAGCTTCTGGAGTTCGCGGAAATCGGCCGACCCGACGACTTCGTGCGTCAGATTCATGCTGAGCACGATGCCGTTGCTCGTAATCCGGCAGATCACCTTATTGGATTGATGCTCTTCGTCCTCGGCGATCGTCAGCTCCGCCGTCGCCTTGGGATAGATGGCTTCCAACACCCGCTTGGCGTTGGCCACCACCGTCCTGAGCGCCGCCTGATCCTTCAACAACTCGCGGTCCAGGCCGGGCTCGTCCACGAAGGCCCGCAGGATGTTGGCTTCGTGATGCTTCTTGTTCAGACGCGACAGGAAGGTTTCAAAGGCGACCAGTTTTTTCAGCACCGGCAGAAGCCGCCGACCCGTGATGTACCCCTGGGTGTTCTCCACATAGACCTCGACCTCCTCGACGGCGAGATCGGCCAGGTGCTCGTTCAGAAGCCCTTCGTCCTTCAGATACTTTTCCGACTTGCCCTTCTTTACTTTGAAGAGCGGCGGCTGGGCGATATAGATATACCCGCGCTCCAGCAGCTCCGGCATCTGGCGGAAGAAGAACGTCAGCAACAGAGTCCGGATATGGCTTCCGTCGACGTCGGCGTCGGTCATGAGAATAATCTTGTGATAGCGCGCCTTAGCGATGTCGAACGAGTCTTTCTCCGGCTTGTCACCTTCTTCTCGTCTCCGACCGATGCCGGTCCCGAGCGCCATGATCAAGGTGCGGATTTCGTCGCTGGAGAGCATCTTGTCGAACCGGGCTTTTTCCACGTTGAGGATTTTGCCCTTGAGCGGGAGAATAGCCTGGTACTTCCGGTCGCGGCCCTGCTTTGCGGAACCGCCGGCCGAATCTCCCTCGACGATGTAGAGCTCGCTCAGTGCCGGATCTTTCTCAGCGCAGTCCGCCAGCTTACCAGGCAACGAACCTCCATCCAGCGCACTCTTCCGGCGAATCAGTTCCTTGGCCTTGCGGGCGGCTTCGCGTGCTCTGGCTGCATCGATGGCCTTGCCGATGATCTTTTTGGCGACCGCCGGATTCTCCTCGAAATAGGTGCCGAGCGCCTCGTTGACCGCCGCTTCGACGATGCCCTTCACTTCGCTATTGCCGAGCTTGGCCTTCGTCTGACCTTCGAACTGCGGATTGCGCACTTTCACGCTGACGACCGCTGTTAACCCCTCACGCACGTCGTCGCCGCTCAAAGATTCGGTCTCTTTCTTGAGCAGATCGTTGGCGTTCGCGTAACTGTTGATCGTGCGCGTCAGCGCGGCTTTGAAGCCGACGAGATGCGTCCCGCCTTCTTTCGTATTGATGTTGTTGGCGAAGGAAAACAGATTTTCCGCGTAGCTGTCGTTGTACTGCAACGCCAGCTCGAGGATCATATCGGGCTTTTCGACATTGACATAGATCGGCTTATGGATCGGCGTCTTGGCTTCGTTGAGATGCTCGACGAAGGAGACGATGCCGCCCTTGTACTTGAAAATCTGTTCTTTTTCTTTGCGCTCATCCTTCAGCGCGATCTCCAGGCCCTTGTTCAAAAAGGCCAGTTCGCGCAACCGCTGGGCCAGGATGTCGAAACTGAACTCGAGCGTCTCGAAAATCTGTCCGTCCGGCTTGAAGGTGACTTGGGTCCCGCGCCGTTTGGTCTTCCCGGTCACCTGGAGCGGGGCATCGGGTTTGCCGCGCTGATACCGTTGTGTAAACACCTGACCGTCCTGCCAGATTTCCAACTCCAGCCATTCGGAGAGCGCGTTGA
>MSXN01000016.1:12672-47349 GCA_002083555.1 Nitrospira sp. ST-bin5 | reverse complement strand
CCACTATTTCGAGCCTACCTCATATAGCCCCGGCGATAGCGCCTCCTACAGCACCAAACATCATTCCAGCAGACCCTTCATTCCTGACTTCTGGCGTCTGGGCGCTAAATACAGGTGGATAGTAGTGTACGGCAAGAATTTGCTGTTCTCCCTTCAAGCTGCTCTGTGTTGCAGAGGAGAGCTTCACCTCGCTTGATGAGCATGAAGTAAGAAACACAGCAGTAACAAAAAGAAAACCGTAAGAACACCTCATCACTGCCCTCCAGTATTCTTCCGCCCAGCTTTTTCAGAAAGTGGAGTCTATGCCGAACACCCAACACCTTGCAATCCTAGTGAAAAAAGATATGTCAGGAACCATTACCCACCTACTCCTTCTTCAGCCACCCTTGTCCTACTAGCGTGGCTCGTAAGCTCCATTACCACCACATCCCTCACCCAAGGCATGCAACTTCAGCTGAACTGCACCGAGTATATTAGGAGGCCGCAATTCTCAAGCTCAAGTTACGTGATCGCCACGACCGACAACCCTCGACATCACTCGTACCATTTGCCCATCTAACTTATGCGCCACGCCCTTTCAGCCCTGCCTACAAATTAGCCGGCACGGGGTTTGACCGACTCATAGGCCTATGCTACCGTCCTCTCCATGAAGATGACCCATCAGAAAACGTGTAGCCATGGATAGTCGCGCACA
The DNA here is from genome assembly GCA_002083555.1 of Nitrospira sp. ST-bin5. Lineage (GTDB taxonomy): Bacteria > Nitrospirota > Nitrospiria > Nitrospirales > Nitrospiraceae > Nitrospira_D. Next base: position 46,655 of record MSXN01000016.1, on the reverse strand, counting down.
AGCCTCCTCTGCCAGAACCATCTCCGTACAGGGCATTACCCTGCACCTCGCACAGCCGATTGCGACGCTGCAGGAATGGATCGGGAGTCGGGAGCCTCTCCAACAACTCCTCGCCTGCTGGCTCAAAGTTGATCCACGAGATCTCCCCCTGTCGCCGAGAATTACCGGTCCTCCGGGCATTGGAAAAACAACATTGGCGATGTCGGGCGCCAAGGAACGCAAGCAGGATCTGTATGTCTTTCAATGCACCGCCGACACACGTCCGGAAGACCTGCTGATTACACCGGTTCTGGCCGAATCGGGATCGATCGCCTACCACGCGTCGCCGCTGGTGACGGCGGTGCTCACCGGGAGTATCTGCGTTCTGGATGAAGGCAACCGGATGAACGAGAAGAGCTGGGCCTCCCTGGCCTCCTTGCTCGACCATCGCCGCTGCGTCGAATCGATCATTGCCGGCATTCTGATCGAAGCGCACGAAGACTTCCGCTGCTGCGTCACGATGAACGAGGATGCCTCTACGTATGAAGTCCCGGACTACATGCTCTCCCGACTGCAACCGACTCTCGGTCTCGGATTTCCGTCGCGCCAGGATGAAATGGCGATTCTCCGCTACCATCTTCCCTTTGCAAAGGAAGACATCCTGAGCATCGCCGTCAGCTTCCTGCAGGACGCCCATCAGCTGAATCTGGAATATTCGCTCCGCGACGGGTTGCATCTCATTCAATACGCCGTCAAACGGCTCGCTCAGGACGCGTCGCATCCGGTTGCACTCGACCGAATCTGGCAGGAAGCCCTGCTGAAAGTGCTCGGCCCCGAGTCGCTGGATCTGGAGGAACAATCCACGCGAAGAAAGCGGGCGATGGGCGATCAATCGCTTCCCAAAGGCTTCGGTGATTTCTTTTTCGGGGAAGACGACCCTCTACACCCGGGACGCTGAATGTCTCGCCATACGCCGACCGACGCACGCATACTCAGCCTGTCGCCTCGCATCGATCTCCTTCCCATCCTCCATGGCAGCGGGGACATCGCGCAGGAAGTGCGCGAAACGTTAATCGGAACACGATACGACTGTCTCGCCGTTCCCCTCCCTCCTTCCGTGGAACGCTCCGTCGAGCAGGCGGTCGACCTGCTACCCGAGATCAGCATGATCGTTCTGCCGGAAGCGACGCAGGAGGGAAACGCCAGCGTCAGCCTGATCCCGATTGACCCCTGCCAGGCCGTTATTATGGGCATCCGCGTGGCGATGGGTGAATCCATCCCCCGCGCCTACATTGACCGGGAGGTCGCCAGATTTGAACCGATTCCGTTTATTGGCCCGGATCCCTATGCCGTCAAATCCGTCTCACTTCCCATGCTGGCGGCTGCGACGTTGCCCGCTCTCACCATGCCGCCGCTCGGTTCCCAACAGGACCGACGAATCAAATGGATGGCCTTCCGGCTGCATGAACTTGAGCTAGACCATGCCTCCATCCTATGCCTCTGTCACATGACGGATTGGCCCTGGCTCAGGGCCGCCTATCACAGCAATGCCCCGTACGAACGGCCAGAGTCAACAGCCGGACGGCCGGTCCGTTGCCGCGTCACACGCGACTCCCTCTATTTCGCGTTGGGGGAGCTTCCCTTTCTCACTGAACTGTACGAGCGACGCCGTGAAACGCTGCACTCTGATTGGAATCTGGCCCTCGATGGCGTGAAGGAACTCCTCATCGAAACACGCACCAGGTGGATCGAGCATCATCGGGCGGAAGGCGCCTCCATTCCCGACTGGGTGACACCACAGATTCTTCAGGTCATCCTGCAGTACGTGCGGAATCTCACCCTGCTTGAACGCCGCCTCACGCCGTCGCTCTACACACTCGTCCTCGCCGCCAAGCAAACGGCCGGAGACGATTTCGCGGTGATGTTACTCAAAACGGCCAAGAGTTATCGCTATCAGGACGATCGGACGGTTTCCCACCTTGATTCGATCACCGTCGGTCTCCATGGCGTTGAGTTGCCAGATGGAACCATCGCTGCCGCCACCAATCGACTCCAGGGGCCGCCGCTCGTCTGGCGTGAACTGTCGCTCAAACCAAAGCCTGATCGTAAAACCAGCCGCCGCTGGTCTCATCTCTGGAATCCGCAACGGCAATGTTCCTGGCCTCCGGAGGATCAGCGGATTGAGAGTTTTAATACCCACGTGCGCGCACAAGCGTCCGCGCTGATCGGCGCGGATTTAGCCAAGACCGAGAAGTTCACGACGTCGATGAAAGACGGGTTGGATCTCCGGGAAAGTCTTCGCCGATGGCTGGGCGGAAACCGATCGGCCGGTTCGCCGTCCGGCAGTGCCTTGAGCTCACTGCCGCGCATGGATCTCTATGTGAGAGAAATCCCGCCCGCACGAGGTAACGTCGAAGTCGTGATTTTCCTATTCGACACTCCCGCAGACCCTCTGACCTATTCCTGGCAGGCCACCTGGTTTGCCGAACACCAGGAAGAATCCACGCTCTGCTTTTACGCCACCCCGTTCGCCAATGACATGGTGGGACCCGGCATCGCTCAGTCACGATATGGCGGCGCCTTTTTCATGTTTCCACCCCGTCCCATTCCGGATATCTGGAGCGATCCTCTGCTCGCGTTTGCGACCACGCTGGAGGAACGGTTGATTGCGGCGGCAGCCGTTCACACGAGAGAGACCCACATCGCACTCGTCACCCCCGTTTCGCCCCGCGCGAGTTGGCGGAGGATTGCCAAACAATTTGGAAGGACGCTCGTCCCGATTCCACTCTCGAGATTTTCGAGCCAGACGCTTGATCGGCTTCGTCGCTTCCACGTACTCAATGGCCATGAGATCAGAAGCTATGCCGCCAAATTTATTCGATAATCTTCCGCCGTCTCGGCGACCTGATGCCTCCGCACCGGTCTCGGAGCAGCTCGACTGGCTCCGCAAGGAGATCCGCAGGCACGATTACCTGTACTACGTCAAAGACCGCCCTGAAATCTCCGACGGCGAATACGATCGGCTCTTCAAAGACCTGAGCGACCTTGAAGCGGCGCATCCGGAATTGGTGACCGACGATTCTCCCACCCAGCGAGTCGGCGCGCCGCCTCTGGCCGAGCTGGGCAAGATCAAGCACGAGCGGCCGATGCTGAGCCTCGACTCGATCGTGGATGTGGCCGACGTCCTGGCGTTCGATCAACGCATGAAGCGGGAGCTCGAACACCAGCACATCGAATATACCGTCGAACCAAAGTTCGACGGACTCTCAGTCGAACTGGTCTATGAGCAGGGCCGCTTGGTCCGGGGTTCCACTAGAGGCGACGGAACGACCGGTGAGGATGTGACGATCAATCTCCGGACGGTCCGCTCCCTGCCTCTTCACCTGCGCAGTGATTCTTCTCCACCGGCCCATCTCGCCGTGCGCGGCGAGGTCTATATGAAGCTCGACGACTTCCATGGATTGAACCAAACCATGACTGAACGCGGCGAAGAGGCCTTTGCCAACCCGCGCAACGCCGCCGCCGGCTCTCTTCGGCAGCTCGACTCCACCATCACCGCGGCCCGCCCGTTGGTCGTGACCTGCTACGAGGCCATGGCAATATCAGCCGAACCGCCGGATTCTCATTGGAACGAGTTGGACGCGCTCGCCGACTGGGGGCTGCCCATTCCCAGCCATCGCCGCCGGTGCCACACAATTGAGGAGGTGATCGCATTCCACCGCGAGACCGAGCAGATTCGCGACAATCTCCCCTATGAAATCGATGGGCTAGTGGTGAAAGTGAACCGCCGGGCCTGGCAGGAACAGTTGGGATTCAAATCCCGCAGCCCCCGCTGGGCGATTGCCTTCAAATTCGCTCCGCGTAAGGAAATCACCATCGTGCAGAATATCGTCGTCTCGGTCGGACGTACCGGCACACTCACTCCCGTCGCACTCCTACGACCGGTTGAAGTCGGCGGCGTCACGATCAGCCGGGCCACATTGCACAATGCCGATGAGGTGGCGCGAAAAGATATCCGTGTGGGCGATACCGTCAAGGTTGAACGGGCCGGCGATGTGATTCCGGCCATTGCCGAACGCATCCCGATTCCCGGGGAATCCCGGTCTGAACCATTTGCGATGCCGGGTCACTGTCCGGTATGCGGATCAGCGGTGGGACGGGAGGGAGCGTATTACTACTGTACCGGCCAATCCGGGTGTCTCGCGCAGCTAAAAGGCGCCATCGAACACTTCGCCTCAAAGCAAGCGCTCAATATCGAGGGGCTTGGGAAAAAGACTGTCGCGCAGCTTGTGGATCACAAGCTGGTCGGAAGTTTGGCCGATCTCTATCGACTGACCCGCGATCAACTGCTCCCACTTGAGGGGTTTGCGGAGAAGTCGACGTCGCTCCTCCTCGAAGCCATCGAACAGAGCAAGACCGTGTCGCTGGACCGCTTCTTGATGGGGCTTGGCATCCGCCAGGTCGGTCAGCACATCGCCAAGGTACTCGCGAGGGAGTTCGGAGCATTGCACGCCATCATGGATGCGGATGAAGCGCGCTTCTTAGAAGTCAGAGAAATCGGCCCTGAGATCTCCTCAAGCCTGACGTCCTATTTCCGCGAAGAATCCAATCGTCGGGTCATTGCCCAGCTACGGGAGCTCGGCGTGATGATTACAGAGCAGGCTCGTTCGGCTTCGCCCCAATCGCTCCCGTTTTCCGGGAAGACGTTTGTCTTCACCGGCGGGCTTGATCGCTTCAGCCGCGATGAGGCTAAAGCTCTGGTCGAGCGATTGGGAGGGACCGTCTCTTCGAGCGTGAGCAAACGCACGTCGTTTGTCGTCGCGGGCCATGAGCCCGGTTCGAAGCTTGACCAAGCACAGAAACTGGGAGTAGCAGTCCTAGACGAACAGCGTTTCGCCGATCTGCTGAAAGAAGAACTGGCTAGCTGACAGGATTCAGCGAAGGCGTTTCCACAGGGGCAGGAGTCTTTTCTTCTTTATAAATGTTCACACTGCGGATCGATCGGGGATCTGCCTCGTGTACCACTAAACGGCAATGGGCGATGTGGAGTTCTTCCCCCGCTTTGGGGATACGGCCGAGTTCTCCCTGAATGAGCCCACCAATGGTCAGAGCCTCGTCGCCGAGATCGACCTTTAAGAAGTCGTTGACCTTCCTTACTTCGGTCCTCCCATGGACCAGAATCTGGTTCTTCCCGATTCGCTTAATCAGCTCTTCAGTAATATCCGTCTCATCGACAATTTCACCGACCACCTCCTCCAGCAGGTCTTCCAGCGTAACCAGTCCCATCACGCCGCCATACTCATTGACGACGATCCCCATATGACGCTTTTCCTGTTGGAATTGCTTCATCAAATCATCAGCAGTTTTCCCTGCCGGCACAAACAGAGCCGGATGGGCGATATCCCTGAGTCGGACATCTGATCGGCCCTTCGCCAGTTCGGTCAATGCTTTGGTCTTATAGAGCACCCCGGTAATGTTATCCAGCGTCCCGTCGTAGACCGGAATACGTGAATACTTCGAGTTATACAGCAACTCCTGCGCTTCCTTGAGCCGCAAATTCCCGTCCAGAGAGAAGACGTAGATGCGCGGAGTCATGGCATCTTCCGCCGTAATATCTTTCAACTGAAAGACATTCTTGATCATCTTTACTTCTTCGGACTCCAACTCGCCGGCCTTCCCACCCTCATCCAGCATGATCTTGAGTTCTTCCTCAGTGACTAAGGGGAGAGTGAGGCCCTTGCCGCCGGTCAGCTTTTGAATGAGCGGCACCATGAGAAACAGGAGCGGCTTAAGGAAAATCTGGACGCCGTAGACGGGATAAGCCATGTTCAGGGTGACCGGCACGGCAAATTTGGCAGCCAACGTCTTTGGAATAACGTCCACCGACACCAGCAGGACGAACGTCAGGACGCCCACCATCACGGCGATAGCCTCCTCAAATACGGTTTTCCCGCCGTAGGCATTCAGGGTAATGAAGGTGGCATACATTGGGATGGCGGTTCCTACCAGCCGGTCTCCGACAAGAATGGTGGAAAGAAGCCTTTGGGGGTCACTTCGGAGCGTCAGCGCCATGGATGCCCGTTTGTTACCATTCTTGGCAAGAGCGCGAAGACGGGTCTCATTGACCGAAAAGAATCCGATCTCAGCCGTCGAAATGACGGCAGATAACCCTATCAATGCTAGTAGGATCAGAATATCCATGAGGGCTCTTGATTAGGGACGACTAGCCACGAAGGCTAGCCTGAAAGGGCGAACAGCGTGGATTCTGCAGCAGAGAGAAAGCAGCGCTTCCCCTGACTGACCAGATTCAACGGACCATGTGGGAGTTATGATGATCATCGGATGATAGATCTATCACACCAGCCGGGAAGGGGCAAGAGATTTAAAGAAACTGACAGGAATATCAATCAGTTCGAATATGCCTGATCGAAGATAGACTCGCCGACTATTGAAAGGGATCTACGCTTCACTACGTATGATCTACCCGTCGTCCCGCACCACAAAGGATTGAAGATGATACTGAGCGTCCAGCCTTGATGAGGCGGTCTGGGCATCAGCTTCGGTCAAAAACTGCCCCACTTGCACCCGATATCTTCTGCCCTCAGATAATTCCACCTGCACGACGCGACCACCCGGGTACTGGGCCCCGACCTGCTCGAACAACCCTCGGGCGTTCAGAGGATCTGCAAAAGCCCCTACCTGAACCCGCAAAACCCCCATCCCTTCAGGTCTGACCTGATATCCAACCACCTGAAGCTCAATCTGATCAGTTCCAGTTCCGGTCATTCCTATCGCTTCAGCCCCGGCCAGCGACAGATCAAGTACCCGCCCCTTGGCAAATGGACCACGATCGTTGATGCGCACTGTGACCTGTCTTCCCGTGGAAACCGATCGCACAACGGCAATAGAGCCAAGGGGCAACGTCCTGTGCGCTGCCGTCAGTTTGTGCATGTCGTACCGTTCTCCGTTCGCGGTCTTGTTTCCGTGGAATCCAGGACCATACCAGGACGCAACCCCTCGCTCATTAAACCCGACAGGATATCCAGGGAATCGGTGAATTGGAGATGGTTGGGATTGGCAAGCGGTGAAAACCGTGCAGACCAAGAGCGCCGCGGCAAAAGTAAAAGTAAGGGAAGGACGGACCGAAACGGGCTTTGAGCCCTTCATGCTCTAGAACTCATCTAGCGATTGGTCTTGGAGCAGCGCCAACGCCTTGTTCGTATTCGAGACGGTCAGGACGACAATCGCACGCTTCCCCTCGCGCGAGGGTGTGCAATAGCCGCATTTGATATTGATGCGATTTTGCGTCAGCAGGTCGGCCACATCCATGAGCGCACCCGGTTGGTTTTTCAAGCTCAACAGAAGAGCCGTTTCTTCCTTGAACTTAATCTTCGCGGCCTTCAATGCCACTCGAGCCCCGTCAAGATCCGCGACAAGTAAGCGCAGCTTTCCGGTTCCCGTCACCTCGGGCGCCGAGAACGCCTTGATATTGACCCCCGCCTCTCCTAAAACAGCAGCCACCTGAGCCATCACGCCTGGCTTGCTCTGTCCGCTAATGACTAACTGTGTTGTTGTTGGCATTGGGGCTACTCCTCCTTGCGGTCGAAATCAAAGATAGAGGCGATTCAGTGACACCTGGGATCTCGGGAGAATTCAACTTTCGTGCTCATCCAACCCGGAGTCTTTCAATGGAGACCAAGACTTGTAGAGATGTTTGATGCGCGAGCAGAGGCTAGCCTTACCCTGAGTCCTTCTCCCACAGTCGTACCGTACTGAGCGCCGGAGGCTCCTCATCGACTGCCTCAACGCCCCTCGCATTCCAGGACAGCAGACACGCCATGGCTTCCAACTGTTCATCATCAGCCAGCTCCTTTTGCCTCTCCTCAATCCGCGCGTTCAATTGGCCCACAGAGCACTAGGCCGACCTGAAATCATCTTTCGCGATAAGACTCATCGATGAAATGCTGACGTACAGCATCAGAATCAAGGCATCTCATGGAAGCACAAAGAAGCCGTTAGAGAATTTGCACCACACCATTCACAAAGCCGTACTCATAGATGCTACTGAACCGGAGATCGATTGACGCAGCGATCTTTTCGGCCTGTGCCCGGTTCCCCCGCGGGATCAGCAGATACATCGGTACGCCGGCAACGGCGGAGCGCTTCCACTTATACTGGGTATCGGGATTCTGGAGCGAATCCTCGGTTTCGACTTCGGCCATCCATTGCATACTATTGCCGCGCGGGCTAAATGACCATCCGGCGATGTCCGATTGCTGGCCAGGATCCGCCCAAGGATTATGACCCGACGTTGTCCTAATTGTGACCTTGCAGTGAAACGCCCTGGCCCATCGCTGGGCCGCCTCACTAACGACCTGGTCGTGAATCGTCTCAATCCCTTTTTCACGTAAGATCGTACTCATGGATGACCCCCTTACATAAGACTTATGAACATCCATTCGTCGCGCCGCAGCTCACGCACTTCAGACAGGTGCCGTTTCGTACCATCGTAAATTGTTTGCACTCTGGACAGGGATCGCCTTCATAGCCCTTGACCTTGGCACTCTGCACCTCAGTCAATGTCAGAGTCTCACGGATCAGCTCGACTTTACGCGCGGCCAGGGTATGACCGTTTCCGTTCCCATTCTCTTTTGTTCCATTCCGACGAATCGGCAGATGCTCCATGTCCACCGATGATTTTGCCAGCGCAGCAAGGTCCGCTTCTTCATCCACACATTCCGGATCTTGCTCATCCATCTTCATCGAATCCATCCGAAGATCGTCCTCTTTGACCTGCGCCAAATCGTACCGATCCAGATAGGTCACGGCCAACTCACGGAAGATGTAGTCGATGATCGACGTCGACATCTTAATGCGATCATTCAGCTTGACCGGCCCATTCGGCTCGAACCGAGTAAACACAAAGGCCTCGACAAATTCTTCCAACGGAACTCCATGCTGCAGGCCCAAAGAAATCGCGATGGCAAAGCAGTTCATCAGACTCCGGAACGCGGCGCCTTCCTTGTGCATATCCAGGAAAATCTCGCCAACCGTGCCGTCTTCATACTCACCGGTTCGCAAATACAGCTTGTGCCCGCCGACAACGGCTTTTTGGGTATAGCCGTTTCGCCGTCCCGGCAACGGTCGCCGCTTGGCCAGATAGCGGACCAGCACACGCTCAGTAATTTTCGCTGCGGCAGCCGACACCGTGTCGACAGGCGCCTCGACGGTCTTCTCCCCATCGCTCGATGAACTCAGCGGCTGGCTCAACTTCGAGCCGTCCCGATAGAGCGCAACAGCCTTCACCATGCTCTTCCACGCGAACTGATAGGCTGACTTGACCTCGTCAAGCGTGGCCTCCGCCGGCATGTTGATGGTCTTGCTGATGGCGCCGCTGATAAACGGCTGCGCCGCGGCCATCATGCGGATATGGGCATCGACGTGGATGAACCGCTGGCCGATCCGCCCGCAACGGTTGGCGCAATCGAAAACCGGCAGATGCTCGGCTTTCAAATGCGGCGCCCCTTCGACGGTCATCGTGCCGCAGCAATACTCGTTGGCCGCGGCAATTTCTTCCTGGGTGAACCCCAGCGCCTTGAGCATGTTGAAGTTCGTTTCGGCCAGCTGTGCATCGGTCAAGCCGAGCTTCTCGATACAAAACGTTTCACCCAAGGTAAACTTGTTGAACATAAACGCGATTTCAAACGCCTGGACCAGGTTACTTTCAAGCCGTTCCAACGCGGCATCGTCAAACCCTCTATTGCGCAGAGTCTCATGATTGATGAAGGGCGCGCCCTTGAGCGTCTGCGCACCGACGCAATAGCGGATGATGTCCTGAATCTGGCTCTCGGAATACCCCATGGTCGTGAGGGCCTGAGGAATACTCTGGTTGATGATCTTGAAGTACCCGCCGCCGGCCAGTTTCTTGAACTTCACCAAGGCAAAGTCCGGCTCGATCCCGGTGGTATCACAATCCATCACCAACCCGATGGTGCCGGTTGGCGCAATCACCGTCACCTGTGCATTGCGATAACCATAGGCCGTTCCGAGTTCCAAGGCCCGATCCCAGGCCCGGCGGGCGGCGATGAGCAGATCCGGCGGGCAATGCTCCGGCTGAATGCCCATCGGAACGATCGACAACCCCTCATATTCATCCGCCGCGGTATTATAGGCCGCCCGCCGGTGATTGCGGATAACGCGCAGCATCTGGTCGCGATTTTTCGTATATCCCGGGAATGGCCAAAGTTCCGCGGCCATTTCCGCCGAGGTGCTATACGACTCTCCGGTCATGATCGACGTAATCGCTCCACAGATTGCCATGGCTTTGGGAGAGTCATATGGAATCCCCTGCCGCATTAACACCGTTCCGAGATTGGCATAGCCCAACCCCAGCGTACGGAACTGATAGCTTCGCTCCGCAATCGATTTACTCGGGAACGAGGCCATCAATACGCTGATCTCCAGCACGATCGTCCAGAGGCGCACGGCATGCCTGAAATTCTCGAGTTCAAACTGTCCGTCCGCCGTATAAAACAACGCCAGATTGAGCGAGGCCAGGTTGCAGGCCGTATCGTCCAGAAACATGTATTCGGAACAGGGATTGGAGGCGTTGATCCGCCCATCCTCCGGACAGGTATGCCATTCATTGATCGTCGTGTCGTACTGCGTGCCGGGATCGGCACAGATCCACGCCGCCCAGGCAATCCGATCCCAAAGATCGCTGGCCTTAATGGTCTTGCAGACCTTGCCGTCGATCCGACGTTTCAACTGCCAATCGCTGTCGTTCTCAAGCGCTTTGAAAAACTCATTCGGGATTCTGACGCTGTTATTGGAGTTCTGCCCAGAGACCGTCTGATAGGCTCTCCCATCCCAGTTCGTGTCGTACTCATGAAACACAAAATGGGTAAACCCCTGTTGGGCATAGGCATACATGCGATGCACATAGGCTTCCGGCACCATATCCCGGCGAGCGGCGGCCAGCGCTTCCCGTAAGACAGGATTTTTCTTTGGATCGATCTCTGCCTTCGTCTGGCCCATGCTATCGACGACGTGGCAGGCCTTCAACACCGCATTCAACCGCTGCGCGCAGATCTTTGATCCTGTGACCATCGCGGCCACTTTTTGCTCTTCGATGACTTTCCAATCGATGAATTCTTCGATGTCGGGATGATCGAGGTCCAGACACACCATCTTGGCCGCACGCCTGGTGGTGCCGCCGGACTTGATAGCACCGGCTGCACGATCTCCGATCTTGAGGAAAGACATCAGGCCGGACGACCGACCGCCGCCGGATAAGCCTTCACCGTCTCCTCGCAAACGGGAAAAGTTGGTTCCGGTTCCTGATCCATACTTAAACAGCCTGGCTTCCCGCACCCACAAATCCATGATCCCGTTTTCGTTGACGAGGTCATCATCGACGGACTGGATAAAACAGGCATGGGGCTGGGGATGCTCAAAGGCGTTGGTCGACTTCACCACCTCACGGCTCTTGGGATCGACGTAATAGTGTCCCTGCGCCGGACCTGAAAGCCCATAGGCGTAATGCAACCCGGTATTGAACCATTGCGGTGAATTGGGCGCGGCCATCTGTCTGGCCAACATGTAGCCGACCTCGTCCTGAAAAGCCTCGCTATCCTCCGGCGTCTTAAAATAGCCGTACTCTTTGCCCCAATGCGTCCAACAACCGGCAAGCCGTTCGAAAACCTGGCGGGCATCACGCTCACTACCCAATACCGGTTTCCCATCGGCACCCACCAAAGGATTGCCCGCTGCATCCTTCTGAGGCACACCCGCTTTCCGAAAATACTTCTGGGCGAGAATATCAATGGCCAATTGAGACCACTGTTCAGGCACATCAATGTTCTCAAGTTTGAACACCGTAGATCCGTCTGGATTACGAATCTCCGACGACCGCTTGACGAACGTGAGACCCTCGTAGGGGCCCTGGCCGCGACGGGTAAATCTCCGCTCAATTCTCACAATAGTCCTCCTTCAAGAGGGTTCTGTAGCTGTGTACAAATGGGGTCATAATTGAGGATCTTTTCTCTGGTACGGGACGACCGTGATGTGAGGTTCCCATCGCGGATGGACTACATATAGCTATTCAGATCTTTTGTCAACACCAAGTATAGTGGTTGGAGCGGGATATGAGGGGAAAACCTGGGGACAGTCAATCTGCGTGTCTGATCGCTAGCTTGCGGAGATTTTGAGATACTTATCCACAGAAATAGGACTCCAAAATGGCAGGAAATTGATCGCCAGGGACCGCCTAAAAAGCCAATCGTCCAATTTTAATGGTCGCCTCCTCAACTCCTTCGATGGGAATGAAGTGACCCGCCACACCGATCACAACAATCTTCGTACTCACAGCCTGTGTGACATACCGACTCGCGATCCCCCAATTCTGCCGCTTCGTATGAGGGCGAACCACCTCTTGGAGAATCTTCTTACTCTGACTTTGGAATACCTGCCGGATAAATTGCTGCTCGCGGCTGGGAGCACTACGATCCATTCGATTGATCGCCTTTCCCAATTCCCTCTCCACAAACTGCAGATAGTCGTCCATCGTTGGATTGGACAAGGCCAGCCCCACCGCCACACCCAGCGCAACCACGATGATCGCGAGACGAAGAAGGCTCATACCACCTCCAACGGGATCAGTTGATCGTCGAAAGCACCAGAATCTATGAGTTTGACAAACCCAAACAGGCTGATTAGCCTAGCCCCGCACCACCGCTCCCTATCTCGATCGGGCGGCCACATCTCACAGGAGGATCTCATGTTTGTTTGGAGTAAACGCCTGGTTGCCGCGCTGCTGGGAAGCTTCATGCTCTTGCTCATGGTCTTCCTTCTTCAAGGATCACCGGATAGCGGGAGCGGCCTGAAGATACACACCACCCGATGGATGGCTCTCAATTATGCCGGCCTCATGATCTGGGTCTTTGTCTGGATGATCGACCAGGCCCGCGTCCGCGGAAAGAATGTCTGGCTCTGGCTCGTGCCGTTTCTCTTTGCCCCGCTGGCCACCCTCATGCTGTTCGTGCTGTTTCTCCAGCGCAAGCTGTCATCTTAGCGGGTGCCCACCGGCTGAACCGGTACGACGGCTGGGACAACCGGCCCACCACGACTGGGCGGGCCAAAAGAAATCCGTTCACGTACCCGCCAGACCGCCCAGAGACCAGGCAGTGCCACCACAAACGTCAGGAGAAAAAATTGGCTCCACCCGACCGCCGCAACGACATCGGCGGAAGGGCGACCGGCAAAGACGCGACCAAGGGCTTCGAGCGAGGACAGCAACGCAAACTGCGTGGCCGTATACCGCGGATCGCAGAGCGACATCACCAGCGCCACAAACGCTGCCGTGCCCATCCCCCCGGTGATGTTTTCAACCATGACGACGGCCGCAAGCAGCGCCGCGCTCTTCCCCGCCCAGGCCAGCATCACAAATCCGAGATTCGACACAGCCTGCAGCAGGCCGAAGAGCAAAAGCGACTGCACGAGCCCCATCCGTGCCATCAAGAGGCCACCGAACAGCGCTCCCAGCAACGTCGCCAGAATACCGATACCCTTCACATACCCGACTTCCCCGGCGGTAAATCCCACCCCGCCGATGAGAAACGCGGTTTGGAGCGAAGAGGCAAAGGCATCGCCAAGTTTGTAGAGCACAATCACCGCCAGAAATCCGACCGCATGGGGACGCATGAAGAATTCAGCAAGCGGCGCACCGATCGCTTCACCCATCGTCTTCGGAGAATCGGCCACCCTGCCTGGCTCGGGACTTAGAAAGATAACGGCCGTGCCGATCACCATGAGCGCGGCCAAAAGGAGATAGGTCGTTTGCCACCCCACCAGATCCGCGATGACCAGCGCCCCGGCCCCGGCCACTAACAACGCGATCCGGTATCCGTTCACCCATACAGCTGCGCCGAATCCCCGTTCCTGGGATTCCAACGTCTCGGTCCGATAAGCGTCGAAGACAATATCGAGTGAGGCCGCGAGAAAGGCCACAAGCAGGGCAAAGGCCGCGAGCAGCTCCGGATGGTGCCGCGGGCTTGTCACCGCCATCATGGCCACACCCAGTGCGACACAGAGCTGCGTCAGCACCATCCAGCCACGCCGACGACCCAGCCAGGGAGGAACCAACCGATCGATGACCGGCGCCCAGAGAAACTTAAGCGTGTAGGGCAATCCCACCAGCGTGAAAATGCCGATGGTTTTCAGATCTACCCCCTCCACCGTCAACCAGGCTTGCAGCGTCCCGGCCGTGAGCGCCAGTGGAAGCCCTGACAGAAACCCAAGGGGAAACATGACCGCCAAACGGCGATTCAGCAAGGCCAGAGGTAGGAGGCTAGAAAGACTCATTCGACAAGTCACTCATTGATTACGCCCAAGATGCAGATTACGCCTGCAGAAGAACTAGAAAGCAGAATACCATTTAACAGGAACTCTTCCGCAGCAGAATCTCGAATCCACGCAAACTCGCAAGAGGGACGAGCCTGGAACCGTTCGAACAACACGTTGAAATGAATCACGCTAACAGGGTTGGCCGTTGAACGCACAGGGTTTGTACCGCAAGATATCGAAGTCAATGTGTTCCTGATACACGCGCTCGTTCCCGTTCACTCCGTCTTGCTCGGGATCATTCCACATCGTGTGATCCCACCAATAGAAGAGCGGGTACTCATCCGTTTTATAGACCGGATTGCCGTAGTTGCTCCGCGCATACTCCTGCACGGACCTGCCCGTCACATAGTCGACCTGACCGTCGCCTTTTAAGGAATATAGCATCAGAAAAAGACGGGCTTCATGGTCGTAGAGCTCGTCGAGCCGCGTGGTCAGTTCCGGTTCAACCGGCAAGACTCCGTGGGACGCAGTGTGGGCAGGCACGATCAAAAGGGAGGCGATCAGCAGTGTGCGCATCCAGGTCGCTCGTGAGACCATCTCGACACCTCCCGGCAAGTCCGCACACTGTATCGATCTAAGAAATCCGTGTCAATTCGATGCCCTACAGCATCCCACCTTGCCCCTCTTGCGACCCCTCCCCTATAATGCCGCGGGATGATCACGAACGCTGCACAACCACGCGCCTCGCTCCATACGCTAGGCTGCCGTCTGAATCAGGCGGAAACAGCCGTACTTGGCGAACGATTGCGGCAAGACGGCTATCGCCTGGTCGCGTTCGGCGAGCCAACGGATCTTCTCATCCTCAATACCTGCTCTGTCACGGAAGATGCAGAACGGACTTCTCGGTATCTCATTCGCAAAACGCTCAAGCATTCACCTAAGGCTTTTATTGCCGTCACCGGTTGCTATGCGCAGACAGGCCCCGAAGGGTTGAAGAAGCAGGCCGGCATCGACCTGATCGTCGGGAATCAATACAAGCTCGACCTCCCGACCTTTCTGCCACCAAGCGATCGTCTGCAGAAGTACGCAGCGCCGGTCGTGCATCGCACCAAGACCATCGCCCCGGAAGACTTTGAACTTCCCGAGTATGGCGCACCGGATTCCACCCGTGCGCCGCTCAAGATTCAAGACGGCTGCAATACCATGTGCAGTTTCTGCCTGATCCCCTTTGCACGAGGCCGGGAACGTAGCCGCCTGCTCGACGATCTGTTGCGCGAGGCCGAACTCCTGGCCGACCAGGGTGTTAGGGAAATCGTGTTGACCGGAGTGAACATCGGACAATACCACCAGGCCGGTGCGGATCTCTGTACCGTGATCACCCAGTTGGAAACTATCCCCGGTCTGGAACGCATCCGGATTTCTTCCATCGAGCCGACCACGGTCACCGATCGGCTGCTCGACCTGATGGCCTCGTCATCCAAACTCTGCCCCTATCTCCACATACCTCTCCAAAGTGGAGATGACAATATCTTGGCCGCGATGAACCGCTCATACTCGGCGCAGGATTATGTGCAGTTGATTACGCGCGCCTTACGCCAGATCCCCAACCTGGGACTCGGCACAGACATCATGGTCGGCTTTCCCGGGGAGGATGAGACAGCCTTCGGCAATACGCTGAAGCTGGCCACCGAACTCCCCTTTGCCTATTTCCATGTGTTTCCATTTTCCCCAAGACCGGGGACCGCGGCGGTGAAGCTGGCCAATCCTGTCAACGTGACGCAGATGAAAAAACGGACCGCCATCTTAACGAGTCTCTCACAAGCCAAACGCCTCGCCGTCCATGATAGGCATATTGGAACGACGCTTCCGGTCTTATTCGAAGCGGGTCACCATGACGGTTTCGCGGTTGGCACGACGTCCACATTTCTGAGAGTTGCGGTCCCTTCGCGTTCTGAACTTACGAACCAGATGCATTCCGTCACCATCACTGCCGCCAGCGAACGTTGGGCTGTCGGCCACCTCGCAGGTCGCCCGGCCACCACGACCATGTTGCCGATGCTATGACGAACAAGCCTACGCCACCTCTTGTCCATATTGAAACATTCGGCTGTCAGATGAACGAATCTGACAGTGAGCTTGTCCGCTCATTGCTCAAACAGGACGGGTTTGCCTTCACTGAAGACCGTGAGCGGGCCGACATAATGCTGATGAACACCTGCGCTATTCGTGAGAACGCCCACAACAAGGTCTACGGGCATCTCGGAGAGTTGCAGGCGGTCAAGAAAGAACGCCCGCTCGTCGTTGGCGTGTTGGGTTGCATGGCGCAAAGCCTCAAAGATGAGCTGACGAAGAAAGTGCCGCTGATCGACGTCCTCGCCGGCCCCGATGCCTACCGCCAGCTCCCGATGTTGATTACGAATGCGCTGCAGGCGCAAGAGCAGGGATTTGCCAAGAAGGCTTTTGCTCTGGACCTGTCCGAATACGAAACCTATGAAGGGGTACTGCCGGATCGCGAGGGCGGGGTCAATGCCTGGATCACTGTGATGCGCGGCTGCGACAATTTCTGCAGTTTTTGCGTCGTCCCGTACACCCGCGGACGTGAGCGTTCACGCGATCCCCAGAGTGTCCTGGCCGAAGCGCAGCAAGCTGCGTCCCTCGGATACAAACAAATTACATTGCTCGGGCAGAATGTGAACTCCTATCGTTCCGACGATTGGGACTTTGCCAAACTCATCTCAGCCGTAGCAGACACCGCCGGGATCGAACGGGTCCGCTTTACCTCGCCGCACCCCAAGGACTACCCGCGTTCGCTGCTTGACGCCATCGCTTCGCACCCGAAGATCTGCAAGCACATTCATCTGCCGCTCCAATCCGGGAGCGATCGCATTCTCGGCCTGATGGGACGCGAGTACACCGCCGCCGATTACTCCGGGTTGGTTAACCAAATCAAGGGAATGATACCGGACATCGTCCTGACCACTGACATCATCTGTGGGTTTAGTACAGAAACCGAGCAAGACTTCGAGAGCACTTGTCGCCTCGTCGAGCAAACCCGGTTCCATTCCGCCTTCGTCTTCGCCTACTCCGAACGGAAGAACACCATCGCCGCCAGAAAATTTCAGGACGACATACCGGAAGCGGTGAAGGGCGACCGCGTGAAGCGGCTTGTGGAGCTTCAGCGCGAGATCGGCGGGGCAAGAAATCGTGAATACGTTGGCCAAACTCTCTCAGTGCTCGTCGAACGGGAAGCCACCCGTTCGCCGGACCGCTGGATGGGCAAAACCGACGGAAACATCGCGGTCATCTGGGATAAAGCCCTTGAACCGCTGCAGCCTGGCAGATTAACGCATCGTCGGATCGCCGACTCATCGGTGGCCGCGCTGTTCGCCGAGTAACCTCGTGGGAAGCATCCCACTCGTAATCACGGTTGCCGAAATATTCACCATTTTCTTTGTCAGTAAACCCTAGTGAGCTCAGGAACATTCTTGCACGCCAATTCCAGACACTGAACATTTTCTGACACGCTTCCGTCAAGAAACACCCATCAATCCAGAAGCTTCCTTTAGCGTTCGCCTCTCTTCCCCTTCTTTTTTGTATCCAAAGACTCCACCCATCCACCCACAACATCTCTCAATAATCATCTACGTAACCAGCTGATTTATCTAAATGGTTATCTCATTACATCACCTCTCTGGCTGGTTATTTAATATGAAGAGATGACTCCCATCGCCCTCAGAGACGTGCTTTCTTGTTTAAAACTTGGATACTTTTCCCCTTACTTCTCAATGGCATGTCATTTGCTTACCAAAAGGAACGAGAGCGACCAAAAAGAGTCATCCAAAACATTCATCATTAAACCAAGCGGACTGGCGCATGACACTCGAGACAATTATTTCACTGGGCGTTTTTGGATGGATGGCTGTTGGCATGGTCCTCATGGGCCTTGGCATCTGGTAATCCCCAAAACGCCAGTTACGCATCTAGACGGTACCCTTTACACATGCCGATATTTTTCTATCCACAGTAGAAGGAGCAGCCATGCATTCAATTCGCAACAATCAGACTCGATACAGGACAACAGGATGGCTTCTGGCAGCCGTGCTCTTTAGCGGCTGTTCCATGGTCTCAGGATCCCAGTCCATGCATCAGAGCGCCAAAGGCTCTGTCTACCTCGAGGAAGTGTCTGAATGGTCTTTCGAGGCCAATCACCCGACGATCATTGATCAGAATACGATGCTGAAAATTGTGAAAGGTGTCATGACAGAGGAGGCCGCCTCGGCCTCCAGCAGAATGCCCGCGAGTGGCAGTAAGCCGATGAGAGTATTCAGCGATGGAGATGCCGAGTTTCTCGCTCCCCTGCTAGCCCAAGGATTGTCGCGAGCGAAACCGGAACAGATTGTCGGTTTCCGTGTATCTTCATCGGCAGGGTCAGGCGCTGCACCCACCGCGGGCACCCTTTACGTGCAACATGGAGCGGCTTATTTCACCATCTCCTCCCCCAAGGGGATGAAAGCCGCCGGGTTCATGCCGAAATCGGCTGCCCACATCGAGTCGGCCCCCTCGTTTGCGGCCAACGGTGCCGCCGGAGCCATGTCGATGGTGATTGACTATACCGCGCTGGCCAGAGCATCTATGCCTGCTGCGATGCCCGTAGCGGCGATGGCTACTCCGGCACCCGTCGCACAGCCTGCGTTTTCGGCTCCTGTGAAAGTCGCCGCCAGACAAGAGTCTTCAGCACCGGTCCAAGCTGTCGCGATCAGCGACATGTCCGCATCCGCGGACAAACCGACGAGTGACATGACCACTGAAGACATCCTCAATAGAAAGCTGGACGAATTGCGCCAAGCAAGAGAAGCCAACGCCCTCAAGGAATCGGAGCTCAAAATGCTTCGCAAGGAAACAGAGTGGATGAAGAAGGAACTGCGAGAACGCACCGCCGAACGCGATGCGATGAAAGCCAAGAACGTGTCATCGAAGCCGGCACCCAAGAAGAAGCCCGCTGAACTTCAGCCGACTCGATAGGGCGAAACCATAGCTACAAGAGCTACAAGAGCTCCAGCAACTCCGGCTGGAGCAAGACAACGTCACTGGACAGGGGCTGCCGGAAATTCATTCTGCAAAAACAGGCATACGTGACATACGTATCTTGTAGGCAATACCGAGCCAGCTCCTGTCCCTGCCCCTTCTCCCACATCTCTGCCACCTGCGATCCGCTCCCCGACTTGGTTTCCACATTAAGCGCGCGTGCCAGCACATCCAGCTTGACCCATCCACGCGTATCCCAATTACTCCAGATCGCCATCGTGTCATAAACCGGTTCGGCGCGAAACTTCGCCAGATTGATGTCGTAACTCGGTTTGACCTGGTGGATAATCGATCGTTTTTTAATAAACGGAAGATCGAATCCCAGGCCGTTATGAGTAATGAACAAGGTGGGCCGGTCTTGCGCAATCCTGGCCCAGAACTGACGAAGGAGTTCCTTCTCATTGCTCCCATACCAGGCCACCGCGCTACGGGCTTCCATTTGATCGGAAAATTCGAGCAGGCCGATGCAGACAATCTTGCTGAACGTCCCATCGAACGCCGATTTGGCGTACTGCTCATCTTCAGCATGGCGCGCTTCCTCAGCGGCACCGGCTTCAAAGAGGTCCAGTCCTCCTGGCCTGGCCAAAGCGTCCTCCGGCGGATGCTCTTTTCCAATAAGGTGTGCCCATTCCGCACGCGGCGCTTGAACCGTCTCAATATCCAATACGACTTTCATTGCGACTCCATGACCCTATCGCGCTGCAGAGACTCGAGAATCACTCCGTCAGCAGGTGGAAAAGTGAACTGATTGAATTCTTCCGGCAACACCCACCGCAGCTCTGCGCAATCCAACGCCTCAGCTTCGCCGCTTTCAATGGCGCAACGAAAGAAATGTAGCTCCACGATCTTCTCCGGATACTCATGCCGCACTATTCGATACGGCAGAGGGATGCCGACCAGCACGTTTAACTCTTCGCGCAATTCTCGCCGCAGGCATTCCTCCAGCGATTCTCCGTGCTCACGCTTTCCCCCGGGGAATTCCCAATAGCCGGCGAGATGCACGCCGGCCTTTCGCCGGGCAATCAGGTACCGCCCATCGCGCTGAATCAAACCGGCGGCAACTTCGATGATTGTCATACTCCCCTATTTACCGGTCGACGCGCCATCGAACGGATACGTTTTGCAGATCGACTTCATCGGGCAAAGCAGACAATAGGGATCGCGCGCGGTACAGACCATCGCGCCGAAATCCATGATCGCTTGATTGAAGTCATAACCCTTGCCACGCGGGATCAAGGCCTCGGACAACTCCCACAGCTGTGCCTTTTTCGTTTTGGGATCGCCCTCGGCAATGAATACGCGATGCAGCACGCGAGTCACGTTCGTATCGAGAATGGGGGCATCTTCATTGAAGGCAAAGGAACGAATCGCCCCGGCCGTATACCGCCCGATCCCTTTAAAGGACAGCAATTCCTCCGCATCATTGGGCAACTGCCCGCCGTATCGCTCCACCGTTTCACACGCGATGCTGTGGAGTCGCTCCGGGCGGATGTTATAGCCGAGCGGGTACCAGGTCTTCTTCACATCGGCAACGGGCGCCTCCGCCAGATGCTCAAAGCTCGGATAACGATCCAGAAACTCATGATACTTAGGAATCACCCGGTCGACCTGCGTCTGCTGCAGCATCACTTCCGACACGAGGATATGGTACGGATCAGATGTCTTGCGCCAGGGCAGGTCGCGCCCGTGTTCGCCGTACCACTTGAGTAAACGTTGCTGGAACCGGCGCTTCTGGGATGGTGTGAGCGTGGGATTCTTCGGCTTGGTCCTGGTCTTCCGCCCTGGCGTCTTGGATGAGGAGGATCGCATACGCTTCTCGTGTGAATGATGGCGCATTCTAGGGGGGCCGCTCCTTCAAAATCAAACCACGATCGGCGACTGCAAACAGTGAGCAGGGTCACCGCTCGTCAACCGGGAGCACGCTCACGCGTTGAGTGAATCATGCAGGCCTATTCAAAACTGACCTCACATGGTAGCGTGTATACAGATTCACGTCACAAGAGGAGGAATACTATGGCCCGTCAGGCAACCGTGATGGCGCCTCTCTACGCAAAGCACTTCGCGAAGTCCATCCTCATCGCAGGAGCCGCTGCGGCAGCTTTATTCCTGGCAGCCGGACTAGCGCATGCTCAGAATCAATCTGTACCCTGGGAATGTTCGACGTACGAAGGCGAGGCACAGACCCGCTGTCTCAATACATTTATCGAATTGCAGCGGGAAGAGATCGGAAAGCTGAAAGGGCAGCTGCAGGCTCAACAAGGCGCCGTCGAACAGCTTAAACAGCAGAGCGACCGGCAGGCCGCCGCCACAGCAGACATGCAGAGGCAACTAGCAACCCCGCCCGCTATCGTTCCCTCTGTCCCCTACAGCGCCTACACCTACGTGTACCCACCGGCCGTGGGACTGGGCCTCTATCTTGGGCGCTCGGGATATTATGGTTACCCGTACTACTATGGCCCGCACATCTATTGGGGTCCGCGGCACTACCGCCATTGGGGCCGGCGCTGAACGAAACCGCGACCCTGAGCCGCTACGGCTCGTTCCTCGCAGACACTGAGTACAGTCGCACAAGCAGCAAGCCCGCGCCCACGGCAATAAGTAACCCTGCCACCAGTCTGACCTCTATCGAAATTGGAGCCACCATCATATGGTAGAGCTGAGGAAGCGCTCCTGGACAGACCACCGCCAGTCCCAACGCCAGCACATGACGTCCTAAATAGATCGGCTCTCCAGGCTTTCTCTTCATAATCATGATTCCTCAACTGTGAACGTGAGTTACGCTCGCACAGATCAGCGTTTTTATTGACATTCCAGCCCTTGCCACATAGCCTTCAGAGAGAATCACACCGGGACAGCGAACAGGAAATATTTGCCTACGATGCGGTCACTTGCCACTCAATCCAAGCGCGAACGGGAAAAGGCCGAGTTGCGCCAACAAACCCGCTATCGCGTCGAATTCCCCATCTCGTGCACCGGGGACTGCGTCACCACAGGTACCGTGTACAACCTCGGCCTGGGTGGATGCAAGATTATGAGCGCCGCACATGTCACCGCGGAAATCGGCGCTATCCTCAAACTGGAACTCCACCCACCCACGCACGGACCGATCCATGTCCATGCGGCCACCGTCCGATGGACCATGGAAGATGACTTCGGCGTCGACTTTCTCGGCATGCAGGAGTCAGAGCGAGATCGGTTGGCGCAATTGATTGAGCAGCTATCAGAGGAGTCCTGACAATGGTGACACGGAAGTTTCCCCGATTCCCGGCTTCTATCTCGAGCACACTCGTCCAGCGAGATCGATTGAAGTATAACGCCGCCCTCCGCGATGTCTCCCTCAAAGGCTGCCGGGTCGAAAGCGTCATTAGACCGTTTACCGGCATGCAATTGGAAGTCTCATTGCAACTCCCCGGAGAAGCCACCCCGATTATTATCACAAATGCCGCCGTCCGCTGGACCGGCTCGCACGGTATCGGCATCGAATTCCTCACGATCGCGCCCCCGCAACTCGAACGCCTCAATCAATTCATCACCAGACTCTCCTCCGCCACGCACGCCGCCTAAGCCTTCCTCGCCTCGGGCAACAGGAATGTTGCAATTCTCCTGAGCAACTCCGTATCCTCTCAAACCATGGATCTCTCCCAGCTTACGCCCCAACAGTTAAAAGAACTCGTCCAGGGCCTCGTCGACGATCGCTTACGCGAACTCATCGGCGATCCGGATCTCGGGTTGGCATTGGGGGACGCCCTACAGGCACGCTTGAAAGAGTCCCTCACCAGCAGCGAACGGCTTTCGGGCGAGGACGTGGCCGACCGACTCGGGCTGCGCTGGTAACCGACCATGGCCTGGTTTCGCCTCGCCTTCAGACCAACCGTCATTCAGGACCTGACACAGGTGGATCCCGCCATGGCCCAACGGCTCTTCGACAAAACCAAATGGATCGCGTCGAACGTCGACAACCTGCGCCACGAGTCGGTCGCGTCAGACCTGCCGGGCCTGTCGAAATACGCGGTCGGGGATTGGCGGATTTTTTATTCGATCGATCGCGCGGACTCGCTCGTGGACATCCACGCCATCGTGCCACGCGCCCTGCTCAGGTAACTGCCTGTCATAGATCAGGAACCGCCTCAGGCGGCATCCGATCATCCACGCTCGCCAGATGCAGGGGGAACTGCCCTGCGGCCGCATCCTTCACATAGCGGCGCAATGCTTCAGCAACCACCGGAAAGGCCATGCCTTCCCACGGAATCGCATGGCGGGGGAACAAGCGAACTTCCAGGCTTTCAGTGCCGGCACCAAACTCTGGGGTCAACATGCGCCCACGGAATACCATGTACACCTGCCCGATATGCGGCATACTGAGCACCGCATACAGAGCCGTAATCTCCACATCCGCCAGCGCCTCTTCCTTCGTCTCCCGGGCTGCCGCCTCTTCCGTCGTCTCGCCGATCTCCATAAAGCCGGCCGGAAACGTCCAGAGCCCCAGCCGCGGCTCGATGGCGCGCCGACACAGCAAGATCTGCCCCTCCCATTCAGGAATACAGCCTGCGACAATCTTGGGATTATGGTAATGAATAGCCTGACAATGGTCACACACATAGCGCAGCACATTGTCGCCGGCTGGGATCTTTTGACTGACCGGGGCCCCGCAGGTACTGCAGAATTTCACGGCAGGCTCTTTCTCATTAGGTGATCAGGATGGATAACACAAACTACCGCTGCTTTGCACCCTGTCCGCGCGGCCTTGAAGCGTTGCTGCAGCAGGAACTGGGCGCCCTTGGCGCCACCGATCTGCGCCAAACCGAGGGGGGCGTCGGATTTTCCGGCGGTCTCGCCGCTGTCTACCGGGCCAATTTGGAAAGCCGCATTGCCAGCCGCATCCTGCTGGAAGTCGCGCACGTCCCGTATCGCACCGAACAGGATATCTACGTCGCAGCCTCCGCCCTCTCCTGGCCGCAATGGTTCACCCCCGCGCGCACCATCAAAGTCAAAACCAGCGCCCAGCACTGTCCGCTTAAAAGTATCGACTTCGTCACACTGCGCATTAAGGATGCCATCTGCGACACCTTCACCAAGCAGAAGGGCACCCGCCCCAGTGTCAATTCAAACCGCCCGGACATTCGCATCGATGCCTTTCTCGATGCCACCCATCTCACGCTCTATCTCGGAACCACGGGGGACTCGCTCTTCAAGCGCGGCTTCCGCGAATCCACCGTCGAGGCCCCCTTGCGCGAGAATCTGGCGGCCGGCATCGTACAGCTGACCGGCTGGAACGGGACCACGTTACTCCTCGATCCCCTCTGCGGCGGCGGGACTATTGCACTCGAAGCCGCCATGCTCGCCAGGAAAATAGCCCCCGGACTCGGTCGGCGCTTCGCCTTTGAACTGTTCTCGAATTTCGACCCGGCACTCTGGAGAACGGTCCAGGCTCAGGCACAAGCCAAACAATTGCCCTCCAGTCCCGTCCCCATTTATGCCTCTGATCGGGATGCCCACGCCGTGCAAGCCGCCAAAGATCAGTTCATGCGCGCCGGAGTCGCCAGCGACATCGCGCTGACACAAACCGATCTGTTCGACCTCACCCCGCCGCAAGAGCCGGGCATCATTGTCATGAATCCCCCCTATGGCGTCCGCCTCAGCACGCAGGCCGATCTAGATGTGTTTTATCCCAAGCTGGGCTCCTGGCTGAAAACCCGGTGCGTCGGCTGGCGCGTGTATCTCTTCACCGGAGACCTTCGGGCTCCGAAGCTCATCGGCCTGGCTCCCACCAAACGTACGCCCCTCTTCAACGGCGCCATCGAATGCCGCCTCTACGAATTCCTCATCGTCCAAGGCGGCGCCAGAAGGCGGCTTACCCCACCCGCACAGGCTTAACCCAGCCCGACCCTTTCGCCCCATACCTCGCTCTTACCTCAAGTATTCCCCAGGATGACCGATATGAGGAGGTGGTCGTGTAGGAGTCCATCGCGTGAGACCTTCCGGTTTCGGGGGCATCTTCCCCGATTCGACAGAGAGTCTGACGCGATCTTTTTTTGTCCACTCACTGCCGTCCGCACCGGCTCACGAGAGTCCAATGGCGTCATCGCCTGTTCCTCGCCGTCCGTGAAGCCTGGCCGCATTGCAATGGGTGTCTATTTGAGAAGGAAGAGGGGTTGCCGTGTTTCATGAATATTCGCTTTCGATCCGAGCACTCCTGCGGGATGTGTCCGGAAGTCTGTATCACATCGTCGTGGCGCTCCTCAGCGCCGGCATCGCCCTGTTGCTCCCGACCGGCGCCACCCGGTTTCTGGCCTTCTGGTCCCGCATCGAAGATGACAAGCTCTCGCTCATTGCCCTGGAACTGACCGTTGCAGTCATGTTGATTCTCGGGTTGAACTATCTCCGCCGGAGCGTCCGGGATCACGCGATGGCCTCCGTGGCGGCCGGAGCCGGCCTCGTCTCCTACTTCCCCCGCCGTACGAACGGCGCGCAGCGGCGCATCCGACAACTCAAAGAAGAACACGGAGCCGGCCGGACGATCATGGTGATCGGATCCAGCGGCTACAGTACGCTCGTCGACCAGGTCGGCGACTTGTCCTCCGTGCTCGATAAATGTCTGGGCGCCAAGATTCTCCTTGTGAATCCCTACAGCCACGACGCCACGACCAGGATTCAAGCCCTCGGCCATCCGGAGCATACGCTGGCCACATTCCGGGAAGAAGTCAGACAGAGTATCGCGCTGCTCAAACGGCTGAAGGCCATGGGCAAAGCGATCAACCTGAAATTCTATTCGGACCCTCCGTTAGTCAAGCTGGTCATCCTGGGTGACTACCTCTGGCTCCAGCATTATCACGCGGCCTTCGATATCCAATCGATGCCTGAATATGTCTTGCGGCATAACCCCAAAGACCACGGCTTCTACACACTCTATGCCCACTACTTCTCGTTGCGGTGGGAAAGCCCTGAGATTCCTGAATATGATTTTGAGACGGATGAGCTGGTCTATCGGACCAAGCTCGGCCATGAGCTCCGCCGGGAACGCTATGGAATCGGCCCCGCAGCGAAGGAAACAGCCGTCACGGCCGAAGCGATCGACCTGGCATCCCCCCAGCCGCTCCAACTCACAAAGAACGACGCAGCGCCAGGAGCCGTGGCAGCCTGAGCGCCACACCACCCCGCCCGGCGCCAGCTTCCCGGCAACAGGTCAAGTTTCCACGATCCCTGCCGATATGCCTTGTAGATTCACTAGGAAGGCATTGACCATGCAGCCACGATGTCGCACTCGAATCCCCGTCGGCTACCCGGCGAATATCCATAGCGATAGCGGGACAGGCGAAGGGGTCCTCCTCGACCTCTCGCCCACCGGCTGCAGGATGAGAAGCGACATCGACCTGAATGCCGGGGCCTATCTCGCGATCGAGATTGCCGTGGCGCAGGAACCCATGCCGCTGGCAGTGGAAGTCTCCGTCGTCCGCTGGTGCAAAGACGGCCATCTGGGCGTGGAGTTTCTTCGCTATAGTCAGGGAGTCCGGGAACGAGTCACCGATCTTCTCACCGCCTCCGCCCCAACTGAGACGCCCGTCTATCCTGACTACGCAACCACTGCACTGAGCGCCGTCGCGTCCTAGCTCTCCTGGACATCCGGCAGGGGGGTGCCGGGAGGAAGGTGCCGACCCGCCTCCCCGCCTCTGCGCATGCGGGAAACCCGCAGGCGCAATCGATCCAGATAGAGATAGATCACCGGCGTCGTGTAGAGCGTCAGCAACTGACTCACGAGGAGCCCGCCGACGATGGCGATCCCGAGCGGCCGCCGCAATTCCGACCCCACCCCCGTTCCCAGCGCCAACGGCAACGCACCGAACAGGGCCGCCAGCGTCGTCATCATGATCGGCCTGAACCGCAACAGACAGGCCTCGTAGATCGCCGCCTCCGGCGTTTTACCCTCCTTGCGCTCTGCATCCAGCGCGAAGTCGATCATCATGATGGCGTTTTTCTTGACGATGCCGATCAATAGAATGATCCCGATCAGCGCGATCATGCTCAGCTCGGTTTTAAAGTACAGCAAGGCGAGCAGCGCGCCCACTCCGGCAGACGGCAGCGTGGACAGGATCGTCAGGGGATGGATGTAACTCTCATAGAGAATCCCAAGCACAATGTAGACCGTGACCAGCGCAGCGAGGATCAGAAACGGTTGATTGTCGACGGAAGCCTGGAAGGCTTTAGCCGCGCCCTGGAACGTGCCCTTGACGCCGGCCGGGAGCCCCATCTCGCGGGTCGCCTTGTCGATCGCCACCACCGCATTGCCCAGCGATGCGCCCGGAGCCATATTGAACGACAGCGTCACACCGGGAAACTGCCCCTGATGGTTGACGAGCAGGAGCGTATTCGTTGGCTCGAAGCGAGTCACAGCGCTGAGCGGCACCTGCGCCCCCGCGGGCGACCGCACGTAGATTTCCTGCAACGTCGAGGGGTTCTGCCAATATTGCGGAGCCAGCTCCATCACGACGTGATACTGGTTGAGCGGCGTATACATGATGGAGACCTGCCGCTGGCCAAACGCATCGTAGAGCGTATCGTCGATCAGCTGGGGACTCAGGCCCAGCCGGGAGGCCGTGCTGCGGTCGAAGACCACGAGCGATTGCAGGCCCTTGTCCTGCTGATCGCTGTTCACGTCCGTAATTTCCGGCAACGTGCGCAACTGCCGCTCGACCTTGGGCGCCCAGGTGTTCAGCTCGGCAAGATCCACGCTTTGCAGGGTGTACTGATATTGCGCGCTGCTGGCGCGCCCGCCGATCCGCAGATCCTGAATGGCCTGCAGCACCGTCGGCGCACCCGTCACCTTGGCCAGCTTGGGACGTAGCCTGGCGATCACCTGATCCACGCTGAGCTCCCGCTCTTCGAGCGGCTTCAGCGAGATGAACATACGGCCGGCATTGGTATTCCCGCTGACGCCGCCGCCGCTGAATCCCGTGACGGTGTCGACGGCCGGATCGCTCTTGATGATCTCGACCACCTCGGTGAGCTTCTGCCGCATGGCCTGAAATGAAATGTCCTGGGCGGCCTGAATGTTCCCGAACATGCGCCCCGTGTCCTGCTGGGGAAAGAAGCCCTTGGGCACGATCGTGTAGAGATAGATGCTGAAGGCCATCGTGGCCAGCGTCACCACGAGCATGCTGCGCGGATGGCGGAGCACCCAGCCGAGACTGCCGGCATAGCCGCTGCGCAGACCCTCAAAGAACCGTTCGCTGATCCGGTACCATCTCCCATGGGTGTGGCCGGATTTCGCCGTGAGCACGCGGGCGCACATCATCGGCGTGGTGGTCAGCGACACGACCAGCGAGACGAGAATCGCCACGGACAACGTGACGGCAAACTCCCGGAACAGCCGCCCCATCATGCCGCCCATGAAGAGGATCGGCAGGAAGACGGCCACGAGCGATATCGTCATCGACAGCACGGTAAAGGTAATCTCGCGCGCGCCGCGCAGGGCCGCCTGCAAAGGATCCATGCCCTGTTCCCGGTACCGGCTGATGTTCTCCAGCACGACGATGGCATCGTCCACCACGAACCCGGTGGCGATCGTGAGGGCCATGAGCGACAGATTGTCCAAACTATAGTCGAAGAGATACATCACGCCGAAGGTGCTGATGAGCGAGACCGGCACCGCCACACAGGGAATCAGCGTGGCCCGGACATCCCGCAAAAACACAAACACCACCAGGATGACGAGACAGACAGAGATCGCCAGCGTCCGCTCGACATCGTGCAGCGATGCGCGAATGACCGGCGTGCGGTCCACCACGACCTTCAGCGTCATGCTCCCGGGAATCGACGCCTCCAGTTGTGGAAGCAGGGCCCGCACACGGTCCACCGTCTCGATGATGTTGGCGCCAGGCTGCCGGTTGATAATAATGAGCACCGCCGGGACGCCGTTCGCTACGCCGCTCGTCCGCAGATCCTCGACCGACTG
This sequence comes from Nitrospira sp. ST-bin5, assembly GCA_002083555.1. Taxonomy (GTDB): domain Bacteria; phylum Nitrospirota; class Nitrospiria; order Nitrospirales; family Nitrospiraceae; genus Nitrospira_D. The sequence goes on along the minus strand of MSXN01000016.1, from coordinate 17,299 downwards.
TTCGACCGTCGCGATGTCCGAGAGCCGCACGGCCCGGCCCTCCCGATAGCTCACGATCAAGGGCAGATAGTCCTCCACCGTGTGGAGCTGATCGTTGGCCCGCATCTCCCAGGTCCGGTTCCCGTCGGAGAGTTGCCCTTTGGGACGGTTCACGTTGGTGCTGCTCAGCATCCGGCGGACGTCGCCGAGTCCTATCCCGTAGCTGTTTAATGCCGTGGGATTCAGATCGACACGGATCGCGGGGAGCGACCCGCCGCCCACCGTGACCTGCCCCACCCCGTCGATCTGCGAGAGTTTCTGCTGAAGAATGCTGGAGGCGACGTCGTACATCCGCCCCCGGCTGACGAGGTCCGAGGTCAGCGAGAGGATCAGAATGGGTGCATCGGCCGGATTGATTTTCCTGTACGTCGGGCTGTTCGGAAGCGTCGAGGGCAGTTCGCTCCGTGCTGCCATGATGGCCGCCTGCACGTCCCGCGCGGCACCGTCGATATTGCGGCTCAGATCGAATTGCAGCGTGATGTTCGCGGACCCCAACATGCTTGTGGAAGTCATCTCCGTCACGCCGGCGATGCGGGTGAACTGATGTTCCAGCGGCGCCGCGACCGAGGTGGCCATGGTTTCCGGGCTGCCACCCGGCAACGTGGCCGAGACATTGATGGTCGGAAATTCGACTTGCGGGAGCGAGGCGACGGGCAGGAAGCGGAACGCGACGAGGCCGACGAGGGTGACCCCGATGGTCAACAACGTGGTAGCGACCGGACGTCGAATGAACGGCTCCGAGATATTCATACCGTGCCCGGGGTCAACGCCTCGTCCGTCGAGGGAGCAGGCCGGCCGGCCCGGACGCGCCGCGCCAGCCGGTCGAAGGCCAGATACACCACCGGCGTCGTATATAAGGTCAGCACCTGGCTCACGATCAGACCGCCGATGATGGCGATGCCGAGCGGATGCCGCAGTTCCGATCCCACACCCGACCCGATCGCCAGCGGCAACGCGCCGAGCAGCGCCGCCATCGTCGTCATCATGATCGGCCGGAAGCGCAGCAGGCAAGCCTCATAGATCGCCGCCTCCGGCGTTTTGCCCTCCTTGCGCTCCGCTTCCAGCGCAAAGTCGATCATCATGATGGCGTTCTTTTTCACGATGCCGATGAGCAGAATGATCCCGATCAACGCGATCACGCTGAACTCGATTCGGAACAGCATCAGAGCCAGCAACGCGCCGACCCCGGCGGACGGCAGCGTGGAGAGAATCGTGAGCGGATGGATATAGCTCTCGTACAAAATCCCGAGGACGATGTAGACCGTCACCAGCGCGGCGAGGATCAGCCAGACTTCGTTCGCCAGCGACCCTTGAAACGCCTGGGCCGTGCCCTGGAAGCTCCCGCGAACACTGGCCGGAAGATTAATCTCCTGCGAGGCTTTTTCGATGGCAGCGACCGCATCGCCGAGCGAGGCGCCCGGCGCCAGATTGAAGGACATCGTCACCACGGGAAACTGCCCCTGCCGGCTGATGGCCAGCGGTGTCGTCGTCTCGGACACCTGCGTGAACACGTTGAGCGGCACCTGCCCGCCGGCGCCCGACCGGATATCGAGATACTGCAGCGACTGCGGACCGGTCTGAAACTCCGGCATCACTTCCAGCACCACGCGATACTGGTTCAGCTGCGTAAACATCGTGGACACCTGCCGCTGCCCGAACGCATCGTAGAGCGTATCGACGATGAGTTGCGGTGTGATCCCCAGCCGCGAGGCCGTGCTGCGGTCGATGACCAGCATCGCGGCCAACCCGCGATCAAGCTGGTCGCTGCTGACGTCCCGTAATTCCGGGAGGGCCTGCAACGCCGCCATGAACGACGGCGCCCACCGGCTGAGCTCCTCGGGGTCCGCGTCTTCCAACGTATATTGATATTGCGTCCGGCTGACACGGTCCTCCACGGTCAGGTCCTGCATCGGCTGCAGGAAGAGCGACATGCCCTCCACAGTGGCCGCCTGCGCCTGTAACCGGCGGATCACCTCATGGACGCTCACTCCCCGCTCGGCCATCGGCCTCAGATTGATCTGGATGCGCCCGCTATTCAGAGTCGTGTTCGTCCCGTCCACACCGATGAACGACGAGAGGCTGGCCACGGCGGGATCGGCCAGCACGGCAGTGGCCAGTGCCTGTTGCCGCTCCACCATCCCGCTGAACGAAATCGACTGTTCCGCCTCGGTAATCCCGAGGATCCCGCCGGTGTCCTGCACGGGAAAGAAGCCCTTGGGAATGATCAGAAACAGGATCACCGTCAGAACGAGCGTGCCGGCGGCCACCGCCAGCGTGGTCGATTGATGCTGCAACACCCGGCGCAACGTCCGGCCATAGGCCGCGATCGTCCGATCGAACAACTGTTGCGAGCGTTGATAGAACCGGCCTTGTTCCACCGCAGGCCGATGGCGAAGCAGTCGGGCACACATCATCGGGGTCAGCGTCAGAGAGACCACGGCCGAGACGAGAATCGTGGCGCTCAGCGTAATGGCAAACTCGCGGAAGAGCCGGCCCACCACATCGCCCATGAAGAGGAGCGGAATTAGCACGGCGATCAGCGAGATGGTCAACGAGAGAATGGTGAAGGCGATTTGCTTCGACCCCTTGAGCGCCGCCTGCATTGGCGACTCGCCCCGCTCAATGTAGCGGGAGATGTTTTCGATCATGACAATGGCGTCGTCCACGACGAAGCCGGTGGAAATCGTCAACGCCATCAAGGTCAGATTGTTCAGGCTGAACCCCGCGAGATACATGACGCCGAACGTACCCACCAGCGACAGCGGGACCGCCGCCGCAGGAATGATCGTGGCCGCGAGGGTCCGCAGAAACAGAAAGATGACCAGAATCACGAGGGCCACGGCCAGCATCAATTCGAACTGCACATCCCGCACCGAGGCCCGGATAGAGGTCGTGCGGTCGGTCAGCACTGTCACCTGCACCGCCGCCGGCAAGGCGCTTTGCAGTTGCGGCAGGAGCGCCTTCACCCGGTCGGCCACATCGATCACGTTGGCGCCGGGCTGCCGCTGGATATTGACGAGAATCGCGGGCTGCTCGTTCATCCAGGCCGCCTGCTTCACATTCTCCACATCGTCGAGGACATCGGCCACGTCGGACAACAGGACGGGCGCGCCATTGCGATAGGCCACGATCAGGGGCCGGTAATCCAGGCTCGACAGTAATTGATCGGTCGCATTGATGATGGAGGCCCGACGCGGGCCATCGAAGGCGCCCTTGGCCTGATTCACGTTGGCGGCCGCCACGGCCACCCGCAAATCCTCCAGCGTCAGGCCATAGGCAGACAGCGCGCGCGGATTCGCCTGGATGCGCACCGCCGGGCGCTGCCCTCCGCTGAGGCTGACGAGGCCGACTCCGGCCAGTTGAGAGATTTTTTGAGCGAAACGGGTCTCGGCCAGATCTTCGACCTGCGAGAGCGGCATCGTGCCGGACGTCAACGCGAGAGTCAGAATCGGGGCATCCGCCGGATTCACCTTGTTATAGACCGGAGGATTGGGGAGATCGCGGGGGATGAAGGTGGAAGCGGCATTGATCGCGGCCTGCACCTGCTGCTCGGCGATGTCGAGATTCAGATCCAGACTGAACTGCAGCGTGATGACGGAACTGCCGCCGGAACTCGTCGAAGTCATCTGGTTCAGCCCTGGCATCTGGCCGAACTGCCGCTCCAAGGGCGCGGTGACGGAGGAGGCCATGACGTCCGGACTGGCACCGGGATAAAACGTGAGCACCTGGATGGTCGGATAGTCTACTTGGGGGAGCGCGGAGACCGGCAACAGGCGATAGGCCAGGGCACCGGCGAGCACGATCGCCACCATCAAAAGGGCCGTCGCCACCGGCCGCATGATAAACAGGCGGGACGGATTCACGAAGAAGCCCCTCGCTTGGGCTTCTCAGCTCCGGCAGGGGGAGCGGGCGCGTCCGGGGATTTTGCGGGAGCGCCTTTCTGATTCCGGATCTCGACTTTGCTGCCTTCGCGCAGCTTCTCCGTCCCGTCCACGACGACCACCTCACCGGGCGACAGGCCGCTGTCGATGGAAAGGTCGTCGCCTTGAGCCGCCCCTGCCCCCACCGGGCGAACCGCGACGGTCTGATCCTCTTTCACGACATAGAGGAAGGTGCCTTTTGAGCCTCGTTGCACGGCCGCCGACGGCACAACCGTGACCCCGCGCTTGACCTCCAGCAAAAGCCGCGCGTTCACGAATTGATTGGGAAACAATTGCCCGTCTTCGTTCGGAAACACCGCCTTGAGCCGCACCGTGCCGGTATTGGCATCGATCTGATTGTCGATCGTAAGCAACGTGCCCGTCGCCAGCTTTTTCTTTTGCTCGCGGTCGAAGGCCTCGACCGGCAGTTTCTCCCCCGACTTCATCCGCGCCATGACCGCCGGCAGACTGTCTTCTGGAATCGTAAAGACGACGGTGATCGGCATGAGTTGCGTGATGACCAGCAGGCCGTTCGCATCGTTCGCCCGCACCATGTTGCCGGCATCGACCAGCCGCAGCCCCACCCGTCCATCGATAGGCGACGTGATGCGGCTATACACCAGTTGCAACTTGGCATTGTCGATCTGGCCCTGGTCGGCCTTCACGAT
>MSXN01000016.1:0-12597 GCA_002083555.1 Nitrospira sp. ST-bin5 | reverse complement strand
AAACCCTTGTACCGTTCCAGATCCAGCTGCGCGTTCTTGAATTGCGCCTGATCGCGCGCCATCTGGCCTTCGGCCTGCGTCAGTTGCACATCGAAGGGACGCGGGTCGATCTCCGCCAGCAGATCGCCGCGATGCACGAGCTGCCCTTCCTGAAACAACACTTTCATGAGTTGCCCGTCGACCCGGCTCTTAACGTTGACCGTATTCAGCGGCATGACCGAGCCGAGGCCGTTGAGATAGACCCCGATGTCGCCGGTCTTCGCCGTGGCCACCGCCACAGGAAATGTGCGCGCCCCGGCGGCCGGCGGCTGCCCGGCCCGCGAGGGTTCCTCGCCCGACTTCGCGAGCAGCGTGTACCAGCCGAGCGCCAGCAGACAGGCGCCCACGAGGCCGATCATCGACCGTTTCAGGATGGTGGAGAAACGAATGGGTTCCGACATAGTGTCCTTCTCGTCCAGGCCTGGTCACGTAAGGCTTGTCCGGCTAACAGGAACCGCCGGGCGATGCCTCATTGAGAGGGAAGATCCCCCAGCTGGTGCAGCCGGTGAATCATTGTATCAAGTCCGAGCCGCCTCACTCGATGACCGCCGGGGATTCCTGAGAACAGTATAAGCAAGCACGCCGCGATTTACATCATTCAGGCCGGAACCAGACACAAAGGACCCCCGGAATCTTTGATCAGGCTGTGATAAGTTATCGGGCAATGATGGCTGCCGGCACTCCGATACCTCGCGAACTTCGAAAGACGCCCCTGCGCGGCATCAAAATCGTCTGCGTGCTGCTCCTGCTCGCCGCCCTGCCAAGCTGTCAGCTCTTCAATCCCAAAACGCCGGTCCCGGGGGTCACATCCAAGAGCCGGCTCTACACGTCAGTCGTCGACCGACTGGCCCCGATGGTGCAGCCAGACATCGAGAAGCAGCAAGGCCCCCAACAGACCCGCGTCCTCACCACGCATGCCATCGGTCGCGACGTGCCCGCGCGATACAAGCGGCGCATCGCCCTGCAAAGCCTCACCGATCCCTGGGCCGGCTTTTCCGCGCTGGAGCACCAGGGACTATTGATGGCGGAACTCGCCGGCGGCGGCACGGATAATCTGCCCGCATTGCTGGATGTCATGGAAGCAGCCGTCGACCGCACCTCTGAATACTTCAAGCCGATCCCCTTCCCGGGCACGACCGCCCAAAAAGAAATGGTCAGCTTCCTCACCGATACCCTGGACGATGCCGCCATCCAGCGGGAGAAGGCGCTGGCCAATCTTTCCGACGATGAGCGACGGTTCCTCTTCAAACACGCGCGGACCCTGGCCGATCAATTTTCGCCCCGCTCGAACGAGCCGGCCCAGGAACGTGCCGCGCACCTCAAGCTGGAGGCGGAGTTCGCCCGCCTCGTGGATGAACAGCTCGACTATGCCGCGCTGCTCGCGGCAGCGCAGACCGTGGCGCGATTGGGCAACGAAAGCCTGCTGCAACGCCTGGCCCTCGCCTTCCAACATCGTCCTCCGGTGGCACAACCGCCGCCGGGCATCACCGGCGACGTGCTATTCGCCCAGCAGACCCGCGACGGCTTGATCGTCATCGGCGGTCCGGGCGTCAACACCTACGACCTGGACCGGCGCATCCTGCTCGTCGTCGACCTCGGCGGAGACGACACCTACCACGGGATGATCGCCTCATCCGGCGACATCGAGCATGGCATCAGCGTGGTGATCGACCTGGGCGGCAACGATACCTACACCAGCGATCCGCTCGGCCTGGCCACCGGACGGCTCGGCGTCGGACTCCTGGTCGATCTGGCCGGCGACGACGTCTATCAACTCGACCAAGGGTCCGGCGGCACCGGCTTCGCCGGCATCGGGATCCTCTTCGACCGCACCGGCAACGATGTGTACATGGGCAACCGGTTCACCCAGGGCGCGGCATTCGGCGGACTCGGTCTCCTGGTCGATCTGGCCGGCAACGACCGGTACACCAGCCATGCCTTCGCCATCGGGTTCGGCGGCCCCTTGGGAATGGGCGCCGTCATCGATCGGGCCGGCAATGACGTCTATCAATGCGGCGACAAATATCCCGGCTCGTTGAATCCCCAGGAAGCGCCGACGGCCAAACCCGGCGACCCGGCCTTTCAATATCTCTGCTACGGCATAGGCAGCGGCGCCGGCGTCGACGGCGGCAGCAAGAAGTCCGATGCCCTGCTCCTGAACCTGGCCGGCGGCCTCGGCTATCTCATCGATCTCGAAGGCCAGGATCAGTATCGCAGCGGCAACCTGGCTCAGGGCGCCGGCCATTACTTCGGACTCGGCGTGGCGCTCGATCTCGGCGGAGACGACAGCCGCGCAGGCGGCCGCACCAGCCTGGGAGCCGGCGGCCACTACGGCATCGGCCTGCTCGTCGATGCGCAGGGCACGGATCGCTACACGCCCTCCGGTCCCAAATACACGGTCAGCGGCACCTACGACCGGAGCGTGAGTCTGCTGCTGGATGGCGGGACGGGATCCGACACCTACGACCTGACCCGCAGCACGGGGCTGGGAGATGCCGAGGGCGAATCCTGGTCGCTCTTCATCGATGAAGGCGGAGCCGATCGCTACAGCGGTCAATCCGGATTGGGCCGCGGCACCCCCGACAGCCTCGGCCTGTTCTTTGATCTCGCCGGAGCGGACACCTACGACACCTCCTCCGAAACGCCTACCGGCACCACCTCCGGCCGCGGAAACGGTCGGACGATCCGCGCCACCGGCAGCCTCTTTCAAGACCGCTGACCGGCCGACACTCGACCCTCCTCCTGGCTATTCGCAGAGGGACGCGGGCATCTTCACGCCTGCCCTTGACTTGCCCGATCCCCGATCTATCTCTGCTCTCACACGCTCACCCATCGTGTCTCTGCTCAAGGATGAGAGAGAGAAAGGACTCAACATGGACAGCGAGACCAAAGTGCTGACCCTCCCCATATTACCGATCAAGCGGACTGTCTTATTTCCCGGCGTCATGATGCCCCTCACCGTCGGTCGGGAACGATCGATGGCGGCGGTGCAAGCGGCGATGAAGACCGAAGAGAAGATGATCCTGGTCGTGGCCCAGCGCGACTCGCAGACCGAAGAACCGGGCCTGAGCGACCTGTACACGATCGGCACCAAAGCCATCATTAAACAGATCGGCCAATCCTCGGAAGGCGCGATTCACGCGTTTGTCCAGGGCGTAGACCGCGTGGCGATCATCGAAGAAACCCAATCGACCCCCTATGCCATCGCGCGGGTCCGGGCGCTGGACCGCCCCTCGGAGACCGGCACGGAAGTGCAGGCCATGCATCGGGCGATTCAAGAACTGGTGACGGAACTCCCGCGGGTGATCCAAGCCCCCGGCATGCAAGAGGCCAGCGAAGCGTTAAGCCATGAAGACGATCCGGTAGCCCTGGCCTATCGCGTGGCCTCTCTGGTCAATCTCAGCGTGGCCGAAGAGCAGAAGCTGCTCGAAAGCACCGCGACGCTGGACTTGCTGCGCGCCCTCTATGTGGCCTTGTCCAAGGAGATTCAGATCTTACAGCTCCGCGACAAGATCACGAGCGATGCGCAGGCGAAGATCGGCAAGAGCCAGCGCGAATACATGCTGCGCGAGCAGTTGAAAACGATTCAGCAGGAACTGGGCGAAGACGACGGCGACGACAGCGATCTGGCCCTGCTCAAGAAGAAAGTGGCGGAGGCAGAGCTGCCTGACCATGTGCGGAAGGAAGCGGAACGCGAGCTCAAGCGCCTGGCCAAAGTGCCGCCATCGTCGGCAGACCATCAGGTGCTCCGGACTTATCTGGAACTGGTGCTCGAACTGCCCTGGAAGAAGGCGTCGGAAGATTCACTTGACCTGGCGAAAGTCCGGCAAGTGCTCGAAGAAGATCATTACGGCATCAAAGAAGTGAAAGAGCGGATCGTGGAGCATCTTGCCGTCTTGAAACTGAATCCGTCGGCTAAGGCGCCGATCCTCTGCTTAGTCGGCCCTCCGGGTGTCGGCAAGACGAGCCTTGGGCAATCGATCGCCAGAGCTATGGGCCGGACGTTTGAGCGACTCAGCCTGGGCGGCGTGCATGATGAAGCCGAGTTGCGCGGCCATCGCCGCACCTATGTCGGGGCGTTGCCGGGCCACATTATTCAAGCCGTACGGCGAGCCGGGGTGAACAATCCGGTGCTCATGCTCGATGAAGTCGACAAGATGGGACGCGACTTCCGCGGCGATCCCGCGGCAGCCCTGTTGGAGATTCTCGATCCGGCGCAAAACCACACGTTCCGCGACCACTATCTGGATCTCCCCTTCGATTTGTCGAAGGCGTTTTTCATCACGACGGCGAATACGTTGGATACGATCAGCCAACCCTTGTTGGACCGGATGGAGATCATCCGCCTGCAAGGCTACAGCGAACATGAGAAGGCGGAAATCGCTCGCCGTTACCTCTGGCCGAGACGGTTGAAGGAAGCGGGCTTGAATGCCGAACAGGCGTTGCTGTCAGACGAGGTGTTGAATCTCGTCACCAGCCGGTACACCAGGGAAGCCGGTGTGCGCCAGCTGGAGCAAATGCTCGGACGGTTGACGAGAAAAGTGGCCTTAGCCTTCGCGGAACTCCCGGAGGGCCAGGAGCGCCAGCCGGTGACCATTCGCCCGGACATGCTGGAAGAATGGCTCGGCTCAGAACGCTTCATGCCGGAAGAAGGGCGCAAAACGCTGCCTCCCGGTGTGGCGACCGGTCTGGCCTGGACACCAGCTGGAGGCGATGTCCTCTACATCGAAACGACGCTGCTTCCGGGAAGTCATGAACTGACGCTAACGGGACAGCTCGGCGATGTGATGCAGGAATCGGCACGCGCGGCCCGAAGCTATCTCTGGTCGCATGCCGAAAGCATGGGGCTCGATATTTCGAAGTTCAAACGCAACGGGGTCCATATCCATGTGCCCTCAGGCGCGATCCCGAAAGACGGTCCGTCAGCCGGTATCACGATGGCCACGGCCCTTGCCTCCTCCTACGTGGGCAAAGCCGTCCGGAGCGATACGGCCATGACGGGAGAAATCAGCTTGAGTGGATTGGTGCTGCCGGTCGGCGGGATCAAGGAGAAAGTCCTGGCGGCCCACCGCGCCGGCATTAAGCGGATCATTCTGCCGAAGGCCAACGAGCGGGATCTGAAAGAAGTGCCACAGGAAGTGCGTGACCAGCTCACGTTCATCCCGGTGGAACGGATCGAAGAAGTCCTGCCGGCGGCTTTCAATCAGGATATCCCCGCAGCCCCACCGGCTGAACGGGATGAGCCACTAGCCACATCGACAATCTCGTAACTTCAGACGGCCCCGGGGAGACCCGGGGCCGCACTCAAGAAGACGTCATCCTCGCCCTTGACAGATATCTCATATCGAGATACTCTCTACCGTGCACATTATCACGCGAAAGCGCCTCGAAGACTTCGCGCAAGCCCATCCGGACGCGCGAGTGTCCTTGCAGCACTGGTTCACGATTGTACGTAAGAGCGACTACACGTCCTTCGTCGAATTGCGGAGGACCTTTCCTTCAGCAGATCAAGTAGGTCAGTTTACGGTCTTCAACATCGGGGGAAACAAGTTCCGGCTGATTGCAGCCATTCATTACAATCGAAAGAAGCTGTACATCCGGCACATACTCACGCATACGGAATACGACCGGGGCACGTGGAGGACCTGACCAATGCTCGCTAAATACATTCAGGAAGCCAATACCGACTATCGCCGCATTCGCCAGCGGATTCCACTCGGTCCATTACGAACGGAAGTCGAATATAACCGGGCGGTGACGGTCCTCGATGAAATCGTGGACGAAATCGGCCAGCAAGAAACCCATCCACTGGCCGACCTGGCCGAGACGCTTGGTCTCTTTATCGAAGCCTATGAGGACACCCACGTCCCCTTCTCAGACTCATCCGCTCCCGAGATCCTCCGCACGTTGATGGATGAACATGAACTCACGCAATCCGACCTGTCCGAGATCGGCAGCCAAGGCGTCGTGTCGGAAATCCTTTCCGGCAAACGAGACCTGAACGTCCGTCAAATCACCCAACTCGCCGCCCGCTTTGGTGTCTCACCTGCCCTCTTCATGCCCGTTCCGAGGAAACCCATCAAACGCCCCTCTTCCCGAACGCGCGTAGCAAGTCGGCGGTAACCCAGTAAGTGCCAAGAGATGGAGCGATAGCGGGGAACTAGCCAATGCCAAGACCAAAGATCAGCAAACGGGTGACGGTACGGACAGCCGAAGACCTTGGGCGCGCGCTGGGGTTGTCCGCGGCAGATACCGCTGAAATGGAATTTCGGTCGGAACTCACAGTCGCACTGGCCAAGATCATTCAAGCCGGCCGGCTCACCCATGCAGCGATTGCCAAGAATGCCGGGACATCACGAACGCGGGTGACGGCGATTGCAAATGGGAATACCCATGGAGTCTCGACCGATGTGCTGATTCGAGTCCTTGCAGCGACCGGTCATCGGGCTGAAGTCCGGGTGAAGAAAGCTGCGGCGTAAGTCCCGCTGATCCTTCACGCATAGTCAGATCCTTCACGCGCCGACTCCCCTCACTCTCCTAGCAACACCTTGAGCTGAGCTTCCATGCCTTCAGCCCAGACTTGATAGCCCTGTTCATTGGGGTGAAGCAGATCCGGCATGAGGTCTCGCTTTAGTCGCCCGTCGCGATCCAGAAAGAGGTGTCCGAGATCCAGATAGTGAACATGCTGACCATCAGCCAATCCCCGCAGGCGATCATTGATCGCGCGGTTCAAACGCCGAAGGGAATCGGTGGCCGTCGCGCCGCGCGGAAAGATGCCGAGCAGGAGAATCTTCGTCTCCGGCAGCTTTGCCCGCAACAACGTCACGATCGCCCGCACCCCGGCAACCGTCTCTTCCGGAGGGTCTGCTCTCGTCCCCGAGTTGTTCGTGCCGATCAGGACCACCGCCGCTTTCGGGTGGATGCCGTCGATCTCTCCGTGCTGCAACCGCCACAAAACCTGCTCAGTCCGGTCGCTGTTGAACCCAAGATTCACCGCCAGACGATGGCCATAGTAGCGCTCCCACACCCGCCTGCCCTCATCGCGCCATCCCTGCGTAATGGAATCGCCGATCATGAGCAGGTCGACAGACCCCTGTCGCACACGCGCTACATTGCGCTCATGTTGCGGCATCCACCAATCAGCAGTCTGCGGAGCCGGAACAATGGCAGGGATGTCATGATCAAGGGCAAGAACGGTCGCTGCTGCAAAGATCAGTACGCTGGATAGGATAAAGAGAAGAAGAACGAAGGAAGATCGGACATTGCGCGTCATGGGGAAGCAACTGTATCAAATTCCTGAAGCGTTGGGAGCAGCAGAATCGAGAGACCCAATCGCCTGATAGCCCTGACTCACCGACGCACACCTAGGCCGTCAGTCAAGACGCCGCCGGATTGGATGAGCCTAAACGACCTGGTCAAGTGCTTCACATGTATAGGAACTCATATCGACGATGGAATGCCCTACCACTGCACCCGAACCGGATATTGGGCGATCAACGGGTCCGGTGTGAGCAGAAAGCAATCATGTTCGATGGCCTGGCAGATGAGCATGCGATCAAAAGGATCTCGATGCAACGCGGGGAGCTTATGAAGATGGAGCACAGCCCGTTCATCGAGTGGAAGCGCCGCAATCCCATGCCGTTCCCGCTGCTCCACCACAAAACGCTCAATGGTACTCGGGAGCGGCAACTTCCCAAGAGAATGCTTCACAGAAATCTCCCAGACGGACACCGCGCTGAGCAATATCTCATTTGACGGATTCGCGAAGATTTCTTTTGCGGCGGGCGACAAATCTTTCGCCCCGGCAATGATCCACAAGAAGGTGCAGGTATCGAGGAGGCACTTCACCCGCGCGGGCCCTCAAAAGCGTCGAGCAGGTCATCCGGCAAGGGGTCGAGAAATGAGGGCGGAACAGAAAATCGGCCTTTCGCCAGGCCGATCGGACGCGGCTGAACCGGAAGTTTCGGCAACGCCGTAATCTCTGCAACGGGGTGGTTTCGATTGCACAAGACAATCCGCTCCCCCCCCTTGAGCTTCGCCAGGTACTTGGAGAGGTGCGTTTTCGCCTCGTGGATGTTCAGTTTAATCATGCCGCAAGACTAAACTAGAAACTGAACTAAGTCAAGGGAAGGGGGTTATCTGATGTTGAGCCCCAACCGAAAGCCTACGAGCGCTGGCGCGAGCACTAAGAAGACTTTCCTCGCCACCATCTAAAACGGTCAGCGTCGATTAGTCAGGCCGGGGCCGTTGATAGCGGAGCGAGTAGTGTCCGCATTTCATGCAGACGACTTGGTACGGCGGAAGAGCCGGATCGTAGGCCTTGTGGATGTAACCAGGCGGCACCGTCGAATCGGGGTAGCCTTGGTTGCGCTGAGAGTCGAGCTCCCTCCCGCACTGGCCATTCGCACAATTCACAGTAAGCGACACGATAGGAGCGTTTGTAGACATGCGCGCACCATAGCAGGGTCATCGGGCCAAATGTAAGGGGTGCCGGTTTCCAAGAAGATCAGAAGACTAAAGTCCGCGACGAACTCACCGTCATTCCGGTGGAACGGATAGAAGAAGTCCTGCCGGCAGCCATCATTCAGAGCATCTCCCCTGGCTCAAAGTAAGACCGACCCCATCGGATCATCAACGTTCTCTCAGTCCTCTTCGTGCCATTCTCTCTTCGGCGGACGACACCTGTGCGCTACCCGATAATTGAAACACCCGTCGAATGCGTGCCCCGCATCTCCACCATGAACAGATGATTGGACTCCGTGGTTGACTCAAAGCACATGTCCCATCGAGCATCCTCAATGGCCACGTTCGGAATGGAGAAACTCGTCATCGTGAACTCGGCCGAGAATGGGCCAGACAGAGGTTTGCGTGCCCATTCCTCAAAATGAGGCCGCAAGACGGCTTCGACCTCAACCAGGATGCGGCTGTAGTGCTGTTCCACCGTCAGAAAGAATTCCCGCTGCAATTCGCTGGGGGGTAACTCAGGGGCTGGAGCATCAACAAAGAGCTCGATCTCACGAGCCATTGGCGAAAAGAGGCGTGTTGCTTCCCAGTACGAAATGTAGCCTTGGGGCAACTTGATGTACTTCAGATGGCCAAAGAACTTGTCTTCCACCTCAAGGGGACGAAACATCTTGAAGGGATCCCTGAGCATAGTCATTTATACACCTGATGAGTGGATACGATAGTATACGACCGATCCAGGCCGTTGTTCAGCATTTCCCACTCACACAATGGTTCCTGACTCTACTTTCCGCATCCAGGTACCGTCATTCAGAGCAGCTCCCCTGCCCCACCGGCTGAGCGGAATGATCCGTGAGTGACATCGCCGGCCCCGTAATCTTACTAGGGCCTAGCTCAAATTCGTCACCGCCCCTCGCCGCTCATGACTAAGTAATAAGATCAAAAGATCCGAATACCTCCTATGCGTCATTGCATTTTAACCGGCACAGGGGTAGGTGTTGATGCGAACCGTCAGGTAGGCGCAATGGTTCATGACATCCTTTTCCTTTTCGGAAAAGCTAGAGCAATTAGCATGGAGTCCTTATGGCAAGAACAAACCCGAAGCTAAAGGTGACAAAACCTAAGGATGTCTTTACCAAACCCTTAAAAGCTGACTTCAAACCCCTTTTTAAGGCACTTTCCAAAGGCATCGGCCACACCGTAGTTGGAAAATGGGAGGAGCTTGGCACCGATACTGTAGAGGCTTTGTCTGCCATCGGACTATCGACCGAACCTGGAGAACTGGCTTCTCTTCTCATCCACCGCTCGCTTACAAAAGCATTATTCGAGCTAGTCGGCGAAAGCGCCAGTCAGTCGTTGGCCGACATATCAACAGATGCACCCACTGTGATCGAGAAATTGGACGCCTCGATCTCGTCACAAGATTTTCATATCGATCGGAGGTTCTTAGACCGACCCTCCGATCTCCCTCTAATTCAGAACATTAGAGATCTACTTCAGGAATGGCTTGAAGGGCACGGAGTTCTCAGCCCAACAGCAACGGCTATTGCTGACCGCCTGCCCAGCTATTTCGTCTATGCCCTTAATCAAGAATGGCGACGCAATGCGAAAGCTTATCGACCTCTCATCGAAGCAATGGATACTCCCTTCGCCAAAGCCGGCGATCGAGAATGGGCGTGGATTGCCTATTCGGCATTACTCCAGCGACGCGTTCAAGAAGGCATATTCGACGAACCATTCAGCCTTAGCCAAATATTCGTTCCTCTGAATGCCTATTTTTCTGAAGATACAGATCGAATGGATTCGACCGATCAGGCCGGTCGAGCTGCACAACAACGAAGACGCGTCGTAGTCTCGTTGCAAAACGAATTAGAACAGTGGCTACAGAAAACCGAACCGCAAGATACAATCCGGGTGATTAGCGGCGGTCCAGGAAGTGGAAAATCATCTTTTGCTCGTATTATTGCTGCTCAGCTTGCTCAAGGCGCAAAGTTAAAAGTGCTCTTTGTGCCTCTCCATTTGATTGACCCCTCCAAAGACCTAGTTGATGAGGTCGGGAGGTTTGTCAGAGACGAAGGGGTACTGTTGCAGAACCCCCTAGACCCTGACTCTTCTGAACCGAACTTGTTAATTATCTTCGACGGTCTCGACGAATTGGCCAGCCAGGGAAAGGCAGCAGCAGAGACAGCCAGGGCTTTCGTGCGCGAAGTCGAGAGAGTAATGGAGAAACGCAATCTCCAAGGCGTAAAACTTCGCGTTCTCATCAGTGGTCGTGAACTCGTGGTGCAGGAAAACGAATCTGAATTTCGCCGCCCCCGCCAAATCCTCACTCTGCTTCCCTACTTCATTCCCCACCCGTTCAGACATGACCGGCATATGATTAAGTACAGTCAAGATGAGGAGTATCTCGACCCTGAGAAGTTACTAAAGATCGATCTGCGGCAACAATGGTGGAAAAACTATGGTGCTCTAACAGGCAAGGGGTATAAAGGCTTACCTAAAGAATTGAGCCGCATGGACCTCGACGAAATCACCGCCCAACCACTCCTTAACTATTTGGTCGCCCTGAGCTTTTCCCGCGACAAGCTAGATTTTACAAAGGACATCAACCTCAACTCAATTTACGCCGACCTTGTCGCAGCAGTGCATGAGCGCGGCTACGAAAGGCATCGTCCTTATGCTTCAATCCGCCACATGAAGCTTAGTGACTTCTCTCGCGTGCTAGAGGAGATCGGAGTAGCGGCATGGCACGGAGATGGAAGGACAACCACGGTGCGAGAAATTGAGGACCATTGTCGAACCAGTGGAGTGGGAATTTTGCTGGATGTATTTCAGGAAGGAGCCAAGACGGGGGTAACACGACTACTTGCGGCCTTCTTCTTTCGCCAGTACGGGGAGCGCCCCAGTGGGGATCCGACTTTCGTGTTCACACACAAAAGCTTCGGCGAATACCTCACTGCGCGCCGAGTCTTCCGCGCCATCGAAAAAGTTATCCGTGAATTGGATCGTCGTGTCGACAGCCCCGACGAAGGCTGGGATGAGCGCGATGCGCTCAAGCACTGGGCACGGATCTGCGGGCCAAGTCCTATATCACGCTATCTTCATGTTTTCCTTCTGAACGAAATGAAACTGCGCTCAGCTTCTCAGCTCCCTCCCTGGCAAGAGCGCCTTGCTAAACTGTTCGGGTACATGCTGAGGCATGGAATGCCTATGGAGCAACTCCAGCATGGATCATTCAAAGACGTGCTATTTCAGGTCCGAAATGCCGAGGAGGCGCTGCTTGTTGCTCTCAACGCATGTGCACGTGTGAGCAAACAGACGAGTACCATCGAGGTGCCAGATCCTACGGCCTTCGGATCCTGGTTTAAGCGGATTCAAGGCCAACGTACAGGACCCGATTCGGTATTGGGAACGGATTGTCTGTCATTCCTGGCTTTAAATGATGCCTTTCTAGACATTGGAGATTTCTACGGTGCAAATCTACAGCGTACTAAGCTCCAAGGATCCAGAGCCCGTTTTGCCTGTTTCTCAAGAGCAAACCTAAGCAACTCAGATTTAAGGGAAAGTATACTGATCGGAGCCAACCTAGAGGGAACGGACCTCAGAGGAGCCAATCTCAAAGGAGCTCGACTACAACGGGCTAACCTCAAAAGAGCAAACCTTGAAGACGCCAACCTAGAAGGGGCCGACCTCAGAGAAGCCAATCTCGAAGATGCTAATTTTGAAGGGGCCGATCTCAAAGATGCTAACCTCAGAGGAGCCAATCTCAAAAAAGCCCGCCTCGAAAGGGCCCGCCTAGAAGGGACCCACATCGGAAAAGCCACTCTGGCAAAAATCACCCAACAACCGAAATAAACCAGGTAGAAGAGCTTCACCTAATCTGAATAGAGGTGAACAGCGATGACTTAGGGGCGGAGAATAATGAAGACATTTTGACTTTTGACAAATGCGACGGCGTCTGATGCCACATTGCGTCGCAGCCACAGCCCATGACTAATGCTTACAACCTCCAACGCTTTCTCGACGCGCAACAGTCCGTCTATGCCTCAGTCCTTGATGAGCTGCGAGCCGGGAGAAAGTCCAGTCACTGGATCT
>MSXN01000015.1:48891-51727 GCA_002083555.1 Nitrospira sp. ST-bin5 | reverse complement strand
CCGATGACCTGCAAGGGATCGGTCCCGATCTGCCGGAGGCGATCGACCTGCACTTCCAGGATCACGGCCTCAACGAAGACTTGTTTCCTGCGGGTGTCCAAATCGCGAATGACCGATTGGATCCGGCTATAGGCCGATTTTGTGGCGCTGACCACGATGGAATTGGTGGCTTTGTCGGCAAACACCTGGACGGGGGCTTCGAATTCTGTCAGGGGCCGCAGGGGCGGCCTGGCGCCGGGGGCTGTTTGCGCGACCGTTTGAGACCGAGCGACGAGGTTGGTCAGGACCGCCGCCAGATCGGTCGCATTGGCATGCTTGAGTTTATAGACGTAGACTCCGCGTTCAGGAGGGAGTTCTCCCATCGGCACGATCTGATAGACGCTGCCCTTAGGAACGACGGCAATCCGGCTGACCTCCAGAGCTGCCACAAACATGCTGTAGGCCTGGTCCGGCGTGACCTTGGTGGGCGAGAACACGGAAATCTTTCCGCCCAGCTTCTTGATCGCCTCGTCCAGGACGAAATTCTTGCCGGTCAATTCACTGATGAAGCGAACAAAAACAGGAATCTCAACTTCGTTGAAGTCGAGGGTGATTTTATTGGAAGCGGACGAGGCGGTTTCCGCATGGCTGGTTGAGGGGAATGGCCAGACCGCACAGAGCATCATGGCTACAACGAGCCAGGCACATGTTGAAGGAATGCGCCGGCGCGCATTCGGCAATCGGTCAATCAGCACGCAGCCTCAATAAGATAGTGAGTCGATGGAAGGGAGGATCCCATTGACATGCAAGCTATCACACGAAAGCGGGTGAGACAACCGGAGCGGGTGTTTTGAGAGTCGAGCCCCACGGTAAGGTTGATGGCTATATGGGGAAATGATTTCCAGGCCTGAGAGGGAATGGCTTGTCAGGCTCGTGATGTGACGCGCGCAACCTTCAGCGGGGCCCGCTTTCTCCGTCGGTGAAGGTGGCCGGCACTATAGGGGCTTTCATTCCATTGCGAAACTCATCCGGCTGATGTTCAGGGTTCATCCTCGTGGGCGAGGGACAGAGTTTTCCGCGTGCCGCGCTCATGGCCAACGATTTCCCGAAATTTTCAGCCACGGCATGTTTGAGCAAGAGCCAGAGATCATCATCGAGGTCGTTGTATCCTTCGATGAGCGTAAGCAGTTCAGCTAAGGGGTGGCGGCCTTGAGCCAGTGTGGTGACATCGGGGTGGAGTTCAGGACCGGCGTGGTCGTGAATAGCTTCACGCAAGGCGCGTGATTTGGCTTGGCATTCGCTGAGGGGCGTGAAGTCCGGTTGGTCGCGATGCACGAGTGACAGCAGTCGATCGAGTACGGTCAACGCTCGCATGCGCGCCTTCTCCTGTTGCGCGCGTTTGCGTTGGGCTTCTGCGGCCACTTGCAGCAGGGCCTCAAGTTCTTTCATCGATCCGATTTCTTCTGCGGCGGCGTTCGGGGCTTCCGACATCAGTCCGACGAGTTCGATTGCCCGGGCCCTGAGGTCAGTGAAGTTCCGGCGAGATGCGGTGATCTCTTCGATTAAACTCTCGGACGGGAGCACGCCGGTGGTCCTGACTTGCTCGGCCACTTCCGAGAGCCGTTGCCCCAGTTGCTCAAAGTTTTTTGTGACGAGAGAAAAATCCTGCAGGAGATCAGTGTGTGATGTGTCCATGGACATCCTCCCTCGGGTAAATGGTCAATCAGGTAAGACGCTGCGCTGTTCGGCATTCCTCATATCGGAGTCCACGCGTACCAGCGCGGACTGACGGGATTACCGGATCATAGCCGTGCCGAAGAGCCAAGAATTGCGAACCAAGTGTCCGAATAAGAACAACGGAGGGATCAAATGGGAGATTGAGCCAATCGGCTGAGTGACTCAATCTGTTGGAGCGATCAGACATGCATGTGTGCCATGTAAAGGTGAAGTGCACACGACTATCCATATGAAGCCGAGCCATCATTGTCTATATGCGCCGGTCAGTCAATACATCTCTTTGATTATTATGGCTCTACCGTGCATTCCCAAACGACCCTAGATATGAAATGCATCGAGTTTGGAGCAGATAGGAGTTCGTTCTCGTTTCAGGAGAGAGCGTCTACGACGATTAGTGGGGGAGGTGAATAAGTGAGAGGGATCGCTCGGACAATCAGGCTAAACCACCACGGACGAGTGGCACGGAACCTGCGATCTTCTGCTCGCAAGAAAATTCGTGACCAGATGGCGGGCATAGATGGATTGGGCTCATGGATTGTCTGGAATCACCCGATAGATAGAGGAACGTGGGAAATACGAAGGCATAAATCATGGACTCTCAGCGGCTTCAAACAAAAGTTCAGGCGTTTGCCCACCGGCTTCTTGAGGAAGCCAATGGCGATCCCGTTCGAGCACTCGGACTTTTAGTCCTGGTGTTGGAAGATTCCGAGCTTGAGTCGGCAGATCATGCCCATCGGCTGGTCGCGGAAGTTCGTAAGGTCCTCCTTCCTCAAGACTTTGCCGACGTCGGTCAGCCGG
Source organism: Nitrospira sp. ST-bin5 (assembly GCA_002083555.1). Taxonomy (GTDB): domain Bacteria; phylum Nitrospirota; class Nitrospiria; order Nitrospirales; family Nitrospiraceae; genus Nitrospira_D. Next base: position 49,213 of record MSXN01000015.1, on the reverse strand, counting down.
TACAGCATCTTGCCGGAGATCCATCCTGGGAAGGCGTTCAGCACTGTCTGCGTTGCGGAAAAGTATTGTGTAAGAGCACAACGGATCAAGAAGGCGGGACGACCTATCCGTCCGGATACGTCTATGAGGTAGGTCCGCGCTTTACCACAGAGGATTGTGACGATTTTGAGGTCTGCCAGTAAGGTGTAACCGCACCCTTCCCACCATTACCGCGAACCCGCCGTTGTTCTTGAAAGGTCGATGCCGTCCTGCCAGATGTGAGTTAGGCGGCCTCACCCTTCGCGTTGGTTTCGGCCCCGCGCTGGTCCTTTACAAACACACT
>MSXN01000015.1:0-48828 GCA_002083555.1 Nitrospira sp. ST-bin5 | reverse complement strand
CGGTGGCTGTTCGTCACGACCGCAATCGATAAACTCATCATAGGAAATTGTTCGTGATTCCCTTTTCGGTCGACGGAATCGATGTAGCCTTGCAGCCGGTCGTCGCGATCGTAAAAATCAGGAATCACCAGGTCGAACCGTTTAATCACGGTTTCGCAAATCGCGTCGATGTGATCGGGGTGGCTCATAAAGACAAAATCATCCCCGCCCACGTGGCCGACAAACCCTTCTACTCCGGCGAGCTCACCGACGACCGTCGTGAGAATGCGACAAGCCACTACCAGCACCTCGTCACCACGGCCGTATCCATACCGGTCATTGAACGACTTGAAATTGTCGACATCAAGGTAAGCCAACGCGAAGGGCTTGCCGCTCTCAATGCGGGCCGTGGTTTCGAATAGGATACTGGTGTTGCCGGGAAGCCGGGTGAGCGGGTTGGCGTCCAGTGACCGGGTCAGCCGGCTCAAACAGAGGCGCACACGGTGGACGATTTCGTCCGGCCGATACGGGAGGCAGATATAGTCATCGACATCGACGCTGCCCCAGTCGACATCATTGAGGCGGATGTCACGAATCAGTACGATCAACGGCAGTCGTCCGAGAAAGGGATCGTTCTTAAGATGCCTGGTGAGAGATTCTACCGATCGACCGCTCGTTCCTTCAGCAGCCACGATGACGTGGGGGGGATTGTGGACAAGCTCGTGCAATGCAATAGTCGTCAGGTCACTGGCGACGACCTGGAAGCCTGCTTTCGTCAAGAGGCCGGAAAGAATGGCGATTTCGCCAGGATCGTTGTGAAGAATCAGGACACGCTGGGCTACAGGGGGCTTCGTCATAGATAGTCGTCGATCGCAAGGAATTCTTCTGAGGCTCTGGAGATACAACCTGCCAGCGATTCCGTATCGAGCCCGACCAAATCCCAGGCCTTCCGGGAGAGGGAGGGAACCCATTCGTCGCCGGGGTTTCCGCAGGCCATACCTTTGACGAGCACATCTGCGACGTGCACGACGGCCGTTTGCAGCTGGGCATCCTGTGCCGCCCCCGGTTGATGGTGGAATAGAATCGGCTCACGGAGCGTGGCCGGCAGGTGCCATGCGTTGGCCAGCCAGCCGCCGACCTCGGCGTGAGAGACTTCGTACAGATCTTGTTCAACCTGCATCATCGGGCGATCGCCGGATGGATTGGCGGCCCTGATCTTTTTCCCCACATCCGGCCATTTCACATACAGAATGACTTTGCCGATGTCATGAAGCAATCCAGCGACGAAGACTTCTTCGACATTCTTCATCTCCAACCGTTTACCCAGGAGTTGGGCGGTAATGGCGACGCCCAGTGAATGCCGCCAGAGCTGACCAAGTCCGGCATCTTTCATGATGTCGTGCGCAGTCGCACAGAGGGTCAACCCTTTGACAACGTTGAGTCCTAACACGACGACGGCGTGGGGAACCGACGCGATGCGAGAGGGGAATCCGTAAAAGGGTGAATTGGCCAGTCGCAATACCTTTGCCGCGAGGACCTGATCTTTCTCGATCAAGGAGCCGATCTCTTCTGCGGACACGTTCGGCCGTCCGATCATGGAGGCGAGCTTTTGCACCACATGCGGCAAAGTCGGCAAGTCACCAAGTTGTTCAATGCGGTTTCGAAAGTCGGTCGCCGCTGATGGACTCATGACGCAGACGCCCCTTTCTCGAGATCGGCGGTTCCATGGGTACTGTGAAGATGTTCTCGCAGAGCGGTGAGAATGGTCTGTTGAAGCGGATCCTGGCATACGTGTCGAAATCGATGCTCCAACTCGACTTCCAACTCAGCTAGTGTTTTGCCTCCGGCCGAGCCAGCCTCGCCCTCAACAAAGACGGACGGAAGGTCCAGCTTCTTAAACCGTGCGATCATCACGTCATCCAGGACAGCCCCTTCAGCAACCACAGGTAATCCGGCTGAGTTGGTGACCGGCTTCGCGAGGACCATTCCCGGCAACAGTTCGGTCAATATCACTCGTTTCATCAGAAGATTCTCCGCGTCCCTGCATTGTCAAAACACTCCTGTCCTTCCAGGGCAAGGAAGCAAGAGAGAGGAGTGAAATACATCCACTCCGTGCCTCTCTTATCGGAGCTTTTGCGCCATTTCTGAAGGTTTGCGCTGCTTCTGTTCTATTGACACTTGAGTAGAGACGACGTGAGGACGACACTCAGCGCATGATTTGATGATGGAGCAGGTGTGGACTATTCACAGTGACCGGTCTTAGCAGAATTCCGCTGTTCCGTTCAAAAATGGTAAGTCGATCGAGAGCCGTCGAAGGAGGTGTTTGGCAAGGTGTCAGTAATTCAACGGGTTGCACGTAGGACCTTAGGGGGTAGAGAGGGCACCTAGCTTGCAGTCTCGTGGGCGGTTTGACCTCCATATGCGCAACGATCACCGAGTATCTACGATTGGTACAAATCAGCCATCGGTGCGGCTTATAACCCTGTTGTGATCTGCTAGAGTTACTATCGTGCGTGCTGATAAGAAAACTCCACTCAAAGCCGACAAGAAGGTTCCGTCCCGTGGTCACAAGCGGGGTGTGATCGGATACAGCAAGAAGTCCGCCCTTCTCGAAGACGCTATTACACAAATGAATGCGGGGAAGTATGGGCGGTCGTCAGCCGCGCTGAAAGAATTACTGGCACTCGATCCTTCGAATATGGAGGCGCGCCGGCTGTTTGCCACGCTTCATCTTCGATTGGGGAGCCTGCTCCCGGCGAGGCAGGCCTTCGAATCACTGGCGAACGAGGCGCTTGAACGGCAAGACTACTGGCTTGCTGAATCGTTACTCCGCGAGTACCTCGCAGCCGGTCCCCGGTGTGTGCCATTTATTGAAAAACTGGGGTCGGTATACCAGGAAAAGGGAGATGCGCTCGCCGCGTCCGAAGAGTTTGCTAAGGCTATCGACATTCTCATTGAAGATCCTGACCCTGACCGTCCTGCCTTACCCACTGAGTTGTATGCCAAGATTCGGGAGCTCGCCCCGGCTAGTCCTCCCGCATTCCGTCTCGCATCACTCTTCGACGCGCAGACAGGAGAGTTAATTGCCCGCGCGGCGGTTATGCCGAGCTTGAATCCGGAGGAGGTTCTAGCGCCGTCTGTGGCGATGGAACCATCGGAGTCCACGGCATCGAATCTATCGATCGCGATGTCTGACCCGGTTTCCGGCATCATGCCGTGGGATGATCTACCAGCGGGTACTTCGGTATTGCCAGCCCAGAGTTTCCAGCCTGAGAGCCCAGATCGGGTCGCTTCATCGACAGCTGAGTTGCCCGCAGCATCGGAGACTTCTCCGCTTGCGGACGAGTCACTCGCTCTGCGGGACGGTTTCATTGATCAGGTTCCGGCAGAGTTGAGCGCCAGTCCAGCTTCCCAAAGTTCGAGCAGTGACAGCTCATCCCCGATGGCCCATCAAGGCGCAGCGTCCACCGGATTTTCGCTCACGCATGAGGAGATGCCTGCTACGACTACTGCGTCGCCGGGTTCGGAGTGGGATGCGGCGGCTCTCCCGATATCGCAAGATTCTTGGAACACGGATTCGAATGAGGCAACGAGCGTGGCTGATGTGGTGCCGCCTCCTCAATCGGATGGGTCCATTACGTTGCCGAGTCCCACATCGGACGTTTTTCCCGCTCCTTTGCCCTGGGAGCAAGTTCAGGAAGCAACGGTTGCGATTCCGCAACCGGACGGGGAATCCCTCTCAGCAAGATTCCGGAGCGCAGAGTCTAGCTTCTCGGTCTCACCGGGAATCGTACCAATTGATGTCGGATCTTCTGATGAGTCAGGCGAGAAGCAAAAAGAAGAGTCTTCATTACTGGCTGGGACGGGGACAACCCTGTCGTTAGCCACGACGGAAGAATGCTCACCGGATGTAGTTTGGTCGGCACCGGATGCGGCGGCTACTGAGTCGGCGAGTTCTTATCCGCCGTCACCGGAACCCTCTCAGGCGATTTCTGCCTTGGGGGAGCTGCAGCTGGATGGGCCGGCTGAATCTGTGTCTTTGCCCATGCCATGGGAACAGATACAGGAATCGCCGGTCAGTATTGAAGGATTCACTCAGGAGTCCATCGCTCTGACTGGAGCGACACCGGATCCACTCTCGACTCAACTCGAGGAAGTCGTTCCTCCTGTAGTCGGCGATCAGGTTACATCTGCGGCTATCGCGAGTTCTCCCGAGCCTGGCGGTCTGGAGTCGCGCGACGCGTCCTTCGTGCCGGAGGATGCGCTGCCTTCGCCGGAGAGTCTCGCTGCTTCCGAGTCGAGCCCGCAGACGAAGATCGGTGAGTTTTCGTGGGCCTCAATTTTCAATAGTGCTTGGAAGTTTGGCTCGTCGTCTCCGGCCCCGCACGACTCCCTCCAGCATTCTTCGCCGGTTGAACCGCTTGAGGTTGCGGAATCGGCCTTATCCCAAGAGTCCGTGGGTACTCCTGTTCTGCACGAGGAACAGACGCCAGCTGTCTCCCCGGGTGCGATGTTGGAATCGCTGCCGTTGTCTGGGGATCAGATTCAGGATGTGCCGACTACGATCCCGTTCGCTGATAGCGCCCTGAGCACATCAGGGGAGTTTCTGGGAGAGTGTACGGTTGCGCCCGCCGAGCTTTCCGAAGAAGTAGTCGCTCTGGAAGTACCAGCGGTGGTTCCGGTCATTCAGGATGAACAAACGGATGTGGTCGCCTCTGAGGAGACGTCAGCAGCCATGCCAGCATCTGCCAGCCTGGCAGAGCCGGCGGTCTCGTCCATGCCTTGGGATCAGGCCGAGGATACACCTGCACCGATCTCATCCGTTGACAGTGCCATGGGTTTAGCCGTGGAGCCGCTGGTGGAGTCACCAGCGATGCCGGTTGGGTCCATTAGCATTCTTGACGACGCAGCCTCTCACGATGCTCCGCAAGTCGTTGCTCCGGTCGAAGCGCCGGCAGTATCGACAGCTGTTGTGATTGAGGAAGCTCGGTCTCTCGAGGTTGCGCAAGTTGAGTCGGCAGAGGTTGCGTTTCGCTTCAAGGATTCAAATCCCGCCGGAGCGGAGCCGACAGTACCCAGTGAGGGTCTTCAGGCACAACCTCAGGCGTTACCAGATGAAAAGCTGATCGACTCACAATCAGCTGCGAGCTCGTCATCGGCCGATGACCGTTTACCGGTTCGTTCCGAGGAGTTTAGAATCGTCTCACCGGCAGAACCGTCGCCCGTGGTTCAAGAGTCGGTCAAGCAGGACGCGCCGGTTTCGAGTGCAGCGCCGGCTCTTGCAACCGCGCCCTCTCCGGAATCGGTTCCGCCAGTATTGCCGCACGAGTTGTTACCGGTCCTACAGACGTTGGTTGACCAACTGTCGGTGGTGACTAAAACCATTCCTGCGATCTCTGCAGAGACGAAGCCCTCAGAGCTTGTTTCGCGCGACCAGGAGGTCGTTCCGGAGGCCGCATCCTTACGAGAGCCATCAAAGGCGCCAAGTTCGGCGGAGCTTGCATTGAATCCCTCCTCAGCGCAGATGCCTCCGACTGAAGAGGGCCCCCCGTCGCAGTGGAAGACCGGCGATGTGGCGGTTCACACTCATCGCCCTTCAGCCAAGAAGCGGAAACATTCGATCGAGCCAGCCTCCGAGGCCCCGGCCGTCATACCACCAGCCGACGAATCACCGGCAGTCCCCGCTGATTCGGTCCCCCACCTGGCGTCGACGGTCGTCGAGACGGCGGTGCCGGCTCCTCCAGCCGTTCAGGAAAAAGAGGAGTGGGTCCGAACCGGTGAGGCCATTCGGTTCATCGATCCGGTTGTCGCCGAGCCCGTTCACCTGATGCCGCCACCTCCTGCTGCGTCGCATGACGAATGGCCGACGGGCTCTGTCCCGTCTACGGCTGCGTCGGCCGTCGATGTGCTCTTCCAGTCATCGGGCCGTCATACGCGAACTGAGACGACTGAGCGAACGGCTGCGCTTAAACCACGTCCACGGTTGAGCGCGAAGCTGGCACGCGTTCGTATTGGCCTGTCGGTGTTCATCGGTTCCTGCTTCTCGACGACGCGTGCGCTCGTGACGTCGATAGTAGGTCTGGCGGTATTGTCTGTGGCGATCGTGGCAATGGCCATTGGGGCCGTGGGTCTGACCTGGTTGGTGATGGAAGAAAAGCCGAGCCCGGCATTTCAAAGTCTGACGACGTCACCTCAACGCGCCATGATGGACTCCGGCAAAAACGGATACCTGCTCTTGCTCGGATTCGAAGCGGATGCCACGGCGGATCCGGTTCAGGCAGGGTACGAGCGAAAACCGGATGCCAAGGATGGAGAGATAGCCGCGGTCTGCCACGGTGAAAATGAGGGTATGGCCGGAGCCAATCAGAAAAATGCGTCTGCGAGTGTGGCGCAGAGTTGGTACAGGTCGGCAGATCCAGCGGGGCAGTTCAAGGTCCAATCGGACAGCCTGAAAGGCTGGACGAGTCAGGCGACGGTGTCCCTCGGCCGTTACCGGCAATGGCTCAAGATGCCGTTTGAGGATTGGGGGCATGGGCAGGCGGTGACACCGCCCTGTGCGGCGATCCTCTTTGCGCATCGGCTGCATGTGGCGGAAGGGTTTAGCCAAGGGGCTGTTCCCGAGGCTGGAGTTGAGCGGCTGGAAGGTGACATGGAAGCCTGGCGGACCACGCTCAGCCAGGCGAAGACCCTTCCGGTCAAGATGATGGCGCTCCAGGCGATCAACGATGATATTGCGGTTGCCTCAGGGCTGCTGGTCAAGCCGGACTTCGACGGCAAGGCGCTTCCCCGGATCACGAAGATGCTTCGCCCGCTCGATCCGGTCGAGTCGTCGATGCGATGGCCGATGCAGAGTCAGTTGGTCTTGGCGACCAAGTCGTACGGGGCACAACTCGATGCTGACCGGGGTGAGGACGTGCCGTTCCATGTCAGCGTGGCCAGCATGCTTCCGCTGCCGAAACAACGACGATTCAACGACTACGCTGAATACTACGAAGCGTCATATAAGGCCGCCGGAGAAGGTCGGTATGGCGCCATGCCAAAGCGCTCCACGTATATCAAGCATCCGGCGACCAGCGTCATGGACTATGTGACGAATCCGATTGAAAACATCATCGGCATTGATCCGCTTCCGGCATGGGATCACTACAATGGCTTGGTTGTCGACACCGATGCGCGTCTCCGCCTGGCGAGCCTGCAAGCCTGGCTACGACGTGGTCCACAGGATGCCGATCTGCTGGCGCGGATTGCTAAAGCCGGTCAACGCTTTTATGATCCCTATACGGGCCTTCCGATGTTGGTCAATCTCAGGAGAGGGGTCATGTATAGCGTGGGCCACGATGGTAAGGACCAAGATGCGGATCCGCAGCAGGACGTCGTCGTCTCCATTCCTCTTAATCAACCTGCTCCCCTCAATCAACCTGCGGCAGCTATAGCCAAGCCTGCTCCGAAGTCGAAGTAATCTCACCGGTTTCCTGTCTCACCGCACAGTCGAGACGCTGTTGACCGCCGCGTTCTCGTCGCCAGTCGGTGTCAACCTCAGGCTCCTTAAGACGTTAGATAAATATGCGGCTTTCTCTGACTGGGAGTCTTGTGGAACGCACGTCTTGACCTGGAGGGCAGATCCCATGACAATCAGTTGCACGGCGCAGGATCGTGTTCTGTCAGCACCGAGGTGAGGAGCGGGAATGGCACTCGCTCGTAGTCTGACACCGGCCCACAGTGGTCAATGTTATCTGGGTGGGAGGATTTCGACTCTGGAGGAGACACGGGCGCTGGATCGATTTTTGGCCGGAGTCGAACGCCGCGCGTTTCGGATGGCACAGATCGCCACGGGACACGATGACGAGGCGCTGGATCTTGTGCAGGAGGCCATGCTCAAGCTGGTCGAGCGGTATGGCATGCGCGACGAAGCGGAATGGGGGCCGCTGTTTCATCGGATCTTGCAATCCAAGATTCGCGATTGGTATCGGCGGACAAAAGTCCGGTCTCGCTGGCGTCTCTGGTTGGGGCGCGACGAGGACGGCGAGGAAGCCGGCGATCCATTGGACGCGATCGCCGATACGACGACCCCGACGGCAGACCACCAACTGAAGATCAAGGAGGCCTCGGCGGCGCTTGATGCGGCATTGCGTACGCTGCCTTTCCGCCAGCAGCAAGCGTTTTTACTGCGGGCTTGGGAAGAGCTGGATGTGGCGCAAACCGCGGCGGCGATGGGCTGCTCTGAGGGGAGCGTGAAGACACACTATTTCCGTGCCATTCATGCGCTTCGAACGCGATTAGGAAATCATTGGCCATGAATCAGGATCTGCATCACAGCGATCATGAGTTTGTCGGCCAGGCCAAGGTGGTGTTGGATCGTGCCGTCGGCGAGGTAGATCATGCGACGGCCCTCCGACTGCAGCAGGGACGGCTGGCCGCGTTGGATGCCTATGCGCGCCGGTCTCCTTGGCGTACCTGGGTTTCCGGCCTGGCAGTAGCCTCGCTTGCGGCGCTGGCCGTGCTGCTCTGGGCACAACTGGCGGCGCCTCCTCAGCATGCGGCCGTGTCGTTGGATGATTTCGAGCTCGTCACGTCAGTCGAGAATGTCGAGCTAGCCGAAGATCTCGAATTTTTTCATTGGCTGGCCGGTGATGACCAGGCAGGGTAGCGGGCAGACGTGCTTGGGCTGGATGTGCTGCGCGTTGCTGTGGACGGCGGGATCGTCGGCTGCCGCGCCGCCTGAGGCCGCGCAGGCTCCGGATGCCGAGTTCCTGGAATTTTTAGGAAATTGGCACATGGGCGATGGCCGATGGGTCGACCCGTTTCATGCTGTTGAATTGTCGGGTGCCGAGGCGGTGACTCCCCCAAAGGATCAGCGATCAGGGTCGCCGCAAGAAGCGCCGCGAACGAATCGACGGGAAAACCGTGAAGGGGCTGATCAGCAAGGGGGCCGTCCAATCGATCCCATGCGAGAGATGAAGCGATGAGGGGATTTGTACTCAACATTATTCTGCTCCTTGGATGGAGTCTCGCGGCATGGGCCCAGGCTGAATCTCCAGGCGTACCGTGGGGTCAATTGAATCAGCAGGAGCAACAGTTGTTGCAGAAATTCAATCAGGACTGGGATCAGCTGCCGGCGGATCGTCAGGAGCGCTTGCGCAACGGCGCGCGGCAGTGGTCGAACATGAATCCTGATGAACGCATCGAGGCGCGGCAACGGTTCCAGGAGTGGCGACAGATGTCTCCGGACGATCAACAGCGACTGCGCGACCGGTTCCAGCGCTTTCGCGAGTTGCCGCCGGAAAAGCGCGAGGCCATTCGCAACGCGCGGCAGTGGTTTCGGTCGTTGCCGCCTGAAGAGCGCCATGAGATGCGCCAACGCTGGAAGAATATGACGCCCGACGAACGGCGCACGCTTCGCCGGCAGTTCAAAAAGAACCTCGGCGGCGAGGGGTCTGCTCCATCGCCGAATCAGCTTCAGCACCGCGACCGGCCTTTCCGTCCCACCCGTTAAGCGATTCCTGATGTGCGCTTGACAGTGTCGCGCGCATTCCACAGAATCACCTGCGTATGAGTCTTGCGTATGGAACACGTCCAGACTGCGTGTCTATTTCAGGAGATCAATCGATGAAAAGCGAAATTCTTTATCCCGGAGCGTTCCCGATGGTGCGTGTTGAGTTGGCGGCCGGGGAGCACATCAAAGCCGAATCGGGTGCCATGGTAGGTTCGTCACCGACGGTGGATGTTGAAAGTAAGATGGAGGGCGGGTTTCTCGGGGCGCTCTCGCGCAAGCTTTTGACAGGGGAAAAGTTCTTCTTCCAGACTTTGAGGGCCAGTCGGGGGCCGGGCGAGGTGTTGCTGGCGCCGACAGTGCCGGGCGAAATCGTCATTCTGGAGCTCGACGGCGTGAACGAATACATGGTGCAGAAAGACGGATTTCTGGCCGGGGCGGACTCCATCACGATCGAAAGCAAGATGCAGAGTTTGAGCCGCGGACTCCTGGGTGGCGAAGGATTTTTCATTCTGAAGATCGGCGGCAAGGGGATGCTGGCGGTGAATAGCTTCGGCGCCATTCATAAGATCGAGCTCAGGCCGGATCAGGAATACATCGTGGACAACAGCCACCTTGTGGCCTGGTCTGCGACGACGTCGTACAACATCGAGAAAGCCGCTTCCGGTTGGGTTGCCAGCTTCACATCCGGCGAAGGACTGGTTTGCCGCTTCCGTGGACCGGGCATTGTGTATATCCAGAGCCGAAACCCGGGCAGCTTCGGGGCCTGGATCAGACAATTCATCCCGGTCTCCGAGTAGCGGATGCTGAAAACGACAGCTATCTCACCCACCCGACCCCCGCGCGCCAAGACGCGCTGGTTCCCGAGCTTCGTTCTCGGCTCGATCCAATCCTCAACGTACCCTGCGCGAGGAACGAGCTGTCTTGGCAGCTCGGGGTGGGCGGGTGGAAACGATCACGCCTGTGGTTGTCTCTCGCCTGCGGCCTTGTTGGCTGGCGTTTTGAGCATCCGCATAAGCCTCCTGCCTTTCATAGGTCAATTGATCCTAGGATGACCAACTTTTCCCCCAACGCCCTTTGTTTCGGTGAGGAGTTTCCGACCAGCGGCGCGCCCTGTCTCGTCCAGATTGAAGGCGATGGGCTCGCGATCGCTTATGAGCCGGCAGGATCGACGGCTCCATCTGAGCGAGTGCTCTTTACAGGGCTGGCGGTGTCCGCCGGTGGGCTGGACCATGATCATCTGGTCTTAAAGTGGGGAGAGGGCCTGCTGGCCCGCACATTGTATCTCAAGCATCCTGAGCTCATCCGGGCGTTCCGTGAAGCGGCGCCGGATCACTTGAGTCAGCCGTTTGAGCAGGCCGCCGAGCGAGTGCGGCAGATACGCCACCGGCATCGTGTCATGTGGGGGACTGTCGCTGGCTCGATCATGGCCGTGGCGCTGGGGCTCTGGTTCGGGGCCGATCTGTTGGTAGAGATGGCGGTGAGCCGGATTCCGGTCGAGTGGGAGCAGAAGCTTGGTGAAGCGGCCTACAAGGATTTTCTGAGCCATCAAGACGTGATGAAAGAAGGCCCCGCCGTCAAGGCCGTCGAAGAGATGACGCAGCGTCTAGCCGAGCAGATTCCGAACAATCCTTACAAGTTTCAAGTCACCGTGGTGAAGAGCGACGTCGTCAATGCTTTTGCGCTACCGGGCGGCTACGTCGTCGTATTTACCGGCTTGATGAAAAAAGCGGAGAGCGGGGAAGAAGTCGCGGGTGTCTTGGGCCATGAGCTCAACCATGTGTTGCAGCGCCACGGGATGGAGCGGATGGTGAAAAACCTGGGCATTATGGCCGTGGTCGCGATCATCGTCGGCGATCAGCAGGGGCTGATCGGATTGATGCGCCAAGTCGGTGTTGAACTGCTGACGCTCAAGTTCGACCGCGCGCAGGAGTTGGAAGCCGACCTGACCGGGTTGCAGCTGGTTTATCGCGCCAAGATCGATCCCAAGGGCATGATCACCTTTTTTCAAAAACTCTCGGAGAAAGACGAGGGGCGGTTGGAGTGGCTTTCCACCCATCCGATGAGCAGCGCCAGAGCCGATCGTCTAAAGGCTGAATTGGCGGCTCTCCCTCGACATGAGACAGTGCCCTTCTCATTTGAGTGGACAGCTGTACAAAGCGGGTACTGAGAGAGCGCAGCTCGATTCTGGGTATTGCGGTTCCCTGATTGGGCAAAGCGTCTGATCTAATTCTTTATCTTCTCAATAGCAGACAACTTCCCATCCCCACCGTACGTCAGATGATAGACGACTAGTTTGTCCTTAAAGGCAATCTCGGCTGGCGTAAAGATGAGTTCTGTAAGAAAAGCCGTGACAATATCGGCTCCTAAGTAAAATAATCCGGTGAAGAACTTCGTTATGCCGTGGTGTGCATCGGGGTCGAGCACATACCGGTCATCGTATCCGCCGTTTTCTAAGGTAGTAAAGTTGTCAGGTTGGCCGAGTTCAGCTATTACGGCCGATCGCTGAATGCCTAGCTGGGCAACGTTGACATCCCCTCGGTAGCTATCACGGTTTGCTACCATCAAGACTGAGCAGCTAGAGGACAGAAAGCAGATCGCTAGGAGTGGAGCGACGACATTGAAGGTCTTCAACATATGTTTCTCCTATTCTGGCAACATGCAGACACTGGCTTACAGTGCCTGGAGTGGACTACTGCTATCTAATGATCAGGAAAGTTTGCTTTGGCTACTTGGATAGTATAGCTAGCATTATAGGAAAATTTAAGTGCAGGTCAAGGATTTCAGAGCATCGCGGAACACTTCCAGACTGGAATGTGAATGAGGCCCGACTCATACGAAAGGTCACTGTCATGACCTGAGCGGCAGGGCAGACGATACGTGGGGCAGGTTCTTACTTCTGGGCGTGCTCTTCTGCGTCTGTTATGGATGCACTGTCATCGAATCCAATGACGGAAAATCAAAGTTCTTGATGATGTCCTATGCTGGAAAGCAGTGGGAATACGGAATCGGCGTGATCGCCGATACTCATGGCCTGTTTGATCAGGCGATCATTGCGCATTTCGCAGGTGTCGCAGTCATCCTTCATGCCGGTGATATCGGCGATCCTGAGGTCATTCGGTAGCTCCAGCGGATCGCCCCGGTCATCGCCGTGTCGGGCAACGTCGATGAGTTCGAAGATAGCGGATTCCCCAGGTCGCGCGTGATCCGCCGTGCCGGGGTGACGATTGGAATCCGCCACATCCTGTTCGAGCGCGGAAAGCTGACCATGGAAGCAAGAGCGTGGTTGGACAAAGAACAGCTCGACGTCTGCGTCTTCGGCCACAGTCATCGTCCGACCATTGAGCGCTATGGCCTAACCCTGTTGTTCAATCCCGGGTCAGCCGGACCGAAACGGTTTTCCCTGCCGCGCGGCGTCGGGATGCTGACCTTCGTTGGAGGGCGGATTGAGCCCAGAGTCATCCCGTTGCAGCGGAAGGCTGATGGAAAGCGCAACGATCGTCACTCGCGCTGAAACAGGAATGGTAATACTGACTCTCACCGTCGCGCAGTGGACATTGTAGAATTCATACGTGGCGATCTCTTCGTGGCTGCGTGTCGCAGATAATTGGTTGAGATTTTGCCGCGGAATTGGTCTATACTTGTAAAAAATTCCCGATAGATTTATTCGGGGAGTCGGTAATTTATCCACTAAGGAGGGCTTATGATGAAGAGAGTGCTCATGGCATCCTTGGCAGTAGCCTTCGTGGGAATGCAGGTCGGGTTGGCTGTTGCCGCGGGTACCCCCGATACGGGGCCTGGATGTGGCCTCGGGAAGCTGGCATTTCAAAACTATCCCAACGCAAAAACCAAAGGCGCCCAAGTTCTGATGGCCACGCTAAATGGGACGGGAGTAAATACATTTGCCATCAGCAGTGGGACATCCGGTTGCACGGACGATGGTCGCTGGTGGGCGGAAAATAAGACGACAATGTTTGCAGAGCTCAATTCAGACGCACTAGCTCAGGAAATGGCTCAGGGCAGCGGGGAACACCTTGCTTCTCTCGCGACACTTCTCGGTGTTCCCCAGGGCCAGCATCAGGCATTCTTTGCCATGACGCAGGAACGCTACACGGCGTTGACCCAAGCAGGGGAAGTCTCTGCGGTGGCTATGATAAAGGCTATGAACGATGCGATCTCGGCGAACCCCGTGTTGGTCAAGGTTTCGCTGAATAAGTAGAGCTTGTGAAACGGGCTCCTGCTCTTAGGCGGGAGTCCGTTCTTTTCCCCCTTCCCTCACCGTGATCGCAATTGTCTTCATTATTCTCTTCTTGAGCCTTTCCCCAAGTGGTGGACTCGCTGAGCCAACATCTCGTGATTATCGCGACGAGTTAATTCAGCAGGCCAGGGCCGCGCGGTTAGATGCCGAGCGGGAATGGCATCTCCTGCTTCACTATCAGAACAATCTTCTTGGTGGGATCACTAGTGAGCAAGATGAGGGGGGGTTCTTCTTGTCGCCTCAGGGAAAACACGATCCCCAGGCCGAACTTGAGGCCACGATCACTCAGCTATTTTCCGGCGACCCTGTTGGGCGTTCAAGGCAGCCGGCTCAGTGTGCCTTTATTGCTCGATATCATTGGCTGAGGAATCGCTTATCCGTCGATCCCGTTCGATTGCCTCCGGTTTCATGTGATCGCTTTGAGCGGTGGCGAGCCGAGTTGAATCCGCAGGGAATCAGTCTGATCTTTCCCGCGGCCTACATGAACAACCCAGCGTCAATGTTTGGTCATACTTTTCTGCGAATCGACCAGAAAGGTCAGACCGATCAGACGAGAATTTTGGCGTATACGATCGATTATGCTGCACAGATTCCTCCCGATGTTGGGCTTGAGTATGCCTATAAGGGCATATTCGGGGGGTATAAAGGGTTGTTCTCGACGCCGCCCTATTACCTCAAAGTGCAAGCCTATCGCGATATTGAAAATCGGGACATGTGGGAGTACCGGTTGAATTTGACACCCGATCAGATTGATCGGCTTATCATGCATGCCTGGGAATTGGGGAATGCGTATTTCGACTATTTTTTCTTCAAGGAGAATTGCTCGTATCACATTCTGTCGTTGTTGGAGTATGCCAATCCGGAGTTGCATCTTCGAGAGCAGTTCGATCTGTGGACGATTCCAGCGGATACGGTACGAGCCGTAGTGGCCTATCCAGGGCTGGTGAGTGCGACAACCTACCGGCCTTCCCGGAGCGCCATCATTAAGCGAAAGCGGGCACTCCTCACACCTGGCGAACGGATAGCCGCAGAGCAAATCCTGAGTGATCCTGAGTCCGCACATGCAGCATACTTTGGCTCGCTGCCCGTTCTACGGCGGGCAATGGTCCTCGATGTGGCGTCGGACTATCTGCGGTACAAGGCTGAGAGCGACGATCCGGAAATGAAGGTCTACAAAGAGCGTAACCGGCAGGTTCTCTATGAGCGAAGCCAATTACGGGTGCCATCTGAGGAGGTGGTTATTCTCCCTTATACGGAACGGCCTGACGTGGGGCATCAGACTTCTCGTGCCACTATCGGTGCAGGTTGGCGCAATAGGGACAACTTTCAGGAGTTGTCGCTTAGGGCTGCGTATCATGACCTGCTCGACTCTGAAGTCGGGTATACGCCTGATGCGCAAATCGAAATGCTTGGGGCAACCTTTCGGCACTATAGCCGTGCTGATCAGATCAGGCTAGAGCGGGCGACGCTGCTTAATATTGTGTCGCTGTTGCCGGTTGATAATCTATTCCATGGTCCCTCTTGGAAGGTCAATGTCGGCATGAACACGATCCGGCACAACGGCTGCCAGCTCTGCAGCAACGGCGTGGCGAGCGGTGGGATTGGGGCTGCCGTGGAATCCAGTCTGTTCAAACGAGAAGTGTATTTTGCGTTTGCCGAGGCCGAAGCCAACTACAGCCGCGCCTATGAAGAGCGCCACCGTATCGGCGGAGGCGGCACGGTGGGGATGTTGACCGATCTGACGGACCGCTGGAAGCTGATGCTCTCCGGGTCATATCTTCGTTATGCACTAGGCGACAAGTCCGAGGATATCCGCTGGTATGCCGGGTCCCGCTATACCCTGTCGCAGAACTGGGCGTTGCGGGTGGAATATAATCACCGCGACCGTGATAACGACGTCCTGTTGAGCGTTCAGGCATTCTTCTAGCATGATATGCTAGACGGAGCGTTTCCTTGCGATGGTCCGGTAAAGTGAAATTGATGCCATTTCTTCAGCTCAAGCTCGAAACACTCGCCCCTATCACGAATTGACAGACGGTATATCCACCACTATACTCCGGCCAAGTGATTCCTACTGAAAGGTCGGGTGGGTCAATCACACAACTTACTCACAACTCACTAATTTATTAAACGAGGAGGAATCATGAAGCATGCGTATCACGTGTTGTCCCTTGGATTGATTGTTGCGGCTGGTCTGAGCTTGACCGGTTGTCAGATCGTTGCGACCCCGGCGGCGGGCTGGATCTTCACCGATGTGAAGTACGGTGATGTGGCGACGACGGCGACTGCGGCAACCAAAGAGGGCAAGGCCTGCGCGACCTCAATCCTCGGATGGGTTGCGACCGGTGACGCGAGCGTCGCGGCGGCGAAAGCGGCCGGCGGCATCTCCACGGTGGCCTCGGTCGATCACACGGCCCACCAGATCCTCGGCATCGTTGGTGACTATTGCACGATCGTCAAGGGTAGCTGATCCTCGACTATCCGCAATCGAAAGGGCCTTTGGGGCGTAAGTCCCAGAGGCCCTTTTATTTTTGCCAGCGCTGCTGGATCAAGAGCGCGAGAGGTATCCTCGACCCCTGGTGTCTCTCCCAGGCGTTTGCCGTTATCCTTCCTTTGTCCCTTGCCCTCCTGATGTTATGCACGCGAGTCGGCCTGGTTTCAGCCGCTGAGACCGGGGACGTTGCCCTGAGCCTGTACACTCTGGGTGCATTTCCTTCAAATCAGAGCCTCTTTGCCCAAGGGAGCAACCCTTCTGACACCAGAATTACCAACGGAGCTGGGGCCGGTATCAAGGTCGCGGTGTTTCCGCGCAATTTGGGCAATAGCATCGGGATCGAACTGGAGTCCTCCGGTCACGGGAGCGAGATCACCTTTTCGTCGCCGATACGTGCGGGATCCTCAGCCAGTACGAACCTCTGGGTCTTTAATTCGATGGTGAATCTGATTCTTCGCTACCCAGGGAAGACGGTAGTTCCGTACATTGGCCTCGGGGGCGGCCTGTCGAACGGAGTACTTACCCATGCCAACATACCGGGTCGGTCGGACCCGGATCTTGAAGGTTCCTGGACATTCGGCTCTCAATTTTTCGGCGGGGTGCAAGGCAATCTGAGTGAGCAGGTGTTTCTGTTCAGCGAGTACAAATACTTCTCGGCCACCTATCATTGGAAGCAACTCGCGCTGGACTTTCGCTCTCAGTATGCCGTGTTTGGCATCGGGCTGCGTTTCTAAGTCGTCGCGCTCCGAAGTCAGGCACGATGCGCATCCTCGAAGAGGATCCGTGTATCAGCTGGGTGATGCCAAGCGCACGACTGGGCTGGATGGAATGGGTTGCCGCCGACACATCGCCCCCTTGCCCGTCCGAAATAGTCCTGCTACAAGAGGGGCCGTCAGGCGTTGCAGGAGGCCTATCGTGAGTTATTCCACAGATCCAGCCGGCGACCGCTCCGTGGCCCAGGTCCCGATGGTGCCGGTGGCACCGCATCCTCCGTTGCGCCGCTATTATGCCGAAGGCGACGAGCGGCAAGTATTCTTGAACGAGCTGTTCGATCGCACGGCCTATCAGTACCGCAATATCGATAAAGCGACCGGATTCGGGTCCGGTCTCTGGTATAGGCGGAAGGCGTTGCGTGAGGCCGGGCTCAAAGCCGGTATGCAGGTGCTGGACGTCGCGTGTGGGCCCGGATTGGTTTCGCAATGTGCGCGCGAAATCGTCGGCCTGTCCGGTTCGGTCATCGGGCTCGATCCCAGTATCGGGATGTTGCGAGAAGCGCAGAAGGGACCCTGTCAGAAGTTCGTACGGGGCATCGGAGAGCAGTTGCCGTTTCCCGATCGGACGTTCGACTTTCTGAGTATGGGATACGCCCTCCGCCATGTTTCCGATCTCAAAACCGCGTTCTCGGAGTATCGTCGGGTCTTGAAGCCAGGCGGGATCGTGCTGTTGTTGGACATCTGTCGTCCACGGTCGCCCCTTCTCTTGTCGCTGTCGCGGTTCTATATTAAGACGGTGATGGGTATCGTTTTCGCGGCTTCGACGGGCAACCGGGACATGAAGACCCTGATGGAATACTGGTGGGACACTACTGAGTATTGCGTGCCGTCGGGGACGATTCTCGAGGCATTGAAAGAAATCGGGTTTGCCGATTGCTCGTTGCATGAACTCTTCAACGGACTCCTGCGGGACTACCGGGCGGTGAAAGTCGAGAAGCGCACATGACAGATTCATTCACCTCGTCTTTGGAGCGGGACCTGGCTGGCTTGATCGTTCAGACGCTCAAGTTGAAGGTCGATCCCGGTACGATCGATCCGACGCAGGCGCTGTTCGGGGACGGACTCGGGCTCGACTCCATCGATGCCTTGGAACTCTCGCTCGCCATTTCCCAAACATACGGCTATCAACTCAAATCGAGCGATCCGGAGATCAAGGCGATCTTTGCCTCTCTGCGGGCGCTGGCCAACGCGATCGAGAAGAACCGTACGAAGTGAATCATGTGGTGCCATGCACGACGCTCCACTGATTGGCCCCTACAATCCGGATGACGTGTTGGCTTGGGAGGATAACGGGCCACGCACCGCCCGGCAGTTCATATCCGATGTCACCCCCCTTGCCGATTCTCTGCCCGATCGTCCCGCGGTCTTGAATCTCCTGTCCAGCCGGTACGAGTTTCTGGTCGGTTTCGCCGCCGCAATGTTACGGGGGCAGGTGACGTTGCTCCCGCAGAGCCGGGCGCCTCAGACCTTGCGCCGGATCGCCGGCGACTATCGTGAGAGCTATTGTCTGACCAATCAGGATGATCCGGTCGAGGGGATTGAGTCCGTGGTCCTGCAGCGGCCCGGAAGCCTCGCCGGATGGCCGACGCGGATCCCGCATGTCCCGCTCAATCAAGTCGCGGCCATCGCGTTTACCTCAGGCAGCACCGGCCAACCGATGCCGAACCAAAAGACCTGGGGGGCCTTGACGGCGGTCGCTCGGGCGACGGGAGCCAGGCTTCAGCTAACAGCTGGAGATCATGCGGCAGTGGTGGCGACCGTGCCGCATCAGCATATGTTCGGGCTGGAAGCTTCAGTGATGCTGCCGATCATGCATGGGTTGGTCATGCATGCCGGGCGGCCGCTCTTTCCTGCCGACATCCGTGACGCCTTGGCCGACGTGGCAGGAAAACGCATATTGGTGACGACGCCGTTGCATCTCCGCGCCTGCGTGACCGAAGGCCTGCGCGTGCCGCCTGTCGGATTGATCCTCTCCGCGACCGCGCCGTTGTCCCGAAGTCTGGCGCAAGAAGCCGAACGACATTTCCAGACCGCGGTGCATGAAATTTACGGGTTTGCCGAAGCTGGCAGCGTGGCTGAACGGCGGACGGTCGAGGGCGATCAATGGCGACCGTTGGACGGGGTGCGTCTCGCACAGGACCGGGCGGTGTGGACGGTACAGGCCGACTACCTTCCGGTTCCGGTCCGCGTTCCGGACCGCATCACCGTCGATGCGGAAGGGCAGTTCGTGGTGCATGGGCGGGAGGCCGATCAGATCAATATCGCCGGTCATCGCGTCTCCCTCGGCGATCTGAACCAGAAACTGCTGGAGATCGAGGGGGTGCAGGACGGAGTCTTTTTCTTGCCCGAAGAGGGGGCCGATCTGGTGACCAGACTGATCGCCTGTGTGGTGGCACCGGGGAAAACCGTAGAAGAGATTCAGCAGGCATTGCGCCGGCGGATCGATCCTGTGTTTCTTCCCCGTCCGCTCCTGCTCGTGCCGCAACTGCCTCGCAACGGGACGGGCAAATTGCCGCGCGAGGCCTTGTTGCTGTTCGCCAAGCAATGCGCCAGAGGATTGCCGAATGAAACATGAACGTGTCGTCTCGATCAGCCCGGATCATCCGGCTCTGCCCGGCCACTTTCCCGGCCATCCGGTCGTGCCCGGCGTGCTCGTCATGGATGAAGTCATCGAGACTCTGCGGGAGTGCTGCGGGCAAGCTCTGATCGTTACCGGACTGCCCTCGGTCAAGCTGTCGTCGCCGCTGTTGCCGGGTGAACGGCTGACGATCGAAATCGTGCAGGAGGATGCCGGTACCGCCGCCTTTACCTGTCGCGTCGGACAGCGGGTCGTGGCGGCCGGGTCGATCCGGTGTCGGCTTCCGGCCGACGACCGGACGATGCCATCATGACGGTTGCCTGGAAACAGCAACAGGAGCGCGGCAGCCGCCTGGCAATCCGGCTCATGGCCTGGGTTGCGCAGGTATTGGGACGGCCGGCAGCCCGGGCGCTGCTCTATCCGATCTGTCTGTACTATCTGTGCGGGTCGCAGCAGGCGAACCGGGCCCTTCGCCGGTATTACGAACGTCTCCAGGGCCATGCACCGGGCTGGCCGGCACTCTTCCGTCACTATCATTCGTTTGCCTCAACGCTTCTAGATCGGGTGTATTGTCTGCGGGGCCGGTTTGATCTGTTCGATATCCGCATTCACGGGATTGAAGTCCTCGATAGAGCCTTGGCGAGGGGATGCGGCTGCCTTCTGCTCGGATCGCATCTCGGCAGTTTTGAAGTCGTGCGCGCAGTCGGACTGTCGCGTGAACGGATTGCCGTCAAAGTGCTGATGGACGAGCAGAATGCCCCATTGATCCGTGCCCTGATTCAGGAACTCAACCCCGCCGTCGCCGAGACGGTGATTCAAGTCGGCGGGGTGGATACGATGCTCCAGGTTCAGGAATGCCTCGATCACGGCGGGGTCGTCGGTATCATGGGTGACCGGCTGATGGCGGAAGCGCAATCGGTGCGCTGTGAGTTCCTCGGCGAAGGGGCGGCATTCCCGAGCGGATCGGTGCGGCTGGCTCACGCCGTGCGCGCGCCAGTGGTGCTCTTTTTCGGCCTCTACCGGGGAGGCAACCGGTATGACATCCATTTGGAATTGCTGAGTGAGTCCATTCAGTTGTCTGCTGACCATCGGCAGGACGATGTGCGACGATGGACGCAACGCTATGCGGATCGACTGGCCCATTACAGTCGCGAGGCACCGGACAATTGGTTCAACTTTTATGATTTTTGGCAGGCCCCTTCGTAAGGCCATTACCGGTATCTCTTTTCTCCTCCTGCTCGGCAGCGTCGCCCTGGCAGCGGTCGATGCTCCTCCTGCGCCATGGACGGTCGACGCGCTGGTGGCGCTCCTCAAGGAGCAGCGTGAGCCCTCCATGCGGTTCGAAGAAGCCACCTACTCCTCCTTGTTGACCGAACCGTTGATCGTTCGGGGCCTGTTGCGGTTCACTCCGCCGGCGACGATGGAGAAAGCCATTACCGAGCCGTTTCGCGAGCGGTACGTGATTGAAGGAGACCGGGTGTTGTTTGAGAGCGAGCGGAAAGGGATCAAGCGGACGATCTCCCTCGAAGACTATCCCGCCCTCCGCAGTTTCGTCGACGCGTTCCGCGCCAGCTTTACCGGCGATGCCGTTCAGCTGCAGAAGGTGTATGCCGCCACGCTGGAGGGCACCCGCCGCCAATGGACGCTCCTGTTACGCCCGCGTGAGACGGCGGGACAATCGATGGTGGACTACATTCTTTTTACCGGCTCGGAGGGCCGCGTCGCCACGATTGCCATCCGTTCCCCGGACGGAGACCGATCGGTGATGACGCTGCTCCATGGAGCGGCCCGATGAGCCGGCGGTTCGGTGTGATGGGGCTCTGGGCGCTGACGATGGTCTGCGGACTGTGGCTGATAGCGACGCAGGTGTCCGTGCATAGCGAGCTGGCCGATCTGTTGCCGGAAGGCACGACAGCGACCCAACGGTTGCTCCTCACGCAAGTGCGAACCGGCGTGGCAGGCCGGCTGATGCTGCTGGCCATCGAGGGTGGAGATCCGGATGATCTGGCTCAGGCCAGTCGAGAGTTCGGTACGCGACTGCGTGCGACCGGGCATTTCAACGTCATAGAGAACGGCGCTCAGGCTCTGTCGAAACAGGATCAGGAGCTGCTGTTTCGGTCTCGCTATCTGTTGAGTCGGCAGGTGATGCCGGAGGCCTTCTCCGTCGAATCCTTGCGTCAATCGCTGGAACAACGGCTTGACGACCTCCGTTCCCCCCTGGCGGCCATGATCAAAGAGACGATCCCGGGAGATCCGACGGGGGCTTTTCTGGGAATCCTCAAAGACTGGGCCGGGCAGGAGGGGCCGGCGAAATATCGCGGGGTCTGGATGTCGGAGGATCATTCGAAGGTCTTGCTGATTGCGGAAACGAAAGCGACAGGGTTTGACGCAGATGCGCAGGCGACGATTCAGCAGGACATCCGTAAGATGTTCGAGGATCTACCCGGTCGGCCCGACTCTCTCCGTTTACTCATGAGCGGCCCCGGTGTGTTTGCCGTGGAGATCAAGCAGACCATCGAAGCGGAGATCTGGTGGCTCTCAACCGCCGCGTCCACACTCGTTGTGCTCTTTCTCTATGCGAGCTATCGGTCGGTGACATTGGTCCTGCTGAGCGTGATCCCGCTGTCGACCGGCATTGTCGCGGGCATGTTGGCCGTCAATAGTTGGTTCGGCTTTATTCACGGCATCACGCTCGGCTTCGGTATCACCCTGCTGGGAATCGTCGACGATTACCCCATCCACTTGTTCAGCCATTTGAATGTGCGCGGCTCCGCGCCGGCTGTGATCCGGTCGATCTGGCCGACGATGCGGCTGGGTGTACTTACCACGGTGATCGGGTTTTCCTCCCTACTTCTGTCCGGATTTCCTGCCTTGGCGCAGTTGGGCCTCTTTGCGGTGGTCGGACTCGTCACGGCGGCGCTGGTGACCCGGTATGTGCTGCCGGTCTGTGTCCCGCCGGCGTTTGTTCCCAGGAATGTGCCGCGAGGAATCGTGCCGGCCGTGGCACAGCTCACCCGGGCCAAGTGGCTGGTGCCGGGGGCGGTCGTTCTTGCGACATTCATGCTGTTATGGTCTGATACACCTCTGTGGCAAACGGATCTCGCGAGTCTGAGTCCGGTGTCGGAAGCCAGAAACCGGCTTGATCAGCAGCTCCGCCATGATCTGGGGGCACCGGATGTCCGGGATCTGCTCGTCATCGAAGGATCGACGGCTGAAGAGGTGCTCCAACGCGGAGAAGCCGTGATGGCGGATCTGGAACAACTGCGAACCGGCGAGCTGGTGGCGGGCTACGATCTGGTTGCCTCGTATCTGCCGAGCCGCCGCAGCCAGCAGGCCAGGCAACAGGCGCTTCCCGAGCGGAGCGTGCTGGAACACAATCTCCAGACCGCGCTCTCGGGGCTGCCATTCGCGTCCGGACTCTTTACTCCGTTTCTTGACTCAATCGAGGCTGCGCGGACACAATCGATGATCGACCGCGACACGTTCCAAGGTACTGCTGTGGGGATGAAGCTGGGGTCATTGTTGATCGAACAACAGGGGCAATGGTCTGCCGTGGTGCCGCTACGGGGAGTGGCAGACAGGGCGCGCCTCGCCGAAATCGTGGCAGGCTGGCATGCTCCTGGAGTGGCCTACGTGGATCTCAAGGAGGAGTCCAACCGATTGATGACGGCCTATCGCGATCGAACCCTTGCGATCGTGGCCTGGGGGCTGCTGGTGATTGCCGTCGTGCTGGCGGTCGGGTTGAAGTCGATCAGCGTGCTGCGGCCGGTCCTGTTACCCATGATGAGCGCGCTGGTTGTCGTGGCCGCTTTGGTGAACGCGGCAGGCGAATCGCTGTCGCTTTTTCACGTCGCGACGTTTCTGCTCGTCATCGGACTTGGACTCGACTACGCGCTGTTTTTCAATCGGCCGGAGGGCACGGGCGAGGAGCGCGCACGCACCTTGTATGGTTTACTGGTTTGCAGCACCACGACGATTCTCGTCTTCGGTGTGCTGGCC
Source organism: Nitrospira sp. ST-bin5 (assembly GCA_002083555.1). Lineage (GTDB taxonomy): Bacteria > Nitrospirota > Nitrospiria > Nitrospirales > Nitrospiraceae > Nitrospira_D. The sequence continues at coordinate 25,257 of MSXN01000015.1, read as the reverse complement.
TGTTCGTCAATTCCGGTGCTACACGCGATCGGCCTGACCGCCGCGATCGGATCGTTCTGCTGCTTGCTGTTTGCCGGGATGATGGCAGAGGAGGAGAGTCGTGCCGACGCCTAACCGACCGATGACACCGTTGACGCTTTCGGCCTACACGCTGGTGACGGCGAATGGGCGCGGCATCGGTGCGGTCTCCCAGGCGTTGCGGGAGCGGCGTTCCGGGCTGAAGCCCTGCGATTTCGAAGACGCGCTACTCAAAACCTATATCGGACGGGTCGCGGGGCTGGAAGAGTTTTCGCTCGGCCATGACTTAGAGCCATTCGATTGCCGGAACAATCGACTGGCGTGGTTGGGACTCCAGCAGGATGGGTTCATGGTCGCGGTAGCTGAAGCGAAACAGCGCTATGGAGCCGATCGGATCGCGGTCGTTATGGGAACGAGCACGTCGGGTATTCTGGAAACCGAGCATGCGTACCGGAATCGCGATCCACTGACTGGTTCGTTGCCACCCTGGTACACCTCGCGCTATCGCTATACGCACAACATGTATTCGTTGGGTCATTTCGTGCGGGCCTGCGTGGGCCTGCAAGGGCCGGCCATGGTCATTTCGACGGCCTGTTCGTCGAGCGCCAAGGTGTTTGCGACGGCTGCGCGTTTTCTGCAGGCCGGTCTCTGCGATGCGGCCATTGTCGGAGGCGTGGATAGTCTGTGCCACACGACCTTGTACGGCTTTTCCGCACTGCAACTGCTCTCGACGAGCCCCTGCCGGCCCTGCGACGAAGATCGCGACGGGCTCTCGCTGGGTGAAGCGGCAGGGTATGTGCTCCTCGAATCGAGCGAGCGGGTGGGTCGGAAGGGGGCCATCGCATTGCTGGGTTACGGCGAAAGTACTGATGGGTACCACATGTCGCATCCTCATCCGGAAGGCGCCGGTGCGATTCGCGCCATTCGCCAGTCACTGGATCGGGCCTGGTTGCAGCCGTCCGACATCGACTACATCAACCTGCACGGAACGGCGACTCGCGCCAACGACTCGGTCGAGGACAAGGCGGTGTATTCGATCTTTGCCGATGGGCCGGCCTGCAGTTCAACCAAAGGATGGACCGGACACACGTTAGGGGCGGCAGGAGTCACGGAGGCTGTCATTGCGACGCTGTGCGTGAAGCAGGGATTCATTCCCGGGACGCTCAATTGTGAACGGGTGGATCCGGCGTTGCGCAGCCGGATTCTCCGTGAGAACGAAGATCGGCCGATTAAGCGTGTCGTGAGCAATATTTTCGGATTCGGCGGCAATAACTGCAGTCTCGTGTTGGGAGTGCTCTGATGCAGGTCGGAATCCTCGGTGTAGGACTGCTTGCCCCAGGCCTCGAAGGCTGGGCGGCTGGGCGGGAGGTGCTGGCCGGTAAGCGACCATTTGATCCGCGCACGTTGCCGGATCCGGATGCCTCGCTGCTGCCTGCGAACGAGCGACGACGGAGCAGTGACTGTGTCCGGTGGGCCGTGCAGGTGGCGCAAGAAGCCATGGCTCAATCTGTACTCGACCCTCAGGAGGTTGCGACGGTCTTTGCGTCTTCCGGCGGTGAGATGGAGGTGCTGGATAAGCTGTGCCGGGCGCTGGCGACCAGTGAACGGGTCGTTTCGCCGACACTGTTCCATCAGTCCGTGCACAATACTGCGGCGGGTTATTGGGGCATTGCAACGAGTTGCCAGCAGTCCTCGACGGCGCTGTCCTGTTATGACGATTCCTGCGCAGCCGGGCTCTTGGAGGCCGTCACCTATGCCTGCGTCGAAGAGCGTCCCGTGCTCTTTGTCGCCTACGATCTGCCGGCTCCGGAGCCGCTCAACGGCGCCCGGCCGATCGCTTCAGCCTTTGCCACCGCGCTGGTGTTCACGCCATTGGTGGAGCAGGTCTTCGCGACTGCCGAGGTGACACTGACCGCCGCTGCCGGTCGTGACGTGAGCCACGCGTTCAGCCAGGAATTCGAACGACTCAGACTCGATAATCCGGCTGCCCGGTTATTGCCGGTATTGCAGGCGCTCGCCATGGAGCGCCGCGCCATGATTAATCTGAACCTGTTGGACGATCAACGGCTGATCGTAGAGGTTAAGTCCTGCCGCCACTGACGAAAGACGAGATCGGCCGGCTGCTCCCGCATGGCGGGTCCATGTGCCTGCTCGATACGGTGGAGGCCTGGGATGAGACGACGATCCGTTGCCGGACCGCCACGCACCGAGACTCGAACCATCCGCTCCGCTACCGTGGCCGTCTGTCGGTGTCGGTTGGTTTGGAGTATGCCGCCCAGGCGATGGGTGTGCATGTGGGACTGCTTGATCGCGATCGGCAGACGGTAGGACGGATCGGCTACGTGGGCAGTGTGCGAGATGTCACTTTTGCCATCGATCGGCTCGATGACACGGTCTCCGACCTTATCGTGGAGGCCACGCGCCTGGCGGAGGGGGATCAGAGTTATATGTATCGTTTCACGCTGTTGCTCGACAACCGGACGATCATTGAAGGGCGTGCGTCGATTTTTATCAAGGCGGTGTCGTGATGGCAAAGAAGCGCGCATTGGTCACGGGGGGCAGCGGTGAGATCGGCGCCGCGCTCTGCGAGCGGCTCGCCGCGGACGGCTATGCAGTCATCGTGCATGCCCATCGGCACAGCGCATCGGCAAAGCAGGTGGCAGAGAAGATCACGGCCGGGGGAGGGTCGGCGACGGTGGCGACCTTCGACATCGTCGATGGCACTGCCACGGGACAGGCGCTTCAGGCCCTGCTCGTCGACGGGCCGATCCAGGTGGTGGTCAATAACGCGGGCATTCATGACGACGCCCCGATGGCCGGGATGACGGCAGCGCAGTGGATGAAGGTGGTCGATCTATCACTGAACGGATTCTTCCACGTCACCCAGCCGTTGTTGCTGCCGATGATCGGCACCCGCTGGGGAAGGATCGTGTCGATTTCGTCGCTGGCCGGAGTGACCGGGAATCGCGGCCAGACGAATTACGCGGCGGCGAAGGCCGGCCTGCACGGAGCCAGCAAGTCGCTGGCGATCGAGCTGGCGTCCAGAGGGATCACTGTGAATGTGGTCGCGCCAGGTTTGATCGAGTCGTCGGCGACGAGACAGTCATTCAAGCCGGAGCAGGTCGATGCGATGGTGCCGATGAAGCGAGTGGGTACGCCGGAAGAAGTCGCGGCGCTCGTCTCCTTCCTGGTGTCCGAACAAGCGGGGTACATCACCGGTCAGGTCATCGGCATCAACGGAGGCATGGCGTGACGGACGTGTCCGAACTCGCCGGCTCTTATTGGGTCGTGATTCCGGCCTACAACGAAGCCCACACGGTTCGTGACGTGGCCATGCGTGCCAGGCAACAGTGCCCCCATGTCATCGTGGTGGATGATGGATCGACGGACGGCACCGCCGAGGTGCTTGCCGGCCTGGACATCACTGTGTTGCAAAACGAAGAGAATCTCGGGAAGGCGGGCAGTCTCTGGCGCGGATTTCAACATGCGTTGGCGCGCGGGGCTTCGGGGGTCATTACGCTGGATGCGGATGGCCAGCATACCCCGGAAGAGATTCCATTATTTCTAGCTGCGGCGGCTCAGGACTCGAGCCTGTTCTTGCTCGGTGCCAGGCGGCGGGATCAGCGAAGAACTTGGTTTTGGCGGTATTTTGCCAATCGAGTGGCTGATTTCTGGATCGGATGGGCGGCTGGATTCTCAGTCGAGGATAGTCAGTCAGGGTTTCGGCTCTATCCCGCGGTAATACTTCAAGATGTTTCAGTTCGGCATGATCGTGCGCGGAGTTTCGTGTTTGAAAGTGAGGTATTGATCGAGGCTGTTCAAAAAGGATTCTCTTGCCGGTCGGTGCCAGTGACGGTCTTGTCTCGATCGGGACCTCGCCCAAGCCACTTCAGTCCGCTGGCTGACATCGCCGGTATTACTCGGATGGTGGCCTGGCGATTGTTGTCACGAGGGTTCAATCTGTGTGGGCTGTGGCGTGTGTTGTGGAAGATTGAGTCGCGTTCGGATCCGCATCGAGTCTTGCGGACGCATCGAGAACAGAAGACGGAAAGTAGGTGAGGATTTCGATAGAGTTGTCCTCTGCCGCGGTCAGCGGCAGAGGACAGAAAACACTTACATGCCAACTGCGGTCAGGCGCGCACGGATTTCATTATCCAACCGTTGAATCCAGCCCGTGTAGTTTTCGTGGATGGTGTGTTTGTCGGCGTTGTATTTCAGATTGGTGCTGTCTTTATACAGAATGCTGTAGTTCTTCGATGAGAAGGGAATCGTGACGATCGCCGTATGGCTTCTCACGTTGAGCGTTCCGACGATCTCTCCCGGTTTGGCCACAGCCATAACCCAGCCAAGCTTCACGCCGGCTTCGATGATCGCTTTCTGGACCTGATCTTGCGATGCGTCTTTCCCTGTGGCTGTTTGCACGGCAGCTTCTTTGACTTCATAGATCTGACCGCCGCCCCGGCAACCTGCTGCAACGACCAAGGCTAAGCACGCCACAACAACTCCGGATAGCATTCTCTTCATCGCTCCCCCTCCTATCGATTAGAACCGTTCTGGTTGAAATCTGCCTGCTCTTACTACCCCACTGGTCCTCACATCGAGGTGTCGTGTTGCGGTGTCGGTTATGCGGGCCGGCGTATATCCGATCTCAAGGATATGATCGAATAACTGTTTCACCAGGGTCAAGTTTTCCGGCCGCATCCGGTTCTGATTCCATTTGGACATGGAGCGGGGAAAAGCTTGTTCGGCGGCCAGCACGAATTCGCTCGGGTGGCAGTAAAAGACGAGGTGGCGCGAGCGTGCTCCGATCCATCGGATCATGCGCTGGAACTTGCTGAGGCCGACCGTTCGCAGGGTGGCCAGATTGATCGGAAACAGACAAGCCGATGGCGGCATTTCCACGATGCTGCTGTCGCCGGGATGATTCAGATTGCTGGGTGACGGGCGGTAAGGGTCCCTGGGCGCGCTGAAATATTTGAGATAGTGGACACGGCCGAGTCCCATGTCGAATCGCCTGGCGGGAACGGACGAGTCGTAGTGATAGCCTTCTTCTTCGAGGACCCGCAGCGTGGTTTCGCCGATCCACAGATTCGGCGCCCGGAACACGACCGGCCTGACGCCGGAGGCTTTCTCCACGGCATCTGTTGCCCGCCGGATCCATTGCCGCTGTTGCTCGTAGGACGCGATACGGAAGTCCTCATCCTCTTCCAGTCCCCCGTGCGCCCAGCCGTGGGTGCCGAGCTGGTGCCCTCGTTGGAGGCACTCTCGGACGAGGTCTGGATAGGTTTCGGCAAATCGGCCGGCAAAGAAGATCGTCGCTTTGATGCGGAAGCGATCGCAACAGTCCAGGAGTGCCGCCAACCCGACATGCGAACCAGGGACCCAGTCGCAATCGATGGTGAAGTAAAACTGCTTACCCGGCTTTGCGGTCCGTCCGGCCTCCTGTCCGTTGATCGGCAGGGCGGCTCGCTGGGATGGTTCCGTCCAGCCCATTACAGACCCGTCCGGGGTGTGGTGAGTGCACGGATGTCAGGCTGTGTGGATTGAGATGAAGGCATGGCGCGGCTCAGTCTGTGGTGACGACCCCTTCGATCTCAACCAGCAGTTCCCTGCGGCAGAGATCCCCCTGGAGATACACGATCTGGCTCGACGCGAACAGCGGAATGCTGAGGGCTTGTTGAATGGCTTCCAGATGATCGGGCTGACGGACGTAGACCTTATACCGACCGTGTGATGACTGATGGTGGCGCGTTGTTCCCGATAGTTCCTCGGCATGGGCAACCAGGGCGCGCAGGTTGTCGACGGTTTCACGCGTCTGGGTTTCAGGGAGGCCGATGTGGCGGCTCTCATGCCCCACTACGCTGGCCGTGCCGGAGATGAACAGCTGCGTATGGAGATCTGACTCGATGAGCGTGGCGCGCGCAAACGACGGGCTGCAGGGACCGTAATGTTCCGGATATTCATAGGCATGGACTTGGCGGGGATTGCCCAGATGGGTGGCCGGATGAGTGCCTGCAAGCACATAGAGCTGGAGAGGACCTGACCGCGTTCCGACGGCTGTTCCGGCCGGAAGTGACCCGGGGAAGCCTTGAAGCGTCCCGGCGAGCGCCTGAAAGCGTCCGACGCAAAACTGGCGATAGCGTTCGAGTCCGTGCTCGTCTTCGTTGATGCCGGGAAAGAAATTCCAGATCCGCCAGAGGTAAGGGAATCCCAATTCCTGGACGTGACGGAGCAGGCGCCGGTACACCCGCTCTGTGGTTAGCTGCAGTCCCGCGCCGGGTTCTTCTTCTAGTTGAAGCGTGCCCGCCAGGATCTCGCCGCTCGTAGCGGCGGAGAACTCGTTCATCCGATGAACGGCAACCGGTTGGTCGCTCGTCCACACTTCCAGAAGCGGGCGGCCGTCCAATTGCGGAAGGTCCAGCGTGATGACCGGGCAGGAAACCGCGGATGAAACCGGCGCGCCAAAAGACACAATAGCCATGGGAAGGGTGGCGGATGTGGCGAGCATGCGAGCCAGATTGGCGGACTCGACGTAGTCCATCCGCAGATGAGGCACGGCTTCGAGCAACGGCTGATGCGATCTCAGGGGTCGCGGTATGGCGCGCTGTCCCATATCTATTCCCTGATGGCTAACTTGGTGCGTTGGCTTGGTTTACCGCGTAATCTTTGACTTCGGTCACGGTCGTTCTCGTGCCCTGTTTGCGGCGGCGGGCCACGGCCCAATTTTCTTTCCAATTCAATACGAAAACGATGTAGTACACAACTTTAAAACAGAAAAGAGGGAAGCGTGCTTGCGATTGAGCGAAGACATCCCCGGCTAACAAAGACAGCACCGCCCGTTCGATCTTCGGAGGCCGGCTGGTGGAGACGAAGAGCTGCTGAAAGGCCGGCTGATTGAATCGATGGATGAACCAGGAAAAGGTTTTGATGCCGCGGCGGACCATGCGCTCGAATTCGTGAAGGTGTGTAGCATATTCCGGAGACTTGCGGAGATAGGCGTCGACGACTTTGGCCCCTCGCGTGCCGCTATTGAGGGCCAGGTGGACCCCGCTGGAGAAGACTGGGTCGATGAAGGCGAAGGCGTCCCCGACCATCAGATAGCCGTCGCCCAACATGGTGTCCCGCCGATAGGAAAAATTCGCGGCGGCATAGGTTTGAGTCAGGGGCTTGGCCCCTTCCATGCGTTGTGCAATCGGAGGGGACTGTCGCAGTGTATCCAGGAGAAATTGATCGAGGGGGACCGTTCTCGACTTAATATAGTCCGGATGGCAGACGACCCCGACGCTGGTGGTGCCGTCCTTGAAAGGAATCAGCCAGCACCAGCCGTCGTTCAGCCACCCGGCGGTGATATTGCCTTCGTCCTTGCCGGGGAGCCGTCCGACCCCCTCGAAGTGGCCGAAGATCGCCGCGCTGCTGTGTTGCTGGCTTCGGCGCTTGCCGCCGAGCTGGTTCGAGAGAAAGGTGTCGCGGCCGCTGGCATCGACGACAAACTTCGCGTCCCAGGTTTGCGGCCGGCCTTCGCGATCTTCCGTGTGGACAAGCGAATTCTGACCGGGGCGAAATTCGACGCGCTGGGCTTTGACTCCTTCGTGGACCGTCACGCCTTTAGAGATCGCCTTCTTCAACAGAATGGCATCGAACTCGGACCGCTTCACTTCAAACGCGTAGGGTTGGGATTCATCGAAAGCTTTGGAGAAATAGAACATCTGAGATCGCCCATAACGGTGCGAAATCATCTCGGCACCATACTTAATGAGGCCGATTCGTTCGACGTCCGCGAGTACCCCTAGTTGTTTCAAAATGGGGAGCGATTGAGGCAGGAGCGATTCCCCGATGTGAAATCGCGGGTGGGGATCTTTTTCGAGAAGGTGCACGTTCCAGCCCTGTTCGGCCAACAGAGCGGAGATCGTGGATCCGGCCGGTCCGCCGCCAACCACCAGCACGTCGCAGGCGATGAGACTCTGAACAGATTCCATTGTGGCGTGACCCAATGGAGGACTCCTTTAGTTAGAAGTACATCGGTGCGGAGTATACTCAAGAAACCAATGTGTTACTAGGCTGCATCGCATCAGTCGAGGGAACCGGATTCATTGTCTGTCTCTCGATGACATGCTAGGTTCAGCACAGAGTTTTTCCTGGACGCTGTTGTCTGAGGCCTCTATCAGCATTCTCGACCAATTTTTCGTCTATCACCCTGAACCATGGGAAGACCGCGACTGGAGAGGAGCGAGCGGGCTGCCACTGGAAGATGTGTGGTTTCAGTCGGCGGACGGCACCAAACTTTTCGGCTGGTATGTCGAAGCACGTGCGGATGCCGGCGTGCTGCTCTGGTGTCATGGCAACGCCGGGAGCGTCATTCACCGGCTTGAAAACCTGCGCGAGCTCTATCGGCTGGGATTGTCTATTTTCATCTTCGACTATCGAGGATATGGCCGGAGCCAGGGCAAGCCATCCGAAGACGGGCTCTACCAAGACGCGATCGGCGCCTACGACTATCTTACCAGGGTGCGGCAGATTCGCTCGGAGCGGATCGTTGTGTTCGGCCGGTCGCTGGGCGCTGCCGTCGCAGCCGATCTTGTCTCCCAGAAGCCGGCAGCAGGATTGATTTTGGAGTCGCCGTTTCCGTCGATTGCCGCGATCGCGAAACATCACTACGGCGGCATGCCGGTGCATTGGCTGCTCGGGGCGGAATTCAATCTCATCGATCGCCTTCCGCAGCTCTCCCTTCCCACGCTCGTGATCCACGGCGATCGGGACGACATCATTCCTATCGAGTTCGGCCGCCAGGTCTTCGAAGCCGCCAAGCCGCCGAAATGGTGGTATGCGATAGCCGGCGCGGATCACAACAATACCTATCAAGTCGGCGGGAGCGTGTACTTTCGCCGGTTTGCTGATTTTGTTCGAACCGCGATGGCAGCTTAGCCGAACAGTGGGCGCGTCCATGAATTATGCATTTGGTGATTGGTCGCCACATTTGGTACAATGCGCCCGGCATCGCGCGCTCATCCCCGTCCGGGGCAGTTGAAACGAGGCATGACAGAATGACGATCAAGAGAGAAGACGTAACGACCGATCAGAGAGCTATGCGATTTGGCGTTCTCATTTTACTGGCGTTGCTATGGCTGCCGGGCTGTGCCGGCCGGACCGGCGCGCCGACCGCGCTGCTCGAACCGGCCACGCCGCCGGTGCTGCTCGCAGATGCATCGGGGGCCTCGAAGCCGGCCTCAGATGCTACGGAGAAGCCGTCTGATGATTTGTTCGATCCCTTCGCGAAATCCGGCGAAGACGCCATCGAGGAATATGATCCGTGGGAGCCCCTCAATACGAAAGTCTTCGAATTCAATCGACAGGTCGATCGCTGGGTCCTGAAGCCGGTGGCGCAGGGCTACAATTTTGTGATGCCGAATCCGGTCCAGATCGGGATCAGCAACTTTTTTTATAACCTCCGGTTTCCGCCCCGTTTCTTCAATAATATTTTTCAGGGGAAGGCGAAGGGTGCGGGCATAGAGGTTGGCCGGTTTCTCGTCAACTCCACGGCGGGGGTCGGCGGGTTGTTTGACGTGGCCCAGCACCTTGATCTGAAGACACCTGAAGAAGATACCGGCCAGACCCTCGGGTTTTATGGAGTGAAGCCAGGGCCGTATGTGATTCTCCCGCTGCTGCCACCGTTCAACCTCCGCGATCTGGTTGGCTATGTGGGAGACATCGCGCTCAATCCGATCAACTGGTTGGTGGCGCCCATCATTGAAGTGCGTGGAGTGCCCTCGGTGATTGCCCATAAGAATCGGACTACGAGTACGGTCGTGCAGCTTGGTGGCCGGGTATTTGAAATCGTGAATGACCGTTCGTTGAATCTCGAAAAGTTCCAAGGGGTTGAAGAAGCCACCTTGGATTTGTACGCCGCCGTCCGCAACGCCTATCTCCAGAAGCGGGCCCGCGCGATTCGCGAATAATCGCGAGCAAGAACGCTGGACTGCTCTGTTCTCTCCCCTCGGCTGGTCGCGCGCGGCTGGCGCTACTTCTCCTGCCCTTCAGTTTTTCTGCAGATCTCCGACAAGGAGATGCAGGCCTTGTGAGTCAATCCGCAAGGCAGCATCTCTTTTATGAATACTCCTGCATTCAGTCAGAGCCCGGGCTTTCCAGCCGCCGTCCATACGGCGCCGCCGGAGGTGTCGGTCTACGATGCTGCGCGCATCATGCATTGGCGGAAGGTCGGGGTCGTGCTCGTGGTGCGGCATCATCGACCGGTGGGAATCGTCACCGATCGGGATCTGACGACCCGGGTCGTGGCCAATAGCCTTGATCCCCGGTCGACGACGCTCGGTCGGATCATGACCGCGCCATTGGTGACAGCAGCGGTTGAGGCGTCCGATGAACAGGTATTGCACGTGCTGGCGCAGAGCCTGGTACGACAGGTTCCGCTGGTCGACGGCGAAGGGAATGTGGCCGGGTTGGCTTCCTGGAACCTCACCGAAGCCGCTAACGGCTCGGGTCCCTTCGGTGCCAGGCTGGTTCGATCGATGGCGATGGTCCCGATGGTGAAGCGCCGGAAGTTCAGGCGGGTGCTCTTCGGTTTGCAGCAGGAGGTCCGTCAGCACGCCCGTTGGATCGGAGCCACCATCGCGTTGGCGGCGATCGGTGCGGTCATCTCCCTGGTCGCGGTGGGCTATTGGAGCCCGTGGAGTTCGGCTTCTGTCGCGTCACTGCACGTGACGGAGTCCGCCCGATCAAGCAAGCCCTCTACGGAGGCGACGCAGTCCCCTCATGCCGACTCGAAACCTGGACCTCCTTCGTTGACCCCGACTCGATAACACCCATCAATCAGTCTTCGTGAACGGCGCAGGCATTCGCACGCGAATGCCTGCCTGCCCTTTCGGGACCATCGGGACGGATGCTGTGGATCCTACTGTAGTGACCGCGCCCTGTTGATCAAGCAGCCAATGGAACGATCAGCCGTTGGCGTCCTCAGTTCCATTCCTACTATAATGGCGGATACTTGGCGGTTGTAGGAGATGACGTCTGCCTGATCGATCGACGAGGAGGTCTCTATGCGTCCAGATCTGAGCCTGCGAAGAGCGCTCATCCTGCTGTGGACCGGCGCGGTGATCGTGATCGCGTTATTCGGTGGGGCGACCTCTTCGGGGGCCGCCGGGCCGCCGGTTGCCTTTGCCACTGCGACCCTGAATATCATCGCGGGCGACGTGAAAGTGGTTCCTCCTGAGGGCGGTCCGGCTCGTGCCGCGAAAGACGGCATGAACCTGGCCGTCGGGGCGCATGTGGTGACCGGTCCCAAATCCACGGCGCTGGTGACCTTTCTCGACGGCAGTACGTTGACCGTACAGCCCGACTCGGATGCGACGGTCAAGCAGGCCGATCTCAGCAAGAAACAATCGACCGTCAGGATCAAGGTCAATCTGGGCACTGTGTGGGCTCGTGTCGCCAGGCTGGTAGATGCAGGATCGAGTTTCTCGCTCGAGTCCAACAGCGCAACGGCCACGGTTCATGACGGCCTCATCGGCGCCAGGCAAGAGGCGGATGGTACGTTTACGTGCTGGACCCGTGCCGGCAGTCTTTTCCTCGTCGACTCGAGCGGCCGCATCATCTCGGAGTTGAATCCCGGCCAAATGGACGTTGTGAAAACAGGCCAGCCTTCCAATCCGCATCCGTTTTTCTCCAATGACAGCGCGCTCCGTGTGACGACATCGCTGGCTGTGGTGCCTCTGATCTTGATGGCAGATAAGGCCAGGTTGGCAGGGTTTGCTTCTCCCCGGTCTGAGGTCAATCAGGTGTTCGGCGCCTTCACCGGGCTGACGGAACAGGGCGGGTACATCACCGAAGTTCCGGCCGGTATTGCCGCCCCCTTTACATTGATCGCGGAAGGGCAAGCCAGCGGCCCGTTCGAGGTGACGATTGCGGGGTTGCACAAGGGTGCGCCGGTTTCCCAACAGCGGCTTTCCGGGACAATCAAAAAGGGAGAGCGGCTGGTGACCACGATCATGCCGCAACTTGATGGCGCGACGGCGGGCGAGCCGAAGACAGCGAGGATAGTCGGTCTCACGGCGACACCCTTTCAGCCGATGGATGGCCCCCTGCCGGGAGTGCTCCTGCTGTCTCCCTGGGAGTGAACGGTCTGAAGCAGGAAGCCAACGACTACTTGGTTTTCAGGATCGTGACTCCGTTCCAATCGGGCGGGGGAGGAGTCAAGGCAAATTCACGGCTGCGGCGAAGATAGAGCGTGCTCGGGCCGTCTCCCGGATAACTGGCTAGGAGCCTGTCGAAGAGATCTGCCGCCTCCGTCCATTGCCCGCCGTGATACCGTTCGATGCCTCTCGCATACTGTTCCAGCATCGCCCCCGTTTCCGGATCGAGATGATGCCGGTAGGACACCACCTCATACACCGCCAGTGGTTCGGTTCGTCCTTTCACTTGTACTCGGTCGAGATACCGATACGTGAACGACTCTCCGGCGGCCTTCATCGTCGCCTCGCTGACCAGCACTCTGGTCCCATAGTCTTTGTTGACGCCTTGTAGGCGGGACGCAATGTTGACGGCATCCCCGAGGACCGTATAGGCGAGCCGGTCACGTGATCCCATGTTGCCCACCACCATCGGGCCGGTGTTGATCCCGATGCCCAGGTCAAGTTGCGGATTGCCCCGTTCTTTCCACTGGGCGCGCAGTTCGTGCAGCCGCTGGACCATATCGAGCGCCGTGGCGCAGGCCCTGGCGGCATGATCGGGCTGGTCCATCGGCGCATTCCAAAACGCCATGATCTCGTCGCCGATGTATTTGTCCAGCACGCCGTCATGCCGGAACACGATCTCCGTCATCGCACTCATGTAGTCGTTCAGGAGCGCCACGAGGGCTTGCGGTTCCATGGCTTGTGAGAGGGTCGTGAATCCGCGAAGGTCGCAGAAGAAAGCGGTCATCGTGCGGGTTTCGCCTCCCAGGGTGAGCCGCTCGGGCCGGTTCAGGACCCACTGGCTGACGGAAGGCGAGAGATAGCGCGCCATGACCTCCCGCATCGTCCGTTGCTGCGCTTGTTCGAAGAGCAGACGATAGACTTGGCTGACCGCGAAGCCGAGCGCCAGCGCGGCGGGAGGATAAATCAGATTCAAGAGCGTCCCCTGATCGAAGAGGATCCCGCCGGCCAGGAGATACAGGAGCAGCAGCCCCAACATTCCCATTGCCGCGCGAACGGGACGGAGCAGCGCCGCGAGCCAGGTGCCGATCAACGCCGCCGCGCATATCAGCAGGCTCGTCATCAGTGAGGAGCTCGGTACGAGATAGCGCTGGCCGAGAATCGTTTCGACGATGTTGGCCTGGACTTCCACCCCCCACATTCTGGTTTCCGCCGTCGTGGGCGTGGCAAATTCGTCCACGCCGCGAATGGTCAACCCCAGGAGCACGATTTTGTCCCGCACGACCTCGGGCGAGAACGATCCGTTGAGCAGGTCCACGAAGGGAAGAATGGCAAACGCTCCGCCTCGCTCCGGACTCGACGGAGGTCCGAGGAAGTTGATGAGCATGCGGCCGTTGTCGATCAACGGAATGGCCCGCCCGGCTCCATAGGCGGTCTCGTCTGTGGCGTCGGCGTCGAGCACGGCCGGTCGCCGGATATAACGTGCCACGGTCGCCAGCGCCAGCGCCGGATGCACCTGCCCCTTCGCTTCCAATAACAGCGGCAGACTGCGGACGACCGTATCGCGATCCGTGGTGACGTTGACCGTTCCTTCTGCTACCGCAGCGGACCGGATGGCGGCGGCGGGAGAGACGAACACCTCGAACTCCTGCGCGACCCCGGGTCGTGGGTGAAGCGCCTTGGGCCCTTGCGCTTCGAGCGGCGCGATCACATTGCCCATCTGTTGCATGGCGGCGATCAGACGGGGATCGTCCGGTTTTGCCGCATCGAAGAAAATGTCGAGCACCACTACGCGCGCCCCTGCCGTGCGCAGGGATTCCAGGGCCTGCGCATAAAGCGTACGAGGCCAGTTCACCAGCGGGCCATAGGTCGGGAGGAGTTCGCGGTAGCTGCGCTGATCGATACCGACGATGACGGTGGTCCGGGATTGCTCGCCGGCCAGGGCGGCAAAGAGAAAGTCCGTGCTTTGCGCCTGGGCGGTCGCGAAGACCTGTCGATGGTACGCCGTGATCAGCAGTGCGCCGATTGCCAGCGCGAGCGCCGTGCTGACGAGGAGTCGCTTCATCAACGTGCCGTTCATGCGGGGAGGATTCTAACAGGACGGTGCACGACTGTCTTGAACGATTGCAGCAGTCAGCGCGCGTAGATCACGCCGAGTTCCCGACCGACCTTTTCAAAGGCGCCAACGGCCTGTTCCAACTGCGCTCTCGTATGCGCGGCTGACATCTGCACTCGGATGCGCGCCTGGCCCTTCGGTACGACCGGAAAGCTGAAGCCGACCACGTAGACGCCTTCCCGCAGGAGGCGATCAGCCATGCTGGTGGCGAGTGTGGCGTCGCCCAGCATCACCGGAATAATGGGGTGGTTGCCCGGGACGAGCCGGAATCCAAGCGCAGTCAATCGCTCGCGGAAAAAAGTGGCATTGTCACGCAGGTGCGCGCGCAACGCATCGCCTTGCGCGACCAGTTTCACCGCCTGCAGCGCGGCAGCCGCGATGACCGGCGGCAGGGCATTCGAAAAGAGGTATGGGCGTGACCGCTGGCGCAGGAGTTCGACGATTTCCGCCCGTCCCGAGGTGAATCCTCCGGCCGCGCCGCCGAGACTTTTCCCGAGCGTGCTCGTCACGATATCCACTCGATCCACCAATCCGAAGTGCGCCGGCGTTCCGCGGCCGTTCGGGCCCAGCACCCCGGTGGCATGACTGTCGTCGACCATGACGACAGCGTCGTAGCGATCGGCCAGCTCGACGATCTGGTCGAGCTTGGCGAGATCCCCATCCATGGAAAACACCCCGTCCGTGGCGATCAGGCGCAGACGACTCCCGCGCGATTCCTGTAGTCGGGCTTCCAGGTCGGCCATGTCGGCGTGGGCGTAACGGAGGCGCGTGGCTTTGCAGAGCCGGATGCCATCGATCACGCTGGCATGATTCAGCGCATCGCTGATGACGGCATCCTCTTCATTGAGCAGCACCTCGAACAGGCCGCCATTGGCGTCAAAGCAGGAGCTATAGAGAATTGTATTTTCGGTTCCCAGAAAGGTGCTGATCGCCTGTTCCAACTGCACGTGCAGATCCTGAGTGCCGCAGATGAAGCGCACGGAGGCCATGCCGTAGCCGTGTTGGGTCAGTCCGTCGATGGCGGCTTGCCGGATGTCCGGATGATTGGCGAGGCCCAGGTAGTTGTTCGCGCAGAGGTTCAGCGCCGGGCCTTGCGCCACGCGGATATCGGTCCCTTGCGGGCCGAGGAGTTGTCGCTCCTGCTTATAGAGACCGGCCGCACGGATGTCGGCGAGTTGTTGATCGAGGATCTTCTTGAGCGAGGAGTAGGCCATTTTCTTCCCTGAGCGTACAGCCTTCAGCGATCAGCTTTCAGCTCCGGACGAATCGGAGGGGAACATTCGGAAAGAACGCTTGCCTGATAGCTGAAGGCTGAAAGCTTTCACGGAAAGAGCACCACCTTGCCGCACTGGCCGGAATTGATCAACTCAAAACCCCGGGCATAGTCGCTCATCGGGAAAGTGTGGGTAATGATCGGCTTGATGTTGAGCCCTGCTTTGAAGAGGCCAGCCAGACGATACCACGTGCTGAAGAGACGCCGGCCCGTAATACCGTGCACGCGGATGCCTTTAAAAATAATTTCGTTGGCCAGGTCGAACGAGATCGGCCCGGTCGGAATGCCGAAGAGGGTCACCCGTCCGCCGTTTTTGACGGCGCCGAATGCCTGGTGCAAGGCGCTGGGATGGCCGGACATTTCCAACGACGCGTCGACACCTTCTCCGGCGGTGATCTCGCGAATCGCCGCCGCGATCTGCTCGGGCGTCTGGGTCTTGGCGTTCAACACGTAGTCGGCGCCGACCTGTTTGGCCAGGCCGAGGCGATAGTCACTCACATCCGTGGCAATGATCGTCGCCGCGCCGGCGGTGCGGGCGACGGCGGTCGAGAATAATCCGGTCGGTCCGCAGCCGGTAATCAGGACGGTGTGGCCGGTCAGGTCTTCGGCGAGGGCGGCATCGACCGCATTGCCGAGCGGTTCCTGGACCGACGCGAATTCTGGGGGTATGGACGGGGACGTGTTCCAGAGCACATTGTCGGGCAGGACGACATACTCGGCAAAGGAGCCGTGGCGATCGACTCCGAGGATGCGATAGTTTCGACAGACATGGGCCTGGCCGGTGCGGCATTGAAAACATTGGCCGCAGGTGATGTGCGATTCGGCCGCAACGTAGTCGCCGATCTTCACTCGCGTGACATCCCTGCCGATCTCGACGACCTCGCCGCACATTTCATGGCCGATGATGCGGGGCGGATGAATGCGGCTGTGCGCCCAGGGGTCCCAGTTGTAGATATGGGCATCGGTGCCGCAGAGCGAGGTTGCCTTGACCTTCACGATGACATCGTTGGGTCCGGCGGTGGGATCCGGACAGGTCATGGCCGTCAAACCGGGACCGGCGGATGTTTTCACGAGTGCGCGCATAGCTGTATTCTAACGCAACCCTGTGAAGGAGGCACGTGCTTGCTGAAAAAACGGGTTGCACTCGATCACGGGGCTGAGTAGGATGCCTCTATGTACCACCCCGCGCCCAGTCCTCTCGCCTTGCTGGCCGGCGTTCTCGGTCTCTGTCTCCTTCCGCTCAGTCTCATGCCAGTCAGCCAGGCGGCAGGATCCCCGTCAGAAGCCTCTCCTGCGCCAATCGGACCGCGTTGGGTCAAAATTGACCTGGCGACAGCCGATGCGTCCGGCGATATTCAAGTGGGGAAGCCGTTTGACTTGTCGATCGCCGTTGGCGGGGTGACCCAAGGCGGCGTGCCGCTAGTGGCGATTTGCGAGTCGGTTCTGTTTCAGAAGCACGTCGTCGCATTAGAGTCTGACAATGTTGACATGGTGATGAAGGGGTCGGCCACGATGGACCCGATTCCCGCAGGAAAACTCTCGGTCCCTCCCAAAGCCGCCCGAGTGCAAGTAACCATCGCCCGCGTGAAGAAAGACAAGTTTGAGCGGGTGCTCACTCGCGTCGTGTATGTCACCATGGGGAAACAGGAGGCGGCCAACGAAGGCAGCGATACGCCGCTGCCGAGTTCGGAGGAGCCGTCGGGCGGGGAGTCAGCGCAAGACGAAGTGCAGCCGGACGCCTTGCCGGTCTCGGGCGGGTTGGTGGTCGAGGAAGACCTGCTGCCGATGCCGACGCCGGGGCAGGGCAAGGCCTATTGGCAGCAGATCAGTCATCTGGTAAGCCGCAGCTGGAGCCGCACGGTCCGGCACGTCCGGCATGCGCCGACGAGCGAGACGGTCCGGGTGAAGTTCCGACTTTATCCCAGCGGGCGTGTGCAGTTGATTCAGATTGAAAAAGGGTCCGGTGCGCGGGAAGTCGACGAGGCGGGGATTTATGCCGTAGTCCATGCGCAGCCGTTTCCTCCGTTTCCGGACAGTCTGGAGTCGGAAGCTGTTGATGTTCATGTGCGGATGCGAACGGGGGCGAAGACCGGAGCACGAGAGGTGCAATCGATTACGAACAAACAAGCCGGCGCGCCTGAGACGGGTGCCGGATCGTCTAAAAAATGACGGGAATGAAGTGCAGGTCAGTGTTCGTGGCAGCTCATCTCATGGAGGGTGCATGTATCAATGGACAATCGTGAAAGCCGGTGTCTTGTGTGCGATGTTGCTGGCCGGGTGGCCGGTAGGGGCCGGGGCCGAGATGGCGCGATGGGACCTGGATCCCGATCATTCCATCATTGAATTCCGTGTCGCCCACATGGTCGTCTCGAAGACGGCGGGCCGGTTCATGGACTACAGCGGCGTCGTGGAAATGGATGCGGAGGCGCACCAGTTCAAGACGATCGAAGCGACGATCAACACGGGGTCGGTCAACACCAACCACGAGAAGCGTGACGCGCATCTCCGGAACGCGGATTTCTTCGACGTCGAAAAGTTTCCGACCATGACCTACAAAATGAAGAGTTACAAGAAGACCGGCGAGGGCTATATGGCGCTCGGCGATCTCACGCTCCATGGCGTGACGAAAGAGATCACCTTAGTCGGCACCTTTAACGGCGTGAGCAAGGATCCCTGGGGCAATACGCGGGCCGGGTTCACGGCCGAGGGGAAAGTGAATCGCAAGGATTTCGGCATGATCTGGAATAAGACGCTCGACACCGGCGGGTTCGTCGTCGGCGACGAGGTGAACATCAGGCTCGACATCGAGTGCATCAAGGCCAAGAAACCGTAGCCATTTCCCGCTCTTCTCTCATATCCCGGCCGCCTCACGAGTGAGGCGGCCGGGCCACTCACCTACCGCGATTCATCGGAGTGTCTATGAAGGCCATGATCCTCGACCATGTCGGAGATGTGGCGGGTAGCCCATTGCAGTTTCGCGACATCCCCATGCCGCTTCCGGGGCCGGGCGATGTGCTGGTGAGGGTGCATGTCTGTGCGGTCTGCCGCACCGATCTGCATGTCATTGAGGGGGAGCTGGCCGATGTGAAGCGCCCGCTGGTGCCGGGCCATCAGGTGGTCGGCACAGTCACGCAAGTGGGGGCCGGGGTGACGGAAGTGCACGAAGGAGATCGCGTCGGGATCGCCTGGCTGCAGGGCACCTGCGGGACCTGCGAGTTCTGCACCAGCGAGCGGGAGAATCTGTGTCTGAAGGCGCGGTTCACCGGCTATCAAGTCGACGGAGGGTATGCGGAATATGCGGTCGTGCCGTCGCGATTTGCCTATCCCATCCCGTCGGGATTTACCGATGACGAAGCGGCGCCGCTGCTCTGCGCCGGCATCATCGGCTATCGCGCCTTGCGATTGAGCGGGATCAAGCCGGGCCAGCGGCTCGGTCTCTATGGGTTCGGCGCCTCCGCGCATATCGCGATCCAGATCGCGCATCATTGGGGGTGTCAGGTGTACGTCAGTTCGCTCAAGGCCGAGCACCAGGCGTTGGCGCGAACCCTTGGCGCGGTATGGGTCGGAGGCGCGCACGATGCCCCGCCTGATCCGCTCCATGCGTCCATTATCTTCGCTCCGGCGGGTGAGCTGGTTCCTCCTGCACTACGTTCGCTTGAACGGGGCGGCACGCTGGCACTGGCCGGCATCCACATGTCGCCGATTCCGTCGCTGGACTACGATCGCGACGTCTTCGGAGAACGTGTCTTGCGCAGCGTCACAGCCAACACCAGACAAGACGGGATTGATCTCCTCCGCGAGGCGGCCGCCATTCCGATCAAGCCCCGCACCGTCCGCTTTCCTTTGCGGCAAGCCAATCAGGCGCTGCAAGCGCTCAAGGCCGGATCGTTTCAAGGCGCTGCCGTCCTCACCATCTGACCCCGCGCCCATCTAGCATTCGATCATGCAGATTAGGTAGATTGAGCGGCTATGCGTCGAATCATTACAGTATTGATCGTGACCCTTGGCATTGGCTTCGGCGGTGCCGCCTGGGCGTTGGAGTTTACGGCCGACCGCATCACCAAGATCGACGGCCGCACGGGAAAAGCCAACATCTATTACCGCGACAACATGTGGCGCATCGAGCATCACACGATGGGGCCGGTGAACGTCAGCATCGTGCGGAAAGACAAGCAAGTCGTGTGGATGCTGCTGTCGCGGATGAAGCATTTCAAGACCATCCCCTACAGTGCGGATCAGGATTTGTGGGTGACGGAGAAGCTGGACGGAGAGGTGTCGCGGGAGGAAATCGGCCAGGAAACCCGGGAAGGCCATCCCACGATCCTCTACGAAGTCGTGACCAAGCACGGGGAGCGGACCGAGGTCTATTATCAGTGGCTGGCGACGGATATTCACTTTCCCATGAAGCTGGCCAAAAAGGACGGAAGCTGGATCGTGGAATACCAGCATGTGAAATTGCGGGCGGTGACGGACTATTTGTTTCAGCTCCCGCTGAACTTTCAGCCGCTGGAAGAATTCAACAAGGAGCCGGATCCAGAACCCAAAGAACAGGGCATGTAACCATCAAGGAGGAGTCGTCGTGCGAAGGGCAAATATCTTGGCCGGTGCTGTCGTCGCAGGGCTGTTGGGAGTCGAGGGAACGGCGTGGTCGCTGGATGTGGGCGATATCAAGCAGGAGTGGACGGCGGAAGGGCGCAAGCTCGCCGCTGAACGGGTGAAGCTGCCGGCCTATGACGACATGGTTCGCATTCCAGCCGGGCCCTTCACGATGGGCAGCGATAAGAAAGCGGATAAGAACGCCTATTTGGTGGAGATGCCGCAGCGCTCGGTCTATCTCGATGCCTACGAGATCGATAAATACGAAGTGACGACCGTGCAGTATCTGAAATTTGTCCTGGCGACGAACCGTCCGCCGCAGGTGGATTGGAAGTTCGACGGCGGCAATTTTCAGGAGACGATGGTCGCCCATCCCATCATGCATGTCACCTGGTACGAGGCCGACGAGTATTGCAAGTGGGCCGGGAAGCGCCTGCCGACCGAAGCGGAATGGGAAAAGGCGGCGCGGGGCGAGGCCGATACGCGCATTTATCCCTGGGGTAACGAAATGGCCGGCCTGTCACGGGCGAATTACGGCCGCACGGGTCTGTCCGGTCCGGTCCGCGATCGTCCGGAGCGGCTCTTGCTCTATCCGCCGATCATCTCGGTGTTCAAGTACGACAACGCGGTGAGCCCGTACGGCGTCTTTCAAATGGTCGGCAATGTCGCCGAGTGGGTGTCCGACTGGTATGACAAAGATTATTACAAGACCGCGCCCGACAAGAATCCGAAGGGACCGGACAAAGGCACCCAAAAAGCCTTCCGAGGCGGAGGCTGGATCGACAGCACGCCGAGCGTGCGCGTCTCGCAGCGCAACGGGACCGATCCCAAGACCTCGATGAACTGGATGGGCTTCCGCTGCGCCCGCGATGCGAAAGACGGCGCCGCGCCGGCGCAGACGACCGTCACTCCGTAAGTCTCAATTGCTCAGAAAGGCCGGTCCGTTTTCATTGGACCGGCCTTCTCGGATTCATCCACCTGCCCGGCTCCAAGCCCGTCCAGTATGCAAATCAAATAGGTCAGACCGTTTTAGTTCTCCTTAGGCAGGCAGAGAGATGTGTCTGATTGGCTATCGCCTGCTCCAGGGGTTCGGTTTCATCTGCGTGAGATGTCTCGCGCCATGCACCACGGCAAGAATTTGCACGGCTCCTTTTCTCTTCCGGTAGATAATGCGGTAGCTCTCGACAAGCAGTTCCCGGACTTTGGGGTCCGCTGATTCTGGCACGCGGCGGCCACTGTCAGGAAATGCCTCAAGCTGATCGACGGAGAGGATCAACCGTTCGATGATCGCATCGGCATATTCGGCGGAGTCTCTGGCGATATAGTCCTGGATGTTTTCGAGATCGGCAACGGCAGGTTCAGTCCACTCGATGCGGGTCATTTCTTGAGGAAGCGCTTTTTTACGACGGTGTGGGATACCACTTGCCCTTCATCGGCGGCGGTGATACCCGCATCAATCTTTTTTCGGACGTAGATCTCATACATGATGTCGTCCCACGTCGCCTTTTCCGGCAACTTCTTCACCATCGCCAGAGCTTGTTTTTTCGCAGTCGGCATGTGGTCCTCCCCCATCAATACGTGGCCCAAAGTCTAGGCTCCACCTGGCAGAGAGTCAAGAATGCTACAGCAGGAGCGGCCTCGATCTGTTCTTGCCCCGTCCTTTCGTTCGAAGGCCCGCACTGGGTGCTCTATGCCGTGAAAGTCCAACTCGAAAAAAAGAAGACCTCGAACCAGGTACGCTGCTCTATCTGAAGTCGATGCAAGAAGCCGGCGAAGAAATATACAATATCCCGGTGTCAGATGAAGAAATGAAGAGCGTGGTGGAGTGATCAATCTTGTTGCAATCTATTATTAGCTTTGCTTTTAATGTTCTTGCCAGGAGGGAAGGTTGTGATGCTTAGTTGCATCATTTCCTGTTCATCGCCCAGGAAACTCTTCGATGTATCTAGGATTCCCTTGTAGAGAAAGCCTAGCCCCAATGCCTTGAACTGACATTGAATCACCCGGCACAAAGACTAGAAGCAGATTGAAGCTGCCAAGAAATTCAAATGGGATGGGAATAGTATTGTCCCGCCTAATTCCGTCTAAGACCATGGACCCATCAGAAATATCAGACGGGAATGGTGGCAGACTGCCCGAGATAATTCCTTGCTCGACCTGAAGTTCAGCTCTCTGTACGAAGCCGCTCCCCTTATCGATCCCAGGAGTTCCATCAGATACGTGAATGTAGGCTGAGGAAAACACTACCCGTATCTTTCCCTCTAAATCAGTTGCGATCCTCTCTATTGTGGAATCATGTAGTTCGATTATTCTGTTGGCCATGTTGCTTTTACAGCGGCAAGTTACCTGGTTGCCTCTATTGCGAGTGTGCCATATACCAATTGTAGCTGGCTCCAAGATCCATTTTCACCACACCAAGAGTATAAATCGCTGTTACCCCTGTACTCACTTCTTAAAAATCAGCCTCGGCTCGGTCATGTTTCCCATCGAGACTGCGACCAGTTCCCACCCGCTTGATCCGAACTCGTTCAGCTTGGATTGCATATTCTGAGTGTCGGGAAGTACCTCGACTATTTGGTACTGAAACCGCTTCGACTCTTGCGCCTTCGCGGTGAACGGCTCTCCTATGAACAGCAGGAGGCCCAATGCGCCAAGGCTCACGCCCGTGATCATCCACGCTATTGAAAGACGTGCGTTCTGCATAGGTCACCTCACTCAGCTGATTGTTATGGATGTGCGACGCGCCAGTTGTGGCCGGTGCCAAGATCGACTTTGAGCGGGACGGAGAGTTTGACAAGTAAGAGGTCGCTACTAGATAAGTCAAGCAAAGGCTAGGCGGCCTTTAGGTTCAGGAATCGGGCGGCCAAGATCCTTAGCCGTCTCAATCCACTCCTGGATCACGGTTTCAACGTGCGCCAGGGCTTCCTGGTAGGTCGCGCCATCAGCCGTACAGCCAGGCAATTCCGGTACTTCGGCAATGAAGGCCTGATCGTCCTTGCTCCAATAGATGATCACTTCGTATTTACTCATTTGCGGTGCCTCCCGCGTCAAGACGGCTTTGGGAAGTAGATGGCCAGCAACTCGGCTGTTGTAAAGGTCTGTATGGTGGTGTCTTCAAAATCCTTGTCGTTGCTCCAGAGCGGTCTTTCCAGTTCCAGCGTGAGTGCCAAGATCTCGACATCTCGCGGGTCACGATGTGCAATCTGTAGCTTGGCCTTCTTCAAAGACCGGCGATAGGATTTGGGTTCGTACACAGTCAGAGGCAAGAGATCCAACGCATAGCGCAGAAATGCCGGACTGACATCTAACTTCTGCGCCATTTTAGGGACATAGGCGTTGACTTCGTTGAGTGCTGATCCGGTCACGGCGAACTCAGTGATGCCGGCCTCAAAGAATAGCCGTCTGGCTTTCCCGCCGAGCAATGCGGAGAGAATCGGATTAGCGTCGACGACGAGTTTTTCTGGTTTTCTCGAAGTCGGCAAGGATGGTGTCCTCGGTGAGACGATGGCTCTTCATCGAAGCCCGAATCTCATCAGTCAGGGTCGAGAACAGGTCTTCCTTGATTTCGGGCTGGAGGGCCTCGCCGACTGCTGGCAGGAAGAACCCCACGATTTTTCCATGTCTTGTGACAACGATCGGCTCATCCTGCTTGAGGAGGCTGGTGGCGCGATCGCGAAACTGTCTGACGGTTGCGGTCTTCATATGGTCACCAAAGTGGGCATAGTCTGACATGCCATGCGATTTGTCGTCAACCGGAGCCTACGGGTGCGCCACGCGCCAGTTGTGGCCGGTGCCGAGATCGACTTTGAGCGGGACGGAGAGGTGCAGTTGTTTGCCGACGCCTTCCATCTCATGTTTTACGAGCTGCTTGGCTTCGTCCAGCTCCTTCTCCGGCACTTCGAAGATCAATTCGTCATGAACCTGGAGGATCATCTTTGTGTGCGGCATCTCGTGATGGAGGGCCTTGCTCACGTTGATCATCGCTACTTTGATCAGGTCGGCTGCGGAGCCTTGAATGGGGCTGTTCACCGCCATGCGTTCGCCGAAACCGCGCTGCACGGGATCGCCGCTCTGCAGTTCTGGTATCGGCCTCCGTCGGCCCAGGATCGTGGTGGTGAAACCTTTTTCTTTGCCTTCGGCGATGTTCCGATCCATCAGGGCGCGCACCCCGGCATACTTCTCAAAATAGGTCTCGATATATTTCTTGGCTTCCGCCTGCGGGACGCCGATGTTCTGTGAGAGGCCGAAGGGGCTGATGCCGTAGACGATGCCGAAGACGACGCTCTTGGCCGCCCGCCGCATCTCGCGCGTGATCTGCGAAGCGGGGAGATGGAAAATGTCCATGGCGGTCGCCATGTGAATATCTTCGCCCTTCTCGAAGACTTCGAGCAAGCGCGGGTCTTGCGAGAGGTGTGCGAGAATGCGCGGTTCGATCTGACTGTAGTCGGCGCAGAGCAGGGTATGGCCTTTCGGCGCGATGAAGGCTTCGCGAATGCGCAGGCCATAGTCGCCCTTGACCGGAATGTTTTGCAGATTGGGATCGGTCGAGGACAGCCGGCCGGTCGCGGCGACGGTTTGATTGAGCGAGGTGTGGAGCCGCTTGGTTTCGGGATTCACTAATTCGGGCAGCGCATCGACGTAGGTCGATTTGAGTTTACTGATGCTGCGATAGGCCAGAATCTGTGCTGGTAAATCGTGCTGAGTTGCGAGTTGCGTGAGGGTGTCTTCATCCGTCGAATAGCCGGTCTTGGTTTTGCGGCCCGGCTTGAGGCCGAGCTTCTCAAATAGTACGACGGCCAGCTGTTTCGGTGAATTGATGTTGAACTCGCCGCCCGCCAGGCCGGCGATGGTCTCCATCATCTTGTCGAGCTCGTGCTCTAATTCCTTGCTCAATACTCTGAGCCCCTCGACGTCGAGCAGGAATCCGTTCCGTTCGATCTCAGCCAGTACCGGTACGAGCGGCATTTCAATGTCATGAAACAGTTTCAGGCTGCCTTGGGCGGTCAACCGTTCGATCATCACCGGGGCCAACTCGGCCAGCACGGTGGCCTGCTCGGCCGCTTCGTCGCGCGAGCCGGTATCTTCGTCGAACAGCGATTGCGGCGCCTTGGCTT
>MSXN01000014.1 GCA_002083555.1 Nitrospira sp. ST-bin5 | reverse complement strand
CGGTCATAGTGATCCGGTGGTCCCTTGTGGAAGGGCCATCGCTCAACGGATAAAAGGTACGCCGGGGATAACAGGCTGATCTCCCCCAAGAGTTCACATCGACGGGGAGGTTTGGCACCTCGATGTCGACTCATCGCATCCTGGGGCTGAAGCTGGTCCCAAGGGTTAGGCTGTTCGCCTATTAAAGCGGTACGAGAGTTGGGTTCAGAACGTCGTGAGACAGTTCGGTCCCTATCTGTTGTGGGCGGAGGAGAGTTGAGAGGGGCTTTCACTAGTACGAGAGGACTGTGAAGGACGGACCTCTAGTGTGCCGGTTGTCGCGCCAGCGGCAGCGCCGGGTAGCTATGTTCGGAAGCGATAATCGCTGAAAGCATCTAAGCGAGAAGCGTGCCTCAAGATAAGCTCTCCCGTAGCAATATGCTACCTAAAGACCACTTGTAGACCACGAGTTTGATAGGCTGGGTGTGGAAGGCGTGTAAGCGCTGTAGCTAACCAGTACTAATCGGTCGTGCGGTTTAACATCCTTTGCTCCTGATAGACATGGTCTTACCGCGGCGCGCAGAACGCGTCACGGAGTGCTGATGAAATGTTCTGAGTGATACGCTATGCGTGGACTTCGAACCAATCTAGACACAGCACGCACCAATCAAGACGTATTCAATGTTCCCGGTGTCCTTGCCGGAGGGGCCACACCCGTTCCCATACCGAACACGGAAGTTAAGCCCTCCAAGGCCGATGATACTGCTGCCGCGAGGCAGTGGGAAAGTAGGACGATGCCGGGTTACAAAAAGAAGCCTGCTGGTGAAAGCCAGCAGGCTTTCTTATTGTGTCGCGCCAGAGGCGCGACTAGAACGTCTAGTCACCCGCTTCGGGTACTCAAGCCGATCCATGAAGAAGTTCCCGGCCGTATCGGTCAATCGTGATCGATGACGGTACGTGGCCGTCATTGTCGTCCAGAGAAATAATCGAGTTGAGTGGCAGAGTCATGTCCGCTGACTCATTGATGGAAAGCCTGCAGGTGAAGACCCGCAGGCTTTTTTATTGCGCACTCCGACAAACGTCACGACGAGTGGTTGAAGCGTGTGATGCCGAACATGGAGGAACCCGGTGTTAGGGCCCGTCCGTCCCGGTCGGTTGGTTGAGGATCGGAGGGATTCTCGGGAATACCATCAGTTTACCGGGAGAGGGAACCGTCGGTGCCGGCTGTGCCTTCGGATGGGGCTTGTCCGGGAGCGCGAGCGTAAAGACGGTGCCTTGGCCGACCGCGCTGCGGGCTTCGACCGTGCCGTCATGTTCATGGATGATCTGGTGGACGATGGACAGGCCCAGTCCGGTGCCGACATGCTCCGTGCTTTCGTGTTTCGTGGTGAAAAATGGGTCGAAGATGTGGGGGAGATCCTCGGGGGCAATTCCGCAGCCGGTATCCGAGACCTCGATCTGAATCCATCGCGTTCCGTCGAGTCTGGTCAGGTGACGCGTCACGACCGTCAATCGCCCGCCCGTTGCCTTCATGGCATCCATGGCGTTCAGGATCAGATTCATCAAGACCTGCTTCATTTGTTGGCGATCGACCATGATCGGATCCAACGGTTCTTCCAGCTGTTTCTCGATGGTCACGCCCAGCGTCGCCGCCTTTACGTCGATGAAGTGCAGGCAGGAGGCAACGATCTCATTCAGCGATTCCAATGAGAATTTCGGTTTCATGTAGCGGGCATAGTCGAGAATCTCTTCGATAAGGCGCTCGATGCGCGCCAGGTCGTCTGCCACCACGGCGCTGAACGAGTTCATAAAGTCGGCGTCATCCCGCCGAGAGGGCGCCAACTGGATGAAGGTCTTGATCGAGGTCAGGGGGTTCCGTATCTCGTGGGCGAATCCTCCGGCGATGGTTTCGAGCGACCGCAGACGATCGGCCCGCCGGATCAGGAGCTGGGTCTGTTTCCAGTCCTCGTAGAGCATTGCGTTGTCGAGCGCAATGGCCGCACTGTCGGCCAGCGAGCGGAGCAGGTTGAGTTCATCCTGGGAATAGAAGTCCAGGGACGGTTTGTGTCCCAGGTTCACGAACCCGATCAGGCGGGATTTATTGACCAGCGGAAGACAGACCTCCGAGTCCATCGTCGTCAGGGTGTCGAGCAGGCCAGGCATCACCAGGTCGTCCGGACCGGGATGGTGGTCCTGTAGCTCTTCTTTGACGACCGGCTGGTTGCGCTCCAGGAGAAAGCGGGCAAACGATTCAGAGCTCGTGAGCCGGATGGAATGGGCCAGGGCCTCGTCCACTCCGTGCGAGGCTTTCAACCCGTAGCGGCCTGCCTCTTTGTCGAAGAGAAACAGGGACAGTTTCTCGATGCGCAGGACGGTCTGCAGCGTCCGCACGATCTCCTGCTGCAAATTGACGAGATCGAGATTCATGACCATGGCGTGGCTGAAGCGCGTCAACGTGTTGTAGGCGTCGTATCGGCAGGGAAACAGCGCTTTGTTGAGCGCCGATTGCAGCCATGGCTGGAAGGTGACGTACAGAGCGGTGAACGCCACAGTGGCGCCCGCGAGCACGCTCGCCAGTGCGAGGGGGGGGAGGTCGCTCAATCCCTGCGCGAGCAGCGCGAGCGCCAGCGTGAAGGGGACCAGTGGGAGATAGGTTGCGCTCATCGACACGAACAGGGCGGCATCCAGCAGGTGGTACCGGAGAATCGCGATCGTCACCACCACGGTCAGCAGGAAAATGGGCACGTAGCCGAAGGGATACAGGTCATAGCCAAACGCAGGAAAGAAATCTACCGAGCCCAGGTAGGCGATCACAAAGGCCATCAGGACGAATTTGATCTGCTGGCGTCTGATCGGAGTCGTGGCCCTGCGGTAGGCGCACACGTAGTCGGTAAAGGCCGCGGTCATGTACGCGACGAACACAAGAAAGAACAGGGCGCTCGCCGGGCCCCACTGCGGAAAATATCCCCATCGGTAGAGACGGACGCCCGTCACGAAATCGTCGCGGAAGACGACGGCCAGGGCCAGCAGGGTGGCCAGCCCGTAGCCCAGCCAGATGACCCTCGAGCGAGGCAGCCGAAGAAACTCTGCTGAGAAGGCGTAAAACGCGACGGAGATGAACATGACGCCGACGTTATCGAGCCGGAACCAGGCCAAAGCCTGCTCCGGCGTGGGGGCACAGAGCCCGATGCTGGTAGCGGTGAGCCACAGGGCAATGCTGGCGCACAGGACGAGGAAGTGGCGATGGGCGGCGGACCGGTGGTTCGACCGGTAGACCAGCAGTCCCAGTCCGAGCGTGACACCTCCCATGAGCAACATGGGAATAGCATGCACGTTGATCGCATAGCCGGAGGTGGTCATGGTCTGTTACGCCATTCTGGCTCGGGCGATGGTGGAGAGCTGCTCGTCGGTCACATAGCCGGTCGAGTTGCGAAATTGCGCCAGGCGGAACCCCAGAGCCCGGCCCGAGGCGATCATATGCGCGGCCAATGCCGGGTCGGCTTTGCCGAGAGAGTAGTGTCCGTGCCATCCGATGGCGGTTAAAATCATCGTTTCAGAGAGACAGCCGAGCGCTTCGCCCTGAGCGAGATCGAGATCGAAGTGCACGTCCACGTCGGGGGTGCAGACCACAGCCGATTCGATCACGAGCACGTCGGGCCGCTGGCGAGGAATCTCTTCGGAGACATTCTTGGGCTGGGCCGCATCGATCACGATCGCGCCGGGCTTCAAGTGGGCCGCCGTCAGAAGAATGTACGGATTGTTTGTGGCGGCGATGACAATATCGGCCTCGCGGACGGAATCGAGATGCGACGTGCCTTCTACGGCGGCCGGCTGGCCGGCGAGGTCCGTCAGCAGCGTCTGGACGGCGTCTTTCTTGATGTCGATGATAATGACCCGGTCGACCAGCCGCGCCAGCATTTTCGCGCAGGAGGAGCCGACCGAGCCGGCGCCGCCCACAATCGCGGCTGTCGCGTGCGGCAGGCTGAGATTCGTCAGGGCTGCGGCCTCCAGCACATTCTGCACGGCGATCGCCGCCGAGTGGGGGTTGCCTGTCGTCAAGCCGAGCTGCACCTTGCCTTCGAGATCGCGGCCGTCGCGGGTCACGATCGACGTAAAAGCGCCCAGCCCGGCGATCGTGGCGCCCATCTTTTCGGCGAGGCGGACGGTTTGCAGCACCCGCTGACGGGCCAGGCGGGGATTGCGAATCATCTGTTCCGTCGTCAACGGAGAAATGAGCATCGCGCCCGTCGTCGGCGTCCCGTCCGCCATCGTCAGGCCGGTAATATACGAGGCGACAAACGGCCATTGATAACGGAACCACCGCTCCACCATTCGGGTGGGCAGGAGGCGGGCGAAGGGAAACTTCCGCGGCACATCGTCCAGCATGCGAGGGTGTCCGATGAAGGCGAACGAAATCGGCGTCACGAACAGGCGCGCGACCGGCCCAGGGAGGAAGCGGATCGCCAGATCGCGCAGCAGTTGCGCGGCCAGCCCGAGGCCTTCCCCCACCAGGCTCCATGAAAACCGTTCCGCGCCTGTCGCACGGATCGGAGCGGCGACCGGTGCCTGTTCAGACCGCATGGTCGCCGATGGAAGCGGCCCTGAGCCGGCCGGTTGAGCGGCCCGTTCTGGCAGCCTCTCGGCACCGAGCGGGAGCCGATAGGGGAGCGCAAAGGGATTATCAGTGATAAACAACGAGAGAATGGAGCGGGGATTGGCCGTGACCAGTTCGGCACGGGCCGCCGCGCGCGCCACGCCGTCGGGAGCGCCGAGACTGTCCAGGTAGGCCGCGAGTTCCTGGAATGCGGATTCGAGGACGCGCCGTTCGGCCTCGCCGAGCGAGGGCAGCTCGATATCGATACGAAACTGGGCGGGTGAGACGTCGGCGTCCTCTGTCACGGCTGTGACCCGGCCGGCCAGCGGCATATAGGCGACATTCCGGCCGAAGTGGAAGAGCACCGAAAGCGACGTGCCGACCGGCGAGGGAGTGTCGGTCACGAAAGATAGGCGTGAGAGGCCGAGATCCTGGGTGACCCCCCTCGATAAGGTGCCCTGGAAATCAGCGACGACGGGAAGACTGATGGCAAGTTGGTCTGGGATCGTCTGGAGCATGAACTTCCTCTCCTTCTCGGTCCAAAGCACCGACTATTCTCGCGGGGCTGTCGAGTATGGGGACGCCTGGTCCGCAGACGGGAAACCGCCATGGCGGCGGGACAGAGACAGTCGAGACGTGTCTTCCACTATTGTCCGCGATCCCTTGTTTGTCAACTAACTGCGGGCTGTCTGTCAACGACGCAAGCGGCCCCAGTCTGTGCCAGATGGCCTGGCTGAATGGATCTAAGAGATCAGGGCCCTCTGCAGCATGTCCGCTCCAAGGTCTGAGGACGTTCCAGGCGGCATGCACAATCCGCTTCGAGGTGCGTTTGGACGGCGAAACAGGTATTCTGCCGTGATTCACCAGAGATCACCATGCACACAGCATTGCGCGGGATGCCGCCGCTCTATACGCAAGTCCTCATCGCCGTCGCGGGCGGGGCGTTGCTCGGGGTCCTCTTCGGGCAGGAGCCCTATTGGGGCGGCCTGCGTAACGAGCAATTGGGCAAGTTCGGCCTCTTCGTCGTCACGCTGCTCAAGACCCTCGCCATCCCGCTCATCTTCTTCGCGATCCTCGATGCACTGATCCGCACCAGCATTCCGCTCCGTCAGGGGGGGAAGCTGGTCATCATCTGTCTGGTGAACGTCACCGTCGCCATGACCATCGGTCTGGCCATCATGAATACCTGGCACCCGGGGCTGGCCTGGCTGGGCCATGTCGATGAGCTGCTCCACCTCGTGCCCGGCACCACGCTTTCGTCGTCGGCCCTGGCCAATGTGCAGGCCGGATCGCAGAGCCCGATCGAGTATCTGGCCTCCTACATTCCCCGGACCATCGCGGATCCCTTTTCCAGCAACAACATTATCGGTGTCGTCCTCCTCGCGCTGGCGATCGGCGCGACCCTGCGCTACCTGCATAGCCGGTCAGGCCAAGCGGGTGGAGCGGTTGCAGTGGTCGTGGGAATCATCGAGTGTATCTATGGATGGCTCGTGCAGCTGCTCGGGTGGATCATTCTCGCCGTCCCGTTGGCTGTCTTCGGCGTCGTCGCCCATGTCGTGGGCAAGTCCGGTGTCGGCGTCTTCTCCGTGCTGTGGATTTTCCTCGTCGCTATGCTCGCGGGACTCGCCATCCACTCGCTCGTCTACTATCCGCTCGTCGCCTGGCTGGTGGGGAAAAAGTCGCCCAAGATCTATATAGGGCAGGGGGCCGACGCCATCATGACGGCCATTTCTTGTAATAGCAGCCTCGCCACCGTGCCCGTTACCCTCCGGTGTCTGGAGCGCATGAACGTCTCGCCGCAATCCTCACGCCTCGCGGCCTGCGTCGGGACGAATCTCAATAACGACGGCATCACGCTCTATGAAGCCATGGCGGCGCTCTTTCTGGCGCAGGCCCTGGGCTACGATCTGCCGATGGCCAAACAGATCTTGATCGTTCTCGCGTCGATCATCGCAGGGGCGGGCGTCGCCGGTATTCCTGAGGCGGGGTTGATCGTGTTGCCGTTGGTCTTGGCCGCCGCCGGCCTGCCCGATCATGTCATCATCGCGGCCATCCCGCTCATCATGACGGTGGATTGGATCATCGCCCGCGCCCGCTCCGGTGTGAACGTCATGAGCGACATGCTCGTCGCCATCCTCCTCGACGCCGGGCAGGTGACTCCGGCCGCTGTGCCGGTTGCGGTCCAGCCTCAATCAGAAGCGGCTCCTCCCGCAGAGCCTCAGAGATTCTGAGACGCACTCGGCAGCTCCGGTAGTCTTGCCGGCAGGGTCGCTATTCGTGTATATACGAGAATGTGTTTGCGTGGGACAGCAAGAAGGCGATTGCCAACTTCGAAAAACACGGAGTCCCATTCGAAGAAGCCTCGACGATCTTTGTCGATGCCAATGGCTTGGACGGGGAAGATCCAACTCACTCCGCACATGAGCAGCGTCGCCGGCGTATAGGGCGATCACTGTCAGGGCGCATCCTCTTCGTGGTGTATACGATACGAAGGAGAAACCATGAAAAAGAAACCATCCGGATCATCAGCGCAAGGCAGGCGAGCCGTAAAGAGCGTCAGGCCTATACCGGACGCGCAGATTGATTTCTCCGACATTCCGGAGGCCACGGACGAAGAATTAAAGCGCATGCGTCGGGTCGGCAGGCCGTCCAGCGGCAGGGCAAAGCAGTTGATCGCGATTCGTCTCTCGCCGACGCTGTTGAACCAGCTTCGCAAGATGGCCGCCAAGCAAGGGAAACCCTACCAATCCCTGATTCATGAGCTCTTAGAAAAAGCGGCTGCGAAGGCAGCGTAGGGTGTGCCTGGCGGACGGCCAGTTCCTCATCAGCTTCAAAGCCTGACGGAGCCTCCTGGACATTTGTCCGACTCCGTCGTAGATTGCCTCGCCGTGGCAACATCTCCACCCAAATACTTCTCGATGATCCGCCAGTTTCACCTGGCCGACTTCCTCACGCTGGCCAACGGCGCCTGCGGGGTCGCGGCCGTGCTGTTGAGCATGCGCTACATGGGCAGCCAATCGGCGTCCCATTTTCTTGCCGCCACGGCCCTGGCACCGGCAGCCCTGCTCTTTGACTGGCTCGACGGCCGGGTCGCCCGATGGCGGCACATGCAATCGCCTCTCGGGCGCGAGTTGGATTCGCTGGCGGATGTCATCTCGTTCGGGGTCGCGCCGGCGGCGCTCGGATATGCCGCAGGTCTGCAGGGAGGGTGGGACTGGATCGCGCTGATGTATTTCGTCTGTTGCGGAGTCAGCCGGCTGGCCCGGTACAACGTCACTGCGGAGACTCTCTCCGCGGGCAAGGACAAGGTAGCCTACTTCGAAGGGACGCCCATTCCCACCACCGTGCTGCTGACCGGCGTGCTGGCCCTGGCCGCCTGGCAAGACCGGCTGGGCGAGCACCTCTATGGAGGCGTCTGGACCATCGGCCCCTGCGACCTGCACCCTTTGTCCTTCCTGTTCGTCCTCTCCGGAAGCTTGATGATCAGCACCATCCGCATCCCTAAAGTATAGCGCCACCAAGCGTTTCTACACGGTAGTTCCTCCCATCACCGGCTCACGCGCAGAGTATGCTCCTGAAAATGATTCGGTAGCAGCATGATGCAGTTGGGGTTGAACCCCTGCGCTTTCAACGTGTCGATGCTCCCCAGCACTTTGTCGTTCTTCAGGTCGATCACCGTGATGGACCCATCACTCAGACCATCCAAATTCAGCAGGCTATTCTGGACGAAGAGGTACCGTTCATCAGGCGACAGCACACTATGATGGGCGCCGGCAGCGGCGGCGATCGTTTTGAGGAACTTCGGCTGCCGCGGATCGGTATTGTCATACAGATTTACATACCCCGGCTTGGCTGTGGTGACGAACAAGCGATCCCCCTTTTTGTTGTAAAGCATTTCCAGCGGCATCCCTTGTTCCCGTGGACCGAAATCGTCGACCTGATGGAACGAAAAAGCCTTGCTCTGCGGATCCCAGACTCCGGCCCACAGTGTGCCCTCCATCATATTAGTGATGTGCACCACCGGCGGGTTGGCCTTTGGGCTGAACATAACTTCGACGGGAGCGGATTTGGCAGGTGAGGGTTTCGTCGAGATTTTGTGCGTTGAGAGGACCTTCCCCGTACTGGCTTCCAGCACCGTCACCGACTCACCCACTTCCGACATATCCGGCTTGACCGTACTGGTCACAAGCACCCGGTCGATGCCGTTGTGTATCGCAATTCCGTGCGGATACAGAATCGTCGCCACAGCCGGCTCAGCCGCGCTCACGGTCTTGATCGGCACATCTTTCACCGCGTCGCCCATAATCACATTGCTGGAACCCATACAGGTGAGGTACCAGGTCTTGTTGTCCTCCGAGACCACGAGATCCTCGCCGACCAGGCAGTCCGGCACATCGATCGCGCGCAGGCGATAGGGGAAATGGGTGAGATCCACGACGTGCAACAGGCTTTTCCCCAAGGACGTGATATAGGCCTTGCTCCGATCGCGGTTGAAGAAGATGTGGTGCGCGACGAGGTCGGGCGGAAGCGGAATCTCCATCAGGATCTTCCCGAAGTCCGTAGAGTCGGGATCGATATCCATGATAGCGATGCCTTCGCGCCGCACCGGCTGGCCCGGCTTACTCTCATAGTTCAAGAGAGCCAGAATTTCCGCTGAGGCCAGAGTCGTCCAGGAGAGAAACAGGAGCACAGTGAAGAAGGGGAGTTGGAAGCGTCGCATGATAGCCTCCTTTCTTGGTGGGGAATAGAGGAAACGGTACTCTTCTTCCTGGCTCGAATCAATCGGGGAATACGCTGAGGTCGATCCACCCTGGTTTCGCCCGTTCCCGCCTTCAACCCTTGTCTCCCCCAACTCAGCACCCAGGACTTCTTTAAGGGGCCCCAGTAATCCTACGAGGTTTCTCCTCGCCCAGGTTCAACACTCAGCACGGAGGACTCAGGACCTAGAACTTCTTGGCAGCACTCAGCACTTTCCCCTTCCCCCAAAGGCGGGGTGATTTATAGGAATGAAAAGGGTATTCTGCGAAACCGAAATGGAGGCTCGATGACTCTCTCCCTCAACAAACCCAAGCTGGATAACCTCGCAGGCGATATTTGGAAATCTGCGGAACGACTGCGCGGAAAGTTCAAGGCCTACGAGTATCAAAACGTCATCCTGCCGATCATTGTCATTCGTCGCCTGGAGTGTGTCCTCCTGAAGTGGCGTGAGGAGAAGACGGCTGAAATTCGAATCAAACGTCCCAAGCTCACCGAGAAAGAACTCGCCAAACTGGTCAAGGAACTCGAACTCAATCCCAAGCAGTGCCCGTTCTCGAATAAGACCAACTGGACGCTCCGCAAGGTCTACGAGGAGGATCCTGCACTGCTGGAGAAAAACTTCCGTGCCTATATCAACGGCTTTTCCCCAAACGTTGACGATATCATCGAGCACTTCAACTACCGCGCCACCATCGGCTCAATGGTGAAGAATAACCGGCTGGCTCCAATTCTGAACCAATATAAGGAGCTCGCGCTCGGCCCGGACCAACTCTCTGGGCTGGAGATGGGCTACATCTATGAGGAATTGCTCCGGCGGTTCTCGGAACAGAGTGGCGAGGAGGCCGGAGAACATTTCACGCCACGCGAAGTTATCCGTCTGATGGTTGAGTTGCTGGAGATACCAATTCCCGACCGGCATTTCTCTATCTACGACCCCGCGGCGGGGACAGGCGGCATGTTGTCCGTCGCCAAAGAACACCTGCTCGACCGTGCCGCTACACAGGAGCAAAAGGAACGCGTGGACAAATTCCTCACCGTCCACGGCCAGGAAATGTCACCGACGAACTATGCGATTTGTCAGGCAGACCTCCTCATTAAGAACGACAAGCAAGCCAAGGTCACCTATGGGAACTCACTTATCCCACACGATCCGAATAGCAAAGACCCCGGCGACCAATGGCCCGAAGGCAAATGGCGTTTCAACCGCATGTTGAGCAATCCGCCCTTTGGCGTGACCTGGGGCGGGAAGGACGGCTATGAGGCGCAGGCTCGCAAGTTAGAGAAGGCTCGCTATCAAGCCGGGATGCCGCGCGTGAACGATGGCGCATTACTGTTCCTGCAAACCATGCTGGCCAAGATGGTCCCGCCTGCCGAGGGTGGGAGCCGCGTTGCCATCATCTTCAACGGCTCACCTCTCTCCAACGGCGATTGTGGTTCTGGCGAGAGCGAAATCCGCCGCTGGATTCTGGAGAACGACTGGCTCGATGCCATCGTCATGTTGCCCGATCAGTTGTTCTACAACACCGGCATCTTCACCTACATTTGGCTGCTGCGAAACGACAAGCCCGCCGGCCATCACGGGCGGGTCATGCTCATCGACGCCCGCCAGCAATTCGAGAAAGAGCCAAAGTCTTTCGGCAATAAACGCAATCGCATCACCGACGCGCACCGCGCATGGATCGAGGAACGTTACCGTGACGGGTGGGCAAAGGGGTATGCCGACGAGTATGTGAAAGTTTTCCGGCGGGAGGACTTTGCCTACCACAAGGTCAGCGTGGTGTTTTGGCAGAGTGACGAAAACGACAAGCCCGCGACCATCACTGAGCCTTACGAAAAGGCATTCACTGCTGCAAACGTGAAAAAGGAGCTGGAGTTCTACGAGAGCGAGCTGAGCTTTCTTGTGCGCGTGAAGGCCGAAGGCGAGGAAACGACAATTGAGCTTTCTCTTAAACCGGGGGACGATGCCACCAAGAAGTTCAATGCGGCCTTCGAGGACCGACCGGAAATCATTTCCGTCCAGTGGGCGCACCGGCACTACGTGCAAGACGATGAATATATCCCCCACGGCGAGGACATTGCGGCGTTTCTGAATCGGGAAATTGCCAAGCCGATCATCCGTTGGGAGGAGACTAAGAAAGACGGCAAGCCCATACTTGGCTACGAAATCCTCCCGAATAAATACTTCTATCGCTACCAACCGCCTACGCCTGCGAAAGAATTACTGGCCGAGTTTTGGCGGCTGGAGAAGGAGGCGGAGAAGATGTTGGAGGGATTGGAAAGATGAGCTAAGAAATCGCAGTGAAAACTCATGGGATGATTGGGGGGAGCTAATGCCGTCTGGAAGCGCGGAGCTTCGCATGGAAGGATCTACTTGGTACGGGAATATTCCGACGGATTGGAGCGTCGATCGCTTCAAACGCATCGCCACCATCAGGAACGGCCAGGTTGATCCAGAGGACGACAGATACAAGGATCTTCCGCTCTTTGCCCCGAACCACATCGAGAGCGGTACAGGACGTCTCCTCGAAGTCGAGTCTGCTGATGCCCAGGGAGCCGAGAGCGGGAAGTTTCTCGTTGAGCCAGGAGAGGTGATTTACAGCAAGATACGTCCGGAGCTCCGTAAGGTTATTGTCGCACCGTTCAAGGGGCTCTG
Source organism: Nitrospira sp. ST-bin5 (assembly GCA_002083555.1). Classification (GTDB taxonomy): domain Bacteria; phylum Nitrospirota; class Nitrospiria; order Nitrospirales; family Nitrospiraceae; genus Nitrospira_D. The sequence continues at coordinate 112,412 of MSXN01000014.1, read as the reverse complement.
CAGTGCCGACATGTACCCGGTACGTCCGCTCTATCGGGTTGAGGCTCGCTTTCTCTACTACGAGATGCTTAGCGACGGCTTTTCTCAGTACACGCTCCTTGAATCGGGGCGCGTTGCAATGCCGAAGATCAACCGGCAGTCGCTCGGGGAGTGCATCTTTGTTTACCCAGACCTCAAGCAACAGGCTCGCATCTGCGAATATTTGGACTTATCTTGTGCCGCAATTGACGCAGCGATGGCCGCTAAACGCCGTCAGATCGAAACTCTCGACGAACTCCGCAAGGCGACACTCCACGCGGCATTTGCCAACGAGAATTGGCCGGTAGAAAGAGTCAAAGATGTTGCCATAAAGATTGGAAGTGGAGTGACACCCGAAGGCGGAGCATCCGGCTACCTTGACGAAGGAATCCCGCTGCTTCGTAGTCAGAACGTGCATTTCGACGGTTTGCGGCTCGAAGACGTGGCATTCATCTCCCAAGAGACACATGCTGAAATGGCAAGCAGCCAGCTTAAACCGCAGGATGTGCTGCTCAACATTACGGGCGCGTCCATCGGTCGTTGCACTTTCGTTCCAGATGATTTTGGCGAGGGGAACGTAAACCAGCACGTCTGCATTATTCGCGTCAGTCACAAGCTGCACCACCGCTTCTTTGCTGCATTTCTCGCCTCACCGAGGGGACAGGAGCAGGTTCTCTCGTCGTTCACCGGCGCATCCCGTCAAGGCCTGAGCCACAAAGAACTTGGGTTCATTTCGATTCCTTTGCCAGCGCTGAAGATTCAGCGTGATACTCTGGGCAAGATTGAGCAGCAGGACTCTAAGCAGAATCAGGTTCGCAAGAGCATTGAATCCCAGATCACCACCCTCAACGCCTATCGCAAGTCCCTCATCCACGAGTGCGTCACCGGCCAGCGGCGTGTCACGGAGGCGGACTTGGTGCGGGTGCGGCGGACTGAAACGGAGTCAACGAGAGCATAGCCATGAGAGCCAAGGCCATGAGGGAGACGAAAACCAAGGTTTCGGTAAGAACCAGCGTGGCGGTAGCGCGTCCTTTGGTGACCGACCTGCGCGGGTTGATTCTCCAGGCCCGGCAGCAGGTCGCCCAAGCGGTCAATGCCGGGCTGACGCTTCTTTACTGGCATATCGGCTCCCGCATCAGGCGTGATCTCCTGAAAGAAAAGCGGGCGGAATATGGGGCGAAGATTCTGCAGGCAGTGAGTGCGAAATTAGTGGCCGAGTTCGGGCGAGGCTATTCGGAACGTAACTTGGCCAACATGGTCCGCTTTGCCGAGGTGTTTTCTGACCCCGTGATTTTGCAGGCGGTGCCTGCAAAATTGAGCTGGACCCATGTGGTTTCGATCATCTGGCTGGACGATCCGCTGAAACGCGATTTTTACGCCGAGATGTGTCGAATCGAACGATGGAGCACCCGGACGCTGGAAAAGAAGATCGGCGGAATGCTCTTTGAGCGCACCGCCCTCTCAAAGAAACCAGCGAAACTGGCAGAAATGGAACTCAAGCAGTTGCGCGAGAAGGACAAACTGACGCCCGACCTTGTCTTCCGCGATCCGTACTTTCTCGATTTTCTGGGACTGAGAGACACCTACGTCGAAAAGGATCTGGAAGCCGCGATCTTGCGTGAGATGGAGGCCTTCATCCTGGAACTTGGCGTGGGCTTCGCTTTTCTGGAGCGGCAGAAGCGTGTGAGCGTGGACGGGGTGGATCACTATCTCGATCTGCTCTTTTATCACCGCAATCTGCAGCGGCTGGTGGCTGTGGAACTCAAGCTGGAGGACTTCAAACCGGGCGACAAAGGCCAGATGGAACTGTATCTCGGCTGGCTCAACCGCTACGAGCGTAAGGAAGGCGAGGAGTCCCCCATAGGTCTGATTCTCTGTGCCGGGAAACGTCAGGAGACGGTTGAGCTACTGAACCTGGAGCGAAGCGGCATACAGGTATCCTCCTATTGGACAAAGGCGCTGCCACGGGTGCAGATGGAACGCAAGCTGCACGAGGCGGTGACGCTGGCCCGTGCCCGGCTGAAACTCGGTGCCCCCTGATCATGGCGAGAAAGAAGAAATCCCCGGAGCTGACCTTTCAGCAGCACATCGCGGCGTATCTCACCCGCGAGCATCAGTACGGTGTGCTCGAACAGCCCGAGATCATCGATACCGAGCATTTTATCGCCGAAGACCATCTGTGGGCCTTCCTCAACGCCACCCAATCTGACACACTCAAGAAGCTCCACGACACGTACGGCACTGACGCGCGGGACGAAGTCTTCAAGGCGCTGCGTAAAGAGCTAGAGCGCACGCCGCTCTGGATGCTTCTGCGCAAGAGTCTCACGGTGCGCGGGCTGGAGTTCCGCCTCTTCTATCCCAAACCCCGCTCCGCCGAAAGCGCCGGAGTCAAAGGGTATGCCGAAAACCGGATTACCTTCCGCCCGCATTTCTATTTCGGAGAAACGAATCAAGAGATTGATTTTGTCTTGTACCTCAACGGCCTGCCCATCGTGGCGCTGGAGCTGAAGCACGAGGCGAATCAGAACGTGCATGACGCGGTGTTGCAGTTCACCAAGCGCGACCACAAACGCAAGATTTTCCAGCACCTGTTCCTCTACCTCGCCGCAGACACCAGCGACGTAATGGCTGCGACCGACCCGCGTCGAGCGGAGCACTTCCGCTGGCACAATATGGGGCTGACCAATACTCCTACGAACCCTGGCGAATATCCTGTCGAGTTCTTGTACCGCGAAGTGCTGTCGAAGGATCACTTGTTAGAGGCGCTGTCGTTTTTCCTTGTCCGAGTGCCGAAGCGTGAGGCGGAGGACGACAAACCGGAGCAACCGGCTTTCACGATCTTTCCGCGCTACCACCAAAGCCGTCTGGTGCGGCGAGTGGCCGAGGACATTACCGCCCACTTCGCCGACAAGGGCGACATCGGGAAGAAGTATCTCGCCGACCATTCCGCCGGCAGCGGCAAGACCCTCTCCATTTGCTGGCTGGCCGACCGACTGCATAGTCTCTACAAGCCCGGCACGAACGAGAAGTTAGTGGACCTGACGTGTATCCTTACCGACCGGAAATCGCTCGACACCAACATCCGCGAAGACATCGAGAAGTTCGCTCATCTGAAAGACGTGGTAGGCATCGCCAGGAAGGCCGAAGACCTGCCGCGCTTCCTCAAGGAACGGACGTCCATCATCGTCACTACGCAGCAAAAGCTCGCCTATGTGCTGGAGGAGCTTCAGAAGAACCCGGCGTTGAAGACGCTCCGCGTCGCGTTTCTGATTGATGAGGCCCACCGCTCTCAGGAAGGTCAGATGGGCGCAGCCATCCGTCTGCCGTTCCGCAAGGCAGATGAGGCCGACACCGAAACGGAGGAGCAAGATCCGGAGGAACTGATTGCCAAGGTCATCCGCGAGCACGATCTGAATCAGTTGTTTGTTGCCTTTACCGCCACGCCCGCGCCCGCCACTGTCTCCCTGTTCGGCAAGCCATTCGACACGTACACCGAGGCGGAGGCTATCGCCGAAGGCTACATTGTGGACGTGGCTGCGAGCATCATCTCCTACAAGACCCTCTACAACCTGCATTGCCATTTCGTTCCCTCCCCGGAAGAGGAGGAAAAGCTGTATCCCAAGGGCGTCGTCTCCAAGGCGCTCAAGAACGTCGCGTTTCAGGACGACGGCCTCATTCAATACAAGGCCGAAGTGATGCTCCGCATTTTCGAGGAAAGGGTGATGCCACTCATTGGAGGCCGGGCCAAGGCCGTGATCGTGACCAGTTCGCGCGTGGCCGGGTTGCGGTATTTCAATATCATCAAGGAAAAGCTCAAGGAGCGCGGTGCGACATACAAAGTCCTCTACGCTTTCTCTGATTTCACCCATCCTGACACCAACGCTGAAATCCACGAGCACGCTGTCAACGAGCTCAAAAGCGGCGAATTGATCGAGGACCGGTTCAAGGGCGACGATTACCGGCTGATGGTGTTGGCGAACAAATTTCAGACTGGCTTCAATCAGCCGTTGCTTGCCGGCATGTTCCTCGATAAGCCTGTGGTGGACCGCAACGCGGTGCAGACGCTCTCGCGCTTGAACCGCTGTTACGAAGGCAAGAACGACGTGGTCGTGGTGGACTTTACCAACAACGCCAAGGCGATCCTCAAGGCGTTTCAGAAATATCGCAACGGCACGCCGTTCGAGCCGGAAGAGCCGGACCAGGCTCTCTGTCCCAGGCTCTACGCCGAGATTCTCGCGGCCGGTGTATTCACCCAAAAGGATGCCGCTGATTTCGCGAGATTGACCGCCACCGGGACGGATGCACAGGTGCAGTTCTTTGTCAGCGCGTTGCGTTCGCGGTTTCAGTCAAAGATTGCAGCGCCTGAAGAGCGCAAAGCTTTCGTCTATTTGCTGACCCGCTACGTCAAGAGCTTCCATTTTCTGACGTGCTTCTTTACCTATGCAGCGGAGTTGAAGGAGTTTGCCACGTTTGTCGAATGCGTCGGCCCGCAGCTCATCAAGCAAGGCAGTGTCTCAGACTTGATGAAGCAGATTCGCCAAACGGAGGTGGTCAAGGCAGTGGTCAAATATCAGGGTGTCACCACAAGCGCCGGCCCAGTGAAGTTAAAACCGGGCAAAGGTCAGAAAGGCACTGGCCCGCCACCCAAGAAAGTCTCCGTCCAAGACATGATCGCCGAGATCCGGGCTACTCACTCGATCAGTGACGAGGAAGCGCTCTATATCAAGCAGGTGACCGAGGAGAAGTCGGCAGATCCCGGTATTCGTCGTACGGTCGTTGCTCACCGGGATGATTCTCCCTTTCTCGAAGGTGCATACCGCGGTCAGGTCAATGGAGAAATCCAGGCCGCCTACGATGGGCGTGGCCGGTACGAAGAATTGGCCGATCCTAAGTACACGGACACGGGCGGCATTTTCGACATCATGGCCGTGACAGTCATTCAACATCATCTGGGAGCTTCGTTGTAGACCTGTGAACAAGCGCATCGACCAGATTCCTCTGCAGGATCGCCCACGCGAAAAACTGCTCGCGAAAGGGGCCGAAGCGCTTAGTGATCAAGAACTGCTGGCCGTGCTGTTAGGGAAGGGCAGCGCCCGATTGGATGTGATGACCCTTGCCGCCAAGCTTGCCAGGGTTCTTGACGAGAAGGGGTTGGGTGTCCGCATTGAGGATCTCACGGGATTCGATGGCGTTGGAGACGCCAAAGCTGCGTTGGTGCTTGCTGCCATTGAGTTTGCTCGACGACGAATCAAGCCTGAAGGTCTGAAGATCAACACGCCGGCAGATATTCTTCCTCTCATCCGGCATTTCGCCGACCGTAAGCAAGAGCATTTTCTGGCAGTCACCATCAACGGAGCCAATGAAGTCTTGAATGTGCGGGTCGTGTCTATTGGGTTAATAGATCGCAGCCCGGTTCATCCACGAGAAGTTTTTGCTGATGCGTTGACAGATCGGGCTTCTGGAATCATAGTCGCTCACAACCACCCGGCGGGCAGTCTTGACCCTTCTCCGTCAGACATGGATGCCACCAAACAGATTAAGGAAGCTGGAGAGATTATTGGCATTGAAGTTCTCGATCACATCATCTTCAATCGGAAGGGCTATTACAGCTTTCTGGAATCGGGGCGTCTCTAGATGCATCTCGGAACCAAGAACAGGGGCCAGGTTGGTTAATCGGAAAACTTTACCGTCCGTCGCATAGACTTACGTCTCGCCCGTCTCTGAATTTTCGTCCCCACCACACCGCCGATGATTCACGCCTGTGCTTTCCCCTCTGCTAAATTGATCCTTCGCGGACTGCCTGTTATCCTCAAGCCTGATTGCATACCGGATTCGCGCTCACCTTTCAGAGAGGACGACATGAAGACCATGACTCCAGCGATGCTCCTGAAGGCGTTGAAGATGTTTCGAGGGTTCACGAAGGCGGCGGGGGAGTATCTCAGGGACAAAGAGCGGCTTCGGTATCTCTTGGCCGCGGCGGTGTCGATCGCGCAGGGTCGCGGTGGCAAGCTGTTGAAGGACCTTCAACTATTGGTGCGGCTGCTGAAAGCGTCGGTGAGCGGGGCCTATACCGGCCTCTCGGTCCACAAGCTCGTGACCATCGTCGCGGCGCTGCTGTACCTCATCAGCCCGCTGGATGCGATCCCTGATTTCATTCCGGTCGTCGGCTATGTGGATGATGCGGCGGTGATTGCCTGGGTCCTCAAAAGCATTGCTGAAGAACTCAAGGATTTCAGGCTGTGGGAAGAGGGGACGTGACCGGACCTCACGACATGTGCGCGTGTCTGGGTGGGGGGGGAATGAACGGGGAGGAGCAGGCGTGATGCGATTGAAGTCGCGGTGGCAGGGCTGGATAGTCGCAGTCGGGTTCTTCGGGCTGGTTGGTCACGGGTCTTCTGTCTTTGCCGGGGATACGTGGGATGGCGGGCATGGCTCCCCCGAAGAAGCGTGTCGCTTGCGGCTGGATGAGACGGGCGCGTTTCGATTTTCACGCGCGCAGGTCCAGGGAAATGTCGCCCATTGCTTCACGAAGGCAAAGGACGGGGAGGGTGGGGAGTTTGATGATGCCGCCGTCACGCGGGATGAGCCGGCTCCGGAGGCACAGGCCGCCGGTGATTCCTCCGGGCCTTCTGGAGGCGCTGCGCCCTCCACCCCTTCAGCCTCCAGCGCGGCGCAGTCCGGATCGGCTTGTGCGGGAAAGAAGATCACGGATCGGAAGGTCGGCTATTTCACGCACGATTTCCAGCAGCCGCTGAACGATGTCTTTGCGAAGAGTCCCACAGAAGCGGGCGGGCTCAATGCGGGATGGAGTCTCGGTCGCAACGTGGCCGTGCTGGAGCTGAAGACCGGGGATCGGATCGCCTTTACCAGCGGCAAGGATCCGGCGAAGGGGAAGGGGCTGCACTCGGAGCAGCACCTGCTCAACTATATGGACGCACAGAAGATCGGGCCTGACCAGGTATCGCGAATCTATTCGGAACTGTCGCCCTGTCTGGATCGCTGTCTGCCGAAACTCCTGGAACGGTTCAAGGGGTATGAGAACTGTGTGGTGATTGAATATACCTGGGTGCATACCGATCCGGAGAGCGTGCGCTCACAGTTGCAGAACCAGCGTCGACAACAGGCGATGGGGAAATAGACCGAAGGCGGCTATCCGGATGAGATTGGATGAACGAATGTACGCGGTCGGGAGGGGGTTCTTCTCGTGACGCTCCAACATCGGGGAAGACAATGAGGTCAGGCTACGTAATCCGACGCTGTCCCGTCAGTCACGCCGCCTCACGTCTCCCTCACATCTGACCTTCTGCCCCCACCACGCCGCCGATGGTTCGTGCCTGTGGTCGGCTATGTGGATGATGCGGCGGTGATTGCCTGGGTGCTGAAAAGCATTGCTGAAGAACTCAAGGACTTTCGGATGTGGGAGCAGGGGACTTGATCGGGCCTACCATTGTATTTCCTCCTTGTTTCAATGTGTGTAGAATGGCGCCATGGGTCAACCAGCCAAATTGTCAGGCCCGTTCGCTCCCATACGCCGGACGAGTGCGCTCAGTGCGCAGATGTCTCAGCAGACCGTGGAAAGTGCGCGCCGGCTTTCTCCTGCTCAACGACTGCAGCTTGCCTTGGAACTGTCTGACACCTGCCACGAGTTAAAACGCGCGTGTTCGCCCAAGCGCTAACCGAGATTCTGCGTCGCCTTGACGACGCTCATACCCATCATCTCCTGGACCGTTATGCCTTGATCGGAGGTTTTGCGGTCGCGGCCTGGGGTGTTCCGCGTGCGACGCATGATCTGGACTTTGCTCTTGCGCTCGGTGTCGGAGATCCTGTGGCCTTGTCCCGCCATCTTGGCGCCGAGTATCAGGCCGGTGATGTGGACGATCCCCTGCGCGGTGTGTTCCAGCTGACTGTGACGATTGAGGATGTGGCGATCCCGGTTCAATTGATCGTGCTGCCTTCGGTCTTGAGTACGATGATTTTCAACGGGATTAGGACTCTGTCGGTTTTTGGTTGTGCTGTGCCGGTCGTTTCTTGGCAGTCGTTGATTCTGCTCAAGTTATATGCCGGTGGTCCTCAGGACCTCCTGGATGCCCGGCAGATCCTCGCTGTGTGCCAACCAAGCCAAGTCGATCTGCAAGCGGTCTCTGCCCTGGCCGACCAGTTTGGACTCTCAGCAGAGTGGCAGGCGTTGACCCACTCCTGATTTGTCCTGCGCCATTCAGCCCCCCCACTGCCGATGGCGAAGTACAGTGCTGAGCGTTGAGTGCTGCTGGGAAGTGCTCAGTCCTGGGTCCTGAGTCTTGAGCCGATGTTCTCGTGGCTGCCCCATACCATGACCAGCGCTGATTGCGCGCTTTTGGGGGCCGGGGAGTAGGGTGGCTTCTCGACGACCTTTCCCCAAGTGAGTTATAAGATGGCCATGCTGGCTAAACGATCTGCAAAGGCAACCACACCTCGTCCGCGGTATGTGACTGACCGTCAAGGAAAGCGAACCGGGGTGGTGCTCTCGCTCAAGCGCTATTCGCGTCTGATGGAGGATCTGCACGACCTTGCGGTCGTGGCTGAACGACGGCCGGAAAAAGCTATGAGCGCCGATGATATGAGAAAGCGGCTTCAGAAACGTGGCCTCGTATAGCCTCGGCTTCAAGCCCTCTGTCGAGAAAGAGCTTTAGTCGATTCCACGTGCGATGGTTTCTCGCCTTCTTGACCGGATCGACCGCTTGCCGGCCAATCCGATTCCCCCGCAATCTACGAAGCTGCAAGGGGCCGAACGTTTGTATCGTCTGCGTGTGGGCGACTATCGGATCGTCTACGAAGTCGATCGCGAGGCCGAACAGATTACGGTGCACTATGTGCGCCACCGGCGTGATGTGTATCGCACGCTTCGCTAGAGGGGGAGAAGATAGGGCTGGGTGCCTAATCGGACGCTCTCGGTCTCTTTTCCTTCAGATCGCTCATGAAGCGGAGGATGAAGCTGAATACCGCCAATCAGGGCTAGGCTGCGGACTGCTTGGCCATGTCCCAGCCGGGAAAGACCAGGACGGCTGGATGGCACTGGAGGACCCGCGCCAGAGTCTTGGCCCGTTCGACGCCAAGATTGATGGTGTCGTTTTCAATGGCCGAGATCGTGGACTGTGGAATCTTGGTCCTTCGAGCTAGCTCGCTCTGCGTGAGTCCTTGTAGTTCACGGACAATCCGAACAGATTCTCCTACCGAGACCACCACCCGCGCTTTTGCCGGACGAACGTCTTTGGTTTTCATCATTACCTCCGATACTCGTGTGCGGTCACGTCCATGATCAGCACCGCGATGCGCTGCGTTTTCTATACCATATGAGATATATCTCATCTCAAGGTCTCGTCCGTCTCTGGCCTTCCGTCCCCATTACGTACCGATGGCGAAGTACAGTGCTGAGCGTTGAGTCTTAGGCCCTGAGTGTGGAGAAAGGGTAAAGAAACACTCGCCGCACTCCTGCGCTAAGCCGCTGCAGGCTGGACATTGGGTGTGGGCGGGACTACCATGTGTCCATCACACTCCTTGATGAGAGATGGCCATGAGTGAATTGATTTTTGTCGTGGAAGAGGCACCTGAGGGCGGGTACATTGCACGCGCACTCGGGGAGTCGATCTTCACAGAAGCAGATACCCTGGCTGAATTGCCGGGGAAAGTCCGTGAAGCGGTTCGCTGCCACTTTGAGGAGGGGCAAGCGCCGAAGATCGTCCGCCTGCACCATGTCCGCGAGGAAGTTATCGCCGTATGAGGCTTCCCCGCGATCTGTCCGGAAGCGATCTCGCTCAGGCCCTTCGCAAGCTCGGTTATTCCATCACCCGTCAAGCCGGCAGTCATCTCCGACTGACGACCTATGAGCATGGTGAGCACCATCTCACGATTCCCCAACATGCTCCGCTTCGCATCGGGACCCTCTCGGCCATTCTCGCCGATGTGGCTGCACATTTCGATATCACCCGTGAGCAGCTACTTGAACAGCTGTTTGGTTAACACCGAATGTGCCTGTCACGCCGTCTCACGCCTCTGAGTTTCTGTCCCCAGCGCGCCGCCGATGGTTCGTGCCTGTGGTCGGCTATGTGGATGATGCGGCGGTGATTGCCTGGGTGTTGAAAAGCATTGCTGAAGAACTCAAGGACTTCAGGAGTTGGGAGCAGGGGACGTGACCAGGTCTCATGACGTGGAGCTGGAGAGCTGAGCCGGAGAGCTGAGTACTGGGTCCCGAGTACTGAGTGCCGTGCGGATCCTCCGCTGGCTCCTCATTGTCCTCACCAGTGCTGCCTGCGCGCTTTGTCAGGCGGGGAGGGGGCTTGAAGATTGAAAGAGCATCTGCTCGTGTTAGGGATTGTGGGCTTTCATGGCATGGTCTGATATACTCGCCGTTGTAAGGAGATCGCTCATATGAAAGAACAACTTACGGCGGTGTTTCAGCAGGTGCCTGAAGGGTATATTGCGTTTGTGGAGGGGTTGCCCGGTGCGAACACGCAGGGTGATACGCTTGATGAAGCTCGATCCAATCTTCAGGAAGCCGTCCAACTCGTACTAGAATCCAACCGTGCGCTCGCGGAGGAGTCTCTCCGGAACAAGATTGTGATCCGGGAGCCTCTCGCCTCTATTTCATGAAACGGGTCGATTTGATCCGCCATCTCGAACGCTACGGTATCGAGTTTCTCCGTGAAGGCGGCAGTCACAGCGTGTATGTGAATCGTGTTGCCGGGAAGACCTCGACCGTTCCCGCCATCGAGAGATCAACGATTTCCTCGCACAGAAGATCTGTAAAGATTTAGAAGTGCCGAAACCCTGATTTTTTCAGAGGTGCAAGGAATGGCAATATCATGAGCCAACGGATTACCCGCCAAGTCGTTGCTGACAAACTGGCCGCCTATCTTCAGCATGAGCTCTCGCTCGCTGGTCTGGGTGACTGGGCTGAAGCTGCCATAATGGATGGAGAACTTGATCCGCAGCATCTCACCGCCATCCGCGATGTGGTGGCGCGTCTTGGAGTGGCCGACGTCCGTACCTTCGGGTTGACCTGGGACGACTGCCAGCAGCTGCTGAAGCAATTAGGATATGCCGCGCACGTGCAGATTCTGGCGACTTAAGGATCGATCACCGTTTTATAGTTCGACATGTGGTTCTCTTTTCATGGTCTGCATCATGACCCAAGACATTCATGTGCTTGATGTGGTGGCGCTGACGGAAGATGTGTCTGATCGGGGCCTGCTGCGCGGGCAAGTGGGCACGGTGGTGGAATCGCTTGGCCCAGGTGTGTTCGAAGTCGAGTTTGTGGACAATGATGGCAGGGCCTATGCCTTGTGCCCGCTGAAATCCAGCCAACTCCTTGTTCTGCACTATCAGCCTGCATGACAGACCTGAGGGAATAATCCGGTCAAAGACGTAACGGGCTGGAGACTTTTCTTCCCGTGAGTCCCAGCCTCGACCGCCTTTTCGCCTTTCGTCGTCAGTCACGCCGTTTCACTCTTCACCCGATCTGACGTTCCGTCCCCACCACGCCGTCGATGGCGAAGCAGAGTACTGAGCGTTGAGTGCTGAGTCCGGAGAATCAAACACAGGGGCCGGGAATATGTTCTCCTGCGCTCTATCCGCGCCTCACACTCCGCCTAACGGGGCCACCGCTCCAGCACCGCGACCACGATGGCCCAGGCAAAGAGTCCGAGCGATTTGACGCAGGCTTTGATTGTCATGGTGTCCATCTCCTCCTTCGGGCTACGTGCGTGATAGGTCTGAAGAACAAGCCGTCAGGATGAGTGTGGCAGCGGGATGTTACAGGCACGTAGCAGGAGGGTAAATATTCTGTAACCGGGGGGCAACGGTGAGAGTGAGGGCCACAACCCCTTGAAAATAGGGTAGAGTGCGCTGGACTGGTTCTGGCGGGTCTCGCCAGGATGGCCACTGCGGTGGCTCAGCGAAGTAGGAATGGCCCGGTTCGGTTGATGGTCCATCGTTACATGGTGTGTTGAAGGAGCGTTCTAATGGGAGATGCGGTGCGGGATGTGGAGGGTATGAAGCGCCTGAAGTTGGTGGCGGACGAGCTGCATCGGGAGCTGTCGGGACGTCTTGGCCGATTGATCCGGCTGCGCACCAAGCTGCCGTTGAAAGAGTCTCACACCAACGGGTGGCGTGTGGAGCTGGGATCGTTGGGGTTGGGGGAGCCGAGATTGGAAATCTGGTACTGCGAATGGGCTCGGGAAGGTCAGCGGAGACTGTGGTACGGGTTCTATGCGGCGCAGGCGGACAAGCTGCGGAGGAGAATCGCCGTCTTGCCGGAGTCGCTTCGGTCTGTGCGGCAATTGAACGACAAGGACATGCGGCTCGCCACCGGCTCACGATCGGACTATGTGCTGAAGAAACCGTTAGGCGCCAGCGAATATGACCGGCCCATCTATGAAGAGTTCCACGAGAGCGAGGGCGATTATTCCTATTATGGGCAGTATGGGTCGGCTCTTCCAGAGGACCCGGAGACCATCCGGATCCTGGTGGGCCAGGCCACGGGGTTTTTTGAGAGCGTCATCAAGAGCCGGCAGCCCGACGCGCCGCCACGCGAGCATGATCGCGAGCAGGACTACGTGCGAGTGGTCAACCGTCATGCCGTGCGCCAGCATCTGGCCCGTGAACAGGATCGTCTCTCGGTTGAGCACTGTCTCCGGCGGGATCAGTTCAGATGCCAGGTCTGTGAAATGTCGTTCAGAGAAGTGTATGGGGAGATCGGGAGCGGCTTTGCGGAAGCGCATCATGTGCTCCCGCTGGCACAGCTGGCGGAGAGTGTGGTGTCGTCCAGCCAGGACCTTGTCACGGTCTGCGCGAACTGCCACCGGATGCTGCACCGTCTGGGCGGAGAAGAAGGCGATATTGCACGGCTGCGGAGAATGTTCCATCGGGAATAGGGTGGGCCATTCGAAGAAGACAGGGGCGGGAGGCGTCATGGCATCACTCGCCTCTGAGTATCACTCCCCGCCGCACTGCCGATGGCAAAGCATCGTGCTGAGCGGTGCGTGCTCGCCTTCACACGAACGTCCCTGCTAAAATGAACACTCCTCACCCACTTGTATCCAAGGAAAATCCCTCAATGTCGAAGTCTGCACAATCAAATGCCGCGAATGCCGTGCTTGTGGCGATCCGCACCCCTCGGGTGACCGCGGAGGAGCTGGAGAGTTCACTGCAAGAGCTGACCCGTCTGGTGAAGACTCTCGGGTACAACGTCGTGGGCCAGGTGACGCAAAAACGGAGTTCGGATAAATATGCGGCGGTCCTGGGGCAGGGCAAACTTGCCGAACTGGCGCAGTGGACCGGCGGTTCCGGAAAAATCGAATCGGCCTTTGAGCGGCCGAAGCACAAAGCGGCGTCGAAGTTCGAAGGGGCGGACACGGACGCCATAGAGGAATCAGACGACGAATCGGAAGGCGACGAATCGGTTGATACGGGCGAGATTGCCCCAGGCCCTCGCGAACAGGCGCAGATCGTCATCGTGGACTGCGATCTGTCGCCGTCCCAATTGAAAAACCTGGAACGAGCCGCCGGCGTGCCGGTGCTCGACCGTACCGGGGTCATCATTGAGATTTTCAGCCGGCACGCGCGGACCAGGGCGGCCCGGCTTCAGGTAGAGATCGCGCGGCTCAATTATCTGGCGCCGCGCTTGCGGGAAACCGGCGGCGGCAGCGAGCGGCAGGGTGGGGGCGTCGGCGGCAAGGGGGCCGGAGAGACGAGTCTGGAACTCGATAAGCGCCGAATCCGCGATCGCATGAAGGAACTCCGGGAGGAATTGGCGGCGATCGGGGACGAGCATCAGACGCGCCGCGCGCGACGGGAACACGAACTGACGGTCGCGCTCGTCGGGTACACCAATGCCGGGAAATCCTCGCTGATGCGGGCGATGACGGGCATTGAGGTGCTCGTGGCCGACAAGCTGTTCGCCACGCTCGATACGACGATTCGGCCTCTCTATCCTGACACGCGTCCCAAGGTGCTCATGTCCGATACGGTGGGATTCATCAAAAAGCTCCCGCATGACCTGGTGGCGTCGTTCAAGTCGACGTTGGATGAAGCGGCGAGCGCCTCGCTGCTGCTGTATGTCGTCGATGCCTCAGATCCCTCCTTCCGATCCCAACTCGAGGTCACACAAAAGGTGTTAGCCGAAGTCGGTGCCACGGATGTTCCCAGTCTTCTGGTGTTGAATAAGCGGGATCGGCTCAGCCCGGAGGAACTCGCGGCCCTGAAGGCGGAATATCCGGACGCCTTTTTTCTGTCCACGAGAAGCAAGGACGATCTGCAGGCGCTCCGTGAACGCATCATGGGGTACTTCGAGAGTGACATGGTCGACGAGGACGTACGGATTCCCTTTACGGCTCAAGGGGTCATGGCGGAGGTCCGCGCCAAGATGCGGATCCTCTCCGAAGCCTATGATGCCGAGGGCCTCACGGTCCGGGTGCGAGCGACCCCTGACAATCTGAGTGCCATCAAAAAGAAGCTCGCGCGATAAGTCGCTGATGACGCCGGCGGTCCCGACGGTGCACGCATCTTTCGCCTCTGACGTCCCGGCGTTTCTTCTCCCTCTCCTGTTCCCCTCCGTCTTCAGGCCTTGATGCAATTGCCGCTGCTGCCACGGATCGAGTACAGTGAGCGGATTATTTCTCATTGTCTGATTATTGGGAGGCGTCATGGGAGTATTTCGACGACCCGAGTTGGAAAAGGATAATCCGGTTGCGCCGCAGATGTATGTGGGGCCCCGGCGAAGGCTCGCGCTGGCCCGCGCGGCGTCGAAGGCGCAGGTTTCCGCGCAGGGCGACATGGTCGAGACGCTGCAAATGTTGACGGCCGCAGCGGAGCGGTTTGTGGCGACGGTGCCGGCCTCGAAGGCACGGCACAAGGAACGGGCTGCCTTGCTGAAGGCGATCACGCAGGCGCAGCGCCGCTTGTCCGGCGAGCCGCGGCTCTGACGGGGGCGCAGAGAGGGCCCTGGGCCTGGTTCGACGGATGCCACCGGTTTGTGCGAGACTCGACCGGGCGGCGGTGATCGTCGGGCGAAAAAGTTGTTGCCAGGTCACGGACAGAATTGGTATGGAGACTTCCCCAGCGGCCCGGTGATGGGCTTGGGGAACGCGGGTGCCGGGGTATTCGATAGGACACATGGTTATGTTTGACGGGTTGGATCAATTTCTGGCGTTCATCGGGGCGGTGGTCTGTCTGGTTGTGGTGATGGGTGGCGCCTACCGGCTCTGGCAGCTCGGGGTACGTGGATGGTTGAATGCGCTCAACGCGCGCGTGGCGCGGGTCTATTGGAAGGTGCCGAAGCATACGCTGGTGGTCTTGCCGGCGCAGGCGGCCAACGTGTGGTGGGAGATGGGGCAGAAGGATGGCACGCCCTGCATGCAGGTGGTCGGGGAGTTTTTCTTCACGAATATCAGCGATGAGCCGGTCCTGGTGCCTAAAACCTCTCTGGTGGTGTATGGGTCGCGGTATTGGTTCATCCCCACGTCCCATCGGGTGGAAGGGAATATCCTGGTGCGGCAGGCGCAGGGCTATTTGTTTGGCCACACCGATATCCCGTCGCGCGGGTTGACGGAAGGGCGGGCGGATTGGTTGATTCTTCCCCCGGTGAGACAGAAGGGGGAGGTCTTGCAAGGGCGGGCCTGTTTTATCGACGGATATGGGAACGAGCACTGGACCCCGATGATTACGTTTGCCTATCGGGAATGATGTGACTTCCGGTCGTGTTCGATCGGGCGCCTCGCTGTTCTGGGAGGAGGTTCCCCCGGCAGCCGGTTCGTCTGCCGCTGGTCCTGTTCTGTGTCGAATTAATCGGGAGGGTTGTGCGATGTCAAGGTGTCACCTCGGTCTCGCCGCGGGCCTGGCCGGTTGCTTCATGGTCCTGGCGGCTTCTGTCACCTGGGCTGATCCGACCTATGAGCAGACGGCCCGCTATGTGCTGGATGTGGTGAGGGCGTTTCGCACGGCCTATGTGCTGCATGTCGTGGAGCATACGCGCGGAGCGGGCCCCGAGCCGCGCGAGGACTGGGAGCGGGACGCGCATTTCATTCCGCTTCCCGCGCAGTTCGTGAAGGCGGCTGCCGGACAGGTGACGTCGGTGGAGATCGGTCTGATCAGCCTGACGCCGATCAATCCGGCAAACCGGCCGAGAACTCCGGCGGAAACCAAGGCGCTGATTCAGTTGGAGAAGGACCGGCAGCAGAGCTTTCTCAGTTTTGCGGACGGGGATCAGTTTACCGCGGTTTCGGCGGATCTGGCGCTGGTCCGGTCCTGCGTCGAGTGCCACAATCAGCATCCGCAGTCGGCGAGAAGAAATTTCCGTGAATGGGACGTGATGGGCGGGCTCGTCGTGCGATTCAGGCGCCCGGGATCCACGCCGGGACTGCCGCTGCCTCTGGGACCGTCCCCGAGTCCTCCTGGCCTGCTCGAGCAGCCTGGGTCTCCGCCCCCGGTCACGCCGCCCTGGGTGCGCTGACCGTTCCGCTCGATCGACAACCGCTTCTACGGCTCCCGGCTCGTTGGAGACTGGTGTCCGGGGCGCGCGTGCTGTCCCGCATGCATTGGATGGGGGCGTTGTTCTATACTCTGCCTATGCCGAGTCCTTCCCATCCTTCTCTCATGGATTCCTTCAACTCCGAATACCGCCGGCGGTTCTATGAGGGCCATCGATCGCTTGCGCTGCTGATGATCCTCATTGTGTTTCTGTCCCCCTTCGCCGGGCTCTATGTGGCAGGTCTGTTCGGGGCGGTCAGCGGGGTGTTCCTGTCCTTCGCGGCCTACTATCTGACGCCGTATCTCTGGCTCACGATCGGCGGGTGATCCGCCGATCGTGCCGCGTGTCCCGCTGCTGGTTACTGTTGAATCGCCGACAGGAGCCACTTGCCATCCCCGAATCGCATGAAGGTCCAGACTTCGCTGGATTCGGCCGGCTTTTCGTCGCTGCCGTCGATGAGATAGCCCGGCTCTCCGCGCTGCTTCTTCATTGACACGGTATAGTCGCGGGCGCTCCAGTGGAGCCCCACCGTGGCGTACTGCGTCGCATGTTCGATCCAGGCTTCGCGGACGTCCGCCCGTCCGAGCACCACATCTTCGACATGGTTCTCGATTTCCTGGCTGGCGTTCTCAGCCAGGCCGGTGCTGAAGTAGGTCAGCATCTCCGGTGTGACGAATCGTTTCAATGCTGCCAGGTCCTGCTTGCTCCAGGCGGTCTGAATGTCGGTCAGGAGCTGCTGAAAGGCGGCTGTGTCCGCCGTGGTGATGTCGAGGTCGGTTGTCGCGGGCCGGAGGGCGGTCGCTGAGGATTCTGCCAGCAGGCTCCCGGCGACGGCGCCGCTTCGCGAGATGCCGGACAACACTGGAGCCGGGGTCCGCCGGACTTTAAGGAAGTAATAGGCGGCTCCGGCTCCCAGGACCATGAGGAAGAGGAGGAGGCCGTTGTTGCCGGATGCGCCGGCTGCCTGGCCGACAGCCTCATCGGCTTCGGCCGTCTTCGCGCTGCTTTCGGTGGCGCCGAAGAGCATGTGGCCGATCCAGGATCCGGCGAGGCCGCCGACGATTCCGGCCAGGAGGGGATTGCGTTGCAAAAATGACGGTTGCGATGCCGGCGTCGGCTGGGCCGCAGGGCCCTGGCCGGCTGCTGCTGATTGCGGAGCGGCTGCGGCGGGTTTCGGAGTGGTCGATTGTTGAATCGGCTGGGCGCCGTTCTGATCATAGGTGCGTGAGCCCCGGCTGCCGATGCTGCCCGAGGGGCTGCTGCTCCGTGACCCGCTGGAATAGCCTCCGCCGGATCCGCCTCTGGCCTTCGCCAGGGAGACGGCCGGGGTTCCGATGAGAGCCAGCACGATGCATGATGCGATGACTTTTGTTGTATTCAAGTGCAGTTCCTTTCCATCAATGCGAGAGACTGACCGGATGAGCCTTATCATCCTACCAGTAATGAGTTCAGGAAAGCGGATTATTCGAGAACGTGGGAGGCGCGTCCGTTCTTCCCGCTGCTTCTTAATGGTTTGCGTGGATTGACCCGCCCTCACAGGGCTCGTACGATGTCCGTCGCACTCTATGAGGAGGACCTATGGCGCAGATTACCGAAGTCGCTCCGGACCTGTTCCGCATCACGACCTTTCTCGAGCCGTTCAATCTGCAGTTCAGCCAGTTCCTCTTGCGCGATGCCGAGCCGCTGCTCTTTCACACCGGTCCGCGCGCGCTGTTCCCGGCAGTGAAGGAGGCCGTGGGGGCGCTCATCGATCCCCAGTCGCTGCGCTGGATCGGCTTCAGTCATTTCGAGGCCGATGAGTGCGGATCGCTGCCGGAGTGGCAGGAGACGGCCAGGCATGCCACGGCCGTCTGCAGCTTGGTGGGCAAGCTCGTGAGTGTGGATGATTGTCTTGCGGTCCGGCCGGCCAAAGGGATGACGGACGGCGAAGTGTTGCAGACGGGCAAGTACCGGTTTCGCTTTCTGGCGACGCCGCATGTGCCGCATTGCTGGGATGCGGGGCTGTTGTTTGAAGAGACGCAGCGGACGCTCCTCTGTTCGGACCTTCTTCATCAAGGCGGGAATGGGGAGCCGGTGACGGGGTCGGACGTCGTGGGGCGCTGCCGGGACGTGCTGGTGGAATATCAAAAGGGCCCGCTGGCGAACTATCTTCCCTATGGTCCGTTCATGGATGCGACCTTGAAACGTCTGGCGGCGCTCCAGCCCAAGACGCTGGCGACGATGCACGGCTCGGTCTATGTCGGCGACGGAGGGAAAGCGCTCCACGATCTTGCCGGAGTCTTCAGGGAGGTGCTGGGCGCTTCGTAACGGTTCCCGCACCGGGAAGAACCGGATGATCGGGTCTGTCGATCTCCCTGTTCACGTTCGCGTATTTGGCTCACCTCGCCTGCCCGGAATTCGTGTAAGATGTCCAAGTGGTTCTGCTCAGCGGGCCGTGATGCTCTGTCCTCCTCGATGCCTCTTCCCTGTTCTGCTGTTCCTCTTGTGAAAGGTCTCCATGGTAAAGAAACGGCCGGATGGGCCCTCGTCCGATTCGGTGACTCCTCATCTGCGGCAATCGTCCAACGTGCGGGTGAGTCTGGCTGCGATAGCCGACGGCATGGGGGAGATGGTGTGGATCGCGGCCGGGCATAGTGCGGATACGATGCTGGAGTCTGATGCGATAGCGGATCCCAGTCAGACCGACGGTTGCCCAGGCGATGGGGTGACGAACGAGTGTGCGCGAGGCGGCTTTGGCCGGACCGGCGGACAATTCTATAAACCGGAAGAGGGACTATAGTCATGTACCGTCGCGCGATGCAGCCGCGAGTAGATTGGCCGGCGCGACTCGACCGGGTCGGTCTTACCTATCACAGTCTGGACGGGGGCTACTGGCGCGAGGATGTGGCCTATGAGTTTACCGGATCGCAGATCGATTGCCTGGAATCCGCCACGGCCTCGTTGCATCGGCTTTGTGTCGATGCGGTCGAGCGGATTGTCCGCGACGATCGCTTTGCCGATCTCAGGATCCCCGATGGTTGGCGTCCGCGCATCATCGACTCGTGGGAGCGGCAGGAGCCGTCGCTCTATGGACGGTTCGATTTCTGGTACGACGGGATCGGGGCGCCGAAAATGCTGGAGTACAACGCCGATACGCCGACCTCTTTGATTGAAGCGGCGGTCGGCCAATGGGGGTGGCTGCGGGAGACCTGTCCCGAGGCGGATCAATTCAATAGCCTGCATGAGCGGTTGGTCGGGCAGTGGGGCATGATCCGGGAACAGGCGCCGTCCGATCTGCTGCATCTGGTCTGTCTGGATCAGAGCGACGAGGACCGGCAGACGGTGACCTATCTGGCCGATACGGCGCACCAGGCGGGATGGCGTGTGCAGACCTTGCCGATCGAACGGATCGGGTGGGAGGCGGGGAGTCGGCGGTTTGTCGACCACCGGAACGAGCCGATCTCGACGCTCTTCAAGCTCTATCCCTGGGAATGGCTCTGTCAGGATGCATTCGCGGAGGCGCTCTCCCGCTCGTCGATGCTGGTGCTGGAACCGGCCTGGAAGCAGGTGCTCAGCCACAAAGGGCTGCTGGCGTTATTGTGGGAGTGGTATCTGGATCACCCGAATCTGTTGCCCGCCTTCTTCTCAGGACCGGGGGATTGCCCCGCCTATGTTCGGAAACCCTTTTGGTCGCGTGAGGGGGCCAATATCTCGATCGTGAACGGAGATCAAGTCCTGACAACGTCTGGGCCCTATGATGCGGGAACCTCGGTCTTTCAACAGTACATGCCGTTGCCGGCGTTCGAAGGCTGGCATCCGGTGATCGGGTCGTGGGTGATCGGGGATGAGCCCGCGGGGATCGGGATTCGTGAGGATCGCGGGTTGATCCATGGGAATCAGAGCCGCTTCGTGCCGCATTATGTGGTGAAGGGCGTGCCCGCGTTCTAAGAGGGTGGCTGGTTATTACTGACCGCCAGAGGCGCTCTCGGTGGTTTCTGTGTTCCTACCGTTCGCTCCCGTCTTTTTCAGACAACAGTGTTTATATTTCCTCCCGCTGCCGCAGGGGCAGGATGCGTTACGGCTGAGTCCCTTCCGCTGCCACGACAGGGAGGGGAGGAGTGCTCCCGTGTCCTGATGGAAGAGGTCCCGCAGCAGGGCATAGAGGGCGGGATCGCGGCGCTTCAATCTCTCAGGGGACGTGAAGAAGTACTCCGCCAGCACGGCGAAGAATTCGTGTTCGTTCGTATAGGCATACTCGCTGACATGCGTGCGACGGGGGGAGGGGTGAGCCAGTTCCCGCGCCACGTACCGGACCCACTGGCGGACCGCCATCCAGGGGACTTCCGGCGGCAGCCCGTATTCGACGGCCTCCTGTTCGACGAGGTGCGCAAATTCGTGCACGCCCACGTTGTGCGTGCCTGGTTGTTGGGAGAAGCCTGCCAGTAACGCCGGCTTGGAGAGGATCATCACGCCGCTCAAATGATGGAGCCCCACCATACCGAGAATGTGTTCGTCTGCCCCGCCCTTAGTCCGGTAGGCGTCGTCGAACGCATCCGGATAGATTAGCACTTCATGCAGCCGATGATAGTCCCAATCGTGAAAGCCGAAGACCGGGATGATCGCACTGGCTGCCACCAGCACGCGGATGGTTTCGTCCACGTCGGTGCGAATACCGGTGATGCGTATCTCGTCGAGGAAGATCTGGACCAGTTGCCGGAATCTAATCTTGCCCGCCTCATCGAGCGCCAGAAAGAAAGCTACGTGCGCGCGAAGTATCCCTTCCCGCTCTTCGGGAAACGGTTGCCGCATGATTTCCATCCGGCGAAGGCAGGGGCGCCGCACCCACCGGTAGGCTAAGGGGCAGAGTCCGAGGAGGGGCCATAGCAGAGGGAAGAGCCAGGTCAGCCATCCCGCCGTTCCGGCTACCAGGAGGGTTGCCGTGAATGCGTGCCGCTGATTCCGACGTTGAGATTCCGGCGTCACGAGCATCGAGTTGATCTCCCGGGAATAGGCGCTTACCTACTCGCGATTCTACCCCGAACCGCCTCGTGGTGACCTCGGTCGTCGTTTTCCTGATGCTGATTCAGGCTTCAGCGCCCCGGATCGAACCCGGGAGTGAGTCCCGCGTTTCCCTCTGTTCAGGACGGAATGTTTGCGGTGTGTGGCTCGTAACATATTGAAACTGCGTTATAAAATTAAGTATTTTTCTATCGTGTTTTCTATGGCCTGTTCGTGCTAAGATCCCCTTGCTGCTTTCTTGGTCGCCTTGGGTCTTCACCCGGCGGTTAGGAAGTCGGGGAGGTGATGTGGCCATCACCTCCCCTTTTTTTTGCCTCAAGGCATTCTTGCCTCAGTGTCTTCAGACCCCAGCGGATCGATCGTGATGGGTTGCTCCTCTCCAAGCTGTGCCTTTGTCCCTCTGGTCTTTCCCCCTGTCCCCTTCCTTCTGTATGCCGCCACATCGGAATGTTCTGGAGCGCGATGAGACCTGCTCGCGAGTTTTCGATTTTGAATGGGTCGGGAACTCGGGGACGGGGTGGTCGGGATGGGATATGGAGGGGGAGTCACTGATGGGGCTGTGTCATCGGATCGTATGAACGATGATGGAGCTGGCTGACACACGACGATGAAAAGTGAATGGAAAAAACTTGTTCGAGCTGTGAGTCGGAATGACGGGAATGGGATGTGAGTGTGAGGGAGGGAGAGAGGCGAGGAGGCGACGTGACCGTCGCCTCCTCATGGTGCGACTACTTCTTCTTCTTCGCGGCAGCCTTTTTTACAGGCTTCTTCGCTGCTGCTTTCTTCGTGGCCATGAGTACTTCACCCCCCTTCGGTGTAAAAAGTTGTGATTCGATGTGACAGGTATAGCAGAGATTGCGCGGCGAGTAAATTACTTCCGTGCGGATTTTGTTGGTCGGTCAGAAAACGGACGGGGCTTCCCCATCTTGGGATCCGCCCCTTTGCGAGGCGGGAAGGTTGGCTGGGGCAGGGTGACGTATCTGAGTTGGTCCGTTGGGAATCAGGTTGTCGATGATCGTCTTGCGTATGCGACGAGGAATGCGATCGGCGCAGATTGTTTGCTGGCAATAGTTTCCGGCCATTCAGTTGTCCGCACTGTGAGGTGTGGCAAGTCGATGACCGTCGTCGATTCGGCTATTTTGAGTTTCCGATACTCCGTCGAAGGGGTGCGTGAGGGGATGAGGCGGGCGTGTGGTCCGGGTTGCGCGGCTGATCCGATCACGTGGGCTTATGAAAATATTTTTCATGGAAGGCCCTTTTCACCCCCCAACATCGGTGTTCGATGGAGTCCTGATTCCGGATCGCGAACTCTCAGCTGACGATGCGCAATTCATCTCCTGATTCGATTTCAATGCCGACACCTCGTTCAGTTACGTGTCGGATTCTCCTCGATGCAAATGAGGTCGCGAGAACTTTGGTGCGGTGTATGGAGCAACGGGCGGAGGCTTTCGCGCAGGTCGGCTAGCAGCAGGACTCTCCCCGCTCTTGCGTCGGGCGGCGCCGGAGCGTAGGCTGATAGTATCTTCTTGCAGCCGCCTCATTCTGTAGGTGGTGCTATGGTCCTCCGTGGAGCTTCAACCCATCGGTCCGGACCTGCCGGGTGTTTTCTTCTCACCAGACGGGCGGTCGACTGTACCTCAACGGGGCGAATGACCGGTCGTTCGGCGGCTCTCGCGTCGGGCACCGTCTCCGGTGCCGCTTCTTCACATCAAGCCACCCGAATCAGGCACGAACTGTCGCGGCTAATCTGCCGTTTGTCGGATTGCCTGAGGCGGAAAGGAGGTTGTCATGACCTATCGCTATAGCGGTATCGACATCATCGTCGGGTTCGGCATGTGTGCCATTGTGTTCGGCGCGCTGTTCCTCTTCATGGCCACCACCGGCACCTTTCTCGTCGCCACGCCGCCGGCGATGGATGATCAATTGTCCGGTTCAGCGAACGGGATGGTGTGGCTGCAGCCTGCCCTGGGGCACGCCATTGTCGAGCGCACGTTGCTGCAGCGGCAGAGCGACCGCATGACGGCCCAGGCGACATTGGAATGGGATCAGGCATTGCTCGCGCACTATAGCCTGCAATCCCTTCCCGGTGGTCCCTTCGGATTTATCATGGACCGTGCGGCGACGATGCCCGATGATCACGCGGCCCGCGTCCAGGCGGTCATGGGGCGTTCCATCGTGAATGGCACCAGGCGCGGCGTGAGCAGCGGGATCCTGTCGGCGGATCACTATGTCTCTGAATACAATCGCGACGCAATCGGTGCCGCGGAGCAATTGGGCGGGCGCATGCAGGGGGCATTCGCAGCGACCTGGCAGCCGTTGCTTGGTCGCTGGATTGTGGATGCCAGCCGGGATTATGCCGCTCGGGCGGCCGTGGTTCAGGAGCAGTTGGGCACAGCGATTATTCATATGGCTCAGGCCAGGACCGGGCTGGAAGAGGCTTGGGGAGCGAATCAATATCAGCTGGGGACGTTGCTGGCGGCGGAGGATCGCACGGCAACAATGACGGAACCGGTCGAAACGATCATGGTGGCAAGCACGACCCCGACGGCCGCCGTGATGGTGTCGGACCCGGCGATGGCCTGGCCAGGGATTCCGCTCGGGTATCTTTTTGCTGCGATGATCGGAATGGGCGCGGTGTTTTTCAGCGGGTTGAGGCTGTCCGCCATGAGCCGGGAAGCAAAGGTTTCGGCCGATCTTCGGCGCGAGCGTGATCGCTGGGTCTATCGCCTGGCGGCGTAGTTGTGTGACGGGGGCGGCTGATTCCCGTTGCCGGTGTCAGCCGCCCGTTGAACGCCGGTTGGTTTGTGGAAACAGGATGAGACTACCGGCAGATTGTGAGGGGGGTCATGGTTATCCTCATTGGTCTGGTGACGGTAAGTGCGCTTGTGGGCCTGCTGGTCTGGTCGCTGACAGGAGAAAGTGATGCGGAGCATCGGCACATGGCTGAGATGAAAGGCCCGTCCGGCCCGTCCTCCGCACCTGAGTCAGGGGTGCCGTTCAGGCGGGCGGCCTGAGTCGCGGAAGCACAAGCACAGGCTTCTATGGTTCGATCTTCCGTTGTGTCTTTCAAGGGTGCCGGATACAATCCCACGCTGGAATACGAATCGAGCGATTGCAGTGGGCACGCACGAGAAGGAGTGGGATGGGGCTCTTGATGGATCAAGCCATAGTCATCACCGGCGCGTCGACCGGAATCGGCGCGGCCTGCGCGTGGCATCTCGATCGGCTTGGCTTTACGGTGTTCGCCGGAGTGCGACGGATAGAAGATGGCGAGGCCTTGAAAGCCAAGGCCTCAGTCCGTCTCCTGCCTATTTTGCTGGATGTCACCGATGCAGGTTCGATCGAACGGGCTCGGCAACAGGTTGCGGCGTTGGTCGGGAGCGCAGGCTTGGCCGGACTGGTGAACAATGCGGGCATTGCGGTGGTCGGTCCGCTGGAGGCGGTCCCGATTGCCGATTTGCGCCGGCAGTTCGAGGTGAACGTGATCGGGCAGATCGCGGTCACTCAGGCGTTTCTCCCGTTGCTTCGCCAGGGGCGTGGGCGCATCGTGAATATGGGATCGATTGCCGGCCGCGCCGCGATGCCGGTGATGGGGCCGTACTCGGCATCGAAATTTGCGTTGGAAGCGTTGACGGATGCATTGCGCCTTGAGGTGCAGCAGTGGGGGATTCAGGTCTCCATTGTGGAGCCGGGCGCGATTGCGACGCCGATCTGGACGAAATCAGGCACGAAGGCCGAAGAATTGGAAACAACGACGTCGGAAGAATTGAAGACCCTCTATGCGGGAGTGATCGCGGGGGTCCGGGCGCGCGTGGGTGAGGCGGCAGCGCGGGCAATTCCCCCCGATGCCGTTTCGGATGCCGTGGTCCATGCCTTGACGGCTGCCGTTCCCAAAACGCGCTATCTCGTGGGGCGCGATGCGAAGATTCGCGCGCTGATGATCAAGTTGCTACCAGACCGGTGGTCGGACCGGCTGATGACGTGGATATTGAATCTGCCTCACTGAATGCCGGTGGCCGGTTTCATCCGGCTCAATCCTAAATCTCCCTTCGAAACATCGAACGAAAAGCGCAGTTGCACGGCCAGATATTTCTGGACCAGGCCGGGTTTGTCGAGCGGCTGGTCCTGCTCCCGATAGACCGCCAATTCCATATCCCTCCATCGAAGGGCCAGCCCGACGATCCAATCCATTTCCGTCGGCCTGGCCTGGTTGCTCCCTTCGCGATCGGTAAAGAAGTTCACGTCTCCATAGAGCACGACTTTGTTCTTGTAGAGGTCGAGGTCGGCGTGGGCCACGTAGCGGAAGAGGGCGCGCCCGGTATTGTCGGGCCGCGCGAAGTAGTTGCTGTTGTGAAACAGCCAGCCGGCGCCCCCGTACATCGTCAGGCTCTGGTTGGGAAAGAGTTTCCGCCACCAGGCCATGTCCTGAGCCGACTGGAGTTTGGCCGTGATCATGCCGTCGGCGTAGGCTTGCTTGATGCCCCGGCGATCGAGTGGCGCATCCCGTTCATATTGAAGCCGCCAGGCAAAATGATCGACCACGCCGGTGAAGGCGTAGGTGCTGTCCCACTCGCTGAGTTCGATCCAGCCATTGTTCCGGTCGGAGAAGAAGTTCTGATCGGTATAAAAGGTTAGGTACTGTTTATAGAGGTCGGTTTCAAGATGGACCATATGGCGCAGGCCGACAAGCCCGCTGTTGTCCGGCCTGGCGGCGAATGAAGGATTTTTGACAAAGGCTCCGGTCAGGAGGTAGCCGGCGAACAGACTTTCTTCGGACCCGCGGTCCGGGTCGTCGGGATCATCCATCGAGGGCAGAGGACGGCCGTATTTCTCCAGCGCCAGGGCCCCAGGGGGCAGGCCGCACGCGAGAAGCGACAGGATGAGCACGCATGAAATGTGACGTCGCAGCGCCATAATGGGGTAGAAGTACCATGATTCACGGCGGGCGGCTAGGCGGAAACTGAAATGTTGAGTAGCGGGTAAAGAACCTATTGCACGCAGGGGTCGAAGATGGCTTCGCAGTCGTTGGAGGCGTCCATGCTCGGGGGCGCGAACCGATAGCGTATGTCGGTGACTCGATCCTCCGTCAGCACCACCGTGGCCCAACAGCCATGCCGGTTCGTCGACATGCTGCCTTTTCCCACCGGCTGGGATTCTTCCAGGACCGGCGCTTCCCGGTAATATTGGAGGAGGACAACATCGTTGCGGGTTTGTTCTTTGACCGGTTTGCCTGCGCAGGCCAGGACGTCGGCTTTCGACTTGCCGATGACTTTCTGTTGATTCGGGTATTCGCCGACGGTCGCCGCACTTGCGCACCCGGCGGTGGACAATAATCCCAGCAGGCTTAAGGCAATCGCCAACTGATAGAACGTGCCACACTCGGTCTGAGGTGATTTCCGTTCAGGAGATGACGTCTGGTCGGATGGTTTTTGTGCCATGGATCGTGGACCGGTAAGGATCTCTTTGCAGGGAGTGTCGCCCAATCATCCGACGAGGTCGGGATTCAAGCGGTTAAGCGGCTTCACCGACAGGGCCTTGATTTCATTGTAGACGATCGAACGGCCCACTTGGCGCAGACGGCTGAAGACGCCTTCGACTATGACTTGGTCGCCTTCATGGATGTCTGCTTGTCCGAGGCTAATCACCTTGAGCGTCCCGGCCTGGTCTTTCAGGAGAAACCCATACGCCGGTTGTCCTTGGCGGTTAGTGGCGAGCTGCACGTTGGTCACAGCGCCGCTCACCACGACGTCCTGATGATCGTATTGCTCGGGATGGGCCAGCAATTCGGAGATTTCAAGGAGACCCGCCGCCGCTGTCACCGAGAGTGTGCTGACGGTGACGACAGAGAGGACTGCCGGCAGCAGGACTGCAAGCAGCACGAAGAAACCGCGACGTCTGACCGGTTGTGTTGCCATGGATGAACCTGATTATACCTGAGCGAATGCAATTCGCAAGATCGCCTGTCTCTACCACTTGTCTGAGGCTTTGCCGCTGACGTCTTCTCCGATAAAGTTGTGCAAGATCTGTTTCTGAAGATCGGTGATCTCCATCTTCGGCTCAGATGAGCCGTCCAGGGCGGCGGTTTCTGCTTTCGGGCGCGGGGCCGTCCGTTTCAGCAGTTCTTCGTCGAGTGCCTCGGGGCTGGTGTCGGTGTCCTGTTGAATGGACACAAGCCGCTGCAACCCGAATAACGTCCGGGTGTTCTCGCTGTGCATCGCATTGGAGCTCGCTCCGTAGACCAGCGAATTCCAGAACTTGACTTCGATCGGCTCCGGCACCGCGCCAACGACATAGGCCGAAAGCTTTTCGATCAAGGCGGACTCGGTTTGTTCCAGGCCATCGTAAGCGGCGATGGAGCGTTCGATCGGGGTGCGGGACAGGGTCGCCAATGTGTCTTTCCAGAGATCCAAAGGGGGGATGCTGTTCGGGTTGGCCGGCGTGCCGGTCAAGGCGGCCTGGAGCGCCATCAGATATTGCGACAGGAACTTTACTTTTCTGGCGGCCAAGGTGCCGGCAGGAATTCCCCAGATATGGCCGATCTCATGGTCCTGCAACGTGGTCTGATCGGAAGTCTGTCGCTCGCGCTCCGCCAGGGCGAGTCTGGTCTTAAAACGTTCGGCCATACGAATGTGCAGTTGCATTTCAATGGCCAGCCGATAGGTCTGATATTCCTCCGCTGAGATGTCGTTCTTGTCCCATCGTTCTTCCAGGACGCGTAACGCGGGGCGCGGAACGGCCACACGGGCTTGCGCTTTGAGATTCGCGATGGCTTCTGTGGATATGCCCCGGGCGGCCAAGAGTGCGGCTGTCCGATCGACCAATTTTTCGGCAGTGGCCGCGAGGATGGTGAGGGCCGTGCATTGCAGCCCGGTGCGTTCGCGACGGAGCCGGGCGCGGCGGCGATATTCATCCCGCCGGCTGAGCATGGCCGAGATCGATTCTTCCGTCATCGTCGTAATCGGCTTCTTTCCGGAGACGCAACGGGGATCGGGGCGGTCCGAGACCATGAACAGGATTTCTTCGTGCGTCACGTCCAGGTGCTGGATCAGAAGCAGCTTGAGCATGATGCGGCCCTGGATCGGCAGATTGGCGATGACGTCTTGGATCAGCTCAGCGGTGAGGGGAGAGGCCATAGTTGAAGGCATAGCGATGATGTGTCCTGTGTGCGTAGGTTAGGCGTTCCCGGCTTGCTGCTGGTGTGTCTCCAAATAGAGCGCAACGTATTCCCGAACCTCCTGCACGCTGCCGTTAATGAACATCTCCCGCGGAATCTCGATGCGGACCAGTTTGGACGGATCGATTCCGCGGTCTTGGGCGTAGTGCTCGTCAATATACAGGCTCACGGATCCGTCAGGGAATCTGAGTGCATAGAGGGCAGTGGTATCAGCCATGATCCTACCTGATTGGATGATGAAAGAAGACCTAGTACAGGTATCATATGCGTGATTTGGCTGTCAAAGTTGAATCCCGGCTCCAGCGGCCAGGTTTCTTATTCGGGTTCGATTTTACTGGAGGATCGGGAGGATAAAAAAGAACGGCCTTCGATCACAGGACCGAAGGCCGTTCACAGTGCAGATGAGCGGATTGTTAGCCGCCGAGTGTATCGAGCGTCTCTTTCACGGTTTTGCGGATGCAGGTGAAGATCGGCGTATCGCGTAACGTGTAGCGAGACCCTTCGGTTTCGCGCAACGCCATCACAAGGTCGAGGAAGTCTTCCGGTTTATCGGTTTCAAATGCCACGACCCATTCCTGGTCGTCGAGACCGAAGGAGTAGGTGGTGTTCAATTTCACGGAGGGGAAGCGATGGCCGACTTCGATGTGTTCATCCATCATGCCCTGGCGAGCCGCCTTGGTCAGCAGGAACCACTCGCGGGTCTTAAGGAAGGGATACACGAAAATGTACTTGCCCTTGCCGGGGACCACGGTCAGGCGCTTGCTCTCCTGTCCTTCGTGGGTGTGGTTGTCCACGTAGATGGATCGCTTGGTCATGGCCAGGTAGGAATAGGGGGTCGTGATGTATTGGCCCAGGCCTGACGCGAGCATTTTCGTCGTCATTTCCTGAAACAGTTCCAACTCGTAGCTGATGCGCCAGAGCATGATGTCGCAATCGCCGCGGATACCGACTGCCGAATAGGCGACGACGAGCACGCGGCCGGCATACTCTTCAACTGCTTTGAGGAATTCCTGCTTGCCTTTGGTGCGCTCGGCTTCGGGAAGACGGCGCCAGGCCGGGTCGACTTTATAGAATGCAAAATTGACGAATTGTCGCTTCGGTGGCTGTGCTGGTGCGGTTTGTTCGGGACTCGACATCGGAACTCCTCCGTATAACGTCTTGATAAGGCGGGTATGTAAAGAGCGGTTTCTTTAGCACTTCGTCTTTTGATTTGTCAACGGGCGAGAACTGGCCGCGGGGTTCGTTGACAGTGAAAAACCGATCTGTTACGGCTTCTTGTGACGGAGACAATTCATATGAAATGCTCGGCAATCGGCTTCATGCTGTGCTCGCTCCTCTCTGCGGTTCCGGCCGGCGCCATTGAGACTCTGCCAGGTCCCGAACAGATCGCCGCCGCACTCGACGCAGGCCGGGCTGCGGCCAAGGAGAGGCGGGCGCCGGATTCGTTTTATGTGCGGTTCGGCGCCGAAGATGAGCTGCACCCGAGTGGATTTCTCATCACCAAGCTCGGGGCGCTTTCAGTGATGGCGACGCATATGACGCTTCGGGGGCTGCAGCCCACCGAGGCCGATGTCGCACAAGTCGTCTCGACAAAGACGATGCTGGTGAGCACCGTGATCTTCGGGGATGTGCCGGCCTTTGCTCAGGAGAGTTACATCGTGTTCGATCAAGCCGGGCGCACCATCAAGCCGGTGACGGTGCGATTCGACGGGCAGGCGAACCGGAGCGCCGCCTGGCCGGAACGGCCGCGCTTTAAAGCGAAAGTCGTGGCGTCGTTCGACTACAACGATTTTGATCCCCGGGCGAAGACGACGATCACTGTGTTCCCCGCCTCCGGCGGCGCGGACAGTTTCGTCGTCGATTTTGCCGGGATTCAATAAGAGGAAATGACATCATATGCATGCTACCCGGTCCGCCCATCGCTCGGCCATTGCTGAAACCATTGCCATCGGGTCTGAACTGTTGGTCGGCGGACGGTCCGATAGCAATTCGATTTTTATTACGGAGGCGCTGGGGCGGCTGGGGATTGAGGTCCGTTTCAAGTCGATTGTGGGAGACGATCAGTCCGATATGGTGCGGGTGCTCAAGACCGCAGTGAGCCGGGCAGGGGTGGTCATCATGACCGGCGGGCTTGGGCCGACGGTGGACGATTGCACGAGAGAAGCCGTGGCGAAGGCGACCGGGCGGCGACTGGCCCGCCGGAAAGCGGCGCTCGACGGGATGACCGCGCGTCTGGCGCAATGGGGACGGCAGCCGAACAAAGGGCAGTTGCGGCAGGCGATGATTCCGGCGGGCGCGACCGTGGTGGCGAATCCGGTCGGTTCCGCGCCAGGGTTTCTACTCGAATGGAAACGGGCGACGATCATCTCGCTTCCCGGCGTGCCGCGAGAGATGGAAGCGATGATGACGGAATCGGTCATTCCGTTCTTGGCGGATCAACTCGCCCGTTCCACCACAATCCCTCCGCAGCCGATCATCCGACTCATTTTCCACACCTGGGGTGTGCCGGAGGCGGATGTTGATGCCCAGTTGCTGGGGGTGATTCCTCACGGTCTTCCGATCGATCTGGGATTGCTGGCCTCTCCGATGGGTGTGCTGGTATCGCTGACGACGAAGTCCGGCGGGGCCAGGCCGGTCTCGGATGCAGTGCTGTCGTCTCTGGCGCAGAACGTCCGTACCAGGTTGAGCGACTGTCTCTTTGCCGAGGGGCGCGAGACGATGGAGGAGGTGGTCGGCCGCTTGCTCCATGAGCAGCGGTTGATGGTTGCGCTGGCGGAATCCTGCACCGGCGGGTTGATCGGTCATCGCCTGACGCAGGTGCCGGGATCGTCGGCCTACGTCGATCGGGGAGCGATCTGCTATAGCAATCGGTCGAAGGTCGATATGCTGGCGGTGCCGGAAGACCTGATTGCCACTCATGGTGCAGTCAGTAGAGAAGTTGCCGCAGCCATGGCCAAGGGAATCCGTGAACGGGCTGGGGTATCGGTCGGTCTGAGCGTTACCGGGATTGCCGGGCCGGGCGGTGCCACTGCAACTAAGCCGGTTGGATTGGTCTATGTCGGACTCGATGGCGGGGCAGGGGGAGCCAGCACAAAAGAGTTTCGCTTTCACGGTGATCGATCGGTCATCAAGCAGCGGTCGTCGCAGGCCGCGCTCAATCTCCTGCGTCTCTGGCTGATCGACCGGGGTCGGACATGATTCGCGCCTTTCTGGCCGTCGAATTGTCCGAGGACGTTCGAGCCCAGATCGCGCGAGTGCAACAGGATCTCACGTCATCTCTCGCCCGTGAGATGCCGAGGGCCGTGCGCCTCTCGTGGGTGCAGCCAGCCTCGATCCATCTCACGATCAAATTTCTTGGCGATATCGACGAGCAGGGTATTGAGCCGTTGCGCGAAGCGCTTGCTGCGGCCGTGCACGCTCAGCGAGTGCTGGCCGTTCCGCTTGAGCGGTTGGGAGCCTTTCCCGTTTTGCACGCTCCCCGCGTCCTGTGGGTCGGGGCTGCGGAACGGTGGGAGCGAGGCGATGAGGCTAAGCGGCTGGCTGAGTTGCATGCGGCAGTCGAAGCCCGGTGCGACTCATTCGGTTTCGCGCCGGACAGCCGACCCCTGAGCCCGCATCTGACGTTGGCCCGGATCAAGGCCGGGGCGCATGAGTTCGGCGACACCCTCGCTTCGAGCAAGCTGTTGGATCGCCCGCTGTCATTGGGTGCCCTGCCCGTGGAGTCGGTTGCCCTGATCAAGAGCGACTTGAGGCCGACGGGGTCGATCTACACGAAGTTGTGGGACGTGCGGCTGAATGGTTAATGGTTCGGGGCGGTGGCTGACGATGGACGACGGATCGCATCGGAAATCTGTCGAAGGGCTACGGTCAAGTTGCGAAAAGTACGATCGAGGTTGGCCATGACCTCAGGCTCATTCTCTCCCCAGGCCCAAAACGACAACATAAGTTGCTGCCCCCGTTGCCGTTCAGGCGGCCCGGGCAGGGTGGTGAATCTGACTGACATGATCGTGGCCCCGACGGCCCCTCTTTCAAATCCCGGATCGATTTCTTCCACGGCGTGAGCGGTGGCGTTGGTCAGCCAGTCGATCTGCTCGGTCGATGTATTCAACGCCAGGTTCCGGTAGAGAATCATCAGGCGTCCGGAACACTGCAGGCGTTTGGAGCGCTCTGTACTTATAGTGGCGATTGCCCCGTTGAAGGCACAGTCATTGGACTCCATGGCGGATTCCGGTCCATTGAGCCATTCAAGGAGCCGGTAAAATGTTTCCGTTGCAGGGTAGGTTCCCCACTCCTGCAGATCCTCAATCGATGACCGGATGAGTTCGGGCTGTGTGCGAAAGTCATAATATCGGTGTGTCGGATCGGAGGCACTGGTGGTCCAGGGATGAGATCTCGGCTGCAGAGTGCCGGGATCGCTGTGCTCGTATATCTTCATCGTCTCTCCAGGCGGCGCAGACTCAGGGGTGGGGACCTGCAGCATAGCAAGTAATCCCCCATTTACATATGTGGAATAATTCGTGAGTCGATGTCGTGAGAATCACCGGCGGTCGAATGGAGGGATTTTGCGTATGAGTCCGCTCGCCGGACCGCGATTCCGCTCTAGGTTTCCTTTTCTCGCTTGGGTATAATCCCCCTTCCTGATTCCTTCTAATTCTGTAGGAGATGCTCATGTCAGAGAAAGACGACAAAAAGCGCGCGTTGGAGTTGGCCCTTTCCCAGATCGAGAAGCAATACGGGAAGGGTGCCATCATGAAGCTGGGGACGGATGAACGTCCTGCCGATGTTCCGGCCATCTCGACCGGGTCGCTGGGCCTGGACATCGCCCTCGGGGTCGGGGGCCTGCCGCGCGGACGGGTCATTGAAATTTTCGGCCCGGAATCGTCGGGCAAAACCACGATGACGCTCCATTGTATCGCCGAGGTTCAGAAGACCGGCGGCGTGGCGGCATTCATCGATGCCGAACATGCCCTGGATTTGACCTATGCCCAAAAGCTCGGTGTGCAGGCAGATGAGTTGCTCGTCTCCCAGCCGGATACCGGTGAACAGGCCTTGGAAATCGCCGAGACGCTGGTCCGGAGTGGAGCGATCGATCTGATCGTGGTGGACTCCGTCGCCGCGCTCACGCCGCGGGCTGAAATCGAAGGCGAAATGGGCGATTCCCATATGGGCTTGCAGGCCCGGCTTATGTCGCAGGCCTTGCGCAAGTTGACCGCGGCTATCTCCAAGTCTCAGACGACGCTGATTTTCATCAACCAGATCCGCATGAAGATTGGGGTGATGTTCGGTAATCCCGAAACGACGACCGGCGGTAATGCGTTGAAGTTCTATTCCTCGGTTCGCCTGGATATCCGTCGCATCGAGTCCGTGAAAGAAGGGCAGGATGTGATGGGGAACCGGGTGCGGGTGAAGGTCGTGAAGAACAAGATGGCGCCGCCGTTTCGCCAGGCGGAGTTCGACATCATGTTTGCCGAGGGTATCTCGAAGACCGGTGAACTAGTCGACATCGGCGTGGAAAAGAAAATCATCGATAAGTCCGGGGCCTGGTACTCCTATAAAGGTGAACGGGTCGGCCAGGGCCGTGATGCAGCGCGAGATTTTCTCAAGAATAATCCCGCTGTAGCGTTGGAAGTAGAAGCCAAACTTCGCGAACTGGCCGGGGTGCCTGCCCGCAATGCGAAGCGGCCGGAGCCCAAAGAAGAAAAGCCTGTGGCAAAGACGGAGAAGAGTGAGGAGAAGCGGGCGCACAAGTAGGCGGCAGACCTGTGGGTGGGAAGAATCGGACCTCGCCATCGTCCCCCGAAGAGTGGATGCATCTTGCCGTGCGGTATTTGGCTCGCTGGGATCGGACTGCGGCTCAGGTGGAGCAGTTTTTGTTGAGTAAAGGAGCGGCGGCGAATCAGGCGAAACAGACGATCAGCCGGTTGTCCGATCTCCGGTATCTCGACGATCGGGCCTACGCCGAGCGGTGGCTTGAGAGCCGGTTGGCGCGACAGCCGATGGGGCGTGAGCGCCTGTTAGCCGAGTTGCAGGCCAAAGGGATTCAGGACGCCGTTGCTGAAAGGGCTGTCAAGAAGACCCTTCCCGAGGTGGATGACGACACCCTCGCTACACGGGCGCTGAAATCATGGCAGCGTAAGGGGCGGCCAGTGACGTCCTTACAGGCCGTCCGCCTCCTACGTCAGCGGGGTTTCGAAGAAGAGACGATCGAGCGTACTATACGAGCTCGTTTTGGACATGAGGGACTTGAGCCATGAAGAATAGTGCGCGCGAGCTTCGCCAGGCATTTATCCGGTATTTCGAGCAGCAGGGACATCAGGCGTTGCCGAGTTCGGCCTTGATTCCCCAGGCCGATCCGACCCTGCTCTTTACGAATGCCGGGATGAATCAATTCAAGCGGGTGTTCCTGGGCGAGGAGACGCGTGCCTACAAGCGCGCCGTGACGGTCCAAAAGTGCCTGCGGGCGGGCGGAAAGCACAACGATCTGGAAAATGTCGGGTACACCCGGCGGCATCACACGTTTTTCGAGATGCTGGGGAACTTTTCATTCGGGGACTATTTCAAAGAAGACGCCATCCGCTTCGGCTGGGAGTTTCTGACCAAGACGGTCGGGCTCGACCAGAGCCGGATGTGGGTGACGGTGTTCCGCGAGGACGATGAAGCCGATCAACTCTGGAAGAAGATCGGTGTGTCGCCGTCCCGCATCATCCGGTGCGGAGAAAAGGACAACTTCTGGCAAATGGCCGATACGGGTCCCTGCGGACCCTGCTCGGAACTGCATTTCGATCAAGGTTCGGCGGTGCCGGGCGACGATACGCCGAACGGCGAGGGCGACCGGGTTATCGAGATCTGGAACCTCGTCTTCATGCAGTACAACCGGGATGCCTCGGGAACGCTCAACCCGTTGCCGAAGCCCAGCATCGATACCGGGATGGGGCTGGAACGGCTAACGGCGGTGGCGCAGGGCGTCTTGAGCAATTACGACAGCGATCTGTTCACGCCGCTGCTGGGCGCCATCGGTGCGCGAGCGGGCATGCAGTACGGCAAGAAGGAACAGGCCGATCGTTCGATGCGGGTGATCGCCGATCATTTGCGCGCGATCAGTTTTTTGATGACCGATGGCGTGCTCCCGTCCAACGAAGGACGCGGGTATGTGCTCCGGCGCATCCTCCGCCGTGCGGCTCGTCACGGACGATTGCTGGGAATCGTCGAGCCGTTTCTGCACGAGCTGACCGCCACGGTGGTCGAGCAGATGGCCGAGGCCTATTCCGAAGTGAAGGCGGCTGCCGGGACGATCGCCGAAGCCACGCGCGGAGAAGAAGAACGATTCATCGCGACCCTCGATCAGGGTTTGCCGATTCTCAACGATATGATCGAGAAGGCCCGTTCATCCGGTAAGACGGTATTGGCCGGAACGGATATCTTCAAACTCTATGACACGTACGGGTTTCCGATGGACCTCATTCAGGAGGCCTGTCGCGAACAGGACATGACGGTCGACGAGAAGGGTTTCGATCAGGCAATCGAGGAACAGCGGAACCGCGCGCGCAAGACCGGCGGGTTCGAGCAGGAAACGGCCAGGCCGGCGGTGTCGGAGTTAGCCGGGCGGCTGGGCGCGACGAAGTTCGTCGGCTATGACCGGCTGGACATCGATGCGGTGTTGCAGGCGATTCTCAAGTCCGACCGGATGGTGAAGGAAGCGGCCGAAGGCGATGAAGTGGAAGTGGCGCTCGATGTGACGCCGTTTTACGCCGAGGGCGGTGGCCAGATGGGCGATCAGGGTCTGTTGGTCGGTCCGGAAGGCCGGTTGGAAGTCAAGGAAACGACGAGACCAGCGCCGACCCTGATTCTGCATAAAGGAATCGTGACTAAGGGACGGATCCGGGAAGGCGAGCAGCTGCGGTTGTCGGTCAATGCGACGATCCGGCAGGACGCGGCCCGGAATCACACGGCCACGCACTTGGTGCATGCGGCCTTGCGGGACATGTTAGGCCCCCACGTGAAGCAGTACGGATCGCTGGTCGGGCCGAACCGGCTGCGGTTCGACTTTGCCCATTTCCGTCCGCTCTCGACTCGCGATATCGATGAAATCGAGACGGTGGTGAATAATGAAATTCGCAGGAATGAAACGGTCACGACCGAAGTGATGAGCATTCAGGATGCGGTCGCCAAAGGCGCCCTGGCCTTCTTCGGGGACAAATACGGCGAGCAGGTGCGGGTGGTCACGGTCGAATCCTTCAGCAAGGAACTTTGCGGCGGTACGCACTGCCGGCATACCGGGGAGATCGGGCTGTTCCGTATCGTGTCGGAGACCGGCGTTGCGGCGGGCGTGCGCCGTATCGAAGCCCAGACCGGCAGCGGAGCCTTTGCGCTCCTGAAGAAGGCTGAAGCGGAGATGCGGGAATTGTCCGATCTCCTCAAGGTCGGTCCGTCTGAACTGGTGAACAAGACCCGCAAGGTGCTGACGCAACTGAAGGACAAAGAACGCGAGTTGGAAGAGCTGAAATTGAAGATGGCCAGCGGGTCGGCGGTCGCCTCGAGCGCCAAGACCGTGGCCGGCGTGCCGGTGCATGTGCAGCGGACCGACGGGTTGGATGTGAACGGGATGCGGGCGCTGGCCGATCAGTTACGGGATAAGCTCAAGAGCGGCGTTGTTGCGCTCGGCGCCGCGACAGAAGACGGGAAAGTCGCCCTCCTCGTCGTGGTCACGAAAGATCTGATCGGTAAGCTCAAAGCCGGAGATTTGATTAAGGTCCTGGCCGCGGAAGTCGGGGGCACAGGCGGCGGGCGCCCTGAGATGGCGCAGGCCGGTGGAAAGGATGTGTCTCGTCTCGACGCCGCGCTGGAAAAGGTCTTTGGTCTGGTCGAATCTGCCCTGCAGCGGTAAACTCATGCCTAGCCGTATTCTCGCACTGGATCACGGCACCAAGCGGATCGGCGTCGCCTTGAGCGATGAGCTGGGCTGGACGGCTCAGCCGTTGGAAACCTATGAACGGCAGACGCTGGATCTGGACATCGCCCATATCCTGGATCTGGTTAAGAACCACGAAGTCGGGAAGGTGTTGTTGGGTTTGCCGTTGCGGTTGAACGGCGAAGAGGGGCTGGCGGTGCAGGCGGTGCATCAGTTTCTCGAGCGGCTCGCCGACGCGTTGCCGGTTCCTGTGGTCACGTGGGACGAGCGGCTGACCACCAAGGATGCCGAACAGCTGCTCATCGCCGCCGATGTCGGGTGGAAGAAACGCAAAGGGATGGTCGATCGGATCGCCGCCGCCATCCTCTTACAGAGTTATCTGGAGGCTCAGTCACCCTCTCCGGTTCAAGGTCATCCGACGGAGACCGAAGAAGGGGTAGAGCCGGACAGCAGACACCACGAAGCAGCCGGGCACTCTTATGAAACTGCGCGTGATCCTCATCGTACTCGTCCTCGCCGTCGGACTCGCCGGGGTGGCCGCCTATCAGATGATGAAATGGGCTGAAGCCCCGGTCGTCACGGAATCCGAGCGTCCTCCCTCGAAAGTCGTCGTCATTGCCGAAGGCTCCACGTTTCAGCATGTCGCGGGTCTGCTTGAGCGCGAACGGCTCATTAAGAGCCGCTCAGCGTTTGTCTTGCTCGGCAAGGCCCTTGAAGCGGACCGGAAGATCCGTCCTGGCGAATATGAATTGAATCCGGCGATGCCTCCGGCCGACATTCTCTCCAAGCTGGTGGCCGGGCGGGTGGTCTTGCATGCGGTCACGATTCCCGAAGGCTATACGATGGGGCAGATCGCCGACGTCTTGGCGCAGCATCAGATTACGGATCGTGCCGAGTTTCTACGCCTCGTCAAGGACAAGAGCTTCATCAAGACGCTCGGGATTTCAGCCGAGACGTTGGAAGGCTATCTCTACCCCGATACCTATCGATTCCCCAAGCCGGTGTCGGCCAAAGACGTGATCAGGACGATGGTGGAGCAGCTCAATCAGGTCGTCACTCCGGAATGGCAGGCCCGGGCGAAGGACATCCATTTGACGATGCATCAAGTATTGACGCTGGCCTCGGTCATTGAAAAGGAAACGGGATCGGGGGAGGAGCGGCCGCAAATCTCGTCGGTGTTTCACAACCGGTTGCAGAAGAAGATTCCCCTCCAGAGCGACCCCACCGTGATTTACGGATTACCGAACTTCGACGGCAATCTGCATAAGAAGGATCTCTCGCATCCCAGCCCCTACAACACCTATCGGTGGGCCGGTCTGCCGCCGGGGCCGATTGCCAGCCCGGGAGCACAGGCGATAAGGGCCACACTGTTTCCGGCTGTTTCACCGTACCTGTACTTCGTGTCGAAGAATGACGGGACCCATCAATTTTCCGCCACGCTGATCGAGCACAATAAAGCCGTCGATAAATATCAAAAGCAGTTTTTCTCCCGCGCCCATCGTGGCCGAACCTAGAAGGAGTGTCCGTTGTCATGACTCAATGGAATCTTCCCGCGTTACTCGATCATACGGTCTTGCGGCCGGAAGCGACCAAGGCCGATGTCTTGCGGCTCTGTCAGGAGGCGAAAGATCTGGGCTTCGTCGTCATCTTCGTGCCGCCTTGTTATGTCGATGAGGCCGTCGCGGCGACGGCCGGGTCTGCCGTGCTGGTCGGCATTCCGATCGGCTTTCCGCTCGGGGGCCATACCACGAAGGCCAAGGTGGCGGAAGCGACGGAAGCTGTCGCGCGCGGGGCGCAAATTCTGGATATGGTGATCAACATCAGTCGCCTGAAGTCCGGCGACCAGGCCTATGTACGGCAGGACATTGCGGAAGTGGTCAAAGCCACGCCGTCGGCCGAACATAAAGTGATTCTGGAGACCTGCCTGCTGACGCAGCAGGAAAAAATAACGGCCTGCCATCTTGTGGTCGAAGCCGGGGCGGATTATGTGAAGACCTCGACTGGATTTTCGACTGCCGGGGCTATGGTCGACGATGTCCGGTTGATGAAACAGACGGTGGCCGGCAAGGCGAAAGTCAAAGCCTCCGGCGGGATCAGAGACTGGAAGGCAACGCTGGCGATGCTGGAGGCCGGGGCCGATCGAATCGGCACGAGTGCGAGTCTGAAGATTCTAGAGGAGTGGAAGGCGCGGGGGAATCAATAGGAGGAGTACCATGCCGGAATTGCGCCGACAGCCAAGATTCCAAGTGAATTGTCCGGTCTCCTTTGTCGTCGAGGATGAGGCTGGGGTTGGTGTCATCTACAATCTCTCTGAAGAAGGCTGTGCCATTGAAAGTGATGTGAATGTGCCACAGGAAGGATATGCATCGGCTTCTCTGACTATTCCGGGAGCATCTGATCCGGTTGTGGTTGATTTGGCCAGGGTCCGGTGGGTGACACGCCACGAATTCGGACTGGAGTTTCGGATTATCAGCCAGGCCGCGCGCAAACATATCCGGCGCTATCTGCTTCTCGATCAGGCTGCGTAGCGGGGTCCTCCTCACTCGTCTCCATAGCGACACATGGAATGAGCTTTGTCCTCCCGGTCCTTTTTGCTATAGTGCGCACATGATAAATCGAGTCATCCTCCTGGTCATCGACGGGTTTGGAGTCGGGGCATTGCCCGATGCGGCGGACTATGGCGATGCTGACGCCAATACGGTCGTTCACGTGGCGGAGGCGGTCGGCGGGCTGAGTCTCCCGAATCTGGAAACACTGGGGTTCGGTCATCTGGCGAAGATCCCCGGTGTGCGAGCCATGGCGCAACCGAACGGCTCATTCGGGAAGATGGGCTTCGTTTCGCAGGGGGCCGATTCGGTTGTCGGTTACTGGGAAACCGGCGGGGTGATCCAAGCGCGCTCAGCCTCTCCCTTCCGCTCGGCCTTTCCGTTCGATGTCCTTCAACAACTCGAACAAAGCTTCGGACGGAAAGTTATCGGCAATCGTCTCGGCTATGCTCAATCGCTTATCGATGAATATGGCGCGGAGCATCTCTCCAGCGGCGCGCCGATCGTCTGGACCGATGGGGGGTGGACCTGCCATGTGGCGATGCATACCTCGGCCATGCCGGCCGCGGACTTCTACCAGTGCTGTCGGGATATTCGTAAAGCCTTCAAAGGAGTATTGGGACCGCAGCGAATCGTAGCCCATTCCTTCTCGGGTGAAGCCGGCGCGTTTCTGCTCAGCGGCGGCCGCAAAGATTATGTCGCTGAGCCGCCGGCCGTGAGCATGCTGGATGTGTTGAACCGCTCGGGCCAGATCGTGATGGGGATCGGCAAGGTGTATGACCTCTTTGCCGGCCGTGGGTTGACGCGGGCCTTCCCGGCGGCGACCGCAATAGCCGCGCTGGAGGAAACCGCCAAGTTGATCCCCAAGATGCCACGTGGGCTGCTTTACGCGAGCCTCGATCTGTTGACGGATGAGCCGGCCACGGCGGCAACGGCGCTGGAAGATTTCGACCGTCGGTTGCCGGATTTGTTTGAGAAGTTGCGCGTGGGCGATGTCGTGGTGATCACCGGCGATCATGGGCGGGATCTCACCAGGCCGGCCAAAGTGCCCACAAGGGAATATGTGCCGCTGTTGGTCACCGGGCCGAAGTTGTCTCAAGGGGTGAGTCTGGGTGTGCGAGCCTCAGCCGCCGATCTTGGCCAAACCATCGTCGAAGCGTTGCAGGCAGAACGGTTGCCTGACGGAGAGAGTTTCTTTGAAGCCCTTCGCGCAGGATAAGCAAGAGAAGGAAGTAGCGCATGTCGTTTGATGCGAAATTGAAAGCCCTCAATCTTGAATTGCCCATGGCCCCCAAGCCTGTGGCGAACTATGTGCCAGTTGTGCGCGCCGGGGATCTTTTATTTCTCTCCGGTGTGTTGCCGTCGCGCGATGGGCAGCTCATCTGCACCGGCAAACTCGGGCAAGGCATCACCATCGAGCAGGGGATGGAAGCGGCCAAAGTCGCGGCGCTGAACGCACTCGCCATCGTGCGCGGCGAAGTCGGGTCGCTCGATAAAGTGAAACGCATCGTGAAAATGGTGGGCCATATCGCCTCAGCTCCGGGTTTTACGGATCAACCCCAGGTGCTCAACGGGGCATCCGATCTCCTCGTGCAAATTTTCGGCGAAGCCGGCAAACACGCCCGCGTCGCCGTCGGTGCCGCCGAACTCCCCCGCCAAGCCCCCGTCGAAATCGAATTGATCGTGCAGGTGACGGCGTAGCCAATCCCTGCCTTGACACTCGAAAAAATCGCTTGCTATAGTCCTTCCGTCCCTCGCTTCACGTTGTACCCCGGTGGCTCTCTCCTGACTCCGGTGCGTGGGGTTCTCGTGCCACGTGCAGGGAAGTTCTTTTGAAACATGCCGAGTCGGCGATGACCTGATGCGCGGCAATTATCGCGTAGGCCATGAGGAGAGCTGTCATGACATTTCGACGAATCTGCTTCACACTGACCATTCTTGCGGCGTGGGTGCCGGTCGGTTCCTATGCTGGTCAGGCCCCGATTGAGATTTCCCCGCGATCTTCAACCCCCGGGGCGACGGTGGTGGTGAGCGGCAAGGGGTTGGGCCCATTCAAATCCGTCCAGTTCAATAAAGTCACGTTTGCCGGGGTGCCGGCGCTGATCCAGCGGTGGGAGTCGGATCTGGTCGAGGTCAAGGTGCCGTTCAAGGCGACGACCGGTCCGGTCGAGATGATGATCGGGAAGAAGAAACTCTCGGCCGGGACGTTCACCGTGGTGACGCCGCGCATCGCGGCCATCACGCCCACCGAGGCGGAGCGCGGCACGATGGTCACGATCACCGGCGCCCATTTCGGCGTCTCCGCCGGGGGGCGGGATCCCAATACGATGTTCGGCGTCAACGATGTGGTGATCGGTGGCGTCGTGGTGCGGCCCCGCCGGTGGAAAGACGACCAGATCGAGGTGGAGATTCCCACCAATGCAGTGACAGGTGAAGTCGTCGTGCGGTTGGCCTCCTCCGATCCGCTCTCCGATGGCTCCTGCTGTGCGCCGGTCGAATATCTGGCGAGTAACGCGGTGCCGCTGGCGTTGGTCCCCAGCGTGCGCGTCGATCCGATGAGCGGGCCGGTCGGCACGAAGGTGGTGTTGTTCGGCCAGGGGTTCGGGACCAAGGGAGCGGACGATGCCGTCGTGATCGGGACTCACCTGGCCACGATCGCCCAGTGGAAAGATGATGTGATTGTGGCGCA
The DNA here is from genome assembly GCA_002083555.1 of Nitrospira sp. ST-bin5. Lineage (GTDB taxonomy): Bacteria > Nitrospirota > Nitrospiria > Nitrospirales > Nitrospiraceae > Nitrospira_D. Next base: position 69,578 of record MSXN01000014.1, on the reverse strand, counting down.
TGTGCCGCTCGGCGCGGCCACCGGTCCATTGGTGCTCAAGCGGCAGGGAAAAGAACGGTCGCTGGGGACATTTACCGTCCATGTGCCCAAAGCCCTGCCCGTGACGCCGGCCAGTGCCCCGATCGGCACGCTGCTCCGGATCAATGGCGAGCACTTCGGGTTCTATTCCGAAAGTGGCTCCACCCCCTACAGCTTCATGGACTTCAACAAGGGCGAGAATCGTGTCGAGATCGGCGGCGTGCCGGCGGTCATTTATCGGTGGCACGACGACCGGATCGACGTCTGGGTGCCGTTTAGTGTGAAGAGCGGCCCGGTCAAAATCTACCGCAGTGCGACCACGCCGAAGGCGGATGGGTCCTGCTGCGAGGGGCGCGGCGAGCTGGTGACCGAGGCGGGCCTCTTTACGCTCGTGACGCCAGTGATCGAATCCTATACGCCAAAGTCCGCCGGGTTGGATGAGCTGGTGACGATCAAGGGCAAGGGGTTCGGGACGTTCTTAAAGACGGCGGAACATACCGGGCTGGAATTGAGCCAAAAGGCCTATAAGCGGCGGCTGGATGTGGAGATTAATGAGCCGGAGTCCTCCGGCAGCACGGTCATCTCCAACGTGTCGCGGACGGAAGTGCTCTTCAACGGCGCGGCGGCGCTGGTGCAATCCTGGACGGATACGGAGATCGTGGTGAAGGTCCCGCATCGGAATCTGTATGGGATTGGCCGGCGCGGGGCGTTTTTCGACGATCTGTCCACCGGCCCGCTGGTCGTCCGGCGCGGCTCGTGGGACGTGTTGCCGGACGGGACCTGTTGCTCACAGAAGCAATGGCTGACCATTGAAGCCGGGTCGTTTACGATCGAGGCCAAGGGCCTGCCGGACAAAGGCTATTGGGAGAATAACCGGCCGGATGCGAGCACGAATCAGTAAATGGAGAACAGGGGAATGGTTGCAGAACATGTTCGTGGTGTCATGAGGACCGTCCTCTGTATTTGTTTGTCGGTTGTTCTCTTCATGCCGGGGGTAGCTCTAAGCGCGGAGCCTTCCGTGCTCGCCACGCTTCAGAAGACCAACACGCCGATGACGCTGATGGCGGTGCAGTTCAAGGATGCCAAGCTTGGCTGGGCGGTCGGTTCCGGCGGGGCGCTCTTCAGCACAGCTGATGGCGGGAAGAAGTGGAAGAAGCAGACGAGCGGGACGTCGGCATTGCTGACCGGCATCTACTTTATCGATCAGAAAACCGGATGGGTCACGGGAGCGGCTGGAACGCTTAGGCGGTCGGTCAACGGGGGAGAGAGCTGGACGGGACATCCGCTTGAGACACAACAACCGCTCTACGGAATCCATTTCCCTTCGGCGACCGACGGATGGGTGGTCGGCGGGGGCGGGACGATCCTGCATACGGCTGACGGCGGCGCGCATTGGGTCGAACAGGCGAGCGGGACGAGCGCGGCGCTGTACGCGGTTCAGTTTCTCGATGCACAACGCGGCACCGCCGTGGGTGCTCTCGGTACAGTTTTGGCGACCCGCGACGGAGGCCGCACATGGGTGCCGCAAGTTTCTCAGGGGGCAGTGACGCTATTCGATGTGTTCTTTACCGATGAATCGACCGGGTGGGCGGTCGGAAATGCGGGAGCGCTCTTTCAAACGAACGACGGCGGCGCCAAGTGGATGGATCGCACGCTGCCTTGCGGAAAGACCTGCACCAAGGTGATTGATCTGCTCAAGGTCCGTTTCACCAGCCCTCAAGAAGGATGGATTGTCGGCGAGCGGGGCATGATGTATCGTACAACGGACGCGGGGTATTCGTGGAGTGACGGCACGCCCATTGCGCCGGTCTCGTTGTTCGGCTTAACCTTCTCCGACGCGACTCATGGCTGGGCGAGTGGGGAAAACGGGACGGTTGTGCATCTGCAGGCCGGCAAGTAAGGCCCGCTTCTAGCCCAGGGCGCCCACGCGGCTCTGCAGAATCCCTACAGCGACAATGGCAGCGGTCTCGGCGCGCAGGATATGCGGGCCAAGCGTCATCAGTGTGGAGCCGGCTTGTTCAGCCTGCGTCACTTCTTCCTTCGACCATCCCCCTTCAGGTCCGATCAGTACCATGACAGACTCGTTGCTGCTTTCAGGAAGGCGGACGTTGTGTAGGCTCTTTCCCTCCCGCCGTTCGGTCAGGGTGAGCGAGAGTGCTGGCGCAGGGTGGCTGGCCAGGCATGCAGTCAGAGTCTGTGGTGGGGCGATGACGGGCCTATGCCACTGTTCAGATTGTTGGGCTGCTTCCAGCGCAATGCGTTGCCAGCGGGCGAGCTGCGCGTCGAGGCGCTCCGGCCTGAGTTGCACGATGGTGTGCCGGCTCTGGAGCGGAATGATTTCACTCACACCCAGTTCCGTGGCTTTCTGAATCACCCAATCCATCTTCTCACCCTTGAGCAACGCTTGGGCGAGGCGCAGGCGGGGAGCGGTACGCGCCGGTTCCTGGCTGGTGCTGAGAATGTGTCCGGTCAGCTCTTGCTTGGTGACGCGCGTGAGTTCCATCAGGTAGCGAGTGCCCTGTCCGTCGCAGACCCAGATCTGTTCACCCAGCTCCAGGCGAAGACTGTCGCGCAGATGCGTCTGGAGCGACGGGGGCACGGTAATAGTGGGCATCGTGATGGCATCGGGGGGGAGAAAAAACACAGGCATGAAGAGCTCAGTCGGTCGAACGAACCGAGTGCGTCGGCGCTATTCGAAGAAGGTCTTCATCTTATCGAAGAAGCCGTCGCCGTCGGCTTCCATGACCATGCCGCTCTCTTTGGCAAACTCGGTCAGCAGCTCTTTCTGTCGAGCCGTGAGCTTCGTGGGAATTTGGACTTTGATGGCGTAGAGCTGGTCCCCGGTTTGCCCACCCTTGAGGCTGGGGATCCCGAGTCCCTTGAGGCGCATCACTTTGTCGTATTGCGTGCCGGCAGGGATCTTGATGACGGTATTGCCCTTCAATGTCGGGACTTCGATCTTTCCACCGAGCGTGGCCGTGATGAAGTTGACCGGCACATCACAGAGAATATCGACGCCTTTGCGCTGGAAGACCGGATGGGGTTTGACGGTGACGGCGACATAGAGGTCTCCGGGAGGACCGCTGTTCGCGCCGTGCTCGCCCTCATTGGTCAGGCGTAAGCGCATGCCGGTTTCAATGCCGGCGGGAATGTGCACGGCGATCGTGCGTTCCCGATAGACTCGCTGGCGGCCTTGGCAGGTCCCGCAAGGCTCTGTGATAATTTGTCCGGCTCCCTCGCACTGGCCGCAGGGGCGGCTGACGCTGAAAAATCCCTGCTGGAAGCGGAGCTGGCCGGCCCCTTTGCAGCTGGGGCAGGTTTTGATGGAGGCCGCCGATTTTGCGCCGGTCCCTTTGCAATCGCCGCAGGTTTCCCAACGCGGAATCTTGAGCTTGGCTTCTTTTCCGTAGACGGCTTCCTCGAAGGTGAGCTCGAGGTTGTATTGCAGGTCGTTCCCGCGCTCAGCGCGACCGCCGCCGCGCTGGCCGCCGAAGAAGTCTTCGAAAATGTCGTTAAAGACGTCGCCGAATCCGCCGCCGGCGTTGAACCCGTCGAAGCCCTGTCCCTGCTGGCCGCCGGCATGTCCGAACATGTCGTAGCGTTTGCGCTTTTCCTGGTCGCTCAGCGTTTCGTAGGCTTCGTTGATTTCTTTAAATTTGGCTTCGGCGTCTTTCTTCTGGGCGTCGCCCGGGTGCAGGTCGGGGTGGTGCTGACGGGCCATCTTGCGATAGGCCTTCTTCAGCTCCTCGTCGGAAGAGGTTTTCTCAACACCGAGAATGTCGTAATAGTCGCGCTTTGACACAGGATTTCGTACCGGGTGAAAAGCAGAGAAAGACCGAGTTCCCTCTGCGAGGAAACTCGGTCACTTCTGATGTTATTGTAAACTACTTCTTCTCTTTGTCTACTTCTTCGAATTCCGCATCTACGACTTTTTCATCGGTCTTGGTCTCAGCCGAAGCTGACGCATCGGCTCCCGATCCCGGTGCGGCGGTCGCTGCCGCTTTCTTATACATCTCTTCCGCCAGCTTATGCGAGGCGGTCATGAGGGTCTGGGTGGCTGATTCGATGGCGTCCGGTTCGGTCCCTTCGAGCGCCGTCTTCAACGCCGCCACGGCATCCTGAATCTTGGTCTTTTCTTCCGCATCGACCTTGTCGCCGTACTCCGTCAGATTCTTTTCGGTCTGATAGATCAGGTTATCGGCCTGGTTCTTGGCTTCAGCCAGCTTGCGTCGCTTCTTGTCGTCTTCGGTGTGGGAGGCCGCATCCTTGACGAGTTTTTCGACTTCCTCCTTGCTGAGACCGCTGGAAGCGGTGATCTTGATCGACTGCTCTTTCTGCGTCGCCAGATCCTTCGCCGACACGTGGACGATGCCGTTGGCATCGATGTCGAAGGTCACTTCGACCTGCGGCATCCCGCGAGGCGCCGGAGGAATTCCGACGAGGTCGAACTGGCCGAGCAGTTTGTTATCGTTCGCCATTTCCCGTTCGCCTTGGAACACGCGAATGGTGACGGCGGTCTGGTTGTCGGCCGCGGTCGAGAAGACCTGGCTCTTCTTGGTCGGGACGGTGGTGTTGCGCTCGATGAGCTTCGTGAACACGCCGCCCAAGGTTTCAATGCCCAGAGAGAGGGGAGTGACGTCGAGCAACAGCACGTCTTTCACTTCACCCTTGAGCACGCCGCCCTGCACACCGGCTCCGATGGCGACGACTTCATCTGGATTCACGCCGCGATGGGGTTCCTTTCCGAAGAACTCCTTCACGACTTGAATGACCTTCGGCATGCGGGTCATGCCGCCGACCAACACGACTTCCTGAATATCCTTGGCGGAGACGCCGGCATCGGACAAAGCCTTGCGGCAAGGTTCGATGGTGCGCTGGATCAGGTCGTCGACCAGTTGCTCCAGTTTCGCCCGGGTCAGCTTGATGACCATGTGCTTGGGACCGCTGGCATCGGCCGTAATGAACGGCAGATTGATTTCCGTCTCCGGTGAAGACGACAGCTCGATCTTGGCGCGCTCGGCGGCTTCCTTCAGCCGCTGCAAGGCCATCCGGTCTTTCTTGAGGTCGATGCCCTGGTCTTTCTTGAATTCGTCGACGAGCCAATCCATGACGCGCTGATCGAAGTCGTCGCCGCCGAGATAGGTATCGCCGTTGGTGGACTTGACTTCGAAGACGCCTTCGCCGATCTCGAGCACGGAGACGTCGAATGTTCCGCCGCCGAGATCGTAGACGGCAATCCGCTCGTCTTTTTTCTTGTCGAGGCCATAGGCCAGCGATGCGGCCGTCGGTTCGTTGATGATGCGCAAGACGTTCAGCCCCGCGATCTGACCCGCATCCTTGGTCGCCTGGCGCTGGCTGTCGTCGAAATAGGCCGGGACGGTCACGACCGCTTCCGTGACCTTTTCTCCAAGATAGTCTTCCGCCGTCTGCCGCATCTTCTGCAAAATCATCGCGGAGACTTCCGGCGGGCTGTAAGATTTGCCACGGATGACGACATGCGCGTCGCCGTTATCGGCTTCCACGACTTTATAGGGGAGCCGCTTCATGGCTTCCTGGACCTCGCGGCTCTTGAACTTGCGGCCCATGAGGCGCTTGACGGAGAAAATCGTATTTTCCGGGTTGGTGATGGCCTGGCGCTTCGCGATCTGGCCGACGAGCCGCTCCGCCTTCTCGGTAATGCCCACGATAGACGGGGTGGTGCGAGCGCCTTCTGCGTTGGCGATGACGACCGGATCGCCGCCGCTCATAATCGCGACGCATGAGTTCGTAGTACCGAGGTCGATGCCGATGACTTTGCCCATGAGTAAACTCCTTCCGATATCAGCGACTAAAAATAACCGAGGTCTTAGTTCGTTTCCGAAGACTCGCCGCCGGCTTGTGCCGGACCTGATGACACACTGACCATTGCTGCGCGGAGGATCCTGTCGTGCAGGCGATAGCCTTTTTGAAACTCGTCAAGGACGTGATCGCTGGGAATCAGGTCCGATGGCACTTGAGAGACGGCCTGATGGGACCCCGGATCAAACGGCTTGCCCACGCTCTCAACGGCCTGCACGCCGAATTTGCCAAGGGCGCCGGTCAACTGTTTCAAGGTAAGATCCACACCCTGGACCAATGCCGCACTGCTTCCCTTGTCGTGTGCCGCCTTAATGGCTCGTTCCATGTTGTCGACGACCGGGAGGAGTTCCTTCAACAACTGTTCGTTTCCGAACTTGATCTGCTCACGCTGGTCCCGTTGGGCCAGGCGCTTATAGTTTTCGAACTCGGCCGCCAGTCGAAGGTATTTTTCGTTGAGGGCTTTACATTCATCTTCCTTGGCGGCAAGGACCGCCTGCATCCCGCCATCCTGACTTGCATCAGTGGCGCTTCCGTTCTCTAAGTTGTCAATTGTATTGGTGTTGTCTTGATCGTCGCTCATTGTTTTTCCTCTACAGGGGTGCAGATATCCATAAGGAAGTGGAAGTCAACGGGGGAGGAAAGAAATTTCTGAGAAAAATGATGGGGATAACGTGAAGGCTAGGCCCAAGTTGAGGATGAGGTTCCGCGAGCCCGACGGTAGAGGAGTTCGAGGCCCTCAAGGGTCAGCAACGGTTCTATGCGTTTAATCGAGGTCGTTTCCGGGGCGATGACTGAGGCTAGGCCTCCGGTTGCGATGACCAGGCAGGTCCGCCCAAGTTCCTGTTGCATGCGCCGGACGAGTGCATCGACCAGGCCCGCATACCCGAAGAGCAGGCCGGCCTGGATGCTGCTGGCGGTATCGGTCCCAATGACGGTCTTCGGACGAGCCAGTTCGACCTTGCTCAGTTTGGCGGCACGGGCAAAGAGTGCCTCTGCCGAGATGCCGATGCCCGGCGCGATGACACCGCCCAGATAGTCTCCCGTTGCGGTCACGGCGCAGAAGGTCGTGGCGGTGCCGAAATCGACGATGATGAGGTCGGTTTTATATTTATGATACGCCGCAGCCGCATTCACGATGCGGTCGCTGCCGATTTCTTTGGGATTGGCATATTTGAGGGTGAGGCCGACGTCCATATCCGACGACACGATCAAGGGCGTGCGGCGGAAATAGGTCTCGACCATCGAGTCAAAGGTGCCGGTGAGGGCCGGTACGACGCTGGAGATGATGGCATCCGTGACCTGCTGCGGCGTGCGGCCGCTTCTGGCCAGCAGGTTCAGGCAGAGCACGCCGTATTCGTCGGACGTCGTTTTGGGATCCGTGGCCAGGCGCCAATGGGCCAGCAGGGTGGAGCCTTCGAAGATACCCCACACGACGTTGGTGTTGCCGATGTCGATGACCAAAAGCATAGTCGCTATTGTACGTTGTGTCGTAGCGGTTTCGCTAGCTTCTGACATGAATCACGTCGCCCGCCCGGACATCGACGAGGGGCTTGTCTGTACCGGCGGCGTCTGCGGACGGTCTGATTTGCAGTGTCCCGTCAGCTGTAATGGCGACGGCTGTGCCGAGGATTTCCTCGTCGGCCCCAAGGATCACGCGCACGTTCCGACCGAGCGTGGTGCAACGGTGCTGGTAGGCCTGTCGCAAACGGGACGGACCCTGGGCGCGCAACTCATCGAGGCTCTGTTCCATTTCCATGAGGAGCTGAGCCAGCAACCGGTTGCGATCAACGAGCCGGTGGGTGGATTCGAAGAGCGACGTGGCAATCGGACGTAATTCGTCGGGGAACAATTCACGGGGGACATTCACATTCAGCCCGATGCCGATCACGACGACGGGGTTGTCCGGGCTGGTCAGTGAACTTTCACAGAGAATGCCGCCGACTTTGCGTTCGTCCAGTAAGAGGTCGTTCGGCCATTTCAGCGCGACCGATGTCGCGGCGACTTCCTGGACGGCTTCCGCCACTGCCAATGCCGTCGTCAGGGGCACCCACGAGAGCCAGTCAGCCAGGGATAATCCCCGGCCGACACCACGGACGATGATCGAACAATAGAGATTCAAGCCGGGCGGCGAAAACCAGGTTCGTGTTTGACGGCCTCGTCCTGCCGATTGGCTTTCGGCCACCACGACCGTGCCGTCCTCTGCGCCGCTCTGCGCGAGCACCATCGCTTCCGAGTTTGTCGAACTGAGGCTGTGATGGAGATACAGATGATGGCCCACGCGTTTGGTCGCAAGGGTGCTGCGAATGTCGTCGAGAGTGAGAGGAGAAGAGGAGGCCACGGCTTATGTGCGCGGCTGCCGCGGACGGCGGACCGGCGTCAGTTCAAGACTTATCGTGGCGGCAGGCGCCGAATGGGTGAGGGCGCCGATTGAAATACGATCCGCGCCGGCCTGCGCCATGGCCCGCACGTTCTTGAGCGTAATGCCGCCGGAGACTTCCACGATGGCCCGCCGCCGGATCAGCGTAACAGCCTGTTTGACCATCGCCGGAGTCATGTTGTCGAGCAAGATGATGTCGGCTTTTCCCGCAAGCGCCTGGCGAACGTCCGTCAGGGACTCGACTTCGACAATCAGCGGGACGGTAAGAGTGCTGTCACGATGGGCCAGACGGCAGGCGGTACGCACGGCTTGTTGGCCTTTCTGGAGCAGCGCCAGATGGTTGTCCTTAATCAGGAGGCCGTCGCCGAGCGAGAACCGATGGTTGGTGCCACCTCCCAACGCCACCGCCCATTTTTGCAACGACCTCCAGCCGGGGAGAGTTTTCCTGGTGTCGAGAATCCGCGCAGGCGTATGGCGCACGGCTTGGCAGAACCTATTCGTGAGTGTCGCGATTCCTGAGAGATGTTGGAGAAAGTTCAATGCCACTCGTTCCGCCTGGAGGATCGAGCGGCCGTCCCCTTCGATATCGAGGATCGCCGCACCGGTGGGGATACGGTCGCCATCGTGCGTGTGGGGCGTCAGCCGAAGCGAGGGATCGACCATCAAGAAGGTCTGTACCGCCGCCGCGAGCCCGGCGACCACCATCGGCTCTTGGGCGATGATAGAGGCTTGAGCCGGGACCGGTTTGGAGAACAGGGCTGTCGTGGTGATGTCGCCCTCGCCGAGGTCTTCTTCGAGCCCGGTACGGACGGCCCGGCGGATATCGGCGGCGGGGAGTTGGATCATGGATCAGGCTCCCAGCATGGCGCGGAGTTGCTGTTCGCTGCTCATGAGCATCGCCCGATCGCGGGTGAGACTGCGTACCCGCTCCTGATGTTCGGCAATCACTGCGGGCGGGGCGTTGGCGACAAAGTCCGCACTCTTCAGCTTGCCCTCGATCCGTTGCGCTTCCTTCTCGGCTTCGGCGATCTGCTTCAGAAGTCGATCGAGCGCTTTTTTGAGGTCCACGTCGCCTTCGACCGTGATCCCTACGGTCAGCCCTTCAGTTACGAGCCGAAGAATCTGGGTCGTCGGCCATTCGGTGTTGGGTGTCAGTGTCAACAATCCTTTTCCGAGATGGGCGAGGTCGGTCTTCAGTGTCTGGAGCGTGGAGACGGTCTCCCGGTCATCATGCGTCACGAAGAAATTGATTGGCTTGCCTGGCGGATAGTTGAGCAAGACGCGTGCGGTCCGCAGCAGGCCGATGCTGCGTTCGAGCAGACGGAAAGCGTCCTCGGCCGCTCCATCATGCCACTCATCCCGCGGCGTAGGGTAGGTCTGCAGCACAATCGTCTCGCCCTGGTGTGGCAGCGTTTGCCAGATTTCTTCCGAGAGGAACGGCATGAAGGGGTGCAGGAGGCGCAGCCAGATTTCCAGTGTTTCCGACAACGTGTGACGGGTAGAAGGGCCTTCAGGGTGCGCGGGGTCCTGGAGGACCGGTTTGATCAGTTCGAGATACCAGTCACAGTATTCGTGCCAGAAGAATTGGTAGAGCGCGCTGGCGGCTCGATCGAATCGATAGGCCTCCAGTTCCAGATCGACTGTACGAATCGTCTCGTTTAAACGACTGAGAATCCATCGGTCGGGGAAGGAGCGATCTTTCGGCGGTCGGGCCTCCTTCGCTCCGTCGAGATACATGTGGGCAAAACGGGCGGCGTTCCAGATCTTGTTGGCAAAGTTGCGATAGCCCTCGATCCGTTCTTCCGCCAGCTTGATGTCGCGACCGGGCGAGGCCATGGATGCGAGCGTGAAACGCAAGGCATCGGTCCCGAACTGCTCCATGACATGCAAGGGGTCGATCACGTTGCCTTTGGACTTACTCATCTTCTGCCCTTCCGCATCTCGGACGAGCGCATGGATGTAAACATCGCGGAACGGGACATCGCCCATGAACTTCAAACCGAGCATGATCATGCGTGCGACCCAGAAGAACAGAATGTCCAGGCCGGTGACGAGGGTGGCTGTCGGATAGTAGGCCTTGAGATCCGCGGTCTGCTCCGGCCACCCGAGCGTGGAGAACGGCCAGAGTCCGGAAGAGAACCAGGTATCGAGGACATCGGGGTCGCGCAGAAACTCCTGTTCTTTGCACGTGGGGCAGGTGCTTGGGGCAGATTTCGCGACGATCGGTTGTGCGCCTTGGAGAATCGTCGTCCTGGTGACGGTGCTCCCGGAAGGCGATGTATGCGTTGTCGTCACGATGTGTTTAGCATTACAGGCCAGGCAGTACCAGGCGGGAATCTGATGACCCCACCAGATCTGCCGGGAGATACACCAGTCTTTAATGTCCCGCATCCAGCCGAGATAGTTGTTGGTCCAGCCTTCGGGGATGATACGGATACGCCCGTCTTCCACAGCTTTAATGGCTGGTTCTGCGAGCGGCTTAATGTCGACGAACCACTGGGGTGACAGGTACGGCTCGACGACGGTCTTGCAGCGATAACATTTTCCCACGGCCATCTTGTGGTCGTCGACTTTGGCCAGGATGCCCCGCTCGCGAAGCAGCGCCTCCACCTTCGGCCGGGCTTTGGTGACGGGAAGCCCCTGCAGCATCTCGATCACGGCAGGTTCGACTCCGGCTTTTTGCATGCCGGCGGGATCGAGCAGCGCTTGATGGTCCAGAATGGCAAGGCGCGGCAGTGTATGGCGTTCACCGGCTTCGTAGTCGTTGGAGTCATGCGCCGGGGTGATCTTGACTGCGCCGGTTCCAAACTCGCGATCGACGAGAATCGCGTCACCGACGATGGGGATGGTGCGGCTTGTGAGCGGCAGACGGACTTGTTTGCCGATCAAGTGGCGAAAGCGTTCGTCCTCCGGATGAACCGCCACGGCGGTATCGCCGAGGAGTGTTTCCGGTCTGGTCGTGGCGACGGTCAGGCGGATGTCTGAATTGTCAGCCAACGCATACTCGATGGAGTAGAGCTTGCCCTTGACGTCTTCGTGCTCCACTTCAATATCGGAGAGCGCCGTCAGGCAGCGGGGGCACCAGTTGATCAACCGTTCGCCTCGATAGATCAGCTTGTCTTCGTACAGCCGGACGAAGACTTCCAGAACTGCTTTCGAAAGCCCTTCGTCCATGGTGAAGCGCAGACGATCCCAGTCGCAGGATTCGCCGAGCTGCTTTTGCTGGCTGACGATCTGGTTCCCGGACGTGGCTTTCCATTGCCAGACGCGCTCGACAAACCGCTCGCGGCCCAACGACTCTCGCGAGGCTCCTTCGGCCATCAGCTGTTTTTCGACGACGTTCTGTGTGGCGATACCGGCGTGATCGGTGCCGGGCAGCCAAAGGGTGTTCCAACCTTGCATCCGCCGCCAACGGATCAAGATGTCTTGTAGGGAATGATTGAGCGCATGGCCGACGTGCAATGAACCGGTCACGTTTGGCGGAGGAATGACAATGCAATAAGGCGCGCCGGGGTTTTGCGGCGAGGCCCGGAAGTAGCCGCGGCGGATCCATTCCTGGTACCAGCGGTCTTCGACGGCTTTGGGTTCGTAGGTCTTGTTGAGCTGTGATGCCATGGCACGCCCTTCGTCAAAAAATGAGGGCGCATCTTAGCATGTCTGCCGATGGCGGGGAACGGGCGGCCACTTGGCTTGTGGCTGCGCCTGGCTTGTGTTATACAATCGCCCGCAGCCAACGATTCATTTTCAGCATTAAGGGAGTCATCATGCCGCGAGGACGCGAGAAAGATCGGAAGACCCGCAAGAAACATCGGAAGAATGTGACGCGTGTGAAAGCGCTGGTAAAAGCACGCCAGAAGGGGAAGCGGACTGGAAAGAAGAGCTAAGCGGGGTAGGCCCAGGCCTACTCCGCTGCCGTAAGGCGGGTGAGTTCGGCCTTAATGTGTTGTTCCGCGAGTTCAGGAACGATTCGTTGCACTGCCTGTTCGACGGTCTGCTCCGCGGTCGCCCGGACAATATCGTCGGCGATGAGCGGGGCGTGTTTGAGAGTCGCCTGCCTGATTTCTTCTTTGACCAGCAGATCGATTGATCCCAGGTGTTCCCGTACCACCTCGGGGAGTTGTTTGCGCACGCTGGCTTCTGCCAATTCGCGCACTGATTGGTCCAGCACGTCTTTGATCACCGGAGTGGCGATATCCGACACGGCCTGACGGATCAGGGCTTCGCTGGCGGCCATTTCCTGCTTGATGAACGAAGGAAGCTCCTGCATCAACAGGGGATGGACGATCGTGGTCAGCTGCTCCTGTGAGAGAATTTCCCCCAGTTGTCCGTCCAGTTCCTTTTTCACGGCCGAGTGAATACGGGCCGTGAGTTCTTTTTCAATCGCTTGCGGGAGCAAGTCGGCAATCCGCTTTTCCGTCCGTTCAGTCATGGACTCCAACAGCTGTCCGAAGAGGCCTTTCATCGCTTCTTCAGGACCGGCGGCGGCTGGCGCGGCTTTCGTGGCGGTCGTAGATTCCGGCGGATGGTCCATGGTGAGATCCTCCTGCTCATCGGAGACGTCCAACTGGTCCATCACCGCGTCATCATCGTCTGTGTCGGTCGATGTGGAGTCCGGTGGCCAGACTCGACGCTTGAGGCGATTGCCATTCTGCTGTGGTTGTATTTTTTGCTGTAGGCTTTTGATGACTTCGAGAAGATCTTCCGATTGAAACGGCTTATTCAAGAAGGCTTTCACACCCAGAGTTTTGAGGAGACTTTCGTCCGGGCGATCGGCCGGATTGACCAGCGAGATCAGATAGGTCTCGCTCAAGTTGTCGAGTTTGTTCACTTCTTTGCAGAAGCCGGAGAACGTGATGTTGTCGAGATGGTAGTCGGCGATGATCAATGCCGGACTGATGCGTCGGGCTGCTTCAAGGGCGGCAGGGCCGTCCTGAAATCCCACGACATCAAATCCTTCAGGGGTCGAGATTTGCTCGACCATTCGCCTGACGGCCGGACTGCTATCGACGATGAAAATAGAAGAGGGCACGTAACTCTCCAATTGTATTGAAGTATTACGAAGCTAGCAGGGGGGGTATTCTTTGTCAAGAAAACGCAGGATAGTACTCCGTTTTGACTCTGCGTTATCAGCGCCTTACAATCCGGCACGTTTTCTGAGGTGTGATGGCATTGAGGGGAGATGGTTGTGATGGCCTCGTACCAAGTCATTTTTTTCGACGCAGCCCAGACCTTGTTTCACATCAATGGATCGGTTGCCGAGATCTATTTGCAATATGCCGTGCGTCACGGGTTTCGGCAGACACCGACATCGCTGGTGTCCATCACGCAGGCCTTCAGTCGGGCCTTCAAGGATGCCTCGCCGCCGGTATTTGCACCGACGGAGCCGGCTGCCTTGAAGCAAAGCGAGCGGCTCTGGTGGTTTGATATCGTCCACAATGTGTTCTATCGCGTGGGAATGTTCGAAGGGTTCGACGAATTCTTCGAGGAAGTCTTTCAAGTGTTCGAAGATCCGAAAACCTGGAAGCTTTACCCGGAGACAGAAGCGGTGCTGCGTCAGCTCAAAGCTCAGGGATTGGAACTGGGGATTATCTCAAACTTTGACTCGCGACTGTTTCCCGTGTTGCGGGGGCTGGGCATCGAGCAGTTTTTCGACACGATCACGATTTCCAGTTTGTCCCAGGCGGCTAAACCTGCACCGAAAATATTCCGCCTTGCCCTGGAGAAGCATGCAGTCGATCCCGAAGATGCGGTACATGTCGGGGATAGTCTGAAAGAAGATGTGGAGGGTGCGACGAAAGCCGGGCTGACGAGCGTACTGATCGACCGGTCGGAAGCTGAGGCTGCACCGGGGGTTCATCGCATCCGGTCTCTTGAGCAACTCCAACCATTACTCGCTCGCCTGTAGCAAAAGCGGTACGACGTCTTTCGCGCGTCCGTGCAGTGAGATATCGACGAGATCCGATTGCGGCGTCGGATCGAGATTCACTTCAATCACATAGGCACCGGCCTCTTTCGCGATCGAGGCAAATCCCGCCGCGGGATACACCACACCGGAGGTGCCGATCACGAGTAGTACGTCACAGGCCTGCAACTGATGTGCGCAGCGAGCCAGATCCTCCTCATACAAGGATTCGCCGAACCAGACGATATGTGGGCGCAACAGCCCTCCGCACTGCCCGCAATGGGGCAGGAGCGGCAGCGGAACCCGGTGGTTTTCCGTGACGGCGGCGCATGCCGTGCAGCGCACCATCCAGATGTTGCCGTGAATCTCAGACAGCCTGGTCGATCCGGCCGCGCGGTGCAGTCCGTCCACGTTTTGCGTGAGAAGCCAGAAATCGGGACAACGCGACTCCAATGATGCGATAGCCACGTGGGCCTCGTTGGGTTGTTTCGTGGCGATCAAATCCCGCCGCCAGTTGTACCATTCCCACACAAGTCTGGGGTCCTGATCAAATGCCTCCGGGGTCGCGAGTTCTTCCGCGCGAAAGTTTCGCCAGAGACCGTCAGCACCCCGAAATGTCGGCACGCCGCTGTCGGCGGAAATGCCGGCACCGGTCAGGACTGTAATGGCCTGTGCGGATGCGATACGGGATTGCGCTTCACGCAGTTGGGCGGGATGCATGCGGCCTATTTTAACCCAGTTCGACGGCCTGCTATAGTACGGCCTCCGAAAATAAGGGAGTGCACATGAAGAACATTTTGATGGTCGGGGCCGGGTCGGTTGGCGGGTTTTTCGGCGCGCATCTGGCCAAGAACAATCCCAACGTGTCGTTTCTGCTCAGGCCGAAGACGCTGGCCGCGGTGAAGCAGAACGGGCTTACGGTCAGGAGCGTGTCTGGCACCTTCATGGTCCATCCGCAGGCTGCGACGGATCCCAGAGAATTGCCCAAGCCTGATTTGATAATTCTCGGTGTGAAGGCCTTCGATCTCGACGAAGTCATGGGGCAGATCGAACCAGTGATCACGGACAAGACGGTCATCCTGACCTTGCAGAACGGTATCGACACTGAAGACCGGATTATCGCACGCACCTCGCGTGATTGTGTCGTCGGCGGCGTGGCGTTCATCTATTCGAAAATCGCCGCGCCAGGTGTAATCGATCACTATAAAAAGGGCGCCGTGGCGATCGGCGAATTGATGGGGCATGAGAGCGAACGCGTGCTCAAGATCAAGGAGCTTTTCACGGCCGCCGGCATCCCCTGCCATCTTTCGAAAGATATCCGCCGGAGCAAGTGGGAGAAGATGTGCTGGAACTGCGTCTTCAATCCGATCACGGTGTTGATCGACGACAAGGTGGCCAAGGCTTTAGATCATCCGGAGATGATGCGGGTCATCCATCAGATTGTCGATGAAGTGGCAGCGATATCGGCGGCGGTGAAGGTGCCGTTGCCGGCGGATATGGCCGAGCGGGTCCTCAAAGCCACGCAGGAGATTCGGGACATCCACACGTCGATGTATGACGATTGGAAGGCGGGCAGGCAGACGGAGATTGCGTATTTGAACGGATACATTGTCCAGAAAGGACGGGAGTTGGGCATTCCGACTCCCGTGAATGAGGCGATGACGGCAATGATTAAGACGATCACTGGGCAGGAAAAGAAAGGGTCAGGGGTCGTGCGAATCGACGGGGCGGTGGTGCAGCCGGTTTCGCTCGATCATGCGGCGCTCCGGCAGCTTCCGGCGGAACATCATGTCGAGGATGTCAGCGCCGTCATGCCGGGAATGACGGGGAAGGCGATCAAGGTGAAGAGCCTGCTCGATGTACCGGCACTGGCGATCGAAGCCGATCATGTCACCTTTCATTCGCTCGACGGCAAGTATGCCGCGACGCTTACTCTGCAGCAGGCGAGAGAATTCGGTCTTCTGCTCTATGAACTCAACGGCGAGCCGCTGCCTGATGGAAAGGGTGGGCCCTATCGCCTGATTACGCCGGGATTGGGCGACCTCTGCGCCAATGTGAAAGGCGTGGGTCGAATCGAAGTGCGTGTAGGAAACGGAAAAGATACGAGACCGCCGGCTGAGGAACGGACGCAGTGCTAGGCCGGGGAATCGGAAACGGTTCTAGCTCATGCTGTGCGCGCTGTTTTGATGACACGAATCGCTTTCCACCGTTCCGAGCGATAACGCCAGAGTAGTAACGCCATTCTCACGGTCCAGTCCGCGATCATCGCCATCCAGACATAGAACACCGAGAGGTGGAGCCAGAGGGCGACGATCAGCGCCATCGGCACGCGCACACCCCACATGCCCACCATTGTTGCACCCATAATGAACCGGGTATCTCCTGCTCCGCGCAGCGATCCCGCAATCACCATCGTGAGCGCAAGCGGGATCTGCAATAGGGCGACGATCTTCAGGAAGATTGTCCCGAGTTCGATGACGGCTTCGTCGGTCGTGAAGGTGCGCAGGAGCAGATAGGGAAAGAAGAAAAATACGATGCCCATGCTGGCCATGATGACGAGGGCCAGGCGATTGGCTTCCCAGTTCTCCAACTTCGCTCTGGTGTATTTGCCGGCGCCGATACTCTGACCGACCATGGTGGCGGCGGCGATGGCAAAGCCATAGCCCGGCAAAAACGACAGCGACTCAATCGAGAGGCCCACCTGATGGGCGGCATAAGACACGGTGCCATAGAGCAGTACGAGTTTCGTATAGACAAGGATGCCCGCCTGCTGCACGATCCGCTCGCCGGAGACCGGTGCGCCGACATGCCACAGGGTTCGAATGAGATCCAGCCGGAGATGCGTGGATCTTTGCAAGACGGACCGGCTGCGCCACCAGAGAAATGCCACGCCGATCGCTTCGGCGATCCCTACGGCAATGGCTGCTCCTTTGACGCCCAGTGCGGGCAGGCCCCAATATCCATAGACGAGGGGGTAGGCAATCCCGATGTGCAGCAGATTCACCAGGATCATGGCGTACATCGGCGTGCGGGTGTCGCCGGTGCCTTGCAGGATGGAGGATAGGACCTGCAGCAGCACGGTGAAGGGAATCACCAGAAAGATGATCGTCGAGTAGGGAACCGCCAGCGCGATCACGCCGGATTCAGCCCCCAGCCCCTCCATCGCAAACCGGTTCAGCGTCATCCCCAGTGCCGCCAGCACCAGCGAGACGGCGATGGACAGTCCAAGAAAGTGCCGGGCGGCTTCTCCGGCGTCGCGCTGCCGTTTAGCTCCCCAGAGTTGCGCGATGATTACATTCGAGCCCACCGAGAGCCCCGAGACCAGCGTCGTGGCCATGAACGCCAGGAGTTGTCCTAAGCCGACGGCGGCAATGGGAATCGCACCGAGTCCCCCCACCAGAAAGACCGCGACGATCCCTTCGGTTCGTTGAAGGAGGCTGCTGACAGTGACCGGCAGGGCCAGGGTGAGCACAGATTTGCGGATGTCCGAGATGCGGGAAGCCATAGGCGCCTATCGTACAGAACCGCGGCACTGCCCCGCTAGACAAATACACCTTCGTTCGTTAGGGTCAGACTATGGTGAAAAAATCCTCAGACCTTCCGCAAGGTGACGTGCAAAAAACACCCCGCCTGTCGAAGTCCAAGTATATCTCTGGGCTTCAGTGCCATAAGCGCCTGTATCTGGATATCTATCAGCCCTATCTTGCGACTCCGCCTGACGCGGGGACGCAGGCGATTCTGGACATGGGGACGGAAGTCGGTGAGCTGGCGCGCCGCCGGTTCCCCGGAGGGCGTCTGGTGACGGCCGGCTATCGACAAATCGAGGCGGCGCTTGCCCAAACAGCGGCGCTGATGGCCGATGAGTCCATTCCGGCAATTTATGAAGCGGCGATCATGGCCGATGGCGTGCTTGTCCGCGTGGATATTCTGGAGCGGGTAGCAACAGAAGACGGAGCCCTGGCGGAGTGGCGGCTGATCGAGGTGAAGTCGTCCACCAAAGTGAAGGATGTGCACCTGGATGATCTGGCGCTGCAGCGCCACGTGCTGGTGGGGGCAGGTCTCAACATCGTCAGCTGTCACCTCATGCGTATCAATACCGCCTATACCTATGCCGGCGGCGAAGTCGAGTTGAATGAGCTGTTCGCGATCGATGAACTCTCCACTATTGTCTTGGAGCGGCAAGTGAGTGTGCCGGACCGGATAGCCGCGATGAAGACCATGTTGCTTTCCCCGGCCGCTCCCGTGATCGATCCGGATCGACATTGTTTCACCCCCTACGAATGTCCTTTCTGGGCCCATTGCACCAGTCAGAAGCCTGCACGGTGGATCTTTCACCTGCCCGGCGCCAAGCAGATCGCTGGCCAACTGGCTGAACAGGGTGTGGTGACCATCGATGAGATTCCCGATGGCGCAAAACTGTCGGTGGTTCAGCGGAAGGTCAAAGAGAACGTGGAATGGGTGTCCGAGAAGCTGGAGGCCGCACTCAAGGCTGTGCGGTTTCCCGTTCATCATCTGGATTTTGAAACCGTCATGCTAGCGGTGCCCCGTTTTGCCGGCACGCGTCCCTATCAAGCGCTTCCTGTGCAATGGTCGAATCACATCGAGCAGGATTCGGGCGAGCTGGTGCATCACGAGTTTCTGCACACAGAAGGGACCGACCCCCGCAAGGCATTGGCGGAATCTCTCCTGGATTCCCTGGGAAGCACGGGGAGTATCTGTGTCTATTCTCCGTATGAAAAATCTGTCATCGAGCAGCTGGCGGAGTTTCTGCCTGAACGCAGAACAGCCCTGAAGGCACTGGTGAAACGGATCTGGGATCTGCACCCGGTCGTCAAAGATTACTACTATCATCCCGAGTTCGGCGGGTCTTATTCCCTCAAAGAAGTGTTGCCTGCACTGGTCCCCTCGTTGCGGTATGACGACCTCAATATCAGAGAGGGTGGGCAGGCGGCGTCCGAATACTACAAGATGGTCTTCGTCGAGACCGACTGGATCGAGCGGGCAAAGATTCAGGAAGCACTGCTGGCTTACTGCAAGCGCGATACTCTGGCGATGGTCGAATTACGGCGTGTTCTAGGGGAGAAGGCGAAGGGGCAGTGAGGATTTAAGAAGCACGCAGAGAATTTATCCCGTCGTCAGGAATAATGAGAAACCTCCGGGGCAAGCAAGCTCTGTTTGGCGGAGAGGGTGGGATTTGAACCCACGGTCCCCTTGCGAGGACGCCCGCTTTCGAGGCGAGTCCATTCGGCCACTCTGGCACCTCTCCTGGCAACTTGCTGAATTGGGAGGCACCGAAAGACGCGCGCCCCTGACCGATCAAGCAGTGAGTGGTGAGCTTACAGTGAGAGGCGTGATATTTCAATGAGTTTTCTCTCAGTGGGCGGGGCGATCAAACCATGAATGCATCGGAGAATGAATCCCGTCGTATTGCGCACCTCGAGTAAGTTGAATTATCTCACTGAATCATGACGTTGGGTGAAGTCTCATGGGCCTGTTTTGTGCGCAGAACAGGAAATCTCTTCTGGAATGCAGTGGTCCGTATTATCCTTCCGTAGCGGTAGAAATTCCTTCTGCGTCGGCATAGGATCTATCGATTATCGAGTTGTTTGGATTCATTGTATCCTGCTGTTTCATTTGCCTGCATGAGCGAATCAGTACCTATTTCAGTCCGCACCCTTGCCGAATTATTTGCCTACCGCTGTGAGCAGGCCGGCGGCGGGTTGGCCTATGCCTATCTCAAAGATACTGTTGCGATAGACCGTCAACTTACGTGGGCTGAGCTTGCAGGCGAAGTGAATGTTCTTGCAACGGCACTGGGGGCGCGTGTTGAGCCGGGCACTCGCGCGCTTCTGATTTATCCCCCTGGACTCGAAGTGGTGGTGGCATTCTGGGCTTGTATCCAAGCCGGCCTTATTCCCGTTCCGGCCCCTGCGCCGGATCCCATCAGACGCAAGCACAGCCTTTCTCGCCTACGGGCCATCCTGGATGATGCGCAAGCCGCACTCGTCCTGACGACGGCCAGCATCCAGACCCTGTGTGCGGAACAATCCCTTGTGGCAACGGATCACCAGGTCCTATGGCTGGCCACTGATCAACCGACGGGTGAGGGGTGGCCAAGTCTGGAAAGCCGTTCACCGATCTCGGACCTGGCCTATTTGCAATATACGTCAGGTTCAACGGCGACACCGCGCGGCGTAATGATCAGTCACCACAATGTCCTGGCTCAATGTGAAGCTATCCGGCAGACAGCGGGAGTCAATGCTGAGAGCCGCTCGTTGTGCTGGCTCCCGTATTTCCACGACTATGGATTGGTGCACGGAATTCTTGCCCCTTTATATGCGGGCATTCCGGCATTCCTCTTATCACCACTGACTTTCCTCCGGCGGCCGCTCCGCTGGCTTGAAGCCATCGACCGGTGGGATATCACGCATAGCGGTGCTCCGAGCTTTGCCTACGATGCTTGTGTAAAGGCCTTTCAAAAACAGCCGGGCTGGTCCGGTGATCTTGCCCGCTGGGCGGTGGCCAGTTGTGGAGCCGAGCCCATTCACCACCGGACGATCAAAACGTTTACCCAGCTGTTTGCTCCACAGGGATTCAAGGGGAATGCATTCATGCCGGCGTATGGGTTGGCTGAGTCCACCCTGGTCGTGTCCAGTACTTCGCGTTCTGAATCACCCCATATGATCACGGTGGATTCAGCTGCGCTTGAGTCACATCGGGTCGAAGTCCGGAACCCGGATGATGCAGGTATACGTGAGCTTGTAGGCTGTGGTCGTCCGCTCCCGGGTTCTCAGGTCATTGTTGTCGAACCAGGAAGTGGCGTGGAATGTGCCGCCGGCCAAGTCGGAGAGATCTGGGTGTCCGGTCCAAGCGTGGCATTAGGGTATTGGCGGAGGGCTGAGGCGACCAACGAGGCATTCAACGCTCAGGTTTCCGGTCGGTCCGAGGAGCATTTTCTCCGCACGGGAGATTTGGGGTTTTTCAGCGACGGACAGGTTGTCATTACGGGTCGTCTGAAAGATCTGATCATCTTGAACGGGAGAAACATCTATCCGCAAGACTTGGAGGCGGCCGTTGAAGCCTGCCACCCCATGGCGCGGAGCGGCGGATGCGTGGCGTTCTCGGTCGAAGTGGACGAGGTCGAGCGTCTGATCATTGTGCTTGAAGTCGATCGGCAACAAGATCTTCGGGCCGAAGAGGTGGCGACGGCCGTTCGCGTCACCTTGGCGGAACGGTTTGAAGTCCCGGTGTGGGGGGTTGTGCTGGTACGTCACGGGACGATTCCAAAGACTTCAAGCGGAAAAGTGCAACGGCAAGCCTGTCGAAAAGCATATCTGGAGCAGTCGCTGGCCGTGCTTTCTATGCAGATGCTCTCCACTGAAGAGGCTGTGACTGGCTCGGGGCCAAGCGCTGAAAGCTCTCGAAAGGTCCACGATCTGCTGAAGAGCAGTGGAGAGCTTGAAGAGTATGTGAAGTGTGTATTTGAAGAACAGTCAGGGCTCCCCGTTTCCAGAATCGAGGCGGGAATGCCCTTGGTCAATATCGGCTTGGACTCCCTCGGTACCAGCCTGGTCAAGAATCGACTTGAGCAGGAGTTCGGGGTTGATCTTTCATTCGGCCAGTTATTTGGTCATGGGACGGTGCGGGATCTCGCGGCGTATCTTCTGACGTCTCTCTCAGAGGCTTCCTCCGGAACAGAACGGAGCTCGCGTGGCCATGCCGGTGAGCCGGGATCCGACGAGAGAGGCCTGCAGGCAGAGAGCGGGGAAGTAGGGCGGTATCCGCTTTCCTCCAGTCAAGAGCGGCTATGGTTTCTGGAGCAAGTACAGCCTGGCAGCGCGCTGAATCACATCTCCATCGGGATGAGGCTGTCCGGACGTCTGGATCTTCCCGCCTTCAATGCCAGCATCCAGGAGCTTGTGCGGCGGCATGACATATTGAGGATGGGGTTTGCCTCAGTTGGGGAGCTTCCCTATCAGGCGATTTCAACCCAAGCGGTCGCGAAGGTCACGTGGGCGTCCTTGCGCGATATCCCTCCGTCGAATCTTGAGGCGGAAATCAGACGGAGGATTCGGGAGGAAGTCCTTGTTCCATTTGACTTGGGAAACCCTCCCTTGCTCAGAGCCCTTCTTCTTGAGACAAGTGACGGGGAGCACCTCTGCGTCCTGACCGTTCATCGCCTTGTCTCGGATGGATGGTCATTGCGGCTACTCTGCCGGGAACTCGCTGAACAGTACGGGGCGCGTGTCAACGATCACGGAGCGGTCCCCGCGCGTTCGGAGCGGTCGTACCTTGAATTCATCCAATGGCAGAGAGGCCAGTCGGAGAGTAAACGACATGCCGTGCAGCTGGAATATTGGCAACGTCAGTTGGACCGCATGCCATCCTTGCTTGACCTGCCCTCTGATCGCTCGCGCCCGCGCGTGCCGCTGTTCCAGGGAGGATCGAGAATTCGTGTCCTCCCCGGCCCGATGATGGCAGACCTGGGAGCGTTCTGCAGCCGGCAGGGCACGACCAAATTCATGGCGGTCTATTCCGCGTTGTGTGCCTGGCTCCAACGCGCGACCCGGACGACAGATATCGTTGTCGGGACGGTCGTGGCAAATCGCCGCCAATCGCAGTGGCAGGATGTGGTGGGGTATTTCGCCAATACCGTGGCCTTGCGCATGGACTTGTCCGATGTCGAGACCGGCGAGGAGCTCCTTTCCCGCGCTCGACAGACCGTATGCGATGCCTACGATCATCAAGATGTTCCGTTCGAACAAGTGATCGGTGCGCTCAAGGGGCGAAGAGCCGCAGACTCGCCGCATGTGTTCAATGTCATGATTGTCTGGGAAGACGATCCTCTCAGCGATCTGCGTCTTGAGGGGCTATCGGTCAGGCCATTCCTGATTGACGATGTGGCCGTCGAACTTGATCTCACGCTGCTGGTGGTCAATGGAGTCGATGGACTTGAGCTGGTGATGCTCTATGACCGGGCGTTGTTCGATGGTGGAACGGTCGATCGTATGCTTGCCCAGATCGAAATCATTTTGAAAGGCCTGATAGAAAATCCCGGTTCGCGTCTTCTGGATCTGCCGCTGCTGACTCACGATGAAAGACAGCAGATTCTGGTGGAGTGGAACCGCAGTGCAGTCGATGTGCAGCAGGCCACGTCAATCCTGCCGATGATCGAGGCTCGTCTCAAGCAAGCTCCCGAGAGGACGGCTGTGGTGTGCGGAGAAGACCGGCTGCCCTATCGCGAGCTCGTCGTGCGTGTAGACCGCCTTGCCAGGGCGGTGTATAACGCCACGGGAGGAAGAAACGTCCGGGTGGGGTTGTGTGTCGATCGATCGATCTCCTGCCTCATCGGGATTCTTGGCATTCTGAAAGCCGGCGCAGCCTATGTGCCCTTGGATGCCAGTGCGCCGGAACAGCGGCAGCGATTGATTCTCGAGGATGCGGGTGTCGTGCTCCTGGTGACGCAGCGACATCTGCGAGCTACGCTTCCCTACGGTCGTGGGCCGGTCATTGAACTGGAGTCACTCACAGGAGAGGCCCAGCCGCACGATGCACAGGTGCTGTGGCCGCAACAGGAACTCGACCATGCGGCCTATGTGATCTACACCTCCGGGTCGACGGGTCGGCCCAAGGGCGTAGAGATTACGCATGGGGCGCTTCTGCATTCCCTTCTGGCACGACTGCAGTATTATATAGATCCTGTCGAGTGTTGCCTCCTGACCTTTCCGATTGCGTTTGACGGGTCCGTGACGAGCATTTTCTGGACGCTGCTTCACGCGGGGACTCTCGTCATTCCAACGGAAGACAATTATCGAGATCCGCTTCAAATCGGTGCGCTGATCTCCCGGCATCAGGTGTCCCACATTGTGCTCGTGCCGTCGTTATACGAGGCGATACTGCGTGACGTGGCAGCAGCCACACTGCAGTCACTCCGGGTGGTGGTGTCTGCCGGAGAAAGTCTCCCCGTATTGCTGGTGCGGCGGCACTATGAACGGCTTCAGGAGGCGGCGCTGTATAACGAGTATGGGCCGACGGAAGCGACGGTGTGGTCGACTGTATACCAGACGACCGGAACCGAATTGGGAGGGCGCATTCCAATAGGAAGACCCATCGCCGGCGCCGCCATCTATTTGCTTGATGAAGGGTTGTCTCCGGTCCCGGTCGGGGTGGTGGGAGAGATTGTAATCGGCGGGGCTGGTTTGGCACGAGGGTATCTGAATCTTCCGGAACTGACGAGTACCAAGTTTCTCCCCAATCCCTTTGTGCCGGGTGCCCGCCTCTACAAGACGGGCGATCTTGGCGTGATACGCCAGGACGGGAATATCGAATATGTCGGCCGTGCGGACGGCCAAGTGAAAGTGCGGGGGTACCGCATCGAGCTTGGGGAAATCGAATCAGCCCTGAACGGGTTACCGGGTGTCCGCGCCGCTGCCGTGGTTGTGCGGGAGGATGTGACGACAGGGCCAAGCCTCATCGCCTTTGTGACGTCCGATCAGGCGCCGGGCGCGAGTCCCTATCTCCATGAGCTGCTCAAGCGGATACTCCCTTCCTACATGGTTCCTGCCGCCGTGTTTGTGGTCGATGTCATTCCGTACCTATCCAATGGCAAAGTTGATCGGCTGGCGCTTCAACAACATACGCTTGGCGATAACCGGAGTGAAACGGCCTCCATTCGGGCCCGTGATCCGATTGAACAGGGCCTGCTTGAAATCTGGCGTGATGTGCTGGGGGAGCAGACGATCGATATCCATCGAAACTTCTTTGCCATGGGCGGCCATTCACTCCTGGCCACGCAGGTGATATCGCGCATTCGCGAAGTGTTTCGCGTGGAGCTTCCGTTGCGTTCCATGTTTGAGTCGCCGACGATTGCCGGTGTCGCTGAGTTGATCCGCGTGGAACAGCATCGAGGGAATGCTCCGTCGCCATTGCCGCCGATCGTGCCGGTCTCGCGTGACGGATCGTTGCCGCTGTCATTCTCGCAGCAGCGTATGTGGTTTGTGCAGCAACTCGCGCCGGAGGCGACCGCGTACAATCTGCTGTTCGTCTCTCGACATAAAGGGGTGTTGAGTGTTCCTGTGGTCCGGCAAGTCGTGAATTTGCTCTCTCAGCGCCATGAAGCGTTTCGAACAACCTTTGCGATGACCGGGGCCGGGCTGGAGCAACGTATTGCGTCGTGGGAGTCTCCTCACCTGGTTGAAATCGACCTTCGCAGAATTCCGGCGGATCAACGCGAGGAAGAAGCGCGACGGCTTGCCGAACAGGAAGGGGCTCGCCCGTTTGATCTTGAGAAGGGGCCGCTCGCGAGAATCTCGCTGATCACGCTCGATCAAGAAGACCATCTGATTGTGCTCAATCTTCATCATATTGTCGGGGATCAATGGTCCTTCGGAATTCTCGGGCGCGATTTTGCCGCGTACTATAATGCGCTATGTCAGGGGCAACCGTTGCCTGAAATGACCTTGTCCATCCAATACGCCGACTACGCGGTATGGCAGCGCCGGTGTATGACTGATTCCGTCTTAGCGGCTCAAGAGCAGTACTGGACAAAAACGCTGGACCAGCTTCCCATCCTGCATCTTCCAACGGACTTCCCGAGGCCGGCCGTCCAAACGTTCGAAGGGGGGCTGTGCGCGGTAGATATTCCGGATTCCGTGATTCAGCGACTCAAGCAGTTCAGCGCCGACCAGCACGTGACTCCCTTTATGACGATGTTAGCGTGCTTCCAGCTGCTCCTGAGCCGTTATACGGGGCAGGTAGACTTGGCCGTCGGCTGTCCGATTGCGAACCGGACGCATATGCTGATGGAGCAGCTGATCGGAACATTCGTTAATACCCTGGCGCTTCGTGTAGATATCAGCGGCAACCCTACGTTTGCAGGTATGCTGGAGCGTGTGAAGAATGCCGCGTTGGGCGCGTTTGCCAACCAGGACTATCCGTTTGACAAACTGGTGGAAAGTCTGCAGGTCGAACGTGATGCGAGTACGCCGCCTTTGGTCCAGGTTTTGTTCAATATGGCCAATGCTCCGATTGGAGATATTCAACTCTATGGGTTGGAGTGGGAGCCATTCGAGGTTGAGCCTGGCTCTGCCCAGTTCGATTTAAGTCTGTCCATCGAATTAGAAGTTGCCAAGAAGGCGTACTTCACCTTCAATTCAGCCCTTTTTGTGCGCGACACCATTGAGCGTTTTGCCGGACACTATCTCGCGTTGATCGAAAGTGCGATGTCGAATCCGCAGGGCCGGGTGTTCGAGCTGAAGATGCTGGGGGAGACGGAGCGGTCGCGCATTCTGTACGAGTGGAACCGGACGGTGGCCGAGTATCCGCATACGGACTGTCTGCCGGAGCAAATTGAAATACAGGCTGATGAAATTCCTGAAGCTATTGCTGTTTCGATGGACAAGCGCGTTCTCACGTATCGTGAGCTGAACGGGAAGGCGAACCAGTTGGCGCGAGCCTTGCGGGCCATGGGCGTTTCCCCAGGGGTGGCCGTCGGCGTTTGTCTGGAGCGGTCAGTGGACATGGTCCCGGTGTTACTCGCGGTGATGAAGGCCGGGGGATGTTATGTACCGCTTGATCCCGATTACCCACGCGATCGCGTCCGGTTTATGGTGGAAGACTCCGGGGCTCCGCTCGTCATCACGACCACGGTGTTGTCCGATCGTTTCAGCGGCCAATCGTGTCGTGTCTGGTGTCTTGATCGCGAGGGCCATGGCTTTTCAGCAGACGATGCGCACAATCTTCCGTCCTCAGCCTCCGGCCATGATCTTGCCTACATACTCTATACCTCAGGATCGACCGGGCAACCGAAGGGTGTGGAAATCCAGCATCGTTCCCTGATGAATTTTCTGTGGTCCATGAAGCGCCAGCCGGGCTGTACCCGGGGTGACACCGTTCTCTCCGTCACGACCCTGTCGTTCGACATTGCGGGGCTCGAACTCTATCTGCCGCTTCTGGTCGGAGGGCAGGTTGAGATTGTTAGTCGGACTGTCGCAACCGACGGACATAAGCTTCGGAACACCCTCGAACGAGTGCAGCCGACCATCATGCAGGCGACTCCTGCAACCTGGCGGCTTCTTCTTGAGGCGGGATGGCCGGGGAGTCCGTCGGTGACCGCTCTCTGCGGAGGTGAAGCGCTCCCTCAGGATCTTGCGGTCGCATTACGTGAGAGAACCAAGGCGCTTTGGAACATGTATGGTCCGACGGAAACGACGATCTGGTCGACCGTCGAAAGAATCAGTTCGGATTCTCCTGAAATCACGATTGGCCGCCCTATCGCGAATACGGATGTGTATGTGCTCGATCCGTATTTACAGCCGGTCCCGGTCGGTGTGGCCGGAGAAATCTATATCGGAGGGGATGGGGTGGCGCGGGGGTATCATGGCCGCGTGGACCTCACGGCGGACAGATTTATCCCTCACCCGTTCTCACTTCATCCGGAGGCCAGGCTCTATCGGACCGGTGATCTCGGGCGCTATCGAACCGACGGGAGAATTGTCCATCTGGGACGGATCGATCATCAGGTTAAGATCCGGGGGTTCCGTATCGAGCTTGGCGAAATCGAAGCCATCCTCAGTCGCCACCCCAAAATCAAACAAACGGTTGTGACCGCACGCGATGATCAGCATGGCCTGAAGCAGTTGGCGGCGTACCTGGTGTTGCAGGAAGGGCAGGATGCAGGAGCGGAAGAACTTAGGTCCTTCCTACGGGCAGTGCTACCGGAGTATATGGTGCCGTCCTTCTTTGTGTTCCTGGAGGCCTTCCCCTTAACGGCCAACAAGAAAATCGACGTGAGAGCCTTGCCGCAGCCGGAGATGCCGAGCCATACGGCCGGTCATCCGTATGTCGGGCCTCGAAACGGAATGGAGGTCCAGCTGACCGCATTGTGGCAACAGGTTCTTGGAATGCAGGAGATCGGGATTCACGACAATTTCTTTGATCTCGGCGGACATTCACTCAAGGCCGCGCAGCTGTTTTTTCAACTGGAACTCGTGTTCGGGAAACAGCTTCCTCTGGCCACTCTGTTCCAAGCCCCCACGATAGCCGAGCTGGCGACTGTGCTGACCAAAGCGAGTTGGGTTCCCCCGTGGCAGTCTCTGGTCGCGATACAGCCAGGCGGAACCGGGCTTCCGTTGTTTATGGTGCCGGGCGTCGGGGGAAACGTGCTCGTCTTTGCGAAGCTGGCACGCATCCTCGGGACGGAGCAGCCGATTTACGGATTGCAGGCCAGAGGGCTTGATGGAAAGGAAGTGCCGTTCATCTCGGTACCGGAGATGGCCGCTCACTATGTGCAGGAAGTGCGGCGCATGCACCCAGAGGGACCGTACCTGATCGGGGGGGTCTGTACCGGAGGGCTGATCGGGTATGAAATGGCCAGGCAGCTTACAGCGCTGGGTTGCCAGGTCACCCTCTTTATGATGGACACCTGGCATCCTGACTCTTACAGCAGATATAAGAACCGTCTCGTGGCGAAAGCCTTCATGTCCATGATCGTGGCAGGCAAGATCCTTGAAGACATCCGAGATATCTCGCGGCTGCCGATGAACGAGTGGTGGGTGACACTTGTACGCAAGTCTCAGGTCGTGCTGTCATTATTTTCACAGTCCCTCACGGATCATATCCAAGACAGGGATTTTCAAGTCCAGCGATTGACGGAGGCCACGCTCCTCGCCGTGGCCCGGTATCGAGTACAGCCGACTGCTGCACAGGTTGTGAATGTGGTGGCTTCCAATCGGCATGTCGATGATGTCATTCCGGACACGCGGCATCGATGGCAGGAATTAGGTGTGGAATCGAGTTGTACCGTGCACATTTCCGCCGAGGACTCCGGGCGCCTGTTCGTGTCACCGTTCGTTGAGGAACTGGCCGGCCATTTGCAGGATTACCTCCAGAAGAGTCCGGATCGTGCTGCCGGGGTTGGAATGCCGGCTCGCAACAATCAGTCCGCATGAACATCCGTCTTCCAGGGTTTGTCTCGTTTCTTTTTCAGCGTTCACGATCTGTGATGGCCGCCATGGTCTGTGTGGGTGTGTTGTCCGGACTCTGCAGTGCGGGCGTGCTGGCCTTGATCAATCGAGTCCTGCAACAGCGGCATGATCAGGCAGCGTTCCTGGCGCTGGGGTTTGTCGCTGTTGTTGCGGGGAAGCTCGCCACCCAGATCGTCTCGCAATTGACCCTGACGAGTTTTGCTCAAGACACGACGCTCGATCTCTCACTGACGCTCTGTGAGAAAATTCTCAAATCTCCGTATCGGCGCACCGAGGCATACGGTCACGCGAATATCCTGGTCACACTGACTGACGACGTCAGCATGCTGGCGTGGTCGATCCAATGTTTACCGCAATTGGCGATGAATGCGGCCATTGTCCTCGGATGTGGGGTCTATCTGCTCTGGCTGTCCTGGCCGACGTTTCTGCTCGTCGTGACGGCCACATTGTTGGGGGCATGGGGGTATCACTGGTTACATGCCAGGGCTTTTTCGACGATCTACTCATCCCGTGAGGCCAGGGCGCAGCTATTCAGGCATTTCCGGTCATTGACGGAAGGGATCAAAGAGTTGACCCTTCACAGGCAACGACGCGAAGAGTTTATTGATCGAGAGCTCCACGGAGCGGCCGATCTGTACCGCCGAACCAGTATTGATGCTGCCAGACAATATGCAATTGCCGAGGCCTGGTCTCATTTCGCCTTTTATTCCATGATCGGCGTGATCCTTTTTGTCTTTCCTTTGATGTTCCCACTTTCGACGGAGTCATTGATCGGGTATGTCGTGGTATTGCTGTATATGATGTCTCCCATTTGGGGGATCATCGGCATCTTGCCGACCGTCGAACGCGGGCAGGTCGCGTTTGAAAACATACAAAGGCTGGGCGTGTCCCTGGACAATTCCGCCGAGAGTTCCCGCAGCGTCGCTCCGTCGGTGACGTCAGGAAAGCTGGAATCTCTGGTCTTAGAGTCAGTCGCGTTTCAATATGCGACCGACAGTCGCGGGAACGACCCGTTTTCACTCGGGCCGATCAGCCTGGAGTTGCGTCCCGGAGAATTATCGTTTGTGATCGGGGGGAATGGAAGCGGGAAATCGACATTCGTCAAGCTTCTCTCCGGCTTGTATATTCCGCACTCGGGCGAGGTGTCGTTAAACGGAATCTCGATCTCGGATGCCAACCGAGATTGGTACCGCGAGCATTTCTCGGTGGTGTTTTCAGACTTTTACTTATTTGAGAAACTTTTGGGCATTGAAGAAGAGCGGATTCGGACATCGGCAGCCGCGTATCTCTCCAGCTTGCAGCTTGATCACAAGGTTGAGGTGAGGGATGGGAAATTCTCAACGGTCGATTTGTCTCAGGGGCAGCGAAAACGCCTGGCCCTGTTGACGGCCTATCTGGAGGACCGGCCCGTGTATGTGTTCGATGAGTGGGCGGCCGATCAGGATCCGCAGTACAAAGACGTTTTCTACATGAAGTTACTGCCGGAACTTCGCGCGAGAGGGAAGAGCGTGGTGGTCATTACGCATGATGACCGGTATTTCCATCTCGGCGATCGGGTCATCAAATTGGAGAACGGGAAAGTCGTGTCCTCCTGACATCTGCCGGGTGGGGTGTGACTCTGGGAAGCAAGATGAGTCTACGATCGGTCCGAATGCCGTCGAGTATCAGAGTGGAGTTCTCCCCGATTCGTGAGCTGTTCAAGGTGCCTGTCATACGGCGCCAGACTCTTCTTGTCTCGACGATTGATCTCTGGCCGTTGACCCTCACCGGTCAAGATACTGAGTACGGTCGGTGTCTGGACTGGCTTGATCAACAGGAACGTGAACGGGCTGCCAGATTTCTTCGGCAGCAGGATCGCGAGCGGTATGTGCTGGCTCACGGAGGGTTGCGGTTCATCTTAGGGCTCTATCTCGGCCTCGACCCGGCCCGCATCGAGTTCGGTTCGACTCCCACTGGAAAGCCGACATTGCGAGGTCTCCGGCGGGAGAGTGCGATATTGACCTTCAATCTCTCCCATGCGCATGGGAACGCCATGGTCGCGGTTGCGCAGGGTCGAGATGTTGGGGTAGATCTGGAAATGATCAGGGAGGACGTGGAGGCGCTCAAGCTGGCCGAGCGATTCTTCTCTGAGCGCGAGCACCTGCGCTTGCAATCCACTGCATCCGAATCACGCCATGGGGAGTTCTTTCACTACTGGGTTGCGAAAGAAGCGGTCCTGAAAGCCGAAGGGGTAGGATTGGCCTCGCTGCAGGCCTGTGAAATCGACTGGTCAAACGGATCGGATCGCGACGGAGTGCCCGTGCGACTCGCAGGACAGTCACAAGTACCCTGGGTCGTGAAGACCCTGGATTGCGGACCCGGATGGGTCGGTGCGGTTGCGGCGCAAGGGTCTGATTGGATCATCAACCCATGCAATCCCTGCGCAGCGGCAACGGCAAAGGATTGACCGCAGGAGACGTCCGGGTAGCCGAAACCAATGTGTCTCAGGGTGTCTCTCGGCGCCGTTGCCGAAAAAACTCTCGCAGCAAGGCCTGGCTTTCAATTTCGTACAGGCCTCCCGTCACGACCACCCGGTGATTCAGCCGGGGCTCTGCCGGAATATCCATCAGTGAGCCGCAGGCGCCGGCCTTAGGGTCCCAGGCGCCGAACACAGTCCTGGCGATGCGTGACTGGACAATGGCGCCGGCGCACATCGGACAGGGTTCCAGCGTGACATAGAGCGTGCAGTCGATCAGCCGCCAGGTTCCCAGTTTTTCCGCCGCTTCTTGAATGACCACAATCTCCGCGTGCGCCGTCGGGTCCTGCCTTGTTTCACGGAGATTGTGGGCCAGCGCCAGCACCTCTCCATCATGGACCAGCAGCGCGGCAATCGGGACTTCTCCCTGTGCCGGAGCCAGCGCCGCTTGCTCCAGCGCCATGCGCATGAATGTTTCGTCCTGTGCGGGGTCGATCGTCATGAGTGTATGGCTTCCATCTGCCCAGTCGGTTGTCGACGCTCAAGGCCTGGGTGGTGAAGCCGGTCGGGCGGTGTGACGGGCGTCTTTACGATTGGCTGACCAGATAGATCGGACCGGTCGGCGTGGCACGCCCCCCTGAAGGCTCAAGGCTGACGGCAAACTTTTTGGCCTTGGAGAATTCCGGGACCCGGCTGACCAGGAGATGCGCGGTCTCGCCGCTGTCCATATGGAAGGTTCCCACGCTGACCGGCTTGTCATTGATGGCCCAGAGTTGATAGGTGGTGCCGTTGGGGCATTCCGGAAGATTCATCGCGTAGAGCCAGGCTTTCTTGGTTCGGGCATCGTAGACGAGCATGCCGGACGCTTGCTTGGCCATGTCTGATCCATTGAGTGAGACGGCTTTCGCGTTCGGAACGCGGAGCAGGGCGGCGAGCTCATCTTCCGGTTCACGGTTGGCAGGCGGCACTCCCCCGCGCGCAGCAAATTGGAACTTCAGATCTTCGAGCTCCGCCTCGCGTTGAATGAGCTGATCCTTCAGTTCTGTTGAGTCGGTCGTGCGTTGCTGCAACTCTTCCTTCATTTGGATGATCGTGCGTTCCCGCTCTTCCAGTTGCTGCTGGAGCGCGGCGACTTTCTTCGTCTGGTCATCCGAAGCCGCTTGGAGCTGCTGGACAACGGCGGTGCCGGTGACGTTTTGAGTGTAGGAGGTCCAGGCGAGGTAGCCTCCGATGGAGAGAATGGCCAATGCGGCGAAGCTTAAGGCCCACCCAAAGGATTTCGGCGCGGTTGCGGATTCCGGAGGGAAGAGATGGTTCATCCATTCGCCCGGTTCCAGGCTTGGCTTCACGTCGACTTTGTCTTGAGTATCTTCGGCGATGGCGGTCGGCGTCCGCGCGGCCATGATTTTCGCTTTCAGAGCACGCGGAGCCGGCGTCGAACTCAATCCGAACGGCAGAATGGCCGCCACCGACTGGAATTCCTTGAGCGCCGTATGGCACGAGACGCAACCCGAGAGCAGATGGGCTTCGAGCGCCTGCCGCTCGGAGCGTTCGAGCGCGCCGGCAGCATACAGCGGGACGGCTTCTTCGAGTTCTTCGTGGGTCATACGTGTTCACCCTGTTCCCAACAGCGCCGGAGCGACTCCCGGAGCTTGGACATGCCCAGCTTGATTCTGGTCTTCACGGTTCCGAGCGGCTGATTCAGCCGGGCTGCGATTTCTGCGTGGGACAGCCCTTCGTAGTAGGCCAATTCCAGCGCATGTTGTTGGGCTTGCGGGAGCGCCGCCAGAGCGCCTCCCACCAAGGTTCTGATTTCCTGATCGGCTTGGGCGTCAAAAGGGTTCGGACCTCGATCGGCGATCTGGGAGGCCGACGAGCTGTCCAGGGATTCTGTCGACTTATTCAGGCCCCGGGAGGCCCGGGCCCGGAGTCGATCGATGGCCCGGCTCCGCGTCAGCGTGACCAGCCAGGCTACAGGGGTTCCCCGTCCGACATCGTAGCGGGAGACTTTCCGCCAGACCTCCAGGTAGACATCCTGGAGGAGTTCAGCCGCTTCATCGCGATTGCCGAGAATGCGCAGTGCCATCGTATACAAGAGCGTACTGGATTGATCGTAGAGCTGACTGAATGCCTGGTGGTCTCCCTTGACCACTCGGGCCAGCAGCTTTGGGTCAATGTTTGAGGCGGCGTGTTGCGACGAGGGGTCCATAGTGGATCAGTTGGATAACAACATTCTGACGTCGGTCTGAAACACGCCCCAACTATAACACTCTACGGAGCGATCGGGCAAAAGGATGTGTGATTCAACTCTGTAAAATTGAAAGTGATTAGTGGGAGGATGGTTGCCGTCAGGAGCCCAACCGATGCTGCAGCGCTTCCCGGAGGGTGAACTCCAGCCTGGTGCCGGCTAGGACGGGCCGAATGTCCAGTCTTTCGGTGGATTGATGAAAGGTCCCCAGCCAGACTGGGCCAAGGCGGATCCCGACTATCATCGATGGATCGGGCCGACCGTCCTGAAGTGATGGGGGTCCCGTTGGATTGGGTACAAGGGCCTCGTGCAGCGACTGTACCGGGCTTGCCATCAGGCGTTCAATGGAGGCCCATTGGACCGCCTGGCTGGCCAAGAGCTCTCCGAGACAAGAGTGTTGTAACCCCAGCCGAATCAATCGGTGGGCTCCTCGTCGACTGCGATCCAGAATGATTACGCTCAGGTGGTCGATGATGCGGCGCCACGGCGGCGGAGGGGGCAGTGTTGCCAGATCAGCCGTGACGACGCGGGTCGATCCACGCACCACCGCGACGACGATGCCGAGCACATCTCTGAGCATCACCGGCTCCGGGTCCCCGGAACAGGCATCGCCTTTTGTCAGTAGAACTTGCTCTTGCCGTGCGACCAGCCTGTGGCAGACCAGTCCGAACGGTCTCCGGAAGACCACTAAGTCACCCACATGGAGCGGCTCAGTCGGACCCAGTTCAAGGCGATCGCCTTTGCAGAGTGTCGGATACATGCTCCAGGACGCAACGCGCGGAGTCAGTAGATGTTGCAAGGCCGGTCCCTGGCAGTTTGCAGGGAGTGCGCTGCCGGCAAAGCGGCCCGAGGTGCGAGGTGTGAGTGTGACGATCATGCGGGGGCTCGCAAGAGCTGTTGGAGCAGTCGCCGAACAATTCGGGTTGCCAGGGTGAGCATGGCCCAGCCAAGGCCGATGAAGCGGCGGCTGCGGGTGACTAGAGGTGCACGCGTTGCGACGGCCCCGTAGCGGTATCCGAGAAACGTCTTGGATGGAATGAAGGTTCGACACAGCCACGACCACTTCTTTCCAGCCGGCCTGGTCAGCCAGATCAGGAAGTGACCGAGCTCGGGAATGGGCTGATTGGTGACCAGTCGTTGGAGCAGCCGATAAAGACTGTTCTCGAAACATCCGACCGGAGTCATAGTCCTGAGAAACGCGTCCGGAATGGGAAGCGTCGGCATGCGGTGACGAAGGTACGTGAGCCCATAGAGCAAAGGGATCGAGAGCGAGTACTGTCTGGCCTTGCGAGTTAGTGCCGTCCAATCGATTGATTCGTGTAGGAGCAGCAAGCGCATGTCCTGCTCCCATCCCGGGGTGAACGTGCCGCGATGAATGACCGCATAGGAGGTCAGGTGAATCAAGAGATCGTCGGCGGCCAGGAGTGAGATGGTTCGTGTATGGAGGACATGCGGTTGGGCGTTGGCCCACAACTCGGCCAGGCCCTGGTCGTCGAGATACCAGAGCGTGGTGACGATATCGAAGGCTAGTGCATTTCCTGGGGACCGATAGCAGGGGTTGCCATCAATCTGCCTGGTATATCCTGCCTCTGTCAGGATGCAGTCAATCGCATCAAGATCGGTTTCATGAACGAGCAGATCGACATCTGACAGTGGCCGCGTCCCACGGATTCCATAACACCTGACCAGGACATCCAGTCCTTTGAGGACCAGAAAGGGAATCTGTGCCCGTTCCAGGAGTGTGGCGAAGGCATGAAATTGTTCGAGTACGGCGGCATTGCCGGCGCTCACGCGGGAGTAGGCGTCAGCGAGGTCGTCGAGGGTCGAGGAGAGCATGGGTACGGTGCTCCAGTGTGGCCCACTCTTTAAAGTGCGGAAGGCAGGCACTCATATCGCCGGTTTCCAGCCAGGCATCGCTGCGCCCCTGGCGGCAGAATCGGTTGACGTCGCACGTCGGACATTCGTACCGGCTATTGGGCTGTGACCGGTCGACGGTGTCTTTGAGGATGGCCCATCCTTCGCGCAGGGTGCCGGTTCGCAAATTATATGCAGGTGTCGGAAAGGCCACGCAGAGATTCATCTCACCGTAGGGCGTCACGGCAAAGCGGCTGCGGCCGCAGGCGCAGGAAATGAAGGGTTCGTCGGCGGTGCAGGTGTCCGGAGATACCTCCGGCGACGCTTCTCCCAGTTTCCGAAGGTCGAGTTCAGTCTTTCGATCAGGGGCCAGCCGATAGGATAGCGGCGCGGCGCTGCCATCGGTTCGGGGGTGGATGTCGAGGCTGTATTGAAACTTGAATCCTCGGGATTCCACGAGGTCCTGGCAAGCATCGACTTCTGTCCAATTGATCGTGGTCACGGGCATTCTGACGGTCACCGGGAATGGACAGGCGTTCAGCGTATCGAGTCCGTGAAGAAAATGCGCAAATGAGCCGGTCACTCCGGTCATGGATTCATAGGTGCTCACGGTCGCGCCGTAGATGGATACGAACACATGGGCGATCGGGATCTCTGTGAGGAGCGACACAAATCTCGGCGTCATGCGCGTGGCGTTCGTCAACATCCAGATAAGCAGCCCGGCCCGGCGCGCGTGGCGAAGGATCGGTTCGATGTCAGGCCGCAGCGACGGTTCGCCTCCGCTGATGCTGAGCGTCAAGACACCGAGCTCGGCTATCTGCGTGAGGATGGTACAGACTTCGGCCGTCGTCAGTTCATGGGGCAAGGCTCGATGGGTGGGATTGTAACAATGGACACAACGAAGATTGCAGCCATAGGTCAGCTCGAAGGTGGCGCTGTCCGGCCGGCGGTCTTGCCCGGAGCGGGCCGAGATGGAGTCGAGAAAAGTCTGGGCGTCAAGGTGTCGCATTAGACGGTTGTGAGCGGGGCGGTACGCTGATGATCCATGATCGCATCGACGACGTCCGGGTTCTTTAAACACGCGAGACCGATGCAGGGAATCTGTCGTGTCAGCGCGATCAGACTGTCGACGGTCGCGTCCATGGCGGGGCGATCCCAATAGGGGAGAAACGTTTGTTGCAGAAGAAACGCCACGATGCGCGAAGCCGGGAGTGGCTCGAAGCGATGCCGGTCCTGTCCATGACGGATACAAAAGAGCCGGGACAGCGGAGCCGAGGCATTGGCGGCAAACTCTCCCGAGCCGATCCAGGGGGTGCCGTACAGCGTCACCGATGAATGGGTCCGGCGCAGAATCATGCGTTCATCGCTAAGGATATGGGCGCCCTGTTCGGCAAACCATCCGGCTAAGGTGGACTTACCGGTTCCTGATGCGCCGGTAAAAACGAAGCCTGTCTTCTGGT
The DNA here is from genome assembly GCA_002083555.1 of Nitrospira sp. ST-bin5. Lineage (GTDB taxonomy): Bacteria > Nitrospirota > Nitrospiria > Nitrospirales > Nitrospiraceae > Nitrospira_D. The sequence continues at coordinate 32,442 of MSXN01000014.1, read as the reverse complement.
AGGTCAATCCTGAGGCGTGGAGCAGAATTCCTCCATCCCGCGCCAGGATAGATAGCAGGCAGACCTCGACAATCGGATTGAAGAGATGCATGGGGGACCAGCCCACTTGCCCGTTCTGGAAATCCGGCAACACCCAGGCTTCCACATGTCGGTAATCGGGCGACAACCGAGCGCGCGCTCGTGAGGCGCCGGTCTTCGGACTGAGACTATCGAGGACGAGATGGTCGGCTGATTGAAAGAGTTTCCAATGCCCGTGATCTGAATCGAAACGCAGCCGGTCCATCGGGAGGTCGGGGAGAGTCGGAACCACGGCGGCGGTAACCGTGACATCGGCAGGATGGTGGTCGTCCACGAGAAACACGTCGAAGGGACGAAGCGGCCACAGGAGAACGGGATGGTTCTTGGGTTCACTGACCGCGATACGGTATCCGCCGATTTCAAGTGTGAAGTGCATTCTGGTACCTACGACGCGCGTGGGCCGCTGTCATGACAGGTTCGCCCCATGTAGGTGATCGGAATGACTGATCGTTTGCAGCCAACGAGACTGGCGTTGGGGTAATTGCTACATCCAGTAGGGGGCCGGCAGCCATTGGTGCCTCCCGCTGATGTGGCAATCGTGGCGGTGCTGCAGGAGGTCAAGATGGCTTGCTCCTGATCGAGCGGGACTTCGAACAGCTGTGGGGATACATAGGGTTTTTTCTGGTTCATGACGAAGCTCCTGGTCTGGCCGTCATGGGACGGGACCGATGGTGTAGGGGATGAATCAATGGCTGCTGGTGAGTCGACTCGGCGCGTGCGACGGCGACGTCACAGTCATAGGGAATCGGGGATTCAGGATGGCCGGTTTCCAATCTGGCTTGGGTCGGCTGCTTGTCGCAGAACGTATGCAGGGTACAGGTCCGGCAGGCTGAATCAGTCCGGTAGGTCAGACCGTGTATGGTTGTAAAGGTGTGTTCGATAGCCTCGCACACGGTGTGAGTGCGCAGCGACTGTCGTGTCTCATATTGAAACGTGCAGGTGCTGAGTTCGCCCCAGGCGTTGATGTGAATCGTGTCGGTGCCGCAACCGCAGCGAAACAGTCGCTCGTGTGCGGGAGGGGATAAGGGGTCGTGTGTGGGGCAACCATCTGTCTCTTGGGCCACATCCTGATTCGAGTGGAGTCGGCGGATGGCATCGGGAGGGATGCGATAGTCGAGAGATGAGCAGTCTCCATTCAGGCGGGGCGAGAGGGACGTGGTATAGCCGAACGGCTGTCCGTTTTCTTCGGTGAATCGTCGCAGTTGGTCCACCTCGCCAGCATTCCAGTTCATCAGTTTGGTTTTGAGAGAAAAGGGAAGGCCGCCGGCCTGCAGCAGCTCGATTCCGCGCAGGAAGGCGCGATAGGAGCCCGGTACCTGGGTGAACCAGTCGAAGCGGGATTCCTCGGCGGAATGGCAAGAGATGTCGATGGAAAACGGCGGACGGGTCTGCAGCCGTTCGATGATCGCTTGGGTAAACAGGGTTCCGTTCGTATAGAGCTGCAATAGGAATCCGTGACCGACCGCGGCCTCGTAGATGTCAAAGAAGTCCGGTCGCATGAAAATATCGCCGCCGGTCAGGTTCAGCCAGATGATACCGACGTCGCGCATCTCGCCGAGGAGCCGTTGGATCTCGGTCAACGTGAGCTCGCGCGGGAAGTAGGCCCTGTCGTTATACGGATCGGTGTAGCAATGCCGGCAGTGGAGATTGCAGCGATAGGTGAGTTCGAGTTGTGCTTTGATGACCCGGTGATGAGTGGCAGCCTGGTCGTGGACGTTCCGGCTGAACGTCCCGTAGGGGATCATGGGCAGTGGGCGGGTGTCAGACATGATGCGCTTCCGGTTGAATGAGCGTCGTCGAGGCCAGTGTTTTCCATTCGCAGGCAAACGTGGGAAGCACCTCGTAGAAGCCTTCACGGAAAGAGCCTTGTCGCAAGTCGTAGGATTGTCGCCGGTTGCCCGAGCAGAGCTGCAAGCCGCCATAGGCATCGATGTGAAAGCGCTGCATGCCGCTATTGCAAGGTGGCAGGTCGGTCCTGGATTTCCGGCAGGCTTCGCTCCAGAGGTCCGGGTCCTGCCTGTTCAGTGTCTCCAACTCCTGTGGTGAGAGGGCATAGCGAAACGGCCCGGCTCCGCCGTCGAGTTCAGGACGCAGGCCCTCCCCCAGTCGAAAAGATATCGGTCCCAACGAGGCAGCCCACGATTTGATGCCGAGCACTTCATCACGGTTGATGGTCATCGCGGTGGTCTTGACGACAAGCGGAATATGTCGGCCTGCCAGGAGGCGAATCGCGTCCAGGCAACGCGCATGGGAGCCGACTCCTTGCGTCACGTGCTCGAAGGTGTCGGTCGTTGTGCCATGGAGACTGATTTCAATACGATGCGGCGGGAGCACCGCAAGGCGATCGGCGATGGATTCAGTGATGAGCGTGCCGTTGGTAAAGAGGGTCACGAGGAGTCCGTGCGAGACGGCATAGTCGTAGATCTGAAAGAAGTCCGGCCGCGCGAGCGGCTCGCCGCCGGTCAGGCAGAGCTCAAGAAGCCCGGCCTCAAGCATCTGATCCATGATGCGGAAGATCTCGGACGTAGAGAGTTCGCGGCGAACGGATTCCGGTGTATTCCGACAATCCGTGTAACACATGACGCATCGGAGATTGCAGCGGCAGGTGATCTCCCACTGGCAGGCGAGGGGATACCGTTCCGGAAGATGGCTGAGTTTAACCTGTGGGACCATGGGCGACCGCCACCTCTTGGATTGCCTGGATCGAGAGAAGGTCTGCCAGCAGGGTGTCGAAGTCCTGATGCAATTGGTCCGGAGTGACGTCGTATTCTTCGATGAACGCGGCACAGATGTCCTGCACCGTGCAAGCGCCGTCGAGGCGCTGCCAGAGGGCCGCGCCGGTTTCATTTAAGACGTAAATGCTGTTGGAGTCTTTGAGCGAGCGCCGCACCGGGACGAGGATGCATTCTCCGGCCACGTCGCGCTGGACATAATCCGGATGCTTTGCATAGACGGCCGTAGGATTCATGGCCGGGAGGATAGCAAATCCTCCCGGGGGCTTCCAGCGGTATTTCTGGGAAAAGGGCTTGGGAGGCAGGTGCGAGCCGGCTCAGGATACCACTGCATAGCCATCGGGCCAATTCAGTTCGATCAGGGTCACGCCGGCCTCAGTGATTTCCGTACGCAGTTCTTCCTCATCGCGAAACACGTGCATGAAGTGGCCGTTCGTGCAGGTATCGCCGTCTTGATAGGTCTGGTTGGTTCCCGGCCAGGAGAGGATGGCGCCGGTGCAGCGCCGAATCATGCGCGTGAGAGCCGTGTCCGGTTCTCTGGCGATCACGAAGTTCAGAACCAGTTTCCCGCCAGGCCTGAGGCATTGTTTGAGCCTTCGCAGCCACTCCCGTCGTCGTGTTAGCCCCGGGACGGCACTGTACATGACGCCGGAGAGGAGGATATATGCGACGGAAGCGGCTTGAACCGGAAGGGTGAGGAAGTCCGCCTGTATGAATGTGACGGGGAGGTTTAATGACGCGGCGCGTCGGGTGCCGATGACCAATCCGCCACGGGCGATATCCAGCCCGATCACGCGATAGCCCCGTTGCGCCAGCGCAAGTGACTCACGTCCGAGCCCGGCCCCGAGAATGAGGATGGTGTCGGGACGCGAGAGATGTTGCGCCAGCACCTGCTCCTCCCAGGCCTCCAACGACCAGGAATAGGCCGTGAGGGGAATAAGGTTGCCGGCCTGCTCATAGCTCCGGTCGTAGTAGCGGCGCATGAGGGTTCCGAGCCGGTCGGGCGGCAGGAGCGCCGGCAGGATGCCATAGAGAAACAAATGAACCTGGGCCAGCCATCCGACCAGGGCTCCCACAAGCTTCGCGCATCCCGTGACGATAATGGCTAGGAGACGCATGGCTATCTTTCTGATGTTTGCAGAAACGGCAGCAGCTGCATCGCCGCATCGACCGCGCCGGTAGAGGCCGGTGGCGGAGCGGCGGGTGTCGGCAATGCCAGCGCCTGTCGAATGGCCGGTTCCCAGCGGGCTTCCAGGAAGTCTGCACGGGAGAGCTCCACTCCGCGCCCATATCGATGTAGATAGGAAACGAGCTGGTTTTCCTCTGTGAAGTCATACCGGCGCACATAGACCACTGGGACATGGGCCGCCACGGCTTCAAGGGTGGTCCCATAGCCCGGCTTCGTCATGATGACATCCACGGAGGACAAGATGGTGCTAAACCGCTCTGAGAGTGGGGCGAGGGAATGGACTCGACGATAGTGTGGGGGAACTGGACCGTCGATTAAGAATTGAATGCCCCGCATCGATTCCATGCGATCAAACGGGAGCGCTTCGAAACGGATCCCGCCAAAGGCCACGAGCACGAGCGCATCCTCATTCGGGATAGTCAATTGTGCACGTAGCTGAGCTCGTGCAGGAGGTAACGGATGGGCGATTGGTCCGATGTCGATGGCGCGGTGAAAGGCCGGCATCGGCAGTCCTGGTGTGAGGCGCAGCAGGAGCTGGGCCTGTCCATACGCGCGGCGTATGTTCTCAAGAATGGCCGCGTGCCAAGGCTGCGCCGGATCGACATGGTCTTGCAGGATTTCATCCCAGCTCAGACTGGCGATCGCCACCGTCGGCACGCCGGCGGCGGCACCGGCCGCCATGGCTAGGTAGGGCGTATTGCCGATGACGAGTTCCGGGCAAGCTTCGCGGATGGCGAGGGTTTCTTCTTTGAGGCGGGCTTCCCAGTTGGCGTGAAAGGTCCGATGGGCATGCCAGGTCGCGTCCCAATCCATCGTGAGGGGACCATGCTGCAGACAGCCGATATCCATCTGGGCCGGGCGCAGTTCCCAGGGCAGGGTCATGCGCGATTCGAAAAAATGCCGGGGGACGTTCGTGCGGAGGATGACGCTGAGCGCCGGAATCTGCCGGCCCAGTTCGTTCAGTACGGGGACGACCTGGGCGGCGTGTCCGTAGCCGTGGGCGGAAATGGCGGACCAGATCAGTGGCACAGAAGGGTGGCTCGCGAATCGTTAACTGTTGGAGTAATCGGACTCGAGCGGCGCGATATTATATTCCAATTCTAGATCGAACTCGTCCACGAGTTCGTTGAACGCCTTTGCGCCCATATCGGAGCGCACTTCATTCATCACCAGATCGATCATGGGGGCCGCGCGCGGTCCGAATTGTGCGATGGCCGATTCGATGCGCTGTTTGGCTGTATCCAACGTCATAGGAGGTCTCCGTGGTTAGCGTAGCCCTTGGAGGATCATCTGCATTTCAGGGACGAGGTCGCGCCCGCCATTAGCCCGGCCGGAGGCCGAGGCATCGATCCCGGCTTGGAGCACGGGCTTGGCTTCTTCCGGCCGTCCCGCGCCGATCAGGGCGCGCCCGAGGGCCAGGTGGGATGCGACATGCACCGGGTCCAGTTGCACGGCGACGCGCAAGTGTTCCACGGCTTCTTCCAGGTTGCCGCCTTCTTGAAGAATTTTATTGCCCAGGCCGTAGCGCCCGAGGAACCCCTTGGGGTTTTTGACGACCATTTGACGAAAGGCTTCAATGTCCATGTGTGCTCCCGCTGTGAGAGACGCATCATAGCATTAGCAATCGGCGGGAGACCAGGCCGTTTTGTGGAAAGGACGAGTCGGGCAGGGTCGGGTTAGAGGGAAGGAGCCTGCCCTGGCGTTAGCGCGATTTGACAGCGCCAGAGGTGGAGACTGAGACGGCGGCCGGCCCCCGGCGCTTCGACTTGACGCTGACGCTATGGATGGTCCGTGTGTGACAGGGCGCGGCTGTGGGGCAGGCGAGAGGGCGCGTGTTTACCAGACTTCAGCGCGATTTGACAGCGCCAGAGGTGGAGACGGAGACGGCAGCATTCCCCCGGCGCTTCGACTTGACGCTGACGCTATGGATGGTCCGTGTGTGACAGGGCGCGGCTGTGGGGCAGGCGAGAGGGCGCGTGTTTACCAGACTTCAGCGCGATTTGACAGCGCCAGAGGTGGAGACGGAGACGGCAGCATTCCCCCGCCGCTTCGACTTGACGCTGACGGTATGGATGGTCCGTTCCGACATGGGGGCGCTGCTGGCATTGTAGAAGGTCGCGTCTTTGACGAGTTGGTTCATGAGGTCGGTGATGCCGGCTTCCATCACGTGGCCCTTCAGCTCCGCAATCATCGACGGACTGGCGCTGAAGAGATTATATCGTGCCGTGCCGGATGACTCGGCCTGATACGTTTTGACGGTCCCGTCCCAGCGCTCGAGTTCTAGGGTGAGGTGGGTCCCGTAGTCGTAGTGGAAGTCCATCACCGGTGCCAGGAGAAACATGGAAGTGCCGATCGCAAATCCTTTCCAGGCGGCTTCGCCGGGATGGGAGTCGATGGCGTCGTCGATGGTCACATGGGCGGTGATCGCCTTTTCGTTGTCAGCGAGTGATCCCTGTTCGGCAAGCGAGAGATGGGAGAATAGCTTGAGGCTTTGTAAGGAGCCGAGCAAGCGGCGGTCCAGTTCCGTGGATGGATTTTGAGGCGCTCCATTCTGACTGACTTTGACTTGGTCGAGAATGAGCGGCACGCGCTCGGTGCTCGCAATGGATGTTGGAGAGGCGTCTGTGCTCATGGCGGTGGGAGGCATCATCTCGATCGATCTGGTACAGCCGCTGGAGAGGGCGCTGCTCAGGACGAGCGCTGCCATGATGCATGTGGATGTGGTGTGTTTCATGATGTCTATCCCTTCCCCTTCATCAGAAGTAAAACGAGAATCCGCCGAATGGCAAGCTGGAGTTGAGTCCCAAGTTGGGATACCGCGTGCCGGCGTTGGAAATATGGTGGAACCGATAGCCGATGTTGAATGATGTCTGAGGCGTCAGAAAGAACGAACAGCCGAATCCCGCGGTCAGAATGAAATTGAACCGTGAGGATTCTTCGGGGATTTTTCCGGCGAGGTCGGTCCAGAACGGGCCGCCGGCAAATTCGGCATAGGGGCGAATGCGGTCGTGCGCGACCATGGTGTATTTGATCTTGGGCGTAAAGCCCATGCCGTGCGTGAGAAAGGGTTCTTGAAATTGGATGTACACCACCTCAGCGCCCAGAGAAATCTGTCCGCGATACCAGCTGTCGCCCATCGGATCGGTTACGGTCATCATCCAGGAGGGCATCATGGCCACGCCCTGCTGCTTGGTCGTGTGATCGATCGTGAGCCGATGGGGGAGGAGATAGCCCGCCGAGAGCCCGACTTCCTGGGTCCCTACAGTGATCTCGGGGACTACGGATTCCGCCGCCTGTACCGGAGCGGTGATGGCGACGACTATGAGGAGCAACCAAAGGACACGAAGCAGCAAGATCCCACCTTCTTCTACATGTGTACGTCAGTATCTTGTCGGTTGTGCGAGGGTGAAACTTGATGCAATCGCTTCGACGATCCTACGGTAGCAGAGGATTTGTATCTGTCCAGAAAGATGTGAGAAATGTCAGTGAAGGCGGGGCGGAGGGCCTGGCTACGGATGTGAAATAGGATGTGAAATAGATTGACGAAGCTCGGTGAGCAGCGTGCGGTCCCTGGCTTGTTCCGGGAGCTGGTAGTGCTGGTCGAGGGACAGGACGCGTTCGAGGCAGCGAATCGCTGAGGGGGAATTCCGTTCACGGATATAGAGCGCGGCCAGCAGCCGGAGAACGGCCGCTTCTCCGGGTGCGTTGCCGAGTTTGATGAAATGCTCCGAGGCATTGTTCAAGCATTTCTCCGCCTGACGCAAGGAGCCGGAGTCGAGAAAGGTGTTGCCGAGTTGACTGTAGGTCAGCGCCAGACCTTCTTCATTGCCGATGCGGCGGTGGCATCCCAGCGCGTCCGTGAAGTGGGTGATGGCCTGATCCCAGTGCGCCTGCCGCGCTTCTTCCATGCCGAGGTTGTGATACAGAATCCCGAGCGCGCGGTCATCGTGAAGCGGTTTCAGCAGATCGAGGGCTTCAAGGTAGTAGGGGCGGGCTTTCTCTGGACGGCCGGCACCGATGTGGAGGTTCCCCAGATTTACCAGTGTGTGCGCGACGGCCTGTTGGTCCCGTTCCGTCCGCTGGATCGCGAGCACTTCCCGGTAGCAGGCCTCGGCTCTTTCGAAGTCCCCCGACAGGGCGCAGACATTTCCGAGATTGCCGAGTGAGGCGGAGAGTTCGCGGGGATTGTCGCCGAGACGATCGTCCGTGACGGCTTGCTCATAGGCTGCTTTGGCTTGAGCCAGTTGCCCGCGGTGGAGAAAAATCCTGGCGCGGTGTTTATCGTTCTCAGCCATGAGCGTTCAGCCGTCAGCGATCAGCCTTCGGTCTCCTACTCAGCACATCCCAGAGCTCTCAGCACGTCCCGCTCAGTCGCCGCCTTTCGGCGTGTCTTTTCTGAACTCGACGACAATGTCGTCTTCCTCGTCCAGGCCCAGTCCCGCGCGAAACGATTCCAGGAGTTCGGTGACGTAGTCGAGATGTTGCCGGCCTTTTCCCTCAGGGGAGGCGAGGTAGGACTCGGAGAGCCGCATGCCGGTTTCGAAATGGTGTGCGATGGTCTGTTCCGTCACTTGTTGCCAGGTGATGTAAATGCAGAACGCTTGAAACGCATGGGCCTGCGGATAGCGGGTCGCCAGCGAAAGCAACCCCTCATAGGCCTCCCGCGCCGTCGATCCGGCGTTGGACGAAAAGGTTGCTTCCAGATCAGCGGCGGTCTCCCAGTCGGACCCGAGCTCAGACTCTGCTTCTTCAAACGCCGCCTGTGCGGCAAGAGCTGCATCGAATTGCATGGTTACCTCAATCGTTTTCGGATCCAAGACGGATTCCGACGGCAATCTAAAACTGCATGTACACGAACTATCTCTCCATCCAGGCTGTAGTAAATAGCAAAAGGAAAACGTTTGGATAGGCAGCGGCGATAGCTGTAAGTCACCGCGTGGACTCCAGCATACACAAGAAGAGAATCGATATCCGAGAACAGGCAATCAAGGAAATAGGAGCCCAGTCCAGGTTCTTGGACTTCGTAGAAGCGGAAGCCTTGGATTAAGTCTTCCTGTGCTTCATCCAGGATTTGGATTTTCACGAGAGCTTGTTGCGGATATCCGCTTTCGCGGTCTCCCAATCAATGAATTGCGACGTTCCCTCGACGAGGCGCTGGCGGCGCTCATCGAGGACGGCTTTGTGCCAGGCAGGGGATTCAATGGCTTCTGGTGTGCGGGCGAGATCTTCCCACAACGACTCCATGGCCGAGAGTTTCTCGTGGAGACTCATGTCTTTGAGGGGAAGATTGAACGGCATAGAGGAAGTATACCGCAGGGGGGAATGGATTCAAATACGAAACTGACGGAGTGGTGTGGCGGAGTCACCGTGCAGAATTGCATGGATAGCATCAAATAACGTTGGGCCAGGATACGTGGGGAGAGAAAGGGAGGTCAATGAGGTGGTTGCTGTACGATGACAGGTGAAGATTCCTCGTTTACATTTTGTTATCTCGCTCGGTAGACTGCCGTTACGATTACTATGGGTACTGAGAAGCCATCTTCCCTCCCAACTGCGGATTCTGCCTCAACTGATCCGGTCGATCAGGTCATCCGCTATCATATTCAGACGAAGCATCATTTCAATCGCTATGCCCGGTCGATGGGGTTTCTGGATTGGGCGAACCAGCCTGATCCGTTCCGGCGCTTCGCAGGAGCGGAGCTGACGCCGCTGCCTTTATTGAAGCCGGATGAGGAGCCGATCTCGCCGGCCTATGAGGCGATCTATCAGCCTGAGGGGACTCCCTCTCAGCCGGTCACGATGCGCTCGCTGTCCAGATTCTTCGAATTCGCCCTGGCCTTGTCCGCCTGGAAGAAGGGCGGAGAGACGGAATGGGCGCTGCGGAGCAATCCCTCCTCGGGCAATCTGCATCCGACAGAAGGGTATGTGGTCCTGCCACAGATCGATGGACTCGACATGCGCCCGGGGCTGTATCACTACGCGCCAAGGGAGCATGGGCTGGAGCGGCGGGCTGCCTTCCCCGCCGAAGTCGTGGCGCAATTGCTGGCGCCGTTCCCGTCGAGAGCCTTTCTTTTTGGTCTTTCGTCGGTGCATTGGCGAGAGGCCTGGAAGTACGGCGAGCGGGCTTTTCGATACTGCAATCACGATGTCGGGCATGCGCTTGGTTCTGCGCGGGTCGCAGCGGCAACGTTGGGGTGGAACATGGCGGTGCTTGACGGCGTAGATCAAAACAGCATCGCGTTGTTGTTAGGTACGAATCGCCAGGATGACTTTGCCGGGGTCGAGCCGGAGCATCCCGATTGTCTCTGCGTGTTGTGGCCTTCCGGGAGCGTGAAGCGTGAAGCGTCGTTGGTGAATCGCGATGAGAGGGAGATGCCTCTGTTCCTCGATCCGTCTGTAGTCAAAGGCCTGGCGGAGACGTCATGGTACGGCAAGGCGAATAAGCTGAGCGGTGAGCATGGCGTGCATTGGGATGCGATTGATCAGGTCGCAGATGCCTCATGGAAGGTATCAAGTGACCTGCTGGCCTTGTCCGGTTTTCGTTCTCTTGCGAATGACGCTTCACAAGCGACGAGCGACGCCGGGCCTTCGGCCGGGCAAATCATCCGTCAACGTCGCAGTGCGGTGTCGTTTGACGGACGGACGTCCATCTCAGCTGCTACGTTCTTTCGGATTCTGCAACGGGTAATGCCGCGCGCCGAGCGTGCACAGTTGGAGCGTCCGGTGCCCTGGGACGTGTGGCCCCATGCTCCGGCGATTCATTTGATGATCTTCGTGCATCGCGTCGAGGGGCTCACGCCCGGCCTCTATGTCCTGGTGCGGGATCGGGCGAAGCTCTCGCTCGTTCAACGGTCGCTCAATCCGGAACTGGTCTGGACGCCGCCGCCGGGATGTCCTGAAGGTCTCCCGCTCTATTGGTTGCTGGAGGGCGATGCCAAGCGCGCGGCGGCGCAGGTGAGTTGCCATCAGGAGATCGCCGCAGACAGCGCGTTTTCGTTGGGCATGCTGGCCGAATTCGAAGGGCGCTTGCGTCAGATGGGGGCTTGGTTTTATCCTCGGCTGTTCTGGGAGGCCGGGTTACTTGGCCAGATCTTGTATCTGGAGGCGGAGGCGGCCGGAGTGCGCGGGACGGGGATCGGCTGTTTCTTCGATGACCCGGTTCATGAGATGTTGGGGGTGCAGGGTTTGTCCTTGCAATCGCTGTATCACTTTACGATCGGTGGGCCGGTGGAGGATCGCCGGATGATGACATTGCCGCCTTATCACCACCTCGATAGATAGATATATACCATGCAAAACCAATAGCTTAAACGGAAATTACTCATGTTTAAGATAAAGAAAAAGATCGAGAAGCCGAAGTTGCCGGTCCTCTATAACGTGATCGAGGACTATTCTGAAGCCGATGCACCGGGTAATGTCACGGCCTGCGCGACGACGCTTCCGGAAGATCTGCCGGGGCACGCCAAAATTTTATCCGAAAGCTACGGGGTACCGTTAGGCACCATGACGGAGTTGTTGGCTCAGGGTGGAGTCTATGTCTATCCAGCGGAGGGCGGGCTCTTGACCCGCGGGCTCTTTGCCTGTGTGATCGATCCGACGGGTGTGCTGCCGAAACGGACGTTCGTATTGGATCTGATGCAGTTTGCCGAGACGGAGCATCTGGCACGGGCGCGATCGCTTCCGATGGCCGAGGCGGCCTATGAGATCTTTCATCGCACGTTGCCGGATGAACTGAAGGAAAAGCTGGAGCAGAAGAATCTGGGGTTGGACTATCGCATGATCGATCGGGCCGTGGCCAAGGGCGGCGATATCAAGTACATCGACTTCCGCAAGGACTGGTCGCCGCACTTCAAGCGGCTCTGCATCATGCCGGACGGTCGGCTGGTCGAGACGGGCGGGTTGGAGGAGTTTGCGCAGTTGCACGGGATCACGGTCGCGCAGGCCAAGCAGTTGATCGAAGAGGGCGGCACGTTGGAAGTCGGTGCGGAGGTGCTGGCCTGTCAGATTGTGAACGGCCAGTCGTCGGTGGCGCGGTTCGGCGCGAAGAATTACGTGAAGGCGAAGGACCTGGCTGCCTCCAAGGGGATTCACATCCTGGATGCATTGAGCGAGGTGGCCTACAACGATCCCGTCATGATGCGGGGGCTTGTGCGGAAGGAATTGTCGAGCGGCCGTTAGCAGCCTGGTCAACGGAGTTCCTGTCCGTTCGTTGATGCTCATGAGATGAAATCACCTTCCCACCAGTTCTTGTTGCTGTTCTCCTGTCTCCTGCTGATGTCCGGCTGCGCGGCACCCAGGCCGATTCTCTATCCCAATGCCCATTTTCGCCAGGTCGGGGAGTCTGCTGCGGAGCAGGACATCGAGGACTGTTCTGCCATGGCAAAAGAAGCCGGAGCGACGCCGAGTCAGGGAAAGAGCGGTCAAGTGGCCGGGAGTACGACGGCGGGTGGCGCGATCGGATCGGCGGCCGGTGCTGTGGGCGGGGCGGTGGTCGGGCATCCGGGCCGCGGTGCGATGGTCGGAGCGGCAAGCGGGGCAACCGGCGGATTGCTTCGCGGCCTGTTTCGGAAGTCGCCGCCGAGTCAGGCGTTCAAACAGTTTGTGAATCGGTGCCTGCAAGAGCGCGGGTACGAACCTATGGGATGGGAATAGCAGGCGCTTTGGGTTGAGTCGTATGCGCTGCACGTTTCCGCCAGACCTGCCAGAGCTGTACTCCGATGATGGTGCCGCTCAGGTTGCAGACAATATCCAAGGGCGAAGGGCGACGATTGTGGGAGTAGACCTGATAGAGTTCTACGCTGCAGGAGAGGAGTAAGCCCGCAAGCACGGCCGTGACAAGGGCTGACCGGTCATTCGAATTCCGCTGTTGGAGGTACAGGAAGGCAAAGGGGACGTAGAGGGCGACATTCACAATAATGTCGAGCCAGAACTGAAATGATCGTATCTCCTCAAGCGGTGGAATCCAAATGACATAGTCCCAATGGGAATGGCCGACGAAGTCGGACCCGTAGACGCCGCTGGCGAGGATGAGGAAGCTGTACAGAATCCAGAACGTCAGCCACATGAGCGTCGAGCATTTCCCTAAAAGGTCGCGCGTCCCATCACCGTCGGTTTCCGTGATCCTCTCAGATCCTCTGGAAAGACTTCCAGTAAATACTGTTTATGCCGTTGCGCGGCCTAAGGAGGGGCTTGTCTACGCTCCGGTAGACGGGGGCTCATGAGTAGGATTGTGTGCGTATCTCAGCGCGGGGTTCGTTGCATGACCACCAGCGGTCCCTGATCGAGATCGTAAAGCAGTTGCTGAAGCCGGGTGGCGTCCGGATCCGACAGCGATTGGAACTCCAGGCCGAAGGTATTGCCCCGCACCCAGCGGACGACGGCCTCCTTGATCTCCAGCGGCCACTGGGAGTCCGGGAGCTGGATCTGGAGGCCTACGACGCTCTGAGCCGGCAACGGGATTTTCGACTCGATACTACAGCCGCCCACGGACAGATTGGTAATAGTGCCCTGACCTGCGAGTGTTTCGCCGGCGAAGGTGCTCCCGAAGTTAACGTCGAATCGCGGGCTCTTCCGATGATATCCCATGCTGATAGACCTGCCGGAGTTGAGTCCAATGCGCTACGCATGCCGAATGCACGAGGAGGGGCTACTGTCCCTCTTCATCGGCATAATAGACAGTGAACTTGAGGTGGAACGGATCGGTCGCGATGGGGAAATGCTGTCGACGGAGACAGGAGCGAGATCGTTCGGGCGCGGGGAAGGGGGCTACTTGGCTGCCAGCTCTTCCTGTACGGCTTGAAGGAGCTTGTTGAGATCGAAGGGTTTCTGGAACGTCCGTCGGGCGCCGAAGAGATTTGCCACGTCAAGAAAGTTACGATCGCCTTGCGCGCCGGTAATCGCAATGACCTTAGCGTCAACGTACTCACGAGTCAGCTGGAGCGTGGTTTCCAAGCCGTCGGTATCCGGCATCAGCAGATCCATAATGACCAGATCAGCCGGGTGCTTCTGATAGACCTCAAGCCCTTCGCGTCCATTGGAGGCTTCGAGCACCTGATGTCCGGCCTTTTCCAGCACCTCGCGGAGGAGATGGCGGATGGACTCTTCGTCGTCGATGATCAAAATCGTAGCCATGGTTTTTCCTTAATCTATGAGGGCGATCTTACCCGTCTGCCGGCTGTGTGTCTAGGAAGAAAATGGTTGCGGCCGGCTTGGACAGAGGATGGTCTCGCTCGCGCCTAGCACGCACGCGAAGCATCGTATCGAAATGGAACGGACATGAGCGAAGAGCCGATCGAACGAATATACATTGACCGATCCGATCCTTTTTGATAAAACTCGATTTATCTGCTGCCGGTTCTCTGCAACGCACCTTCTTCGGAGAGTATCTTTGTGACAACTGATTCGGACTGGGCCTGGACCCGACGCACGTTTTTGCAAACTTCTGTGATGACCTTGGCTCTCGCCGTGCTACCAGGGCTACGGCCCCAGCGCGTCGCGGCGCAGGCGTTTCCGGAGGGGCGATTGACCTTTTTGAATGTCTGGACTGATGAGCGGCTGGATGTGACGTATCGCAACGAGGCCGGCGAGTATGATCTGGAAGCGCTGGACGACGTCAATCATATCCTGCGGTGCCATGCGACCGGTGAAGTCTCAGCGATCGATGTGCGGGTGTTGGAACATGTCAATCTGGTGCAAAAGAAGCTCGGCGGCGATCGGGAGGTTCATATTATCTCCGGCTATCGTTCTCCGGAGTATAACGCGCAACTCGTTCGTGCCGGCCGGCGTGCGGCAAAGAATAGCCTGCATATGCAGGGTCAGGCGATCGATATACAGATTCCGGGCCTTCATCCCAAAGTCATTCGACAGGCCGCGCTGGAATTGGGCTACGGCGGCATCGGCTATTACCCCCGTTCGAAATTCGTGCATCTGGATTCCGGGGCGTTCCGGTCCTGGTAAGAGCCGGTAGTTTTTGGTGCCTCCCACGCGGTATCCTCGGGTCCGGTTCCCGCCTATAGCGACTCATTATTTTTGAGGAGGATTGTATGATCGTTCGTCTCCATATTCTGAGATGTGTGTGCCTGGTTGCGCTGCTGGGTTCGATGGTCGATGCGCCGGTGATTCAGGCTGAGACGACGAACGGGGCTGCGAAGCTCGTGGTCGCGAAGGGGAAGCATGTATCGCTGGAATATACGCTGAAGCTGAACGAGAAAGATGTCGTGGAATCGAATGTCGGCGGTGAGCCGATGACCTATCAGCACGGCGCGGAGGAAATCGTCCCAGGATTGGAGAAAGCACTGGAGGGGATGGCGGTCGGGGAGACGAAGCACATCGCCGTGAAGCCCGTGGATGCCTACGGCGAGGTGGATCAGAAAGCCATTCAGGAAGTGAAGAAGAGCCTGGTGCCGGAGCATGCGTGGAAGGTCGGAGCCGAATTGGAAGCGCGGGGGCCCGAAGGGCAATCACTGTTTCCCCATGTGACGGAAGTGAAAGAGGATTCCGTGGTGCTGGATTTCAACCACCCGTTGGCCGGGAAGACCTTGTACTTCGACGTCAAAATTTTGGAGATCCGCGCCGAAGCCAAGACCAAGTAGCCGGGGGCTGTCCGACATGCGTGAAGCGTCATTCGTCTCTCGTTGTAGGATCAGCCGAAGCACGTTCGCGAGATACGCTTCACGATTCACACTTCACGGAACTGCAGAGAAAGGCGAGAACGCCGCTGGCAGGCTTTTTCAGCTTCCTGTTCGTTTGAAGAAGAGCATCGAGAGCGGCGGCAGCGTGAGGCTCAGTGAATAGGGCAGACCGTGGCAGGGACTGGTCTCGGCCCACAGGCCGCCGGAGTTCCCCATGTTGCTGCCTCCGTACAGTTCGGCGTCGCTGTTGAGCAACTCACGATAGTGCCCCCCTGTCGGGACGCCGACGCGGTAGTGATGCCGCGGAACCGGTGTGAAGTTTCCTACGCAGAGAATGGATTCCGAGGCGTCTTCCGTTTTTCGAAGGAAGGCGATGACGGAATTTTCCGCGTCATTGAAGTCGATCCACTGAAATCCATTCCATTCGTAGTCGACCTGGTGCAGCGCCGGTTCCTGCCGGTAGAGATGATTCAAATCCCGCACAAAGCGCTGTAACCCGTGATGGGGCGGATATTCGCAGAGATGCCAGTCCAGACTGGTGTCGTGGTTCCACTCTCGCCATTGTCCGAACTCATTCCCCATATACAGCATCTTCTTCCCCGGATGGCCGTACATGTAACCGTAGAGGGTGCGGAGATTGGCGAATTGCTGCCAGGGATCGCCCGGCATTTTCCCGATCAGCGAGCGCTTGCCGTGCACCACTTCGTCATGCGAGAGGACCAGGACGAAGTTTTCCGTGAAGGCGTAGAGCAGGCCGAACGTGATCTGGTTTTGATGAAATTTCCGGTGCACCGGCTCATGGGCGAAGTAGTCGAGCGTGTCGTGCATCCAGCCCATGTTCCATTTGAACGTAAACCCCAGCCCGCCGGTGTAAGTGGGGCGCGAGACCCCCGGCCAGGAGGTGGACTCTTCTGCAATGGTCATGGCGCCGGGAAAGTCCCGATGCACGAGGACATTCAGTTCCTTGAGCAGCGTCACGGCGCCCAGGTTTTCGCGTCCGCCGAACTGATTGGGGATCCATTCGCCGTGTTTACGGCCGTAGTCGAGATAGAGCATCGAGGCGACGGCGTCCACGCGTATGCCGTCGATGTGATACCTGTCGAGCCAGAACAGTGCACTGTTGAGGAGGAAGTTGCGCACTTCCGGACGGTCATAATTGAAGATCCGGCTGTGCCAGTCCGGGTGATAGCCGAGGCGCGGATCGGCATGGTCATAGAGATGGGTGCCGTCGAAAAACGCGAGCCCGTGC
The DNA here is from genome assembly GCA_002083555.1 of Nitrospira sp. ST-bin5. Taxonomy (GTDB): domain Bacteria; phylum Nitrospirota; class Nitrospiria; order Nitrospirales; family Nitrospiraceae; genus Nitrospira_D. The sequence continues at coordinate 15,564 of MSXN01000014.1, read as the reverse complement.
GGATCGTCGGGGAAATGCGCGGGCGCCCAGTCCATGATCACCCCGATACCGGCTGCATGGGCGGCATCGACAAACGCCATGAAGTCTTCCGGCCTGCCGTAGCGGCTGGTCGCAGCAAAATATCCGGTGGCCTGATAGCCCCAAGATCCGTCGAAGGGATGTTCGGTGACGGGGAGGAGTTCGAGATGGGTGTAACCGAGATCTTTGACATAGGGAATGAGTCGGGCGGCTAGCTCGTGGTAGGTGAGCCAGCGATTCTCCTCTTCCGGCACGCGCATCCATGATCCGAGATGGACTTCATAGATGGCGATCGGGGCGCGCAAGGGATTCCACTGCGCGCGGGCGTTCATCCAGGCTTCGTCCTGCCAGGTGAAATTGGACAGATCGCGCACAATCGAGGCAGTGCGGGGACGGAGTTCGCTGGCGCGCGCATAGGGGTCTGCCTTGGCCAGAACGGCATCCTGGCCGCGCGGGCGAATCTCATATTTGTAGAGGCTTCCGTCGGGCAGTTCGGGAAGAAAGATTTCCCAGAGTCCTGTCGATCCTCGATTGGTCATGGGATGACAACGGCCGTCCCAGCGATTGAATTCACCGACCACACTCACGCGCATGGCATTCGGCGCCCAGACGACGAAATGCACGCCGGTGATGCCTTCAACCGTGCGTACATGTGCGCCCAGCGATTCGTAGGCTCGATAAAACGTGCCTTCTGAAAAGAGGTGTAATTCAAAATCGGTGAGCAGCGGTGGCAGCGCATAGGGATCATGGCCAATCGTGACGGTGCCGTCGGCAGCCCGGGAACGGATCTTATAGTCGTGGGCACGTTTCTGTTGGGGGAGGATGGCCTCAAAGAGGCCGGCCTCGTGGATGCGCTTGGCCGGGATCGGAGCGGTTTGACCGGCAGGCAGAACCTCGACGGATTCGGCAAAGGGCAGCCAGGCGCGGATAGTCAGGCCTTGGGCGGTCGGATGCGGGCCGAGGATCGCGCGCGGGTTCCAGTGTGTGCCGGAGATGAGCCGTTCGAGGTCGTCCTGCTTGAGGGCGGTAGAGGTTGTCATAGGCCTATCCTAAAGCGTCACTTGAATAGATGAAAGCGGAAAACGCGAATCGAGGAGAGTGGGCTCTGCACCAGGCAAGCCGATGGCTCGCTGCTTAATCCTGAAAGAGCGGAATTTCCCCGAAGGAAGCAGTTGTGGCATCCTAGCCTGGTAAGAGAATTAGAGATCTGATCCAATGGTACAAGTACAAGAGATCGAGGAATGACTTCTCCTGGGATCTTGGCTATACTTTTGGCAGCTCGCAGGGTCCAGAGGACAGAGGACAGAGGAGGAGCCATGGATTACCGCCAATACATCGTGCGCGATCCGAAGGTATGCGGGGGGGAACCGCTGGTAAAGGGCACGCGGGTGACCGTCCGCACTATCCTGGCCAGCCTGGCTGAAGGAGATAGCGTCCAGGAACTGTTGCAGGCCTTTCCGACTCTCAAGGAAGAGGATATACGGGCGATTGTGGCATTTGCCGCGGCATCGGCAGAGGAAGACCTTCCGCTTCAGAGCGTGCCGGACGTTGCGTGAACCTCAAATTGGATGAAAACATCCCTGCTCAATTGCAGGCGGTCCTCAAGGACCTGTCTCACGATGTCGATACAGTGCCACAGGAAGGGTTGACCGGCAGGGACGATCAGACCATCTGGGACGCCGCCCAGCAGGCTCAGCGCTTTCTAATCACACAGGACCTCGACTTTTCGGATATCCGCCGATATGCGCCCGGTCATCATCGTGGATTGATGATCGTGCGTCTACGAGATCCGAGCCGGCGCGTACTCATCCAAAGAATCCAAGCCGCATTCCAAACTGAAGATGTTGAAGGATGGCAGGGGTGTTTTGTCGTCGTGACGGATCGGAAGATTCGAGTGCGGCGCCCTCCGCAATCCAATCCGTCTCTGTGAACCGGGGTGTCACGTGATGGCAGAGTTCTCTGCCGCCTGTTTTCGTCTAACCCCCTAAATAGCTGGCGCTTCGACCAGCAGCCAGTTCGGCCGCTACGGCTCGCCCTTCTCACCCGACTCGCTGAACAACCAATTTGGCGTAGGAAGTCCGTTCAGGCCTGACTCGCCGAACAATCCTTATGGGAGAGGGTGAAGGATTGAAGAAGGGCAATGAGGTGATCGTACATAGCACGAGGCGGTCATGGCCCTAGTAGGACTACCAGTACAAGCGACGGAATACCAAGGGTTTGTTCCCCCAAAGGCGGGGTGATTTCCTGGCAATAACAGGGTATTCTGCGCCCCATGCCCACTCCCGAAGATCAGGCTCGCGAGCATATTGACCAGGCACTGGAGCAGGCTGGCTGGAAAGTTCAAGATTATAAGAGCGCACATCTTCATGCCGGACGGGGAGTGGTCCTTAGAAATTTCCCCCTCGTGAGCGGGCACGGCTTCGCGGACTATCTCCTTTATATAGACGGCCAAGCCGCGGGAGTGATTGAGGCGAAGAAGGAAGGGTTTCCCTTAGTCGGCGTGGAAGTTCAGGCCGAGAAGTACAGTAAGGGGCTCCCTGCCGACTTACTCGCTCATATCCGGCCATTACCATTTTTGTATCAGAGCACCGGCGTGGAAACGCGATTCACGAACGGCCTCGATCCCCAGCCTCGCAGCCGCCCAGTGTTCAGTTTTCACCGACCCGATGCGCTCGCGGCCTTCATCCCGAAGCATAACGATGCTCCTAGAGATCTGCATGGCGCATCGCTCGCAGCAGAAGCAGCACCGACGCTTCGTGGGCGACTGAGAACGTTGCCATCACTCAGCACCGCCGGCCTTTGGCCCGCGCAGGTTACTGCTATCAATAATCTCGAAAAGTCGCTGGCCCAGGATCGTCCGCGCTCCCTCATCCAAATGGCCACCGGCAGCGGTAAGACCTTCACTGCCATCAACTTCATCTATCGGCTGATCAAGTTCGGCGGGGCGAAGCGCGTGCTCTTTCTCGTTGATCGCGGCAACCTCGGCGACCAGACGCTCAAGGAATTCCAGCAGTACGTCTCGCCCTACAACAACTTCAAGTTTACGGAAGAGTTCATCGTCCAGCGGCTGGCGGGCAACACGCTCGATACCACCGCGCGCGTCTGCATCAGCACCATCCAGCGCATGTATTCCATGCTCAAGGGGCGAGAGCTGTCGGACGAAGACGAAGAAGCTTCTGTCTCCGGCCTCGAACGGCTCTTCAAGAAACCCGAGCCGCTGGACTATAACCCGGCCATTCCGATTGAAACCTTCGACATCATCGTCACCGACGAATGCCACCGGTCTATCTACAACCTCTGGGCGCAGGTGCTGGAATACTTCGATGCTCACCTCATCGGCCTCACCGCCACGCCCAACAAGCAGACCTTCGGCTTCTTCAACCAGAACCTAGTCATGGAGTACAACCACGAGCAGGCCGTAGCCGACGGCGTCAACGTGAACTACGACGTGTACCGCATCCGCACCGCCATTACGCAGGCAGGGTCCAAAGTGGAGGCGGGGTATAGCGTGCAATTGATGAATCGGGAGACGCGGACGAAGCGTTGGGAGAGACTTGACGACGACTTCGCCTATGATCCCGACCAGCTCGACCGCGACGTGGTCGCCCCGGACCAGATCCGCACCATCGTCAAAGCTTTCCGGGACAAGCTCTTTACCGACATCTTTCCCGGCCGCACCGAAGTGCCCAAGACCCTCATCTTCGCCAAGGACGACGCCCATGCGGAGAACATCGTCGAAATCCTCCGTGAGGAGTTCGGCAAGGGCAACGACTTCGCGCAGAAGATTACCTATCGCACCACCGGGGTGACTCCCAAGGAGCTCATCAAGGCCTTTCGCAACAGCTACCATCCGCGCATCGCCGTCACCGTGGATATGATTGCTACCGGCACCGACATCAAGCCGGTCGAGATCGTCGTCTTCATGCGCGCGGTCAAATCCCGCACCTTCTTCGAGCAGATGAAAGGCCGGGGTGTTCGTGTCATCAAGCCGGACGATCTGAAGGCCGTCACGCCCGACGCCACGACCAAAGACCACTTTGTCATTGTCGATACCGTCGGCGTCTGCGAACAAGACAAGACCGATGCGCGGCCGATGGAGAAAAAGCCTAGCGTCGCCTTTGAGAAGCTGCTCCAAGCCGTGGCACTGGGGAACACGGAAGAAGATGTACTCACCAGCATCGCCGGACGGCTGGCCCGTATGGAGCACCGGATTACGAAGGCCGATGAACAGGCCATCAGCAAAGCCAGCGGGGGGCTCTCACTCAAAGACCTGAGCCGCAGTCTCGTGGAAGCGGTCAATCCGGATCGGCAGGAGGAGCGAGCCACACAGCAATTTGGTACGAGCAAGCCGACTGAACAGCAGATTCAGCAGGTCGCTACCAAGTTAATTCAAGAAGCGGCCAAGCCGTTTCAAGATCCGAAATTCCGCGAACTCCTGAGCGAGATCAAAAAGAAGAACGAGCTGACGATTGATCATGTCAGCCAGGATCAAGTCATCGAAGCAGGTTTCAGCGCCGACGCGTTAGCGCGTGCCCGCACCATCGTGCAGTCGTTCGAACAGTTTATCGCCCAGCACAAAGACGAAATCACCGCCCTGCAAGTGCTCTACAGCAAGCCGTATAAGCAGCGGCTGAAGTTCGAGGACATCAAGGATTTGGCCAACGCCATCGAAAAGCCGCCCTACCTCTGGAACGAGTCCCAACTCTGGCAGGCCTATGCGGCGCTGGAAAAGTCGAAGGTCAAAGGCGCGAGCGGCAAACGCATCCTCACCGATCTGGTCTCCCTCGTTCGCTTCGCCACGCATCAGGACAACGAGTTGGTGCCGTTCCCTGAGAAGGTCAGCGCCAACTTCAAGGCGTGGTTAGGGGAGCAAGAGAGTCGAGGAAAGAAGTTTACGGACGAACAGCGCCACTGGCTGGAGATGATCCGCGACCATGTAGCCGCGAATCTTGTGGTGGAGCCGGACGATTTCGAGTATGCGCCGTTCGCTCAGGAAGGTGGGCTTGGGAAGGTGCATCAGATCTTTGGGGCTGAGCTGAACAAGATGATTGAAGAGCTGAATAGGGCGTTAGCGGCATAGCAATGGCATTAACAGTTCCTCTTGCGGAAATCGTAGAAAGAAGTAGCAACCGATTGCTCGGGAAGCATGAGTCGTGGGGGCGCGTGCTGTTGGGAGACATTGCGACAGTATTAAACGGGTTCGCCTTCAAATCCTCAGAATTCTCGAATAGCGGTGGAGTGCCTTTGATACGTATTCGCGATGTCGGAAAGGACCGATCAGAGACCACTTATCTAGGCGAGTACGACCCTCGTTATGTTGTGGAGCCTGGTGATTTGCTTGTTGGGATGGACGGGGACTTCAATTGTGCCCGCTGGCGTGGGCCCCGTGGTCTTTTGAATCAGCGAGTCTGCAAGATCACGCTCAAGTCCGACATTTACCTGCCCAAGTTTCTCGACTATACGTTGCCCGGATATCTGAAGGCCATTAACGATGTCACTTCGTCAGTAACAGTTAAGCATCTTTCGTCCAAGTCGATCGAAGAAATCCCGTTGCCGCTACCTCCGATAGAGGTTCAACAGAGGCTCGTCGCGGAGATCGAAAAGCAATTCTCCCGCCTCGACGAAGCCGTCGCCAACCTCAAGCGCGTCAAGGCCAACCTCAAACGCTTCAAAGCTTCCGTTCTCAAAGCCGCCGTTGAAGGGAAGTTGACCGAAGACTGGCGCAAGGCTCATCCCAACGTCGAACCAGCCAGCAAACTCCTTGAACGCATCCTGGCTGAACGGCGTGTGAAGTGGCGTGGCAGAGGGAAGTACAAGGAACCTGCTCAACCTGAAACGAACATCATTGGGCCATTGCCGGATCCTTGGATGTTGGCCTCCATCGATCAGCTATCGAGCCTTGTCACAGACGGTGATCATAATCCCCCTAAACGAGTCCCTGAGGGAGTCCCGCACCTTACTGCTAAACACATTAAGGGCTGGCGAATTTCATTCGAAGACTGCTCTTACATTTCACTACTAGATTATGAGCGTACTCGATCCCGGTTTGAACCACAGCCTGGAGATTTCATCGTAACTTGTGTGGGAACAGTTGGCCAAACAGCCATTGTTCCAGCGGGAATAACATTCAGCGCGGATCGCAACCTTGCCGGAATTAGGCTGGTCGAATGTGGAATGACGCCAAAGTTTCTTCAAATAGTTCTTAATTCACCAGACTGGCAATTGCGTATGCGGCAGGCGTCTGGATCGACAGCCCAGCCACATCTCTACCTTGGAGATCTTCGCACGTTACAAATTCCCTTACCGCCGCTTCCCGAACAAGAGACAATTATTGAAGAAGTCGAGCGCCGCCTGTCCGTCATCGAGGAACTCGAAGCTGCCGTCCAAGCCAACCTCACGCGCGCCAACCGCCTGCGGCAGTCCATACTGCAACGCGCGTTTAATGGTGACCTTTTATCGGGGGACGTGATTTCATCCAATGAAAGGACTGCATATGAGTCAAGATGCTGAAAGGCAAAAGTACATTGAGCAATCCAAAAAGTCTCTGGAGCGGATGCAAGGCTTCGATGTGACTACTCTTCCGAGAGTGGATGTCCTTGGAACCGCTCTTAACTTCACTGATGCTGTGGATCCGGCCACGCGATTAATTGATCTTTATCGTCAGCTTCCGGGGGAAGTTTTGGATCAGCTGCCAAACAACTTCCTACGCACAATTCAGCAACAGGCAGATAACGATTTCAACCTTCTTGATGCAATCCTAAAATTCGAACCTGGAATGCCAAAGGCGGAACGGGATGCCCGCATAATCCACGTAACCCAGGCATATGATCCAACCTTCCAGCAGTTGCATCCTTTAATTTCTTACGCAGTTAGAAAGTCGACTGATTTTAGTAAGCTAGAACGCGAGGCTCGTAGTCTAATCCAAAACGTTACAGACCGCGCCACTGAACTCCAACATGAGCTAGAGAAACGGAAGAAGGATGCTGACGCGATCCTTCAGGCAGTACGTAAAGTTGCTGAAGAACAGGGTGTCTCGCAGCAAGCCATCTACTTTAAGAATGAAGCTGATAGTCACGATAGGGAGTCGACGATCTGGTTAAAGCGGACTGTCTGGCTTACCGTCGGACTTACCGTATACGCAGCGGCGACGCTTGTTCTTCACAAGATTCCCTTCTTGGTGCCAGGAAATCTTTACGATACGATACAGCTGGCTGCGAGCAAGATTCTTATTTTTGTCACCATCTCGTACTTCCTGATTCTATCAGCAAAAAACTATGTGGCTCATCGTCACAATTCCGTAGTAAATCGACATCGACAGAACGCATTAGCTACGTACACTGCGCTTGTGAAGGCTGGCGGTGAAGAGGCTAGCAGGGACGTCGTGCTTGCAAAGGCGGCAGATTGTATCTTTTCACCCCAGTCAACCGGTTTTGCAAGAACTGAAGGTGGCGAGGGCGGAAGCCTTTCTTTGGTAAATGTAGCACCAGGTGGAGTTCGCCCTACGGTGTCAGGCTAATCAATGACCAATACGTCAGCCATTGTTCAAAATCTCTGGAACTGCTGGAACGTCATCCATGACGACGGGATGGGCGGCCTACTGTTATTCGAAAAGGTAAACGTATTAGAATAGCGGCAAGTAGTTTCAAGTCTTCTGAGGAATTTCTCTGTGAGTGACAACTCGAAAATTGAATGGACGGATGCCACGTGGAACCCGGTACGAGGGTGCTCCAAAGTCAGCCCAGGCTGCCTGAATTGCTACGCCGAGACATTTGCTGAACGCTTTCGCGGTGTACCTGGACACCCTTTTGAGCAAGGGTTTGATCTGCGCTTGGTTCCAGAGAAGCTTGCTGAACCTTTGCGGTGGCGAACCCCTAAAATGATTTTCGTCAATTCAATGAGTGACTTGTTCCACGAACAAGTTCCTGATGAATATATCGTCAATGTTGCCCGTGTCATGCGATTGGCCAACTGGCACACTTATCAGGTTTTGACTAAACGCTCGGAGCGGATGCTGGATTTGCTTAACGGGAAGCTGCGATTCGCCTCGAGTCAGAGAAACATTTGGTGGGGCGTTAGCGTCGAAAATAGGAAACACGGGCTACCCCGTCTCGAACACCTGCGCGAGGCTCCGGCGCAAGTCCGGTTCCTGTCGATCGAGCCGTTGATTGAAAACCTTGGCGCTTTTAGCCTCAAGGGTATTAGTTGGGTTATCGTCGGTGGAGAAAGTGGTCCTGGCGCAAGGCCAATGGCCAAAGAGTGGGTGCTTTCGATCCGTGATCTGTGCAGACGTGCTCAAGTTCCTTTCTTCTTCAAGCAATGGGGTGGCGTCCGAAAAAGTGAGACAGGACGAACTCTCAATGGCAAAACCTACAGCGAGTTTCCCGCTCGAAGCAGTGCGCCTGTTTTGGATGCTCAGGATCGGTTAGCTGCGGTTGAAGAGATCCAGTCCTTCCTCCCTGTTGAGATGCTGCGTTGAGCGACGCCAATCTGTATGCGGGCCGCGAACAAACCCTCGTCAAGCACTTCATCCTTCAGCAATACCTCGAACGTTTTGCAATCATTGTAGGCACACACAAGGATACTCTTACTTACGTTGACTGCTTCTCAGGCCCTTGGAATGTTCAGTCAGAGGAATTCAAGGACAGCTCGTTTTCGATCGCTCTAGAACAACTGCGCAAGGCTCGAAGGGTCCATCAAGATAAAACAGGCCGGACCTTGAGGCTTCGGTGTTTCTTCCTCGAAAGCAATCGCTCTGCTTTTAACAAGCTCAAGCAGTTCACCGACAAAATAACTGACGTCGAGATTGAGCCCCAGAATAAGAAGCTAGAACATGCCATTCCACTGATTCTGGAGTTTGTGAGGAAAGGCGGTTCTCGGTCGTTTCCGTTCATATTCATCGATCCTACAGGCTGGACGGGATTCGAAATGAACGCGATAGCTCCGCTACTGAAGTTTGACCCTGGGGAAGTCCTGATCAATTTCATGACTGGCCATATTCGCCGGTTTATCGACTACCCCGAAGAGGTCAATCAACAGAGCTTCGTCAGGTTCTTTGGCTCCGAAAATTTCAGGGAAAAGATCAAAGGTCTTGCTCAACAAGAACGCGAGGATGTCGCCGTCGAGGAGTACATCAGGAACGTGAAATCAACAGGTAACTTTCCTTATGTCTGCTCCGCAATAGTGCTTCATCCAGAAATCGATCGAACTGCATTCCACTTGATTTATGCGACAAGGAGTCTTGCTGGGGTCGAGGTATTCAAAGACGCAGAGAAACGCGCAATGGCTGTGATGGAAAAAGCGCGAGCACATGCCAAGCAAAGAAAGCGCGAGGAGAAAACCAGGCAGGCTGAACTATACAGCGGCGAGATCCTCCACGATCCCAATTATTATAATTCACTGCGCGTGCGGTACCTCGTGAAATCAAAGCAAGCTGTTCTCGATCTACTCGAAATGCACAATGAGGTCCCATACGACCAGGCGTGTGCTCTCACTCTCAGCTTTTCCTTAAGCTGGGAGAGCGATCTCAAAGAGTGGATTCGAAGTTGGGTCGAAGAGGGCGTACTGACTATCACTGGACTTAAGGCACGACAGCATGTGCCTCAGCGAGGACAGGGCATTGTTCTGGTTTGGAAAACTTCTAGAGAGAAAAGACCAGCGGAGTTATGAATAACCATTCGCAGCAAATCATTCAAAAGCTCTGGAACTACTGCAACGTACTTCGTGACGACGGGATGAGCTATGGCGACTATGTCGAGCAGTTGACGTATTTGCTCTTTCTCAAGATGGCCGACGAGCGCACGAAGCCACCGTATAACCAGCTCAGCCAGATTCCCGACAAGTACAGTTGGCCCAGCTTGCTCAAGAAGGACGGCGACGACCTGTTCGACCACTATCGTCATCTCCTGGAAGAGCTCGGTAAAGGGAAGGGGATGCTCGGCCTGATCTTCACGAAGGCCCAGAATAAATTCCAGGACCCGGTCAAGCTTCGGCGGCTGATTGTGGATCTGATCGACAAAGAAGACTGGTCTACGATGAGCGCTGATGTAAAAGGAGACGCCTACGAGGGCTTGCTGGAGAAGAACGCGCAGGACACCAAGTCCGGCGCGGGCCAGTACTTCACTCCAAGGCCGTTGATTGTTGCAATTGTCGAGGCTATCGCCCCGAAGTCCAGCGAGACCATCTGTGATCCGGCCTGCGGGACAGGTGGATTCTTTCTGGCCGCTCATGACTACATTGTGAAGCATTATCCGAACCTGACCAAGGACGAAAAGCGCCAACTCAAGCAAGGCACGTTCAAGGGATGGGAATTGGTCCAAAGCACGGCTAGACTTTGCGCGATGAACCTGATGCTCCATGGGATCGGGAGCGACAAAGACTTGCCCATTGTCGTATCCGATTCCTTGGCCGCTGACCCTGGGGATCGGTTCGACATCGTGATGACCAATCCGCCCTTCGGAAAGAAGAGCAGCACGACCATCGTCGGCGAAGAAGGCCAGGTCTCCAAGGAACGGGACATCGTCGAACGTGACGACTTCTGGGCCACGACTTCCAACAAGCAGCTCAATTTCGTCCAGCACGTCAAAACGTTGCTGAAGCAAAATGGCCGCGCGGCGGTTGTTGTCCCTGACAACGTGCTCTTTGAAGGCGGGGCAGGGGAAACCGTCCGTCGTAAGCTCCTACACGAGTGCGATGTGCACACACTCCTGCGTCTGCCGACCGGCCTCTTCTACGCGCAGGGCGTGAAAGCCAATGTGCTCTTCTTCGACAAGAAGCCAGCAAGCGAGACCCCCTGGACCAAGAAGCTCTGGATCTACGACCTCCGCACCAACAAGCATTTCACCCTCAAGACCGATCCGCTCAAGCGCGAAGACCTGGACGAGTTCGTGAAATGCTACAACTCGTCAAATAGGCATACTCGCAAGGCCACCTGGTCAGACAAGAAGCCAGACGGCCGTTGGCGTGCCTATGATTACGACGAGTTAGTGGCTCGCGACAAAGCCAGCCTCGATATCTTCTGGCTAAAAGACGACTCTCTAGAAGACTCCGCCAATCTCCCCAACCCCGACATCATCGCCCAAGAAATCGTGGATGACTTGGAGGCAGCTCTCGAGCAGTTTCGATTAATCGCAAATGATTTAGGAAATGATAAAGATTCGCCTGCAGTTTAAGTGAGGATGTGATGGGATATGAACACTTTCCAAAGGCGACCGTTGATGTAACCCAAAAGTACCATCAGCAAATTATTGGCTTCTTGAATACGCGCCTTTCGGAAACGTTCAGGTTTTACACGCCTATCTTAGCCGCCGGTGCTGGTTTTGGATGGGCTATCTCCGGAAACTCGCCGAAAGTTGGTGTGATTACAGCTGCCTTAGTTATTTCATAGCAAGAAACGGGGACATTCTCTTTTTTCCCAATCCGTCCGCAGGTATGCTCCGGACAATCCGCTGAATCCCGCGCAGGCTTTCGCGCCGGATAATCCCTTCACCCGGCCAACCGCTTTGATCCCGGCAATCCGGTCAATCCGGAGAATCGCTACAATCCCACCACCCCCTTCGCTCCGCTCAACCGCTCGAGGTGATTCCCGCAAACTCGGGTTGTGATTCGAGGCTGAGTGAGCCGCGGACGGGTGTCTCGATGCGATGAGGTTATTCCAGCGTGCATCAAGCGTGTGCGATTCCGCCCCTCGGACCTAGCTGGGTTGGTGCTTAGGCGGCTTCAATGGACAATCGCAGTCCCAGCGCCTGCAGCACAGTGGCCAGACTTTGAATTTCAGGGTTCCCGTCTTTTGAGAGCATCCGATAGAGATGTTCCCGATTGAGTGCGGCGGTCTTGGCCAGCCGGGACATTCCGCCGCGCGCTTCGGCGACGTGCTTGACGGCGAGCAGAAAGGCCTCGCGGTCTCCGGCTTCGAGGGCTGCATCCAAATAGGCCGCCGCTTCAGCGGGGTCTTGCAGGTCGTCCATGAGTTTGGCGTGGTACTTTCGACTTCGCATGAGGCTTCCTCCGTCGTTGATAGTCGGCCCACAACTGTTGGGCTTGTGTAATATCTGCCGGTTGAGTCGCCTTGCTCCCTCCACATAGCAGCAGCACGACCGTGTTTCCATCCAATGCGCAGTAGAGACAAAGAAAAGGTACCGGGAGTCTTTTTCAGTCGCACCGACCACCCCTTGCCCTGACAATTCCCACTCCCAATCCCTACGGCACAGGCAATCCCTCAGACTGCGGCCGCGGTTATTGGGAAATGTCCCTGAGGGGAAAGAACGGAAACATTCTGAATTGTTGCTCTGAAGACGTGGCGGTGTGCCGAAGTGATGCAGAAGGTTTCCGTTGTTTGCCTCGCGATCAAGGTCGTGTCGAGTTGACATGTGAAACGCTACGCTATACAGTGTCGTGGTATGATTAAGACGTTCCGGCACAAGGGGCTGCAAGCGTTTTTTGAAAGTGGCAGCAAGGCAGGTATCCAGCCTCACCATGCGGCTCGGCTTAGTCGGCAACTCGCCAGGCTTGACCTGGCCAAAACGGCGGCGGATATGAACGTGCCGGGATGGGGGCTGCATGCCCTGACCGGCAATCTGGCCGGCCGGTATGCGGTGTCGGTAAGCGGGAATTGGCGGCTTACCTTTGGCTTTGATGGCGAGGGTGTCGTACTCATTGATTACCAAGATTATCACTAGGAGGGCTCCAGTATGAGTCGGATGCATAATCCACCGCACCCGGGCGAAACGTTGAGAGAGGATGTTTTGCCGGCTCTGGGCTTGACCGTGACGCAAGCTGCGGACCAACTGGGGGTGACCCGTGCCGCATTGTCACGAGTCTTGAATGGCCGCGCGGCGATCTCTCCGGAAATGGCCCTCCGATTAGAAGGATGGCTCGGGGTAGATCACGGAGGCCGTGCCGACTTGTGGGTCGCTCAGCAGGCTTCCTATGACCTCTGGCAAGCCCGCAAGGCCGGTGCGCCCAAAGTGAGGCGAGCCGTATTAGTAGAGGCGTGAGTTCGTTCTTCCTACGCATCTGTCTAGATGGCGGGGTTTGCCTTTTGCTGAGCACATCTCCACGCAAAAACAATGTACCGGGTGTCTTTTCTTGGGCGCCGCTTGTAGGGCTCTCGGAAGGGGTGTAGGCGTTTCCGAAGAAGTGCTCAGTCCTGAGTGCTCGCGGGACGCGTTGAGTTCATAGTCCTGAGTGCTGCACGGAAGTGCTGGGTACTGAGTCCTGAGTGCCGAGTTTAAGAATCGGGAAGCTTGAGTCCGGAGGCTCTTGATGTGGATTCTGATTCTGATGGTTTTGCTCTCCGCTGTCACTCCTTCCTTTGCTGAGCAAAACTTCTCTGAGAAATACGAGCGTGACTACAATATCTTCAATCCGGCCAGTCAGTATGCGCCGGATAATCCGCTGAATCCCGCGCAGGCCTTCGCGCCGGATCATCCCTTCAACCCGGCCAACCGTTTTGATCCCGGCAATCCGGTCAATTTCGTGGTCACTCAGGACCTCGAAGACGAGGAAATTCGATGGGGGGATTTCCTCTCCGTCGAATGTGTGTAGAATGCCCCCGACATAGATGATCAGATCGGTGTTCCTGCACCGCGCATGTCAGGGGAAGCGATGAAGATTATCCGTGACTGTTTCGGACGATCGGTCCGGCTAACTGACGAGCGAGTGACGCATGTTCTTCAGCATCAGGAAATGGCCGGGATGGAGGCAGAGATCGAGCGTGCGCTCCAAGTCCCGACAGAAGTGCGGATATCCCGTTCGGACGACACCGTGCAGTTGTTTTATGAGTTTTACGCCCAAACGATGGTTGGTGGGAAATGGCTGTGCGTCGTGGTAAAGTGCCCGACAGATGGCGCTTTTGTCGTGACGGCCTATTTGACTGATCGACTGAAGTCAGGAGAAACCGTATGGCCGAAAAAGTAAAAGTCTGGTTTGACCCGGAGGCGGACTACCTCGAAGTCCAGTTTCGTGAGGCGCCGGGATTCATGCGGGCCACGGCTCACGATGCGGTGATGGAACGGGTTGATGAGGAGGGGCATGTGTTGGGCTTCAGCGTGCTGGGTGTGAGCCGTTTTAAAAAGGATCATCCTTTGGAAGCTGAACTCATGACCGGCACCTAGACATCGGAGGCGAACCGGCCTGGCTCTGATGGCCCTGCTCCTCGTTGTCAGTCTTTCTATTGCTGAGCAACACTTCTCTGAGCAGTATGAGCGCGACGACAATATCTTCAATCCAGCCAGCCGGTATGCGCCGGACAATCCGCTGAATCCCGCGCAGGCCTTCGCATCGGACAATCCCTTCAACCCGGCCAACCGCTTTGATCCCGGCAACCCCGTCAACCCGACGAATCGCTACGCACCCGACAATCCGTTCAATCCCGCCAATCCCCTGAACCCCGCCAATCGCTACAATCCCAACACCCCCTTCGCCCCGCTCAACCGCTCGCGGTAACCCTCTAGCCTTGCGCCGGGTTGTCCGACATCGGGCTGGAGGCAGGGGAGTTCGGCGTGACCTCGTTCCATTGGTTTTCTTCTCCGTGCAAGTGCGCTATCATGCGCCCAGGTGAGGTGGTCTATGGATGAGCAGCTTCTTCTCAAACGTATTACAGTCAATCCGAAGATTTTCGGCGGGAAGCCGATTATCCGGGGCCGCCGTCTCGCCGTAGAACATGTGCTGGGTATGCTCGCGGCCGGGGATACCACGGACACGATTCTGCAAGGGTATCCGTGGCTGGAGCGCGAGGATGTTCAAGCCTGCCTCGCCTATGCTCATCGGCTTGTCGGCCATGAGCGAATTGAGCCGTTCCCCCTTGAAACTGCCTCGTGAAACTTCTGCTCGATACCTGCGTCTCATTTGAGGCTGTTGAGCCGTTGAAGGCCGCAGGGCACGATGTCATCTGGGCGGGAGACTGGCCTGCTGATCCCGGCGATGATGAAATCCTGGCCCTGGCCTATCAAGAGGGCCGCATTCTCATCACCCTCGACAAAGATTTCGGTGAGTTGGCAGTGGTGCGAGAACAGGCTCATGCAGGGATTATCCGGCTGGTGGTCCTGTCCGCCTCTCAGCAAGCGCCTATCTGTTTGATGGTGTTGACTCGCTATGGGGCGGAACTTCAGTCAGGTGCGATCGTGACGGTTGAGCCAGGGCGCATCCGTGTGCGCCCGGCGGTATCACATCCTGAATCTCCATAATATCTGAGTAGTGATACACAGGTCATGGTTGAACCTGGAGGCTCTCGATGTGGATCCTGGTTCTGATGGCCTTGCTTCTGAGCGCAGCTACAACATCTTCACTCCGGCTAGCCCGTATGCGCCGGACAATCCGCTGAATCCCGCGCAGGCCTTCGCGCCGGATAATCCCTTTAACCCTGCCAACCGCTACAATCCCAACACCCCCTTCGCCCCGCTCAACCGCTCGAGGTGATTCCCGCAAACTCGGGTTGTGATTCGAGGCCGAGTGAGCCGCGGACGGGTGTCTCGATGCGATGAGGTTATTCCAGCGTGCTTCAAGAGTGTGCGATTCCGCCCCTCGGGCCTAGCTGGGTTGGTGCTTAGG
>MSXN01000013.1 GCA_002083555.1 Nitrospira sp. ST-bin5 | reverse complement strand
AGAAAGACGACAAGCACAAAGGCCAGGAAGGCACGACATGCTCAGAATGTCACGATGATCGCTCCTGGAAGAAGGCTCCGTTCGACCACAACAAATCTCGTTTCCCGCTGATGGGAAAGCACGCCACGACAGAGTGCAAGAAATGCCACCTCACACCGGCATTTAAAGATACCCCGATGGAGTGTTTCTCCTGTCACAAGAAAGACGACAAGCACAAAGGGGCCTACGGAGAAAAATGCGAAACGTGCCACGGAGAGAGTAATTGGAAAACCATTACGTTTGACCACGACCTACACTCGAAATACCCCTTGCGGGGACGACATAACACCACCACCTGCGACTCCTGTCACAAGGGGTATCTGTACAAGGACAAGACACCGACCGATTGTTACGCCTGTCACAAAAAAGACGACAAACATAAAGGCCGCTATAGCGAGAAATGCGAGCGCTGCCACACCGAACGGAACTGGAAAGTCCTGCTCTTTGAGCATGATCGCGATACCTCATACCCTCTCAAGGGCTATCATCGGAAGACAAAATGCGATAGTTGCCACAAGAGTACGCTGTATAAGGATAAGACGCCGACCGACTGCTATGCCTGCCATAAGAAAGACGACATCCACCGGTCCACCTTCGGGGAGAAATGCGAGAAATGCCATGGCGAACAGACCTGGAAAACCGTGGCCTTCAACCACGACCAAGACACGAAGTACCCTCTTGTTGGCAAACATCGCACCACGACCTGTGAGAGCTGCCACACGGGCCAGCTCTATCGCGACAAGACCCCCACAACCTGTCACGGCTGCCACAAGAACGACGATGCGCATCGGCGGAAACTCGGTACAGAATGCCAGGACTGCCACAACGTGAGGGACTGGAAGATCTGGGACTTTGACCATAATGTCCGCACCCGCTTCAAACTCGACGGCGGACACAAAGGGCTCGACTGTTATGCCTGCCACGCCGAACGCATGGACAAGAAGGTCGTGACGTCCTCAGCCTGTGTCAGCTGTCACACCAAAGACGATAAGCACGAAGGCAGCTTTGGCTCGCAATGTGACCGCTGTCATGAAACCACATTATGGAAGACGATCAAGCCGGGAACTGGTGTGCTTCGACGCCGGTAATGGCGCCAATAGAGTCTGACCTTGGGACGGGAGCCATGACATGAAGTACCGCCGCGACATCTCATCCACACTGAAACTGCTCGCCCTTGGGCTTATCCTTTTTCTTGGATATCAGGTGTGGTTAAAGCCGACCTATTTCACCCCGGCGGTACCGCCACCCTCGGCGCCCGAGCCTGCCCCTTCGTCGTCATTTATTCTGCCAGAATTCCAAGAGCACCCCCAATGGGATGTTCCGCCATCGCGGCTGGTGGATCTAGGATCGCCTCCAAACCAGGCGTTGGGAGCCATCCGTGAAGAGCTCGACCGGGGCAATTACACCGAGGTTGAACGGCGACTGAAACAACTGTCACAAAAATCCGTTGAGAAGGCCTCCTCTCGCCACTACATCGCAGGCCTCTGGAACAATCTCGGCATCCAACAGGAAAAATTCGGCGGGACCTCGCTGTCCGTCAAGGCCTTCAAGCAATCAGTTCTGTGGGACGCCAAGAACTCCATCGCACATCTCAACCTCACGCAGGCCTACTGGGAACTCCGCGATCCCGCGATGACGCCACAGTTTCTTGAAACGGTCATCCGCCTCGCACCACAGGACCCATTCCCGCATCTCGCGTTGGCCGATCTCCTGATCGCCACAGGACAGGCTGGCCAAGCCACAGCGCATGTGGATCAGGCGCGCCCCCGGGCAGAGCGCGACCCTAATCACCATTCGTACCTGCAAAGACTAACGGCCAAACTTGAAACCCTCGAACCAGTTCAAGTAGCGACGAGAGACGCTGCCCGGCCGCCTCAAGCAACACCTGCACCTATCGCACAATCACCCAACCCGCAGCCGACACCACGCCCGGCACCAGCACTTGAACCCGCTCGCCAAGCCGGCACCTCAGAAGTGGCACGCCCGCAGGCACCACCGCCTGCTCCTGCTCAATCAGCCTCCGCACATTTCACCGTCCAATTCGACGGACCGCCGGATCAGGCCTCCTGGACCAGAATGCGCGCCATTCTCGAGTACGCCCACGACGAATTGTCTCAAAAGCTTGGACGCATTCCGTCAAAACCGATCGCCGTTGTCCTACATACCAACCACAAATTCACGGGCACGGCAGGCTCTCCCCTGTGGGCTGATTCGCTTTTTGACCACGCATCGGGAACCATCCACCTTCCCACGCAAGGCGCACTAGAGGACCTAGGCTTCTTCAGCCGTATCGCGCGTCATGAATGTGTCCACGCTCTGCTCTTCGAACAGGCGAAAGGAAGTCCCGCAAAAGTGCCTCGCTGGATCGTGGAAGGTCTCGCCCTCCAGCTTGCAGAAGATCCCTGGCCAGATCTGGAAGAATCCGAACACAAGACTTCAGCGCTCATTCCACTGAATTCATTGCATGGAGATTGGGAGCCGCTCTTGGCCGATGCAGTGCCCAAGGCCTATCTTGAAGCCCGATCGGCCACGCAGCTACTGGTGGAAAGTTATGGCCTGCATGGAGTCCAGCAGGTCATACAACTGCTGCGGGCAGGGCATTCGCTCGACGCAGCGATGCAACAGAAGCTGTCCGTGTCGTATGAACAATTCAGAAAACAGTGGGAACAGGCCATGAATCAGCCTAACCCTGGAAGTCTGTGACATCCACGGACCACCCGTCACATAGTTCCAGCCAGTGAATGTTGAGGCTGGCCTTCGTCACCAAAGACTCGCTGACAGTCGCCTACGCCGAATCTGCACTCGCCAACCGGTATTGGATGCACTAGAAATCTCCCCCTCAATTTCTCATAGTATCAATAGCCATATCCGCTCCAGACGGCTTTACATCAGACGTAATAGGAAGGAGAGACTTGAGCCTGGCAGAAGGCTCAGGTAGCGTATCGATACACTTGTCCGTGCCGAGCCCGGCACCAGAAGAAGGATTTGTCTGCAGATAAGGAACCGGTGAACTGATGAATCAGATGCGCCTTACGCTGCCCCTCATGCTGGCAGCCATCCTGATAACCGGCACATCGTGCGTCGCGCCTTCCGAGAAGCAGACAGCAGATCTCTCACGCATGGCGGCGACCACACAGAGGGTAACCGTCCATCCTCGGGAAATCACCGACATCCTCTATAACCCGGGAATGGGCTTCGCCGATTTCCACTTCGGATTCGACCACCCGCCCGCCCCCGGCACCTACCCGCGCTCGACCGTGGCGTACTTTCGCTGGTCCTGGGCTGACCTCGAACCGGCGGAAGGCCAGTACGCATTCGATCTGATTGATCACACCATCGAGCAGGCCAAAGCGAAAGGAGAGCGGCTGGCCTTCCGCGTCATGTCCGAGTATCGTTCCGGTTCTCCGGCCTGGCTGCTGGCGAAAGGCGTCTCCTCGATCACGGTGGGCGGCGGCCGCTTCCCTGATTACAACAACCCGATCTTTCTCGACTACCATGAAAAGCTCATCAAGGCCTTGGGCGCGCGCTATGGCCGATCGCCAGACATCGATCATGTGGACATCGGATCGATCGGATGCTGGGGTGAATGGAATATGGCCTGCTGCCAAGGCGTGGAACGGCAATGCCAGCAGTACTTCCCCACCGAAGACGTCCAGATCATGATCACCGATTGGTATTTCAAATATTTTCCGCAAGTCCCGTTAGTCATGCTGCACAACGGGCAACTCCTGTATGCCACCGGGCGTGGAGCAGGGTGGCGGGGAGACTGTTTCGGCGACTATGGCTACTTTGGCCCGAACTGGAATCATATGGAGCAGGCCTATCCGCCGGTGCTCCAGGATCCGGTCATCGCCGCCGCATGGATACGCGGCCCGGTGCAGTTTGAAGTCTGCGGCGTCATGCAGGATTGGGAAGACAAAGGCTTCGACATCGATCGCATTCTGCAACAAGGCCTGGATTGGCACGTCTCCGTCCTGAACGCAAAATCCTCTCCGGTGCCGGCTCGCTGGCGGTCCAAAGTAAATGAGTTCCTCAAGAAGATCGGGTATCGGCTGGTGCTGCGGACCGTCAGCCACCCGGCTGAGGTCAGGGTTGGTCCGACCTGGACACTTCAGACCGAATGGGAAAACATCGGCGTGGCGCCCGTCTACCGCCCCTGGCCGCTCGCCTTCCGACTGAGAAATGCGACCGATGACGTCGTTGCCCAGTGGACGAGCCACGCCGAGGTGAAGCAATGGCTCCCCGGCACGCGCTACCGGATTGAGGACACCCTGAGAATCCCTGCCCAGATTGCGTCAGGAGTCTATCGGCTGGATGTCGCCGTGCTCCATGAAACGGGCGGATCAGCGCTCGTCGAACTCGCGATCGAAGGCAAACGCGCGGACGGCTGGTACGACCTTTCCACGATCACCGTTGATGAATAGCCATCGACACATCGCGACGACATTCATCCGGCGGCCTTCGCTTGCACCCCTTTCGGAAGTGCGCTAGATTCACGCCACGCCCCCGTAGCTCAGTTGGATAGAGCAGCGGTTTCCTAAACCGAAGGTCGTACGTTCAATTCGTATCGGGGGCACCACTTTTCACATCCAGACAGATCCTAGGCAGCACCCTAGTCAGCACATCTTAGGTGCACATGGACCCCCCAAAAAAGCGCCCCAACACGATCCCTTCATGGTTGTGGCTGGCCCTGTGGTACATCCTGGGTATCGTCCTGTATCGGTACCTCACAAAGCATTGACTCAGCCCCGCCATCTCGCCCAATACCGTTCCGCCTGTCCAATCAAGAGCGAGGCGACTATCGCGTTATCTCCGATGCCCTTCGACTGCAAGAGCTGCTTGAGTCCCGGTTGCCGCTCCTCAAGGGCGTGAATCATCCGGTTGGCGGCTACCATTTTTTCCCCTAGGGAGTCGCCATACGTTTTTTGCAGTTTGACCATCTCCCGCTGTCCATACTCCACCAGTTGATCGGGACTCATCTTAGCCGTCTGCTGAGTCACGCGTCCGATGGTCGTCACGAGACTGTTCCCCAGTTCACGGGGGAAGGCGGCGCCGTGTAACCACGTTCGGGCCGCCGTGTCGAATTGCTTGAGTTCGGGCGTCTGCTCTTCCACGCCGTAGTGAATGACATACTCTTCGGGCTTAGCTGGTGCATAGCCCGCATTGTCGAGTTCTACGGCTGCTTCCGATCGGTTGTCAGTTCTATTTTCCACGGGGGTGTTCAATTCGTTGAAGGCTTGTTCGGCCTGGTCCGAAGTGAGCCTACCTTTCACTACATCTTCACGAATCCACGCGGCCATAGTCTCCGCTTGAGCGGCGTTCAACTCAGGGGTAAAGACCGGCGTAGCGGGGGCTGTCGGCGTGGCGGCTGCTGCTGGTGTGGCGGGTGTCGTCGGTGTGATTGGTTCCACGATGTCCTCCTTGGTTTTTGGTTACGTGCGGGCCTTTTATCAAATTTGAAAAAAATTACAGGATTCGGTCACTACTCTGACTGCACCCCCCTCGATGCTCCGAGTGAGCGCCGTTTCGGCGCCCCCACCTACCCGGCACCCCCCCGTCTTCAATCCAGAGGCGACGGCAACGCCGGGACATTGACCACGTGGGCCGCAACACGAGCCCGCGCCGCGGCCAGGGCATCGCGGATGTCTACGCTTGGCTTGACCTCCACGCGCTGAATCAACAGACCGTGAAGCTCGGCCTTGTGTGCGATCAAACGAGACGCGGCCATGAAATTAGGGTTCGCTGACGCCTCTATCATCGCAATCCACTTGTCCGTTTCCGCCACGGCGGCGGCCAAGTCGTACTGGGTTTTTTTCGTGAGGTCCATGCGTAGCTCCTGAATGGTCGCGGCCACTGTGGGGTGCGTCAGAATGTCCCTCGCCGCTTTTTGGGCATAGGCCGCCTTGTATCCCGCCTGTCGAGCGGCTTCGGCGGCGGACATGCCGGCGACATACGCGTTTACAAAACGGGCTTGTCGAGCCGTGAGCGGTTTCATTTTTTCACGGTCGGCGCGAGTTCCTCGAACCGCTTGGCGTCCAACTTGAGGAAGGGCGTCAGGCCCGTATCGCATCCCGGCCACTGGCGGATGCTGAAGAGCACATAGGCTTTGAGCGAGAGCCGGATTTTGTTGCACTCAAAACGCAGCAATTCGTCGTCCAAGGCTTGGGCGGCATTCAACACCGCCAATAGGTTCGCGGCCTCCTCGCCAAGCTCGGCTATCTTTCGCCCCACGCCTTGCACGCGTTCCACAGCCTGGCTCGCGAGATTGTATTGAATCGCCGCGGCTCGATCTTTCGCGGCGGTTTTTTCCTCCACCGACGCTTTGGCCGCCCGGCGAGTCAAAGCGCGTTGCTTTCGTTCGAGTTCATCAATTTCCTTGGTGAGGGTGAGGACCTGCTCTTCAAGCGCCTCGGTTCCGGCGCCGTCGAGCGTGGCATCCTCAAGCCGGACTTCGAGCTTGCCGAGGGCTTGCTTTCTCGCCAGCAATCGCACCTCAAGCTCTGTTTTTTCGTCCGTGGTCAATGTGGAATCCATAAAGCTCCTTTCGTGAGTTATGTTGCCTACCTGCTGACTAGACTCCGCTGCTTCGATCGTTTCAGGACTCATTCGCCCATACACACAGGGGTTCATGGTCTGCCGCCAGCGGTTACTCTAACCGATGAGGGGTGTTCTGGCGTCACAAGGGGGTGCCGGGCTACCTCCTCCACAGCGGACCTCAAGGCCCGTTTTGCGTCAGCGAGATCGTCCTCGGCGCGGTCGAGGGCCACGGCGAAAGGTTTATAGGTGTCGGTGATCGTCGCGAAATCGAGAGCAATTTGAGCCCGCTCAAGGTCGTCGTCCTCGGCCAAGTCATCGAGCCGATGGGCGAGATCCGCAAGCAACTCATCCCGGATGCTTCGTGCTTGCTCCTCACGCTGCTTGGCATCGTCCAGGGCGCGAGAAGCGGCCTTCAGGTGAGCCTCGGCCTTGGCGCGGGCGATGTGGGCCTCAAAAGCCATTTTGAGGCGAATCGCGGCGGGGTCTTGTGGCTGGTCAATCAACTCTTGAAAACTTGTCGTCACCTTCCTATCCTCCGTGATTAAAAATCGGGCGCCTGGCGTGGCCTCTCGGACGCGGCGGGCCAGGCACCCTGAGATCGACGGGAGCCGGTATCGGCGGCGTCGATCGGTTGTACTGGTTGTGATGGGGTTCCCTGGCCGCCATCGAGTTTCCCCGATGGGAGCCAGGGCCCGGACCGATGCCACCCTGGGAGGGAGCGGAATCGGCCACGCTTGAAACCTCTTTTTCCACAGTCCTCACGCGCGAGGGGGGAATTAGGCGGCAATTAAGTCCGCCATTCGGCCTCAAAACCCTGTTTTTCGTCATTCGCACCCCCTCCACACGGCACAACCCCCATTGTTTCAACAGCTTAGAACCGTTCAGCCCATGTCCCACGGTCCTCTCCTCATCGGCCAGGATTATCCTCAACATCCTCACCCTATAGGGGGGTGAGGATGTTGAGGATGGAAAATCCTTCCTCAAGAATCCTCATGAGGATGTGTTGAGGAAGTTTTGAGGATGAGGAATCACTGTGCACAGGACGCCCTCCCCGCTACTTCAATGACAGCCCCGGACTTTCTCAGGGCCTCGCGTGCTCGATCAAAGGCGGTCCATCCCGCCTTCGAGTTCCCTGTGTAGTGAGCGGAAATGAATCGGTCCTTCCAGACACCGACCCCAACGGTCCCAACGCCCGCCGTCAAGTCTTCCAGCACCGCCAGCGCCTTCCCCGGCACACTTCCGGGTTTGATCCGTCCTGTGGTGAAATCGTGTTCCGCGGTCAGACTTCGCGGGACTACGACGCAGGAGGTGATGGGAGCCCCCTGCGAATCATGGCCGATCACAACAGTCTTAAGGTCAAATCCGATGGGGGCTCCCTGTTCCATGTCGCGCTGTTTCGTCACGAGGATGGTCTTGTCGGCAATCTCAAGTTCGGTATCTGTCGCGGCTCGAAGAGAACTGTGTCCGCGGGCACCTTTGGCCCGGTCTTTCCCGCTGTGATGAATGACCATGACGTGCGCCTTCGTCGCGGCGCGGATTCGATCGACGTTCTTGATAAACGCGGTCATGTCCTCGGGGGCGTTTTCGTTCCCGCCGCCCATCGCCCGAGAGAGCGTATCAATCACCACGAGGACCAGGGGGCGCCCCGTCTTTGTGACGGCCTGCGTCATCAGATCGAGGAGCGGGTGCACATCCACCCCACGGCCAGAGAGATCAATGGGGCACGGCACGAGGGCCAAGGGGGCCCCGCGGGCCTGTGCCCCATACTCAACGCGCAAGGCCGCCAGCCGTTTGCGTGCGCCGCCGCCGGCTTCAGCGGCCACGTAGATCACGAGGCCGGAGTGAACGGCTCGCCCCATCCAGCGGAGATTGGCCGCAATACAGAAGGCCAAGGAAAGGGCCACAAAGGTTTTCCCGGAATTACTCTCCCCGTAGAGCACCGACATGGCGGCAACGGCCAGCAAGTCTTTGATTAACGCCTGTTGATCGAGCGCGGGGGCCACATGGTCGAGGAGTTCAAAATAGAGGCGGGGCTTCTTGTCCGGCGTGGCGTCGGTCGTCGTGGTCGAAGGCGCGGACTCGACGCGATCAAAGTCGTCGTGTGCGGTCAGATTCTGAGCAAGTGCCTTGGCGATGGTCCCCCGCAGATAGGTTCGATGGTCGTCCCATTTGTCGCGATAGAGCGCGGAACATCGAGCCATCAGTTCAAGCCGGTCCATGTCACGGCAATCCGTCACTCGAACCAGACAACACAGAAAGTCATAATCGGCGGCGCTGCCATCCGGCGATCCGTTTGCTTTGAGACGCCCGGTATGCTCGCCACGCCAGAGGCCATCGAACCGTGGATCGTGCGTCCGACCCGTCACAATCGCGCGGAGTTCGTCCGGCGTGAGCGCATCGAGTGTGCGCGAGCCTCGCAGGGTTGTTCGCAACGTGGCCGGATCCGTTGAGTTCGCGGCGTCGTCCTCCTCGAAATGCTCTGCCCGCCACGCGAGAAACTGTGCCGTGGTGTCCGCCAGCGTCGCGGCTGAGGGAATGCCCGGCACGGCGAGCCCTGTGACGGTGAAGTACCTGGCATGGACGTAAGCCTCTCGAATCTCATTCGCGGGATTCCTTCCCGGCAAGAGTTCGCCTGCATACGTGCCAATCACATGCACCCCGGTGCCTGAGACAGATCGTTCGCAATAGGCGCCCACAGCGAGGGCCCGCACTTCTTCTTCGATTGTGGAATCAAGAAAGCGTCCGTCGGCATCGGTGACATGATCGAAGTCCGCGCCCCAAAAGTTTCCGGCGAACACAAAGCCAATCCCATCGAAGCCCCCGCCCTGATAGGCGGCGACAACCTCATCAAACGGGCGCCATGTGTCGGGATTCGTACTATCGGCAGATGTCCCCGAAGGCATGACCGGGAGCTTGGTCCCCTTCCCATCCCGCTCGATGCGGCGCCAGCACACCCACCGCGCGAGCGTCCTGAGTTCGCTTGGAATGTGCGTGAAGTTCGGAGTTAAGATCCGCGGGGGTGCGGTCGTGACGGCGGGCTCGACTGGCCGCGCGAGGTCATTCGTCGGAATCGTTGCCGCATCCTTAGCGGGGGCCGTGGCCGGTGCACCGTTCAGCGTCGAGCCTCCCGCCTCCGCACCGCGCCGCTTCGCCGCAAGTTCCCTGTCAACCTGCTCCTCGGCCTCGCGCCGAACCTGTAGCCGATCCAGGCGCGGCTCGGCCCTCATCGTGCGCCCTTCGGCTTGTGTCGGGCTTCGAGGGCCGGGGCCGTCAGCGTCGGGATGTCGCGACTCGCCGTCAGATGGGCGTCAAGCTCCACTTCGGACCAGAGAGGAGTTTTCGCCCCCGCATAAATTCGCTTGGGGAATTTCCCGGCCTTCTCCAAGCGGAGCAAGGTGGGATTGCTCAGGTCGATACCTTTGAGTTTGAGCTGCTCTCGGCTAAGCAGGCGTCCGATTGGTGAGGGCGCGAATTGCGCGGGAATGGCAGACTGCATGGGGGACCTCCGTCGTTGAGAATTTCGACGGAGGCGGGAACGTGTCACAGACACCGCGCCCCAAACATCCGTCGTCGATCGCACCGTCACCGGTACGATCGGTCCCGAACGTTTGGAGTGCAGGATTAGGAAACTCTATCCGGCGTCACATTCCGGCGTGCGAGAATTCCTCTGCTGGCTCCCCTACGATTAGCCTCTGACGCCGTGGCGATCCATCCGACGGAGAGCAGGGCGACTTTTGAATCTACGTGTACGCGCGTTGCTTGATAAGGTCAATAGCGATAGAGAAAAAGCTCTCCCACGTTATTTCCGCATCCGTCGCACGGGCGTCGGCTGATCGGCGGCTATCTGTTCCCGTAGATGCTGCTCCCATCGCACCATCGCCGCCCGCTTCTCGTCGGAGTAGGTCGCTTGATTGTAAATTTTCTGAATCTTATCCTCTTTCCCGTGATTCAAAATCGCGTCCCGGATGTCCTGCGCGATGAGACAACTCGCCAAGCCGGTTTCAACCGTGCGTCGCAGATCATGGAAGCGCCAATAGTCGGGATGCTCGCGGGGTTCCGTGAACTGCCCCGCGTAGCGCGTGGGCTCGGCCTGGATGAGTGCGGCAATGTGTCGGTCGATGATCGCTTTCATATCCGAGAATCCCAATTCGCGCTTGGTCCCCGTCGCGGCAAAGACGTAGCGCGACTCCCTGATATAGTGGACCGGACTCGTCGTCTGCGCCCGCTGGATGCCCCGCAGGATGGACACCGCCATCGGGCCAAGTGGGACCACATGCCCTTTCTCCGTCTTCGCCCGCTCGGGCGGAATAAACCATCGCGGCGCCGGTCCATTCAAATCTAGGACTTCTTGCCACGTCATATTGGCGACCTCATTCCGCCGTTGTCCCGTGAGCAGCAACAGCTTCGCGAACGCGCCCAGCCGTGGGCCGCACGCCTCGCAGGCCCGCCAGTACAAAGCGAGTTCGCTCGGGCGTCCGATGTCCTGATTGCCGTACAGGTGCCGGGTCCGGTGGATTTCGTGGGCCGGGGCTTCAATGCCCACCGTGGGGACGGTCTGAATGTAATCCTTCGTCGCTGCCCACTTCAGGAGCTTCCGAATCGCGCTCAAGGCCCGATTGGCCCCAATCGTGACGCCCCGCAGCGCCATCCGGTGAAGCAGGTCGTCCACGTCCCGCTTCGTGAGACTGGCGAGCGGACGCTCCTGGAGGGGGGCGAAGTCGTCGCTCTCGAAGAGTCCCCGATACCGCGCCGTCGTCCTCGGACGAAGCCCCGGCTTCCCCTTCGGGCGATACTCACGAAGGAACCGATCCGCCACGCGGGCGAAGGTCTGCTGACTGTGTTCGAGCGCCTCGGCCTGCGCCGCCCGTGCCGCGTGGCCGGGGTCTCGCCCGGCGTCGGCCTCCTGCTGATACGCCTGCGCTTTCGCGCGAGCCTCCGCCAACGTGAGCTTGCCCGGTGCCGCATGTTCCGTATAGGGGCCGAGATGATAGCGCGTGACTTTCTTTTTTCCATGCTTCACCACGCGCCCCATCCAGGTCCACACACGCGCCCCCGTGCTGGAGAGCCGGAGCCCGAAGCCCGGTACGCTATCATCCCAATACGTAATTTGATTGACGACCAGGACGCCTTCCTTGTTGAGACGCTTCGAAGGACGCGGGAGCCCCCTCAACTTGAGTGTCTTAAACGACTCCCGCCGGGGCTCTACTTTGTCCGTGGTGACGATGGAGAGGTGCGTGGGCTGTGTGACCATCGGTGTTTCTCCTCTGCTAGGGCCTAGGCTGCACCTAGTCAGCAACAGGGCCGTGATTGTGCAAAACGTGATGAAACAGAGTGTAACGCAGCAAACGCTGTATTGGCAAGCCTGTTGTGAGGTTCGTGAGAAATGGGTGGGAAAACACAGGGGTTCAGAATGCCCGGCCAGCGGTTTCCTAAACCGAAGGTCGTACGTTCAATTCGTATCGGGGGCACCAACCCACACGCACTCATTCCAAGCGCGTGATCCATTCGAAGGAGCATCGATGATGGGCAGACTACTGGTTCTTCTTGCCGTGTGCACCTCGCTCTATGGCTGCGCCGAGGCAGTCTATGGAAAATCCGATGAGTCGTGGAATACGTGGATCGGCACCACCAAAGACGACCGTGTGAAAGACCAGGGCATTCCCACACGCTGCCATACGTTCAAATCAGGTGGAGAAGCCTGTGAATGGCCGGTGACGTGGGCTCCCAACAGCGTGGGCACCATCACCATGACCTTCGACCCCAAAGGCATCGCCTGCCAATGGTCATACAAAGACGCCTATATCGAAAAGCGAAGCGCGCAAAAATGCCAATGACCAGTCCTGCTAGCTCGACTAATCGGACAAGATCAGCTCCTGACCATTCTTGATGAGACCACCGCGCTAAAACATCGCCGCCCAGGGCTTCTCAGATAGAGGCATGTCCCATTGCACAGAAGCGTCCCCCCCCCCGGCGCGCCCCAATTTCATCTTGATCGATCCTTCCTCGGCGAGAATCCCTCGTTTTCTTGCCAGTGTGCGGACCCTGGGCTAAGCTTCGTTCAATCGTATGGCACGCACACGCTCCGCAGAGTCTCCCCGCACACGTTCGAAGACCGCCGCGATCGAAGAGGTCGCGCAGGGCCTCGCTACCTTTCAGAACATTCTGACTTCGATTGAAGACTTCAGCCGTGAGGGCTTTCCCTATCGCGACGGCGCCAGGGCGAAAGCCGAGTTGCAGATTCGTGAAACCGTTCGCCGGCTATTTGGCGAGCGGTCTCCTGAATATCAGGCGCACCGCGCCCACAAGCTCAAGATCTCCACTCCGGCTGAAACGACGCAGAGCGTGCATCTGGTCAAATCATTTATCACGGCGTTGGAACGCAAGAAACTGGAGTTGCAAGGCCTTGCTCCAGCGGCCCCGGCGCCTGAAACCGGACAGAGTCCCGCAGCCTCTGGCCCGCCGCAAATGACCTTGGTCCCACCGACGACGCCGGCGGCTCAGATTACTATGGCGCAATCCACCCTGGGGAATACGCCACCGGTGACGATGTCCGTCGCCATTACGACCAATTTGAGCCAACCAACCGCGCCGACCCCGCAAACACCAGTGATAGAAACACCGACACCGCTTCAACCCCCAACACCGGAGATTCCACTGAGCCATTTTGAATCGGCTCGATTTCGCACCATGCCTCCAGATCTACAACCGGCAGTACCAGCCCCGGCGTCAATACCTGCGGCCGCGGCCCCAGCCTCCAGACAGGAGCCTATCGCGCCCCTCGCACCAGCAACGACTGCACCGCTCCAGGTCACTGCTCCTCCTCAACCACAGGTCGGAGCCTTCACCTCTTCATTAGCATCGCTGACACCAGAGCCCCCGCTCCTCGCAAGCGAGAGCTTGCAGAAGCCGCCCGATCAACCCAACGCACCGGCCGCATCCGTCATAGCGCCGCCGCCATCTCCGGCTCCATCGCCACATCCGACTCCGACGCCGGCCCCGCCCGCCGTCGTAACACGCAGAGAACAGCCCACGTCGGATCCAGTCGAGGCGCTCCGGAAAGTCTGCCTGCGCTTTCACGCCGTAGCCCGACAACTCCGCTTGCGGAAGGACTATCGCACGACGCTGGAAGTGGAAGACGACTACGATCTACAAGATTTACTGTGCGCGCTGCTGAAATTGGAATTCGATGAAGTGGGCGCCGATGAATGGACGCCGCCCTACGCCGGCGGCTCGACGCGCACGACTCTGCTCTTGAACCGGGACCGTCTTGCCGTGGTCGCCAAGAAAACCCGCTCAGGCCTCACCACCAAAGAACTGGCCGACCAGGTTGCCGCCGACGCCGCCCACTACGCCTCGCGTAAACCTTGTGTCCACTTGTTCTGCTTTATTTACGATCCGGAAGGGCGCATCGGCAGTCCGACGCGGCTCGAAACGGACCTAACCAGCGTGAGCGACTCCTTCACTGTGGATGTGCTCGTCGCGCCAAAGTGAGACCCCCGCAACTATGCCAAGAAAACCCAAATCCGTCACGACTTCATCCGCCCGCGCCACGTCCGTATTGACACCGCCGCAGGGAGTTCGCTACGGTGAGCCGCAGCCAGGTCCACCGGCTATTCCCTTTACGATTCACGCGCCCAGCGCGGGAGCGTCTTTGATGTCCGACCGAGCCTATATCATGATCAATGTGAGTCCCGGCTTGACCTCCAGCGTCGTGAAAGCGCTCGGGCAGATCAGCGCGATCAAGACCATCGATCCCTGCTGGGGGAAACCGGACATCATCGTTGTGGCCGACGTGGCCGATCAGGATGCCCTGACGCAACTGGTCCTGAGCAAGATTCATGGCATTGAAGGCGTGACACAAACCGACACGCATCTCGTCTACCGTACCCCGGAAAGCAAAGCGAAATGACTCTACGGCCAGGCCTCCTCCTCGCAACCATGGCGCTGATGATCGGTTGCAGCGGAGCGCCCCACCCCCTTCCGACCGATCTCGTCGAAACTCGCTTGGCCGCCCCGTTCGACAAGGTCAAAACCGCGCTCACACAGGTCCTCACCGACGGCGGCTACGATGTGGACTGGACGAATGACTCCACGTTGGAAACCAGCTATCGGGAAGAAATGCATGGCCCCTGGAATTGGCTCTATCGCTGGCGCTTCGGCACGATCAAGAGCCGGGTGAATGCGACAGTGACAGCCGCCGATGAGCAGAACACTGCACTCAAGTTGGAAGTGAGGTCAGAGGGAAAAGACGGGATCTTTACCAGCTGGGATCAGGTTCCTAGCGCATTGCCCCAAGGCGCCGACAATCAATTGCGGCTCATCAAGAACGCCCTGCAACTTCTATAACTTCTCCACCGACTCTTTGTCACCAGCCTCGGGATCGTCCCCCAAATCGAGTCCGAACCGTTCGGCCATCCGGTAGAGTGTCCGGCGGTCGATGCCCAGGATCTTCGCCGCCTTCACCTTGTTCCCCTTCATCTCTTTTAAGACGCGGATCAGATGCCGCTTTTCCACTTCTTCGAGCGTCAGACAGACCTCGTCCCCTTCCGATACCGATGTGGCTTTCGCCTCCAACGGTGCAGCAGTCCGGATACTTTCCGGCAGATCGTCCGGCGTGACTAACGGACCATGGCTCAACGACACCGCGCGCTCCACCGCGTTCTCCAGCTCCCGCACATTCCCCGGCCACCGATACTCCTTGAGCAACGCCATCGTTTCCGGAAGAAATCCTCGCACCCCTGACGGCGTCCCGCCGACATACTTCTGGAGAAAATGGTGGGCCAGCATCGGAATATCTTCTTTGCGGTCCACCAGCGAAGGCAGGGTGATCCGCACCACATTCAAGCGATAAAACAGATCGTCTCGAAACTTGTCTTCTTTAACGAGTTGCTCCAGGTCGCGATTCGTCGCGGCAATGATGCGGACATCGACTTTGACGGACGCGGTCCCTCCCACGCGCCGGACTTCCTGATCCTGCATGACTCGCAGCAGCTTCACTTGCAGCGCCGGCCCGAGCTCGCCGATCTCATCGAGAAACAGCGTCCCACCCGTCGCTGCTTCAAACAGGCCGGCCTTCAGTCCCACCGCGCCGGTGAAGGCCCCCTTCTCATGGCCGAACATCTCCGACTCCAGCAGCGTATCGGGTAGGGCGCCGCAATTCACCGGAATGAAGGGCTTGTCTCGCCGTGGGCTATTGGCATGAATGGCCCGGGCAATCAGTTCTTTCCCGGTCCCGCTTTCTCCCTGGAGCAACACGGTGCTGCGGCTCTCCGACACACGAGCCACCAGCTTATAGACATCCAACATGGCCGGACTGCTTCCAACCAATGGAGACCACTCTTCCTTTTCTTTCAGTTCTACCCTGAAGCGCTTGTTTTCTCTCACTAATTTACAATGGTCAAGCGCACGCTGAACAACAAGCTTTACCTCTTCCTTTCGAAAGGGCTTGGCCAAGTAATCGAAGGCCCCCTGCTTGATTCCCTCGATCGCTCCTTCCAATGATCCGAATGCCGTGAGCAGAACGATGGAGGTATCCGGACTGAATCGTTTGAACTCCCGCAACACAGTCAGTCCATCCACGGTCCCCATGCGAATATCCGTGAGCACGAGATCGAACACCGTCTGTTGCCCGCGAGCCAGCGCGTCCGTCCCGTTGGAAAAGGACTCCACCTCATGCCCGTCCTTTTTCAAGGCATCGGCCAGGAGTTCGCGGGCCACGGCGTCGTCGTCGATCACGAGAATCTTTGCTGCCGACATTCCGCCCCCTAGATTAGTGCTGTAGCTGTTGAACGTTGTCCGGGCAACGATATCACAACCGTCGTCCCCTTCCCTACTTCGCTTTCCAGTGTGAGCGTCCCGCCATGCGCCTGGACAGTTTCCCGACTAATGAACAACCCCAAGCCGGTCCCCTTCCCGATCGCCTTCGTCGTAAAGAACGGCGTAAACGCTTTCTGGAGATCCTCCTCCGGCATACCCGAGCCCGTATCGCTGACGACGATCGTGACCATCGTGGTGAACGTCGCATTCCCCACGCGCAGGCCCACCTCGATCTCGTCCGGCGTGGCCGCTCGGCTGCCGGCGCTGATGGTCACAGTCCCGCCCTCCGACGTTGCCGCAATGGCGTTGGCAAACAGATTGACCAGCACTTGATGCAGCTTTTCGGCATCGGCCCAAACCAGCGGCAACGCGTCTCCGAGCTCAACCCGGAGCGCCACGCCCTTCGCTTGAAACGCCGGCTCCATCAACGCCGCCACAGGCGTCACGACATGGTCGACCGGCAACCAGGTGGGATCGGGCTTCCGCTGCCGGGTCGAGGACAAGAGGTCCTGAATAATGCCGACCACACGCGTCAGCTGCCCGTCGATCACATCGATGCGCTTCTTCATATCCGGCGTGACCGTCGGCTCTTCCGCCAAGGCCTGGACGTGCCAGGCGATCGAATGCAACGGCGTGCCCACCTCATGCGCAACCGACGCCACCAGTTGCCCGACGGCCGCGAGCCGTTCAGACCGGTTGAGCTGATCCTTCACGTCGACCAACTGCGCATTGGCGCGCAACAGATTTTCCGTTTGCCTGGCCAGCGCGGCGCGGGCCGCTTCTTCCCGGGCCTTCCGCTCCTCCCAACTCATGCCGATGTAGGCCACAATCAGCAACACGCCGACAACCACCGTGCGATTAATCACCGCGGATTGAAACCGTCCCGGCTTCGTCGGCTGGAGAAGCCCGGCATAGGTCGCTACCACGCAGGCCAACACCGTCACCAGCATCAGCGTCCGATTGCGCAGGATCGCCACGAGGAGAATGGGCAGCACATAGCCGTAGGCGCCGACGACGTTCGCCGGCGCCAGCTTTTCGATAATAACGATGGTGAGAAAACAGGCGCCGGCAATGCTCAACACCAGCCAATTGCGGGTCTTCATCGTGCAGCACTCACTCCGGTGGAAGAGGCGGAAGGACCGATGCGCGCGCGCCCCTCGTTCTTACACAAGTGGACGGGCTGAACGCAACTGCGCGGCAAGCGACGCGAAGCGGGAATCCTGCACCATCTGCTCGACGGTCGCAGTCAACTTCCTGGACCAGTTGGGATGCTGATCGACGGTGCCGGGCACATTGGTCTGCGCCCGTTGACCGAGCACATCTTCCACGTTCGCGAGGACAACCCAGGAGGGCGTGCGTGCGAGATAGAGATGCAGCGCTGCCGTCAGATCCGCGGTCATCACCGGACTCTGGGCCGGATCGTCCGACAGGCCATTCGGCAGGAGGCCCTCGGATCTCAACGCTGCGAGCAACCGAGCCTTGTCGACTTGCCGTTCAGCGAGCGCGCCCCGACGAGCCTCCTCGCTCGCACAAAGGCCAAGGGTGACGCGCGTCTCGATATCGGTGCCTTCCCAGTAGCCGCTCAGTGTCGGCAAATCATGGGTCGTCACGACCCCGAGCGATTGAGCGGGATAGGCCGAAGGGGACTTTAGACTGCCGTCCCCGTTTCGTTCGAAATAGAGGACACGATACGAAAGCACGCCGACTGCGGACAACCGGTCACGCACCCAATCCGGCACCGTCCCCAGATCTTCGCCAATCACCAACGTTTTGGCTCTCGTGCTCTCCAACGCGAGAATCGCAAGGAGATCGTCCGCCGGATAATGCACATAGGTCCCCTTGGACGCCGGCATCCCGCGAGGAATCCAAAAGAGCCGGAATAAGGCCATCACATGATCGATACGAATCGCCCCGCCATACCGCAGATTCGTCCGGAGCAGTTCGATAAAGAACTGATAGCCGCTGGCGCGCAGCTTCACCGGATCGGACGGCGACAACCCCCAATTCTGCCCTTCCGGCGCAAAGGCATCGGGCGGAGCACCGCAATCGGCCTGGTGCGCCAAGACCTCCTGGAATCGCCATCCGTCTGCACCGTAGCGATCACTGCCCAGCGCGAGGTCGTGATACAAACCCAACGGCATCCCGGCCTCGTCGGCTTGCAACCCCACAGCGATCAGTTGCTCAGCCGCCACCCATTGCACATACTGAAAGAACCGCACCCGCTTCATATGCCGGCGCTTGAATTCGGCGACCGCGTCGCTCGCGGGCGCGCGATAGACTTCCGGCCAATCCGCCCATACGACTGAGCGGGACTGCACAAACTGCCGCTCATCTTCGAGCGCCTGAAAGAGCGCATACTCAGCCAGCGGCGTCCCCTCTTGTTGAACGTAGGAATGAAAGAACCAGCCGCGGGCGGTCGTCGGCTTCAGATCCGGCTCCATCCCCTCGAAGTTGTCACGCAGAAAGGTCCGATAGCAGAGATCCAGCACCGTCCGCTTGAGTGCACCGACCGCTTCGTAGTCCACATATTCGCTCGTTCGAGCTTTCGTCAGTTGTGCGCGAAAGGAGGGATCGGCCAGGCGCTGCTGCACATCCGGCGCCGTCTTCGCTTCAGCCACCCGATCGATATCGATATAGAGCTCGTTGAGATAGAGCCGACTACTCGGCGAATAGGGACTGATGTGGTAGGGCCTGGTGTTCTTCAAGGCGTGCAAGGGGTTCAACCCGATGACACCGGTGCCCAACTGCCTGCCCGCCCACTCGACGAGCGTGGACAAATCTCCGAAATCTCCGATCCCCCAGTTCCGTTCGCTGCGCAGCGAGTACAGTTGCAGGGCGAGCCCCCACGTCCGCGTGCCGGCATGAAACGATTCCGGCACATAGCAGCGCGCCGGAGCCACGATCAGACGGAACTGAAGTTCGACCGACGCCGGTCCTCCCTGCACCCAGACCTTCACCTCGTAATACCCGATCGGCAAATCCTGCGGCAGGGGAAATGCCAACCGCACATAGCGACGATTCTGGATCAGCCGCTCCTCAAGAATCGGAAGACCTGGCCCCTCTTTCCACTCACCGTGCTTGTCGCCGCTTTCACCGGACACCATCCAATGGATGTGAAGCTGCCCGTCATCGGAGGACTCGCTACGCACGTGCAACGGCCAGTCGCGAGGCGCTTGACCAGTCCGCACCACACAGACCGGGTCACAGCCCTGCACCCACGGCCGTCGATCCCAGGCGGTGAGTTCTTCAATCAGCGCGGTACGATCACCCACGCGAAACCCCATGGCCGAAAGAATGGCTCGACGGGTTTCATCGGTCGTCACATGGCGGGTCCCGACAATGTCGTGGTAATCTGCGGCGATGCCGGCACGGTCGGAAAGAAGGTACAGAAGTTCAGCTTCCGGCAGGTCGTACATGTCGGAGAGTGTGCGTGACGACCATCAGTAAGTCAAGCTATCCTATTGTTTCCGTAGACTATTTTTGACTATTCGGAATGCCATTGGATACGACGGTCCCCCGCTTCGGCACAAGTTCATGGGCCTACGAAGGCTGGCAAGGACTCGTCTACCATCGAACCTATCCGAAAAGTCGGTTCAGCCAGGACACGCTCGTAGAATATGCCGCGTATCGCATACACGACACGCCCCTCTTCACCACCGTCGGCATCGATCATTCATTTTACCGACCAGCCAGCGTCAAGCAACTCGCCCACTACGCCGAGCAAGTCCCGGACGAGTTCCGCTTCTGCCAGAAAGTGTGGGAAGAGATCACCATCCCCGCCTATGCCAACCTTCCGAGATACGGCGCGAAGGCGGGCAAACCCAATCCGCGGTTTCTTGAGCTCGGCGCCTTTCGTGACCTCGTCCTGCAACCGGCCTTGGAAGGCTTGGGCCAAAAGCTCGGCCCCTTCATCTTCGAGTTTCAGCGCTGGGGGCTCGATCTAGCCACCTTTCTGCAACGGCTCGACCGGTTTCTCGAACAGCTGCCGCCCGGCCCCGCCTATGCAACCGAAGTGAGAAATCCCGCCATCCTCGGCCCACGCTATCACGACATGCTTCGAGCGCACGGCGTGGCCCATGTCTACAATCACTGGACGGCCATGCCCCCGCTGTCCGAACAACATCAGAAAATGGCCGGCACATTCACCGCCCCCTTCACCGTCCTTCGGCTCCTGACCCCGCTGGGGCTGGCCTATGAAAAAGCGGTCGAACGCTACGCCCCCTACGATCGCATCGTGCAACCGCAACCGCGTATGCGGCAGGAGACCATCGCGCTGGTGAAGCAAGCAGCGGCGGAAGGACGGTCCTCGTATGTCCTCGTGAATAATCGATCCGAAGGCTGCAGCCCGCTCACCGTCCAAGCGGTACTTGAAGCGCTCGCCAAACCGACCGAGCCATCGTTGTGAGTGCGTAACTCGCGTGGTAGCATGACATGTATCGGCGACGAAGGTTGAGTCGTTTCTTGTTTGTCCACCTCAGAGGAGGCGTTATGGTTGTCCGTCACTCCACAATCGGTGTCCTGCTCCTCTCCGCACTGATCGGCATTCCTCGTCCGGTGCAAGCGGCGGAAGTCACAAACGGCCGGCTTGAAATCATCGGCGAGTATCGATATGCCGCGCGCGAATCAGAGTCTGTCGCCGACGCCAAAGCGCTGGCCTGCCGGGAAGCCTGGCGCCAGGCCATCATCAGCTCGGCCCTCTATCGGGAGTCCACCGCCTCCGTGATCGACTCTCCTCTCTTGCGTGAGCTCTCGTATACCCTTGCGAATCGTCACGTTCACGACCCCCAGATCGTCGAACAATCTGAACAGGGACGAACCATCTCCTGCCGAGTCCATGGGTATCTCCAGACAGACGAGAGCTCACGCGTCATTCGCACGCAGCTGACCAGCGGCCCTTCGCCGGCTGAGGGGATCGACCAAAACCGTGCGTTGCGGATCCTTGCTGTGAAGGAAGACGCCACGGGCGCCATTGCGATTCAATACCAGGCCCTCAAGCGGCTGGACTGGCTCGGCACCCACTATCAGGGCGGGTTACGGGAATCGGCGGATATCATGGTGGATTTCTATGATGAGCAGGGCTTGCTCATGAAAACCGAGCGCTACCCGGCCAGGCGCACGGCAACCGGCGATGATGTCATGAATCCCGGAGCCATCGCCGTCCTCAAAGCGGCCAAACCGGCCGGAAGCAGAACCTATCGTGTCTGGCTGGTGAAATAAGCCGCATCACCAGCCATTTCCGCCACCTCCCACCCGCCTCCACAGATTTATTCTGCCTCCCCCTTTAGTTCGACTGGGTCACAACCGATAGAGATAGCCGAGAGCCTCTTCGAACCAGTCCCGCATCTATGAAGTAGGGAGGGTGCACGGCAATGTCGTCAGCACAAGAACTCGTCCAATCTTGCTCCAACATCTTCACGCTTCCAGAAATCTATTTTCGCGTGCGGGACGTCGTCGACGACTCGACCTCGACCATGGATGACTTGGCCAACGCGCTCAAGCTCGACCCGGCGATCTCCGCCCGACTGCTGCGCATCGTCAACAGCCCGCTCTACGGATTTCCCAAACAGATTGATACCATTACCCGCGCAGTGAATCTGATCGGAATGCAAGCCGTCAGCGACCTGGTCGCGGCCACCACCATCGGCCGTACGTTCTCGGGCATGACCTCGGACTTGATGGATCTGCCGGCCTACTGGCGCAAGAGCGTGCTCTGCGCCTTGCTGGCCGGTAAGATTGCGAAGGCCTGTGGAATCGAGGACAGCGAGCGGTTCTTTATCGAAGGCTTGCTGCGGGATATCGGCCACTTGGTGCTATATCAGACGATTCCGGAACGGGCTCAGTCGGCCCTGGTCGAAGCGGGCAACTTTGGCACCGCGCTGGCGGAAGTGGAACAGTCGAACATCGGCTTCGACTTCACCGAAGTCGGCGCAGAATTGATTCGCTTCTGGGGCATGCCGGGCCAGATCGAACAGGCTATTCGCCATCAACTGAGTCCAAATGAAGCCGGGGAGTACAATCTCCATGCGTCAATCGTCCACCTCGCAGGCGCCGTCGCCGATCACGCTGAATTAGACCCCATCCGTGCCAAGCAGCCTCCAGTCTTTGATCCCTTCTCACTCTCCTGTACGAAGTTCAATCCCGACGAGTGCCCGGCTCTGCTCACAGAAGCCCAAAGCCAACTGCAAGACACTCTCTCGTTCATCTATCCACTCGCGATGGCAGCATAGAGTCCGGAGTGACGGCCCACTCTTCCGCCGCGCCGATTCAATGCGCCATCGCAGACGGCCCACCAGCGGCCTCATCCCTCGCACACAATCTGCCGGCATGGGGCGTCCGTGCCTTGGTCCCCATACCGTAATCCGCCCAAACCTTATACCTATAAAAACGCGCTCGTGCGGCTTCCACTCCCCTCTTTTGAGGAGTGGCCAGACGCAGTCCCAACGCGGTAGGGTATCAACCCCGACGGATATCAGTGACTGGAAGGAAAGGGAT
This sequence comes from Nitrospira sp. ST-bin5, assembly GCA_002083555.1. Lineage (GTDB taxonomy): Bacteria > Nitrospirota > Nitrospiria > Nitrospirales > Nitrospiraceae > Nitrospira_D. The sequence goes on along the minus strand of MSXN01000013.1, from coordinate 296,708 downwards.
GATGACCGCATGAAGACGCATCGGTTCCGGCTGCTCGTGGCAATGGCGCTGCTCACCCTTGCCGTCCTCTCATCCCGCCTGTTCGGAGGCCAACAAGACGACGCTCTGGAAACGGCTCGGCTGCTGGCGATCCTGCTGGATTCCGGGCGGGTCACGATCGCCAAGCACCAAGACCTCATCAATACTCCGAATCAGACAGACAAGAAATTCACGCCGGCATTATTTGAACAAGAAGTGCAGGCTGAGTTCCAGCGGGAGACCGGAATCGCACTCAACGCCCTTGAAGGCGCGACTGTCCCGGCAATGGCCAAGCCGCTGCTTGCCCAACTCCTCAGGGATAGCATCGGAACCATCCAAAGTTACCAACCCGTCCTCAGCCTTCCAGCAATGCGATACAAAGGCCTCATCCCGGCGACCTTCGGCACCGAGACCGCCGCCCGGTTTCAAAAGTTTTCACAGATCTATCTGAAGCAGACTGCACCCGCCCATCTGGTAAGAAATCTGAAAAACAAGCCCGACGACTATGAGACGGCCGCCTTCGGACGGTTCGGTAGCTCCTCATCTCCGTCCGGCAAGCACCAAATCATCAGTGAGCTAGTGGACGGAGGACGCAGTGCTCGCTTGATGCTCCCGCTCTACTATGAACATTCCTGCCTGGCCTGCCACGGCGAGCCGAAAGGCGAACGGGATATCTCCGGGTATGCCCGAGAAGGCGGGAAAGAAGGCGACCTCGGCGGCGCCATCAGCGTCATGATCCCCCTCAAGTAACCTAGGCTTACCGAGAGAAAACATTGCGGCCCACGGCCTCCACGCTGCTAGTCCTCCGCGCAGACGATCACGGACAGCACAATCCGTCGTAGACCCATTACTCCAACGTATTGAGCGATCCGGTCGAGCGGGCGAGGTTGACACGGGCGGCGTTGAGTTGGAAGAGCGCATTGACCAGATTTTCTCTGGCCCTAGCCACGCTGGTCAGTCCGTTGGTCAGCTCAAAGTAACTGGCAGCAGTGATGACGGCATAGCGTTCACGGGCCAGATCCAGTTCTTTCGTCGCCACCTTCAGGCCGGCTTGTGCAATCGCCACCTGCTCTCTAGCCGCAGCGACAGCGGCTATGGCATCATGCACTTCCATCTTGACCTGATTCAGCACCGTCCGCATCCGAAGAGCTTCCTGTCTCAGTTGGCTCCGGGCTTCGGCAATCCGTCCTTCCCGTTGGGCGCCATCGAAGAGTGGAACCTGGAGCAAGAGCGCCATATTGTACGTGTCGAGTGTGTTGTTCCACCGGTTTCCAATCAAGCCGTAGTCTCCCTGCGCGACAAGCGAAGGAAGGCGCTCGCCGGTAATCGACGAGTAGGTCAGTTCCGACGCTTTCATACGGGTGAACTGTGCCTGCACTTCCGGCCGTGCAGTCAAGGCGCTCGCCACCGCACCCTGCGTATCAGACACGCCCCCGATCTCGCTTTTGAAATCATCCGTCAGTGCCAGTTTGATGTCATAGGGAATGGCCAGCAGATTCAGCAACGCGAGCTTGCTGTGCTCGACGTCGTACCGGGAGGTGGACGCCAGCTGCCGCTCCGTTGCGATCTGGGCATCCAGCCTGGCGATATCCAACCCCGTCGCGACGCCTCCGCGCTGTCGTTGTTTCACCAGCGCGAGCAATTCTTCCATCACCCGCTGATTGGCCTCATGCACCTTGACCATCGCCATGGCCTTCAGCCCTTCCATGTAGGCTAACGCGGCGCTGGCCATGACATCGTACTTCCGGCTGTCGGATTCAAACTCGGTCACGTGCAGGGATTCGCGCGAGGCGCGCCACCGATGAATGAGACTCACGCTGAAGAGATTTTGCGAGGCATTCACCCGCCCGTCGAAAATGCTGAACGGATCCGTCCGCTGAGGCGCCAGCCCGAAGGTCCCGAGAAACTGCGTTTGCCGCGTCTGGCGAACCGTGCCCGCGAGATTGGGCAGGAGGCTGCCCAATTGCGTCTGCACCTGTCCCTGCGCCGCTTCAATCCGCTCCTTATACAGCTGCACGTCGGGATTGTTGTCGACCGCCGCGGTGAGCGCTCCGCGCAACGTCAAATTGAGGGCAACCGGCGGAACGGGAGCGGCGACACCGGGCGTCTCAGCGGCCCACACTCCATGGCTCAGCACGAGAACAGCGAGACCCGTGGCCGCCGTCAGCACCCCACATCGCATCATCGTTCCCGCAGGCTTTCGTTCACGGATTTCAGCAAGGGGCTCAGCAGATACTCAATGATCCGCCGCTGGCCGGTTTTGATTTCGACGGTCACCGCCATGCCGGGAGTCAGATTCACCTGCTTGCCCTCCACCTGGATGGTGCCTCGATCCATACTCACACGGGTGGGATAGATCAGGCCGACTTTTTCAATCGGCGCGGCATCATCGGACACCGTCAACACACGGCCGGGGATCGTCCCATAGAGCGTGAACGGGAAGGTTTCGACTTTGATCTCGACCGGCTGGCCTTCCTTCACAAATCCCACATCCTTATTTTCCACCTGCGCCTCGACTTCCACCGGATGCTCTTGCGACACAACGATCAACAACTGCTGCGCCGGCGTGACCACCCCGCCGACCGTATGGACGGCCAGCTGTTGAATGACACCATCGATCGGCGTCGTCAGCCGCTGCAAATCCGCCTTCTGCCACGCCTTAGTCACGTCCTGCACGAGCGACGAGGCTTTGGTTTCGGTGGTGGAGAGTTCGACCTGCCTGGCTTGCTGGAATTCCGACACCATCGCGCGATAGTGTTTCTCGGCCTCGGCCAGTGCCGATTGATCCTGCTTCACCTTATTCCGTTGGCCGGCCAACTCCTGCACCTTGTCGATGCGTTGCCCTTCGGCCTGCAGATAATCCATCTTGGTGACGGCGTCATGTTCGAGCAGCTTCTTGTAGGCCTCGGCGCGTTCCGTCTCCATGGGGACGGTCGCTTCGAGACGGATAATATTCTCACGGGTTTGCTCCAAGGCGGACCGGCGCTGATCAACGAGATGTTGAGCCGCCGCCACTTTTGCGTGATATTCCGCCAGCTGATCGACCAGCACCTGCTGTTGCAGTGCCACATACTGCGGATCGGCATCGGCCGGTACCGCAAAGGTCGGCCTTCCTGCGATCAGTGCGCGCAGTCTCGCCGCCTCAACCCTGGCTGCACGATATTCGTTGGAAGCCCGATTATGGTCCGCACGATTCTGCGTGGGATCCAGTTCAATCAGCACATCGCCTTTCTTGACGACCTGCCCGTCCTGCACATGGATCGCAGCGATCACACCGGTCTCATAGGGCTGGATCACTTTGGAATAGCCGCTGGCAATAATCTTCCCCTGCGCCGTCGCGACAATATCGATCCACCCGAGGGAGGCCCAGAGCACCGCGGAGGCGAAGACAGCCATGATCGTCCACAGAATCGCCCGACCGATCGGCGAAGGTGGCGACTGCTGAATCTCGAGCACAGCCGGAAGAAACTCCGTGGCACGTGCCGAGGGGGTCAGGAACCCTGAGCCCAAGGTTCCTGACCCCTTTTCAGTCTGCCAGGCCGCTTTCCACACCGCCCAATGTCGTGCCATCGCGCCGAACGCCATCTGCAATCCTCTGCACTCCTGAGTCACGACTCCTTATGCCGGGACCGGCCGCACCCCATCCTGATGCTGACACAGCCGGGCATAGAATCCCTTGAGCTGCACCAACTCATCATGCGAGCCAGATTCCACCACTTCGCCTTTTTCAATCACATAGATACAATGGGCTGGCCGCACGGTGCTGAGACGATGCGCAATAATGAATGCCGTGCGCCCGTTGCAGATGTGTGCCATGTTCTGCTGAATGATCGCCTCGGATTCATAATCCAACGCACTCGTCGCCTCATCAAAGATCAGAATGCGGGGATTCGCCACCAGCGCGCGGGCAATCGCGATCCGCTGCCGCTGACCGCCGGACAACGAACAGCCATGCTCTCCAACCAGCGTATCGTAGCCCTCGGGCAGTTCAAGGATGAACTCATGGGCGCCGGCTAATTTCGCGGCGTGCATCACCTGCTCCATCGCCAACCCCGGATCGGTCAACGCGATGTTGTCACGCACCGATTGATTGAACAAAAAGTTCTCTTGCAGGACGACCCCCACCTGACGGCGCAACCAGGCGGGATCTACCTGAGCCAGATCGACGCCATCGACCAGAATCCGCCCCCGCTCCGGCACGTAGAGGCGCTGTATCAATTTCGCGATGGTGCTCTTCCCGGACCCCGACCGGCCGACGATGCCAACGACCTTGCCGGGCGCCACGGTGAACGACACTTTGCGCAATACCTCCGCACCGTCCGGACGATAGCGAAATGTCACATCTTCAAATACGACCTGCCCGGCGACCTGCGGCAGGGTGGTCCGGTTCGGATTATAGGAAGGCTCAGGCTGGGTATTGAGCACATCCCCGAGCCGCTGCACCGAAATGCCGACCTGCTGGAACTCCTGCCAGAGATTGACAAGCCGCAACATCGGGCCGGTCACTTGGGCCGACAGCATATTGAAGGCGATCAGCTGCCCGATGCTGAGATCCCCTTCGATCACGCGATAGGCTCCGACCCAGAGCACCGCCACAACAGTCACTTTCTGGATGCAGGCGGCGACCTGGCTTGCCACTGTAATGAGGCTCGTGGCGCGAAAACTGGCACGCACATAGCCTGCCAGCTGTTCCTCCCACTTGCGTAGCAGAGGCGGCTCGACCGCCATGGCCTTCACCGTCTGAATCCCGCTGATCGCCTCGACCAGGAAGGATTGGTTCTCCGCCCCACGGTTGAATTTTTCATGAAGCCTGGCGCGGATCGCCGGAGTAATGGCAATCGACAACACGGCATAGAACGGCAGCGACACCATCACGACGCCGGTCAACATCGGGCTGTAGAACCACATCACGGCAAGAAACACCACCGTGAACAACGCGTCCAAAACCACCGTGACGGAATGGCTCGTCAGGAACTGGCGGATCTGTTCCAGTTCACGCACCCGGGCGACGGTGTCGCCAACCCGTCGCGCCTCGAAATACGCCAGCGGCAGCGCCAAAATGTGACGGATCAGCTGGGCGCCGAGCCCAACATCGATACGATTGGTCGTATGGGAAAACAGATAGGTGCGCAGCCCGCCGAGCAGGGCGTCGAAGATCGCCAAGGCGATCATCCCGATCGCCAACACATGCAAGGTCGTGAACCCCTTGTGCACCAGCACCTTGTCGATCACCACTTGAGTGAACAGCGGCGTGAGCAACGCAAACAGTTGCAGGAAGAACGAGGCGACGAGGACTTCACCAAGAAACTTCCGGTACTTTACGATGGAGGGAATGAACCAGGTGAAATCGAACTTCAGATCGTGCAGGCGCAGATTCGCCCGCTTCGTAAAAAGCAGCAGGTCACCGGACCAGGCCGACTCGAACTGCTCGCGCGAGAGCACCAACGGCCGCCCGGCCACAGGGTCTTGAATCAGCGCCTTGTCTCCCTCAATCTTGGCCAGCACCACATACCGGCCGTCCGTCCGTTTGGCCATCGCGGGAAACGGCGTCCCGGCTAGTTTGCTCCAAGTTAGTGTGAGTGTCCCCGCCTTCAATCCGAGATGTTTCGCCGCCCGCAACAGCTCGGTCTCGGAAAGCACCTGCCCCGACAGGGCAAACTGATGGCGCAACTGTGACCCGTCCGCGGGAAGATCGTAGTACCGGGCAAGGATGAGAAGACAAACAAGGCCCGTGTCAGGCGCCTCTGCCATCGCAGAAGGTTGTGAAGCATCGGATAGAGGAGAACCAGTCCCTACGTCGGCAGGCATGGCGTCATCTCAGAGGAATCCAAAGAAGGAACCAAATAGTTTGAATGGCACACATATCGTCTGTCCGGCACAAAAGAAACCGGACAAACCTGGCCCCGACCAGGGAGGCGCTTCACGCCTTGTACAAGAGGATGCTCAAACAGCCTGTCCAGCAAGGCCGCAGGCGAGTCGAAACCGGAGGCGTACCCTCAGGGGTACGTTGAGGATTTCGACGATCCGAGAACGCCGCTGGCAGACTGTTTCAGCATCCGATCCTATTGCCAGCTGGCCGCCAGCAAGGTTTGCACCTCCTGCGGCCGCTGATCGATGGCCTGATCCCACGTAAGCCCACTCTGCTGTGAGAAGCTGGCCATGGCCTGAATGAGCTGATCGACCTGCGAACTCAAAAGATGCTGGCCGTTCCCAGCCTGCACGTCCTCGACGTGATAGGCGTCGCCCAGGTACCAGTTCTCGATCACTACGTGATCGCCGGTGCCGTGAATCGCCAACCGCAAATCGTTGGCCTGGCGGCTGATGACGACATCTAATGATGTGATGGAACTACCGAAGAGAAGAGCATCCGCATTCCCTGAAGTAGAATCATTCTCCGAAATTGTCTCGCCGCCATCCCCCACATTGAAGACATACGTGTCGTCGCCCACACCTCCGACTAAGTAGTCTGAACCGGCTCCACCGGCCAACCGGTCGTTGCCGGCTTCACCCACAAGCACATCGTTATCTTCATCACCATTGATGACGTCGTCGCCCTCGCCACCATACAGATAATCGGCGCCAGCCCCACCAAAGATGGTATCGGCTCCATCCTCACCTGAGACGGAGTCACTGCCGTCCCCTCCGTCAATGTGGTCGCTCCCCATTCCGGCATAGAACGCGTCATCGCCCGCCCCACCAGTAAGAACATCGTCTCCGGCACCGCCGTTCAAGACATCACTGCCGTTTCCGCCGACCAGCGTGTCATTCCCGGCCTCCCCTATCAAGATATCAATCCCGTCGCCGCCGGTAAGTTGATCGTTCCCGTCACCGCCATAGAAGGTCACGCCACTGAGGCTACCGACGGCTGTCAGCACATCATCCCCGCTACTGCCAACCACCAATTCTACTTCGGCCGTTGCCGCATCGAAGGTCACCGCATCCATCCCCGTCACGATCACCTGATCATAGCCCGCCCCACCGACAACCACCGTATCGGCTGCATCGATGTACAGCGAATCATCGCCCTCGCCGCCACTAAACTGATCCGCGCCAGCCCCGCCGTTCAAGACATCATTGCCCGTTCCCCCGTTCAAGATATCGTTGCCGCCTTCTCCAAGGAGCGTATCGTTGCCCTCGTCGCCCGTGACCACATCGTCCCCTTCGCCGCCGTAGAGATAATCGTTACCGCTGCCACCGTACATCGTGTCGGCGCCCTCTTCGCCCACAGCCGCATCATCTCCGTCCCCCCCGCTGACCTGGTCATTTCCTGCCCCGGCATAGACGGTATCGTCGCCGGTCCCGCTGGACAGACTATCGTCTCCGAGTCCGCCGTTGAGGACATCGTTTCCCGCCCCACCCATCAGGATATCGTTGCCGGCTTCACCGACGAGCACATCGTTACCCTCGTCGCCATTGATGAGATCGTCGCCGTCCCCGCCGTAGAGGTAATCCACGCCGCTCCCGCCATGAATCGTGTCGATTCCGGCTTCACCAGCCACGACATCATCCCCGTCACTCGCCAAGACCAGATCATCCCCGGCCCCCGCATACACCGTGTCATTCCCGGCACCGGCATCGATCCCGTCGTTCTCAACGGTGCCAACCAGCACATCCGCATCCTCGGTCCCAGTGATCGTAATCGATGGGCCGAGCAGACCGGCCAGATTGGCTGAGCTGCTGTCGGCAAAAGCCAGCGTCTCGACGACCAGAGAACCGTTTCCGCCGGTGGCGTCAAAATGGCTCAAGACCAGCTGGTCTGCTCCACCGGACCCGACGTGAATCGTGAGCGTCCGTGCGATGGGATCTTCCGTGAAAGCCAGATCGCTCTGGTGGATTCCCACGCCGAATTGAATGCGATTACCCTCACCGACCATCGACACATCCTCGATTGTGTCGATGCCGTCGCCAAGATTGAAGATGTACGTATCGCTCCCCACACCACCAAGAAGTGTGTCGTTGCCAGACCTTGCACTACCGGAATCAGGATCAATGACACTCCCACCCCAGAGCGTGTCGTTACCAGCCAGACCTGAGAGCACATTGTCATCCCCTGAGCCTATGATCAGATTATCCAGACCATTCCCGGTTCCGTTCAGCGGTGCCGGAGGGATGACATTGCCCTTGTCATCAAATCTCGCAGGGGGCGAGACCAATACCAGATTCTCCAGATGTTCCCCCAAGCTATAGCTGACCGTACTCCTGACCGTATCGGTCCCCTCATTGGCGAATTCCGCTACGGTCTGCTGCTGGTTATGCACGAGATATGTGTCGTTGCCGACGCCACCGATGAAGAGATCATCGGCTTCGCGGATAGCACTCACATCGCGTTGGGTCAGGCCTCCGCCGAGAAACAACCGGTCTCCGTTAGAAACAAGATCCCCTGCGTCTGCCATGAGAACATCATCGCCAGCCCCACCGATGAGAATGTCACTACCAGTCCCCTCAAGGTAGGGTGGTCCCTCCAGTTCACGCACCACGCCACCGACCAATATGTCGTTCCCCGCCCCACCATCGAGGATATTGTCTCCGGAGTTTCCGACGATGAGATTGTCCAGTTCGTTGCCGGTCCCCCGCTCAGGATTCGGAAGCACTGAACTAGAACTCTCGGCGAGTATCAGAATTTCGACTTGCGCATCCAGGACATAATCGAAAAGACTTTCGACAGTATCAGTTCCACCACCAGGCGCCTCAACGACAGCATAAGTTCCAGGAATACCCGAACTCCCCATGCGGTAGGTGTCGTTACCGCCAAGCCCCGCCAGACTGCCAGGGAAGGGAGAGTCGAGCAGATCGGCTCCTGACGAGCTCGACTCTGTGGGCATCCACGCAAGATCCCACCGCGTGCCATCGGAAAACAACACGGCAGCCTGAGGGCTCGTCTCACTTTGACTACCGACATATGAGACATTGATGCTCAGTCGATCGCCAGTCGAAGGAATCGTAAGATCGATGATATTGGCGCCGGTAGCGCGCTGAATCGATCGGGTGAGAATCACCTCGCTTGGCAAGACATCTGCACCCATTTGAATAATATCCAGGTCGCTCCCGTTTGTATCGAGTGTCAGGGAATCGATACCGGAACCCTGCCCGAACAAGATAGTGTCCTGACCGGTTCCGACGAACAACTGGTCGTTCCCCGACCCGCCGTCAAACGTGTTTGTCCCCCGCAGATCCACGAGCACGTCGTCGCCGCCACCTCCGGTCAGAATGTCATTGCCGATAACCTGCGGTCCAAACGGCGACTGACTTGTGGCATCCCCGTACAGCGCATCGTTGCCCTGCCCCCCGGTGAGCACATCGTTTCCGGCCGCGCCGATGAGAACATCGTGACCGGCACTGCCCGTGAGCGTCTCGTCCCCCTCGGTACCGGTGACGGTGCCACCGACCGCCACTGCACGGACACGCAACTCGGCTTCATTCCACACTGTCCCGTCAGTAAACCGGACTTGCTTCTGGGCATATTCGGTCGGGCCGAAAAAACTCGCCAACGTCAGTTCGTCTGATGTGCCATTGATGATTAACACCAGGTCGCCTGAGCGTCGATAGACATCCACGTCTGCCGTCTGGACATCTGCAGCGAACTGAATCGTCTCACTCTCGCCGGTGACGCTAGAATCAAATACGATGTCCCGTCCCGAACCGCGGCCGAAGAGATACGTATCCGCTCCACCATTTCCTTGGAGACTATCGTCGCCCGCTCCTCCGTCCAGGACGTTCGACGCTGCATTGCCCCTCACATCGTTGTTGAGGGCGTTACCGATCGCATCCACAGCGCCCGTTCCGGTGAGCACCAAGTTCTCAACGTTCGCGCTGAGGGTATAGGTCACCGAGCTTTCAATCGTGTCCGTCCCTTCATTCGCCAGTTCATTGACCACATCGCCACCCTGATCGACAATGTAGAGATCGTCCCCGGCGCCCCCGATCAGCATATCGGCTCCGAGACCACCGTCCAGCAGATTGTTTGCCAGGCCGCCGATGATCGTATTGTTTAGATCATTCCCATATCCCGCCATGCGCACCCAGGAAGGCCCATAGGGCGCATAGGGAATGAGAGAGAAATTCGCAAAGTCCGGCACTTGTGGATCCTGCAACGTCAGGTTTTCAATATGATCCGATAAGCGATAGTCATGCGCCGCAATGACCGTATCGATCCCGCCCGTTGCCGTTTCGACCAAGAGATCATCATCACCGGTCGAGCCCTGCAGATAGGTATCGTTCCCGTCGCCGCCGGCCAAGACACTGATCGATCCATCAGCTTGCAATATGTTGTCTAATGCGTTGCCGGTTCCAATCAGAGACGCGCTGCCGGTCAGGCTGAGATTCTCCACATTTGCTGACAGCTGATAGCTGATGGCTGACAGCACGGAATCTGTCCCTTCATTCGCCGCTTCCACGACCGTATCCCCCGTACCGATCACGTAGGTGTCGTTGCCGACGCCGCCGGTCAGCACATTCGCCGCGCTGTTCCCGGTCAAGACATTGTCCAATTCATTGCCGGTTCCATCGACTGTAGCGTTTCCGGTAAGCGTCAGGTTTTCGACATGAGCTGCCAGCTGAGTGCTGACCGCTGAGAGCACAGTATCGCTGCCTTCATTCACCAACTCAGTGACCACATCCCCCGCGTCGTCTACGATATAGGTGTCATCACCTACGCCGCCTTCGAGCTGATCGGCTCCGGTGCCGCCATCAAGCCGGTCATCGCCCGCGAAGCCCGTCAGCTGATCGTCACCGGACAAGCCAAGCAGGCGATCGTCTCCGCTGGTGCCAATCAAAGAATCAGGCCCGCCGGTTCCAGTGATCGCAGGTTGCATGAGATTTTCGATGAAGGCCTGATCCCAGACCGTCCCATCGGCAAACTGAACGCGCTCGATCTGGAGCGGCGCGGCGAGGAAATAGAGGGAGACCGTCAGGCGATCGGCCCCACCGTTGAAGCTCAAGACAAGATCGTGATTGTTTCTTGTCGCGACCACATCCGACGGCGCAACTCCTGGCGCCATGCGGATCGTATCGAGGCTGCCCTGCGAGTCGATGATCGTGTCCTGGCCAGAACCCGGGCCGAATAGATAGGTGTCGCTTCCTTGCCCTCCGACGAGCTGATCGTTCCCTGCTCCGCCGTCCAACGTATCGTCGCCCGATCCAGCCCGCACGGTATCGTGCCCGGCCCCTGCCGCAATGCGATCAACAAGACTCGTACCGACGATACGATCATCCTGATCTGTCCCGGCGAGATCAAATCCACGGGCCAACAGTTGCTCATAGGTCAATCTGGATCCGTCGGCAAACTGCACCTCTTCGATGGCATGCGGACCAAACACATCGCTACGATCAAACCCGGTTAAGGCAATCTCATCTTGACCAGTTCCCGTTTTGATCACCAGGAGAGATCGGGACGAATCGAAGGGATCGTCACGGACTTCGAGCGAAAGATTATTTGCAGTGATCCCAGGCCCAAAAACCAGCCGATTCACCTCGGTCGTTACGATCGGCGTACCGCCGCCGCTGGAGGTGCGCAGCGTCAGATCGTCGATCAGGTCTTGTCCGTCTCCGACGTTGAAGAAATAGGTGTCGTCCCCGGCCCCGCCTTCAAGCCGGTCATTCCCCAACCCACCACGGAAGCGATCGACGACATTCGTACCAACAAGGAAGTCATCGAACTCGGTGCCGTCAATATCGAATCCGCGGGCTATGAGGTCCGAATACGACAACACGGTTCCATCGGCAAACTCAAAATGCTCCACTGCATGGGAACCCAGCACATCACTACCGTTCGCACCGATAAACACCCCTTCGAGCGCTGAACCAGGCTGCACAAACACTTGACCAAACACCGTCGTCATCCGCAGCGACTCTGGGGTAAAACCAGGTCCAAACATTACCCGATTGGACGCTCCCACCCCGATCACATCGCTGATGGTGTCAATCCCATCTCCAATATTGAATAGATAGGCGTCATTGCCATCGCCGCCAGACAACTGATCATCCCCGGTCCCGCCCACCAGCACATCGTTTCCGTTCTGTCCTTCAAGCGAATCGTTGCCGGCCTCACCTCTCACAACATCATTCCCGTCCCCCGCACGAACGACATCGTCTCCGCCAGCCGCAAAGATCACATCTACAGATGCGGTTCCATCGATGACATCCGCCCCGTCCGTTCCATCGATCCTCACGCCGCGGGCCAACAAGTCAGCAAAGGTCAACGTCGCTCCGCCACTAAATTCGAATGTATCCACCGGACTTCCACCCTGGCCGGTAGTATCCGAGAACACGATTTGATCGCCCGCATTGCCAGTCGACAGGATCAATGCTTGTCCCAGACCCCGGCTGAGGCTTAACGAACTGGACGAAATTCCTTGGCCAAAGACCAGCCGATTGCCCTCTCCCGCCGCGTCAATGATCGTATCGCGCCCATCCCCAGCATTGAAGAAATAGGTATCCTGACCGGCGCCGCCCGAAAGGGAGTCATTGCCCAGACCACCGGTGACCTGATCGTTCCCGGCCCCCGCCAGCACAGTATCGTTTCCCGCTCCGGCAAAAACATTGTCATCCGTGGATGCGGTCCGAATCAGATTGTTCCCATCATTGGCAAACACCTCACCGCTGGGCAACGGCAATTGATCGGCGAGCGCCACGGGCACTCCCCCCGTGAAGGCGAGGAGGTCCACCACGTAATTAAAGGAATTCGGATCAAACCCCAGAAGCTGGACAGACCCTCCACCCACAATCTGGATCGTCAGCGTCTGTTGCGATTCGTCATGGATAAAAGTGAGCGATTGAAGCGTGATCCCTGCACCAAACTGAAGGACATTACCCTCCCCGGCAAGACTCACATCGTCAATTGAGTCTAGCCCATCACCGAGGTTATAGACATAGGTGTCCGACCCGGATCCGCCAATGAGCTGATCGTTATCTGCCCCTCCAATGAGGGTATCGTTTCCGTCTTCTCCGACAAGAATGTCCGCTCCAACCTCACCGGACAAGACATCGTCACCGATACCGCCAGAAAGTTGATCGACACCTACTTCTCCAAAGAGATGGTCTGTCCCATCTCCCCCATCAAGATAGTCGTCTCCGCTCCCCCCGACCAGCTGGTCATCCCCTGCTTCGCCGAACAGCGAGTCATCATCTTCCTGTCCAAACAGCACATCAAAGCCATCCCCACCTACAAGCGTGTCATCACCCACCCCACCTTGCAGTTCATCGTCATCCTCACCACCGTCGAGAAAATCGTCCCCGTCATTACCCACCAGCAGATCGTTCTCCGTTCCACCGGAGAGGACATCGTCTCCCCCGCCGCCTTGCAACTCATCGACCCCGGCCCCGCCATCGAGCACATCGTCGTCGCCAGGGTCATTCGAGAAGTCACCGACTAGCAGATCGTCCCCATCTCCTCCGAGCAACGTGTCAGCTCCAGCCCCACCGTAGAGTTCATCATTGTCATCGCCACCATCCAACCAATCGTCGCCCGGCTCTGCCATATAGCCAAAGCCATCTCCCCACAAGCGATCATTCCCCTGGCCGCCGATCAGAATATCGTCGTATCCCCCCCCATGGAGAACATCGTCCCCCTCACCGCCATCGAGATAATCTTCACCATCGACAAGCGGATCCCACTCTGCTAATGGGATCGGATTTTCCGGCAGCGAAATAAACTGGTCACCATTCAGCAGATCATTTCCGCTTCCGCCCAAGATGATGTCATCTCCGGCTGCACCCGTGAGACCGTCATGGCCTTCCCCGCCATCGAGATAGTCATTGCCCGTTTGAAGATCGACACGGCCATTAACCACCACGCCTTCACCGTTAAGATTGTCATCTCCAACTCCGCCAAGCAGAACGTCATCGCCCTGCCCTCCACCAATATTGTCATTCCCTGACCCGCCGTCCACATAATCGTTGTCGCTCCCACCCTCAATCGGATTGAATGGATTGTTGGCAAAAACCAGGTCATTCCCTTCACCCCCGAAAATCTGGTCATTGCCCGTTCCACCAATGAGTTCATCATTGCCCAGTCCGCCGTCGAGAACATCATCGCCCAACCAGCCGCGAAGCTTGTCATCCTCCTGCTCCCCATACAGACGATCATTGCCCGCCCCGCCGTCCAATGTATCGTTTCCGAATCCGCCGAACAGCTGATGTTCGTAGGCTGCAATGCTCAAGCTAAAGTCCAAGACATCATCACCGCCATAGCCATACGCCGCATGATTCGCCGCCGCATTGAACGACGGATGATTGGGATTTTGATCTCCGTCCCACCGAATAGGCTCATGATTGTTGTAGGCGATACCAGGCAACGCCGGGTTCGAAGTGTCCGGTTCATCGATCAACGCAATACCAAGTCCACCCAACTCGAAATCATAATTCTTAATCGTCACAGCATCGTTAATCAGAACATCCGCTCCTTGCCGTACATACGTAAACAGCCCGTCGGGGCTTACGTAAGTGTTATCGGGGTCTCCCTCCCGATGAATACCACCTAACAAGCCTATTCCATCGAAGAAGAGAGTGCCCGATCTATCTGAATCCTCAATCGTATCGCGGCCCTGTCCGGTAAAGTAGCTATAGCGGTCAACCCCGTCTCCGCCCTTAAGCGTGTCATCCCCAAGGCCACCATTCAGTTGATCATTGTCGGCTCCACCGTCTAGGGTGTCATTCCCCTCTTGGCCGAGAATGATGTCATCGCCCCCTCCACCGCTGAGCAGAACATCATTTCCATCATTGCCTTCAATATAGTCACGACCACCATTACCCTCAATAGTGTCCGCCCCACCGCGCCCATAGAGATGATCGTCGCCAGAGTGACCGATCAAGACTTCTCCCACGCGGTCGTCACCAAAGATTACTTCGTTCGCTGAAGACGTGCTGCCGACCTCAAAACCACTTTGAAGATCTTGAAAATGCGTATCTGTAGAAATCTCAGCGCCATCGGTAAGATTGAACGCCAATAGCTTTTCCAACAGCTCCGATCGATCGATTAACGCCAGAGCCGTCCATATACCTCGTCCCGTCTTTGAATCATAGAGATCAAGGGAACGACTGTCCGCTGGCCCCTGGTTATGGAGCGCGCCGTAGTCGACCCCGCGCACAACAAAAGGGTTAAGTTCGCGCAACGCATAACGATAAGCCATACCATCTGCGGAGTTGGCTCGCGCTAGGCTTGAGATAGCACCAGGGGAAAGCTCCACAAGACTTTCAATTGAAAATGACCCAGAACCTACAACGCTACCGACTTGATTCATGTGAGAGTAGAACTGATTTCGATTGGCGATGTCTCCGAATCCTCCCGTGGCGGGATTTGAATCCGTCAACGGATCATCGCCAGCGACTCCAAATACTTTCCGAAGAGCATCAAGCGCATGCTCAAGCGAATTGGCTTCGGCTGTTCCGCTAAATCCCACAAGTCCAGAAGCACGCTCACTCGATGAGGCTGCAAAGATACCTTCAACCGTTTGACGACGAAGACTCGGAGTCACTTTTTGAAATAGTTCGGTCAGAGCGAGGGAGTCCACCATGAGGATAATGCTGTGCGTCGTGCCAAAGTCCCCATTGTCCCCAAAGAGTCCTCCAAACCCATCCAGGTTGGGCTGATCTTCGATGAAAATTGGGGTGGCTTGGGCGTGCACGCCTGAATTAGCCACATACTCCGGGTCGTTGTTCGTGGCGTGTCCATAGAGTTGCGTGATTTTATTGAAGCCAGGCCCGATGCCTATCTCGCCTGGAGGGAGCAGCGACGGTGTCGTACTGTACTGGGATAGAACCGCCTGAAGCGCTGCCGTGTACCGAGCATCCGTATAAATATTCTCTGGGTTCCCGCTTGTAAACGGATTCCAATTGGGGTCAATCTCCAGCAGCTTGGTATCTAGGAGATCGACCATCCCGCGAATCCGATCTGCTTCCGTTAAGATTGACGAGCCTCCGCCAATATGACCCCGCCCTGCTCCATTGAATGTGTAGGTGTGCTGAATTTCAGCGCTATGTAGCTCTGTAAAAATGGTAGCCAGATGGCCTCCGAGAGAATAGCCTGTCACAGTGAGGACTGCATTGCTCGGTAACTGGCCAGAAGCTCTTAACGTGCGATAGTACCGCTCCATGCTGACAAGCTGAGCCAACGCGAACCCGACTCCAGCAATTTCACCGTCTGCACCCTGCACGGAATCACGTTGGGCATCGCCGACAGGCTGACTTCGGTATTCGGTGCTGCGGAATGAGAGCGTAAAGTTGTTGGTCCCCCGCTCTTGGGTTAGCGTGGCAGAAAAGCCTGTAGCGTCATTGGCATGATGAGCGACACGGGCATATGATGTTAAGAATCTGTCCGCAAGTTCCTCCGTAAAGCGAGTATAGTTATCAAGCGTAAATCCTGGTCGGTTGTTCCCGCTTAACAATCGCAGTCTTACGAGAGAGTCATTTGTTATGTCGATGCCATCGAGATACGACTCTGCTGCCATTTGCTGCAGAGCAAAATTAAGCCAGGTACTAGTCTCAGTTTGATCCATTTCCGCCCCCCTGATTCGTAGCTGCCGACACGACGGGCTTTAAGACCTTAAAAACAAAGAGTCCGTCCGTATCCATTAACGGACAAGGCCGTTGCCAAACCATCCCTAACCGAGGCAACTCCGTATCGCCACGAACATACCCTCTCCTGACTGCTAGGACTTCACCTGTCTCCAGATCGATCACGACGAGCTCTCCACCTGTAATCCCAAGTTCACGATCATTTGGACGCTTGATACCACGCCAAGTGTACCCATAACGGCTCTTGCGAGATTCGCCATATTCTTTTTGTATCGTCTTTATCTCTCGGCCGTTATAACCAAAATACCTTGCCAGCCTTGCGCTAGCATCGGGCTTTGAAAAGTAAGAGGGGTGGCGATATTTCTTTTTCCATTCAGGCACCGGCCGATTCACTTCTGGAGTCTCAAAGAGAGTATATCGGTTTGGGCCAATGTATCTCCCTTCCGGCTCGGATGATTCGCCCAAATTGCTGCCGTAGAGATCCTCTAGCACATAAAGATGCTGCCGTTGATGGTCTGTAACCTCTTTGCGCGGTCTCATCTGATACAGACCCTCCACATTCTCCACCGTCTTATAGATAAACTCGCCAGCCTCAGTTTTGCAGAGATGGTCGAAGTACTGTTCAGGTGTCATGCCGGGTTTGTAACCACTGTCCTCCGGCACGGGATTCGGAATCTTGATCGCGTGGGCGAAGCGCCCTTCTTCCGTCGCCAGGGGATCGGCCGGTTTCATGTTCGGCAAGATGCAGCGCGTATCCGTCGGCGAGAGCTTTTGTGCCTTACACATCGCCGCCATCTTTTCCATCTGCTTCCGAAACCGTTCTCCTACCGTTTCCCCTTGAGCCAAATTGATGGGCCCGAGCATTCCCAATAAGCATCCCACTACCAAGAGGCCTATACCTTTCGACCTCAACACGTTAAAGCTCAGGCCCTGCAATCTAAGCATATTCATTGCCATCCTCCTTCGTAACCCTACAGCTACTTCTTCCCCTGCCGCGCCTCGCGCAGGCTGACCAGCACTTGCTGAATTTGCTGATGTAGCCGCGCCAGCACATCCACACCCATCGCCACACGGGTGACGAGATGGCCTTCCAAGCCTTTCGGCGCGGCCTGGCCCTCTTTGGTCGTCTTGGCAATCGCCCCGAGCAGCGCCGGCTCGATTAATCCGAAATCCACATAGGCGATCCCCTGCGCCACGCCGACATTCGTGTAGTTCGTCGCGAGTGGATGGGCGGTCGATTCACTGGGTTTCAATCTCACGTTCAATGGAATAGTCTTGCTTTTTGATTCACTCATATTCAGCGGCTCCTTGACTGCAATGTCCCATGACGGCAAGACCTACGCTTTCATTCCCACAACCCTGAAATAGCACCATTTATATCTACTCCTAACTAATTTCCCGAGACCCTAGCGATAGACTGGATCCCTGTCAACGGCGAATTCGGCCCTAAAACAAGAGCCGGATGGACCTATTTCCTCAACCATGAAGTCGACGTAGACACAATCAGAGTAGCGCCAACGTACGGGCCTCCCCCCCATGCTCGCGACATCTTTTCTGCCACGCCTTCACACTGCCCCAGAGTCTTCACTCTTTCTTCCAGCTATTTGTTTCAATCCATGGCCGGCTTGGAAGAGCGGGGAACTGGGGAAAAAGAACGGGGACATTCTACTTTTCTCATACCATCTCCAATTTCCGTGGCCGTCCGAGTGGATGCAGGCTCGCTTCAAGTCCCAACTTCCTGGCCACACGTTCGACCCATCCAAGCGAACCGTACGGAGTGCCCCGGTTCACACTTGTACGAATCTGCTCAATCTGAGAATCGGCCACATCGTCATTGACCCATGCGAGCCACGGCTCCGGTCTGGGCACAGGCCCCACCTGCAACGCGGCAGCGCTAGTCCCCTCGCACCAGGCCCGTGCGCTCGACCATCGCCAGTCTTCGGCTCGGGCCACCTGGGCTGCTGCCGGTTTCAAAGACACCGAGTTAGGTGTATGAATGAAACCGGAGGTAAGGCATGGAGCGACGGAAGTTTACGCGAGAGTTTAAGCTGGAGGCGGTGAAACTGGTTCGAGACCGGGGCGTGACGGTGGCACAAGCCGCGCGGGATTTGGGCGTGCATGGCACCGTGTTACGCCGATGGGTACAGGAGTGTGCGGCCGATTCGCAGCAGGCCTTCCCCGGTCAGGGGCAGATGAAACCGGATCAGTTGGAGATCGAACGCCTCCGACGCGAGGTGGCCAAGCTCAAGGCCGAGCGGGACATTCTAAAAAAAGCCGCGGCCTACTTCGCGAAGGAGTCGCTGTGAAGTGCGGGTTCATCGTGAAGCACCGGGGGAGCTGGCCGACGGCGTGGTTATGCGAGGCGCTCGGTGTCTCGCGGGGTGGGTTCTATGCGTGGCTGACGCGGCCACGCAGCCAGCGCGCTCGTCGCGACGAGGTGTTGGGCGCCAAGGTCCGGACGAGTTTCCTGCAGAGTGACCGGACCTACGGCGCGAGACGCGTGTGGCACGACCTCCTGGCCGAGGGTGAGGTGTGCGGCCTGCATCGGATCGAGCGACTGATGCGGCAACAGGCCTTGCGGGCGCGGCCCAGACGACGGCGGGTACCCGCCGATGCCGGCCCGCAGTCGCCGGGCGCGGTTTCGCCGAATGTGCTCAATCGCCAGTTTGACGCCCCGGCCCCGAACCGCAAATGGGTGGCCGACTTCACGTATCTCTGGACGGCCGAAGGGTGGCTCTACGTCGCCGCCGTCGTCGATCTCTTCTCCCGACGGGTGGTGGGCTGGTCGATGCAGGCGACGATGACGGCACAATTGGTCACCGATGCGTTGGTCATGGCCATCTGGCGGCGAGGCAAGCCCGAGGCCGTGTTGCATCACTCGGATCGAGGCAGCCAGTACACCAGTGAGCCGTTCCAACGGCTCCTGGCGGACCAGGGCCTGGCTTGTAGTATGAGCCGCTCCGGCAACTGCTGGGACAACGCCGCGATGGAAAGCTTCTTCTCCTCGCTGAAGACCGAGCGCACCGCGCGTACGCTGTACCACACGCGAGACCAGGCGAAAGCCGACGTGTTCGATTACATCGAGCGCTTTTACAATCCCCGGCGGCGGCACTCCACGTTGGGGTATCTCAGTCCGATGGAGTTCGAACGGCAGGCCGAATTAGCGTAGGGTGGTGTCAATCAAACCGGCAGCAGGCCATCACCTGTTTCATCGCACCCAAGTTTCCCTGCACATCAAACGGCTTCCATTCAGGAGCACTCAAGCCAAGAGTCGAGCTATAAGTCCGCTCACAGGCCGGGTGTTCCGTCATTTGGACAAGGTTCTGCCGACAAACCTCACACAACTCTTGTCCTTTTCCGTCGACGATCTCATATTCACCAGCTCTCGCTACACCTACGATCAAAATCCCTAGTAGCACAGCAATACAAAGAGCACCATATGATAGACCTACTTCTCCCCTGCTTATCATGATCTCGTCTCCTCCGTCTTAGCTTCTCGTCTTCGGCTGTCTGGCATCCCGCATACCCACCAGCACCTGCTGAATCTGCTGATGCAGCCGCGCCAGCACGTCCACACCCATTGCCACACGGCTGACGAGATGGCCTTCTAATCCTTTCGGCGCGGCCTGGCCATCCTTCGCCGTCTTGGCAATCGCCCCAAGCAGCGCGGGTTCGATGAACCCGAAATCCACATACGCAATCCCCTGCGCCACGCCGACATTGGTATAGTTCGTCGCAAGTGGATGCGCACTCGACTCACTCGGCTTCAATCTCACGTTCAACGGAATGGTCTTGTCTTTTGATTCACTCATATTCTGAAACTCCTTGCTCAACGCACTGTAACGCAGCTTGCACTTCCGCAATCCTGAACCAGAGCCATTTGTACTCACTCCTAACTAAGTGGGCAGCACCCTACTGATTACATGCTCCCCTGTCAATCAGCGAAAACGGCTCTATCGATAGAGCCGAAACGCTCTATGTTAATTTGCGCAAGCTCAGACAACGCATCCGAAGAACCCGAAGGGAATGCCCCGATTCACGCACTGGCGAATCTGCTCCAGAGACGAATCGACAGCGTCCTCATTCACCCACGACAACCATGGGGTGGGGCGCGGCACCAGACCCACCTGCACCAGGGATTCCTCCGTCGGCCCTATCCACGAATAGGCACTCGACCAGCGCCACGCTTCAGCCTGAGCCACGAACCCAGCGCGCACAGGATTGCGTTCGATGTAGCGCAGCACAGTCAGAAGATGTTCGTCTTGCTCGATGGGAAAAGCTTTGAATCGACCCTGCCACAGATGCCCACTGGAGTCATGCCACCGATGGTAGCGACGGACGTGTGCAGTCAACAGCCAGTGCATCCACCGACTCAAGTCCCCATCGTGATGCGGCCAGAGCGCGAGATGGAAATGATTCGGCATGAGACAATACGCCAGGAGTCGCATGGGCATTCGCTCACAGGCCTGCCGCAACAAACCGCTGAACGCCTGATGGTCTCCGTCCTCATAAAAGACTTCAGCACGACCATTGCCGCGATTGATGATGTGGTAGCAGTAGTCGCCGACTGAGGCGCGCGCTGTACGTGGCATACTCACACCCTCGCTAACTCGTCAGGCTGCCAAGAAATGTAGAATGTCCCCGTTTTTCTTCCCATGTCCCCGTTTTTCTTCCCCGTTTTTCTTCGTAACATCAAAAATGGCGCGTTGAAGAACGGAACAGCGGGGCACCAGATTTTTCTCCCATTCCAGCTTCACTGGCTGCCATCCCATACGGGCGAACATCTCATGCTCTTGATATCGGATTTTGAGATACTTCTTCATATCTGCATTGAACAGTTCGAGGACGCTCTCACATAGCTCTTTATCCTTACTCATCATGAGCCTGTATGCCTCTTGCCCCGCCCAGGCGACACTGCTCGCTAGCAGCAGGGCAACGAGTGCGAGTCCAAAGTATCTTGCCTTCATGACGACCTCCGCCTGACAGTTTGACTCAAATCCCGTTCCCCTACTCTTTGACCTTCCCCTGCCGCGCATCGCGCATCCCGACCAGCACTTGCTGAATTTGCTGATGCAGCCGCGCCAGCACATCCACGCCCATGGCGACGCGGGTGATGAGATGCCCTTCCAATCCTTTTGGCGCCGGCTGTCCATTCTTCGCCGTCTTCGCGATGGCCCCGAGGAGCGCGGGCTCAATGAAGCCGAAGTCCACATAGGCAATGCCCTGCGCTACGCCCACGTTGGTATAGTTCGTCGCCAGGGGATGGGCACTCGACTCACTGGGCTTCAGTCTTACATTCAATGCAATGGCCTTGTCCTTCTGCTCGCTCATGTTCTGATGGTCCTCCTTACTTAGAGCTCGCCATACGTGCCTTGCACCACGTTCACTTTAAAAGTCTCAAATAGCAGTATTTGTGTTTGTTCCTAACTAATGAGGCGAGACCCTAGCGATTGACAGGTTCCCTGTCAATCGGCGAATTCGGCCCTATGACAAGAGCCGAACGGACCGGCCTGTTTGGCGGATGACTTTGGGAAAAGGAACGGGGACATTCTACATTTCCACCAGTTTCTGCGGGCGGCCGATGGGGCGGAGGCTCGCATCCAACCCCAACCGCTCCGCCGTCACCGCCGTCCATGCGTCCGTACCGAACGGCGCGCCGCGATTCACGCTCTGTCGGATCCGTTGGATGTCCATCTCCGCCATCGCCCCGTTCACCCAATCGAGCCATGGGTGCGGGCGTGCCACCGGTCCAGCTTCCACACGAGGGCATCGCACGGATTCGCTCCAGGCCCGTGCGCTCGACCAGCACCAGACCGAAGTCTTCGCCACCCGCTTTGAAGCGATGCATGGGCAAACTCCGCATTCTCTCCGGACGAGACGCCTTTCCACACGCCCCCAGACTGATCGATTCCCGAAACTGCCGAGCCTTTACCGAGATGCTGCATGTACCTCCATCCACCGGCAAGAATTCTCCCCATGCCTCCGGCCTGGCTGTGCTATACTGTCAAAACGCTTTAGCGACTTTATACTACTCAGGAGGAATATGATGGCTGGCGAGACTCGCATGACCGTGTATTTACAACCGAAGGTGTACCGCGCGCTGAAGGTTAAATCCGCGACCACCGATCGTTCCGTCTCGGAGCTGGTAAATGCCGCTGTCCTTGAAGCCCTTCGTGAAGATGCCGTTGATGTCGAGGCGTTTGACAAGCGGAGCAAAGAACCGACTCGCTCCTTTGAGCAAGTCTTAAAGGATCTCAAGCGTGACGGACTCGTATAGTCTGGCCGTCAAAAAGTCTGCTGAGCGAGAGCTCCGCGCCCTTCCGAAAATCGATCTTCGCCGCGTGCTTGATCGCATCCGAGGACTTGCGCAGAATCCCCACCCTTCAGGCAGTGAAAAACTATCAGGTCAGTGCCACTATCGAGTTCGCCAAGGTGACTACCGAATCGTGTACTCCGTTGATGACGACCACCGCATTATCACGGTCGTGAAGATCGGACATCGCCGGGAAGTCTACCGCTAGGACGCACCGGGCTCTGGTACGACCTTATGCGCCATCCACGATGGCGCCCTTTCCAAATACGGCCATCTTTTTCTGTCCTGAACTTCTGCAAAGCGTTCCTCCAGCGGTTCTCCAGCCACGTAATAGTTTCGCCCCCAAATACAAAGGGGCGCCGTCCTTCCGGAAGGCGCCCCTTAGCCTGTCGATCTAACCCGCGTCCTACCGAGTGAAAACCGAAGGATTACTGGCCCGATGCCAGCGGAGGCATGTTGATGCCGACGCGCTCTAAGCCCATGATGACAGTCAAGGCCGCCGGTGAGTGCTGTACGATTTCTTTCTGCACTTCGATGCGGCGCAGGTCGACAAACTCCGGAGCGGTCAGGCCGAGGGATTCACGATAGGCGCGATCGGCGATGCCGCGTTGCTTTTCGGCTTTCTCACGGGACTCTTCGGCTTTTTGAAATTCCACCATCGTAATCTTGCGCTGTTCCTGAATGATGGTCTGCGTCGTTTGCTCCACCACGCCTTTGGGCGGAAGAATGCTCCCGACGACCACGCGATTCAGCCGGACTGGAATGCCTTGCTTCTCGATCAGCTTGGTTTGCACTTCTTTGGCGATGGCATCCTGCAGCTTCTGCCTGGTGGTCGGATCGGTTGTCAGCTGGAAGAGCGGGTACTTCTGCACTTCTTCACGCACAAAGGTGCGGAACGCTTCCTTGGCATTGTTGGCATACCAGTTGGGCCCGTACTTACTGACCAGCTCCGGCGATTTCCCCTCGATGACGTTGGCGATCAGAAACGCATCGAAGGAGACCGGGGCGTTTTCGGACGAGATGATATCGAAATGCTCGGAGTACTGAATGGGACGAATATCGACATCGACGACCTTTGTGGTGGGCGCCACGATCACGCGGCCCGTCTTGGTGGGCACCGGATCCACACCGCCATGGCCGAAGAAGAACGGCTGTTCGACCAACACCCCCTCGTGACCCGCCTCGATGGCCACACAGCCAGTCCCTACCGCCATCAATCCGAACGCCAACACGATTCCGCACAGGCTCCTCGCGTCTCTCCTCATACGCTCCTCCTCGGTTAGCCCCGTCTCCATCGCAAGACGGTGATGGTTGAATAGCCGGCGCCTATCAGCCACAAATCAAGCTCATGGCAATACCTTACGAAGCGGTTAGATGGATTGTCAAACCAGGGGAAAAGACCACGTAGCAACAAGAGGAAAACTGACGACGGGAGAAGAGATACCGGGATGGCCGCTAGAAAATACCTGCCTGCTTCTGCAGCCAGCGTACATACTTGATGATCTGATCAACGTCTTCGGGCGTCGCCGCGTCGATCTTGGGCATATTTCCGAATTCCCAGTGGTGAGCCTTCACCCCGTTCGCAGCCGCTCGCTGAAACGCGGCATCGCCGTGATGGTTCGGTTCATAAATTTTATGGACCAGCGGGGGGCCCTGACTTGTCCCGACTCCACCGACGCCATGGCAGGCTGAGCAGTTGGCCTTAAACTTGGCTTCGCCGGTCTGCAGTTCGGCAGGAACCGCACCGGTTGCCACGGCCTTCGGTGCGGGCTCCCCTTGACTGCAGGCCGGAGCCACACCTACGACACATAAAAGGACGGCGATACCAGACAATCGTAAGATTTTCATCGAGAGATTATCCCTTCGGCGTCGATTGATCGGGCGGTGCCGACGGCTTTCCAAATTGCTCCTGCAACATCGCCTGGGTTTTAGCCAACGTGATACGGCGATACAGTCGCGCGCCGACCGGCACGAGGACGATCAATCCGATAGTCAGATACATGAAAAATTCTTCGGGAGACATGATAGCTCGCTTTCTATTGGAACCTACCGTACCGCATATGCGACCGGATCCTCAACTCCCGCACTAGCAAATCCCTGACGGCGAATGAGACAGCTATCACAACGGCCACAGGCCAGCGATCCGATCGGATCATAGCAGCTATGCGTCAGCTTGAGCGGGGCCTGGAGTCTCAGGCCCAGTTGAATGATCTCCGACTTGGACAGCGTCAACAATGGAGCGCAGACTTCCAGACGCGATCCCTCGACACCGCTCTTCGTGCCAACCGCCACCACCTGCTCGAACGCCCGGATAAATTCCGGCCGGCAATCGGGATAGCCCGAGTAGTCCAGCACGTTCGCTCCGAAGTAGATGGCCGATGCCCCAACCACTTCGGCATGAGCAGCCGCCAACGATAAGAAGATCAGGTTTCTGGCCGGGACATAGGTAACCGGAATCCCCTGTGTCCGGTCCTGATCTTGGCGATCCTTCGGAACGGCCAGATCTCCGGTCAGCGCTGATCCTCCTAGAGCCCGAAGATCGACGTCCACCACGATATGATGGCTGACGCAAAGTGCTGCAGCGACTTGCTTGGCTCGTTCGACCTCGATTGCGTGCCGTTGGCGATAGGCAATGGTCAGCAAAAAGAGGTCATACCCCTCCTGCTTGGCCACGGCTGCCGTGACCGTCGAATCCAACCCTCCGCTCAGGAGGACGACGGCACGTCGCTGGGGTGTTGCGTCATGCGGCATGGATGGAAGGGAAACAGGAGATATCAGCCCCGGCATGAGATTTCGTGCAGCACCGAAAAGAAAAAGTGGCGCGGCTCAGCACATGACGGGGCACGGGAAGAAGAGCGCGATCAATCGCGATCTTCTTCTTTTTCAATCTTTTCCAGCAACTCGGCTTTGGACTGGCACTCGACGCAGAGCTTAGCAAAGGGCACGGCCTGAAGCCGCTTCTCGCTGATCTCGATTCCGCACTCGGCGCACATGCCATAGGTGCCGTCACGTAGACGATTGAGCGACTCATCGATGGCTTGCCGACGGCGATTCCGCATCTCCATGAGGGAGATGCCGAGTTCACGATCAAGATCCATCAACGCCTGATCACCGACATCACGGGCAGACTCCAGGCGACGCTGCTGATCCTCGGTCAATGACTGTCCCAGATTGCCTTCGATCTCGCGGATGATCTCCTGGCGTTTGCCCATCAACATCTGATGCAACGTTTCTTGGCGGCGTTCACGGGCATCGCGGTCTTTTGCCGATTCTTTGGGACGCATCGCCTCAATGATGATCTGCGCAGGAGCCGCCTTTGCCGTCACGACGACAGCAGGAGCAGCCTTCTTGGACTCAACCGCAGGGGCCGGCTTGGTCTTCTTTGCTTCCGTTTTCTTTTTCGCAGGCACTTTGGTAGCCATAGAATAATGCTCCTTGGGTAGAGAATCCCCCCAAAAAAAGTCCGGCATCTATATCACGGCATGTAGGCTTTGACAAGGGCTGGTGGTAACTAACCGGGAGGGCCCTAGGAATAGAGGATCGTCGAATGCACAGGATAGCCAGCGAGCTTGTCTCTTCCCTTAAGCCCCTTTAGCTCGACCAGAAAGTCGAGTCCCACGACTTCTCCGCCGAGTTGGCGGACCAAACTGATGGTGGCCTCGGCCGTTCCACCCGTGGCGAGGAGATCGTCTACGATCAGCACGCGCTCTCCCATTCCGATGGCATCCCGATGAATCGCCAAGGTGTTTGATCCATATTCAAGGCTATACTTCACCTCGAAGCAATCGGCCGGCAATTTCCCCGGTTTGCGAACCGGCACAAACCCGGCCTTCAGCCGCTCCGCCAGCACGCCGCCGAAGATAAACCCGCGCGACTCGATGCCCACCACCTTATCGATCCGTGCATCTTGGTATCGTGCAGTGAGGTCGTCGGTCAGCTTGCGAAACGCCGCTGCGTCCTTCAGCAATGTCGTAATGTCGTAAAAGAGAATACCGGGCTTGGGGAAATCCGGCACTTCGCGAATGAGGGCTTGATAGTTGATGGCTGTCTCCGAAACTACAGCAGGTCAGCCTGCGTCATGGTCTTTCGCTCGATGGTGCCCCGAAGCCGGACTAAGGCCGTCGTTTCGATCTGGCGGACCCGCTCGCGGGTTAACCCCATCGCCCGGCCTATCTCTTCCAGCGTCTTAGACTCATCACCGTCGAGCCCAAACCGGGACACAATAACAGTTTGCTCTTTTTCAGGCAACTCCTTGACCCAACTCATCAGTTCCGTCCGACGCCGGATCCCGTCCGCCGTGTCGTCCGGAGACATGCACATGGGATCTTCGATGACATCGCGCAGGAAGGTATCGGTGCGATCGTTAATGGGACTATCCAGCGAACAGGTCGTCCGGGTCAACTGCTTCAGGTCGAGGATCTCCTCCTCGTTGGTCTTCATCTTTTTCGCGACTTCGTGCGGCAGCGGTTCCCGGCCAAGCTCCTGTACCAGTTGCTCAACCTTACCCATATACCGGTTCAGCCGCTCGACCACATGGACCGGCAACCGCACGAGCTTGCCCTGATTGATGATGGCCCGTTCAATGTATTGGCGGATCCACCAGGAGGCATAGGTACTGAAACGGAACCCGCGCTTATAGTTGAACTTCTCAACCGCTTTAATCAGTCCAAGATTGCCTTCCTCGACGATATCCGAAAACGGAAAGCCTCGATTAATGTACCGCTTGCCGATGCTGATCACCAGGCGAAGATTGGACTCGATCATGATCTGCCGGGCCTGCTCATCGCCGGCCTGCACCCGCTTCCCTAATTCCTGTTCCTGTTTGAAATTGAGCAGCGTCGAGCGACGCACTTCGCGCAGATAGCTCTTGAGCGTGTCCAGTCCTTCAGACCGATTCGAGGACTTCTCCTCGCGGTCAGGCGGACCGTCCACTTCAATCCCCTCGATCTCATCGGCCGACTGTCGTCGGGCTTCACTCATATCCTGAAGCTCCTCGTCCTGTCGACTCATATCGGTCGGTATCCTTTGACTCGGTTCGCTAGTACCAGATTTGGAACTCGGTAAATCGTTCGGTTCCCGGATTCCATTCCACCGTCACCGTCGTCACCCGTGCGGCCGGAGGCCCAACGCCGAGCTCAGTGAGCAGCGCGTCGATCGCCTCGCGCGGTCCTTCGACATCCAACTCGACTCGACCATCGTCGAGGTTACGCACACCCCCGACCAGTCTGCGCTGCGCGGCCACTCGGGCAGCAAAGGCCCGGTATCCGACTCCCTGCACACGACCATTCACCACAATGTGAGCGCGCACCTGAGACGTCATACTCGAGTCAACCTTGCGAACCCCAACAGATTGCGCAACACGGTGGAATACTCTCACACCTCCTCAGACCCGTCACGCGTTTTGCAAATCTACGCGAGCCTACGAACACACAACCAGAGCCGGCCTGTCGCGGATTCAGCCGCGCGTGGGAACATTGTGCCTGTGACTTCCGCGCAGACCACACGCGAGAAAAATCATGTCGGTTGTGTGCCCGGCCCATCACGGTGATGCGCCGGCTACGAGAGGCCGACTCGAACGATGCGATAAGGCGAATTGAAAATGACGCTTGGGGAACCCGCCCCTCGCCTCCATGAACGCGGAGGCGCCGGGCCGAGAGAGAGCGGTGTGGTCGGGGCGAAAGGATTTGAACCTTCGACCCCTGCGTCCCGAACGCAGTGCGCTACCGGGCTGCGCTACGCCCCGACAAGGCGACTCATAAAAACGGGAACCGGATTGTCTTACAAGATGGGGGTAAAACGCAAGCCGTGTGCTTCGGCCACTCCGGAGCACGTCACTTGGCCGTTTTTTATGTTGACACCCTTCGCTAAACCTGGATCGGAGTGAACCGCCCGATCGACTCCCTCTGACGCCAGACGAAGGAGATACGGCAACGTCGCATTCGTGAGCGCGAAGGTGGACGTCCGCGGCACGATGCCCGGCATGTTGGCCACGCAATAGTGCAGCACGCCATCGACAAGATAGACAGGATCGGAATGTGTCGTTGCCTTTGTCGTCTCGAAACAGCCACCCTGATCGACTGAGACATCCACCACGACCGCTCCCGGCTTCATGCGGGAGACCATGGCCTGCGAGACCAGTTTGGGCGCTTTGGCCCCAGGAACGAGCACCGCCCCGATCACGAGATCAGCCGCGCAAACCGCCTGTTCGACAGCGGTTTCATTCACCGCACGCGTGACAATACGCCCCTGATACAAGTCATCCAGATAGCGCAGCCGGTCCAGATCCAGATTGATCACGGTCACCTGCGCGCCCAAGCCAACTGCAATCCGGGTGGCTGAAGCCCCGACCACGCCGGCGCCAAGCACCACCACTTTCCCCGGCTCAACCCCGGGTACGCCGGCCAACAAAACTCCGCGCCCACCCTGAATCTTTTCTAAGTAATGTGCGCCGACTTGAACCGACATGCGCCCGGCGATTTCGCTCATCGGCTTCAGCATCGGGAGACTGCCATCGCGCGCTACGGTCGTTTCATAGGCAATGGCGGTGATCTTCGTTTCTAAGAGAGTCTTCGTGAGTTCGGGAAGTGAGGCAAGGTGCAGATAGGTAAACAGAACCTGTCCGGGACGAAACAACGGGCACTCGGACAAGAGCGGTTCCTTGACCTTGACGATCAGGTCCGCCTTCTCAAACACCTCTTCTTTGGACGAGGCGATCGTCGCACCAGCCCGCCGATATTCCTCGTCGGTGAATCCGCTTCCCTGTCCGGCCGACGCCTCCACCCACACTGCATGCCCGGCTTTGCGCAAAGCGGATGCCCCATCTGGGGTCAGGCTCACGCGATACTCGTGGTCTTTGATTTCTTTGGGAACGCCGATATTCATACAATTCTTAAGGAGCAGGTCTCAGTGGTTGACCCGTCGTAATTTCGTAGGCTTCTGCCAAGGTCGCCACTTCCCTCACCCGGATAGATCGTGCCATTCCTTTGTCCGTAATAGCAAATGTGTTTTGCCCTGCGGGCAGGAGCATCTCTCGGAAATTGGGCAAAATATGGCACCCTTCAATCTTGTGTTCAAGCCCGCCTACCCACCCGACACGAAGCTGGAGATCCATTGTCCCGGAAAGGCAGACATCCGGACGCAGCGTATCCCCCAAGATGGCCGACGTGACCGCAACGGTCCAAGCAACGCCAGCACTAGGTCCATCAACCCGCAAGCCTGCCATAAATAGCGAACCGAACGGCATGGTCATACGGACCTGTAGAAAGCGAGGATCATACTGCGTGGCCTTGGCCGCCGCCAATACGGCAGTCCCTAGCGCGCTCCTGGCCTCGCCTTTGAAATGCTCATCAGTCGAGATCTGAGGCCCATTTCCGGCAGGGAGATGGGCAACCTCGAAATGCACCATCGTGATATCGCCCTTGTTCGGCATGCTCCAACCCCGCGCCCGCATACTGGAAGGAAGATCATGATAGCTGAGCGAGGGAATGTCCCGGGCCGTCGCAACGAAGGGAGATGACGACAGTGACTGCGACGGCTTCACAGACGGCACCGGGACCTTACGCTCGGTCTGGTCCTGCGATTGGATCGGAGGCCGCACGGGCGCACCCGTCACCGATTGAAGCTCGGGCAAGGCGTTCACTTCTTGGCAACCGACTCCTCCGCCATCGCTGAACAGCACGGTCCCGCCCGCTTGCGTGCATTTCCACATCTCGGCTGCGGAAAGAGCCGGACTGATCATCGCCCCCGTCACAATCAGACTCAGAACCTTCCACCGGTGGCTTCCCATACGAAATCCTCCGATTCCTCACCAAACTATAGCAGAGCCTCTCGCGCGGCTAGACAGCCTAAAAACCCCTGGTGTAAGATGCGCGCGCCATTGAATAATTTCCCGCGTATGTCTATTGAGGAGGCACACTATGGACCTGTCGACCGGATCGTGTCATGCCTGTCAGGCGGCTTCTGGACCAGTGATCAAGTACTCACTGGGAAAAGACTTTTTCGGTCGGCCCTACGACCGGCTATCGCCCTCTTCCGACCAAAGTCCGAAGTGGTATTGTGAATCCTGCTCCATGCATAAGACGTTGCAGCGAGACTTCCGCGATATTCGAACGGAGTATGACAAGCTCTCTGCCGCACAATCCTCTGAATTGGCCAAAGGCGAAGAGTTTCGTCGCGCGTTCCTGCGCCTGCGTGAAATCCGCACCATCCTGGATGCCCAGCCTGGCCAATCTCCGTTTCTCAATGTTGCTGAGGTCCAATTGCTGATGGAACGACTCAATACCGCCACCATGCCCGTATAGGACAACCCCCATGCCTGGATTCAAACGTCATATTTTCGTCTGCACGAACCAGCGGTCCGCCGATGATCCCCGCGGCAGTTGCTCGAAGCTGGGATCACAAGCCTTGCACGATGTCTTCAAGCAAGAGACCAAGCGGCTGGACTTGAAGAATACCGTTCGGGCAAACAAGGCCGGCTGTCTGGACCGTTGTGCCGAAGGCCCCAGCGTGGTGATCTATCCCGAAGGGGTCTGGTACACCGTCAAGTCTGAAGCCGACGTCAAAGAGATCATGGAGAGCCACGTGATGAAAGGCGACGTCGTCACCCGGCTGCTGATGCCCGATCACCCGGCACCCGCGAAACTCCCACCGTTGTCCAAGTAAGACGATACACGGACACTATGGCTGTCGAAGAAAAGTGGAAAGCCAACCAAGAGAAGGTGGCCTTCGCCAAACAGTTTCCCGGACTGACGCTGGATTGGAAATCCTGTGAAGGCAAAACCGTTCAGGCCGTGCTTCCTCTAACCGGAAAGCAAGGCGCCGCGGTCATCGTCTATACCGACGGCGCGTTTACGATCGTGCCGCCCTTGGCGCCGGAGGCGTGGGAATTCGGGCAGGCATTGATTGATGCCCGAACTCATCTTGAACCGAAGCACCAGGCAGCCTATGTGGAGTATGATCGTCTGGCGAAGAAGGATAAGGATGCGCTCAAATCGGCCAGAGTGGACAAGATCATCGGCGCGATCGAGAATAATCTCGAACAGATCCCCGAACTCAAAGATCGGCTGAAAGCCCTCGTGAAGGAGTGGAAGTGAGCAGTCTCCCCGACAGAAACATGTTTGAGATCTTCTCCCAAGGTCTCTTTGAAGGAGTGAAGCCTATGATGGTCATCCGCGATCACCTTGTCCGTCACCCGGACCGTTGTCTGCACAACGGCATCTGCATCCCCATCTGCCCGACCAGCGCCTGGCTCTCGACGCCTCCCTACAAGTTCGATCCATCCCGCTGCCTGGAAAGCTGCCGCCTCTGCCTGGACGCCTGCCCGTCACAAGCGATCTTCGCAGTGTTCAAGAAGGGCGAAAAGCTCCTGGAGCCGCAAAAAAAGTAGCAACCGCTTAGGAGATCTGTTTCCTCAATCTCCCCCAATAGGCCGTCCCGACATAGCCGCAGGCACCGGTGAAGGTGGTCAGCGCCAGGATCTGGTAGACCTTGCTACGTGGAATCTTCACTTTGACTTTAGGATTCAGCAGATCCGGTGACTGCAGCACCAGCTTGAGCGATTCGCCTGCTGACAGAATCGGCCACATGCAGGAAAGCCGAAGACGCATTTCGTGGCGCGGGATTGACATCGTATACATCCAGCCCTGATCCAGATGCTCTGTGGCCATTCGGACGAGCTTGCTCAGGACCGGCCGGAAGCGCGACAGATTGGTTTGATCCAGCAGGTCACGCGGCGTGAGCCCCGCCTCCGCCAACATCGTTTCCGGAATATAACAGCGCCCATTCTGCAGATCGTGGGCGACATCTTTCACAATGTTCGTGAGCTGCAGCCCTTTCCCAAACCGCACCCCTACATCCGACATATGCCGCACATTCCATGATGCCAGCGACTTGCGATGGGCGCACATGAGATCGGTCCAAAACTCGCCGACGCAACCGGCCACGTAATAGGTGTACCGGTCCAGATCGTCGATGGTCTCCAACGCCACAAGATCCTCGACTGACTGCCCGGGGAAACGGCTGAGATCCATCTCCATACCCTGCGTCAGCGTCGTCATGAGCCGCTGCACACGACGCCGGTCCTCGTGGGAACATTCCTGGAAGAGTCGAAAACAGTCTTCCAATCGTTCGAGGAGCACACGTTCGGATGAATCCTGCTGGAGCGGACTCATCGCCCGCTGAATGTCACGGATCTGCGACCAGGAGATCTGGTCGTTCACAAACTGTGCTTTCAACTGACTGAGGAAGTCGAGACGCCGCGAACGCTCAATCAGTTCCGTATCGGCAATCGTGTCGGCGGCACGAGCGAACAAGTAGCCCAAGCCGATCTGATCCCGTACATCGGCCGGCACAACAGCCAGCGTCGTATAGAACAGACGGGACACCTGCTTGAGCAGGTCGCGAAGCAGCGCAGACTTGGAGGGATTGGTACTCGTGGAACAACCTCTACTTTACTTCGAACTTGCCTTCCATCCCCTTGTTGCGATGGCTAGGCAGGGGCCAGAGACGCTTGTCACAATAGATAGGAAACGTTCCCGTTTGTGTCGGCGTGAACTTGATGGTGATCGTCTTCCCCGCCGACACGTCCTGCTCAACGGAGAGCTCCTTGATGATAAAGTTATGCGGCGTAATCGTGGTCACGCTCGTCAAGGTCAACTCCACCGGCTTCCCGGCTTCAACAATCACATGATTCGGCGTATAGGAATAACTGTCGAGTATGATCGTCGCGCGCTGGACCCCATCAGCCGCCATAGGAACCACAAAGGGTGGAACCGGCTGGGCAACATCTGCAGCCTGGGTGCCCGCAACCTGCAAGGCGATCATCAATCCAACCGCACCGATCAGCCTACACGCTCCCATGTGCACCTCCACGATGAGAACCTTCTAACAGGATCACGCCAAAGGGGTCAACTTTCCCCCACACATTCAGGAGCTTCCGGCGTCTTGACCTTTGCCGATCGAGCCTTATATTTCACATTCGTGACCCAAATACCGTCGCCTGCATTTCGAACGAGCAGTTTGTGTATAATCAAGGCAACATAATCACTCGCCCTCTACTGGCGGCGAGCTTCTGTCCCCAAGGAGGATATCGATGAAGTGGCTTAAGGGCATCGGGCTCTTCTTAATTGCGAACTTCTTAATCTATCTGACGCTCTCATTCACGGCCAACCTGCTGGTCAATACGGTGCTTCCGGCATTCGGCATTGATGTGCGCGGTATATTCAGCCAGCAATTGCTCGTCTGGTCGCTCGTCATCGGCTTCGGCGGTGCGTTTATCAGTTTGGCTTTCTCGAAACAGATGGCTCGTGCGATGCTCGACTGCGAGCAGATCACCCAGCCCCGGTCGCAGGCAGAGCATGTGATCTATGGATCGGTCCAGGAGATTGCCCAACGGCTGGGGATCACGATGCCCGAGGTCTGGGTCTATAACTCGCCGGACCCCAATGCCTTTGCCACCGGTCCGAGCAAAAACAACTCTATGGTTGCCGTTTCCACCGGGCTGCTTCAGAACCTGAAGGACACTGAAGTGAAGGCCGTGCTCGCCCACGAGATGGGACACGTCTACAACGGCGATATGTTCACAACCACGGTGCTCGCCGGGCTGATGAACACCTTCGTACACTACATCAGCAATTTCCTCTCCAGCATTGTCGGACAACCGTCGGGACAGGACAGGGAAGAAGGCAGCTCCGCAGGCAATCCGATTCTGGCCTTGGTGGTCTACATCGTCTTGCAAGTGGTGCTTTCCTTCCTTGCCATGATCGTCGTGAGCTGGCATTCACGCCGCCGTGAGTTTGCCGCTGACGCCTTCTCCGCCAAGGTCTACGGGAAAGAATCGATGATCGGCGCGTTGCGCGGCATCGACCGATGGGTCAGCCGCACTCAGTTTCAGCCCAGCGGCCAGGATGCCCTGGCCACGATGAAGATCTCCGGGAACACGTCGGGATTCATGCACCTCCTTGCCACTCACCCGCCGATCGAGGAGCGAGTTGCGGCCCTGGAACAGCTCTAAGGAGAAAGGAGCCCGCGATGAAAACATTGATCAGTGCAGCATCGTTGATGACGCTCATGGGCGGGCTCCTCTTGGCGATACCCAATGTGCAGGCCGAACAGGAAGGACTAGTGATGGCAGCGAAAGCAATCGGCTTCTATGACTTCACGATGGATGATATTGACGGAAAACCGGTCAACCTGGGGCAATACAAAGGCAAAGCCCTCCTGGTCGTCAACACCGCCAGCTTCTGTGGCAATACCCCGCAGTACACGGAGCTTGAAGCCATCTACGAGGAGTACCATGACAAGGGGTTTGAGATCCTGGCCTTTCCCGCCAACAATTTCGGCCAGCAGGAACCGGGAACGAATGCGGAGATCAAGGGTTTCTGCCTGACAAAGTACAGCGTCAGCTTTCCCCTCTTCAGCAAAATCAGCGTCAGGGGATCGGACAAGCACCCGCTCTATCAATACCTGACAGAAAAAAGTCCATTCCCCGGCGAGGTGGAATGGAATTTCCAGAAGTACCTGGTCGATCGGAACGGCAATGTCGTGGCGCGCTTCCCCCACCGCATGAAGCCGTCATCGCTTGAAATCGTCAAAGAAGTGGAACGAGTACTCGCCGCCAAGTAACAACATCACGCTCTGCGATAGAACGTGATGTGCTGCCGATACTCCTGGATCGCGGCTTCCAGCGAGGCTTTGCCCAGGGGAATGTTCGCCTCCAGCGTATCTTCGATGGCGCTGTCATCGATCTCGACGTCGTAGCGATCCTGAACATTGGTCCGGACAGGCCCTCCCTGCGTGATATCCCTCGGCATGAAGATCTCTTTCCAGACTTCCTTTTCGACCAGACAGACATCCCGAAATCGCTCATAGAGCAAGGTTAGCTTCTCTAGATCAGACACCTTCACGCGTTCTCCCATTGTGGCATGTACTCCTTCGTAGTCTCGTTATGAACTCATGTGGGGATTGGCATAGATCAGCGCGCCGGCGGAGGGGGAGGGGGAGGAAGCATCTTGTCGGTAATCGTAAACCGCAGCGTCCCCACCTGATTGACTGCATGAAACGACTGTTGACCATGCGGAGCGATGTACAACTTGACCACATACGCTCCCACCGGCCAGCGCTCGCCCGGTCGCTTCAACTCAAGAAACCCATACCGTTCATAGCCGGGCAACTCTAGAATATCCTGCCCGAACGGCTTGGCCGGCAGGGTACCGCCCTCCCCTTCCAGAAACCACTGTGCGCTGAACTGTGTGGGGTCTTCCAGCGGCGCCGATTCAAACACGACATAGACGGCCGCAGCATCTTGGGGAAACACTGCGGTAGGCTCGACTGGTTTCAAGCGAGGATCCTGCGTATACCAGCCCTTTCTCCCGAACGTATCCCACTCGACTTCATACCCCTTGGCCAGTTTGATCCAGGTAAAGAGCGACTGAGGAATCCCGATTTGCTGGTCATCGAATGAGGGACTCTGCGTCGACCCGATCTCCGTCGTCTCTTGCTCCTTCTGAGGCATCAAGTCTTTCCCGTTGGCCTGAGCGCCCCAGAGACAGACGGCCAAGAGACCACAGCTAAGACGAGAGAACGTCACCACCCCACCCCCTCGATCGATCCAAGCTGCCAGCTGCGAACTTCTCATTGTCGTCATCCTTACTGTCATGGTATCGGGAGTCAGCAACAAGGGTCAACCATCCGCTCGCATCGTCCGATGAAGTGATTGGTTGGTCGCGTCCTGTGATAGAGTGCCGTGACCGTCATACGTCTCAGTAAACAGAACCGAATGAATTCAGCCATTCCCGCTGCCTTGACTCAGGAATCAGTCGAAACAGCCGCCGCGCATGATTCAGGCCGGCGGTTTGGTCTGCGCGACGGCATCTTTCAGGCCACGACACAGGGGGCCGGCGAGCAATATCTATCGGCCTTTGCCCTCATGCTCCACGCCACCCCGTTTCAGCTGAGCCTGCTCTCCGCGCTCCCACAGCTGCTCGGCACCTGGGCCCAATTCGTATCTGTGAAGGTGTCGCATTGGTTTCCCCATCGCAAGACTCACGTACTCTGGGGCATCATCGGACAGTCTATTGCTTGGCTGCCTATTCTGGCGCTTCCGCTTCTCTTCCCTCAGTGGGGGCCATGGTTGATCGTCGCCGGATCGGCTCTCTACTTTGGGGCGACCCATTTCACCTCCCCTGCCTGGACAAGCCTGATCACCGATCTGCTCAGCGCCAACGAGCGAGGCGCCTATTTTGCCCGGCGCTCGCAACTCATGGCCATCACAAGTTTTGCAGCACTTTGCCTGGGCGGTGCACTCCTCAGCCTCTTTGAGCGCTATGACCGCCTCTGGATCGGGTTCACATCGCTCTTCCTGATCGCCGGAATATTCCGCAGCCTATCCGCACTCTCGCTGGCCAAGGTCACCGATCTCCCGATCCAACACGAGGAACCGGCAAGCCATGGCTTTGTTGCCTTTCTCCGCACCGGCACGACGAAAGACTTCCGCCACTTCCTTCTCTTTTCAGGCCTGATGCACCTCGCCGTGTTGATCTCTGGCCCATTCTTCGTGATCTATATGCTGCAGGACTTGCATCTCTCATACTGGGCCTACGGCACCTGGGCGGCTGCCGCCATTGTCGGCCAGTTTGTGACCCTCCCAGGCTGGGGCGAATTCGGGGACCGTTTTGGAAACAAGGCACTGCTCACCTTTACCGGTCAGTTAGTCGCGTTTCTCCCCATGCTGTATCTGATCAGCACGACCTGGCTGTTCCTGGTGCTCGTGAATTTTTTTGGAGGGGTCGTCTGGGCGGGACTGTCGCTCGGGCTGAGCAACTACGTTTTCGATGCCGTGCGTCCGGCGGATCGGGCAAAAGCGGTTGCAGTCTCAAGCACCGTGAATGCGATCGGATGGGCCATGGGCACGCTCGTCGGCAGTTGGCTCATCGACACCATACCAGGAGACCTCCAATTCGGGGCCTTTCGCATTGATCCTGTGTCGAATCTCCCGTTTATTTTCTTCATCTCAGGAAGCCTGCGACTCATCATCTCCCTGGCTTTGCTCCGAACGTTTCACGAACCACGGCGGGTCGAACAGCGAACCCCGGCTCGATTATTTCTGGAACTTCCGCTGATCAAACCCTTGGGAGCGCTGCTCCTTCAACTGCCGGAGAAATCCTCCCGCTAACGCGGCATCGCGGGATCAGTCGACCGTCCCTGCTCCTCCAGCTTCAATTTCTCGAAGGTCTTGTCAGCATGACCGCGCACCTGCTCCGGCGTCATCGTAGAGGTCGACTTCGGCGCCTCGCTCGCACAAGCGCCAAGACCGAGAAGCATACTCGCCATAACCGCCCCGGTTCCCATCACTCGAACTCGATTCCTCATAGCCTCCCCTTTCTTCCAGCCTATCGACCACCGCGATCCAACCGCATGCCACTAGCACACATCATACGCTTTCAGGTCATCCAACGCCATGACACTCCCTTCGTTGACTCGCTCAAGGGGCCAGAGTATTCTGATTCTTTAATACTGATTCCATGAACAATTGAGGTAACCATGTCGTTACGAGACCGCTTAACAGAAGACTTGAAACTGGCGATGAAATCGAGAGATCAGCTCCGGATGGATGTCATCCGGATGGTCAAGGCCGCGATCATGAACAAGGAGATGGAACTCAAGAAGGATCTGGACGACGCCGAGATGAGCAAGATCATGACGACGTTGATCAAGCAACGCCGTGACTCCGTCGAGCAGTACGAAAAGGCCCAGCGCCATGAGCTCGCAGCAAAAGAGCGCCAGGAAATCACCATCATTGAAGGCTATCTCCCACAAGCGCTCTCCCCGCAGCAGCTTGCGGACCTTGTCGGAAGCGTGATCACTGAGTCAGGCGCGAGCTCACTGAAAGACATGGGCACGGTCATGAAAGCTGTAATGGTCCGCCTGGCCGGGCAACCCGTCGACGGAAAAATCATCAGCGATCTCGTCAAATCGAAACTCCAATAGACTATTCTTAGCCCCACTCCGACTCCCCATCGGCGTTTGCTATACTTAGGAAATACCCTGTGGAGAGGCTAGATCGTCCATACCCTCTCTAGTTTTTCCTGCAATCATCCGTTAAGAGAAAGTATCATGGCCATTCTTATTGTCGATGACTCCCCTGACCAGCATCTGCTCCTGCGCTCGCTCCTGACCAAAGCGGGGCACGGAGATATCCTGACGGCGGAATCCGCCAAAGCCGCGTTTGCCATTCTCAATCTGGAGGGAACCGCGCTGTCCGCTCCGGTCGATCTCATCCTCATGGACGTGCTGATGCCGGAGCTTGACGGCGTCTCTGCCTGCCGACAGGTAAAGAGCACGACCCACCTCCGCGACATCCCGATCATCATGGTCACCGCAAAGAACGACCTTAGCAATCTGAAAGAGGCCTTTGCGGCCGGGGCCATGGACTACATCAATAAGCCCGTGAACAGCGTGGAACTCCTTGCCCGCGTCTCTTCTGCCCTGGCGCTCAAGCACGAGATGGATTGCCGGAAGGAGCGGGAAAGCGAATTGCAGCGGAGCAACGACGAGTTGCAGCGCGCACTCAAAGAAGTGAAAGTCCTTCGCGGCCTGATTCCGATTTGCGCCTCCTGTAAGAAAATCCGCAATGACGGGGGCTTCTGGCAGCAGCTGGAAGAATATCTCTGCGATCACTCCGAGGCCGAATTCAGCCATGGTCTCTGCCAGCCCTGTGTCAAAAAGCTTTATCCTGGTGTTTACCCGGACTAGCTGGTACGGTTCTTCAAGCATCTTACAACGAGTACATTACACCCATGGCTATCCTGATCGTCGACGATTCTCCCGATGATCGCTTGCTGTTGCAATCGATCCTTTCCGCCGCCGGATACGAGCAAATTCTCGTTGCCGAATCGGCCAATCATGCCTTCAAACTCATCGGATTGGATAACGGGAAACAAGCCACCGCCAGGGTCGACTTGATTCTCATGGATATCCTCATGCCAGCCATGAGCGGAATTGAAGCCTGTCGCCAGATTAAAGCGAACGACCGATTCCGGGATACGCCCATCATCATGGTGACCGTCAAGACAGACCCGGTGGAACTCCAACTCGCGTTCGCCGCCGGTGCCATGGATTACGTCGCCAAGCCGGTCAATAAGATCGAACTGCTGACCCGCGTGCGGTCGGTGCTTCGGCTGGTTCATGAGATCGACCGCCGGCGGGCACGGGAACAG
Source organism: Nitrospira sp. ST-bin5 (assembly GCA_002083555.1). Classification (GTDB taxonomy): domain Bacteria; phylum Nitrospirota; class Nitrospiria; order Nitrospirales; family Nitrospiraceae; genus Nitrospira_D. Next base: position 256,655 of record MSXN01000013.1, on the reverse strand, counting down.
GAACTCCTTGAAGTCATGCGGCAGCTACAGGAAGCCAACCAGATGCTGCTCCGACTCTCCTGCTTGGACGGCCTCACCGGCATTACGAATCGGCGTCAGTTCGACGATTTCCTCGATCAGGAATGGCGACGCGCCGTCCGCGAGTCGACCCCGGTCTCGCTCATCATGTTCGATATCGACCGATTCAAGACCTATAACGACAGCAAAGGCCATACAGCGGGAGACGAGTGTCTCAAACAAGTGGCCACGGCCGTCACAGGAGCCGTCAACCGGCCAGGCGACCTGGTGGCCCGCTACGGCGGGGATGAATTCGTCATCGTCCTTCCCGGCACCGGCATCGACGGCGCGGCACAAGTCGCCGAAGGTCTCCGCCGACGGGTTGAGGAGTTACGGATTTCTCACACTGACGACCTCCTGGTGACGGTAAGCGTCGGCTACGCCAGCATGGTCCCCAATCGCCATACTTCACCGACAGATTTGATCAAGGCCGCCGACCAAGCGCTTTACCAAGCCAAGCAGGAAGGCCGGAACCGTGTCAAACCAGCCGGGCTCCTCTCCTTGGTACAAGATACCCACGATAACTGAACCCGGTCAGGGCGATCGATCGGCCTCGCGCAGAAAAGAGCGTCATGCCACGTCAACCAGGCCTCCCCAAACGAAAATCAGCAGGGCCCTTGGCCGCGACTCCACGCCGCCGTCCACGCACGACGTCCTCCACAAAGAACACGATCCCAACGACACACCCGGCAGTCGATCCAGCCACCGTCCTGGAGCAATATCAGGACGCCCTCAGAACCTTGGCGCACAATGAAGCCCTGACTGGCGGCGACCTCTCCCACGCCTTCCAGGCCATCACAGAAACCTGCGGGACGCTCTTGCAGGTCGCCCGCGCCAGCGTCTGGCTCTTCGATAAAAACCGGCTCGCCATCATACGGATTGACCTTTATGACCGGCACAGCCATCACCATGCTGAGACCTCCCTCAAGGTCGCGGACTACCCCGCTTACTTTCGCGCAATCGCCGGTGAAGAACATGCCATCGCGGCCCACGACGCCTTATCCGACCCACGAACCAAAGATCTCTCAGATACCTACCTGCTCCCGGAACACATCGGGGCCATGCTCGATGCGCCGATTAGACAAAAAGCGCAGGTGGTCGGGATCCTCTGTGCAGAACACGTGGGCGGAAGCCGTCAATGGACTCCCTATGAGATCCATCTCGCCAGCTCCCTCGCCACCATGGCCACACTGGCGCTAGAAGCCGCCGAGCGGCGGGAGGTCGAACAAGCTCTCCGTGTCGCAAAAGAAGCGGCTGAAGTGGCCAGTCAGGCGAAAAGCGAATTTCTCGCCAGCATGAGCCATGAGATTCGTACCCCCATGAACGCCATTATTGGCATGGCCGATCTGCTCTGGGAAACCCAGATGACGCCGGAACAACGAAAGTACCTGCGTATTTTCCGACGGGCCGGCGGGAACCTCCTCAACCTGATCAACGATATTTTAGATTTATCAAAAGTGGAGTCCGGTCATCTGGATCTTGAATCCATCGACTTCGACCTGAACGAAGTCCTCGACAAAGCCGTCGAGATTCTCGCCATGCGCGCGAATGAAAAGGGGTTGGAACTCGCCTGCCATCTGGCACCGGATGTCCCCTCTTCACTCATCGGCGATCCGCATCGGCTCAATCAGATTCTGATTAACTTGATTGGCAACGCGTTGAAGTTTACGGACAAGGGCTCGGTGATCGTCAGGATTACCAATGAGCCGGGTGTCGCCACTCCGGGTGTGATCCGCTTTTCCGTCACCGACACTGGAATCGGGGTTCCGCCTGAGCAACTGGCAAAGATCTTCGAAAGCTTTACCCAAGCCCATAGTTCGACCGCCCGGCATTACGGAGGGACCGGATTAGGCCTGACCATTTCCAAACACTTGGCGGAACGGATGAACGGGCGCATCTGGGCTGACAGTACGGTGGGGCAGGGCAGCACGTTTCATTGCACGCTCGCCTTTGGGATCACCTCCAACCCACCGGTTAACAGGATGCCCCCGCAGATCAATTTGTCAGGCGTACATACGTTAGTCGTGGATGACCACCCCACCAATCGCCTGATTCTTAGAGAGACGTTAGGTGCCTGGGGAGCCGCCGTCTCCGAGGCAGAGAATGGTCCCGCCGCCTTAGCCAAACTCCGGCGTGCAGCGGATTCCGCCACGCCGTACGAACTGCTCCTGCTGGATTGCCGGATGCCCGGCATGGATGGATTCGCCGTGGCCGAAGCGTTGAATTCCTCGCCAATTCGTACAGGGCTCACGGTCATCATGCTCACATCCAACCACTGGGCCGACGATATCGCCCGCACCTATGATCTTGGATTGGGCGGTTATCTCGTCAAGCCGATTCGACGATCCGATCTGTACCAAACCGTCGGCATTGCCTTGGGACGCACCAAAGGCACCCCTGTACCTGCAGCTGACACAGCGATCCCGGAACACACCACTCCGGCAACATCCCTGCGAGTCCTGCTGGTCGAAGATTCCGCGGACAATCAGCTGCTGATCCGTTCCTATCTCAAGAGTACCAGCCACCGCCTAGATATCGCCGATAACGGAGCCATCGCTGTCGAGAAATTCAAGAACGGCCACTACGATCTGATTCTGATGGATATGCAAATGCCGGTGATGGACGGCCTGACCGCCACAAAAACCATTCGCCGGTGGGAGCGCGATCACGATCTGCCAGCCACACACATCATTGCCCTCACCGCCTTGGCCCTGAAGGAAGAAGCGGTGAAGATCTTCGAGGCCGGGTGCAATACGCACATGACCAAACCCGTCAAAAAGACGACCCTCATCGAGCTCTTACAAGCCTGTAAAGGACACCGCCCATGACCAATCCGAAGCTCGCCTCTCCCGAACGCATCACCGTCTATATCGATCCGGATCTGGAGGATATCATCCCCACCTTCCTGGCCAACCGCCAAAAGGATCTTCAAACGCTCCGCACAGCCATGACCGAAAAGGATTTCGAGACGATTCGCATCCTGGGTCACCGCATGCGGGGCGACGGGGGCGGTTATGGGTTCAACGCCATTAGCGACATCGGCGGCGTGATGGAGTTGGCGGCAGGCCGACGCGACGAACCCGCGATCAAGAGACAGACCGTCGCGCTCGAAGACTTCCTCTCCCGCGTCCACATCATCTACCGCGCCTAACCGAACCTGGGACGGCCGCTTCCTGCGCTCAGCGGACAACCAGGACGGAACAGGTACTGTGCTGCACCACGCGCGTCGACACACTCCCCAACAAGACTCGCCCGATGGCACCGAGGCCCTTGGCACCGGTGACGATCAGATCGGCCTTATGAGTTTTGGCGACTTTGAGAATCTCCTCGGCCGGCTTGCCGAGCTTCGGAGCCTCTTGAACTTGAAACCCGGCCTTGGCCAATTTGTCGGCATACCGCTGAACAATCGCCTTACCCGTTTCCCGCACTTCCGGATATTTGAGGAAAGGCATCGCGTGCACCACGGTGACGTTCACCGGTTGCTCTTCAGGCCCGTTCGACTGCGGATTGATATTCTTGACGAGAAACCGAACCGCCTTGTCCGATGCCGCAGATCCATCGATCGCCAGGACGATCTGCTTGAGCGGACGAGAGGCCTCTTTGACGATCAGCACCGAACAGGCGGCATGATGAATCGCATGGGTCGAGATACTCCCGAGCATGAAACGATCCAACGCGTCCAGCCCTCGTGACCCAAGCGCCAGCAGCCCGACGCCTCGCGAGGCATGCTTCGTGATGGTCGCCGCCACCGCGCCTCGCTCCAGGGTAACCGTGCCGCTCATGCCCAACGACGAGAGCAAGTCCTTCGACTCTGTCTTCGCAGACGCCGCCGCCGCTTCCATGCGTTTCACTTCTTGCTGAATGTATCGCTCGGTCCCCACCACCACCGGCTGAATCATGAACGGCGCCCGGAGGCTCGCGACATCCACCACATGCAACACCCGCACGCCCGGCTTGACGGTCAGCGGGAGTTTCGCCACCCATTCAATTGCCCATCGGCCATATTTCGATCCATCGGTCGCCACAAGCACTTTCATACGTCCTCCATCGTACACGAGATTAAAACGACACCACTTTCACTTTGAGAGCCAATCGACGCACATCGTCCACGCGGCACAGCTGATTCCCCGGCGCCAGCGTCGCCGCAGTCCCCGCCGCCGTCGCGATACGCGCACATTCTTCCAGCCCTTTTCCTGCGGCATGGGTGAACACAAACCCCGCCACCGTCGAATCGCCCGCTCCGACAGTACTGCGGACCTTCACCGCCGGGGGCTTCGCCCGATACCGCTCCCCTGGCCCAAGCACCACAACCCCTTGCGCCCCTCGCGATACCATGACGACCTCCACCCCGGAATCCTGCACTCGTTCGGCGGCCCGAATGAGATCGCGTTCAGACCGCAGCGGTCGCCCTGTCAGCCGGCGCAGTTCATTCACATTCGGCTTGATGGCAAACGGCTTTGCCTGAAGACCCGATTTCAGACAGGGGCCATCAGCATCCAGGACCGCCCGGGCACCGCGCGATTGAACTAACGCGATGATTTGACGATAGGCATCAGTCGGAACGCCCCTCGGAAGACTCCCGCTCACGACCACGTAGGCATCCCGCAGATTCAGCAGCGTGAGGTGCGCGAGAAAGGCGGCCCATTCTGTCTTCGTCACCATCGGCCCGCGCGAATTGAGCATCGTCTGGGTATGCCCCCGCGCGGTGGTCACGATAATATTGCGCCGCGTCTCCTGCGCAATGGCGGTGAAATAACAGGTCACCCCCTCCGCCTTCAGCAACTCGATCATGACCTGGCCGGTATGCCCACCGATAAATCCCAGCGCCATGCTCTCTCCGCCCAAATGCCGGATCGCGCGCGACACATCGATGCCCTTCCCGCCGGCATAGAGGCACTCGCCCTTGACTCGGTTCGCATCGTCCACACGCAGATCGTCGACATCGAGAAAATGATCCAACGCCGGATTGAGAGTGACCGTATAAATCATAGGATCTCGCGAGCCGCTCCGTAGGGAGAACCGTCTTCGTCCTCTACCCCCCGGCCTCGGGACTCATGCCGTCCCCGCGAAGATACACGAACCAGTAGACCAAGGCTACGAGCCCTGTTCCGCCGATCACATTGCCGATGGTGACGACCGCAAGATTGACCCAGGCCCCTGTCCAGGCGATCGGGTCGCCCCCCGAAGCCGTCAACGCGATCCCCAAAGGAAGGAAGAACATATTGGCCACGGAATGTTCGAACCCGCAGGCGACAAACGCACTGATCGGAAAGACGATCGCCAGGATCTTATCGGTTACACTTCTCGCCGCCATACAGAGCCAGACAGCCAGGCAGACGAGCACATTGCAGAGCACCCCTCGCGCCAGCGCCGACACGGGGTCGAGCGTGACTTTTGCGCGCGCAATCCGGATCATCGTCTCGCCGACGACGCCATCACCCATTTGAGGAATCCCGGCCAACAACACCAGCGCGACCGTCCCGATGGCGCCCGCCAGATTTCCAAGATAGACCAATCCCCAGTTGCGCAACACTTGCACACCAGTCACGCGCCCGGCGGCCCAGGCCATCGCCATCAAATTATTGCCGGTAAACAATTCCGCACCGCCGACCACCACGAGAATCAACCCGAGACTGAACGCCGCCCCGCCAATCAGCCTCGTGAATCCGAAATGGCTCGTTTGGCCAGGCCCGGCTGTCACCGTCACAACATAGAACAGTGCGCCGAGCGCAATGAAGGCTCCGGCAAGAACGGCAAGGGCCAACAGGGTGACTGCCGAAGCGGTCGCCTTCTTCACCCCGACATCGCGGACCCGCTCCGCCACCTCCGCCGGAGCGTAGGCGTCTGGCATGGGCACACTGGTTGAGGGAGACGTGGGCAGCGGCGCGTTCACGTAATCAGTCTCACGTGGACGGCTTCCAGTTCTCGCTCATCCTCCGCATCGAGTTCTTCCCGTTCCACTCGTTCGACCCGGACGACCGAGACCTTGTATTCCGGACAACGCGACAGGTCATCGGAACTGGAGGACAGCAAAGAATTGATGTCGCTGGCGGGAAAATGGAAACTGGTAAAGAGCTGTCCAGGCTGCACGCGCTCGCTGACCACCACCGGCAAGAGGACGGCACCTCTCGGACTCACCAGCCGGATCAGATCGCCTCCCCCGACCTGCATCCGCGCCGCATCTTCCGGATGCATCTCCAGCACATCGACATCCACGACCTCGAGAATATCGGTCCGCCGCGTTTGTGCGCCGCAATTGTAATGCTGCAGGATCCGTCCGGTCACGAGCGTAAAGGGATACTCCTCCGTCGGCGATTCGCCGGGCGGCAGATAGTCCACCCCTACAAAATGCGCTTTCCCCTTGGGGAACGTCTCGCGATGCATCAGCGCGGTGCCTGCGTGCCCCTCCGCAGGAACCGGCCACTGCAAACCATCCGGCGTCTCCAGCCGGTCATACGACACTCCGGCGAACATCGGCGTGAGCCGCGCGATCTCATCCATGATGTCCGACGGGTGCCGATAGCTCATCGGATAACCCATGCGAGTCGATACCTCACAGACGACCTGCCAGTCCGGCAAGACACCATGAGGCGGATCGACCGCTTTTCGTATGCGTTGAATCCGCCGTTCCAGGTTCGTGAAGGTGCCGTCCTTCTCCAGGAACGCGGCGCCGGGCAGGACGAGATGGGCCAGCTTGGCCGTTTCACTCATGAACAAATCCTGCACCACCAAGAACTCAATGCTTCTCAAGGCCTCACGGACCTTCTTGAGATTAGGATCGGTCTGCGCCACGTCATAGCCGATGATCCACAAACCCTTCAACCGTCCGGCCAACGCCGCGTCCCACATGTCCGGCGTCTTCATCCCGCGTTTCGTCGGCAAGGGCCGCCCGGTGACCTGCTGATGCAGCCGTCCCAGCTCTACATCGTCCAACGACTGATAGCCGGCAAAATACACCGGCAAGCAGCCCACGTCCGACGCGCCTTGCACATTGTTCTGGCCGCGGAGCGGATTGATGCCGGTCCCTGGCCGGCCGATATTCCCCGTCGCCAGCGCCAGATTCACCAAGGCCATCACACCGTGGCTCCCCCAGCGATGCTCCGTCATACCCAGGCCATGCACGCACAAAGACGCGCCGCTCGTCGCATACCGCCTGGCCGCCTCACGAATCAGATCGGCCGGCACGCCGGTGATCTGCTCCGTTCTTTCCGGGGTACAGGGCTCAACAGCCTTCAGCCAATCGTCGAGGCCATCGGTTCGAGCGTCGATGAAGGCGCAGTCGAGCAGGTCCTCTTTCGCGATCACATGACCGATGCCGTTCAGGAGAGCGACGTTCGTTCCGGGCTTGAGCGGCAAGTGCAGCGTTGCCAGCCGAGCCAGTTCGGTCTTTCGGGGGTCAATCACAATGAGCGGAACGCCCCGGCGATGCGCCTGTTTGATGCTCGCACCGACCACCGGATGCGATTCGGTCGGGTTGGCGCCCACCACCATGATGAGCTTAGCGTGATCAAGATCCTGGATCGAGTTCGTGGCGGCCGACGCCCCGAGCGTCTCCATCATGCCGGTGACCGTCGCGCTGTGGCAGACCCGCGCACAGTTGTCGATATGATTGGTTCCCATCACGCAGCGGATAAATTTACCGAAGAGATAGTTCTCCTCATTTGTTCCCCGGCTGGAAGAAATCGCCGCCAGCGCATCCGGACCACACTCCCTCTTGATTCTGGTGAACTCATCCGCCAGGCGATCGAGTGCCGCATCCCAGGAGATCGCCTGCCACGTGTGCCCGGTGCGCAGCATCGGCGTCTTCAGCCGGTCCTCTGCATAGATATAGGTCCAGCCAAATCGCCCCTTCATACAGGCATGACCGTGATTGGAGGGTCCGTCATCAACCGGCACCATCGTCACCACCCGTCCGTTCCGAAGACCGGCGTCGAAAATGCAGCCCACACCGCAATACGCGCAGGTCGTGCGGACAGTCTCCGTTGGGTAACCATGCTGCTGTACGGTCTTCTCGATCAGAGCACCGGTCGGACATTCTTTCACGCAGGCCCCGCAGGACACGCAATTTGAGGTAGCAAACCCCGTGGAAGCGTCCCCGTAGAAAGCCGCCCCGGCCATCGGCCTGGCACCGAATCCCCGTCCGACCATCGTGAGGGCGAACGTCCCTTGGATCTCGTCGCACGCCCGCACGCAGCGCGCACAGGAAATACAGCTGGCATTATCAAAGGCAAAAAACGGATTCGAGCTGTCCCGTACTTGATCCCGGACAGTCGGCTGGCGGTACCGAACATGGTCGAGGCCCACCGACCGCGCCAGTTCTTGGAGCACGGCAGGCAGCGTCCCGTCTGTCGGCTGCTCTGACAGCAAGAGTTCCGTCACGTTCCGTCTCAGCCGAACCAACCGGTCGGTCTGTGTATGCACCACCATCCCCGCCTGGACCGGCGTCGTGCAGGAGGCCGGCGTCCCTTTCTGTCCTTCCACTTCACAGACGCAGAGCCGACACGACCCGAATGGCGCAAGATGGTCAGAATTGCAGAGGCCGGGGATCGTCAAGCCTGCCCGTTTGGCAGCCGTAAACACGGTATCGCCTGCATGCGCGGTCACCGGCACGCCGTCGATTGTGATCAATATTGAATCACTCATGATCGCACCCGGCTGCGAAACTCCACGGGAAATTGCTCTAAGGCTGATAGCACCGGATAGGGAGCCCGAGCCCCCAGTCCGCATAAGCTGGTCGCCTTCATCGTGTCGCCCAATTCGGCCAACAGGGCCAAATCCGTCTCCGTCGCCTGCCCCGCTTGAACCGTTTCAAGAATCTCGCGCGCCCGCAGGGACCCGATGCGGCAAGGCACGCACTTTCCGCAGGATTCATCCGCCACAAAGGCCATCAGATGCCGAGAGAGCTCCAGCATATCGGTCTCGTCATCGAACACAACAATACCGCCGTGACCGAGAATCGCATCCGCCTTGGCAAAGGCATCAAAACAGATTGGAATATCCAGCTGGGCATCCATGAACAGGCTGCCGAGCGGGCCCCCGACCTGCACAGCCTTCAATCGCGCGCCATCAGCCATCCCCTGACCGAATTGATCGAGCACCTCACGGAGCGTGAGACCGAATGGAATCTCAATGAGTCCCGGCTGCTTCACCCGTCCGCCGAGTTGAAGGACTGCGGTGCCGCGCGAACCCTCTGTTCCCATCGACGCATGCCAGGCTCCGCCCCGCGCGAGGATATTTGGGATCGTGGCAAAGGTGAGGACGTTACTGACAATCGTCGGCCGGCCGTAGAGCCCGGACTGTGCCGGATGCGGAGGCCGCGCACGCACGACACCGCGCCGCCCTTCCAGCGATTCCAATAGGGCCGTTTCTTCACCGCACACATAGGAACCTGCTCCGGACACCACCGCGATGGAGAACCGCCGCCCGTCAATTTCCAGCCACCCAGCTGCCTCCGCAGCCTGAATCGCGTCATGCAAGCAGGCTGTGGCGGTCGGGTACTCCTGTCGGCAGTAGACGTAACCGGCCTGCGCCCCGATGGCCCGCCCGCAAATCAGCATGCCTTCGATCATGCGGAACGGATCGCCCTCCATGATCATCCGGTCACAGTAGGTTCCCGCATCGCCCTCATCGGCATTGGCGACCACGTACTTGCGGTCCGCCGTGGTCGCGGCAGCGACCTCCCACTTTTTCCACACGGGAAAGGCAGCGCCCCCCCGTCCGCGCAGTCGAGACGTCTTGATCTCCTGGATAATCGCCGCAGGACTCATCTGCTGCGCGGCACGAAGACCGGCAAGACCGCCATGCGCCTGATACGCTGCCGTCGACAAGGGCTCGGTCACGCCAAATGAGGCGAACGTGTGTCTCGCCTGCTTCGCGAGGAATGGAATAGTGGAAACCGGAACGCCGCCGTTGCCTGCCAGAATCCTGGGAAGATCGGCGGGCGCCACCTGGCACCAGGCCAGGCGCCCATCAGGACTATCGCGCTCGACCATCGGCTCAAGAAAGAAGGCGCCGCGGGAAGACGTTCGGACTAGCTCAACGTCGAACCGTGAACGCCAAGCCTCGGCGAGGCGTTCCGCTCCGGCCGCACAAGATGAGGTGTCCTTGGAAAGGTAGAGTCTGATGCGGCTCATCGATAATGATCCAGAAGGCCAGGGACATCGCTAGGCCGGACCCGCCCGTGTAGCGCTCCGTCGATTCGCACGCTCGGCGACACCGCACAATTGCCGACACAGGACACCGGCTCAAGCGTGAACCGGCCATCGGACGTCGTCTGCCCCAAATCGATCCCCAACTTCGTGCGGATGGCCTCTACCACACGATCGCAACGATTCGCGAAGCAGGTCTCACCCAGACACACTTGAACTCGATGCCGCCCAATGGCCTGAGTATTCAGCGAAGGATAGTAGGACAGCACGCCGGCGACCTCGGCTTCGGTAACCCCTTGCGAATGCGCGATCGCTGGAATGAGTTGTGCGTCGATGTGTCCGCACAAATCATGGACGGCATGCAGCACACGAAGGATGTCCGGGGGCCCCCCGTGTGGAGGACGGGCACGGACCAGCAGATCATCGAGTCCGTTCGGTAGGGGTGTTTTCACAACGCACCTCATCAATCCCAACATGCCCACGAAGAACGTTATAGTCAAATGCCGGTCGGCCGATATGGGACCAGCCGAGATCGTTCTGTTCCATCTCATCGAGCAACCGGGCCACCTGTTCACGTCCCTCCTTCGTCGTGGCAGCATGGCGCGGCGTTTTGCCCCCCAGCACCGGCGCTTCCCGATCGGTCCAATCCAAATAGGCGCGTTCCAGAAATGCCTGCAACAGCGTCGCATCCTGCTCCTGAGTCACGACGACTCGCACCGGCTGTTCGGCATCGAGTTCTTCCTCACTCAGCAGGTGTGGCGGAGGGACGGTCGCTTCTCCCAGGAAATGGAGCGAAAAACCTAAGGCCGACGCCAACTGGTGCTTGAGAGTATCCAGCCGTTCACGCGAGTCGGTTTCCACCCACAGTTGAGTCGACGTCAACGTGAGACGAGTGACGACCGCCGGATTGCCCGCCTCAACCGATCCATATTGCACCCACCGCATGCGTGCGCCCGATCCGCCTGATGTGTGAACAGTCGCCGGATCAGGATCCAGACCACTCATTCCGCTCACGGTCTCGCGAAGAAACTTGAATTCCCGATGTTCGTAGAGCGCAAACGAATAGAGATATGGCTGCCCATCGGGACGACAGTACCGGATTCCGGCCACGACCTGGTACAGCGCTCGCAGACGCATCTGCGAATAGACCCAGAGCAACTCATGTCCGAATCGTTTGGCAAACTCATGCCAGTCGCCAAGCTCGAACGACCCGGCATTGATTTCCCGTTGGCGGCGTAGCGCACACACGGCGTCGTACAAGGTCTTGCCTTCCTCAGGAGTGAGCAGCAGCGCGCTCCCCGCGAGCACGACCTCGTTTGTTTCAGGATCACCGGGCTGTTGCACGAATCGCGTCAACAGCACCTGACCGACCTGGAGCCCCCGGCTGAAGTCACCGCCTTGAGCCTGATAGACACGGCCGTTTCCCAGAGACCGACAAGCCCACTTCTCCTTGACTTCGCTGCCGGGCAGAATTTCGACCAGATCCATATAGGAGTGTTTGAGCGGGTCCATCCAAGCCCGCTCTTCCTCAGGAATATGCTCGGTCACCACATCGCGCACCTGCTCGATCAGGGTCAGCTGCCCGTCTTGGGGATAGTAATCCGCATAGATCGTGAGCGTTGCGAGGTCGGCTTCCTGAGCAAACGGTGGCAGCGGGGCGTTCCCGGCAAACTCAAAATACGGGCGCAACGCCTGACGCAAGGCACGATCCCGTTCCGCCGCAAACATTGGCCCGAGTGACAGCGTCTCTAACCGAGCCATCAGGCCATCAAGCCCAGCCGGCAACGGCGCCCACACACCGGCCGTTGATTCATTCGCGAGCTTCATGAATTTCTTCCATCACAATCGCCTCCGCATCGAGCCAATCTTCGAGATCCCGGCCTTCTTGACGACCCCGCTCATTCCATAATTCATATGCCTTCGCGGCGATACGATCCCTCATGCCATCGGGCAATTCGATCGGATTGGCCGCGCGTGACGGCCGGATGGCCGGTGGATTCTTTTGCTTTCGGATCACGGTCGCCATAATACCCCCCTCCTGGTAAAAGACTGGACACTTATGTGGTCATTCCGGGTAACACCCGGCGATGCCCCGAGGCATATTTCGGGCTGCGGACGGTGAGCACCGGGCAACGAGACTGGCGTAGCACCGCCTCCGCCACACTCCCGCTCAGTGCATGAGACAACCCGCGACGCCCATGCGTTCCCATGACAATCAGATCGGCCGGAATAGTCCTGGCACTGTCGAGAATCGATTCAAACGGGGTTCCTCCACGCACTTGCGAATCGGCTTGAATCTTGGCGTCGGCTAGCGCCCGCGTCAGTTCACCCAATCGAGCCGTCAACCGCTCCCGCATCTCCTCCCGCTTGCCGCTATGCAAGAGCGTGAAATCCAAGCCGTAGGAGACAGGTTCCAGGACATGCACCAGCGTCAGAGATGCGCTATGCCGTTGAGCCATGAGCGCGGCGTACTCCACAGCTTCCAGGGAACAATCTGAGAAATCGACCGGGACCAGAATTCGATTGAGACTGATTCCCCTGCACGGACCCGCCTCAGCTGAAGCCACCTCATCCGGATCTATACGCACGGTGAGCACCGGACAGGGCGCCGTGCGAATGACTCGTTCCGCGGTACTTCCGAGCAACACATGTGCCAGACCGGACTTGCCTTTTGTACCGACGACCACCAGATCCGAATCCTCCGCCTTCACGGCCGCCAACACCTCTTCACAGGGAATTCCTGTGGCGATACGGGTATGCAATGAAATCCCGCGAGCCGAGGCCCGCGCCTTCAAATCCACCAACTGCTTCGCCCCGGCCTTCATGAGCTCGCCGAGATAGACCTGGTTGACGGGATACTCCGGATTCATGCCGGGCGGGAACTCCAACACCGTGAGGACGGTCAATGTGGCCCGCCACGTCGCGGCCAGGCAACAGGCGTATTCCTCGGCCCGCAGGGCCCATTTGGAAAAATCGGTTGCCAGAAGAATGCGTGGTCTGTCGGTCTCTCCGTTCACACGGCCTCCACGTTCAAGAGGAGCAACTCCCCGTTCATATTCGGATGGATTGAGCAGCGAAATTCGTGACGGCCGGGACGGGACATATTGAACCGCAATGCCGCATCCCGCTTGGCATCGAGGAAGACCCCCCCGACCCCTCGTCCATAGACGATCACGCCGTCCTTCTCCACCTGCGTCGGAATCCCTTCAAACATGGTTGAACCGAAATCGTGCCGCTCTGCATCCTCGTTCTTAATCCTGATCACCGTCGCCACACCCAGCCGAAGCGTGGTTTGCTTGGTCACAAACTTGAAATCCTTGATCGTCACATCCACGACCTGTTCAGATTGCGACCAGAGCGGAAGATCCGCTCCGCTCCACAAAGCCCAGGTCATGCTCACCACGGTCACCCATCCCCACATCCACCCTCTCTGCGTTCTCATCGTGCCAAACCTCCTTGATTGCAGATTATCGTGCTCATCGCGGCTTCACCGGCAGCGGCACCGTCAGCACCGGACAGCCCGCTGTCCGCACCACCTTTTCAGCCGTACTGCCAAAGAAAATCTTATCAACGCTCCCCGACCGCCCTCCGTAGCTGCCCATGACGACGAGATCGACCTTTTCGACCCTGGCAGTCTTGGCAATCTCCACAAACGGCGCGCCCTCTAACACGACCCGCGTCATCTCAATCCCCTTTGCTACCTCGGAATCGAGCAATCGACGAACATTCAACCTGGCAAAATGCCGCAGACGCCGCTTCTGGGCCGTCCGATCGGATGGCACCGCAAGCAACCCCATCCGATTAAAAGCGCTGAGCGCGCTCGTATCGATCACATGTGCCACCAGGACCTCGGCGCCGCACAGCCGCGCCAACCCGCAGGCCACCCGAAAGGCCTCTTCCGAGCAAGGCGAAAAATCCACCGGCACTAGAATGGAGGAAAACAATCTGTCTCCCATGGCAACCTCTCGACTCAACAGCTCTCTCCCCTATCAGCAAGGCCAATGCCACCGCATCACAATCACAATCCTGAGACTGACCTCGCATAGAAACAACGGTTTGCTCGCCGCTGTCCATGACAACAGCTCCGGGCCTTCACCAGTTCCTCTCGCATCGGGGAGGCCTGCTACAGTCACGCGAGACCTCCTGGGGCAGAAGGCAACAGACGTTGCTCTCAGTGAAGAGGGACGGGCAAGGATTCAAGACATCATTCAGAGCGAAACCCTTTGGTCCCTTGCGCTTTCACCTCACACTCCTCCCCTGCGATCTGAAACGATGGAACGGCATTGGACTTGCTGACTCCACCGAGTAAGAGGAGACGCTTATGACACGCACGCACTGGATTCTGGTAGGAGCAATTGGGTTGGGTGTGGCGGTCGGCCTGTATCTCCTTTTCTTCTGTCCAACGGACTGTCACTGAGCAACAGAGAGGTCGCCGATGAAAATGCTGCTGGCCATCGATGGATCGGATCAATCCTATGAGGCGGTTCGTGCGCTCAAATACCTCTCCCGCGCTGAGGAACTGCATATTCTGCATATCCTGGATGTCCCGTCACCGGCCTATCCGATGATGGTGCCGGAAGTCGCACAAGAGCTCTATACGACCATCGAGCGCACAATGCGCGAAGATGGCGCACGGCTGCTGGATCGCATTGTGTCGCTCCTGCCGATGGATTCTGGCCCCGTGACCAAACACATGGAGATCGGCTCACCCGCCGATCGGATCGTGGAGTATGCAACGCAGCATCAGATCGACCTCATTCTTGTCGGGGCACGCGGGCTTGGACCGATCAAGGAACGGCTGATCGGCAGTGTCTCCCATCGGGTGCTCACCTTCTCTAAGAGCGCCGTCCTGATCCTGCCGAACTTTGTAAAGTCCTTGAAGCAAGTGCTGCTGCCGCTGCAAGGGTCGCAGGACGCCGAGCGCGCACTCCTGTTTCTCCGGGAACATCCATTCCGGGAACCGGTTACGATCACTGCGCTCACGGTGCTCCCGCAGACCAGACCGCCGTGGCCCGTCGATGCCGTCGCGGAGCGCGAAATGGAAGGCCAGGCGCTCCGGAGCGCCGAAAGCTTCATCAACTCCGTGGCCGCGGATCTGAAACACATGGGCTACAGCACTCATGCGAAATCAACATTGGGCGTTCCGGTCGAAGCGATTCTCCAAGAGGCCAAAGCCATCAGTACCGATCTCCTCATGATGGGATCCCGCGGTCGTCACGGGCTGAGTCGGATGGTGCTCGGCAGCGTCGCGCACGCCGTCCTGCATCATGCGCCATGTCCGCTCTTAGTCTTCCACTAGCAGAGCCGAGACTGATATGCCAATGTACGATTATAAGTGCCTCGATTGCGGTAAGGAATCGCTGATCGTGGTGACCCTCAAAGAACATGAACGCGGTGACGTGCAATGTCCGTCATGCGGCAGCAAGAAACTCCAACAACTATTCACCTCCTTCATCGCCCACACGACCAAGAAGAGTTGATGATGCACAAGACTTCTCGAACGTCCGTATTCGCCGCCGGCCTCAGTCTCTTACTCAGTGCGCTGTCCGTTGCAGCCCAGGACCTTCCCGCCGACCTGCACCGAGGCAAGGCGCTCTATCAGGACCACTGCGCAACCTGCCACGGCCAGACCGGCTGGGGGGACGGCCCCACCGCTGCATCGCTTCGGGTCGCGCCGGCCAACTTTCATCGGTTCCGATCCTTCTTGAAATCCGATGAAGAACTGCTGCGCACGATCGAGCACGGAATCGTCTTCAGTCCGATGCATGCCTGGACCGGGAGCCTGACCGAAGGACAGATGGTTGATGTGTTGGCCTATGTGCGGCTGCTCTCCCAGCAAAGCAAGTGACATACCGCCATTGACTATTGCCCGTGAGAACGAACCACCTAGAGG
Source organism: Nitrospira sp. ST-bin5 (assembly GCA_002083555.1). Taxonomy (GTDB): domain Bacteria; phylum Nitrospirota; class Nitrospiria; order Nitrospirales; family Nitrospiraceae; genus Nitrospira_D. Next base: position 240,557 of record MSXN01000013.1, on the reverse strand, counting down.
AGACCGAGATGATCCATTCCGCCGTACGCCAGGGATTGTTCCTGTTGATTGTATCCACCCTTGCCACAACCCCAATTCTGGCAGCAACCACAACATCTCCACCAAGCCATGTCCAGCGATGCGAACAACCACACAAGAAAAGCACCTTGTCTCCAGCCGCCATCCGCAGCACACTCCACGCACACCAGGAATGGCTCGAACAACGAGACAGCCCCGGGCATAAGCGGGCGGATTTCTGTGGAGCCGACTTACGGCAGGCCTCCCTCGAAGGAGCCAATCTCGAACGTGCCCAGATGGAAGGCGTCAACCTCAGGCAGGCCAATCTCAGACAAAGCATCCTCACGCAAGCCAGTCTTGCCGGCGCCGACCTTACCAAAGCCAACCTCGAAGACAGCAATCTAGTTGGGGCGGACCTACGTCATGCCAAACTGACTCATGCCAATCTCCTCCGCGCGGTCGGGGATGAAGCGGCGCTATACAACGCCGCGCTGTCCGGCGCACAACTGCACGATTCCATTTTCGAACGAGCCCATTTTGAGGGAGCCAATCTGTCATCGGCCGACTTCACGAATGCGACCTTGGTCGACAGTTACCTGTACGGAGCGAATCTTCAGGGAGCCGTGTTAACCGGAGCTGATTTGATGGGCGCGGATCTCCGCCGGACCGACATGTCAAAGGCCACAATGTTTCAGACCAACTTGCAGGGGGCGCTGCTCGACAGTGCTCGCCTCAATCATGCCCGTATGATGGAAGCGGACCTGGAAAGCGCCTATCTGGATGATACCGACCTTCGACAGGCCGATCTGCGTGACGCAATTCTCCGCGGGGCAGATCTCCGATACGCAAATCTGGAGGGGACCCGCCTCTCACAAACCGATCTTGAAGGCGCCAATCTGGAAGGCGCGCGCCTGATCAAGGCTTCGCTCCAATCGGCAAAAATGCGCATGGCGATTCTCTATAAGGCCGTCATAGAAAAGGCCGATTTTCGCGACGCCAACCTGCACCATGCCGTCATGATCGGCACGCGTGGCGCCGACGCCGTCTTTACCAAAGCCGCCCTGCACGAGATCTATGCCCCCAAAGCATCCCTGCCTCGGGCACAATTCAATGAAGCCACACTCGACTCAGCCAATCTCGTCGCCGCCGATTTGAGTGATGCCAATTTCAGCCATGCGAATTTGACCCACGCCAATCTGCAGGAAGCCAAGCTGCAGAGAGCCTCATTCCATGGGGCAGATCTCAGCGGCGCACGCCTTGATGCGGCCGACATCCGTCAGGCGAACTTCTACGGAGCCAATCTGGCATCATCGGCCGGACTGACACAAGCGCAGCTGGATACCGCCTGTGTCGATACCCAGACTCTGTTGCCGGCAGAGCTCAGTCGACCGGCGCCTTGCGCAGCGATAAAGAAGAAAGCCGGAGGTCGATAGCTGGCATGCCGGCGGCGGCGAAGCATGAGGGAGTTAAGAGGCAGCGGGATGATTTAGGGGTGAGCAAAACCGCGAGCGACGGAAGGAATCGACGTGACAGGCAACCGGCTGCGATCAGGCCATGAATGGTTGTGGCTGGGCCTCCACCTAAGAACTCCAGCCGGCACAGTCCCACAATTTCGATGATGCCGAACGCACCGTGCCGGAGTTCCAATGCCTAACGGACAACCGGTTAGGCAGCGGCGGTTTCAACTTCTTTCGCGGCTTTGGCAGCCAGACTGTTCTTGCGGTTGTTGGAGATTGTCCGATCAATGATCGCTCCGCAATTGACGCACTTCCAAGCATAGAACACCAGAAAGAAATCCGAGAAACGCTCCAACATCATCAAGCCTTTGCATTTCGGACAACCCATGATTATTTCCTCCCCAGGTGAAAGTTGACGTATGCCTGGGGGATTGAGCAAGTTGCGATCCAGCATTACAGTTTTATAATTATCAATAACTTAGAATATAAATCGCCTAAAATTGTCTCTGTGGAGACTACTTATACGTACATTATTGTACAGCTTGTCGCATTTATACGCTGAGCATAGCCCCTGACATCGATTTATCAGGGATCTTAGTCAAAACCGTCTTCATGCAAGTACGCTTCTAGAGAAAATATTCACAGCAAAGACCAACACGATCATTGCTTTACTTTTATTTATTAGCCACTTGCTAACATAGTTCAAATATGAACGATCGGGCCAAGCGATGATGACTAGCCACGAGCACAATGTCCGGATCACTTACGGAAAACTGGCACTTGAAGGCATCCTGGGCCTCCCACCAGACCCTAGCGGAGTTATCGTCTTTGCTCACGGCAGCGGCAGCGGACGATTGAGTCCGCGAAACAACTTCGTCGCCCACCATCTGCAGCAGAACGGCCTTGCGACGCTGCTGCTTGACCTGCTCACGCCGGACGAAGCCGAGGATCGACGGAAAGTGTTTGATATCGATCTGCTGGCCGATCGGCTGTTGCTGGCCAAAGCCTGGCTGGACGAAGACCCGCGCACAAAGAAGCTTGGCGTCGGCTATTTCGGCGCCAGCACCGGAGCCGGCGCAGCGTTGCAAGCCGCTGCCAGAGACCCACAAAACATCCAGGCCATCGTGTCACGAGGCGGACGGCCAGACTTGGCAGAAGCCTACCTGCCCTCGGTGACCGCGCCAACTCTGCTGATGGTCGGTGGGTGGGATGAACCGGTGATTGAGATGAACCAATCAGCCTACGAAATGCTCATCTGTGAGAAGAGACTGATCGTCGTCCCCGGAGCCACACATCTATTTGAAGAACCAGGCACACTGGAACAGGTTGCCGAGCACGCATGCAAGTGGTTTCTGCGGCACTTTCATCGAGAGGGAAAAGCAAAAGAATAAAAAGAGGCGGCTATTTACTGAAGAAATCGTTTCTCCACAAGCGCTAGAACATTCTCCGCCGCTGCGCTCGCCTGGACGTTCGTCGTATCGATGGTGAGATCGGGATGGAGCGGGGCTTCATAGGGCTCTTGCAGCCCCGGCACGGTGTGGGACTCCCCACGCTGCCCCCGTTGATAGGTCCCTTTATAGTCACGCTGCATGCAGATCTCCAGCGGACATTCCACTGCTACCTCGATGAATCGAGGCATCAGACTCCTGGCAAAGTCGCGATACTCACGCCTAGTGGCCGTGGCATCGAAGATTACGGTCACGCCATGCGCCACCAGCTTCGCCCCCATGAGCGCCAGCGCGCGATAGAAGAGATCCCGTTCGGCCTGAGAGTAGGTCGCTTCGGGCGTGAGCACCCGTCGGACTTCATCCGACTCCAGCACCTCCACGGTCAAACCGGACGCTTCAAGCTGAGGCTTCAACGCCCGCGCAATTGTGCTTTTGCCTGAGGCCGGTAACCCGGTAATCCAGATTGCGACACTGTGGATTTGCGTCATTGATGCCACCAGACTGGTATCCGGTCACCCGCAATACTCGTTCACCCTTGATGGATCGAAACGCGGCGCGGCAAGGACCTGCCCAATAAACCGGAAAATGGTTCGACGCACACCGATCGGCAACGTGGGATACCAAACCGGACTCGCCAGTACCAGGCCGCGAAACGCGAAGAACGGTGCCGCTGTTGCCAACACATCTTCATCGCCGCTTGCCTTGATATATTCGTCCCAAAATAGACGGAAGAGCACTTCAAACGGCCCCTTCAGCCGTCCCCACCGGCAGAGCGAATAGAAGAAGTAGTTGATCGTCATGGATGTCACGTCGTCCGCCGGTTCACCCCACTCCCCACGGGAGCGATCGAGCACCGCGAAATCGACACCCTTCCTGAACAAGACATTCCAGGGGTGAAAATCCCCGTGCACTTGCGACAATCGTTTAGCCTGTCCGCGCAAACGCCACCGCCAACGGTTGGCAGCATCCTCAATTCCACGTAACAGGTCTTCCGTGATAAATCCGAACCGCTCCGGGTAACTGTCGGTCAGCCCCATGATGCATTCACCGTGACCGATCAACTCCCTCAAACGGCGGCGGTACAAATCGGCATCCCGTTTCTTATGCGCGTGGATCTGCGCCAGGTACCGCGCGAGGGCGATGGTCCGCTTGCGATCGAGCGGACGGATCGATCGCCCCTTGGCGAGCCGTTCCAGATCTTCGTGATAGCTCGCCCCGTCGGTCCATTGATTCAGGACAAAGTATTCCCGCCCCTCTGCAACAGACAGCAGTTTCTGTGTGCCGGTAAAAACACCGACATCGAGCGCCTTCACATGCCGCGGCAGCCGTCCGTAGGACTCGTAGTCCCACAACATCGCCTGCGCCCGATCAGCCATATGCTCGTGGCCGAAAGGACCGGGCTTCATAGTTTCCAGCACAGCCGACCGTACATCGTTACCAACACGGAACGTCAGCTTGACCGGTGTCCCATAGCCGTATTGTTTATGCGCACCTTCTGAACTTGCCTTTCCAATCGCGCCGAACGACAGCAACATAGCCTCAGGCCCAAAACGCGACTGGAGATACTCTTCGAGAGCCTGTTTTCTCAGCGTAGGCATGCTCAAATGCCACGCAAGTCACGTTCCAGTCGAGCAGTCACGTCACCGACCGCCTACAATAGCGACTCCAGTGACAGCCCCCCGCCCTCCCCACCTGCTGCTTTGCCTGACGGGACTGCAAGTGACGCATTGCGCTTCACCAACAGAACGACCACTGGGGAGAAATGCGCCAGCCTGACCCGTCATCACCGCCTAGGCAACGCGGCTGTTTGCCCAAAGAGCAAGTAAACGATGCGTCTTTCTTCTGCCACTTCCAAACCGGTGGATTTGACTCAGGCGGCATCCGGCTTGCTGATAGACAGCGCTGAGAACAGGAGGGACTCCAGATGGACCTAGAAATCCACAGCCGCAATGTCGAGATGACGCCCCGTTGGAAGACAGAAATCGAAACCCGCATGGAAGATCTCCGTCGGGGTCATGACGACCTCACGCACGGCCGTGTCACGCTGACAAAAAACCGCCGTCACAAAAAGCAGGACCATGTTGCCGAGGCGCTCGTGGTGGTCACACTCCCAGGCCGCCATACCGTCACTGCTCGCAAGGAAGACAAGACCTTCGAAGAAGCCATCCGGAGCGCCTTCGCCGCTATGGCGATTGAACTGCGAAAGTTTCGTGAGAAACGCGCTCAGACCGAAGTACGTCTCTCACCGGTTCCGCCTCATCGCGGCGTGATCTGCAAACTATTCCCACAAGAAGGCTATGGCTTCATTCTCCAGGAAGGCGGCGGAGAAGTGTACTTTCATGCGAACGCGCTCCAGGGCCTTACACTCGAGGACCTTGAAGACGGAACGGAAGTGGTCTTCGGTCTGGAGCAAGGCAAGAAAGGCCCTCAGGCCACAACGGTCCAACGCCCTCCGACCGTTGCCGTGAAAGTCTTGTAGATGAACACCGACAAATTCAAAGTTCCGGTCTCCATGCTGACGCCGACGATCGACCCCGCGCATCTGGGATTCGAAGACACCAGCGAGCTGGAACCGCTGACGGATATCATCGGCCAGGAGCGAGCGGTCGAAGCGCTGGAATTCGGGCTCTCGATGAAAAGCCCGGGATTCAATCTCTACGTCTCCGGCCCCATCGGCACCGGCAAAGGTACGCTCGTCCGTCAGATGGTGAAACGGCTGGCCCAGGTATCCCCGGCTCCTGCCGACTGGGGCTACGTCAATAATTTCCAGGACCCTTCACGACCGGTCAGCCTTTCCTTTCCGGCCGGTCAAGGCTGTGCCTTCAAACGGGACATGGCTACGTTTATCGAGAGCTTGCGCCGCGAGATCCCCGCTGCGTTCGAAAGCAAGAAATACCTCGACGCCAAAGCCAAGCTGCGAGACGAGACGGAGAGCAAGAAGAAAACGCTGTTCCAAGAGCTCACCAAGTTGAGTCTCACCCGCGGATTTGGATTCGACGAAACCCCGGCGGGATTCGGGCTCGTGCCGCTCAAAGATGGACACCCCATGAGCGACGAAGCCATGGAGGCCATGACCGAATCGGAGCAACAGGACCTCAACGACCGGCGGCTCGCCCTCGAAGGCGAGATCCGCGAGTTTCATGTGCGCCTGCACAGCCTCGATAAAGAAATGGAACACCAGCTTCGCCACCTCGATCACCAGATGGTGACCAACGTGCTCGAAGGCCGCTATGAGACGATGCGGCTGACCTACCAGGACCTGCCGGCGGTCTGCGCCTATCTCGAGCGTGTGCAGGACAACATCGTCCATCATTACAAAGACTTTCTTCCGCATGAGGGGCCGACATTACCCATTCCAGGACTGGAACTTCGCCGTCCCGACATGACGCGCTATCTCGTGAATCTCATCGTCGAAAACGATCCGTCAGACGGAGCGCCGGTCATCGACGAAACGCACCCGACCTACACCAACCTGATCGGAAAAATCGAACGCCGCGCCCACATGGGCGTCATGTACACAGACTTCACCGAAATCCGCGCCGGCGCCGTATTGCAAGCCAACGGCGGCTATCTCATCGTGAACGCCCTGGACATGTTGCGCCAACCGTTTTCCTGGGATGCGCTGAAGCGGGTCATTAAGACGGCTGAAGTGAAAATCGAAGACCCAGGCGAATTCTATGGATTCTCCACCGCCGGCCTCCGGCCGCAAGCTATCCCCGTCACGGTGAAAATCATCATGGTCGGGCCACCGATCATCTATCATCTGCTTCAGGCGTATGAAGAAGACTTTGCCAAGCTCTTCAAAGTGAAGGCCGACTTCGATACGGAAGTGGTCCGGAGCGAACGACAGGACCGCCAGTACGCCCGGTTCATCGCGAAACTCTGCCGCGAAGAAGGGCTGCCTCACTTTGGGGCCGATGCGGTCGCCGAAGTGATTCGGCAGGGATTCCGCTTTGCCGACCGGCACGACCGTCTGTCTCTGCGGTTCAGCCTTGTGAGCGATCTCATCCGCGAGGCCGGCTACTGGGCCAGGAAAGAGAACCATTCGTTTGTGACGCGCGGAGATGTCGATGCCGCGATCGCGCATAAGCGCCACCGGTCGAATCTGGCTGAGCACTGGATCCAGGACGAGATCAAGGAAGGGACCTTGATGGTCGATCTCGACGGCGACGTGGTCGGACAGGTCAACGGGCTCTCCGTTCATCAGCTCGGCGACTATGCGTTCGGCCGTCCCACCCGTATCACCGCGCGCACCTATGTCGGCACCAAAGGCGTGATCGACGTGCAACGGGAAGCGGAACTTGCAGGCAACATCCACAGCAAAGGCGTCATGACGCTCGCCGGCTACCTTGCCGGCAAGTTTGCCGGGCTACATCCCTTTGCGATGAGCGCCTCGTTGACGTTCGAACAGACCTATTCTGAGATCGAAGGAGACAGCGCCGCGGTCGCCGAGTTGACCGCGATCCTCTCCAGTCTGGCCGATCTTCCAATCCGGCAGTATCTCGCCGTAACCGGATCCGTTAACCAATTGGGCGAAGTCCAACCCATCGGGGGCGTCAACGAAAAGATAGAAGGGTTTCTTGAATCCTGTTCACGGCGCGGCCTCACCGGCAAACAGGGCGTGATCATTCCGACGCGCAACACCAAGCATCTCGCGCTTCGCCGCGATGTGGTTGAAGCGGTGGAGTCGGGACAGTTCACCGTCTATGCGGTGAATACACTGGAAGAGGCCATTGAGTTACTCACCGGCGTAACAGCGGGCGAACGCGGTATCGACGGGGAATATCCTCCCGACACGGTCTTTGGCCGTGCCGCTCAACGCCTCGCCGAAATGGCCCAGGCCGTGGCGGAATGGGGTGAGGGCGAAGAACGGCCCGGAGGGAGGATCATCACGGAACCCTAGCGCACCGGTTCTTTTGAGCTTACGAACGGCCTGATCCCGTGCATGCCAAGCGGCCCTGTGGTAGTCTCAATCAGTATAATGAAACATGATGCGTAATATTCTCCATATCCTAACGCACCAACTGCCACCCATGATTATCCGGGTGTGGGTTATGCTTTGGATCCTCTTAGTTCCTCTCTTCCACATCCATCCCGAATCTGCCGAGCACTCGGGTCATGATGGAGCGGTCCATAGCGGAACCGTGCACACCGTATTTTCCGCCGATCTCGACGGTGAGTTCGATATCCACGAGGCGTCGCCCCACTCCGCTGCCGACAAGTCCGTTCATCTTTCACACACCTGGTTCGAGCATTCCGAGTTGGGATTCTCGCTGCTCACCGACTCGCACCAGCGCACAGATCTAAAGCCGATTCTTGTGCAAACCATGGTGCTGCCGATCGGAGAAACCACCACCATAGAGTGCCGTGAACGGGCAACCGAACACCTTACTGCCATTCCTGCGTCCACCCTCTTTGTGCATCGGCTCCCGTCCCGCGCGCCGCCCTCACTCCTTCTCTGAGTTCCGTCAGTACGAATCAACGCTATCACTGGCGTCGTGGCATTACGGACTCATTCCTCACGAGTTGAGCCCGGTGTCTGTTGAGCAGAGGAGGCTCACATGATGACTCGTATTTTCGTTTCCGCCTTGTTATTAAGCGGAATGGGCTATCTCGGCCAGTCCGCCGGGACGGCGTGGGCGGCAGATCCTCTCACCGGCACCTACTCACTCGACAGCATCGTGGCCCTGGCCATCGAGCGAAGCCCCACCCTGGCCGGCGCGGAGGGGTTTGTCCGGCAAAGTCACGGGCAACGGATCGCGGCAGGGGCCTACCCGAATCCCTCGCTTTCAGGCACAGCCGGGCGCGGCGCTATTCGCGATCCCAGCACCGGCGCCCGGATCACCGAGCGCACCGTCACGCTCGAACAGCCGCTTGAATGGACTGGCAAGCGGCAGGCCCGTCAAGAGGCCGCAAACGCCGGCGTTGCCGGCGCCAGTGCTGCGCTGGATGAAACCCGCCTCACGCTGATTGCCGATGTCAAAGTTGCGTTCTATCACCTGTTGTTCACGCAGCGCGACGCAGAGATGACCGCTCAGAACGTCACGACGGTCGAAGAAGTCCTCCGCACGGTCAAAGCACGGGTGGCAGCCGGCGAGGCAACATCCTTTGACACGATGAAAGCCGGTGTCGAAGTGCAGAAGGCTCAGAAAGAAGTCGCGCGAGCCCAGAACGCGTTGGTCGTGGCCAAGACCCGATTGAATACCCTCACGGCCGGAGGACTCGGCACACAATTCTCTATTCAGGGCGACTTTCAATCGAGCAAGCACACCTTCGATCTGGATCGACTGACCGCCAACGCCCTTGAGCAGCATCCAACCCTGCAGCGATTGGCGAAACTCGCCGAGCAGGCAGGCCATACAGTGCAATACGAACGGGCCTCCCGCGTGCCGAACCTGAGCGTCCAGGGCAGCTACCATCGAGAGGCGGGAGATGAATCGCTGACCGCCGGACTCAGTGTGCCGATTCCTCTCTGGTACCGGCGACAGGGTGAAATCGAGACGGCGCTCGGAACGCAATATCGAGCCGACGCCGACCGGCGACGGGCGCAAAGCGAGTTGGAACAGGCCATCACGCAACATGCGCAGGAAGTCCGGACGGCACAGGATCAGCTGCAAGTATTCGAAACGGGCTTGCTCAAACAAGCTGAGCAGACATTAACGGCGGCACGGACGAGCTTTCGACAAGGCGCGGCCAGCCTGCTGGACGTACTGGACGCCCAGCGCGTCTACCGCCAAACAGTCCTGGAATATGCCCAGGTCCGCGCGGATCTCTCGATCGCCCTCGTCCGATTGGAACGCGCCGTCGGTGCGCCCCTGTGAGCGAACAAGGAAAGCATCCATGACACCACAACCCGCAGCCTGGACCATCGCCTCGATCATGCTGCTGCTCTCCGGTTGCAGCGATCGAGGAACCGCTCCGCCGCCGCAGCCCCAGGAGACAGGCGTCAAACCAGGCGTGAGTCGGCCCCGCGTCATCCAACCTCCGCCGGTGGTCCAGGCCCGGTTACGTACCGAGTCCGTTGCCCTGCATGCCGTGCCTGAAATTGTGACCGCGCCGGGCGAAGTCTCATTGGACCTCAAGCAGGTGGCCAAGATCACCTCACGCATTGACGGACAAGCCGAGCTGATCCATGTGCAACTCGGCGATCACGTGAAGAAAGGGCAGCCCTTAGCCGCCATCGCGAGTCTACAGCTGGATCAATTGATCGAAGAGCATCTGGTGAGTAAGGCACGGGCCGATGTGGCTGAAAACAATTTCCGACGGACGGAGAAACTGCGGGCGGACGATATCGTTCCGGAGCGGAAGCTGATCGAAGACAAGGGGCGCTATCTGGAAACCCGAGCGCACTATCTCCATGTCCGCGAGAAGTTACTGAACATGGGGCTGACCGCCACGGAATTGCTGCCGCTCGAAAGCGGCCGGCACGAAGAACGGCATCGATATACGCTGACCTCCCCCATCACCGGGACCGTCGTGGCGCAAAATGTCGTGCGCGGTCAGGGCGTCACACCGGGAAATGAGTTGTTTGAAATCGTGGATACCAGTCGCGTGTGGGTCTTCGCAAATCTACCGATTGAACAGGCACGCAAGTTCAAAGAAGGCGATACGGGCACCATCACACCGAAAGGCGGCGAACCGGTTACCGCTCCGCTCACCTACCTGGCCCCGGTCGCAGACGAGACAACCAGGACCATCCTGGTGCGCTTTGAAGTGGCCAACGCCCAGGGTCAGCTGAAACCCAGAGAATATGTCGACGTCACACTGATGCTTGCAGGACGGCCGGCCATCGCGGTGCCGGTCACGGCGCTCACGACCGTCGAGAATCAGCGAGGTGTCTTTGTCCGGCGAGATCAGGGCTTCGCCTTCGCCCCCGTCGACAGCGGCAGGGAAGGGGGCGGATGGGTCGAGATACGGAAGGGGCTGAGCGACCAGGATACGGTCGTCACCGAGGGCGTCTTCGACCTAAAGAACGTGTTGCTCAAGGAACACATCGGGTCAGGAGAGTAACGGCACATGGATCGCCTGCTGACATTTTCGCTGCGCTATCGGTTCTTCACGCTGGTGGCTATCGCGGTCGTGATCGCCGCAGGTCTCTGGTCCGTCGCCCATCTGACGATCGACGCCGTGCCGGATCTCACTCCGGTGCAGGTCCAAGTGCTCACGAAAGCGCCGGCCCTGGGACCGGTCGAAGTGGAACAATTCATCACATTTCCCATCGAGGCCTCCCTCAGTGGACTGCCCGCCCTGCGCGAGTTGCGCTCGGTGTCACGCTATGGGCTTTCCGCGGTCACCGCCATTTTCGAAGACAGCACCGATATCTATCGAGCCAGACAACTGGTCACGGAACGGCTGGCGCGGGCCATGGAAAAGATTCCGGCCGAATATGGTCGCCCGGCCATCGGACCGCTCACCACCGGTTTGGGCGAAGTATATCAATTCACGCTCAAAGGACCCGGCTACAGCCCGATGGCGCTGCGGACGATGCTCGAATGGGACATCGGCATGAAGCTGCGTGCCGTGCCCGGCGTCGTCGAGGTGAACATCTGGGGCGGCGAGCCGCAACAGTTTCAGGTGGTGGTGGATCCAGCCAGACTGCTGTCTTTCAAACTCTCTCTTCGGCAGGTATTTGATGCCTTGCAGCGGAACAACGCCATGGCCGGAGGCGGCTATCTTGAGCGACAGCGCGAACAACTGCTCATTCGCGGCGAAGCCTTGGCCACGCAGGTATCGGACCTGACCCGTATTGTCGTGGCCCATGGATCGGGTGGAGTCCCGATCTACATTGCGGATGTGGCGACTGTGCGGGAAGCCTCGGCCCTGCGCATCGGTGCGGCCACTGCGATGGGCGAGGGAGAAACGGTCATCGGCATGGTGCAGATGCTGGCCGGTGAAAATGCACAGCAGGTCGTGGAACGGGTCAAAGCCCGCGTCCGTGAAATCCAGACGACGCTTCCCCCGGGGGTCACGATCGAGCCCTATTACGATCGCACACTCTTCGTATCCAAAGTGATGAAGACCGTACGGAACAATCTGGTGGAAGGCGGACTGCTGGTCATCGCCGTGCTGTTTCTCTTCCTGGGAGATCTGCGCGCAGGCCTGATCGTCGCGGCCGCCATTCCCCTGTCGATGCTCATCGCCTTCACCGGCATGATGCAGGCCGGACTGTCCGGCAATCTCATGAGCCTCGGTGCCATCGATTTCGGCCTGCTCGTCGACGGCTCGGTCGTGATGATCGATAACATTCTCCGCCAATTAGCGCAGAGCAAGGACATGACCCGCGAAGAACGGCTGGACAATATCCAAGCGGCGGGGCGCGAAGTCCTGCGACCGATGGGGTTTGCCGTAGGAATTATCATCCTCGTCTATGTGCCGATCCTCGCGCTCACCGGCATCGAAGGGAAGATGTTCCGCCCGATGGCCCTGACCGTCATCATGGCGCTGGCCGGCTCGCTCCTTGTGGCCGTGACCGCCACGCCGGTCCTGGCCTCCTGGTTTGCACGGGCGCATCATGGACAGGAAGAGACAGGCCTCCTGCGCTGGATTCGGCGGATGTACGAACCCTGTCTCCGCTGGGCCATTGCCCATCCGCGCAGGGTGGTCGTTCCGGCGATCCTGCTCTTTGCGATGAGCCTCGGACTCGGATCGTTCCTCGGCGTGGAATTCATCCCTCGACTCGATGAAGGGGATCTCGCGATTCAGCTCTGGCGGCTGCCCAGCATCTCCCTGACCGAATCCGTCTCGACGGCGCTCGAGGTAGAGCGGGTCCTGCGTCGTTTTCCGGAAGTCACGCAGGTCGTCACTCGGACCGGCAGCCCGGAAGTCGCTACCGACGTTATGGGCGTCGAAATGTCTGACGTCTTTGTGATCCTCACACCTCAGAGCGAGTGGGTCACGGCTCACACCCGGGAATCACTGATCGCGAAGATGAAGGACGCGATTACGAACGAAGTGCCGGGCGTCGGACTCGGATTTACCCAGCCCATCGAAATGCGGTTCAACGAATTGATCGCCGGGGTGCGCTCAGACCTCGCGGTGAAAATCTTCGGCCCCGATCTGGATATTCTCAAACAGCAGGCTGAACAGGTCGCCCGTGCGCTTGAACGTGTACGGGGTGCGGCCGACGTGAAAGTCGAGCAGGTGGCGGGGCTCCCCCTGCTTCGCGTCGTCATCAACCGCGAAGAGATCGCGCGGTACGGCCTCACGGCGGATGACGTGCTGCTGCTGATTCAGGCCACCCGCGTCGGCCACGTGGTCGGTACGGTGGTTCAGGGATCAAGACGGTTCGACCTGATCGTCCGGCTCGTGGATCAAGCCTCGGCCGATCCTGCCACACTTGGCAATCTATTGATCCCCACGATGCACGGAGAACTGGTTCCCCTTTCGCGCGTAGCCACAATCCAGGTGGATTCGGGACCGGCACAGGTCAGCCGCGAACACGTACAGCGGCGCATCGTGGTGGAAAGCAACATCCGCGGCCGCGACTTGGGTGGATTTGTAGCTGCAGCCCAACAGGCAGTTCATCAGACCGTCACACTTCCGCCAGGCTACGAGCTGACCTGGGGCGGACAATTTGAACATTTGCAAGATGCGACGAAACGGTTGTTGCTCGTGGTGCCGGTGACATTGTTGCTCATTCTCGGCATGCTGTCCGTCATGTTCGGCGAGATGCGACCAGCGCTGCTCATCTTTCTGAATGTGCCCCTGGCCTTGTCCGGAGGAATTCTGGCTCTATGGCTGCGGGGGTTGCCGCTCAGCATCTCGGCGATCATCGGCTTCATCGCCCTCTTCGGCATCGCCGTACTGAACGGCGTTGTGCTCGTGAGTCACATCCGGCAACTGGAGTCGGAAGGACAGTCGACCGACCAGGCCATCACCCAAGGCACCAGCGATCGAGTCAGGCCTGTCCTCATGACAGCACTCGTAGCAAGCCTTGGCTTCCTACCGATGGCCTTAGCCACATCAATGGGAGCGGAGGTACAGCGTCCCCTGGCGACAGTCGTGATCGGCGGCCTCATCACCTCGACAGCTCTAACCCTGCTGGTCCTGCCCGTCATGTATCGCTGGGCTGCAAGACGACCATCAACGCCTTACTAATACAGTACACTTCCTGAATACGTTCTAGATTGAGACCTTCCGGCTTGCGATTCGAGGAGGGAGCACTACCGCTCACTCCTCGGCGCCTCTCCGAGGATCTGAAGTCGAGGACCGTTGGGAAGCGGAATCACCCGGTCATCTTCCGGCTCACCTCCTAACACCCATTCAAACAACTTCTTTGCATCGTTCACCTCCGGGTCTTTCGGAATTCCATACTGTTCCTTCTGCATCGGTTCATCGTAGAGCCCGATACAGCCGTGTGAGGCCGGAAAGCCCGGTAAATCACGCCCGTGAATCCAATAGGACACGCCTGCCCGATTCACGAAGAAACGCAAGGCATAGTTCATGGGATAAGGCCGGTTCGTGCCTTCGACCGTATAGAGACAGGACTGATGCACGCGATGGGCTGCGGTGATCCGGAAATCGCCGAGCGGGGTTTCGTTGCCTCCGTTCCCGGAGGCAATCGGAAGCGCAAACCGTAAGGCCCCGTATTCATAGGCCCCGAGAAACTGCTCCGAAAGATGGATGAGGATGAACCGATCCTCCTGCTCGGCGGGCGGATACAACAGCGGGAGCGGCGAGAAGGAGTCCAGATCGTCAAGTTGCTTAGGGACTTTGAGCGAGACGCCGGAACGCGCATGACGCCGATCAATCCGGTTGAACCGTGCGACATCGACCCAGCGCTCCCCGAACAGTTTTTCAAGCGATTCACCGGGCCGTAGCGTCCGACAGTCCCACTCGACAGTGACATCGCTGGGATAGGCGATCTGACAGGGGCTGGGATGTTTCTTGGACGGCTCCGAAAAGGCGATGGAAGGAAACAGAGCAATCAGCAGCACTGCGAAGTGGATGAAACTCACATCCCCATTGCAATCTCTTGCTCGTCGTTTACAGAAGATGTGAAACAGTGACATCGCCGGGATACGCTTCTCTGGCTGCTACGGCACCGTCTTCCAAGCCGCCCCATCCCACACATAGGTTTTCCGCGAAGGATCGCTCTCGATTCGCTGCAGGAGAACAAACCGACACCCGCTCTGTTTATAGAGCTGTTCCGCCTTGTGCCCCATCAGCATCGCGAGATGCGGGTCAGGGCTCTCTCCGGAAACAGTCACCGGCACGAAGATCTGCCCTTCCGGCCCGCGAAACACCTCCGTGACATCGACACGAGGTTTGGACTCATACGGCTCATCCTGAATCGCCACCATGAAACGCTGCAGCGCGGCCAGTTCGTGTTGATCCAGTTCAGCCCGCAACCGGTGATTCTGGCTCATCGTCATGGTTTACTCCTGATCCTGCACCTCCTAGAAGCTGCTCAAACTGACTGTCCAGCAAGGCCGCAGCCGATGAATGCACCGGAAGCGTACCCTCTGGGGTACGTTGAGGATGCATTCGAGGCGAGAACGCCGCTGGCGGTCAGTTTCAGCAGCTGACTAAGACCAATACTGTGCGGCCTTCGTATATCCGTACAACAGATCACGTCGCGCCAGAATGCCCACGAGTTTGCCGTTCCGCACGACGGGCACTCTCGTGAGATACCGGTCTTGGAACAGATCAGCGACTTGCACGAGCGTCTGGTCTTCTGTCACCGTCACCGGATGGGCCGACATGATTTCAGTCACCAGAACCTTGCGCAGATCTCGCCCCTCGATCATTACTTGAAGCAGATCGTATTCACTCACGACACCCACCAGCGTCCCATCCTCCTCCACCACGGGCAGACTCCCGAAATTCCGATGGGTCATCATGTGGGTCACAGTCAGGGCGTCCGTCCGCGACGTACAGCGCGTCACCGCATCCTGCATCAACTGGCCGACGGTTAAAGTCTTCGGATCACAGGCTTTCATGAAAAATTCTGTTTGTCGCATCGCAGCTCCCTCACTTTTTGCGGGGCGATCTATACCCTAAATAGGTTCGCAAGATATCTCGCCTGGCAATGATCCCGATCAGTCGATCCTTGGCATCCACGACCGGCACCCGAACAAGATCGCTGGCTCGTAAAACATGCACTAGTGTTCCCAGTGTCGTTTCAGGCCGGACGGAATACGGATTAGCCGTCATGACATCCACAGCGGTCAGCTCACCCAGCGCATGCCCATCGTCCATCGCGGCAAGCAAGTCATGTTCACTTACAATTCCGATCAGCTTTCTCGTGCCATCCACTACCGGGACCGCGCCGAATCCTTCGATCATGAGGGACGCAATCACATCACCCTTCGTCTTCAAGCGGGCGGACTGCACTCGCTTTTCCATCACCGGCTTCACCAGCATCGACGCAAAGTCCGGCGCTTTCGACATCTTGGCCGGCTTCTTTGCTGGTTTCTTTTTCATCGTCTTCGGCATGACATTACACTCCTTCTTTGGTCAAATAGCAGAGACAGTACCCACCTCCAAAGCCGTTTATTCTGCCGGCAACACTCCGGCAAGGCCCCGATCCTCTGACCATCGCAGATGTATCGTCTTCTGCTTTCCAGCTTCCACTGCAATACCCGTCAGCCCCTGCTTCCGGTCACGGTGAATCGCCGTGACGTGATAGACGCCCGGCGCCAAATCGACGAAGAGCCAAGGCCCCTCCACCTGTTCTTGAGGGATCGTCACGGCGGCTCCGCCTTTGACCGGCTGGATCGTCACGGAGACCCCGGAGAGAAACGGTTTCCCTCCGGCCGTAAAGACGAGCTTCAACGAAAAAGGCGGATACTGGGCCGCCCGCTCTTCAAGGCCGATACCGGCACTGAAGTACCGAACGTCGCCGACCCGGTGAAGAGGCAGCAAGTCGACCGTCGTATGGCCTTCGATCTGATGACTCAATTCGACAAACTCACTTGAAGCCCCGATCCGTGCCACAGCGCCGCCATCGGCCGAACTCATGCCCCCCATGAATACGACGGAAAGCCCGATCATCGAGATAACACCCCGTTTCATACATCCTCCTTTTGTTTACACTCTTATATAAGGCAATGAGAATGCCATGACGCGCGATCCACCGGCCTCGCGATTTCCACACAGGAACGCACTTTCTTCATTTAATTCGCCTTTCCCGTATCAAGACTGACGCCAATCACCACAGTCACCATTTTCGGCCTGCTGCAAAAAGCCGCAGCGCGCCTCTCGGTTAAGACGCTCCTGGCCTTCAAGCCCTGGAAACCACGCGGATTCTCCATAGCCCTTTCCAAACTCCACGGGCATATCCAATGCAGAATAGGTACCTGACGTTCTCGCTCTCGGTGACTGTTATTGAAGGAGGGCTCTGTTATGCGCATCATCTGTGCGGTCGATGGGTCTGAATACGCCCAGTGGGGAGTCCAGGCACTCAAAGCGCTCGCCAACCGTGAACCCGAGCAGGTCGTCTTGCTGCATGTCGTGGATCCTTCACTGCTTCAGGCAACCAAAGGAAAGAATCCGGTTGCCGTCAGACGCGCCCTCGCTGCCTTAGACAAGGCCGGCACATTACTCCTGCGTGAAGCGGAGCGGTCGGCGCGTGTGGCCCTCGGCCAAGCCGGCACCGGCCCTCGCACAACATTCCAGACGGTTCTTGCACACGGTCCCTTTGCCAAAACCATCGCCCGGCAGGCGAAACGGATGAAGGCAGATCTCATCCTGATGGGATCCCGCGGATTGAGCGACATCAAAGGATTTCTGCTGGGCAGCACCTCCCGGCAAGTGGCGGCCATCGCCCCCTGTTCACTGTTCGTGGTCAAACAGCCCGTTACCAGGCTCGGCCAGGTGGCACTTGCGGTCGATGACTCCAAACCCTCACGAGCCGCCGCCCGTTTTCTACGAACCCGCATTCTTCCGGAATCCGCAACAGTGTCGATCCTGACTTCCGCCGAAAGCCCGGTGACGGACCTCGCCGCCCGCTATCTGCCGGAATCGCAATTGACAGCCCTGACCGGACCGGTCATGGATCGCGCCACCAGCCTCGTCAACGCCCTGCGGGATGACTTCGTCAAAGACGGATACCCCGCGGTGACCCACGTGCGGATGAATCATGTGATCGACACCATCGTCAAACACGTCGAGGCTGAGCAAGACGATCTTCTGGTATTCGGCTCTCGCGAACTGACCAAGACCGAGCGACTGCATCTCGGCAGCGTATCCGAAACCCTTCTGCGACACGCGCCTTGTTCGGTCCTCATCGTGCGAGGCACACGTGCCTGAGTTCCGGTACCACGATATTGGAACCCTCGCCATCGACGAGGTGCTGAAGCGGCTTGAGACCGCCACCGGCGGCCTCACGCCGGAAGAGGCCCAGCAACGCCTGGCCCAGTTCGGCGCCAACCGGCTCACGGAACCCGATCGCTACCTCATCCTGCGGGGACTCACCCGCCACTTCACCCACTTCCTCGCCCTGCTGCTCTGGATCGCCTCCGGCCTCGCGTTCGCCGCCGACTTCATGAAGCCAGGCGAGGGCATGGCCACGCTGGGCTGGGCCATCCTCAGCGTCATCGTCATCAATGCCGTCTTCGCCTTCTTTCAAGAATACAAAGCCGAGCGCGCCGTGCAAGCGCTCCATCGCCTGCTGCCGGACAAAGCCTGGATCACCCGCGGAGGTCACCCGCTCGAACTTTCCCGAAGCGACATCGTGCCGGGCGACATCCTCATCCTGGAGGAAGGGGAACGCATCCCGGCCGATGCGCGCTTGATCGAAGCCGTCGGCATGCGAGTGGACAACGCCGCCCTGACCGGCGAATCGAACCCGAAGCGACGGATTGCCGAATCTACTAAGGATGGCCATTGGCTCGACCTCCCGAACCTCGTCTTCGCTGGCACCACCATCCTCTCCGGCCATGGGCGCGCGGTCGTGTTTGCGGTCGGCATGCGTACAGAGTTCGGCAAAATCGCCAGTCTCACCACCTCCGTTGCCGTCGGTCTCAGTCCGCTCCAACAGGAAATCATCACCGTCACCCGCATCGTTGCCGCCATTTCACTGGCTATGGGAGCGGCCTTCTTTGTGATCGGGATGGGCAGCGGACTCGGCTTCTGGATCAGCGCGATTTTCGGAATCGGCATCATCGTCGCCAACGTGCCCGAAGGGCTCCTGCCGACGGTGACCCTCGCACTCGCCGTGAGCAGCCAACGGATGGCCAAACGCAACGCCCTGGTTAAGCATCTATCCTCCGTCGAAACGCTCGGCTGCACCACCGTCATCTGCACGGACAAGACCGGCACACTCACGGAAAATCGGATGAAAGTGGATCGGTTCTGCACCGACGGGCTCGTGATTGAGTCGCGCGAGGGCTGCCTTTTCACCAGAGGCCGCCTCATCACGACAGCGGACGCCGAACAGTGGCAACCCCTATTCGACGCCCTCGTCAATTGCCACAACGCCAAGCGCGTCCGGCAATCAGACGGACGGTTCATCGTGACCGGGGATCCGACGGAAGTCGCGCTCCTGGAATTTGCCATCGAGCATGGGCTGGCCCACCGTCCTCCCTTGCGCCGCATGGGAGAACTGGCCTTCGACGCCGATCGCAAACGAATGAGTACCCTGCACTGGTCGGAAGGCCGCCTTCTTGCCTTCACCAAAGGCGCCCCGGAAGCCGTGCTCATGCTCTGCACCAACGCATTGGTTCATGGCGAGGCCATCTCCATGACACAGGACGAGCGGACGCGTATCCTGAATCAAAGCCGGACGTTTGCCGAACAGGCCTACCGCGTGCTTGCCGTGGCGATGCGCGAAGTCGCCCATCAGCCCGAACAAATCGAAGTGGAGACCATTGAAGAGGATCTGACGTTTCTCGGACTCATCGCCATGATGGACCCGCCGCACAGGGAGGTCCCCGAGGCGATCCTCAAATGCCGCAAAGCCGGAGTCCGTGTTGTCATGATCACGGGTGATCATCCCCTCACCGCCCTGGCGATTGCACGCAAGATCGGTTTGGCGCCGGAACAGGCACCGCAACAACCGACCGGCTTTGTCCCGGTGATCGAAGGCACACAGCTCGACGGCATGAGCGATGATACCCTACGCCAACTGCTGACCCCCTCTCGACCGGGGGAGCCGGATCCGGTGTTTGCCCGCATGGCGCCGCGCCATAAGATGCGCATCGTCGCCACGCTCAAGGACGTGGGGCAAGTGGTCGCCGTCACCGGCGATGGCGTCAACGATGCGCCGGCCCTCAAGAAAGCTGACATCGGAGTGGCCATGGGCATCGCCGGAACCGATGTTGCCAAGGAAACCGCTGATATCATTTTGCTCGACGATAATTTTGCAACCATCGTCAGTGCCATCGAAGAAGGCCGAGCGGTCTATGAGAACATTCGCAAATTCACCAGCTATATCCTGGCCAGCAACGTCCCTGAAATTGTGCCGTTTCTGGGCTACGGCTTCTTCGGCATCCCGCTGGCGCTCACGATTCCACAAGTGTTGGCCGTCGATCTCGGCACCGACATGGTCCCAGCACTGGGTCTCGGCACCGAACGCCCGGTAGCCGACGTCATGGATATACCGCCACGTCCGAAAACCGAACGGCTTTTGAATCTCCCGCTCCTCTTACGCGCCTACCTCTTTCTTGGTCTGATCGAAGCGATCGTGGCGATGAGCGGATTCTTTCTCTACCTCTCTAGCCAGGGATGGACCTGGGGCGCTCATCTGGATTGGTCTTCCCCCCTCTATAAGGAGGCGACGACCGTGACCTTCGCTGGGATCGTCTTGGCCCAGGTGGCGAATGTCTTTGCCTGCCGCTCCGATCGACTCAGCGCCGCACGGAGCGGCTGGTTCAGCAACCCGGTGATCCTCTGGGGCATTGCCATCGAACTGACGCTGCTAGCCGCCATAACCTATACGCCGACGGGCCACGAGATTTTTGGAACGAGCCCGTTGCCGCCATGGATCTTCGCTCCGCTCACGCTGGGCGCCCTCATGCTGTTATTGGCAGAAGAAGCTCGTAAGATCATGGCAAACCGGCTCCATCATCGTACGCCGACTGAATTGATACAGAAAGCGAGTGCTTCATGACCAACGACCCGAATGAGCCAATCCGGCATCTTCCTGTCAATGAAATCATCACAAGCCAGGCGGCTCCGCCTCCTTCCGATCCTTTACGGCCACCTGACCGTGCGATGCCCATCACGGTCATTCCGCTTCCTCATCCACAGACGACATCACGGCTTCCGTGGCTGATCGGCGGCGTGGCGGCGATCCTGTTGATCGGTACAGCGGCGTGGTATTGGCTCTATGGGGGAACCCCTCCGGTTCAGTACAAGACAGGGCTGGTCGACCGGGGACCCATCACATCCATCGTCACCGCCACCGGAACCGTCAATCCGGTCGTGTCCGTCCTGGTCGGAAGCCAGGTGTCCGGCAAGATTGCGAAGCTCTACGCGGATTTCAACGCTGTGGTCAAACAAGGCCAGCCGCTGGCTCAGATCGACCCGCTCCCCTTTCAATCCCGAGTCAACCAGGCCCGTGCCGCCGTCAAGAGCGCCACCGGTTCGCTCGCCAAAGCGAACAATATGGCGGCCCAACGCAAACGGGAACGGGACCGGATGGCGGCGCTCCGGACACAGGCGTTCGTATCGCAGGCCGATCTGGATCTCGCCGATACGAACTACCGTGACGCGGCGGCCCAGATCGAGGTCGCACAGGCGCAGGTGGACCAGGCGCAAGCGACACTCGCCTCGGCCGAACTGGATCTCGGCTATACCACCATCTACTCGCCGGTCAACGGCATTGTCATCTCCCGCACCGTGGACATCGGTCAGACCGTCGTGGCCAGCTTCCAAACACCCACCCTCTTTGTGATCGCGCAGGACCTGATGAAGATGCAGGTGAACGCCAATGTCAGCGAGTCTGATATCGGCGGAGTGGCTGAAGGAAAGACGGCCAGCTTTCGCGTGGACGCCTACCCGAAACACTTCTTCGATGGCACGGTGACGCAAGTGCGGAATGCGCCGATCAGCATCCAGAACGTGGTGACCTACGACGTCGTGATCACGGTCGACAACAAAGATCTCAAGCTCAAGCCCGGCATGACGGCCAACGTGACCATCGTCACCGCAAAGAAAGAATCTCCCCTGCGCGTCCCGAACGGCGCGTTACGGTTTCGAATGCCCAACGTTCCTGTCGACAAGAAAGTGTCGCAGGTCTGGGTGTTCGATCAGGAGAACAAGCCGCATCAGGCCGTCGTCACCACCGGTATTGCAGACTCCCTATTTTCGGAAATCACTGAAGGGCCAGTAAAGGAAGGCGAGCGGGTGATTCTCGGCATTGAAACACTTGAGGAGCAGGCGCAAAAGAAGCTGCCGCCCGGCTTCGAACCGGGCCGGGGGATGAGATGAAGGGGATGAGCTATCAGCAAACAGCTTTCAGCTCTCAGCGTCTGATCGAAGAGTCACATCCGAGGGCTGTCAGCTGATGGCTGACAGCTGAAAGCGATTCCCATGTCCTTTCTCTGGCTCACCATGTTCTCCGCCCTACGCATCCTGCGCCGCAATCCGTTGCGCGCCGGGTTGACCATGCTCGGCATCATTATCGGCATCGGCGCAGTGGTCGCGATGGTGAGCCTGGGGCAAGGAGCCACGGCTTCCGTCCAGGCGGAGATCTCCAGCCTGGGAACGAATGTGCTCATTATCATTCCCGGCGCCACGACTGTCGGCGGCGTTCGCGGAGGGTTGGGGTCCATCTCCACTCTGACCGTCGACGATGCGCAGGATATTGAGAAGAAGGTATCGAGCGTGACGATGGTGATGTACGCCACGCGCTCCGTCCTGCAAGTCATTCGAGAGAACAAGAACTGGAGCACGATCGTACTCGGCACGACACCGGAGTTCCCCGACATCCGCAGTTGGCCGGTTGCACAAGGCAACTTCTTCACCCAGTCAGACATGGACGCGGCAGCGAAAGTCGTCATCCTAGGGAAAACCGCTGCCCAGAACCTGTTTGAATCCGGCGAAGAAGTCGTCGGCAGTGAGGTCCGCATCCGGAACGTCCCCCTCCGGGTCATCGGAATCCTCGCTCCCAAGGGTCAATCGATTACCGGTCAGGACCAGGACGATTTCGTCGTCCTCCCCTTCACGACCGCAGAACGCAAAGTACTAGGCACGCGATTTCTCGGCACCGTCGGCATCATCCTGGTCGCGACGCAAACCCGCCACGATATTCCGGCCGTCGTCGACGACATCAAGGAGCTGCTGAGGGCGAAACATCGTCTGCAATCGTCAGAAGAAGACGATTTCACCATCCGCACGATGGAAGATATCGCCAATACTATGGCTGGCACGAGCCGGACCATGATGCTCATGCTCATGAGCATCGCCTCGATCTCCCTCATCGTAGGAGGTATCGGCATCATGAACATCCTCCTGGTCTCCGTCACCGAGCGAACCAGAGAAATCGGGCTGCGCATGGCCGTCGGCGCGAAGCGGATTCATATCCTGCTGCAATTTCTGATTGAAGCCATCATCATGACCACCATCGGGGGCATCCTCGGCGTCGGGGCCGGCATCGGCATCTCGCTACTCCTGACCAAACTGATCGGCTGGCCGACGATCATTTCCATGCCGGCCGTGGCCGCCGCGTTTGTCTTTTCCCTCGTCGTCGGCATCTTCTTTGGCCTCTACCCGGCCAACAAGGCCTCAAAGCTGAATCCCATCGAGGCACTGCACTATGAATAATCCCGTAACTCCAGCATGAGCGAGCCGAACCAGGCCTTCTGGAGCGTTCCGGCAGAGAAACTCCTCAGCCGCCTGCGGAGCAGTGCGGAGGGGCTCAGCGCGGAAGAAGCCAAAGAACGGCAAGCGCGGTACGCAGCCACACGCCTCAAACCGCACCGGGATATTCAGCCATTCCTGGTTCTGCTGGCCCAATTCCACAGCCCGATCATTCTCATCCTCTTGTTTGCCGCCACCATCTCGCTCTTTCTCGCCGATCGCACAGACGCCTTCATCATCCTGATCATCATCCTCGTCAGCGCCCTGCTGGGATTCTGGCAGGAACACGGCGCAGCCAAAGCCGTCGCTTCGCTCCTCGCGCTCGTTCACGTGACTGTCACGGTCTTGCGGGAAGGGAAGGCGCACGACATTCCGCTCGATGAGGTCGTGCCCGGCGACATCGTCACGCTGTCGGCCGGCTCAAGCATTCCCGGAGATGGCCTCATCCTCGAATCCAAAGATCTCTTCGTCGACGAAGCGACGTTGACCGGCGAAACGTACCCGGCTGAAAAATCCGTGTCACTCGTGCCGGCCACGGCGCCGGTCAACCAACGAACCAACAGTCTCTTCATGGGCACCCATGTAATCAGCGGCCATGCCACGGCAGTCATCGTGCAGATCGGCAAGGACACGGAGTTCGGACGCCTCGCCGGCCGTGTGATGCACCGCCAGCCGGAAACCGAGTTTGAACGGGGCGTCCGGCGTTTCGGCTATCTCCTGCTTGAAGTCACGCTCTTGCTCGTCTTCGCCATCTTCGCCATCAACGTCTACCTGCAACGGCCCGTCCTCGATTCGTTTCTCTTCTCCATGGCGCTCGCGGTCGGGCTCACACCGCAGTTGCTCCCGGCGATCATCAGCGTCAATCTCTCGCACGGGGCGAAACGCATGGCCCAGCAGCAAGTGATCGTCAAACGGCTCCACTCGATCGAGAACTTCGGCAGCATGAACGTGCTCTGTGCCGATAAAACCGGCACGCTCACGGAAGGATCGATGCATCTGGAATGCGCGCTCGATGTCGCCGGCCAGCCGAGCGAACGCGTGCTCTTTCACGCGGCCCTGAATGCCGCGTACGAAACCGGCTTCGTCAATCCGCTCGACGAGGCGATCCGCACACATCGCGCATGGGATTTCACCGGGTACCGCAAGTTGGACGAGGTGCCCTACGACTTCGTACGCAAACGCTTATCCATTCTCGTCTCCACCGCGACCGGCTCACTCTTGATTACCAAAGGCGCCTTGGAGCAAACGTTGGCCGCCTGCGTCTACGCCGAATCGGCAGACGGAAACTCCGTCCCCCTCGACGCGGTCCGGGAACGGATCGCCAGCCGGTTTCACGAACTGACCGGTCAGGGCTTTCGCATTCTCGGCCTGGCCATCCGCCCCATGGAATCCTGCACGCGTCTCGGAAAGGAACACGAGACGGACATGACCTTCCTGGGACTCCTGGTTTTCCACGACCCGTTGCGAGAAGACATCGCCGATACGATCGCCTCGCTGCGGCGGCTGGGGGTCTCTCTCAAAATCATCACAGGCGATCACCGCCTCGTCGCAACCCATGTCAGCCACGCAGTCGGACTGGATCATCAACGGCTGCTGACCGGCATGGATCTCCGCCGCATGACGGACGAAGCGCTGAGCCACCAGGTCAACGACATCGACGTCTTTGCCGAAATCGAACCGAACCAGAAAGACCGCATCATTCTGGCCTTGAAACGATCCGGTAACGTGGTGGGTTATATTGGGGACGGGATCAATGATGCCCCCGCGCTCCATTCAGCGGACGTCGGCATCTCCGTGGACAGCGCCGTAGACGTCGCTAAGGACGCGGCTGATATTGTGCTGCTCGAAAAGAACTTGTCCGTACTTATCCAGGGCGTCCGCGAGGGACGGACCACCTTTGCGAACACGCTGAAGTACGTCTTCATGGCCACCAGCGCGAACTTCGGCAACATGTTCAGCATGGCCGGCGCCTCGCTGTTTCTGCCGTTTCTCCCGCTGCTGCCGAAGCAAATCCTCCTCACGAATCTACTGACCGATATTCCCGAAATGACGATCGCCACCGACAGCGTCGACCCTGAACTGATCGACCGGCCGCGGCGCTGGGATATCGCCTTTATCCGCAAATTCATGCTGACATTCGGACTCGTCAGTTCGGTGTTCGACTACCTGACATTCGGGGCGCTGCTCTGGATTCTCGGTGCCTCACCGGAACAGTTCCGGACAGGCTGGTTCATCGAATCCGTCATTTCCGCCTCGGCCATCGTGCTCGTCATTCGAACCAGACGGCCGTTTTTCTCCAGCACGCCGGGGCGGGCACTCACACTCGCCACACTCGCCGTCGCTGCGATCACGCTGTTGATCCCCATACTCCCGATTGCGGCCCTGCTTGGCTTGACTCCAATGCCGCTCTCATTCCTTGTTCTTCTCGGCGCCATTCTCGCCGGATACGTCCTCACCGCCGAGATAGCCAAGAAATATTTTTACGCTAATGGACGAACCTGACACCCTATAACAACGCCCCCCCAAGAGTGTAAACCAGGGCGCCACAAGCGTCTCAACTTGTCACAGCAATTGTCTGGACCAGCGATTAAGACAGCCTTCTCTGGATGCGAGCGCTGTCACGTCGGCGACCAAATCTCCAACCAAACCCCTCAACGCAGGGCACGCGTACCCTGAGGAACGCCACAGGAACATCACAGGATTGTAAGGTGAACCCCTCCGTTGAGAAAGCCTGATATAAGCACGGCGCGCAGTTCCAAAGTTACTCCACTGGCCGCCTGACGATTGAGCTTCTTCATGCGGGTCGTCTCGGGTGACATACCAGACCGTCGGGGACTCATGTGGATCTGCTTATTTCGGTCGAATACGTTTCAGGAACAGCCAGCCAATGGTCCCCGCCGTTGTCGAGGCTGCCAGGATGCCCACCTTAGCCGACATCAACGACGGCCCGTGGGTGAACGCCAAACCTGTGATGAAAAGCGACATGGTAAATCCCATCCCCCCAAGACACCCCACAGCCCAGAGGTGAGTCCAAGACACGCCGGAGGGTAAGACGGCGAGGCCTCCTCGTATCACGAGCCAGGACGAGAACACGATGCCGACAGGTTTCCCCACAAGCAATCCGAGGATGATCCCCAGCGCAACCGGATTCATCAGCAGCGCGCCGATGTCCCCATCAAGCTTAATCCCGGCATTGGCCAGAGCGAATACCGGCATAACAACGACCGTCACCCATGGGTGGAGCGCCTGCTCCAATTGCTGCAGGGGAGTCTCCACCTGCTGCACCGCGGTTTTCATATGACGGGCGATTTGCTGCCGCTCCCGGTTGGCCAATTGGGGCTTCTCAGGAAACATCGCCTGCTCAAACCCTTCAAGCAACACCTTGCCTCTCGAAAGAAATTCATGTCCAGTCAGCCTGGTCCTGGCGGGAATCGTCATCGCAGCAATCACGCCCGCGATGGTGGCATGCACCCCAGACATGAGGAACGCCAGCCACAAGCCGCCGATCCCCAGAATCGAGTACACCAGGGGATGCCGCACGCCCGCAAGGTTCGCGGCGATCAGCAGCGCCAGAAAGGCCGCACCGATCCCGAGGCTCAGCCAGGAAATCGTCGACGTGTAAAATAACGCGATGACCAGCACCGCCATGAGATCGTCGGCGATGGCCAGCGCGGTCAAGAAGACTTTCAATGCCAACGGGACTCGACTGCCGAGTAAGGCCAGAATCCCGAGCGCGAAGGCAATGTCGGTCGCCATCGGAATGCCCCATCCAGGAGCGCCCGGTCCTGGCGTATTCAGAGTCGAGTAGAGCATTGCCGGAAGCATCGCTCCGCCGAAGGCCGCCGTCAGCGGGAGGGCGGCTTGCCGGAACGACGCCAACTCTCCGACCAGGATTTCCCGCTTGATTTCCAGTCCGATGACGAAAAAGAACATCGCCATCAACCCGTCGTTGATCCACTCCAGCAACGTTTCCCTCAAAGAATGAGACCCCACTACCAGACTTACGGGGGTGTTCCAAAACGCCGCATAGGACTCGGCCCAGGGCGAATTGGCCCAGACCATCGCCGTGACAGTGGCGGCCAACAGCAGCACCCCGCCGGTAGACTGGGCGTGGAGGAACCGCTGGAAGGGCTCTACTATCGGCTGGATGAGCGGCTGATTTTGTGAGACCAGCTCTTCCATTATGATCTGCCCCCTGACATTTGCTCCTGGCCGCGCCTTTTCCACATCCACCTCACGACCATCCATAGCACTCCTGTTAACCCCATCGATGCCGCGATGCCAAAAGCCCAAACGGCATGTCAGGTCTCTAGCAAATAGCCGACCTACAGGCTCGATGCCATGTCGCCTGCTGCATTGGCGCATGCGAGAAACCCAAAGCCCAAACTGCAGAGTTCTGACGGCAGCAGTTCCGCCGAAAATGCCTTCTCCAGGGTCTCTTCGATCGCGATAGAGGTGCCGGAAAACACGATGAGGCCGATAAGCCCGTCCACCGGGTTACCCGTCAAGGCAGGAAGGAAGTTCGTGCCAACTCCTAACGCATACCCCACGTGTCGAACAGCGCTCAGGATGGGAGTTGATATCCGGCGCTCCTGAAACCGCTCACCCTGTGGTGGCCGGATACCATCCTGACTATCCCTTCGTTGGCCCCAGAAGACCATGACGATCAGAAATTCTGAGGGCTGGACTGTCGTAAGTGCCAAAGATGCTACTCACTCCTCCGGCTTCCCTCGCACGATACGTGAACACCGGAGAGGAGACAACCTCGTGAAACCACTAGGTTCAGGCATGCCATTCTCCTGGTCTACGACCACCTGAATCGAACGCAGCTTGGGTGCAAGCTATCCAAGCCGCGGCCCATGCCAATCGCTCCACTATAATCATGACGTCTCTGCCAGGCCTACACTGCACCATGCATGTCCTAGTGCATGCATAGTGCCTGACCGGCTGATAATGTCGCGAACAATCGACAGCATGCTGATCTTCGCTGTGGGCGGTCGGCGCTCTCCAGAGCGAAGCCGCCAACACGATGCCAACTTTAGAGGGCCGGTCCGGGGTCATGATCACGACGCCAAAGCTGCCGAAGGGTCCCACCGATCACCGCGTCTTGACGACCAGCACCAAGCAGGGAACATGCCGGGCCACTCGCCGCGATACGCTACCGAGGAACGCCCCTTTCAGGCCCGTCATGCCCCGCGATCCTAGAATCACAAGGCTCGCATGTGTTCGTGTTGCGGCTCGGATGCTTTCCTTTGCGGGATGGCCTTCGACCAGCACGGGATAGACGGTCTGGCCGCGAGGCGCGAGGACTTTCCTCGACCGCGTCAATACCTGCCTCCCGCGCTCCTCCGCCAGACAAATCACCGCCTGAGCCGACTCACGGAACTTCGGAACTTTCATCGCCAGCTACTGGGGGATACAATCGTCTGGCGGCCCAACGACGTGCATGCTGGTAACTTCCGCCCCTACGCGGCACTCACGTCCATCAGCACCTCCGGTAAGGAAGCGTCCTCAGCCACGAGGACAACGCCTATCCTGAAGCGGCCGAGCCCAGTCAGTGCGGAAATACGAACGCCGTCGCTGACCAGTCTTGTTCCAGCGACGGCAATTACAGCTGCGCTGGCCCAAACTGCATCCATACGATTATCGAGATCCCCTTCTCTCTATTTCTATAGCGAGCTAGGTACTCTGCGGTGAGGCAGCGGCAAGACGTTGCTCATGAGCCACCTGGTTTCGGTAGAACGCCAACGAGAGGGTCATGAATAAGACTCCGAGTGTAATGACGGTCAACGCATACATGGGAAAGACCTCTGTATCTGGGATGCCCGCGCTCGCTGGCAAAAAGGCCATCACGGCAGTGGCGACACCTCGCGGCATCATGGCGGCGATGAGTACGCGTTCGCTGAAGGTCCAACTCTTGGTCGCCTCGCCGATCGCAAACGTGGCAATGACACGCACGCCGAAGACAACTGCGAAAAATGCAAGCCCCCATCCGACAATGGTCCAATTAAACTGTGAGAAATCCACAATCAACCCCAGCAACACGTAGAAAAATGTCCGCACCAGGAAAGCCAGCTCTTCATTGATCCGTTTCAGGAACTCATCCAACACAAACTTAGCTTGGTCTAACTCGTACCCGATCAACACCCGAAGCGGCCGTACCAGCCGCCCTGCCAGAGTTTCCATGTTCGCCAACACAAGACCGAACATCAGAATTGTGATCGCACCACTGGCCCCGACGAGCTCGGCAACATAGTAGAGCACAAGAATCGCCGCGAGGGTCAGCATGTACGACAAGGTCTGCCCGGCCAGCCACGTCAGCAATCTTGCCCAAACGGCTCCTGCAATGGTCGCCAACACCAGGGCGTCGAAGAAGGAATGAAAGATCTCCCGGACTACGCCAAATTTCCCCCCGCTCTCGGTAAACGAGCCCATGATCGCCAGCGCAATCACAACCACGAACACTTCTGAAAAAGCGGAATCTAAACTCACCAGCACTTTCACCGGCTCACGCAAAAGAGAAAGCTGTGAAACCACCGGCAAAATGATCGCTGCGGCGGTCCCGCCCAGAATAGCCCCCAGGAGCAATCCCTGTAGCCATGGCCCATGGAGTCCCCACACATAGACCGCCGCCACACCCGCAACCGATCCGGCAAAGACGATCACTGAATAGAGCAAGGCCAGCGGCGTCTCCTGGAGCACCTTCATAAACTGCAGATTCAAACCGCCATCAAAGAGAATGATGATCAGCGCGAGCGTCCCGAGATAGGGAGCCAGCGTCGAAACCCGCGCTGCGTCGGCATAGCCCAACACCGGACCGAGGAGAAGCCCGAGCCCCATCAGAAACAACACACTGGGGATGCCGGTGCGCTTGAACCCGACCTCGCCGGCCAGTCCGACCAAAATCACAATCCCAATCAGTCCGAGAACTGTTTCAACGCTCAACGATTCCATCTGTGTGGTGATCTCCCAATGCGAAGGCGCAACTTTTTCAGTTATTATGGCGAGACACATCGCGTGGAAGCAATTGATTTCAGGTGCGCATTGTTGTAACAGGCTCCCGAAATCACACGTGCGGGGTTTGCCTTGCCCCCTTACAGAGAGTATCTTTCATTTCTTCTTCTGGTCCCATTCATTCCATTCCTCTGTGCCGTCTCTATCGGAGGTTCTTCATGATGTCTCGATCTGCCTACGGTATGCTTCTCATGCTTTTCTGCTTGATGACGAGCACGTATGTGACGGCCTCTGCGCAACAGCACATCGAACCATCCCAGCTACAACAAGCTCCCCCGGCAAAACCGGCCGGAGCCCCGGTCGTGCTCGACGAAGACACGCTCTTCGTAATCTATGATCAGCTTGGGCCTTTCACACCACAGGAGCGGGCCCAGGCCATCGCAGACCGCCTGGCACGTCTTGCGAAAGACCCCTTCACACGGATCTATCCCGTCAGCGCAGCTGACCGGGAAACCACCAGCGAACTTATTTATGGCGAAATGGTCGTCATGACGGTAACAGACCGCGACGCACTGCCCACCGGCAAAAAGCGATTCGAGGTGGCCAAAGACTATGCTGACAAGATCCAGGCTGCACTGGCGAAATCCCGCAAGCAATTCACCGCCCGGACACTTCTGATCGACGCAGGACTGGCTCTTCTCGACACGCTCATCCTGGTAGTCCTTCTCGTGCTCTTTCACAAGGTCTTTCCAAAGCTCTACCTCAAACTCGACACCTGGCGCGGGACAGTCATTCGGCCGATCAGGATTCAGCGAGTCGAGCTCCTGTCCACCGACCAGATTGCCGCGGGCCTCACAGCCTTCGCCAAAGCCATCCGAGTGGCTGCAGTCTTGGTCCTGTTGTACGTGTATCTCACCACCGTGCTTGGAATTTTCCCCTGGACCAGAGGCATCTCCACCGCACTGTTTGGGGCCGTGCTCTCAACCTTGAGCTCCATTGGCCAAGCCTTTGCGACCTATATCCCCAATGTGATTTCTATCATCGTCATCGTTTTCGTGACCCGCTATATCATCAAGTTGATTCGCCTGCTCTTCACTGGCATCGAGCGCGGCGCCATCACCTTTGCCGAGTTCCAACGCGATTGGGCTCAACCCACCTATAAGATCGTGCGCTTTCTGGTCATTGTGTTCGCCGCCATCGCCATCTTCCCCTATATTCCAGGTTCCCAGTCGGAAGGCTTCCGCGGCATCTCGGTCTTCCTGGGTCTGCTGCTGTCCTTGGGATCAGCCGTCTCCATCAGTAACATCATTGCGGGCGTGGTCTTGACCTATATGCATCCCTTTCGTCTCGGAGACCGCGTGAAAGTCGCGGATACCATCGGCGATGTTATTGAAAAAGGCTTGCTCGTCACCCGCATCAGGACGATCAAGAATGTGGATGTGACAATCCCCAACTCGCTGGTGCTCAGCAACCATTTGATCAATTTTAGTTCATCGGCCAAACACCTTGGATTAATCCTGCACACCCGCGTGACCATCGGGTACGATGCGCCGTGGAAAACCGTGCACGAGCTGTTGATTCACGCCGCACGTGCCACGACCCACATTCTCCAGAAACCGGAGCCCTTTGTGCTACAGACCAGCCTGGACGACTTCTATGTGACCTATGAACTCAACGCCTATACCGATCAGGCCAATCTGATGGCGACGATCTATGCCGAACTGCATCAACACATCCAGGACACATTCAACGAAGCCGGCGTGGAAATCATGTCGCCGCATTACGCCCAGGTCCGTGACGGCAACCAAACCACGATTCCTGAACAGTACCTGCCAAAAACCTACCAGGCTCCATCGTTCCGCCTTGGACCACTAGGCAATCTCTTCGGCAGTTCGCATAACCCTGACAGCGCCAAGGGAGAGCCCAAGCCATGACTACGCCCATACAGCAGTTCATCGAAAGCTGGCTGTTCGATCCTACGGTCGGCAAGCTGGTCTCCGCCAGCGTCGCGATTCTCATTGTCATGGCGCTCGTACGGATCGGCAAGGGAGTCCTCACTCGCTACATCCAGGAACCGGGCAATCTGTACCGCGCCAAGAAGATGGTGACGTTCCTCGGCTATTTCACGGGAATCATCGCGATCTCCATGATCTTCAGCGCCAGCCTCGGAAAAATGGCCGTGGTCTTCGGGGTCGCCGGCGCGGGAATCGCCTTTGCCTTGCAGGAAGTCATCGCCAGCCTCGCCGGCTGGGTCGCGATCTCATTCGGAAACATTTACAACACGGGTGACCGGGTTCAGCTGGGTGGCATCAAAGGAGATGTCATCGACATTGGCATGTTGCGGACGACGATGATGGAAATCGGCCAATGGGTGAATGCGGATTTGTACAATGGCCGCATCGTCAAGATCGCCAACAGCTTCGTCTTCAAGGAGCCGGTCTTTAACTACTCCGGCGACTTTCCGTTTTTCTGGGACGAAATCACCGTACCCATCAAGTATGGCTGTGACTACCGCTTGTCCGGGACATTTTCATGCGAATCTTAGGCGAGGTCACCGGCGAGTATGCCACGCAAGGCAAGGCCAGCTGGTCGGAGCTGATTCACCAGTACCGAGTGGACCCCACCGAGATCAACCCCCGCGTCTTCCTTGTCGCCAACGATAATTGGATGGAGTTTACCCTACGCTACGTTGTGGATTATAAGAAACGCCGCATCACGAAAGATCAGCTATTCACCCGCATTCTGGAAGAAGTGGATCTGACCAACGGGCGCGTGGCATTGGCGTCCGCCACGTTCCATCTCGTCGAAGCCCCGGAAATCAAGGTGCAACTGGTCGAACCGCCGCAAGGTCGCCAGGCTTGATCGCATCCGTCTACACGAGGCGCCAGCATCACGGCCTGCGATGGACCGGATCATCATGGCTTGCGCTGCCGTTTCTTCTCATGAACCTGGGCCTGGCCTTCGGCGAGGAGTCTTCCGCTTCTTCGTCCGAGTGGCGCTACGGCGCGATGGTTGATCTGAGCTATGCGCTCGACTTTAACTTCCCTGACAACCACCGTTGGCGTAGCAAAGGCACGACGCCGAGAGTCAACGAACTGGCCCCCAATATGGTGCAGGGATACGTTCGCAAAGACGTCTCCGAGAGATCGTCTTGGGGGATGGAACTTGGCCTTCAAGCAGGCTATGACACCAATGCGCTTGTACCTGATTTCAATCCGGGCAGAGAGAAGCCCGTGGACGGAGCCGACACCCTCCGGCATATTTCACGGGCCAACGCCTCGTACCTGATTCCGGTTGGCAACGGCCTCACGCTCACCGGCGGACTCTTCAACAGCTACATCGGGTACCAGTCCATTTATTCGAAAAATAATCTGAACTACACCCGCTCCTACATGGCGGACAACGCTCCCTACTTCATGTTCGGCCTCGGCGCGCAGTACCCGCTGAGCGACACACTGCAACTCGGCCTCTACATCATCAACGGCTACAACTATCTCTCGCACCAGAACAACCAACCCAGCTATGGCACGCAGGTGATCTGGAAGCCGGCCTCCCGGCTGACGGTCACGGAGAATCTGTACTACGGTCCGGATCAGTCGAACACCGCCATCGAATTCTGGCGGTTCTTCTCCGACAGCATTGTCGAATGGAAAGACGGGCCCCTGACCCTCGCCGCAGGCTACGACGTCGGCACAGAACAGGCGGCCGAGTTGCCCGGCCACCCCCGCACGTTTTGGACCGCCGCAGCCCTCTATGCGCGATGGAACCTCAGCGGCCCCTGGAGCGTGGCGTTGCGGCCGGAATTCTATTGGGACCGCAATGGTCGGATCTCCGGATCTGAGCAACTGCTGATAGCCCTGACGACTACGCTCGAATACAAATGGACTCACTCCTGGCAATCCGCGCTGCTGCGCCTGGAACACCGGTATGATGAATCCTCCGGAGTAGGCGGCGGGTTTTTCAAAGATGGAGAAACATCCCCCGGTGTGCCGGGACTCGCCAAGGAGCAGCACCTTCTCCTATTCTCAGTCGTGTGGTCATTAGACAAATAGTGATGGAATATTGTGGTACTGAGCCGTGAGTCTGCCGGACAGGAATCACTCCCAATACTGTCTCCTTTGTCATGTAGCGCTTGATACAGCGCCGCCATACACAATTCCCCTGCTGAAGCCAGGAGGCTTGAAAGATCCACCGAACGGACTCGGACCGCAACTCTTATGACGCCCGCTTTCTGACGGCCACAGGCTGAATCGGAGGTCCAGCAATTCCTTCATACCGCCGTTCCACCACCGGCCAATCAATCGCTTTCATAAAAGCCTGCACATACGCAGTCCGATTCATGCCAAACTCTTGCAGATAGGCATGTTCGAACACATCCATGACGAGCAACGGCGTGGAGCCCACCAGGAATCCGGCGTCGTGCTCGTCCATCCAGACATTGAAGAGGCGGCCAGTCGCTGAATCGCGGGTGAGAACGGCCCATCCGATTCCCCGCATGCCGCCGACCCCCATGAACCCACGTTCCCACGTGCCAAATTGACTAAAGTCCTGCCAGAGTTTTTCATAGAGCGGTGATGTCTTCCGGATGGGAACAGGGCGCCTTGAAAGATTTTCAAAATATAACTCATGAAGCCGCATGCCGTTGAACTCCCAACCAAACCGCCGTTTCATCTCAGCATACTCCATGGTGTTAGTCTTTCCGAGCTTGACCATGTTGAGAAGATGCGCCGCCAGCTGATTCGTGTTTTTCACGTACCCCTGGTAGAGCGTAAGATGGTTGGCCATCAGTTGATCGCTGAAATCACGCAAGCCCTTCAAATGATCGAAACTTCTCACTCGATAGTTCATGGGTGTAGCCTCCTCCCGCTGTCGTACAAACTGCAATCTTCCCGTGTCTCAAGCTGAACACCTGCAAGCCGTTCTCATGCTTGCAGCTTACTCCATTCATGACCGAAACAATTGAACATACCCTCATGGCATTGAGCGCAACTGTTCCATGTTGATTTCGCCGAATATGGGTTTGCTGGCCACACACGATGACCTACTGGGGATTTTTCTCTGCTTAGCGGGACCGGATGGCGGACTTCAGGAAGACTTGTAGGCTCTGATCCAAGGCCTGCACGATACTTTCGCGCCGGCGCGTAATACGCTCGATCCCCTCGAACAGTAGGTGGTACGTCAGCAGCCCGGACGTGTAAGCGGCGACCGCTGTCGCCACATCTCTTGCCTTGTTGCTGTCGCCGTCTCCGACGGCAGGACGCAACAACTGGGCAAGCCGGCGAAGATGTGCATCGTAGACCGAACGCAGCTCCTTCGCGGCCTCCACCTGGAGTTGCATGAGGCCTCGAATCTGGTGAAACATCAGCAGAGAGTCCGGATGCCCGAGAAAGTAATCGACGCGGGCCCCGATGACGGCGGACAGCAGCTTCGGTCCGGACGAGATCCCCAGAATGGCGCGCTCGGTCTCCGCCAGCACGTCACCGAGCCCTTCTTCGAGCAAAACCCGGAGAATCGTTTCCTTCGAGTCGAAGTGTTTGTAAAAGGTGCCCTTTCCGATGTCCGCCATCTCGGTGATGTCTTCGACTGTGGCCCAGTAAATCCCTTTTTCTGAAAAGAGCTGTCGGGCCACTTCCAACAACCTGCGCTTCGTCGTCTCTTTGCGCCTGGCCACCCGTGAACCCGGAGCCTCCGCTGCAGGCAATTTGCTCACGCGCACTCTCCTTGTCGCAACCGTGGGAACAATCTGGGGGGATCCCGCGTCACCGCCCATCAAGACACCCTCGGGAAACAATTACAGGTTCCATGGCCATTGCCCATTCGATGGACATTCAATAGGACCTCTTCCCGGCGCACGCGTTGATCACGAACATGCAGAGAATCCGGCTGCATCATGACTCAAACCCTAGCGCAAGACCATATCACGACTCAATACCCGTAAACCTGCGTGCGGCGCTGCGAGAGAACATAATGCAACGAGGAAGATCAAGCCTCCTACGCCGCATTCGATCCTGGGACCGCTTCCGGCCATTCTTTCGGCCTGCCTTGAGACCATCGCCTCGAACTTCGATACGGGCTCGCCCCTTGAGATACCCGATGTCTCAGTACAACCCCGTCGAGCACATCTCCGCAATTGAGGCAACGCCACCCATGAAATTCGAGCTGGCCGGTATCGTCCCGCATATCGATAAATCGTTCCACGACCATACAGCCTCGACATCGTGTGCACGTCATGATCCACCTCCTCGCTTGCATCCTTGAGTATCCTCCCCGGCCTTCTCTGTTCGTCTCTCAATTCGCCACATGCTCTCGCGATGGGGCCGTTCCTGGGAGCGCGGTTCACGGCCTTCCCGTATCCTCGCTCCTCCGCAGTAACTGGCCATCACCGGAAAGAATCAACAAAAGCCGGCCGGTGCCCTCAACCGAATTCCCGTCACGCGACAAGCCGCTTTCCGCGTTCGATCGCGCGATCCACTTTCCATCGCGCGTCAGCGGCAAGATCGCCCACCCGTTCGCCTAAATCCTCGGCCATGGCTTTCAGGCGACGGCGTGTTCTCGCTCCGGATTCAGGAGCCAGCAAGAAACCGGTCCCCGCTCCCACCATCACTCCGGTCAAAAACATGAACCCTCCCTTGACGACGGTGTGCATTCTCTCGTTCATGGTGCATACTCCTTTCTGGTGATTCCGGATGGATTACTATCTCTGCAACCCCGCATTGCGATAGATCGGCCTCCACGCTGCCTGCTCGATGTCCCTCGCGAGGAGGTCCTCCGACAGGCTCCAATTTCCTTCATGGCAGCGGCTGCAACGCGCGGCTAACGTCGAGCCGCCCCCTCGCGCCTCCATACGAAGGACAAGGTAGTACCGCCTGGTCCCGCAGAACGCGCAGGGCCTCCCCTCCAGCTCTTTGAGAACTTGCGCCGACGGAAGCGGCTGCCCGCTCCAACTTCGGCCTGGAGACCGCTGTAGATCATGATGGACTTTCATGAATCCTCCTTTCTAATCAGTACCCTGCCTGAGCCCTCCCGACATCATGAATCCGTGCAACATCTGGAGCCCTTCTGTCACGCACAGCCCGACTCCGGGGGGGAACCCAAACTCATCCGCCCCCGGACAGATAGCTGCCACCTTCCCTGTCATCGTCTGTCGATCCGAGGCCTCACCCTCTTCGGCTACTTCCAGGATTAACGAAGTCCCGAGAGGCAGCATCGACGGCATGGCAAGAAATAGCGCGTTCCGTGCAGTCACATATCCGAGCGCCTCGCCTTTCGTCCCTGCCTGAGTGTGATATCGAAGTCTGACCCGCTCCGAACGGTGGCGGGAAGGAAAGAACCGCAGGTGCTCACAGTCCGGATCATGGACTTGTCCCCGCTCAAGCTCTTCAGAATTCATTGCACCCCTGCCGCTGTACGGCTCAGACAGACTCATTGCGCCGGCTTGCCGACTTGAAGGGCGCGCGGGGAAGGCGCCGCCCCTGTTCCCCTGGCTGCTTCTCCTCACTCCGACTGTTCCCATGACTCTCGTTTCCATGGCATCACCCCCGGCTTTTGCGATTATGCCCCACCAACTTAATATAGACTATATAGTCATAAATGACCATACGGTCACATTACAGCATCATAATTCCTCCTGTCAACCGTCCCGTGAACATTGAAGCGTGCGATGATAGATCCGGCGGGCGCCCCTGTCGTGTCCCGTTGAAATTACGGCTTTGACCTGTGATTTTCGGCCTGCTACTGTACCGCCTCCATGTGGAAACCGAATCCTGGTCAGACCT
Organism: Nitrospira sp. ST-bin5; assembly: GCA_002083555.1. Lineage (GTDB taxonomy): Bacteria > Nitrospirota > Nitrospiria > Nitrospirales > Nitrospiraceae > Nitrospira_D. The sequence continues at coordinate 202,181 of MSXN01000013.1, read as the reverse complement.
CGGCGCGCATCCTCCACACCCCGGCCGACCTCCTGCAGGGCCGCAAACTTCTCACGCGGCTCATCATCGCGCTTTCTCTGCTTTGTGCCATCACAGCCATCCTCTGGTGGGATCGGGATGGTCTCCGCGATCAGTTGGATGGCGAGATATCCTTCACCGACGTGGTGTACTTCACCATGGTCACCGTAACCACAGTGGGCTATGGGGATATCGTGCCCATATCGACACGCGCACGGCTGATCGATGCCCTGGTTGTCACTCCGATCCGGATCGCCGTCTGGTTCTTGTTCCTCGGCACGGCGTATCAGCTCATCATCCGACAGTACATGGAGGACTATCGAATGGCGAAACTTCAGGCGACGCTCAGCAGTCACATCATCGTCTGCGGCTTCGGGCATACCGGAATGTCGGCGGCCAAAGAACTCCTTGCCCGAGGCACGAATGTCACGCAGATCGTCGTCATCGATAAGCAGGAAGAGCGCGTTCGACTGGCAGGAACCCTAGGCATCTCAGCGTTTCAGGCTGATGCCACGCAAGAAGCCATCTTGCATGATGCCGTCATCGGCAAGGCAAAAGCCGTCATCATCGCCGGAGGCAGCGATGACTCGAATGCCCTTATCTTGCTTACCGCCAGACACTTGAATCCGACGGTGCGCATCATCGTCAGCGCAAAAGAGGAAGAAAACGTGAAACTGTTCAAGCAGGGAGGGGCCAACGCGATTCTGTCTCCTGCCACGTTCGGCGGATATATTCTCGCTGCCGCAGTGGACCAAGGACATATGGTGCACTACCTCGACGATCTGCTGACGGCGCACGGCAGCATTGCCCTCGTTGAGCGAACGGTTCGAGCCAACGAGGTTGGGAAAGCCCCGGCCGGCCTCAAGCCCGATCTGCTGCTCCGCCTCTATCGAGGGGAAACAATGTTCTCCTATCTGAAACTCGACCAGGTGGGCACGCTGAAAGACGGCGACATCATGGTGCTGTTTACCAGCCTCCGGAAAGACAGCCCGGCCTAGTCGACCCTCGCGGGACAAGCCGGCCGACCCGCCCTTTCCCCATTCCGGCATGATCTCCGGTGATGTGACGCACCCGCTGACCGGAAGACTCGATGAATCCATAAGGCCTTCGGGACACGGCGCACCTCCACCAGGCAGCCCCGCAGCGTATCGCCACCGGCCAGACCCGCAGTTCTCCGTCGCAGCCATCATCCATAACCACCGTCACCCAAAGGCTGGTTACCGCCGGCAAGCCGCCACTCAGGCTCCGCTTCTGGACAGCATCGTGGCAGCCTGCGACGGATCTCTCCAATAGATCGTTCGATGAGGGAACGGAATCTCGATGCCTTTTGCGTCGAACGTATTCTTGATCCGCCGGTTCATTTCCCGTCCGATGCGCCATTGCTGCATGGGGTTCGTCTTGATTCGGCATTTGATGATGACGGCGGAGTCTGCGAATTGATCAACCCCGAGCATATCCAACGGCTCCAGAATGTCGGCGTTGAATGCTGGATCCTCGCGCAGTTCTTCGGCTATCTCCTTGAGGACGGCCATCACCTCATCGACATTTTCCCGGTAGGCCACACCCACGTCGAACAGGTAATAGGAGTAGACCTTGGTCATATTCTTGACCTTGTCCACGATTCCGTTCGGGACCACGTGGACATTGCCCGAGAGGTCGCGAAGCGTAATGGTCCGCAACTTTACCTCTTCTACCACGCCGGCCACCCCCGCCACTTCCACAACATCACCCACCCTCACAGAGTTTTCCAATAGGATGAAAAACCCTGAAATCACATCTTTCACCAGACTTTGTGCGCCGAAACCGATAGCCAGGCCGCTAAGTCCGGCCGCCGCCAGCAACGGTTTGAGATCGATGCCGATCTCTGACAGGATCATCATGCTCCCGACGACTAAGATGAAGACCCGCGCGACATCGCGCACGACATGCGTCAGGGTATCCACCCGTTTGACCTGTGCCGGTCCTGGAAAACTCCCTTCATACACACGGCGAAATCTCGTGATGACCTGCTTCGACAGCGACAGGAGCAGGATCATCCCGAATCCGATCAAAACCACACGAATTCCTGAACTCAACGTCCACTCGATCAATCTATCCGCCAGTTGAGCGACTCGCACCTCTTGCATATTACGCCTCCTTGGTTTCTTGAAATACCGGAGCGGCACATCCCATACGAGCGCTCCGGGTTTCTCTCCCAGCTCGTTTACACCGCCATCTTCTCACGTACCGGGGCCTTGAGAAGATGGCGGGTTGACCGGATCCATCAGGTAGGAAGCCCAGAAGGGGCAGAGGAGTACCCCGATAATCAGCAACCCGCTGATCCAGACCTCTCTCCAGGGGAACCAGATCGGCGGCGGGCTGCCGACCAGCCAGGAGCCGATGCCGACCAAGAAACTGAACACCGAAAGCCCCGCCATCACCGTCGCCGTGAGCCCCGAGGTCCACCGCCCCACGGCCTCCGTTCCCGTTTCACCGGCCGCACGGGCTACGGGCCCCCAAAATCCAGGAGGCCGCGTATTGACATAGAAGACCCGCAGCACCGGCATCGGTTCAGGCTTCGTGAAAAGAGATACGAGCACCCCGGCGCAGGTCGCTCCTGCAGCAACGACCAGCACCCGCATCGCGTCCTGCTCACCCTGCAGCAACACTAACGTCGCCGGAGCCAGCAGGGCCGAGCCGGCGATCGATGCCAGCTCACCCCAGGCTGTCAGACGCCACCAGACCCAGCGAAGCACGAGCACGATGCCAAGACCCGCCCCGAAGAGAAGGCTCAAGCGCCACGCGGCTTGAATAGACGGCAGAAACGGAACGATCGCCAACGCGCCGGCGACGGTCACAAGATTGGACATCCGTGCGACCCACACCAGCTCTCGGCCGGACGGCACACGCCGAAGGACGCTGGCGCAAAGAAACCGGTCGTACAAGTCCTTTGTCCAGTAGGCCGCGCCCCAATTCAACTGCGTATCCACCGTTGACGCGAACGCCGCCAGCATCCCCGTCAGCATCAGGCCCAGAAGTCCGGGCGGCAGGACTTCACTCATGCCGCGCACAAACGACAATTCGCGATCGGCCGACAGTTGAGCTGGCAGGAGCTGAGGATCAACGGGAAAGAGGACCAGCAAGCCCAATCCCAATGGCACCCAGATGAGGCTGCGGAGAAGGACCTGCGCAACGGTAAAGACGATCGCCGCTTGCGTCGCATCACGATCGGACCGGCAGGCCATCGTCCGTTGTGCCAGATAGCCCGTTCCATCCGCGTTCATTTGCAGCAGCCATTGCAAGGCGATGACCAGAAGCGCGGTGAGCGACACGTCCTTGGCCTGCGACGGCGTAAACGCGAGAAGCTGCGAGGCCGTGATCGTTCCGTTCGAAGCGTCGGGAAACCGCTCATGGAGCAGCACCCCCATCTGTTCGAGCCCGCCGACACGGTCGATGACGTACCACGCAAACACGGCGCTCGCGATCATCGCAAGCGCGAACTGGGCGAGATCCGTGTCCACTACACTGCGCAAGCCTCCGGTCGTCGAGTAGCAGAGCGTCACGAGCAGGATGATCCCGATCGACAACACGTTATTGGTCGAACGGATCCACGTTGCCCCGGCATCGACATCGGCAGCGGACAATGGAATGCCTCCCCACTCGACCATGCGTCGGATGGCGGTGAAGAGCGACCGGGGCAGCCATTCGTCCCACAGTAAGAACGGTTCGGCCAGCCTGGTTGCCGCGAGCAGCACCATGGCCAATACGACCCAGTTCACAATGGTGCCGAAGTAGAGGGCTTTGACCAGTCTGAGCACCGGAGCCCCGGATGACCGGTAGCGCGTTTCAGCTAGTTCCGCATCCGTCAGCACACCCGCGCGTCGCCAGCTGGAGGCCAGCAAAAATCCCATGAATAGAAATGCGATGGCATAGATCCAAATGCGCCAGAGAGCGAACACTCCGGATGTCGCGATAAGGCCGGTCACCAAGAGCGGGGTATCCGCCGAAAACTGCGTGGCCGCCATACTCAGGCCGGCCTTCCATCCGGAAAGCGACCGGCCCGCGAGAAAATAGTCCTCGAGACTGCGCGAAGCGGCTTTGCGCGAACGGAGTCCCGTACCCAGGGCATACCCCAGAAAAGCCAGCACGATGGCGGCATCGACCCAGGTCACCGGGCCCGCCCATGGCTTACGTCAGGCATGATGGCTCCTCGGTGATATTCCCTGCCCCATCGCCAGAACGCGATTGATTGTCAGTCCTTGCACGAGGATGGAGAACACCACCACGGCATAGGTAATGGTGACCACGGCGTCGCGCATCGGACCAACCGGCAGCGAGAGCGCCAGCGCCACCGAGATGCCTCCACGGAGTCCACCCCAGGTCAAGATTGTGATGGTGCGGTCCGTGAAGTCACGAACGAAACTGAACGCTTTCACTTGCACGAAGACGCTGAGCCAGCGCGCCGCGAGCACAATCGGAATCGCCACCAGGCCGGCCATGAGATAGGGCTGCTGGAAGCTCAGTACCAGCACTTCCAATCCGATCAGCACGAAAAGCACGGCATTCAACAATTCATCCAGCAGTTCCCAAAAGCTGTCGAGGTGCTCGCGCGTCTTCTCGGACATGGCCCATTGCCGGCCATGGTTGCCGATCAGCAAGCCCGCCACGACAACCGCGATCGGGCCGGAGGTATGCAGCAGATCTGCCAGGGCGAAACTCCCCATGACGAGCGCGAGCGTGATCAGAATTTCAACCTGATAGTTGTCCACCGACCGGAGCATGCGGTAGGCGACATAGCCGAGGGCTAGTCCCAGCGCCGCACCTCCGAGCGCCTCTTCCGCGAAAAGCGCAAGGATGTCGGTCACACTCACCGAGGCCTTCGGCAAAAGATTGAGAACGACCAGAAAAATCACTACGCCCACCCCATCGTTGAAGAGCGATTCGCCGACGATCTTCATTTCAAGGGCCTTCGGAAGTCGCGCCTGCCGCAACACACCCATCACGGCAATCGGATCAGTCGGCGAAATCAGCGCGCCGAACAGCAGGCAATAGAGAAAAGGGAGCGGAAGCCCGACGAGATCGAACAGCCAATATCCCAGCAGGCCGGTGATCAGACTGGACAGAATCGTACCCACCACGGCCAGCGTACCGATCACCCACTTGAGATCCAACAACTCATCCAATTTGACGTGCAACGCCCCGGCAAAGAGCAGAAACCCCAGCATGCCGTGCATCAGCGCCTCGTTGAAATCAATAGCCCCGATAAACCGTTGCGCTTCCGCTTCGATCCCAAACCCCAGCTTGCCCAGCACAAGCAGCACCAGCGAAAAGACCAGCGCCACGGCCATCAGCCCGATGGTAATCGGCAGCTTCAACAGCCGATGGTTGACGTAACTGAACAACGCGGCCAGGCAGATCAGAATGGTTAACGTATGAATCAGCGGCACAGGTCCTCCTCCACGGCAAATCGAGAATTACCGACACCACAGCAATAAATCCAAATCAATCACTGGCGCAGCGAGTGTATATGAGTAGTGAGATGGCAGCGAGCGAACAAACATTCAAGGGATCGTCTGATTCTAGTTGAAGCCGTTCGCGTCACAACGAGGGGAAATGGGTCCGCTCACAAAGCTCAGAACGCCCGGCAGGGTGGCCGCTGACAAGCGCCTGTTGGAACTGGAAACGCGCTGTTGGCGCGAAAGATTGTCGGAGACCGTGATCGAATCAAGCCGGTCAGCTGTCTGCCGAACGCTCAAGCCGAGCGGCTTTTACCGACTGACCCTCACCGCTTTCACGATCTGCGTCTGCTTCAGACGATCCAGGAACCGCTCCATCGGTTCCGTCGGAGGGACAATCTCCACCGCCTGCCACCCCTCGCTCAAAGCGCCTTTCCGTCCGTGCATATCACGCACCCACTGATCGATACTGTCCTGGCTGGCTCCCTCGCTGAACGTCACCCAGAATAAAAACGGAGGTTGCTGCGGCCCTGTTTTCGCTTCTGCCACCTGCGGCGGTGTAGACGGAGCACCCTGCTGTGCCATCACCGGCTTCTCGGTATCCGGAACCATCGCCTTCGAAACGTCCGTACCGGCCGTCTTCAGTCGCTTATTCAATTCCTGATTATGCTGCTCCAACTGAGCCCGTTCTCGGGCCAGACGCTCGTTCGCGATCACCAGGCTATGAATCTCGGCTTCCAGCTGCTCCTGCTCACTGAGAGCCTTGCTCATCAGAACCCGCGTCATACGATCGGCGTCGCGCCCCGTGCTTTTCCGCCGCTGTTCCATCTCCTGCTTCACCGTCAGGATGCCGGACGCGACCGCCTCTTGCGTGGACGATACCTTCGCCATCGTCCGCTGGATCTGCGCCATCCCCTGCTGCTGCGTCTGAATCGTTTCCACAACCTTTGCCTGCATCCGCGAGAGGTCAAGGAGTTGCTGCTCGAGCTTCGTCACCTCGGCAAGCGGAGCCGCCCAGGGTGCTTCGGTCGGTGTGACGGTCAACGGCGGCTTGACCGGCGTCATCCAGCCGGTGAACCGGTCAGCAACCAGTCCGGCCAACGTGACGGCCAGCAGGATCTGGGTGAACGCGAGCGCCCGGCCCCCTGATCCCGCGACGGTAAGCGGACGCGGAGCGGTCGTGCCGCCGGTCACACCGCTCCATGCCCGCCGCGCCCGATGCCAAAACCCCTGGACAGGTTGAAACACGGCGTTGACCGATCCGCCTTGCGGGGTATTGTGAACGCGAAGTTCGACGGCTGCCCGGGTAAGGGCAATCCGGCAACTCCTGAAGCCATACTCGGGAGCGGACAGGCCGCCGAGGAGCACCCCATCCTCTGATCGGAGCTGAACACTGTCAACGGAGGTCTGGCTCTGAACCTGCAAGGTTGCTTCGGCCCCCGCACTTTCCAACAGCCCGACCCGCCGCTGATTGACGAAGACATGGATCGGGTCCGACCCGCCGCAACCGGAGCGCCGGGGACCTGTCCGTATGGCATTCAGCAGGTGCGCACGATAGCCTGAACACTCGTGTTCGGTATCCATAGATCCTCCTTCTTCTCATCAACTCGAGTCGCGTTACGGCTGGAGCTGGAGTGTCACACGCGGCTTCTCTTTCGCCGAGGCCCCGTCGAGCCCCAGATCCCAGGCCAACTGCAGACAATCCAGGCACAGAGCCAGGTGCCAAATCCGGTATTCAACTCCGTAGCCCTGCAGAAACATGTCCTCCCACTGATGCCTGGGCAGGCAGGGATAATGGTCAGGCTCACTCTTCCGATAGTGAGTCTGCGCAAAGCGCAGCAGGCGCTCGGCCTCGCCGTTGAACCGGTGGCGCTGCTGCTGTTCCGTCAGCCCTTGCAAGTCGGCGTCGGTGAACCCGATATCATCAAGCGTGCGCTTCCATCCGCTCTCCCGCCATCGCTGAAAATTCTTGTAGATGCGAGGACTCTCCGAGCCGTTCAACCGGAGCGCCGTAATCACCTGCCCTGGTCCTAACCCGTAACAATGATGATACAGGGCGATCAGCGCGTCACGGCTGACGACTGCGCGCCCTACCAGCCCGTCAAGAAATCGGCCGAGCGGCGTGAGAAGATCTCGATGATAGCAGAAGGGTTCCGGCCTGCTGTGCTGTCTGGCCACCATCGAATCCAGCAGGAAGAGCGGGCGGCAGGGCACCTCGCTCCGGCCCGACACGAGAAACTGTTCGAGATATTCCGCTCCCCAACGCAGCACAAATTTTTCGTGGGCGACATCGTCGCTCCACTGGCCGGTTTCCCGAAGAAAGCGTTTGGTATAGCCGGCCGCCCGGTCGAGCAGCAGAGGCAGCGATTGCAAGACGACCCGATCGAAGTCCTCGGCAGTCGACACCACGTCTTCAAGACGACCGACAGACGTCATACGATCCGGCATAGCACGATCTCTATAGAGCATATGGGATAGTCCGATGGAACTCATTGTGTCTCCTTTTCGATCTGCACGCATTGGACAAATAGGGCTCTCCATCCGTCGATTTTGTCCGTTGAGCCGAATGCCGCACCCTTGATAAAGGATAGACACGGGTTGTGCACGGGGCATGACCGGACCATTATCTTCACATCATCCTTATTCATGGAGGTCTTTATGAAACAGCTCAGCGGTTTGATGGCTCTGGCGGCGTTCCTCAGCTTCAGTGCCATGTCCACCCTGTCCTTCGCTGGTGAGGAAAAGAAGGAAGAGAAGCAGGGCGGCAATGTGGTCGTGTTCGGCGATGACAAGAAGGAAGAGCACAAGGACAAGGGCGGCCACGTGGTGTTCAGCGACGACAAGAAGGATGAGAAGAAGGACCAGAGCGGCAAATAGGCCGGTCCGGCGGGGCGCGGCGGTCCGCCGCGCCCCGTACCGTATCTCCGCACCAACTCCTCCATAGGACTCCGGCTCGCCCCCTGCCGATCCGACGGACACCGACCGAACGAGGAACCAAGACAAGTCACAAATAGCGAATCAGCCAGCGGCACCGTAGCACTCCTCTTGCGTGACAAGATTACGGCGGAACTTGAATTTACTTTCCTTCGCCAGAATCCCCCGCGCGGGGGCGCGGGGAGCTTCACTTCCCCGGGCGCTTCACATCTCGAATCGCGCGCCTGAGCAGCAGCACGATCAGAATCAGAAAAATTACTCCACCAACCAGCACGATCCAATCATGGATGGTCATCAATGCCTCCCCTTGGTGGCCCGCGGTCAACCGGCCGCCACCCGCTGCAGCACTCCCGTCTTCAGATCATAGACAAATACCTGCTTCGCTTGCTCCGGCTTGCCCGCCAGCAGGTTGGTGGCAAACGACTCGAACGTCACGTAGCGGCCGTCCTCGCTGATAGTGGGATTGACGCTGGCGCTGTCGCCTTGAATCCCATCGTGGCCGACAGACACCCGGCTGGTTCGTCCTGCCTGCCGATCATGCACGAACACGTCGATCACGCCGTTGGTGTCGCCCGATACCAGATTCGACGCGAGGGATTCGAACACGATGTAGCGGCCGTCTGCGCTGAGATGCGGAGCTTGACTGAAATTGTTGGCTTGGTTGCCACGGCTGTCCACCGACACTCGGGTAGTCACGCCTGTCTTCCGATCATGGACAAAGATGTCCCGATGGCGATTCGTATCCTCGGGCGCCAGATTCGTGGCTAAGGATTCGAAGACGACAACCCGTCCGTCCGGCGTGAGCGCCGGCGAAAAGCTCCCGCCGTTCCCCTGGACTCCGCTGCTGCTGATGGAGACACGCGCGGTTTGCTTGGTCTCATTGTCGTAGACGAACACATCCGTCACCCCGTTGGTGTCCTGTGCCGTCAGGTTCGCGGCACGGGACTCGAAGGCCACATAGCGACGACGACCAGCGACCGGAACCTCTTCCTGTCCGATCGGCCGGCCGCCACCGGTTCCTGCCTGGAGCGCGCTTCCTCCGGCCGGGTGGGCTACAACGGTCTGAGCGGGATTGTCCTGATTCCCGCAACCCGCAAGGGCGAGGCCGCAGGCGCACAGGACCAAGGCCTTAGCCGTCATGCTCCGCTTCCTTGCATTGAGTCATCGCCGGCCGATCGGCGCGCTGGCCCTGTTCCGGTGTCCGATCCAACCGATGGATCAAGAAGCGCAGGACATCTTCGATCTCCCCTTGATGCTTGATATAAAACTTTGCGCGCGACCCGGCGTGCAGTCCGACCCGCACGCCCATGGCCAGCCCTTCCGTCAGCGCAAACACGTCCTCATCCGTCTCATCATCGCCGATGAAGAAGAAGGCGGGCTGGCGAAGATGCCGCATCAACTCGAGCGCCGCCGCCCCCTTGCCGCCTTTTCCAGGAGGCAAGAGATTGATCGATTGCTTCCCGATGATCAGTCGAGGCGCAGGGTTGAGCCGGCTCAGCAAGGTGAGCAGGATCGGACGGATGCGGTCCTCCTCTTCCCGCTTCCGATAATGCAGCGTCAGTGAATACCGCTTGTCTTCCACCTCGATCCCGAGATCGGCCAACTGCATCGCCAGTTCCCCCTTCATCGCCGCTCTCCACCCCGCACAGATCCCATCGGCCCACAGGAGCGTCACCGATGGCGTCAAGGGACTTTCCAGCCCATGGTTGCCGATCAGGTATGGAACGGCCCCGTTCACTCTCGGGGCCAAATCCCTGAGCCCCCGCCCCGAGATCACGGCGCAGGGAGCGCGCTTGGCCAATTCCGCCAGCCATTCATGGATCGAACGGGACAATTTGACCGACTCGCGATCCGGAGAAATCTTGGCCAGCGTCCCGTCAAAATCGAAGGCGTAGAGCATCGGCCTACCGGCAACAGCTCTCATCGCTTCCCGTCCCTCCGGCGAGAGCAAATACATCATGCCTGTCCTCCCGTGATCGTCCGCACATCCCGGACTCCTGTCTGACGCACGATACGCGCCCGTTGCCGCATGCGGGCCGCATCCATCAGCATGCGGCCGGCCCAGCGATACACATTAAACTCCTGCACGATCCCGCGCATGCTGCGCATCCGCGCCCGCTGTTCGACCGGAGGCATGGTCAGCGCCAGATGCATGGCCGCCGCACATTGGTCGATATTGTACGGGTTGATGAGCAGGGCTTCGGGCAGTTCCGTCGCGGCCCCGGTGAATTGGCTGAGAATCAACACGCCCTGCTCGTCGTCTCGCGCCGCGACAAATTCCTTCGCGACGAGATTCATGCCGTCATGAAGGCTGCTGACGATGCAGAAGTCGGCGCCTCTGTAATATGTGCTGACCTCCTGCGGTTCATGATGCTCGATCCGCACATGGATGGGCCGGTACCCTTCGCGGCCAAATCGCGCGTTGATACGTTCGGCCGACACCAGCACATTTCGGCTGAGCTGCTGGTACTCCTCGATTTTCGATCGGCTGGGGGCGGCGATTTGGACAAACGAAAACCGGCCGATCCACTCCGGCTGCAATTCAAGCAACCGCTCGATGGCCAGGAATCGCTCGAGGATGCCTTTCGTGTAATCGAGCCGCTCGACGCCGACGCCGACGCGATGCGTGTGGGACAGTGTATTCAATGTGCGAATGCGCGTCTTGCACTCGGAGACCGGCGGCCACAGCGACCGTTGCTGTTCGGGCCAGGCGATCGAAATGGGATAATGATTCACGGCGGTGAGTTTCCCCTGATAGGAAATCGTGGAGCTGTCCCAGTCGATTCTCGTTTCGAGCGACCGGTCCACGGTTTCGATGAAGTTGCTGCCGTGGAAGCGTGTGTGAAATCCCAGAATGCTGCTCCCGAGGAGGCCTTCAAGAATTTCCTTGTACCAGGGACAGATGCCGTAGCGCTCCGGATTGGGCCAGGGGATGTGCCAGAACGTAATGATCGTGGCGTTCGGCAGATGGTCGCGCACCAGCTTCGGCACGAGTGCGAGGTGATAATCCTGGACGAGCACGACCGGATTGTCGGTCTTGGCCTCCTCGATGATGGCCAGGGCGAACCGCTCGTTCATGTCTTTGTAATACTGCCAGTCCGAGGAACGAAACACGGGACGGACATGCGCCAGGTGGCAGAGCGGCCAGAGGCCTTCATTGGCAAACCCGTAGTAGTACCCGCTTTCTTCTTCGGGCGACATCCAGACCCGCCTGATCTCATACTCAGGATGGTCCGGCGGCACACGCACATGGCCCCGCGCATCGACGACTTCCCGATCGGCCGTGCCGCTGCCGTGCGCGATCCAGACCCCGGAGCAGGCGCGCATCACAGGCTCCAGAGCGGTGACGACCCCGCTGGCCGGCACCTGCACCTCGATCTGCTGGTCGTGCCAATTATGGATGTACGGTTCCCGGTTGGAGACGATCAGCACTTCGTCACCGGCGAGATGGTCGTGGAGAATGGTCTTCAGCGTGGCCGGCGTCCAGCTCATCTGGCTTTCGTCCCGCATGCGCTTATCCGCTTCGAGGTCTTGGATGAGGGCGCGCAGATCCTGGGCGACCGGATGCAAGTCGGCGCCGGGTTTCGGGTCTCCGATCAACGCGACCAGGCCCTCCCCCCGTAGCATCGACCGCACGCCTGCGACCCATCCTCGCCAACTCAGATGCGCGACGAGGACCGTCACTAGCGAGATCACTCCGCCGATGACGGCGAACAGGTAAAAGAGATACCACTTCGTATCGCTGCTCCGCCGCTCGATCCAGCTCATGTCGTGGACCAGCATCAGGCGCCCCCAGACCCGGCCGTTGCCTTCGATCCCGACGGCTGCGACATGGACGGCTCCCTGGGTGAGGCGCAAGAGCGCGGTCTGTCCCGCCTTGAGCGTGCCTGAACTATCGCAGGAAATCGAGTCAGGGTAGGTCAAAGTCTTGTACATCAGCTTCCCGTCGCGGTCGCAAAAACCCACGGCAAACAGCCGCTCGTCCTGAATGATCCGATTGAAATAAATCAGCAGCTTCGGCTTGGACTCCAAAGCCAAGAGATCGACCAGGGGACTTTCGACCATGCGGCCGATAAGCTCCGACCGGATTTCAAGATCCCGGACGAACCATTTCAGCGTCAATGTATCGACAAGGGGAATGACGGCATAGGCCAGACCGGCCAGCACGAGGACCAGCGGCAACAGAAATCGCAGCGACAACCGCATAATTCACCTCTCGTTTACATCGAACCCGAAATCGCCTATGGTGGGGGCATGTATCCCTACGGCCTTGTCGGCAACTGCCAAACGTCGGCGCTGATCGGTTTGAACGGCAGCGTGGAATGGATGTGCGCACCCCGGCCCGACAGTCCCCCGGTCTTCGGCCGGTTGCTGGATCCGGACGGCGGGCATTTCTCGATCGCCAGCACCCTCGCGCCCTCCGCTCTCACGAATGAACAGCGCTATCTGCCGAATACGAATATCCTCCTGACGACCGTCACATTGACGAATGGCGACGCCTTCCAGATCACCGACTTTCTGTCCGCGGTTTCGAGCAATACGGTCGCATCTATCGGCCGGCCGCGCTGTTCAGACTGGTCGAACCGCTGCAGGGCACCCCGGCTATCCGCATCAGCTGCCGTCCGGTCTCCGGATGGGAGAAGACTCCGGTGCAGCCTGTGCGGGGCAGCAACCATGTGCGGTATGAAATCCGCGGCGAACTGCTCCGCCTGCTGACCAACATGCCGCTGACCTATCTCTGCGAAGAGATCCCGATGGCGCTGACCCAAAAATTCTATTTCGCCATGACCTGGGGACTCGGCATCGAAGACGATCTCATCAAAGTGACACACGACTTTCTGGAGCAGACCGCCCGCTATTGGCGCATCTGGGTGAAGAACTGTTCGGTGCCGCTCCTGCATCAGCAAGAAGTCATCCGCTCGGCCCTGGCGCTTAAACTGCACTGTTTCGAAGATACCGGCGCCATTCTGGCGGCCCTCACGACAAGCCTTCCGGAGCAGCCTGGGGGACAGCGCAACTGGGATTACCGGTTTTGCTGGCTGCGCGATGCCTATTTTGCCCTCACGGCGTTTCATAACCTGGGCCACTTCGAAGAGATGGAAGCCTTCCTGAAATTTCTGTTGAACATCGCGCATACCCACGAACACTCCAGCGACCGGCTACGGCCGGTCTACACGCTCAGCCAGGGGCTTCCGCTGCCCGAGACGGAGCATGCGAACTGGTCCGGCTACCAGGGCAGCCGCCCCGTGCGCAGCTACAATCAGGCCGCGGAGCATGTGCAGAACGATGCTTACGCCGAAATGATTCTGACCTTTACGCCGATCTTCTTCGACGAACGGTATGTCGATTTGCGCACGAGAGATCTCGATGCCCTGCTGGCGCATCTGGCGAAACTGTGCGTGCGCAGCATCGGCCAGCCGGATGCCGGTCTCTGGGAGATCCGCAACGGCTGGCAGGAGCATTCCTTCACGAATCTCCTGTGCTGGGCAGGGCTCGAGCGATTGGAGCGCATCAAACAAGCCGGGCATCTCCCCTCCGTCTCGACCGGCCTCACGGCGGGACGCATCCAGGCGGAAGACGCCTTGCTCCGCGCCGTCCGCGAGGGAGCCGTTCGGAACGGTCCCACCGATCCCAGTTTCGACGCCGCACTGGCCCAGCTGCCCATCCTCGGTTATCCGAACCGCCCCCTGTGCGAGTCGACGGTATTGCACATCACCCGCGAACTCTCGCTCCGGCACGGCGGCGAAGACACCGGGTTCTTCTACCGGTACGTGCGGAACGACGACTTCGGGAAACCGGAAGGCGCCTTCGTCATCTGCTCGTTCTGGATCGCCCAAGCGCTCGCCCGTCTGGGGTGCATGGAAGAGGCACGAACCATCCTGCAGCGCGTCCTGGGAGCGGCAAACCATGTCGGCCTGCTCTCTGAGCATTTCATTCCCTCCACAAAAACCCAGTGCGGAAATTTCCCGCAAGCCTACTCGCATGTCGGCCTGATCAACGCCGCGTTCGCCGTCAGTCCTCCCTGGAGCGACGTGCTCTAACGGCAACTAACGGGGCTTGCCAGTCGGATAGCAGCCACCCGGACTGCTTAACCGCGCGCCTCAATCCGGACAGTCGCCGTAGGACTGATCAGCCCCCTGGGATTTTGCGGCTCAAACCAGACGTTGTACTTCAACTCCCCTGCGCGCCCGAAACACAGGCTGATAGACCCTCCGGGAGGAATCGTGATCAAATCATTCACTTCTCCGAAAAGTGTCTTGACGCCCTGCTCACAGCTCAACTCATCGAGCAGTCTCATGGTCAGAAATCCGATTCTGACTGGAGCCGACCGGGCATTCGTCCACCGGATCTCCTCCCCCAGATTCGCAAACATCGGATCGGGCTTTACGGCATCGGCAATGCGAATTTCTCGAACCGGCGGCGCATCAGATCCCGCGACCCCATGCCCGCAACCAGCCTGCATCAGGAACAATCCAGCACAGAGGGCCCGCAACATCCGCATCGTTTAATTTCCCTTTCCTGAAGACCCCGGCGTGATGATCCCTCATGACAAATGTGAACCGGCACCCGCATCCGGTGCATCCGCCCGGACGGAACAATCGGCTCGATTCATCCGGGAATACCCCGGCCTATCCAGCGAAACCAAAACACTTCGTACAAGCGAAGGGAAATAAAACCTGAGCCCGCTTCAGCCGACGGAACTCGATAGAACGTGGGCGCTAACGCAGGACTAGTGTACGGGAGGATGAAACAACGTGGCGGCAATCACAAACGCAAGCACAGGCGGCAGGAAACCCGATATTGCAACAGATATCGTTGGCAAAAACAGTTCAGGTGTCGGCGGAATAACGGAAAAGCCTTCCAACACCGTCGATCCGAGAAGATCAGAGGAGTCGGCAGGATTGAGGAGCGTCGTCGGCACGCCGAGCATCTGGGCCATGACACAGAGGCACAGGCAGAACACGATCCACAGCCAGCCCCGTGAATAGTTCGAATACAGCGTGGCACTCATCGTGTCCGATCATACCGATTCCGGCCCGGGATGACAAGCCGACGTGCTGATCATCACCGTGGCGGCCCTGACGACCACGACACGCAGCGCCGTTCTCATACTGGTTTGCTTGCACTCTGCTGCGTGTCCGCCCACGGTCGGAGGGGCGTGCAGGCGCCTCGCCGACCGGCCTGCGGCCCGCTCCGTCACTTGATCGTGCCGGCCAAGTCCGTCAGATCCTTCGGGTAGAGCACGATTTCGATGCGCCGGTTGGCGGCCTTGCCGGCATCGGTATCGTTGGATTCCACCGCTCTGGTATCGGCATAGCCGCCGGCGGCCAGCATCGTGCGGTCCACGCCGCCCTCCTCGATCAAATAGCGCACGACGCTGGTCGCGCGCGCCGTGGAGAGTTCCCAGTTCGTCGCGAACTTTTCTCGCAACTTGACGCCGATCGGCACATTGTCCGTATGCCCCTCGATGCGGACCTGCTTGTCCGTCACTTTTTTCAGCACGTCGCTGACCTGCTTCAATACTTTGAGGCCAGCCGGCTTGACCTGCGCCTGGCCGGAATCGAAGAGCACCCGATCCACCATATTGATCGTCAACCGGTCACGCACCTGTTTGATCTTGATATCACCCTTCTCGATTTCCGCCTTGAGCGAACTGGTCAGATCCTCGTGGGTGCGGGTCAGGCGAGCGATCTCCGCTTCCTTCGCCGCCCGTTCCTGCTCGAGCCTGGCCCGCTCCGCTTCTCCGGCTTTCAACCGCGCACGCTCATCCTCCAGCATCGCTTGCAGCCGGTCCCGCTCCTGTTTCACCCCGGCCGCTTCTTCGCCGAGCGCCGCCAGCTCACCGGTCAGCCCGGCGACCCGTTGTTTGTTCTTTTCCAGCTCTTCCGCCAGCATGGCGGCTTTAGCGGCGACGACATGGCGATCGGTCGCCTCTTGCCGCAACGTGCCAATCTGCTGATCACGCTCGGACAGCCGCTTCTCCAAATCTTTCACACGGGCGGCGTCGGTTTCCAGTTCGCCGGCCCGTTTTTGCAGCCGGGCGATCTCGTCCTGCGCCGTCGTCGTCCCGCCGAGGAGTTTCTGCTTGTCCTGCTGGAGCGCGGCCACTTTGCCCTGTTCCGCATTTAGGTTCGTCGTCAAATCCCGGACATGGTTCTCGGCCGCCCGCAACGCTGCCGCCACCTGTTCCTTCTCTTTCTCCGACGCGGCAATCTGCTGATTGGCCTCCCTGACCGCTTGGACCGAGGCCGCTTGCTCGTGCTGGGCGGTCTGAAGCTTCCGTTCAAGATCGTCGGACTTCACCCGGAGCAGATCCCGCTCCCGCCGCAATTCTCCCGCCGCGATCTGCGCCTGTCGAGCCTCCTCCTGCGCCTTTTTGGCCTCCTCCTCGCGGTCGCGCAGTCCGGCCAACGCCCGATCGAGGTTTTGATTGGACGCGACGAGGGCCTGGCCGGTCCGGCTGCCCGCCGCCTGGGACGCCGCCAGGTCCTGAGCCAGTTTGGCGTTGTCGGCTTCTAGTGCTGCGACCCGAGCCGCCGCCTGGTTCTTGTCGGCCTCCAATGCCGCCGCGGATTTCTTCACGCCCTCCAGCTCCTCCAGTGCCGCTGTATGAGTTCCACTGCTCACGCAGCCCGTCACGAGCAGCGTGAGCGAACACGCGCCGATCATCCGTCTCATGTTCATGGGTGAGATCCTCCTTTGCTTACGGTTGCATTCTCTGCCATCAGTCTCGGAGACCACCACGGGCCTACCCTTGGGGCCTCCCCTTGCTCAGCCGGCCTGATCGAACGGGGGAACGTTACAAAATACCACCGCTGCCCCTTCCTGTGGAGCGCGATGCGAGCCCTCAATCCCCCGCGTGGCCCCCTACGCTACGCGACGAACACCAGTGTCAAAGCACCCCCTGCTAGGGCTACCCCCAAGCCCAGTGCGACATGCGCAGCCAACCTCCAGCCGCCAAACCAGGCGGCAAGAGCTGCTTTGGCAATCGTGTTCGTCATCGCCGCGACCGTGATCGCGGTCGCCGCAGTCCGGGTGGCCAATCCTTCCTGATGAAACTGGGCCACCGAGAGCGTAATCGCATCGACATCGGTCGTACCGGCCAGCACGCTGGAGGCGTAGAGGCCGTGGTCTCCGAGCCCAAGCTGCGCGCCTTTGGCCACGACAATGACGACCCCATAAAAGAGGCCGAACTTCAATGCGGTCCCCAGTTCGAGCGGATTGCGATAGGACAGAGGGGGCGCCTCGTGGAGAGTCTGACCTGACTGCAGATAGAGCATCAGCGCCGTACCATAGCCGCCGAGCGCCATGATCCCCAGCGGCCAGGCTAGACTCGGGAAGAGAGGGGGATTGATCACGCTGATCACAACGAGCATCCGAAGAAACATGGTGCTCGAAGCCAACAGCGTCGCCACGGCGGCGAGCGCGACCACCGCCGATGATTCCCGCGCTTTCGTCGCTAGGCTGACGGTGACGGCTGTGGAGGACAACAGTCCGCCTAGCATGCCGGTCGCCAACAGCCCGTGACGTGGGCCGGCAATCCGCATCGCGATATACCCAAGGAAACTAATTCCCGCGATGAGCACAACCATCAGGGCCACATGGAAGGGATTCACGACATTGAAGGGACCATAGGTACGGTTGGGCAGCAGCGGCAGGACGACGACCGCGAGCACGACAAACTTCGCCGTCGCATACAGATCATCGTCGGAGATGCGGGCCACCGCCTGGTGCAGCGGTTCCTTGAACGACAGCAGGGCCATCACCACGCCGGCACTGGCGACAATCAGGAGATAGCGGTCGCCGACAGGCAACGGAATCCCTGGCTCGAGAGCCAGGACCCCCAGGAGAAAGGTGATGAGGGCCGCCACTTGCGTGGTAATCCCTGGGTCTGCGCTCCGGCTCCACTCTTGATACTGCGAGACGGCCAGGAAGGCGCCGATGATCACCATGGCGCCCAGCATGGGCCATACCCCCATCGTGTGCGCGATGAGCGCCGACAGCGCCCCGGCCAAGGCAATCAAGGGAAAAGTCCGAACGCCGCCGACGCCGGGGCCTTTCTCCTCGTCCCTGGACTGCTGGCGTTGCAGGCCGATGAGCGCCCCAGCGCCCAACGCGATCAGAACCCCCCAGAAGATGTCTTCAAACGCCATGTGTCCTTCTATTCCTTGGGGTGCACCCCGATTATCGGCTCACACAGAGGCCCTCTCGTCACAGCTATCCTTGATCGCATCGGACGCCGATCGGACCTCCGCCGGCGCGGAGCTA
The DNA here is from genome assembly GCA_002083555.1 of Nitrospira sp. ST-bin5. GTDB lineage: Bacteria > Nitrospirota > Nitrospiria > Nitrospirales > Nitrospiraceae > Nitrospira_D. The sequence continues at coordinate 183,525 of MSXN01000013.1, read as the reverse complement.
CGAAGGCCTTGCACGCGACGCCCGATCCAACTCTAACAGGACATAATACGCTTCATGCCCACGCCAGCCACCCTCGCCGGATCAACCATTTCTGGATTTCGACCCCGATGAACACCACGGACGACAGGGCCAGACAGACCAGTAATTCATCCCTATCCAGCGGCTCGGTCTTGAAGATCGGATTGAGCGCGGGAATATAGATGGTGCCCATCTGCAAAGCGAACGTCAGGAGCACGGCGCCCAACAAGGGGCGATTCGTCAACGGTCCCAGCGTGAAGAAGGACTCGCGCTCCGAGCGAATCGCCAGCACGTTGCCCATCTGCGACAAGGTCAAGACCGTAAACACCATCGTCTGCCAGTGGGCATGGCCGGTATGATAGGCCCAGGCCTGCGTGATCAGCGACACGCCCCCCATGAGCAACCCCACCCAGAGAATGTCCTGCCACATCCCGCGCGCGAAGATGCTCTCCTTCGGCGGACGAGGCGGCCGCTGCATGATTCCCCGTTCCTCCGGTTCCGCGGCCAACGCCAGGCCGGGCAATCCGTCGGTCACGAGATTGATCCACAAAATGTGGATGGGCAACAGCGGAATCGGCAAACCCAGGAACGGCGCGAGAAAAATCGTCCAGATCTCACCCGCGTTGCTCGTCATCGTGTACTTGATGAACCGGCGGATGTTGTCGAAGATCCGCCGTCCCTCACGCACCGCCGCGACAATTGTTGCAAAATTGTCGTCCAGCAGGATCATGTGCGAGGCTTCGCGCGCCACATCCGTGCCGGTCACGCCCATCGCGACGCCAATGTCAGCCCGCCTGAGCGCCGGCGCGTCGTTCACACCATCGCCCGTCATGGCCACGAACTCGCCTTTGTCTTGCAGAGCCTTCACAATCTTGATCTTCTGCACCGGCGCGGCCCGTGCGTAAACCCTGATCCGCTCGACGTGCTCTTCGAACTCCTCAATTGACAAGGGCGCCAGTTCCTGCCCGGTCATGACCACATCGTCGTTCGTAATGATTCCCAGTCGAACGGCGATCGCACGGGCGGTGGCCGGATGATCGCCGGTGATCATCACCGGGGTGATGCCGGCAGACTGGCAGAGTTTGACCGCCTCCTGCGCTTCAGGCCGCGGCGGATCCAACAGGCCGACCAATCCCAGGAAGATCAGATCACGCTCGGCTTGATTCGGCACCAGATCCTCTGGCAATCTCGGCCACTTCCTGAACGCCACCGCAAGCACCCGCAGGCCATTGGCCGCCATCCGTTCCGCCTGCGCTAGAATCGCCTCTTGCTTCATGGGAACAGACTCCATTCCCAACCACCCCCGTTCACATTGCGCGACGACCTGCTCCGGTGCGCCTTTGGTAAACGCGACCAGACCTTCTCCTTCCTGATGAAAGGTCGTCATGCATTTCCGATCCGAATCGAAAGGCAGTTCGGCCAGCCGTGGCGCGTGAATCTGCAACCGCTCCTTGTCGTACCCGGCGTCACGCGCGGCGACATAGAGGGCCACTTCGGTCGGGTCGCCCAGCACGCGATCCAGGTCCTGACGCACGGCGTCGTTGCTGAGCGCAAGCGCCTGGCCGAACAACCGTCCCGCCTCTCCTTGTTCCCCAACGGATGGCACCCGCGCCGCGACCTGACCCGCCACGATGACTTGCACGACCTGCATCTTGTTCAGCGTCAAGGTTCCGGTCTTGTCCGAACAGATGTAGGTCACGGACCCCAGCGTCTCGACGGCCGGCAGCCGCCGGATCAGAGCCTGTTTCTTCACCATCTTGCGGGCGCCGAAGGCCAGCGATACGGTCACAACTGCCGGGAGCGCTTCAGGGATCGCGGCGACCGCTAGGCTGACGGCGGTCAGGAACATGAGGATCACCGACTCGCCGCGGAGCACGCCGACGAGAAAGACCATCGCGCAGATTGCGAGGGCCACCAGGGCCAGCCGTTGGCCGAACTGCGCCAGCCGCTTCTGCAGCGGAGTTTTGACCTCCTCTTCTTCCCGCAGCAGCGTGGCGATCTTGCCCAGCTCCGTGTGCATGCCGGTCCCGACGACAAGCCCGGTCCCACGCCCATAGGTCACGAGCGTCCCCTTGTAGGCCATGTTGAGACGGTCGCCCAGCGGGAGTTCCACCTCGGGCAACGGCCGCGCCTGCTTCTCCACCGGCACGGATTCGCCGGTGAGCGCCGCCTCTTCGACTTTGAGCTGGACCGTTTCCACCAACCGCATATCCGCAGGGACCCCGTCGCCGGGTTCCAGCGCCACGACATCGCCCGGAACCAGCTGCGAGGCCGGGATCGTCGCCGGCTTGCCCTCGCGCAGCACCTTCGCATTCGGTGCCGCGAGCAACTTGAGCGCGGCGACCGCCCGCTCCGCCCGGTATTCCTGGATGAACCCGATCACGCCGTTGAGCAATACAATGACCATAATGGCGATGGCATCCGGCGGCTCGCCGATCATGCCCGAGATGATCGCCGCAGCAATCAGGACGAGGATCATGAAATCGGTGAACTGGTCCAGCAGCATGCGCCAGGGACTGCGGGCGCGATGCTCCTGAATGGCGTTCAGCCCGTAGGTCGACAGGCGCCGGGCGACTTCATCGGCACTCAAACCCATCTGCGGATCAACGGTCAGTTGCTGTGCAACGGCCGGAGCAGTGAGCACATGCCACGCAACTGGGGCCGCACCAGGCGCCGCTGAGGTCGGCCTACTTACATTGTCGGATCGCATATCCGTCTCCTCCGGAACTCGCACTGAATCGCATCCCCAAGCCCTAGCCCACGATCATCAAGCACTGTCCGGCTCGATCAGCAGGACACGCTTTTCCCCCGATAGATGATCCCCGTCATGCCCACACTCATCAACAGGAAACTCACCAAGGCCCTGACCGCGTGGCTTGGGGCCACGGCCTCCAACAAGGGGGGCTTGCGATCGACAAGGCCCGCCGGCAACAGAATCGCCAGGTTAAAGGCATTCCCTTCGAACAGATCGCCGACGGCCATATTGGGCGCGTCAATCAGCACGGCGTTGCCCGCGGTGAAGACTTCCGGCAAGCAAGTGGCTCCCGTCAGTAGCACCACCCCGCTCCACAGCCGGCTGAGTCCCGTGTGTTCGGCAATCCAGTCGCCATAGTGGGACAATCCTGTTCCTGCGATAAGGATCATCACTGCGCTCAGTGGCAGCATTCCTCCTGCCGTCAGCATGGCCGCCCCCTTACCGACCTGATACTCATCGGCTTGTCTTCTCACCACAAACACCAAACAGAGTGCCTATAGCGCGACTTTTCGGGAGACGCTTCCGCAAAAACACGATTCACGGCGAGTAGGGTTTTCATGGTTAGATTCTCCCCCTCACGTCAGGTTCCGTTCAGGGGGACTTACGCTGAAGCAGGGGTCTCACGCACCCCTAGCTCCAGATTGGCATAGAGCACGCGCAAGAGGTGATCCCGCGTGATCATGCCCAGCAACCGGCCCTCTTGTGTGACTGGAACCTGGTTGACATCGTGCTGTTCCATGCCTCTCAAGACATCCAGAATCGCCGTCTCCGGCGCCACCGCATATAGCCGGTCCATCGGCGTCATCGCCTGCACCACGAAACTGTCCCCCCATCGCTCTTGCGGCACGGCCTTCACTTGGTGCAGCGTCACGAGGCCCTCGAGTCGTCCGTTCTGCGAGACCAGAAAACATCGCCGGCCTGTCCGTAGAATATGCTCGTGCACCAAGTCCGCGAGGCTCAGTTGACCCGACACGGTGGGACAATCTCGCGCCATGATGTCTTCAGCCCTCAGGCCGCTCAACGCAGACCGCAGGCTCATCTGAAGGACGCTCTCCTGGGCGGCGCTGAGCAGGAACCAGCCGATGAAGACCAGCCAGAGTCCGTTGAACCAGCTCACGGTGAACATGGTCCAAATGCCGACCAGTATAAATGCGTACCCCACCGTCTGGCCGGTGCCGGCTGCAATCCGGGTGGCTGTAGCCAGGTTGCCCGTCACCCGCCAGAGCAGCGCTCTGAAGATCCGTCCGCCGTCGAGCGGGAAGCCCGGCACGAGGTTGAACAGCGCCAGCATGAGATTGATGGAGGAGAGCCACCCGGCCAGGGCGGAAATCCGTTCGAACTCGTCGCCCGCCAGATTCGCCATCGCACCGAACCCGACGGCCAGCAGCGCACTGGCGATCGGCCCGGCAATCGCGATTTGAAACTCCGTCATCGGCCGGTCCGGCTCGCGGCCGATCTGCGCGACGCCGCCGAACACGAACAGCGTGATCGCACGGACCGGAATGCCTTTGGCCAGAGCTACGAAGCTATGTGCTAGTTCATGCAGGAGGATCGAGGAAAAGAAGAGGAGACTCGTCAGAATCCCAACCGCATAATGCTCGGCCTGCGTCCACTGGGGATGCTCCGACGCAAACCGAGTGGTCAGCGAAAACGTAATCAGGAAAAAGATGATGAACCAGGAATAGTGAACCCCGATATCAATTCCTCGAATGGTTGTCAACTTCACGGATTGTCCGATCATGCATCCCTCCCTTGCGTCGCAAGCAGCCGGGCGATTCGTTCACCGGACATTCTTCTTCCGGCCTTTCAACAAGACGAACACCCCGACGATGCCGATGACCACCGCAAGAATCCCAAGCAGCATGAACGGGTCCATCTCAATGCCTCCTTTCTCTCACAATGCAGCCGAGCTGTGCGCGAGGGTGAACAACAGAAACCACCCCAGGAGCACGCCATACTTGAGCATGGCACACCACAACAACTTCCCACGCAGCCTTTAAGCGTCATCCGTGCTCCTCTTGGTCGGCGCGCCGGGCCCTGTCCGCCGGTTCCACTGCAACCGCAGCCAGGTCTCCACCTCCACCACGACGTACACCGTCACGGCCGCCGTCAGAACCAGCCCCCAGGCGGGCCCGTCGATCGGGGCCGTGTGAAACAGCCGGTTCATCGACGGGACGTACGTCAGGAGCAGTTGCAAGCCGACCATAGACGATACCCCGCGCCAGATCCAGGGGTTGCTGAACAGGCCGACATGGAACATGGTGCGCTCCAAGGAGCGGCAGTTGAACAGGTAGAACAGCTCCGCCATCACGATGACGTTCACCGCCGCCGTGCGGGCCGCAACGATCGAGTCGGTCCGATCCAGCTCCCAGAGAAACGCGCCATAGGCGCCTGCCAGCATCAAGAACGACACCAGGACAATCCGTTCGATCAGCACGCCCGTCAGGATCGGCTGGCCGGGATCGCGCGGCGGCCGCATCATGATGCCTGGCTCCGTGGGTTCGAAGGCCAGCATCAGTCCCAGCGCCACTGCCGTCGTCATATTGATCCAGAGAATTTGCACCGGGAGGATGGGAAGCACGACGCCCAAGGCGATCGCCGTCAGCAGGACCAGCCCTTCCCCCATATTGGTCGGCAACGTCCAGACAATGAACTTCGTCAGGTTGTCAAAGACGCACCGGCCTTCCTCGACGGCCGCTTCGATGGAGGCGAAGTTGTCGTCGGTCAGCACCATGTCGGCCGCTTCCTTTGCCACTTCGGTCCCGCCACGGCCCATCGCAACGCCGATATCCGCCTGCTTCAAGGCCGGCGCGTCGTTCACGCCGTCGCCGGTCATGGCCACCACATGACGCCGCGATTGCAAGGCCTCGACCAGCCGCAGCTTTTGTTCCGGAGACACCCGCGCAAAGACCGCGGTGCGGTCGGCGACCTCCGCAAGCTCCGCCTGAGGAGTGGCCGCCAATTCCTGGCCGGTCAGCGCGATCAATCCACCATTCTGGTGATCTTTCCGCCCGTCTAACCCGATTTGCTGTGCGATCGCCCGGGCCGTGAGCGCATGATCGCCCGTGATCATTTTGACCGCAATCCCTGCCTGCTGACAGGCGCGCACGGCCGCCACGGCCTCCGGCCTCGGAGGATCCATCATGGCTTGGAGCCCGAGAAAAGTCAGGCCGTCTTCCACATCACACTCCGTCACTGTGGCGGTGTCCGCCGGAAAGGCCTTGCGCGCCAGCGCCAGCACGCGGAGCCCCCGCCCGGCAAAGATATCCACCTGACTCAGCACGGCCTGAACATCAAGTGCCTGCTCCGTCTCGTCCGGCAGCACCATCCGCCCGCACAAGCGGATCGTTTTTTCCACCGCGCCTTTGAGATACAGCACCGAGTCCCCGCCCGATTTCACCCGATGCAACGTGGCCATGAACTGCCGCTCCGACTCGAACGGGATCGCCTCCACACGCGGGAACTGCTCGTGGAGCCGATTCAGATCGATCCCGGCTTTCTTCGCTGCGACCAGCAAGGCGCCTTCGGTCGGGTCGCCGGCGATCATCCAGCGACCATCGCGCTCCAGATGCTGCGCGTCGTTGCAGAGGGCCCCCGCAGCCAGAAGCTCGAGCAAGATCGGGGGCAACGCCGAATGCCCGGCGCCGCTTTCTCGTATCTCCCCGACCGGCTCGTAGCCCGCGCCGTCGACCTCGAATGAGCGGCCTCCCGTCCAGAAGGCCTGGACCGTCATTTCATTTTTGGTGAGTGTGCCGGTCTTGTCCGAACAGATCACGGTGGTGCTGCCTAGCGTTTCCACCGCCGGCAACTTGCGGATAATCGCATGGCGCCGTGCCATCCGGCCGACGCCGATCGCCAGGGTGATGGTGACCGCCGCAGGCAGCCCCTCTGGAATTGCGGCCACGGCCAGCGCGACCGCCGCCATGAAGATCTCCGTAACCGGTTGGCCGCGCCAGAGTCCCAAGACAAATGTCACGGCGGCCAATCCGAGAATGGCGACCGTCAACATCTTGCTGAATGACGCCAGCTTCTTCGTGAGCGGCGTCGCAAGCTGGGTCGTTTCGCCCATTAACTGATGGATGCGCCCCAGCTCCGTGGCTACGCCGGTCCCGACCGCCACTCCAACCCCCTGTCCATAGGTAACCAACGAGCCGGAGAACGCCATGTTCTTGCGGTCCGCGACAACCGTCTCGGGAGGAAGCACCAGATCGGCCTTCTCCACCGGCACCGATTCTCCGGTCAGCGCGGATTCGTCCACTCGTAACTCGCGGACTTTCGCCAGCCGCAGATCGGCCGGGACCTTGTCGCCGGACTCCAGCAGGACCACCTCCCCCGGCACAAGATCCTCGGAAGGCACCCGGACCGTCCGTCCGTCCCGCCGGACTCTGGCTTCGGTCTTCATCATGGACGCAAGGGCGTCCAGTGCCGCCTCCGCGCGAGACTCCTGAATGAACCCGACGATGGCGTTGACCAAAACGACTCCGAAGATCACCCCCGCATCGACCCATTCGTCCAAGAATGCCGTGACGATGGTCGCCGCGAGCAGCACATAGATCAGCGGATGGTGAAACTGAAAGAAAAAGCGCACCAGCGGACCATGGCGCCTGAATTTCGGGAGCACGTTCGGGCCGAATCGTTCTAGCCGCCGCGCCGCCTCCTCGGAGGACAGGCCTTTCGCCAGGTCGGTTTCGAGCAACAGCACCACCTCGTGGGCGGGCAGATGGTGGTGTCCACCGCTTCCGTTGCCGGCGGTCATAGCGCCCCCTTGTATTGTCCTGGCGCCCGCCGTTGAGCCACCGTCCGGTTCACGGTCATGACCGGACACGGCGCTGCGCGGACGAGTTCTTCGGCCACGCTGCCCAGGACCACCCGGGCGACGCCGCCGCGCCCATACGTGCCGACCACCAGCAGGTCCGCCCGCATCTTCCTACAGGTCTCCAGAATGCGCTCTGCCGGGCTCCCGACGTCCAGGCGGGGATCCGTCGCAATTCCCAGCTTGAAGGCGCGTTGCGCGAGACGGCCCAACTGCAACAGGGCGGCAGTCTTCACCGGACGCAACGCCCGGCTTCCCGGTTCATGCTCTCCGGCCGGCCACGCACCCATCACGACATACAGAATACACAGCCTGGCATGCAGCCGGCCGGCCAGCCACAGGGCATAGTCGAACGCCCGCTGAGCCGGCTTAGAAAAATCTGTCGCCACCACGATTGTGAACGGCGCACGAGGCTGAGAGGTTTGCATAATCGCCCTTTCATTCAAGGTGAGAGAACAGCGTCCCCATGCCGGAGCCCTTGTCGCTGGTGTCCCCCGTCACGCGGCCGGCATTCGCCGGCCGCAACCGCTCCACCGCCCGGTCGGCGGCATCGAAATACGGGCACAAGATCAGGTCCGCGCCGGCGCGGGTGAGGCGATCGGCATCAGAAGGCATCCGGGCCGTGAGCGCCACGCGCCCGCGATAGCCTTGCTGCCGTAACGCATCCAGCAAGGTGAGGTTGGTCTCCGCCAACGGCGAGGTACACACCACCCATCGGCAGCCGCCCACGGGGAGTGACCGGATCAATTCCGGATCCTCGGCATCGCCATAGCGGGCCGGCCACCCGCGGCGCTCGGCTTCCTGCACCGCCTCGGGATCGAAGTCGATTCCCAAAACCCGCCACCCGCGCGCCTGGAGTCCTTCGCCGATCCGGCTGCCGTACCGGTCCAAGCCGAAGATGATCGCATCCGCCACCTGCCCGGTCGCCGCCTTGGTCCGATCCGGATCCTCAGCATGCGCGACGCGTCGCTCAAACACGCTGAGCCACGGCGCCAGCCGGTCGTACAATTGATGCGAATAGAGAATCATATAGGTCGAGACGCCAATCGTGATCAGGCCCACCAGCGTAATGAGCCCCAACACCGGGGCGTCGATGTGGCCGAGGCTCAGCGCCATGGAGCCGAGAATGAGCGAAAACTCGCTGATCTGCGCGACGGTTAATCCCGCCAGGAAGCCGGTGCGTTTGCGGTAGCCCATCCATCCCATGATCGCCATCACGATCAATGGATTGCCGATCAGCACGAAGAGGGACAGCGCCGTCGCAGGACCGAGCTGCGATCCGAGATACCGGAGGTCCTGCTGCGCGCCGAGGCTGAGAAAGAAAAACAGAAGGAGGAAATCCCGCAGGGCGACCAGACGCGACGCGATCGCTTCGCGAAACGGCGACGAGGCCAGCGACACTCCTGCGACGAATGCACCGATCTCCTTGCTGAACCCCAGCGCATCGCCGAGCGACGCCAGGGAGACCCCCCACGCAACAGCGAACAGCACCAGCAATTCTGGGGAAGCGGCGATTCTCGCCAAGAGTCCGGGCAAGAGATACCGCATGGCGAATCCAACGGACGCAAGAAACACCACGCCCGTGCCCAGCACTCCGAGCAGCGCGCCCAGACTCCCGGCACCGGCGCTGCCCCCCGCGAAGGCCGAGAGAACGATCATCGCCGCCACAACCACGATGTCCTGGACGATCAGAAAGCCCACGGCAATGCGGCCGTGGAGGGCATCGATCTCGCGTTTATCGGATAGCAACTTGACGATAATAATGGTGCTCGAAAAGGTGAGGGCCACCGCCACATACAAGGCCGGCACCGGGTCGAGGCCCAGGAGCAGACAGAGCCCGAATCCGACCGCCGAGGTGAAGCCAACCTGCCCAAGCCCGGTTGCCAGCGCGACACGGCCCATATTGCGGATCAGATGCACATCGAGCTTGAGCCCCACGACGAAGAGCAGCAAGGCGATGCCGAGTTTCGCCAGGAGATCAATCTGGTCGGCTGCATGTACCCAGTTCAATCCGGCCGGACCGGCCAGAATGCCCACGGCGATGAACGCGACGATCACCGGCTGCCGCAGCAGCAGCGCGATCGCGCCGCAGCCCGCCGCCAGCAGCAGCAGCGCAGCGACCTCATAGAACACGGTCGAAAACATCGGCATACGGATGTTCCTACAATCGTATCAGAAGAGCTCCCCTCGACACCTGCCCCAGCTTCGAGTTCTCACGCCCCCGCCCGTTGCGCTTCTGCGTTCACCACCGCTGCGGTCGTGGTGAGCACACTATCGGGATTGAGCGAGAGACTGTCGATGCCCTGCTCAACCAGGAATTGGGCGAATTCCGGATAGTCGCTGGGGGCCTGTCCGCAGATGCCGACTTTTCGGCCCGCGCGTTTCGCCGCCTGGATCGCCATCGCGATGATCCTTTTCACGGCGGGATTCCGCTCGTCGAACAGCGGCGCGACCAGCTCCGAATCCCGATCGACCCCCAGGGTGAGCTGGGTGAGATCGTTTGAACCGATCGAGAACCCGTCGCAGAGTTCCGCGAACTCTTCCGCGAGCAGAACGTTGCTGGGAACTTCGCACATGAGATACACCTCCAACCCCCGCTCGCCCCTCCTGAGCCCGTGCGACGCCATCTCATCGAGCACCCGCCGACCCTCTTCGACGGTCCGGCAGAACGGAATCATGACCTTCACATTGGTCAGGCCCATGTCATCCCGCACCATGCGCAAGGCGCGGCATTCCAGCGCGAACCCGTCCCGGTAGCGCGGATCGTAGTACCGCGACGCGCCGCGAAAGCCGAGCATGGGATTCTCCTCGACGGGTTCGAACTGCCGGCCGCCGATCAGATTGGCATACTCATTCGATTTGAAGTCGCTGAGCCGCACGATCACGTCCTTCGGATAGAAGGCCGCCGCGATCATCCCGACGCCTTGCGCCAGCTTCTCGATAAAGAACTGTGCTTTGTCCTGGTATCCCACCGTCAGCCGATCGATCTCAGCCTTGACCGCATAGTCCTCCAGCTTCGCATAGTCGAGCAACGCCAGCGGATGGGCCTTGATGGAGTTGGCGATGATGAATTCCTCCCGGGCCAGCCCGACCCCGTCGTTCGGAATGAACGACAGCCTGAACGCTTCCTCGGGGTTGGCCACATTCATCATGATGGCCGTCTTGGGACGGCGCAGGTCCTTGACGCGCACACGATCGATCTCGACCGGCAGCCGGCCGTCGTAGACAAACCCGGTCTCACCCTCTGCGCACGAGACCGTGACGACCTGGCCGTCGTTCAACCGTTCGGTGGCGGTCTCCGCGCCCACGATCGCCGGCAAGCCCAACTCGCGGCTCACGATCGCGGCATGGCAGGTCCGCCCCCCGCGATTGGTCACGATCGCCGATGCCCGTTTCATGATCGGCACCCAATCGGGGTCCGTCTTGTCGGTCACCAGCACGTCGCCCTCGCGGAAGTCCTGCATCTGTTGGACCTGCTTGATGACCCGAACCGTGCCCTGGCCGATCTTGTCTCCGACGCTGCGCCCGCTCACCAGCACGCGGCTGCGTTCCGTAAGACGGTAGGTCTCGATCACGTCCAGGTCCTTCTGCGACTGCACTGTCTCGGGCCGCGCCTGCACGATGAACAGCTCGCCGGTCTTGCCGTCCTTCGCCCATTCCATATCCATCGGACTGGCCACGCCGCGTTTGGTCCGATAGTGGTCCTCGATCACGCAGGCCCAGCGGGCCAGCGTCATGATCTCATCGTCCGTGATCGCGAATCTGGCCCGGTCGTCGGGCGGCACCGGCACGTTCTTGACCATTTTGCTGCCGCCGACATCGTACATCAGTTTGAACTCTTTGCTGCCCAGGCGTTTACTCAAGATCGGGCGGTAGCCCTCCTTGAGCGTCGGCTTGAAGACGTAGAACTCGTCTGGGTTCACCGAGCCCTGCACCACATTCTCGCCGAGGCCGTAGGACGCGTTGATCAGCACCGCCTGTTCGAACCCGGTCTCCGTATCGATCGAAAACATGACGCCGGCGGCGGCGAGGTCCGAGCGGACCATGCGCTGCACGCCAATCGACAGCGCGACTTTGTGATGGTCGAACCCTTTCTCGACGCGATAGGCGATCGCGCGATCGGTAAACAAGGACGCAAAGCAGCGCTTGCAGGTGTCGAGGAGCGCGCGCGGCCCCTGAACGTTCAGATACGTTTCCTGCTGCCCGGCAAAACTGGCATCCGGCAGATCCTCCGCGGTGGCGCTGCTCCGCACGGCGACGTCGACCGGCTCCGGGGCCCCTTCGCCCAACCGAGCGTAGGCCTCAAGGATCTCCCGTTCCAGCGTGTCCGGCAGGTTCGCATCGAGCATGGCTTGGCGCATCCGGGCGCCTCGCCGGCGGAGGTTCTCGATGTCATGGGTATCCAATTCTTTCAGTGAATCTATAATGGTCGATTCCAACCCCGCTTCACGGAGAAAGGTCCGGTAGGCCTCCGCCGTGATGGCGAACCCGTTCGGGACTTTGACTCCTTGGGAGGCAAGCTCCCGATACATTTCACCCAACGAGGCATTCTTCCCGCCGACGAGCGGCACATCTTCGATGCCGATCTCCTCGAACCATTGAATGAACGATCTCGCTCCCCGATGATGACTCATTCTTACCTCCTGGTCATGTGTCCCTCGGCCCCGGTTGGTTTACTGGAGCCGGTAGCGAAGCCCAAGGAGCGCGATCGTGCTGTGAAAGTCGACCGCCGCCACGGTGGACAGGCGCTGGGTCCGTCTGAATCCAACCACCACCGCCACCCTGTCCGTCCAGCGATACTCCAGCTCTGCGGACCCTTGCTGAGTGACATCTCTGCGGCCATTGAAGGAATCCCCCGGCAGATCGCTGGTGAAGCGCGTGACGCGATAGACATAGTCCAACCCCAGCGTCCAAGACTGCAGGAATGGAATGCGCAGATCCAGCGAGACGACGTGGTTAATATACGACGCATCATCGTTGAACCGAGCAGCTTCCATTTGGTCGGCAAGCCCCTGCTCGTAAAGGTATCCTCCGGTCACCACGACTCCACTGGAACCAGTCCATTGCAGTCGAGGCCCCAGAGTCCAGAACCGTACGTCGCGCTGTGCGAACGACTCGTTAAAGGCCCGTTCTCCGACCCGGCCTTCAATGGTCGCCTGCCACGCGTCCGATAGTCGCCGTTCGATCTCCATATAGCCGATGTGCGACGTAACGCGCACTTCCTGAACCAGCCTGCTACCGGTCCGCTTTTCGAACCCCTGTCCCAGAAGCGCCTGGGGCGCCGATTCGTAGCGGAGGAACAGGGCGTGCTTCGACCCCAGCGCCTGGCGCAGGTCGAGGCGGTAGATCCCCCGATTGAATGCCGACTTGTCGGTGTAGAACAATCCCTGGCCACTGACGGAGACCCGCGACGGCTGCGCGGAGACCGTGCCCAACCACTGCAATTCGGCCGCCTGTTTCCAAATGACATCGCTCCCGACGAGTCGGACATCGCCGGTGGGAAAGCTCGGATCTTGCTGCAGCGCCTGCGCGAATGCCGCCGAATACTGAACGACATTGTCGGTCCACGCCGCCTCCGACTCCGCCGTCACCCGCCATTCTGCTCGCGCCTGCTGGCCATCGATAAGAAGTCCCAGGCCGGCGCACACTCGGAGGAAGATGAAAAGGCGACGGAAATTCCATCCACTGCCGGCTCCACAACAAGTCGCCTTCGTCACCACGCTCCTCCCACCTTCGAACGCACACGCTGCGCGGATTTCCCTCACCCTTGAGAGACAAACGCTCCTTAGGACGCAACCGCTCCGCTCCCGGGAGTTGGAACAGTCGAGTCATCTCGCGCAGGCAATGCGCCAAGCTGCATGGATGCACAACACCCATACCCTGTGTCTGGCACGTTCCACCGACATCGCGTTAGAATAAAAATCGGACGACACTTCGACGACAGGCAGACTGCCCACGGCTCCCGGACACGCTTTTCTCAGAAACACGGCGTACCCGTGCACCTGCTCCGCGCATCCCGACAAATCCGCCGCTAGTTTGATTTATTTGTGCGATGCTAACTCCCTGGATCCCCTTGTCTGTGGTCGCCATGACGACCGAGGAACATGACGGCCATCGCGATTCAGACAGCTCCACATTCCGACGCATTGACGCTCCCTTTCACCTCGCCCGCGCGTTCAGATGTTTTACCGGACAATATCCTACTGCGCCGGAGACCACGGCGAGCAATCCGATCGTCTCCGCGATTTCTTCAGCCCAAAACGGAATAGGCAGCGTGACCCCGAGGATCATCAGGATGAGTCCGCCCATGACCCGGATCCATCGTTCCACGATTCCCACATTACGAATCATAATCCTCGCCTTCCGCCGCAGGTTTGACGACAGATGCACGGTCTAATCGACGGTACCGTATGAAGCGCCGGACCTTCGTGACGCGTCTGAATCCGGAGACGAGATGCGCTTCACGAGAGACGAACGACGCACTCCGCTCATTCGCGGGCTTCGTGAATCTCTTCCATCACAATCCCCTCCGCATCGAACCAGTCTTGGAGCTCCAGCCCCTCGCGGCAGCCGCGTTGCTCCCACAACTCGTAGGCTTTCTTCGCGATCCGCTCCCACATGCCGTCGGGCAGTTCGATCGCTTCTTGCATGACTGCTCCCGCAAGCGTCGCGCGGGTCTGTGACGCATCCCGCTGCTTCGCCGTTCCCTTCGGATCCATCGGACCCTTGGGTGCCTTCGTCTTCACCATCATGTCGTCACCTCCTGAGGTTGATGATCACGTGACACAGCCAGAAGCCTCATCCCGCTCAAAGCAGGAGCGCCTCACCCGACTCCCCCACACTTCACCAACGACAAACGAAGCGGCGAGCCGTTTCAGCAACCTGCAGAGAGACCACCCGACCATGCGGTTGCCCATTACTCCCACTTGGCTGACATGACTCCAGCCGAAATGACCGTCCATTTCCACAACGCCACTTCGATCGAACGAAAGCAAGGATACTCGCGCTTCTCGAACACGCGTGAGCCCTACATTCGCCCGAACCAACGCGCCGGATCTATCCACCCGCGTCTCCTCTCACACCCATTCCGGCGCATGTTCCTTCCCCGCTTCCCGCTCGGCAAACCACCGATAGAGAGCAGGAAGCACGACCAGGGTCAGCGCTGTCGAACTGAACAAGCCGCCGATCACGACCGTTGCGAGAGGCCGTTGCACCTCCGCGCCGATACCTTGCGCAAGCGCGAGGGGGAGCAGTCCGAGCAAGGTGGTCATCATGGTCATCACCACAGGACGAAGCCGCAGGCTGCAACCGGTGATGATGGCGTCATCCATCAGCGTTCCTTCGTTCCGCAACTGATTGATGTAGGACACCAACACAATCCCGTTTCCCACCGCCAGGCCGAACAACTCAATAAAGCCGATCGACGCCGGCACGCTCAAATATTGGCCGGAGAGCCACAGCGACACCACGCCTCCAATCAAGGCGAAGGGAAGATTCAGAATGATCAATGTCGCGTACCGCAGGGAATGGAAGGCCCAGAAGAGAAGAAAAAAGACGAGTCCCAGCGTGACCGGCACGACGATCAACAACCGCGAATTGGCCCGTTCCATGTTCTCGAAGGCTCCGCCCCACGTCACCCGGTACCCTTCCGGCAGGCGAAGCTGCGACGCCAGCTTCCTCCGCCCTTCATCGACCACGCCGCCGATATCACGCCCCACGACATTGAATCCGATAAAGATACGACGGGTGACCTGTTCGCGGCTGATCCGGAGCGGCCCCTCCCGCATCTCGATGGTCCCCAACTCGCTCATGGGAATGAGGGCTCCGGAAGCGGCTTTCACCCGGATTTCTCCGATGGTCGCCACACTGTTGCGCTGCGCTTCTGGAAACCGGAGGGTCAATTGGAATCGCCGCTCGCCTTCGTACACTTGAGTCGCGGCCCTGCCACCGATAGCGGTGGCGATGATCTCCTGCACGTCAGCCACATTGATCCCGAAGCGGGCGATCTTCTGGCGGTCGATGTCGACGGTCAGATAGGGCTGGCCGGCAATTTGCTCGACTTTGATGTCTTTCACGCCCTTGATCTGTTGCATCAAGGCAGCGATCTCCTCAGCCTTCTCATGCAGCACATCGAGGTCCGCTCCGTAGAGCTTGATCGCGCACATCGTCCTGATTCCCGAAATGAGTTCGTCCACCCGTTCCTGGATGGGCTGGCTCATCAGGACGGAAATCCCAGGAATCTCCGCCAGCTTGGTCCTGATCGCATCAGTCAATTTCGGCTGAGTGGTCGCGGTCGTCCAAGTGCTCCGGTCACGAAGCGAGACGATCGGATCGCTTTCGTTCGGTTCCTCAGGCCCGAACGCGATGTCAGGCCGTCCGATCTTGCTCACGGCCATCCGCACTTCAGGAAATTCCAGCATCGCCTTATGGGTCTGCTTCTCCATCTCGATGGATTCGGGTAGAGACACGCTCGGCAATCGCACGATCTGCGGTGTCAGGGCGCCCTCCTCCAGCAGCGGAATAAATTCGCGCCCGACGAACGGAATCAGCGCAAGGCTGGCCACTACGATGGCCGTGGAACCGACCAGAACAGCACTGCGATGACTCAGCGTCCACTGCAATATCGGTAGATAGCGCTGCTTCATCCAGCTTGTCAGGCGCGTCTCTTCCGGGTGATCCCCCCGCAGCATGATCGACGCCAGCACCGGC
Organism: Nitrospira sp. ST-bin5; assembly: GCA_002083555.1. Taxonomy (GTDB): domain Bacteria; phylum Nitrospirota; class Nitrospiria; order Nitrospirales; family Nitrospiraceae; genus Nitrospira_D. The sequence continues at coordinate 167,230 of MSXN01000013.1, read as the reverse complement.
GACAATGTCAGTGTAACGATCACGGAGGCCAGGAGGGCGATGACGAGCGTATAGGCCAGCGGCGCAAACATCTTTCCCTCCATCCCCTGAAGCGACAGGAGCGGCAGGAACACCACGCTGATGATCAGAATCCCGAAGAGAATCGGCCGGCCTACCTCTTTGGTGGCGTGCAGAATGACTTCCAGCTTACTCTTCTTCACTCCCCCGTGATTCTCGGCGAGGTGGCGATAGACGTTCTCGACCACGACCAGCGATCCGTCCGCGATTTCGCCGATGGCGATGGCCAGTCCGCCGAGCGTCATGAGATTGGCGGAGAGTCCGAACCGTTCCATCACGATGAACGTCACCAGCGGGGTGACGATCAACGTCGCCGTGACTACGATCGCGCTGCGCACATGGCCCAGAAAGAAGAAGAACACGAAGACGACCAGCACAATCCCCTCGATCAACGCGTCCCGCACTGTGTTGATCGCAGCCGTCACGAGCTCAATGCGGTCGTAAAATGGAAGAATCTTCATACCTGCCGGAAGGACATGGTCCTGCTGCAGGTCCTCCACCTTCGCCTTGACGGCGTCAACCACCCGACGGGCGTTGCCGCCCCGGATCATGAGCACCGTCCCGATGACGATCTCGCGCTCGCCGTTGAGCACTACGGCGCCGTGACGCACGGCGTGTCCGATGCGGACTTCGGCGACGTCGCGCACGAACACCGGTGTACCGCCGGACTCCTTCACGATGATGGATTCGATATCGCTCACCGTCTTGATGAGGCCAAGGCCGCGAACGATCGCGCGCTCCGCATGGCGCTCCAGCACATTGCCTCCGGCGTTGGCGTTGTTCTTGGCCACGGCATCATCAATATCGTGCAGCGTCAGATCGTATTTTCGCAGCTTCGCCGGGTCCACGACGATCTGATACTGTTTGACGAACCCGCCCATGCCGTTCACATCGATGACGCCGGGCACGCTTTTGAGGAGCGGCCGCAAGACCCAGTCCTGAAGCGTCCGTTGATCGGTCAACTCCGCCTCGGCGATCGCGGGATCGATCGTGCCCGCACCCGGCCCTTCGACGTAATATTGATACACCTCGCCCAACCCGGTGCTGACCGGCGCCATCACCGGATCAAGCCCTTCGGGCAACCGCTCCTTTGCCGCGATCATCCGTTCGAGCACCAACTGGCGCGCGAAATAGATATCTACATCGTCGTTGAAGACGACCGTAATCTGGGACAGGGCGAATTTGGAAAGGGACCGGATCTCCGCCAAGCCCGGCAGGCCGGTCATCTGCAGCTCAAGCGGATAGGTAATGAACCGCTCCACTTCAACCGGCGAGAGCCCCGGGGCATCGGTCAGGATCTGCACCTGGATATTCGTCACATCGGGATAGGCATCGATCGGAATCGATTGGAAGGCCCAGAGGCCAGCCACAGACAGCAGGCACGCCAGACCCAGCACGAGGATCCGCTGGCGAAGGGAAAACTCCAGCAGAGCCGCAATCATGGTGTAGGCTCGATCTTGTGCCGTTCCAATTCAGACTTGAGCATGAACGCTCCACGCGTCACCACCGGTTCACCCTCGGACACCCCTTCTAACACTGTCACGAAATCTCCCTGCTCCAGCCCCAACTTGACGGTCCGCACTTCAAACTCACGCTCTCCCCGCCGGACAAACGCCATTTTTCCGCTCGGCCCGTTTTGGACAGCAGCCGACGGGATGGTCAAGGCGTCGGGATTTGGCGCGGCATACACGCGGACGGAAGCAAACATTTCGGGCTTCAGCAGTCGATCAGGATTCGGCACTGTCACCCGCAGACGCATTGTCCTGGTGGCCGGGTCAAGCACATCGCTGATGTAGGTGATCGTTCCCGGAAAGACGGCATGAGGATAAGCGGACACGATGACGTCGACTTTCTGGTCCTTGCGAATGAATTGCACGTCCTTCTCCGGCACGTTGCCGACCACCCACACATCCGAAAGATCGGCGACGGTGAAGAACTTCTGATTTGTCTCGACCACCTCGCCTCTGGTGATATTACGCATGATGACCCGGCCGTCGAACGGCGCGCGCAGCGGCACATCCGCTTTGATCGTATGGTCGCGATGCAGGCGCTCGACTTCCTGCCGTGGCACACCGAGCAGCTCCAGGCGGTTCTGCGTTTCACGGGCCTCGGCCCGCGCCGTTTTCATCTCGGCCTCGCGGCGTTGCAATTCGGCCAGACTCACCGCCTTATGCTCGTGCAAGTCCCTGGCACGTTCATAGGCCAGCTCCGCCTCGTGCAGCTGCGCCACCGCTTTCAGATAGGCCCCTTCCGTCACACCGAGATCGGTACTGTGGAGTAGAGCCAGCAGCGCGTCTTTCTTCACATCCTGTCCGACATCCACATACACTTTCACCACCCGCCCACGAATCAGCGTGGTGACCTCGGCCAGTTCGTTTTCATTGGATTGAACGGTTGCGGTGAACTCCCTCGGCACACGCACCTGCCCCCGGCCGACAGGGGAGACATCGATGACCGTCCTCGCAAGTTCTTCTTGTGTGAGATGGAGCACGCCAGGTGGAGCACCTGCCGCTGTCTTGACCTCAACCGTCCGATCGGACGGCTTCTCGCAAGCCCCTACGGCAGCACTCAACACCACCATCAATCCGAACGTAGACAACCCTCGACGGACTCTGCCGCGGTTCGCACACGCCCCCCCTGTTTCTGCGCCAACTACCATCGACCAACGCCTTCCCGTAAGTCTTCCGGGACTAGAATCAGCATGAGACATGCCTGAGAAAATCCTGGTTTTTCGGGACTCGTGGAAGACGCCCGAGGCATTATGCTACGGGTATGAAATACGGACCGTGGTAAAATGCACCAATGCCTTAGACAGGCTACAGAGGATTACAGGGATGAAGGATTCGCGTTGGACTTGAACGCCACGGGCAACACGAACACGATACCCATAGTCAGGATCGAGCCGCCCAGGGCCGCCGCCATGTCATGTTGGGCATCCCACTCATCTCCCTGGGTTCCGAGATAGATATTCCCCAGTTCGGGACTGACGATCATCGCCACGATCGCTTCCAGCACTTCGAAAAGACCGCTCTGCGCCAGCACGATACAGATCGGCAATGCATAGGCCCACCAACCCCGCAGGCCGGTCTGACGCACAAGCAATTCACGAATGGGATACACCAGGAACACGCCGTAAGCGAAATGGGCGATGCGATCAAACGGATTCCGACTCAACCCTCCCAGATCTCTGAGCCAAAACCCAAGAGGGACTTCTGCATAGGTGTAGTGCGCCCCGAAGGCGTGGAGCACCAAAAATAACCCGATCAGACAGTAGGACGAGAGGGAGAACTCAAAGCGGCGATAGGTGAGGAGCAGCAGAGGGATCAGGATCAGCACCAACAGATTTTCCAGCAGCCAGTCCCGTCGATTCAACGGATCGATCGCCAGCCAAACCCAGAACACACAATAGGCGAGCAGCAATCCAACCAGGATCCGGCGGTTCCCTGATTCCGCGCCGTGGCGCTCTGTCACCCCGGCGTTCATATCGGAGGATTATTCAGCGATCTCGGTTTGAAGCTCGGACCGGGCCCCTCGTAGCGCCCGAACCACCATCAGGATCGACACGCACAGCAAGGCTCCGTAGAGGGCGGCGGCCATGTCCTTCTGGGCGTCCCAGATGTCCCCCTGGGAACCCAAGTAGGTCACGCCCAGCTCGGGATGCACGGCACTGGCCACCCATGATTCAATAATCTCCCAGAGTCCGCTCAAACCTAGAACAGTCATCACCGGCAGGTAGTACACCACCCATCCCTGTACCGTCGCACTCAGGCGGAAGAGTTCTTCCATGGGATAGGCGAGCAGGAACCCGAAGCTGAAGTGCACGATCCGATCGAAATGATTGCGTCCGAGGTGCAGGACTTGATCCATCCACAACCCGACCGGGACTTCCGCATAGGTATAGTGCACCCCGATGGTGTGCAACGTCAGAAAGGCGGTGATCAGGCCATAGGAGGCCGGGGATAAGGGAAGATGACGATAGGTCGCGATCAGCACGACGACGAACAGCGCCGGCAGAATACTCGCGATCAACCAGAATTGGGGATCGGTCGGAGCCTGCGCCATCCATACGGACACCGCCACGTACCAGACTAACAGTCCGGCCGATACGAGCATCTTGCGATTCACATGCATCTCCCTGTTCTCCGCTGGGCCCATCCTCAAACCGGAACGTCGCCAAACACTTCCGTTGAAACCTCATATTCTTTCACTTTACTGAACATCCCCCTTTGCTGCAACCGCCCCTCCGACCAGCAGGCCACACCAGATAAACCTAACCCGAGAAGACACACGTATGCGATAATGTGAATAAGAATTTCCCGGATCACCAAGAGCTGGTGCAACGTGACAATCCAGGCGCAGTTTCCAGACGAACAATCCGGCGACGGCGAGTTCACACGTCAGGCGGATGCCTTTCGCCACTATGTGACCTCCACCGGGAGTTCCGGCTATCCGGCAGAACCAGGCCGCTACCATCTCTATGTGTCGTGGGCCTGCCCCTGGGCACACCGCACCATCATCGTACGGAAGCTCAAACAGCTGGAGGGAATTATCGGGATGACCGCCGTCGACCCGATTCGCGACGAGAGAGGATGGGCCTTTCGCCAAGGCCCGGGACATTCCCTCGACACAATCAACGGGTTTCACTTCCTGAGTGAAGCCTACAAGGCCACCGATCCACACTATATCGGACGCATTACCGTGCCGGTACTGTGGGATACCGCGACGAAACGCATCGTCACCAATTCCGACGACGATCTCATGCGGATCTTCAATAGCGAGTTCAACCGCTTCACCGAGAGCCCGATCGATCTCTATCCGGAAGGGCTTCGCAAGGAGATCGATGATCTCAATTCCTTTTTGTACGAAAACGTCAACGATGGGGTCTATCGGGCAGGATTCGCGACGTCCCAACAGGCTTACGAGAAGGCGGTGCATCGGTTATTTGATGCGCTGGATATCCTCGATGCGCGGCTGGCGCATCAACGTTATCTCTTCGGCTCGGAGTTCGTCGAATCCGACTGGCGGTTGTTTGTCACCCTGGTCCGCTTCGATGCGGTCTATCACGGCCACTTCAAATGCAACATCCGCCGCATTATCGATTATCCGAACCTCTTCGGTTATCTCAGAGATCTCTACCAAACCGACGGCATCGCCGAAACCGTCAATTTCGATCACATCAAGCGCCACTACTATGTGACGCACGATGACATCAACCCTACCCGCATCGTCCCCGTGGGGCCAGATCAGGATCTGACCGCACCCCATGGCCGGGCTCGGCTCGGCTAGGCCCCAACGCTGAACCTCCATCACCAGGAGATTCGAATACCGAAGACCGCTCAAAACGCTCCCGAAGGAGGCGCCTACTTCGTACGCACCCGGACGATGACCGCGGCCACTTGATCGACCCGCACGGTTGCATCGAAAAACTCCATCCCGCTGAGCTCGCTGACGACAACGACATTGGATCCGACTTTGGAGATCTTGCCTTCCAACTCCTGTCCGGATTGAAGTTTCAGCTTCGCTCGCTTACCCGTCTGCTGTTCGAGCGTATGGCGGATCGCCTCAGGACTATTCAGATCGACCATCGGTTCGTCGGCAAAAACGGGCGACACGGCTCCACCAACGCCACCGAGGACACAAAGCAACAGCGCCATCATGCCAACATTGCCCCAACCTTTTTGAATTCCCATTCTTTCCCCCGTTTGAAATTGGCCATACGCACCGCAGCACTGGCGGCTAGTATACCGATCCCTCCTGATGATGGAAATAAACAACTTGTGCGACTCGGGCATTCGACTACACCGCTCGCAACACAGACTCAAGATTCACGGGACATGCCCCCCGGCCTAGCGGGTCATCCAGGTGCGGTTACGGACGGTCACCAATGCATAGGGGAAAATCCACAAAAGACTCAGGAAATGGAAATAGGCATAGAGAATGCCGTAGAAGAACTCACGGGAGCGTTCGCTGTGGAGAAAGTAGAGCGAATAAAAAATGGATACGATGCCGATCGAGATCAATAGACGCACGATCGTCAGCGGATCCTGGACGCTCAGATACAGCATCAGTCCCAGTGAGCTATAGGCGACCGGGTACCGGAGATTCGTGACCGTCGTCTCGATCAACGTCAAGGCCATCGCCGGGAAGGGCAGTGTCCACATAATCTTCCAGAGCCGTATTTCCTCCCGAATATAGCTGCGGTCCCACCGCAGGAACATCCGACACAGTTTCCGATAGGTCTCCGGCGCCAGCGTCTGCACCACGGCAGTCCGCTGGTACACCGCTTGATAGCCGGCGGCCAACACATCGTTGGTCAATGCCCGGTCCTCGCCGATCGTACACACTTCGCCGAGAAACCGCTGGTGCTGCCAGGCAGGAACCAGCGCCTGCACGACCGACGCACGATAGGCAGACAACGCCCCCGGGCAGCAATAGACCGTCCCGTATGTCGATTGCACGCTGCGCAGAAAGTCGAACGAGAGCACAAACCGAACATGCAACATACGCGGCAACACCGACTGAAACCGGTTCAGCACACAGACTTTGCCCGCCACCGCACCGACACGTTCATTTCTGAATGGGCCGGCGATCGCAAGCAGGGCGCCTCGTTCGAGCAGACTGTCGGAGTCGACTGTGACGAGAATCTCCCTTGTCGCCTTGGCAAATCCGGCCGCAAGCGCGGCCCGCTTCCCCGCATTTACCGGTAGCCGGATCGTCTGCACAAGGTCAGGGCGCTCCCGTTGCGCCGCGTCTACATGCACCCAGGTATCGTCCGTACTGCCGTCGTCGATGACAATGATCTCCAGACGATCGCGTGGATACTCGGCCCACGCGCAGGCGTCCACAGCCTGCCGCACCATCGCCCCTTCGTTATAGGCGGGAATGATGATCGACATGCGGGGTGCCTCGTCAGGGGATGCGGCGGCGACAGGACGATACCGCACCCACAGCAACGTCCGAATGACGATGAGCGCCATGCCCATCGTAAACCAGAGGAGACTGGGACGCGCGACAATGGCGGCCCACCCCTGAATCTTCAGCGCATCGGCCAGCGGGTCGAACACCTCATGGCTGAATCGAATCGTGGTCGCCACCACCGCACTGAAAACGATGACTGTCGCAATGACAAATCGAAGGTCAATACTCAACCAGGCTGGCCGATCCTCGACAGAATGGGAAAACGGAGCAGAAGGCGACGTGGGCTCGACCGAGTATGATTCCATGAATAGTTCCTTGAGCTAGAGTCATGAGCACCTCGAAAAAACGGCAAAAGTTACTAGGGGCACCCGTTGGCTGTCAAGATTGGACAGCTGATGAATATTCCGGAGAGGAGTATACTGAGCGAAGGCGAGGTGCATTATGTATCGAGTACTCGTCCTCGGGGCAGGAAAGATCGGCTCGCTCATTGCTGGGCTGCTCTCCCAGCATGGCCGTTACGAGGTGCATCTCGGCGATGTCAGTTTGGACGGAGCGAACCACCTCGTCGCTGACCTCAAACTCGAGCGAGTGACTCCCTGCCTCCTCGACGTCCGCCACCCTGACATGGTCAGCACCTACTTATCGACGCATCCCGTCGATGCGATCGTCTCCAGTCTCCCCTATTTCTGCAACCCCACTGTAGCGGGGCTGGCCCTGACCCACGGCGTCCATTACTTCGATCTGACGGAAGATATCGAGGTGACCAGTCAGATTCGTGTGTTGAGCGCCGGCGCCGCCCAAACCTTCATGCCGCAATGCGGCCTGGCGCCCGGGTTCATCAGCATTGTGACGCACGACCTTATGACGCACTTTGAAACACTCGACACCGTGAAAATGCGTGTCGGAGCCCTCCCCGTCCACCCGAGCAACGCGCTGAAGTATTCTCTCACCTGGTCCACCGATGGCCTGATCAATGAATACGGCAACCTGTGCTACGGCATCGAAGAGGGCGAGAAAGTCCCGCTCCAGCCATTGGAGGGCTATGAGACCATCGAGTTGGATGGCCTCCTCTATGAGGCCTTCAATACATCCGGAGGATTGGGCACGCTGGCAGACACCTATGCCGGGCAGGTGCAGACCATGAACTACAAGACACTGCGCTATCCGGGTCATTGCGAGAAGATTCATCTTCTGATGAAGGACCTGAAGCTGAACGAAGACCGGGATACGCTCAAACGGATACTGGAACGCGCCGTTCCGCAAACCCTCCAGGATGTCGTCCTGATCTACGCCTCGGTCACCGGGACCAAAGAAGGGGGACTCTTTGAAGAGAACTACGTCAAGAAGGTCTACCCTCAATGCATCAAGGGCAGGCTCTGGTCAGCTATTCAAATGACGACCGCTTCCAGTCTCTGCACGGTGCTGGATCTCGTCCTGGGCGATCCAACCCAATACCGTGGTTTTGTCACGCAGGAATCTATTTCGCTGGAGAACTTCCTCGCCAATGACTTTGGAGCCTGCTTCCGATGAGCACAATCCACGCAGCCCTTAAGGAGCTGGGCATTCAAGCCGTCAACCCAGGGGGAAGCACTGGTTCCGGGTGGTGGTCCGGCCAATCCGGCAGACCCCTACTGCCGTCGATCAACCCGGCAACAGGAGAAACAATTTCCAGCATAATTCCTTGTACATTAGATGATTACAAACACATAGCGCAAGTATCAATTGATGTATTTAGATCCTGGAAAATGGTCCCGGCACCGAAACGCGGGGAACTCGTGAGGCTCATCGGCCAGGCGCTACGAGAGCAGAAGGATGACCTTGGCACCTTGGTCTCTCTGGAAGTCGGCAAGATCAAAGCTGAGGGGGACGGCGAAGTTCAGGAGATGATCGACATGGCCGACTTTGCAGTCGGACAATCGCGCATGCTCTACGGGACGACGATGCACTCCGAACGGCCGGCGCATCGCATGTCCGAACAGTGGCACCCTCTCGGCCCAGTTGGAGTGATTACCGCCTTCAATTTTCCCGTCGCTGTCTGGGCGTGGAATGCCTTCCTGGCCGCAATCGCCGGAGACACCGTCATCTGGAAGCCCTCCCCCAAGGCCCCGCTCTGCGCGATCGCTATTCAACAGATCTGCAATCGCGTAATGCATCAACAAGGCTATCATGGGATTTTCTCGCTCTTCATCACGGATCAATCCAACCTGGCCGAAACCATGGTCCAGGACCCGCGCCTGCCGCTCATTTCATTCACCGGTTCGGCGGCGGTCGGCCGCCGGATCGCGTCAACCGTCGGCAGCCGCTTGGGACGGGCGCTGCTCGAACTCAGCGGCAACAACGCCATCATCATCGATGAGACCGCGGACCTTGATCTGGCCGTGCGCGCCGTTCTCTTCGGAGCCATTGGCACCGCCGGCCAGCGCTGCACTACAACCAGACGCCTGTTCGTCCACGAGTCTCGCTATGAGGAGGCGACCGCCAAACTCGTGAAAGCCTACGCGCACATCCATATCGGGAACCCCCTGGATCCAGGCGTCCTGATGGGGCCGCTGATCGATCAGAGCGCCGTTGAAACCTACCGAGCCGCCCTCGAAGATATCAAAAAGGAAGGCGGCGAGATTCTCCGCGGCGGACATCTGCTGAATCGGCCAGGCCACTTCGTAGAACCGACTATCGTGCGCGCACAGAATCACTGGCCTGCGGTTCAACGAGAAACCTTCGCCCCGATCCTCTACATCATGACGTTCCGGACGATCGACGAAGCCATCCGCCTCCAGAACGATGTGCCACAGGGGCTCTCATCGGCCCTGTTCACCACGAGACTGCAACGCAGCGAGCAATTTCTCTCTGCCGCGGGGAGTGATTGCGGAATCGCCAACATCAACATCGGCACATCCGGCGCGGAAATCGGCGGGGCGTTCGGCGGAGAGAAGGAAACGGGAGGCGGACGGGAGGCCGGCTCAGACGCGTGGAAAGCCTACATGCGCCGTCAGACCAATACAGTGAATTGGGGGACAGATCTGCCGCTCGCGCAGGGCATTACATTCGGCTGAACGCCTGGCGACAGCAGCGGGAAGGACTGGAGGGCCATCATGGATCAGAATCGGGAACTCGATGGACTCATGGCACGCATGGTGGGAGAGTTCGTTCTGCACAACCAGGCCGCAAAGACCCTTCAAACCATGCTCGATGAAGCGGGAGTCGGCCTCACGCCCGTCATCGATCATGTGACGTTGCGAACGCTCGATATCGATCGCCGGGCCGAGCCATTCATCGCCCTCGGATATGCCTACGACGAGACGCTGGAGTACGACGACTGGTACGCCAAAGTCTATCGGAAATCCGGCTACCCTGCGCTCTTTGTCGATCAAGCCTATGCGGGCGACCGGGGGCGAACCAGCATTATTCCCGGATGGGTTCAGCACTTCGGCAACCAAGTCTTTCACCATATCGCGGTCCGCGTGGAGGACATCGAGAAAGCCGTGCAGCAACTCAAGCATAAAGGTATCGTGTTCGCCGGAACCATCGTCGGGGCGCGAGGGGGCTCTCTCCGGCAGATTTTCTCCTCCCCGGAAATGGTCGATGGTCATCCATTCTCGGTGCTGGAACTGGCCGAACGACACCAGGGCTACCAGGGCTTTCTGCCGCCACAAGCCGACAGCCTCATGAAGTCGACTGCCCCGCGCGAAACGTCGCGCAACTGACATTCTCGGCTTTCGGCAATCCCCACAAAGGGCAACCAGCATTCAGCCGATGGCCCCGGCCGCATGCGCGGCATCACAGACAAGATCACGATACACCTTGCGTTACCACGGGCATCCTGTTAAGTTGACACTCGATCGCGTAAGACCTCATGAGTTTAGGGGCCGCAGTATCCCCTGAAGCAACGAAGCCTGACGCGATTTTTTTTGCCCGCACAAGACCGTCCTGCATCTGCTGAGCAGTCCCCGTTGGCCTTACACCCATCGCTCGCTAGACCAGTCCGACACCGTCGCGTGGTTTGTTGTCACATTTTCAAGAGGTGCATTTTGTTTCATGAATTCTCGTCCACGTTCCGAGCCCTCCTCCGCAATGCCGCGGGGAGCGCCTACCACATCACCATTGTCGCGCTAAGCGGCGGCATCGCCCTTCTGCTGCCAGCGGGAGCCAAACAGTTTCTCTCGTTCTGGTCTCAGGTCGAGCACAATAAGCTCTCGCTGATCGCCGTAGAAATGACGGTCGCCATACTCCTGATCGCAGGGCTGAACTTTCTCCATCGCAGCCTTCGAGACCGAACGTTGGCGGCGTACGCGACCGGAGCCGGACTCGTCTCCTTCTTCCCCCGGCGTGCCAGAGGGGCCGAGCGGCGCATCAGACAACTCAAGGAGGACCAGGGGACAGGCCGCACCATCAAGGTGATCGGTTCAAGCGGATACAGCACCCTGGTCGACCAGGTGGGCGACCTCTCATCGGTGCTCGACAAGTGTCTGGGCGCGCAAATCCTCTTGGTCAATCCCTACAGCCAGGAAACCAGCTCACGCATCCAGGCAATCGGCCATCCTGAGTTTACGCTGGACGGATTCCGGGAAGAAGTCCGGCAAAGCATTGCGCTGCTCAAACGCCTGAAGGCGATGGGCAAAGCCGTGAAGCTCAAACTGTACGCCGATCCGCCGTTGGTCAAAATGGTTGTGTTGGGTGATTACTTGTGGCTCCAGCACTATCACGCGGATCTGGACATCGAGACCATGCCGGAATATGTCCTGCGGCACAATAGAAAGACCCACGGGCTCTATACGCTCTACACCCATTACTTTCAGCAGCGGTGGGAAAACCAGGAGATCCCTGAATACGATCTAGAGACCGACGAACTCGTCTATCGAAGCCGAACTGGAAACGAACTGCGGCGGGAGCAATTCGAAGCTACTACGCTCCCCTGCTTAGAAGCACCCATCGCTCGAACGCGCGCGCTACCGGCTGAAGTAATTCAGCGTGGATTGCGCATGAACGATGGTCAAGACATGACATACGGGCGGATGAAGGCGTGTTCAGAATAGCTGAGACTAGGTAATATCGGCGCCGCTCGATCCGGTAAGACTTCTCGGCTGACAGAAGATAGACGTTGAACCAGGATGCGGTATGCCGCATCCTGGTTCAGACGGTGTTCCTTGGTAGATACGAGGGGTTAAGCTGCCAGCTTCAGATTCTCACGGATCACAGTCAAGCTCGGCGAGAAGTCCTTTGCGGAAGGCGTGCTCGTGCGACGCCTCTCAGCATCACTTTCTCTTGCTAGGCAGACCGTCAGAACCCACACCAACGAACTCATCGTCACAATCCCAATTAACATAACCATATGCAACTCGATCTCCCTTCGAATGAACTGAGCCCCTATGTATTGTTTACCTAGGCAACCATTGCCACGGCATTCTGGCGGAGGCTCAAGAATGCAAGGGAGGTGCCACTCTTTCCACTGTAATGGATTTGGCGATCCGGACATCCGAAATGACAGGAACAGCACGCCTGTTCAGTAGATATCCATTCAGCACAATGGCCTCAGTAAGAAATCATAAGACTCTGCGAGACAGCAGTGTTGTACAATTCAGGCAAAACCGTGCCTCGAACGAGGCAGTTCATCACCACCTCTCGCGAAGGCAACACCCATTCCACACACTCGGCGCAATGCCGATGTCGGAAACGAGGACCTGCAAGGTGGAGGACCGGTTCTCAATCAACGGAAAGCCACGAGCACGAATAACGCCAAAGAGACTCTCCGTGCCATCTGATCAGCTGTGGGCAGAAGCTCCCTCCCCCCCCCTCAGCCAGGTACAGATCGGCGAGCGAGGGATCAGACCAACACACCCAGGCTCAGGATTTGAGGGCAGCGCGAAGCGTTGCCAGTTCTTTGCGATAGGCCCGCGCATCGCCGAAATCGAGAAACTCGCGGTACCGCCGGTGTACGCCGGAACAACGGCGAGCATGCTTGATCGGACAAAAATACTGCTCCGTGCGGGCAGCAACTTCACGCACATACGCGATCAACCCGTTGGCATACCCGCAGTAGTCGCAATTCAGCCGCTCGATCACATTCAAGTACTGCAGCCGGTGCCGATCCAGCAGAATATAGCGCGAGCGATCGACCTTCGTGATTCCATAGACAGGAAAGCACACGGCCTGGTACAGCCAAATCCAGGCATCGAGCATCACGAGAGGAAGAATCAGTGAATATGTCACGGGAGCGACCAGCAGGCTCTTGAGCGGAGCCTCCCGCAGGAACGCTGCCACGCTCTGGCGGATCGCCCGATGAGCGGCACGGGCCTCTAATTTGAAAGCGACCTTCCCCTTTTCAATCACGTAGAGAAACTCGCGACGTTTTGCCTCCACTTCTTCCGCCATCGCCCGCTCCAACTGATGCTCAAGTTCGGCAATCCTGGCGGCAATCTCTGAGATGGCGGTCGACATATAATCCCCCCGGCTCGGAACGAAGCCTGTCATCGGAGAAGTGATTTGAGTAGACCCTACGCTGCGGCCAAGAGGACGTCAAGAACGGGCCGGCAGGTTCAAGCGGAGACGGAAGTACGCCAGGGCTATGAGGCGACGGGCGATGTAGCAAGACGAGCCGCATGATGAAGCGCATCGAGCCGAGAGGCGTGATAGTTGCCCGATGGTACCAACCGCAACACTCCCAACCCCTCCAGCACTTCGGTCACAGCGGGTTGCATCCCCACGAGAACAAGATGCTGGTGATGAAACTCAGCCATGTGAATCATATCCTCAACCGCCAGCGCGGCGGTCCCATCGATCATCGGCACCGCCGACAAGTCCAGGACAACCACCGAAAAACTGCTCCATCGCGAAACACCCTCTAAGCGACGGACCATGTCCTTCGCCGAACCAAAGCTCATCGGACCGTCGATATGAATCAAAATGATCCGGCCTTCGTGACGGCCAAGCACCGTCGCCTCTTCATTCGCGAGTGGAGATTCCGGGGTCTGCGCGGTAATGATCCGCAGATTCATCAATTCGAGATCCGCCATCCGCTTGACGAATAACACGCTCGCCAATACCAGCCCCACGGCCACCGCCATGATGAGATCTGCCAACACCGTCATCGCACAGACGACCGCCATGATTGTGACGTCTGCGCGCGGCGCCTGCATGACATGCTTGAGCAGGCGCCAATCGATAATATCGACGCCCACCTTGACCAGAATCCCCGCCAGCACTGCGAGCGGAATCCGCTCCGCCAGCGGCCCCAAACCCAGGAGCACCGCGAGCAACCCCACGGCGTGGAGCGCACCGGAAATAGGCGTTCTCCCGCCTGTCCGGATATTGATGACCGAGCGCATTGTGGCACCCGCGCCCGGCAATCCTCCGAACAGGCCAGCCACGGCATTGCCAATCCCCTGCCCAATCAACTCCCGGTTGGAGTCATGGTGCATCCGCGTCATGTTGTCGCAGACCAGCGACGTAAGCAGGCTGTCGATGCTGCCCAGCACGGCCAATACGATCGCCTGCCCGATGACGATCTTCACGGCATCAAGATGCAACGTGGGAAGCACCGGCATAGGAATCGTTGTCGGAATCGCCCCGATCACCGGCGCGCCGGGAAACGCGAACACTCCCAATACCGTACCAATGACCAACGCGAGCAACGGGGGCGGAATGATTTTCCCCACAGGCTCCGGCGTCCCATACACAATCGCCAGCGACAGGACCCCGAGCACCAGCGCATCAAGCACGGGATTCATAAGGAACGACGGCAGCAGAGACATCGTCGAAAGGACGCTTCCGGACTGGGCTGCGTGGCCCACTAGTGGAGCGGCTTGGAGAATAATGATGATCGCGCCGATCCCGCTCATGAAGCCGGAAATCACGGGATACGGCATTAAAGTGATGTAGCGCCCGACGCCGCTCAACCCGAGCAGAATCTGCAACCCGCCTCCCAGAATAACGGCCGTAAAGGCCAGTGCAGGCTCCTGCCCGAACTGCGCGATGAGCCCGGCCATCACGACTGTCATCGGGCCGGTTGGACCGGACACCTGTGCGGGGGTACCGCCGAACAACGCGGCGAACAAACCGACGAATATCGCGCCGTAGAGCCCGGCAACCGCCCCGGCCCCGGACGCCACGCCGAAGGCGAGCGCCAGCGGCAGCGCGACAACCGCAGCGACCACGCCCCCGGCAACATCACCGCGAAGATGGGAGAACGATAAACCGTGAATGATAGACACGAACTACCCCTTCCAGACACAGCGCTCAGGACAGTCGTAACAAACCTGCGGCCGGGAGTCTATCAAAAGAAGGCATCCCATTCCGAAAGGAGCAGGGAATGGAAATGATGGGACAACACAGCGAATCCTGGCCTGTGGATGAACATTCCGCCCACAATTGCACGGAGAGACAATGTTTTGTCAGTCTGCGTGGAGATACCTAGCCGATCAAGAGCCCGGTTGGCGTAAAATCCCCTCCAAATCATCTGAAACCCCCTGCTGTAGGCCTCGGCACATTGCTTGCTGAAAACTCATCGAAGGCCGGGAGCAACCGAAACACAGGCGAGTCTTTCACGTGCCCCTGGCGACACCTAAGGAGGAGATCAGATGAAAAAGATTGGCACGAAATCCACAATGGCACTGGCTCTGGCTATCGGAATCACAGGATCCGTGAGCGCCGGCCTGGCATGGGCGGAAGCTGAGTACGCTTCCTCATCCAGTCCGAAGACATTGGAACTGGATACCAAACCCGGTCCGGCATTTACGACCATCGACGGGAAGGTCAGCAAAATTGAAGGCAACATCTACGTGGTCGAAGGTCCTGCCTACAATGCGATCGGGGGAGGAGCCAACTCCAACGAAGTCCGCGTCTTTGTCGGCAAAGACACCAAGAAGATCAGCGGGGAAAAAAGAGTGGGAGATAAGATTCGCGCGGAGCTGACGCAAGGCGGCTACGCCAATTCGATCCAATAGCGCCCCGCCGCTTCCCACATCTCCGTCAACCTTACAGCGGGCTGGTCCGGAAGGATCAGCCCGCTTTCATTGTGAACTCAGCCCCTCTTCCAGCCTCCGCAAGTCGGTCTGCAAAAGATAGTGCACACTTACCTCGACCACTGTTCGATCCGGGCTGAATCGAAACACCCCGGCCACAGACCGCGATGGCCACGATACATCAACGTGAACCCCTCCACCCCGGCCAGAATTGAGACCAACTCAAAATGCAAATCCGGGAGGAGCTGCAGTCCCTTCCTCCAGTAAGCCCGCACCGCCGCTTTCCCTTTGAGACGCCCGCTCGGCTCACCGGCAATCGTAACAATGAGCGGAGACCGCACCTCAAAGTCGTCCGCATAATGTACCAGCACCCGATTTAAATCGTGAGCGGTCCAGGCATCGATCCACTCCGCGGCAAAAGCTCGGGCAAACTTCTCATCAATCATCTCAGGCCTTGTGATCGCCGTAGGCCCTCTCGGTGTGGCCCTGCCCCTTCACTGACGCACAGCAAAGAACGGCGAATCTCGTCCTCTACAGAGCCTTTCGGCGCAACAGACGGGAAATACGCGACCTCGCAGGATTCAGCTCAGGCATCGCACCTGCACTATCCCGGTCAAAAGATCCACCGCATCGAACCACGGCCGGCTACGAGGTGACCTATGGTCCTGCGACAACACCCCCGCTACCATGCGTCATTCTCCGGCACGCTGGTCTATCAGAACCATCCCCATACGATCACGAACTCCGTGGATCTCTCACGCAAAGGGTGCCGGCTCGAAAGTTCCGTACAGGTCGTTGCCGGCACACGAGTGGATCTACTCCTCTACCTCAGTGACGAAGCAGTTCCCGTACTAATCCAGCGCGCCACCATCCGCTGGGCCGGGGCCCATGGAATTGGAATCGAGTTCCCGTCGCTCGCCTCTCCTCATCGAGAACGACTGGACGGCACCCTCCAACAGCTCGCAAGCCAACCCGGTCGTAGCTGATCGGCAGGCCACCTTCACCGAAAACCAGCCTTCCCCCGGGAAACCAGAACGCTTACACAACGGCCCCACCTGATTCCCCGGCCAATACCTCAGGACAATCGCTGAATCACCGGCGTGACCTTACCCTTAATAGCGCTTGACTATGGCCTCATTTGCGCCCAGGGTGATGTTAGTGACGTCTCAAGCCCCGCTGACTGTCCCATCCCTCGCGCCCCAGCAATCTGCTCTGCGCGACTGATTCCCCGGTCTCCGCCGCTTCCTACGCCAGCGGTTCTTTCACTCCCTCTTGTTCCAGTCTCTCCGTAACCGGAAACGTTTTCTGATTCCGGTGTCGAACGGGACTTCCACGCGCGCCTCGTTTGAGGCATCGAGCAGACTTTACATATCAGTACAGGAGATATCGCCATGATTACAGTGACCTCAACGGCTGAAGAGAAGATTCGAGAACTGATGCGGGAAGAGCAGGATACGATCGGCCTGCGCGTCTACGTGAAAGGCGGAGGCTGCCACGGCTATCAGTACGGAATGGCCTTCGAGTCCAAGATGAGCGAGGACGACACCGTCGTGGAAATGGGCGACGTCAAAGTCATCATGGACTCCCAGAGCGCCCCGCTGCTGGTCGGCTGCGAAGTCGATTATACGGATAGCGTGCAGGGGTCAGGGTTTGCGATCAAGAATCCGCAAGCGAAAACGACCTGCGGATGCGGCAGTTCCTTCAGCGCCTAATGTCAGTGTGCCCGGTATCAACATTGAAACTCAGCCAGGCTGGGAGGAGCTATATATGAGCAAGGAACGCATCACGATTTCTCCGGACCTCTACGACATCATGCCGCCGGAATATCAGGACCTCGTGACCAAGGCCACCTACGGCAAGGAAGACCGGGGATGGAAGGATATCGGGACAGCCAAGGAACTCATCGAGCAGCATTCGCTCTGCGCCGGCTGTCCGGAGTCCATGGCCTTCCGCTATATTTTGGCTTCGCTCCCCAATCCCGAAGATACGGTCATGGTCGGATCGACCGGCTGCACCAGCCTCGTCTTCCCCCATGTCGCCTTGCACAATATCCATTCGCTGTTCGGCAATCAGAATGCCGTGGCATCAGGCCTGAAGCGGGCGTTGACCGTCCGGTTCCCCGGCCGGATCAAGGATGTGGTCGTGCTGGCCGGCGACGGCGCAACAGTGGACATCGGACTCGATATGACCTTGCAGGCGTGGTTTCGCCAGGAAAAGTTCACCACGATCTGTTTCGACAATGAGTTGTATGCCAATACCGGCGGCCAGGAAAGCGGGCTCATGCAAAAAGGCTTCGTGGCCAAAATGGCTCCGATGGGCAAGAGCTTCGACAAGGTGCGTCTTCCTGAAATTGCGCGGGAGGCCGGCTGCCACTACGTCGTAAACTGCACGGTGAGCAAACCCTCCCTGGTGGAGAAAGTGATCCGGAACGCCGTGCTCGTGGCGCGCGAGATCGGTCCCACCTACGTGCAGCTGTATACCCCCTGTATTCTCGAAATCGGCAAGGATAGCCAGGAAGGGTTACAAGAAATGCGCGACGCGGAAAAGCCGAGCGAGCGATTCGCTTACAAGGAATACATGAGCGAGCCGGCCAAGGAACTTATTGCCGAACTCGCCGCGAAGGCAAAAGAAAAGAAAGACGCCGCGAAGCAGTTGGCGTCATCCCAGGCATAACAAGGACCGCCGCAGCTGCGGCCTACACAACGAGCGGAGGTGCCAGATGAGTCTCGATTATGTGAAGTTCACCCCAGGGTTCGATGCGTTCATGCCGAAAGAATATAAGGATATGGTGGAGCACGGTCCATTCGGAAAGAAAACGACCGTCTCACAGATGGGCAGCTTCAAGGAAATTCTCGAGGAGCACCCCATGTGCGCCGGCTGCGCCATGACCCTGTTTATCCGGTTGGCGATCATTGCCTTTCCCAATCCCGAAGACACCATCACGGTCGGCACGGCCGGATGCGGCCGGTTAGCCATTTCGCAGGCGGCGATTCCCTTCGTATACGGCAACTACGGCGACCAGAACGGCGTCGCCAGCGGGTTGTCGCGCGGGTTGCGGATTCGCTTCGGCGACAAACCCAAGGATGTCGTGGTGATTGCGGGGGACGGGGGAACCGCCGACATCGGATTCCAGCAAGTGCTCCATTCCTGGTTCAGAAAAGAACGGTTCACGACGATCATGCTGGACAACGAGGTCTACGGCAACACCGGCGGGCAGGAAAGCGGCATGACGACCAGAGGCGCGGTCCTCAAGATGGCACCGCTCGGCAAGAAGTTCGAAAAGATGGACATGATCGCCATGGCCAAAGTCGCCGGGTGCGCCTACATCGCCACCGTGGTGCCGAATAATCCGCGGCGGGTGGAAAGCGTCATCAAAAAGGCGGTGCTGATCGCCCGTGAAGTCGGGCCGACCTATATTCAGGCCTATACCTCCTGCAATATCGAGTATGCGATCCCGACCGATCAGGTGATGGCGGATGCCAAGACGGTCGAAGAAGACCGGTACAAATTCACCGAGTATGTCAGCGACGAAGCCAAGGCTTATCTGGCTGAGCGGTACGGCTACAAGGAATTCCTGCCGAAGCCGGTTGCGGCTGTCGTACAGGCGTGACAGGATGGGCGGAAGATTTGGGAACCGGGCGCGACGCACCATCCAAATCTTCCACCCTTCACCCGGCACGCCCTGCCGACGATACGACCGGAGGTACATCACGATGAACCCAGCAACCCCGAGCGCGAAGACCCTATTTACGCTGAGCTACGGCATGCGGCTGGATAGGGGAACCGGTGCGGAAGAGGCGCATCCGCACATGCCGATCATCCTGCCCGATGGATCAACCGGCAACATCACCCTGCACGTGATCAACGGCACGCCGGAAGAAATCAAAGCGCGGTTACTGGAAAGCGTCGACGCATTTTTCGAGATCCATGCCGAAACGTAAGCACCGCGATTCATGACCGAAGCCTGGAACCGCCGAAAAGGATTCTGCGGCCGTCCGGAAAGGCCATCATGCAGACGCTTGATATCGATCGCCCCGGGATGCCGGACCTTCAGTTCGTCTTGCTCGTCACGGCGCTGTGCACCTCCCGACTGACTTCACTCAATGTGCCCGATGACGTGCGTACTGCACTATTCGACCGATGCTGGGTACTCGTCCAGGAAAGCCCCCCACCCGATGAGCGGGAGAAGCGCGTCATCGATCTCCGTCCCTGGAGTGAAACGACACTGGACGCGATGGTCGAGACGATCCGCACTGTACTGACAGACGCGGGTATCCAAACATTGAGCTGGAACCACTCATCCAGCGAACCGACCTGGACCAGTACTGCGGAAACGCTGCCGTTAATCGAGCAACTCGAACAACTCTATCCGCTTCCGCCCGAGACACCCGCCCACCGGCCGCTGACGAAGAGAAGAAGCGTCACGGATACCCTGCCCTCCTTCAGGAAAGGAAACGTCTCCATGGATAGTGAGCAAGCGCATCTCCAACAGCTCATCGGTGAGATGTCGGCGTTGATGACGGCATTCTCCCCGGCGCTGGAGCGGCACGCGGCAACACTCACGGCCAGTGGCAAAGATGCCGAGTTGACCGCCAAACTACTCAAGGGTGCCGGCGTGATGCGCGACAGCGGATATATGTATCTGACGTGGGCTCGCCATTACGTTGCGCTATCCGACAAGAACCTTCAGGCCGCTGAAGATACAGATGAGACCAACTTCGATCTCCCATAGATCCAGCCCGTAATGAGCCGTGCGGAAACGAACCGACGACTCGGTCCGCTAGAGGCCTCCGCAACACAACCCGGTTCCGACCGAACCATCTGAAGATGGGAAGACCGTCCTCTCCTTCTTGAGAAACGTATGTGTCGACCGTTTCGAGAGCGACATCAATCCTGCCCTGTTCACAACATGAAAGCATCCCTCCATTTTTGAGTTATAGTACAGGCATGCCTCCCCGATCCCATCGCCGCAATGCCCGTTCACCTCGCCGCAGAACGGGGGGATCCCGCCATCGACGGAGATTTGCCGGGTCACGCCGATTCGTGCGGTCCCGCTGGCAGGAGTGTCGAACATTCTTTCGGGCTCTGGGCAAAACCACGCCTGCGGTGCGCCTCGTGGTCAGCGCGGCGCTGCTCCTCGTGCTGTGGCTCGCCGTCAACTGGACGTATCACGCCTTCAACAAACCGACCGAAGTCCTGTTTCCCCTCGACAACGCGCTCGACAAAAGCCCGGCAAAAACCTGGCAGGAATACGGCTCGCTCTTTCGTGAACATGCGACAGCCGTGATCACCCCGGAACTACTGGCCGCATTGGCCCAGAGCGAAGGCGCGGGCAACCCCGTGGCGCGGACCTACTGGCGATGGCGGGCTTCGTGGAATCCCCTGGAGTGGTATCAGCCGGCCTCAAGCGCAGTGGGCATGTACCAGCTCACCGACGGCACGTTTCAGCTGGCAAAGCGCTACTGCATTCACGATCATGAGGTGGTCGAAGACGGCCCTTGGAAGAATCTCCAGTCCTGCTGGTTCAACAGCCTCTACTCCCGCGTCGTGCCGAGTCATGCAATCGAGATGACGGCCGCGCTGCTCGACCGCAATGTCGCCGGCGCAATGGGTTACCGACGGGCCGTCTCGGCGACGCTCCAGAAGAAGCAGGACCTCGCGGCTATCATTCACGTCTGCGGAGCGGGAGCGGGCCAGGAGTTCGCGAGGCGCGGGTTCCGGCTCCTCCCCCACCAGCGCTGCGGCGACCACGACGTGACGACCTACCTGGCGCGTATCAATGGATTGAAACAGCAGTTCGCACACCTGGCCTCGGGAAGCAGGACAATCCGGCAGGCCAGATAAACACACTATTGGGTTCCGTGTGAGACGCCATCTGAGGTGAAATGGAGCACTTCCGAATCGGCAGGTTCATGGGCCCGCTTGGAATTACCGGAGCGCAGGAGCTTGTGGCCAAGGCCGACGGCCAGATTGCGGTAGATGATGACGCCGATGTCGGGACGCTGGCGGATGAGATCGGCCAAATCGCGCTGGAGCAGTTCGGCCGCTTCAACAGGGCCCTCCGCCGTGGCCGTAGCGGAATGGGGCCGGGCCGAGAGGAGTGACACTTCCCCGCAGGTCTCTCCGGTTCGAACGGTCCCGAACGTCACCGGCGGGCTGCCGCCGCTGATGATGACTTGTCCCTGCAGCACCAGATACAGCCGGTCCGTCGGATCGTGCTCGGCAAAGAGACCGTCCCCCGGGTGCCATTCCCGAACCGTGCAGATTCCCGCCAGCCTGATTGCCTGCTCGCTGTTCAGGCCGTGGAACAATGGGATCTCCTTGATGGCTTGCGCCATGCGCGGGGCAATCACGCAGGTGGAGAACCCGCGCATCACGACGTCGGCGACGGCCTGAACCGGTTCGGTCAGCGCGAGCGGCCCAAGATCCTGCAACTTGTTCAGCCGTACCATCTTCACGATGTCGAGCCGCTCCACCTGGTAAAACACCATGGCCGGCACATAAGCAACCGGGAGAAAGTTCAGTTCCAGAAGCGTGCGCTGCATTCGTGGCGCATAGGCGCTGACATCGACCTCGATGTATTCAATCCCCATCTCCTCCCGGCATTTCCGTTCTAGTTCAACGAGCAGAAACCGCACGACATCGTCGGCCAGCGCGATCAACTCAAACACACGGACCGTATGTTCGACCGGATCCATCGTATAGCCGATCGCCCCGACGATGTGGCCGCCCGAGCGGGCCAGAAAGTAACTGGTCTGCCTCGAATGGAGTTTGAAAAATCCGTAATCCAGCCGCATGGGGCCGAAGATCTCCCGGTTCCGCACCCGCCCCCGCTCGATGCGCAAGAGGGCCGGATAGCCTTCCGCCTGCAGCTGTTCGATCGTGTAGATGCCCCCGGACGGATAGGGCGCGGCATCTTCGTCGACAATGAAATCCGGTGTGAGCGGCGGCTGACTCATGACGAGATTGGCCAGCGCATAGGCCTCGGGGATGATTCGGGGATTGTTACGGCGCAAGATCAGCGCATCGCCGAAATAGCGGGCGAGGAGGGCGAAGCTCTCACGGTGGTGAAAGAAATGTTTCAGCGGAAGAAATCCGGCAGCAATAAATCCATGGGAAAGGCTAATCCGCTGGGCATAGGGATGGACGGTGCGCGCCACGACCAGGCCGACGTGCAAGCGGTTCTGAATGGCTTCGAGCCGCTTGTCCATCAGCAGCTTGCCGACTTGCAGCCGGCGATAGTCCGGATGCACGGCGAGGCGGCCGAACTCGCCCACGAGATCGGAATGGGCTCCGAAGTCGAAGAGCACGGAGGCGGTGCCGATCACTCTGTTGACGTCCGTATCTTCGGCGACCAGGATGAGCGCGTCGTCCGTGAAGACCGAGCGCTTCAGCCAAAGTTCGTCGTAGACTTCGTGGTGTGGGTAGTCGGCGCCGTAGACGGCGAGAAAGATCTCGCGGATCTGACCGACATCTTCTTCACGGGCTTCTCTGACCCGAATCATGTCAGACCTGCATGCAGGGTAAGGGACGGGTGGTCTGTTCGCTGAGCCGCTGGCCCGCGATTCTGGCAACGGCCTGAAAATAGGCCGCGCCGACGGCTAACGCCTGCTCGTCGAAATCGAACTTGCTGGAATGGGCGGGATACCCCTCCTTGCCGGGCACTTGCCCGCCGAACCGGACATAGGCCCCCGGTATCTTTTCCATGTAGTAGCTGAAATCCTCCGCCCCCATGTTGGCCGTCTTGAGCGGCAAGACGTTGGCCTCCCCCACGGCCGTCACCGCCGCACGACGCGCGAGACTGGCCATGTCCGGCGTATTAATCAGGGGCGGCGTCCCTTCCGTGACCACAACCTGAATCTTGGCGCCGTGCAGTTGAGCGATCGATTCGGCGATGCGGCGGATGGAGGCCAGAAGTTGTTGTCTGACCGTGGGATCCTGCGCGCGGACAGTCCCCTCCAGCTTGGCCTGCCCGGCGATGACGTTCGGGGCAGTTCCCGCATGGAACTGTCCCACGGAAACCACTGACGGCCGGGCCGGATCGACTTCGCGCGAGACGATCGTCTGCAATGCCATGATCATGAGGCTCCCGACCACGACCGCGTCGATGCTCTCATGGGGACGCGCGCCGTGCGCACCCTGTCCGATGATCTCGATCGTGAAATTATCCGACGAGGCGTTGACGGCGCCCTCGGCCACGACAATGCCTCCCGGATGATAGTGACGGTCGAGATGCCCGCCGAAGATCATGCCCGCCCCCTCCAACGCGCCGGCGTGAATCATGGCCAACGCGCCGATGCCTTTTTCCTCGGCCGGCTGAAAAATCAACCGCACCGGAGCGGGCAGGTCTTTCTCCTCCGAGAGCAAGGCGGCGGCGCCCAGCAGCATGGTGGTGTGCCCATCATGCCCGCAGGCGTGCATGATGCCGTCATGGACCGACGCGAATTCCAGGCCAGTGTCTTCCTGAATCGGCAGCGCGTCCATATCGGCCCGCAAGACGACGCAGGGAACTCCAGCGCGCCCGGGAATCTCGGCCACGACGCCATGGCCGGCAACGTGGGCTCTATACTTGATAGCGAGTCCCTCGAGAAATTTACAAATCACTGCCGCCGTGTTGGCCTCCTGCCCGCTAAGTTCAGGATACTCATGAAGCACACGGCGCAACTGGATGAGTCGATGGTGCAGAGGTTCGGGAATTAACGGCATGATGGTTACCCAACGATGAACACACGACGGCCTGTAGGACTCTCACTCGCCGGGTCCGGCCAGACCGGCGAACTGAAAAAGACGTTCTTATGCTAGCACAAGACCACGACAGTTTCCGTAGTACGTTTGCGGCCCCTCGCCCCTGCCTCGATCGCCCCCTTACCAATCCGCGCCGAGCCGATCGATCACGATCTGGTGTACGACGGTGTGCTTACTCAACGTCGCCAGATAGACCGCCGCTTCGGCGATGTCGAACGGATCGATCTTTTCGCTGCGCAAAATGTCATCCGGTGAGGCATCGACCAGTTCGTCGGCCACGCCACCCGGACAGATGGCGGTGACCTTGATGCTGTGCGCGCGGCCTTCATCGGCCAGCGATTTGGTCAACGCCATGATCCCGTGCTTCGAGGCACTATAGGTGCCGGTTCCGGCCCAGGCCTGCACACCGGCCACGCTCGACATATTAATGATGGTGCCCCCACCCTGCTGCTTCATCTGTGTAAATCCCGCCCGGCAACAGAAGAAGGTCCCGCGCAGATTCACATTCATGACCGCATCGAAATCCTTCGTGCTCGTCTCGGCCAGTCGCCGCCCACCAGCGATGATGCCGGCGTTATTCACCAGCACATCCAATCTCCCGTAGCGCTTTACCGTCTCCGCGATCAGTCGCGCAACCTGCTGCTCATCGGCCACGTCGGTTTGGATCGCCCAGGCCTCTCCGCCTTTGGCTTTGATCTGTCCCACCGTCTGCTCGCAGAGTGCCAGCCGCCGCGCGGTCACGACGACCCGCGCGCCTTCTGCGCCATAGCGGAGGGCAATCGCCTTACCGATGCCACTACTGCTCCCTGTGACAACCGCCACTTTGCCGGTTAATCGTCCCATGCGGTGACCTCGTGATTCCTAAAAGATGACTAGTGGTGACCTGCCACGAGATCGTGGCTGTGAGGAGAAGTACGCCGACGCGAAGTGAAACGGCGGCGTTACGTTTCCATCATTTCGAGTCTTGCATCGAACTCATGCCCGCAGGCCGTGCAGCGGATGCAATCCGACTCGACCGTGAATTCGTCGGCTCTAATCCCCATGCCGCCGCAGTCCGGGCAGCGGGCCAATTGTACTTTCTGATCCCCAAGCGTCTCGTATTGGCTGCCGTGAAGACAATAGACGGGCTTCCCGTCCAGCAGCCACGGTTGCCCCGCGTCGTCAAGGACCGGCAGGACAAGATAGTGATGGTTCACATAGTCTTCGATGTCGGCGCGGTTCGCAAAGCTGTCCTTGATGATTTTTCCGCTCACCGCCTCATAGAGCGCATGCTCTTTGACGATCGCTTTGGTCGGTCCCATATGTACCTCCATGGCTTGGACGAGTGCGGTCACGCCAGGGTTCAGACGACGCCGGAGTAATAGCGCAAAATATTGGATACCGAAATCACGCCGATGATCTGGCCGTCTTGCGTCACGGCCAGATGCCGGGTGGCCTGCTCTTTCATCAGGCGCACCGCCTCGATAATCGGGCGGTCGCCGGCGATCGCCACGACGGGCTTTCGCATACAGGTTTTGACCGCAGTAGTGGCAGGATTCAAGCCGTTGGCCACCACTTCACGCGCCAGCATGGAATCCGTGATGAATCCGACATAGGATTGCTTGTCCGTCAGGAGCAACGAGCCTGTTTTCCATTTCTGCATGAGCTGCCCCGCCTCTTGGAGGGTGGCGTCCTGGGATAGGCTCCGTATTTCCGGAGACATGTGTTCGGCCACTTGCGGACCGATGAGGGTCCGCCCCACTTTGGTCTTCTTCGGTTCGGCAGACCGGCGCGCTTCTAATTCGGAGATGCAACTCTCCAACACCCGGCTGCGTTGCAAGAGACTCTGTCGCTGACTGTCCATGCCGGTGCCTTCCGGCGCCTCATCCGTCATATTCACCAGGCCGGCCGCCTCGCCCAACTCGGCATATTCATACGCATGCAACAGATCGGACGTCTGCCCCAGCAGATCGCCGATCAACTGCTCCGCTTCGAAATCGAACTCGTCCAGGCTGCGCGTGGGCTTTCCTTTACCCAGAAACGGGGCAAGTTCGGCCAGCTGTTCCCGCATACGCTCTATACTCCGATCAAAGGACACTCGCGGTTTTTTGGAATTGGTAAGGACGGCCATAGCACCTCCTTATAGATAAACACGGTGGGATGCTCGATCATACGCCTTGCCGAATAAACGAGGCAAGCAAGCTTCTTCTGCCGGTGAGAACCCCGAACAAAAGTGAGACATATGAGAGTACGCGCATAGACGCAATCGGCCTGACGCGTGGCAAGCGAGCTGGATGAGAGGCCGGCGCCTGACAACGAAGCGCCTAATCGCGCAATCGAGTCACTCGCCAGGCGAGGCCCGCCCCGATCAGGAGCAGGCAGGCTGCGAGGAGAAACGGCGCACCGGGAAGCTGCCACCCGGCCTGGGCGCCGATGAAGTGGGAAAAGATCTGAGTGAAGAGCGTCGGTCCGATCAATCCGGTGACGCCGTTGATGCTCGCCGTCGCCCCCTGCAACTGCCCCTGCTCTGATCCGCTCACGCGGCGCGACATCAAGGCCTGGGTCGCCGGGCCGGCGAGCCCCCAGAACGCCATGATCGGAATGCCCAAGCAGAAGATCCACCCCTCCGACGCAACTCCGTAGATCGCAAAGCCGACCGCGCCGCAGAGCAACCCCGCGAGCAGCGTCCTGCGTTCGCCGAATCGCGCGGTCAGCGGACGGATCAACACGCCCTGCACGAGCATCGCCGCCACCCCGACCCCGGCGAGCATGAGCCCGACGCTCGCCGTGTCCCATCCGTAGCGATAGCCCATATAGAGTACGGCGACGCTCGGCAAGACCGCATGGGCGAGATAGCCGAGGAACGCCACGGTTGCAAGCCCGAACAATTCGTGATGCGACCGCAGCAACGCCAGCGAACCGACCGGATTCGCCCGCTTCCAGGCAAAGGCCGCCCGCTTCTCACGTGGCAACGATTCCGGCAACACAAAAACACCATAACAGGCATTCAAGAGACTGAGCGCGGCTGCGCCCCAGAACGGCAACCGCGGATCGATCGCGCCGAGCCACCCTCCCAGCGCAGGACCGAGGATGAACCCGAGACCGAAGACCATCCCGATCTTGCCGAACGCCGCCGCCCGCTGCTCCGGCGGCGTCACATCGGCGATGTAGGCTCCGGCTGTGCTGAAACTCGACGAGGCAATCCCGGCGATCACCCGCCCCGCAAACAGCCAGGCCAGATTCGGCGCCAGCGCCATAAGGATATAGTCGAGTCCCAACCCGACATTCGAAAGCAGAACCACCGGCCGCCGGCCGAACCGGTCGGACAACGCGCCTTGAATGGGCGAGCAGAGAAACTGCATCAGCGCCCAGGCCGTCCCCATGTAGCCGAAGAGTTCCGCTGCGCGGGCCGTGTCGCCCGACAGGAACTCCTCGACCAGTTTCGGCAGCACCGGAATCACGATGCCGAAGGACAGCATATCCAGGAGTACGGTAAAGAGGATGAAGAGGGCTGCCGCCTTACGCGGCTGGGCGGTTGTCGTGGCGTCGGTCATGGCGGGGCATTCTAGCAGGCCGCTGCGTGAGTAGACACCGTCTCTCGCCGCACGGGTTCGGAGAGCCGCTCAGAACCCCACCGACAGCCCGATCGTACCCAACAGGGCGGCGCGATCCGCCGGTCCGACGAATTCGGTGCCGAGACCTCCGTCCAACACCACCCGTGACGACAGTTGATGCCGCAGACCGATCTCAAGTCCGGTGTGGTTGCGCTGGCCGCGGAGATCCGATTCCCGCGTGTACACACTGGCAATCAACGTGTCGCTGAAGCTTGTCGGATAGCCTAAGGGATAACTCACCGCGGCGACCGCCCGATACGTTCCGGGCCGCTCCTGCCCCTGCGGCGAGCCAAGGACGGTGTAGCCCGCATTGAGGTGCGCGCGCAGCCGCCCGAACGAACGGGTGAGAATGCCGGTCATCTGCGTGTCTACCCCCTTCGAATTCACCCCGGTGGGCAGCTCCACCGCGAGGCGGACCGCAAACGCCGGCAGGCTGATCGTTTCGGTGTTGAAGTTGTAGAGCACCCCCACATGCAGGTCGCCCGACTTCGCCGCCCCGACGAGGGTGTTGGGGGCGGACATCAGATCGCCCTGGATTTCGATCTGCGTGTTATCGAACGCCCCGTAGATGATTTGCGGCTGGAACGTCACGCGGGTGCGGCCCTCCCGCCGGTCGTTGAAGCGCACGCCGCCCTCCATCCCGATTTCGCCTTTCGGAACCGCATAGGCGTCTTCCATTCCGATCGGCCGGTTCGGATCGAGATTGTCGTGATCCAGGGCAAACCCCGGCAGCGGCATCAGGGGGAGACTGATCGCGGCGATGAGAGCGCACGCGATCCGGCTCAATGGTGAGGCTCCCGGCCGCCCACGATCATCGGATTCGTCGCATCGGCGCTGGCCAGATAATAGGCATTCACCAGGCGATAAATCTCCGCCCGTTTCGCCTCCCAGCTCCGCAACAGATCGCTCGCGAGGATGTCGCTGATGTTGTCATGCAACATGTGGAGGTTGTCGAAGATGTTGGCGATCTCCGGATAGCGTGCGGCGAAGACAGGGCTCAGCTCCGCCGTCAGCGGCATGAACGTCCACTCCACCGGCGGCCGGTCGAGATAACGGCGATAGGTCGTAAGGATCGGCCGCACCGCCTGCGTCTTGGCATCGAGATCGCGGGCGGCCTGCAAGGGATCGTACACGGCGACTTGCAGATAGTGATACGACCAGATCGTGGCGTTGAAGAGCGGAAACCGTTGGCGGAACGTCTTGGAATAGGGCAATTGATCCAGCCGATGATGGTCCAGCCGCTTCGCCGTGATGGCGTAGGCGCTCTCCCGGTAATAGGCCAGCACGTTCCGCAACGCCCGGTCTTTGTCCGGCTCGTCGGAAGCCATGATGTCATAGGTCGCACGATGCAGGGCATGCGCTTCGTCGAAGGTGTTCTGCGCGCGCCAGGCCAGCTTCATGTATGTGGGAGCGATGGCTTCTTCGTTAGGGTTGAGTCGGGGTTTGGTGGCGATGAAGGCAAGCGTTTCCTTTCTCGCCCGCTCTTCAATGGCCGGCACATCCTTCCCGCCGGTCAGCAAGAGGTTTTCATAGAGATTGGAGTGGCCGAAATCGACGCCATTGAACTCGCTGTCGAGTTCGGCCAGATCTTCGCGCAGCGCGAAGTTCCACAGCGCACGGTAGTAGAACCGCTTATCGCGGGGTTCGAACTGACTGCACCCGGCCAGTGCCAGGGCAATTGTGGCCATACACATGAGTGCCCCGAGACGGATGGATGTGTGCCTCATCATGACAAATTCTCGTATTCCGGATGCTTGCAGACCCCGCGCGGATCACCGACGGGCCCCGCTCCCTCAAAATAAAGGATCGGACAGCCCGGCGTCCATCGCACAGAGACTCCCTGACAAAACAGAGACCCTCTTGCGCCAAGACCGGGCCAGCGCTACTCTCTCGCGATTCATCGAAAAGGGTGCGTGATCGGATTCTATCCAGGAGGGAACATGCGAGTTGTCGTCGTCGGGGCTACAGGAACGATCGGGTCCGCAATTGTCGCGGCCCTCTCCGCGCGTCATGAAGTCGTGGCCGTGGGAAACAAGAGCGGCGCAATCTGCATGGACCTCGCCTCAACCGAATCCATCGAACGGATGTTCAACGCCGTCGGCACTTTCGACGCGCTCGTCTGCGCGGCAGGCCGGGCCGCGTTCGGAAGCCTGGACCAGCTGAAGGATGCGGATTTTCAGCTGGGACTCGCCAACAAACTCATGGGACAGGTCAACCTCGTCCGCATCGGCCGAAAGCAGATACGCGACAACGGCTCCTTCACCCTCACCAGCGGGGTGTTGAGCCGGGAACCCATGAAGGGCAGCGCATCGATCAGCATGGTGAATGCCGGACTCGAGGGCTTCGCCCACGCCGCCGCGCTGGAACTTCCGCGCGGGATACGCATCAACGTCGTAAGCCCGCCCTGGGTGACCGAGACCTTGGTCGCGAGAAAGATGGACCCGTTGATCGGCCTGCCCGCCGCCACCGTCGCCAAGGCCTATCAGTCCAGCGTCGAAGGCGCCATGACAGGACAAACGATCGATCCACGGGCCTTTGCAGCCAAGCATGCGGGCTAGGCACTGAGTATGAGGCTCTTCCTCCGTGCGACTCCCGAATATCTTGTGCCTATGCTACTCTGTACGGAATCGGCCTTATCCAGGAGGAAAACCACAATGCGGATCAGACTGAAGTCAGCAGGATTCATCGGAGTACTCGGGTTGATCAGTGCGACGGCGCTCTCGCTGTTTGCGCAATCGGCCCAAGCCTCGCCGTCCGGCCATGCCCCTCACGGAACCGTCACTATCGACGGTGTCACCGTACCGGACATCGGGCCGCTGCCGACATCAACCCCGACTCCGTCCACGAATCTGAATTACGCAGCCAAGATCGAATTGGGCAAGCAGCTCTACTTCGATGGCCGTCTCTCCAAGAACGGCGCGATCTCCTGTGCCTTCTGCCACAATCCCGGAACCGGATTCGCCGACCCGCGGCAGACCTCCATCGGGATCGGCGGCGGTGTGGGCGGACGCCAGTCGCCGACGGTCTACAATACCGCCTTCAATTACCTCCAGTTCTGGGACGGACGAGCCCGCTCACTGGAAGAGCAGGCCATCGGCCCCATTCACAATCCGATCGAGATGGGCGAAACCCACGAGAATGTCGTGCGCAAACTCGGCAAGGTCAAAGGGTATCAACAGCAATTCCGGGCCGTCTTTGGATCAGACGTGAATCTCCAGGATCTCGCCAACGCCATCGCGGCCTATGAGCGGACGGTCATTTCGACGAACTCCGCCTTCGACAAATACGTCCTGGGAGACCCGAAGGCCATGGATGAGGCTGCCATCAGAGGAATGGCCTTGTTCAAGGGCAAGGCTCGCTGCATCCTCTGCCATAACGGTTCGAACTTCACGGACAACCAGTTCCACAACTTGGGCGTGCCGCAAGTGGGGCCGGCGAAAGAGGATCTGGGGCGGTACAACGTGACACGGGCAGAGAAGGACAAGGGCGCCTTCAAAACCCCGACGTTGCGCAGCATTATAGAGACGGCGCCGTACATGCACGACGGCGCCTTCAAGACGCTCGAAGAAGTCGTGGATTTTCTGAACGAGGGAGGCGGGGCCAACCAGAACCTCAGCGCCCTCATAAAGCCGCTTAGCCTGACGCCTGAGGAAAAGACCGAACTCGTGGCCTTTCTCAAAGCGCTCGCGGGAGAGCCGATCAAGTTCCAGATGCCCAAGCTCCCGAAGTAGCGTAGTCTTTGCTTGCCCCGGTGTGACGCGAGGCCCCTCGCCCCGCGTCACTTCCCGAGGGTGCGTACGTAGGCCAGCACATCCCGACTCTGACTCTCCGAAAGATTTCCCTTCCAGGCAGGCATGTTCGGTTTGCCGTTGTGAATCGTCTTGAGCAACTCTGCATCCGATTTCTTCCTGGTCGACGGCGCGGTGAGATTGGCCGGATCCTGGCCTAAGAGCCGATACCCGTCCCCTCCGCCCCCGGGCCCGTGGCAACCGGCACAATTTCTGACAAACAGTGTCTTGCCGCGCGCCACATTACCGCGCAGGGTTTTAGCCTCCGGTTCTCCCTGAGCGATCCCCCCATAGAGCAGCCCGCTCACACAGACCGCCAGTGCGATCCCGATCCGCCATTCTGATGTCATTGTCGCTCCTCCTCACGCCTCGTCCTATTAACCATCACGCCCCGCTTTGCCCCTAAGAAACCGCCGGGCCACCCGATCACATAGCGCAGCATCCGTTCACTCAGCCATAGAAGATCTCTATACGCTGTGTCGAACGATATCCCATCAGACCGGCAAGCTCAAATGGAAGGAGAAGGAGCCAGACGTTGAGAGCGCGAGCACAACTGAGGGCACCGTCTGTTAGAAGGGAATGCGAAGGCCCATCTGGAACTCATTCGGCGAGAGCCCCTGTCCTAACGGACTGCGTAGCCCGACGTCAGATTGTACGGGAGGAGGACCGGTCAATGAACGATTCAACTCCGACGTATACCCGCCGCCGAATCCCGCCCCGAGATACGGCATGATGGTGCGTCCGCCCACCGAATAACGACCGCTGATCGACGGAATATCCCGAAAGATCGACGATGACGGAGAGGACAGCGGTAACGAGTCCGGCGCGTAGAACGGAACCTCGGACGCAACGCCTCCCCGGGAAAATTGCTGATTCAGCGATTGCAAGGCGGGAGAGTCGGCGACTGGGAGGTCCTCCGTTGCATGGGCTCCAACAGGAACCGCCAGCAACGTGAATAACAACGATGCGATGCAGAGACGAACTACCATAGTTCAGATCATACAAACGAAATTGCATTCACACAAGACCGGTCCATTGACCACTCTTGATTGCGAATGAACACAACTTGTAAGCTTTGTATCTTGCGAGCGGTGAACCATCGGATCGCCCACCCTGGGTAATAAGGAGGTTCTTATGGCCTCGTATAGGCGCGCCCCACTCGCAGGTTTTTTGGCGACTGCATGCCTCCTCTGGCCCGCTCTTTCGCTCGCACTCTCGCAGAAAGCCGCACCGCCTTATATGGAAGGGTTGGATGCCCTGAATGAGGGCCGCTGGCCGGATGCCGCCTCGGCATTTTCTCGCGCACTGGATCAGTCGGGTGACGACCCGGACATCGTGCTGGCCCGCGGAGTGGCCAAAACACTCGCGGAAGATTTTCCGCGCGCACAGAAGGACCTCGAACGGGCGCAACGACTAGGATCGCGGGGCCGCGAAGCACAGTTGTGGGTGTGGGCGACCGAAGCCATGAGCGGGATCATCCTTGTCCCCGACCATGCATTGGGGGGCGGGCCGAGAAGCCTTCAGTCGGACCGTCCGGCGGTCGTGAGCATTCCAGGGCATGTCGCTCAGGGAGGAAACGACTATTCCTCCGAATACGGTTCCTTCATCGTCTATCAACTCGCGATGGAATATCAGAAGCATCGTCTCCCGGCCGATTTCGGCGGCTCGGGCAATTCCAACGGCACGAAAAGCCCTCAGATGCGACAGGCGATGCTGAAAGCCGGGCAGATGTTTGCCGAGCGGAATTATCGGCGTCCGGAGTTCGCCGCACTGAACGTCTCGCGGGCGAAACAGACCTCCGACGGCAAGGTCTCCGGCGGCGGAACCCTGGCCCACGCGGAACGCGCACTTGCCGCGAATCCTGGCGATCCCGATGCGCAATACCAGGCAGGAAAGGCCTGGCTCGACGCGGGACGACCGGCCAGCGCCCGCAAAGCCTTCACCATCGCCACAACACTCAAGACCGATTTCGCTGATGCGTACCTTGGGCGGGCGACGGCCGCAGCGCGGCTGGGAGACGAACCACGCATGAGCGCGGACTTGGCGGTCTATAAGAAAGCTGGCTGGTTCGCGACACGGTCAGCCCGCTCGGCTATTGAGGATGAGCTCGGCACGTACAAAGCGTCGGGCTCGGCCCAGAAACTGCTGACCGAGTTGCGGGAGGCGGCGCAAGCCGGAAAGCCGATGGAGCAATTGACCGGCATCGCTTCAAAACTGCACCGGGTGGCGGGAGCGCAGCGGCTGCGGTACGACGAAATCTATCAGGACCGCCTGCGGGTCCTCGAGGATGCGGTCCGGGACAATCCCAAGAATCCGGACAAGCTGGTCGACCTGGCGACCTACATCGTCGAAGAAGCCGAGAATCGCGGCGAAAAAATCGAGCCGCGCAGGGAACTCCAATTGTACCGGTTCCAGGAATCGCGCGAGAAGGAACTGAAACGGGCGATCGAACTGGCGGATCGCGCCCTGACACTCAATGCCAAGCACGTCGGCGCCATCATGCAGAAGGCCATGGCGTTGACTGGACTGAAGCAATACAACCAGGCCGATAAATTGGCGGATCAGGCGCTGGAACTCGCCGGCAATAATCACGATGCCCTGCGCCTCTATGCGAAGTTTCGCGCGATGCGCGCGAACCAGATGTCTGCGGAGGCGTCGGGCCTGCGCCAGGAGCGATGTTCGAGTTCATCGCACGATGAAACGCGAAGCGACGGCGTCTATCGGGTGACGGCGACGACCTGCTACCCGCCCTCGCAAGCCGACTTGCAACGGGCCGCGCAGTTGGAAGCACTCGCGGCCGACCTGCGGCACCGGGCCAGAGCCGCGTTAGATAAAGCCGCGAAGGTCACCAAAGGCACCGTGGATGGCTTCCTGATTCTCGCCGACCTCGACTTGTGGGAAGGCAAGACTGCTGAAGCGCAAGCAGCTCTTGAGCAGGCCGTCAAGCTCGACCCCATATCGTTGGAAGCCCAGGACCGATTGGTGCAGTTCTATACGCAATCTGGGCAACAGGAAAAGGCAGAGGAGCAGCGATTGATCGCCGCCAATCTGATCCAGACAACCGCCGCGCCGCTGTTGCGGCTCGCATGGAATCGCACGGAGAAAACCGCCTGGCAAGGGGCCAAGGGCTATCTCACGAGAGCCAGCCAAGTCGATCCTGAAGACGCCCGCATCCCCGCCTATCTCGGCGTGGTCCTCGAAGGAGACGACAAGATCGACGAAGCGGCGGCCGCCTATCGAACGGCCCTGGCACTGGAAGAAGCGCGCCTGCAATTGGACGAACCGGCCGCGAAGCCCGACAAGCCGTTGGGACGTGACGCACTGGACTTTGGCTTAGCGATCCAGGCGCGCTTTCATCTGGCGGCGCTCGCGGAGCGGGCCGGGAAACAGGCTGACGCACTGGCCCACTATCAAGCCGTGCTCGGCTATGAGCAACGGATGCAGCGCGGCTTCGAGTCTCGACAAATGTTCCCCGCCATGTGGCCCGACCAGCAACCGGAAAAGGGCGCCGTCGTCATGGCGCCAAAGAATGCGGCCACCCTCGTGGCCGACGCACATCTGCAGACCGGCAAACTGCTCTCGGCAATGGGCAAACTCGACGAATCGATCGAGCACTTCAGAGTCGCAGCCATGTACGGGCCGTTGAAAATGGCCGGCATGCCGCAGATCGGCAATGCCCGAGGCGATACCAATTTCAGCCACATCGCCGGCGGGCCGGCATCTGAAGCGCAGTTCTACCTGGCGAAGGAACTGATGACGAAGGGCGATATCCAGGGAGCGCAACAGGTTTTGTACGAAGCCGGCCGCAATCTGCCGGATCACCTCCGCAAAGATCTGAATGAATTGAACATGGCCATGGCCCGCCAGTATTCCCGTCAGCCGCGCGATCCCTACTCCGGCATGAGCGAAGAAAAACGACCCTACATCGATCAGCAGATGCGACAGGATCAGCAACGTTCTCAGATGGCCATACGGCAAATGGCGCCCCGGGCGCGGGTTGTCCCGGAAGTCGTCGGCAGATGGGACATGAAACCTGACAATCAGTTTCTCCCGAAGAAAACATTAACGATCGAATCCGACGCCAACTATAAGCTCGTGTCGACCGACGGCTCGACCTCACAAGGCAAAATGGACGTTCAAATAGGACGCGATCCGGTTCGTGGTAGATCGGAACCATCCCAAGGACAAATGATGCTCTACGACGAGACTTCGGGACAGATCGGCACGATGTGGTATGAATTCACCGGGCCGGATGTGATGGAGATCACGGAAATGGACAGCACGAAGTACGTCACCAGGCGGCAACGGTAGCCTCGTGAAGGTTGGGCTCCCCACCTGTTGGATCGCCGCTCTCGGACTCGCAGGAGCCATATTGATTTCGTCGCCCGGCCCTGCGCAACCCCAGGGATCGGATGTCTTCAGCTCATCCGGCGAGTACGATCGCTTCGCCGTCGGCGGCGCGCACCGCTGGTACGACAACCATTCGACGGAATTCAAGCAGAAATCCAGCCACTGTCTTTCAATTCTCGATGAGGCCAAAGTGTTACAAGACAAAGCCCTGGCCCTCTACGAAGAAGCCAAACGCCCCGGCAACAGCAGGCGGCAAACCGAGTTGGTCAAGCAGGCGAATGAACAGATTAAGCTCCGAGGACAAAAGTTAAAAGCCTTCACCGACTGCGTGAACCAGGCTACGCGTCAGGCCGGTCCTCAATCAGACCAGTTCGCCTCCACCGGTGCAGGAACAGCCCCCGATGACGTCCAGACTCAACCGACGCCTCAGCCGTCTCCCGCTCCGGACAATGGCGGAGGCAAAGGCATTAAACGGGTACCGGAGAAACCGGCTACTCCACGGGGCAAGTCACAACCGACGGTGTTAGAAAAGACGGTGGATGATTGCTTCGCCACATCGGTCCCGAACTACCGGGGTCCAGATTGGGCCCGTTACAATGGCGGGGCGCTTCGACCACAACGAGGAGAGCCAGTCCAACAGCCGTTCGATATTGCAGGAATCGCCGCCGACCAGGCGCTCGATCTCGACGAAGCCGTCTATGGTGCGTGGGAGGATCGCGAACTCATGCGCGATTATCTCATCGGGTGGCTGATGCATTGTGCGACTGATCGAAAGGTCTTACCCAAACAGGATCCCCGCATTCCTTATCGGCGATTGATGGAGGCTCGCGAACCCTCCGATTCGAAGAATACGAAACGCATCACCAGGCGATTCGAGGAATTCGGATACGGCTACCGTAGCTATCCGCTCCCGCCGTTCTGGGACCATGACGTGGCCGGACCGCCGGCGCCTGCGCAGTAAACCTCGTACAACACAGGACTCCCCTCCACTACGGCGGGGAGCCCTGCCCACTTCCTAAAACGCGAGCGCCATGTCGCCGCAGCTGTGGGCTAGGATCGCCAGGGCGCATTCAGCTGATGGAGAGCAATAAGAGGCTCCGGCCCACTTATGCCTATTCCCAGTGCAGCGAACACGCCGGACCTTAGAGCGGCTTGAAACCAAGAACGCGTGGGACTCTGACAACTCGGCGGAAACGGATCGCAGCGCGACGATCCGCATAGCGATCTCCGAATCGACGTCGGAGAAGAGAGCAGCAGAAAGAGTGGAGATCTTATCGGACGGAACCCCGTGGATCAACCGGAGCTTCGGTCAGACATCCATCTTGCATCCCATGATCATCCGGTCTATCTTCTGCCTGGCGCGCCCGTGTCTGTGTCGGCGGCGCGGCCTTAGAACCCGGCGATCATCTCCTCTGGAAGCTGGCAGACGACTATGGGCATCGCTTCGATTCTCGGTCTGATCACCATCGGACTTCTGGCCTATCTCGGCGCCGTCCGTAAAAAACCTGCCGGAGTTGAATTCTACGCAGGCTGCCTCTCCACGATCCTGCTGGTGCTCCTGCTGGAGCTCACCACACAAGGGCTGATCTCACACGTGCCCCAATGGGCGCAGCCTTGGTTGGCTTTCATTGCGTATCTGGCGACCTGCTTCGTCATCCTGAAAACTCTGGACCTGCTGTTCATCGAAGACTACCTCGTCGAGAAGCGAGGGAAATATATTCCCCGGATGCTCCGCCTGATCTTCCTGCTCGTCGGGATCACGCTGACGGGCCTTATCCTGCTCCGGGCGGTTCTCGATATGGATCCGCTGACCTTGATTGCGCTCCCGACCATCGCCACCGCCGTGGTGGGATTCGCCCTCAAGGACGTCATCGCACGCCTGGCATCGGGCATCCAGCTCGGCCGCATGATCCACGTCGGAGACTGGGTCACCTTGATGGACAAAGAGGGCGTCGTCACCGACATCGCCTTCGATTACATCACGATCAGAACACGCGCCTACGATTACATCATGCTGCCCAACGACGCCGTCTCCCAATCCGCCATCACCAACCATAGCCGGCCGGAACCCCTGTGCGCCCGAGCCATTCACGTCGAAGCGAACTATGCCCATCCCCCGATGCAGGTGAAACAGATCCTCGTCCAATCCGCCTTGGCGGTTCCCGGTGTCGTCGCCGTTCCTGCACCGATCAGCTTCGTTGAGGAGTTTAAGGAATCGGGTATCTCTTATAAACTCAAGTTCTTTTTCCATGATTACGGAGCCCGCGAACGACTTGAAGGCGAGGTGATGGCCTACGTCTGGTATGCCTTCCAACGAAATGGCATTGAGATTCCCTATCCCCAACGTGTCGTGCACATGACCCAGCCCCCTGATCTGACAACGCTGCGGACGCTTGAACTGGCCGGCATCGAAGAACAGTTCCGCGCCATCGATTTCTTAGCGATACTCGACGCGGAGACGCTGCACTCGCTGGCCGAGCACGCGCAAAAACGCGTCTACCTGCCAGGCGAACAGGTCGTACGGGAGGGCGAACCGGGAGAGGAACTCTTCGTGGTCATGGAGGGCGAGGCCGACGTCGTGATCAAGACGGGTGATCAAACTACGCCGGTCGCCACGCTCAAGAAGGGGCAGTTCTTCGGCGAAATGTCACTGCTCACCGGAGCCCCACGTTCCGCCACGGTCCAGGCAAAATCCCAACTGACCGTCACGGTCATCGGCAAGCACGCCATGAGCCAGGTTATCTCCCGTACCGCCGGCCTGGCAGAACAATTCGGCACAATCCTTACGACCCGGCAATCGGCACTGACGGCCACGCGCGAGACCGCCGATCGCGCCTCAAAACTGAGGTCCGCTGCAGAGGATGGAAAGTCGCTCACCGCGAAGATCCTCCAATTCTTCCGTCGGTCCGGGAACTGATCCCCGACCGGCTCCTGTCATCGACGGTGGAGCCGCAAGATGCAAGCCGCCACACGATACAACAAGGTGATCTCCGGAACGCTGGTGGGAGGAGCGGTATGGCTCCTCGCCTTGGCCCTGCACGGGTCGGGATGGCTCACCGTCACAGAACTCAAGACACTCGACCATCGGTTCCATCGATACGCGGATTCCACCAAAGCCGGGAACGACATCGTACTGGTTGCGGTGGATGAATCCAGCCTGGAATCCTACGGCCAGTGGCCCTGGTCCCGCGACCGGCACGGGTATGTCGTCCACTACTTAAAAGAGGCCGGCGCCAAAGCCGTGGTCTTCGATCTCCTGTTTCTCGAACCGGATCGGTCCGGGGAGGAGTTTGATGCGGTATTCGCCGAAGAGATGCGGGGTGCCGGAAACGTCTATCTGCCGTTCCTGATGCAGGACGAACAGCAGCCATCCAACGGCTCGACCACTTCCAGTGCGCAAGAGTATCCGCCGGACATCTTGAGAAAAGCGACGATCGCGCTCGACGATCAGAGCGCTCCGTCAACCGGAACAGCCCCGACCTATTCCGGCGCCAAATTGCCCTTGCCGCTGCTCGCACAGGCCGCTCACGGTCTCGGATATATCAATCTGACTCCGGACATCGACGGAACCACCCGCCGCCTCCCCCCACTGGCGTACGCGCAGCAGCAGGCATTCCTGCACATCAGCACGACCGTCGCACGCGACCTCCTGCAAGCGGATCGAGCCTCCCTGCATCCTCGGGAACTTCGACTTGGACCGGTGACGATTCCTTTGACCGCGGAACAGGACATGGTCATCGACTGGCACGGATCGCTGGAGAATCGGGTCTACCCGGTCTATCCCATCGGAGCCGTCCTCCGCTCGTTTACGGACATACAGGGCGGCAAGCCGCCCCTGCTGGACCCGGCGCTGTTTCGCGACAAAATCGTGTTCATCGCCACCACCGCCGCCGGGACATACGATCTCCGTGTGACACCGCTTTCCCCCTTCGCACCCGGCGTCCTCATCCACATGTCGGCGCTCGATAATATGCTGAGACATCGCCATCTTCAGCCGGCGTCGTGGGGTATCTTCGCGGCCTCCACACTCGTCCTGACGCTCGCCACCGCTTGGGCCTTCATGTTGATGCAATCCCAGTGGGTCAAGGCTGCCACCATCGCCGGCCTGGCCGCCGCTTACTACGGACTCGCCGTCCACGCCTTTACCTCGCACGGACTCTGGCTCGATCTCACCATTCCCGAAGGCGCGCTGGCCGTCTCGTTTGCCACCGCCGCGACCGTCGAGTACCTCACGGAAGGGAGACAGCGCCGGCAACTGCGGATGGTCTTCGACAAGTACATGGCGGCTGAAGTGGTCGATGAAATCATGCGGAACCCGGAAGCGATCCGGCTCGGAGGCGAGAAAAAAGAACTGTCGGTACTCTTTTCTGACATCGCCGGATTTACGTCCATCTCGGAACAGATGGATCCTGAAAGGCTCGTCGAGCTCTTGAACCAGTATCTCTCGGCCATGACGGAGATCATTCTCCGCCACCGGGGCAACGTGAATAAATACCTGGGGGACGGCATCATGGCGATCTTCGGAGCGCCGCGCGGAGAGCCCAATCACGCCAGCCTTGCCTGCTTTGCTGCGTTAGACTCACAGGCTGAGCTTGCCAGGCTGCGCGAGCGGTGGAAAACTGAGGGACAGCCGGAGATCAGCGCGCGTATCGGGATCAATTCCGGCTGGCTCGTGGTCGGCAATATGGGATCGCAAGCCAGAATGGAATACACGGTGATGGGCGATGCCGTGAATCTGGCGTCCCGCCTGGAAGGCGCGAACAAGTTTTACGATACGCTGATCCTGTTGGGTCCCCGTACGTACGAACTCGCCGCCGGAGACATCGAAGCGCGGGAAGTCGACCGTATGCGGGTCAAAGGCAAACAAGAACCCGTCGTCGTATTCGAATTGCTCGCCCGCAAGGGAGATCTGCCTGACGAACGCCGCCGGGTTATCGAGACCTATCGTGCCGGGCTCGAGGCTTACAAACAAAGAGATTTCAAAACAGCGGCCACGCAATTTGAGGCCACTCTGGCGCTCGACCCGAAGGACGGCCCGGCACGGGTTTACTTGGAAAGGGCCAAAGAGTACCTTATAGCTCCGCCTCCCGAAGAGTGGGATGGCGTCTATGAACTTACATCGAAGTGAGCGAGGCTCCCGTGAATTACCGTCTTGCCTTCCTTGCCATCATGGTCTTCATGGTAACTGCCATGACCGATGCCGCCTTCGGCGAAACCCTCTACGTCAGTGCCAAGAGCGCGCAGTTGCGCTCAGGAAAGACTTCCCTGGACCCTGTCGTTGCCAGCCTCAAGCTCGGCGAGAGCCTGGAAGTGGTGAAACGCGAGGAGCGCTGGCTGCAAGTACGAACCGCCAAGGGTGTCACAGGCTGGATCTACTCCGGCAATGTGTCCGAGTCGAAACCGGCGGGAGGGGACAACGAGCTGGCAGCCCTAGGGAAGGGATTCAGACGAACCGAAGCCTCGGGTGTCACCGCTTCGGCCGGCGCCCGCGGGCTTGATAAAGCGTCGGAGAGTTATGCCAATCGGGCCGGAATTACCCAGCAGCATCGCGATGCCGTGGATCGGATGACCGCCAACAAGATTCCCGACGAAGACATCCAGACATTCCTCAAAGCCGGGAGGCTCGGCGAATATGCAGAATAGGTCATCACGCGGGCTCCTCATTCTCGGCCTGGCACTGCTCACGACCGCCGGGCTGTCCGGTTGTGCGGAAATCCAGAAGGCTGCCGAAGGGGCCGCTCGAAGTTCGGGGAACGAGCGGCTGGCAAAGACGATCCATGGCGGCGGAACACTCATCGGCGGGCTGTTACCTATCGGATACGAAGAAGAACAAACCATCGGACAAGCGATCGCCTTACAGGTGGTGGCCCGCTATGGCGGCGTCTACGATCAGCCTGACCTGACGCGCTACGTGAACCTGGTCGGCCGCGGCGTGGCCTTGACCTGCGATCGCGCCGACATCGACTATCGCTTTGCAATCCTGAACCACGACTCGATCAACGCCTTCGCCGCGCCTGCCGGCTACATCTTCGTCACCCGCGGGCTCTTGAAGACGATCAAGAACGAAGCCGAGCTTGCGGCGGTGTTGGGCCATGAAATCGGTCACGTCACCCAGAAACATATCCTCGACGTCATTCAGCGGTCCAAACAGATCGCCGGCGTGGCAGAGGCCGGCCTGGCCTACGCCAACAAGAACCCCGACGCGTTCAAGAACGTGATCGACGGAGCGGTCAAGAAGTTGTTGGACGAGGGACTGGACCAGGGCAAGGAGTTGGAGTCCGACCGATTGGGAGTCCTCTTCGCATCGCGCGTGGGTTACGATCCGACTGCCTACGAGACGTTTCTGGACCGGCTACGGTCCATCAAAGGCGACGACCGGGCCTTCTTCAAAACGCATCCGGATTTTTCCAACCGGCTCTCGGCCGTCCGGTCCACCATCAGTGAGCAGAAGCTGAAAACCACGGGCATTCTCCTCGCCGATCGCTTCAGCCGCTCATCGAGCGGCGCGCTGTAGAAGACCGACCCTGCCGTACGCCTCCTTACCCTGCTGACCGAGCGATCGGTGGAGAGATCGTTTTTCTGAACCAATCCGGGTCTGCGTCGCTCCTAAACATATCGCCAGATCACACCGTATTTCCCTCGCACTGTTCCCAGCAGGTCAATACCGCTCTACGCAAGACCCGATCGGCTGACAAGTCTACGATACTCGCAATCAAAGCGGCGATATCTGCATAAATAAACCATTGGCTCAGCAGAAGACGAGGACCATTGTGATCTCTCAATCCATCAAGCACCTGTGCAATCCCACACCGTGTAAAACATGCAGCCTCTAGCCTTCAGCAGCTAACCTCTTGGAATGTTTGCCGTCAGCTAAGAAACGCGACGGCCTGCCCTACAACTTCCACATCACGTAATACACCGAATCCACGAGACCTACGCGAATATACAGGTGTTCGTGCCGGAATCGTAACCTCACAGATACGGCACATGTCTTGCTGTGTCCCGATTACGTGACGCAAGTCTCCGCTTGAATCACCAAGTCATTCAGTTATCCCGAAACGGTACCGCGCATGTGAGATGCCGTCATCTCCAAAGACGGTACGACCGTTCATGAGTCATGAAAAGAATAGGACCAGGCGACGCCCATGATATGTAAAGAGACTCTCCGGATCTGCGGGGCAACCGCCGTGGCCGTTATACTGATGCTCTGGAGCAATCCGTCATGGGGGATCACACTGACATGGAATGCCAATACCGAGGCGGATCTAGCCGGGTACTATATCTACCAATGCAGCCAACAGCCCTGCTCAAAAACCTCTGGCACGGCAACACGACTTGCCACACTAGGAAAAGTAACCAGCCTAAATGTCGGAACACCCGCCGTCATTCAGTACTATCTGATCACGGCGTACGACTTTGCTAATAACGAATCGAACGAGAGCATGGTTGCCACCTATATCCCGGCTGGCACGCCACCGCCACCGGATTCAGCCACAGTCAATCTCACCGTCGTCGGCTCGCCGACGTCGGGGCAGCCCTGGTCCGTCCAGGCGACCACGAACGCCGCGGGGACCGTGTCGACGCAAGTCTGGGTCAACGGCGTCTTGGATCACACCGAAGCGGTTAGTCCCTATTGCGCCTTCGGCGACAATGGCACCGCCTGCACCACTGTCCTGAAGCCCTACGGCACCTATACCATGGAATTTCGGGTGCTGAGCAATGGGATCGAAGTCGCGCGCCAGACCGTTGTCGTGACCGCGTCCGCCCTGTCCGGCCCGGCACCTCCGCCCGTAGCACCATCCGCAGCAACAGCGATGCTGACCGTGGTGGGCTCGCCGACGTCGGGGCAACCCTGGTCCGTCCAGGCGACCACGAACGCCGCGGGGACCGTGTCGACGCAAGTCTGGATCAACGGCGTCTTAGATCACACCGAAGCGGTCAGTCCCTATTGCGCCTTCGGCGACAATGGCACCGCCTGCACCACTGTCCTGAAGCCCTACGGAACCTACACCATGGAATTTCGGGTACTGAGCAATGGGATCGAGGTCGCGCGCCAATCTATCGTCGTCAAGGCCACGGCAACAGCATCCGGTGCTTCGCCACCACCAGCTACGGCATCGGTCGGTCTGACCGTGGTCGGCTCTCCGACATTGGGGCAGCCCTGGTCCGTCCAGGCAACGACCAACGCCGCGGGGACCGTGTCGATGCAAGTCTGGGTCAACGGCGCTTTTGATCACACCGAAGGGGTCAGCCCCTATTGCGCCTTCGGCGACAATGGCACCGCCTGCACCACCGTCCTGAAGCCCAAGG
Source organism: Nitrospira sp. ST-bin5 (assembly GCA_002083555.1). Taxonomy (GTDB): domain Bacteria; phylum Nitrospirota; class Nitrospiria; order Nitrospirales; family Nitrospiraceae; genus Nitrospira_D. The sequence continues at coordinate 122,512 of MSXN01000013.1, read as the reverse complement.
GAACCTACACGATGGAGTTTCGGGTACTGAGTAATGGAATCGAGGTCACGCGCCAGGCCATGGTCGTCACAGCAAAATAGGTATCACTATCATGCATGTACGGCCCGTGAGCGAACGCAAGGGAAGTCCCGCGGCCTGCTGCGCGAAGCCTGATTACGAAGTAAGACGTCTGATGATGTTCCGGGTAATTTGGGCCACGAGCGGATCGTCGAGATGCCGAGCCCATTCGGTGCATCCAACCGTCACGACGGTTCCTCCATCAACCCATAGCCCCAGCACAGCGGCTCCCTGGCGCAGATCTCTTCCCCAGGGCGTAAATCCATCATCACGACCAAAGAGTGCGCTCGAATGCACGGTGGCTTCATAACCCGGCATCCGACCGGGAGCGAGACCCAGTATCTGAAAGTTCGCAGGAGTGCCGTCCCGATGGCTCGCTACGGGAACCCCACCCGTCCACTCGACATCACAGCCGTCGCACTCGTAGCCGATGCAGCCCATGAGCGGAAACTGTCCAGGGCGGTAGCCTCCCGGCCAAAGGCCTTCGAACATCCAATGCTTGGGATGATAAATCGTATAAGGAACCGGATCGGGGCACAGCGCTCCGTAACAGAAACTGACTCCGGTCAGCCGATTCTCCGGCTGATTGGGCCCCTCGCGATGACTCCATAAGGCACCACCGTCCATGTCGCCTTCCAATATGAGGCGCGAACCAGCCAGATCCAACCGGACGTTCCTGTAGCAGACGTTTCCGCTGAAAAATGCCGCGTTGCCCCCAGCCCGGATATATCGATCGAGAGCCGCGCGCATGCCCTGGGACCAATACTCATCATGGCCCACACTCAGTACCAGGCGATACCGGGACAACAGGCCGGGATCCCGCTCCAAATCTTCGTTCGCGGCGTAGTCGAGCACGATCCTGTTCCGTTCGGCCCACTGCACAAAAGGCCATTCCCACTTATCCCACCCGGCATAAGGGCTCTGACGGCTTGGAGCTTCCCCCGGGCGGCAGTGGTAGGCAGAGAGAAATCCTGCAGGCAAGGGCCGATGGAAAGACGCGACGCGTGCCCGATCATAGAAACTGCCGCGGGTTGTGACGATCCCGGCTGCGGCCGCGGCCCCGTAATTGTTGTACGCACAGTAGGTGTTGGTCGAGACGAGCAGGAGCGTTCCGGCTCGTCGATCCGGGTCCGGAGCGCGCACAACAAAAAACGCTTCTCCGTCCCGCGCCGGTCCGCCGGGGGACGATGCGCTCATCGTGATTCGATAAAACCCTGATGACCAACCGGACGGTACTTCAAAAGACACCCGGCTACTCTCTCCATCGTCCCACCCGCACCCGTGCTCGGATGCATCGGGGGGAATGCCCCTCGGTAACACCCACACGGGCGCCGACCAAACCGGCGTTGCGTCCGCTCCGAGCCGATGGATCGTCACAGTGGCTCTGGTGCGTTGTGACGCCGACATGAAAAGGGTCACGCGATCTCCCGGCAGATAACTCCGCCGGTCGGGATACCCTTCGACGGCCGGCCGCCCTCCATCGAGCCAAAGAACCGGAGCACAGGTGGGATCCTGAGTCGAAGAACGGCCGCAGGCGCTGGTGGAAGAAGGGCGACAGAGCGAAAGTCCTGCCGTCGCCAAGACGGAGGAGAGGAACTGCCTTCGGCTGCACCCCGGAAGTGGGCGGTGGATCTCCCCGGAGTCTTTCATGATCGATCCTTCATGCCGGGCTTCTGAACAAGCGCGGAAAAGAATCCCCATTCATTCAGACGGGAAAGGACCTGGATGACCGACCGTGCGACAGATATAATCTAATCTTCAGGGTCTTGCCAAGCTCTTGCGACCGAATCCGTACCGCCCGATCCTGCAAAACAAGCCGCCGGTCGGATTAGAGAAACGGAAACTGAGACCGGACCGTACGGCCGAAAGAAGTCAGCGGCGCGGCTGTCGCCGCTCCACCCTGACGGCGCTTTCCTGCATTGACCCTGCACCGGTTGCTTCCTATACTGCAAAAAGATCGGAGATCCTGTTGTGAAAATTGTCGTCAGCCTGGCTATCGGATTCGTGCTCCTCGTCGGACTGATCCTCGCGCTGCCGTTTTTCATCGATCTAAATCGATATCAAGATCAATACAAACCGCTGATCGAAGAGGCGCTGAATCGCAAGGTCCAACTCCAAGACATCCGCCTGACCATCTGGCCCCGCCTCGGAGCCCGTATCGGCGGGGTGACCATCCTTGACGATCCGGCCTTCAGTGCCGGGCCTTTTGCATCGCTGACATCGTTGGACGTCGGGGTGAAGCTCTTGCCGCTCCTGAGTAAGCAGGTGGAAGTCGAGGAGATCGCTCTCCGCGATCCGGTCATCACGGTGATCACCAACAAAGACGGCGTGACAAATGTATCGACCATCGGGGCAAAGACCGTGTCCCCGTCAACCGCAGAAACCGGTACGGTTCCGCCTCCCGGCGGAAACCCGTTGCAGATCCTGGCCTTGTTCGCCGTGGATCGCGTCTCGATCGAAGGCGGAAAGCTAACCTATCGCGATCTTTCGACGGCCACGGTCACGGAATACCAGGTGCAGGATCTCGAACTGTTGTTGACGTCCGTCCGTCTCGGACAAACGCCTTCAATCCACCTCAAGGCCACGGTCCTGCCCTACAATCTTCCGGTCACGCTGGACGGCGGGTTCGGCCCGCTGGTCGAAACACTCGAGGTACAGCAGTACGATTTCGCGTTGGGATTCGGCAAGATCGCGCTCGCAATAAAGGGAGCACTCGTCGGGGGCAGGTTGGATGCGACCGTGTCTGCTCCCGCCATCAACACGGCCGATCTTCCCGTCGCCCTGCCGCTGCAAAAGCCGCTGCTAATCAAAGATCTGCTGGTGACCGCCAAGGCGCCATACCCGTTCAAGCAAGGGGTGTCGCCGCTGGAGCTGGCGGACATCTCGAATCTGAGCCTGGCGCTCATCATGGGAAACTCCTCCGTACAGGTCAAAGGGACGGTCCTCAACGGCCAGGCCAATGTGACGGTCACGTCGCCGTCCGTAAATACCGCTGATCTGCCGATCGCAGTCCCGCTGACCAAACCGGTGGAACTCAAAGATTTGTCCGTCACGGCTAAAACCCGTGTCCCGTTCAAACCGACGGCACCTCCTTTGGAGATCGCCGATGTCTCCGACCTGCGTGTCGCCGTCGCGCTAGGCCGGTCGCTGATCCATGTGAAAGGCACCGTCCTCAACGGCCAGGCCGCCATGACCGTATCTTCGGCTTCTGTGAATACCGCTGACCTGCCGGTTGCTCTGCCGCTGGCGAAGCCGGTGGAGTTCAAGGACCTGTCCGTCACCGCCAAAACCCGTGTACCGTTCAATCCAGCTGCACCACCCTTAGAGATCGCCGATGTCTCCGACTTGCGCGTCGCAGTCGCGCTGGGCCAGTCACTCCTGCACCTCAAAGGAACGGTCCTCAAAGGTCAGGCCAATGTGACACTCTCATCCCCTTCGCTCAATACCGCTGACCTGCCGATCGCCATTCCGCTAGCCAAGCCAGTGGAGATCAAGGATCTCACCGTCACCGCCAAAACTCGTGTGCCATTCAAACCGACGGCGCCCCCTTTAGAGATCGCCGATATCACCGACCTGCGCCTTGGAGTGGTCCTGGGGAAGTCCATTCTATCGGTCAAAGGCACTGTGCTGAGCGGCCACGCGACTGCGACCCTCTCCTCGCCCTCGGTGCAGACCGGAGACTTGCCGGTCGAAACCGGGCTCGCGAAATCCGTCGAACTCAAAAACCTGCTCATAAATGCCGATCTCAAGGGGCCGAACGCGCGTCTTTCCAACGCCTCCTTCCAGCTGTTCGACGGCCAGTTCAAGGCGGACGGAGAAATGTCGACAGCCTCGCCGACTCCGCCGTTTCGCGGCAAGGTCAGGATCGACGGACTCCAACTCGGCCCCGCGCTGGCGGCCATCAGTCCGGACAGCAAGGTCTCAATGAGCGGAACGGCTGCCATGGATCTGGCCGTCACAGGGAGCGGCTTCACCATGCCGGACCTGACCAAGGCGTTGGAGGGACCGGGACATCTACGGATCAAGAACGGGAAGATCGAAGGGATCAACCTGATGGAAGAGGCAACGGCATTGCTGAAAGTGGCAGGCCTCTCGCCGGATCGGCTCAAAACGACCGCTTTCTCGGCCATCGAAACCGATGTCATGATCAAGCAGGGCCTCGTCACTGTGCAGAAACTGCTGATGGATAGCCACGATTTTCAAGCCACGGGCGGCGGCACCGTCGGATTCGACCAGGCGCTGAATCTTGCCGTAAATCTGCACCTCTCCCCCGCCCTCAGCCAGAAACTGGCATCGTCCTCTCCCATTGCCAGAATCGCGATGAAAGAAGGACGGCTCAGACTCCCCTTCCAGATCACCGGCACCATCCAGGCCCCCGCCTACGGGCTGGATACAAAAGAACTCACCGGCAAAGTCCAGGAACAGGTGAAAGAAAAGGTGAACGAAGCAGTCAAGGGCATCTTGGATGGCGCGACAAATCCCAAAGACCTCAAACAGCAAGGCAAAGATCTGCTCAAGGGACTGCTCGGCCGGTGAGGTCGGCAATCAGCGCGCACGAACGAGCCGTACCACAGAGCTCCAGCCTATTCCCGGTGATGCGCACGTGCGTTACGGCAGGATGATCGCCTGTTCGGCATGACCGATGGCTTTGAGCGTCGTTTCGATCGCATCGACCATCGGCGGGGGACCACAGAGAAAGATGACCGTATCGGTCCCGGGCGGCGGAAGAGTCCTTCGTAGGGTCGCCTCGTTGATGCGGCCGACTCCTTGGTTCCAACCAGCGGGCGGCTCGCTCAAGACGTAATGGCAATGGAAATTCGCATGGGCGCGGACCTGCGCATCCCACTCTGCGCGGAAGATGATGTCCTCCTCGGTCTTGTTCGCATACAGCAGAAACAACTTGACCGGAAGGCTCCTGGCGAGGATCCAGCGAATGATCGCAATCATCGGCGTGATGCCGGACCCACCGGCCACAAAGCCGACCGTCTTCGCCATCCCGTCCACCCAATGCCCCCCGGAATTGGGCCCGCTCATCAGCACCGTCTCCCCGACCTGCCGATCATGGAGATAGCGTGAGATCACACCGGCCTCGTACCGTTTCACGGTCAGATCGAAGGAGCCCGTGGCGCCGGGCATCGACGAAGGCGTGTAGGGCCGCTTCACCGGTTTGCCGTCGATCGTTGAATGGACGTAGAGATGATCGCCCGGCAGCATGTCCAGCGTGGCGTTCTCGGGCAGAGCAAAGCTGAATGTCTTGGTGTCGTAGGTATCGCGATGAATCGCCGTAAGCGCATACGGCACCGGCTGTTTCGACTTGAGCCGTATGATAGGTCCAGAACTCATACGTTTATCATACGAGCCTCAGCGCATGGCCGCAATGGAGGGAACGAAGGGGGTACGCGGTCAGTCGAGGATACCGAGAGCGATGGCGGCCTGCATCAAAACCGATAGCTGAGCTCGATCATATGGAGATCATATCCACGGCCGTTGTCTCCATACATATGGGCATCGGACAGATGATGAAACCAATAACCCACGCCGAAGCCCTGATAGACCTTCGCCCGGAGTGCAATATCCCCCACCACCTGGAAAGCGCCACCCATCTCCTGGTTGGCGAAGTGATGGATGGAGAGAAGTGCGACTCCTGCCCCAACCTCTAAGGACAGCCAGCCGTCTTTTTTTCCCAACACCACGCCAGGCACCATCGTGGCGATAAAGGCCGTATCGTCCGAGGCCCTCAATGCGCCGACACTACCCATCAGCCTCGTGCCGATGCCCCATCCGGAGTCAGAGTACCATCCCCAGGGAAGCGACCAGTTGGCCATGAGGTCAAATTCATTGAAGAATTGCGTCTCCTTCTTTCCGATGGGAGAGCTGCCGCTCGCCCCCCCCGCGCAGCCCAATACTCTCCAAATGAATCTCGCCCGCCTGGATCAGCGGAGGAATCACGAAGAAGAGGGCCAGCCAGACTATCGTAAGTCGCAGCCCTGCCTTGATCCTCAGAAGTGAACCGATCTGAACGATGAGACGAACCAGGCGGACGCCATCAGGCATACCAAGGCCCCTGGTCTTCGAATAGTGGGGATTGTAATGAATGGGCGTAGTCTCTGAGGGAGGAGCGCGTTCGATCTATTCATGCGACAGATCGTGAAAACGCGCTTTATTTCACTATACAAGGCAAATGGCGCCTTCGCAACAGGAGCATGAAACGGAGAATTCCGTGCGCACGGGACACACCGCCGTTATAACCCATGCAACGCAACGAATCACTGCCCCTAAGAAACAGGCGCGCTAGCGTACACCGGCCGGAGAGCCGCTACTTCCAGCATCGGGGATCTGTAAGATGATCGAAAGCGCTCGCCGATCCTCACCGACCTGCGCCACGATCTTGTCGCCGGTTTTGAGTCGTCCGGCCACTACGCCCTCAATTTTTGTGTCGGGGGTCACTACGAGACGCATCTCGTGACCGGAGAATTCTTTCACGATGAGCTCATTGCCTTCCCAATACATCACATCCGCCTTGATCGCAGCCGGTGCGGTCGACGCGGAACCCTCTAGTGCTGCGACAGGAATGACTGAAGCAAAGACCAGATAGAGTGCGAGAAAAAGTGCCATCACCAACCCTCCCTCTAAAAAGATGTTGAGCAGATGCTCATATCATACGTTCTCGAAAACACACTCGCAACTGAGAATCGGAGCTGATCGCGGGGCAAGCGATCCGAACATGAGAAGGTCCGTGTTCTCCTGCTCAAGGCCATCGCCAGGACTCTGAGTTTGTGTCTAGCCTCGCGGAGGACTATGCTGGCACTGTACGGCCGGTTCCAACCTTCATGAAGGAGGTTCTGCCGTGAGAGACGTCACTTCGCTCGCTCTCGTGATTCTATCCATGAGCCTGCCGCTGCAGAACCTGGCGCTGGCCGGCGAACAGACCGGCATCCCGCCGGAGACCGTCGCGAATTACCTCCATGCAGTGATCGAAGCGGATCGGACGTTCGACACGATCCACATGGTCGAACGGATGAAAAAAGCGGAGGCGTGGCGGCAGCTGAAAACTGGCGGGCAACGAAGAATACCCTCCCCCTGCCGGCTCAGTTCCTCATGGAATCCAGCGCACTCTCAGCGATGACCGGCACACCGGTCCGCTACCGGCTCATCAGTCTCTGGCCGATCAATCCGCTCAATGTGCCGCGGAATGCCGCAGAGAAGGCCGACCTGGAGTCGTTGCGCACACACCCGGAACGGGTCGTGACCGGCACGGTCACACAGGGAAACGAAACCTACTTTCAAGCCATCTACGCCGACCGAGCCGTGAGTCAGTCCTGCGTGGGCTGCCACAACACCCACCCCCAGAGCGCCAAGAAAGACTTCACGTTGAATGAGGCCATGGGAGGCCTCGTGATCGAAATTCCGATGGGACGATAGGGCGGAGACCGCGGACAGGAGTGAGACTCCCATAGCGACGGCGAGGGACACCGGCAGAAGAAAAGGCTAGAGACCAGCTTATCCTGACCCTAGTGCGCCGGAGCGGTCCGAGTTCCTGCCCGCTACCGCCCCCAGTAGAACAGGGCGTCGCCTGTCCCACAGTCATCGCTGCTTGAAACCAAGAAGCCGGACAATTCATCGAACTGTCCGGCTTCAGCCATTCCTCTCGCTGCATACCACACGCGGGTGACTACCGAACAGTGAAATCCAGCGCCATCCCCTTTGCAAAATGCGGCGCACCCGTGGCTCGATCAGGGAAAAAACAGATCAGTCCATAGCGGCCGGGCTCAAACTGCGCCGTGAAAAAGGCATCCCCCGCGCGCTCGATGCCGACCACCCCGCCGATGGGGGCTCCGGGTGGAGGCATGGCAGTTCGCGGTTCGACCGCCGCCGCGAAGTCGCTCGCCGTGGCTCCCGGCGCCAGTTTGACCACGACGACCTCATGCGGCTGTGTTCCGTGATTTAGCACGCGGACCGTATGAATTCCCGCCGTGATCGAGCGCGACAGGCCGAACCGGAAGTCCTCCTGTGTGATCGTCACATCGGCCTTCGGCACGGACACGGCGACCGATTTGCCGCCCTTCACTGAAAGCGCTTTCTGCATACCAAGCGCCAGGTGCGGAATCCCCTGCTCGTTTGGGATCAGGCAAATAAGCAGATACTCGCCCTCCGCGAGCGGCATTGTCGCCAGGGCATCCCCTCCCGGCACAATAGCGTTCGGCCCCCCGACGAACTTTACCCAACCGGGAATCTGTCCAGGCTGAGCGGCAACCGCGGCACGGAAGTCTTCCGCCGTTTTTCCTTCGAGCAGTTTCAGGAGTTGAATCTGATGAAGATCCTGCCCGCGGTTGACGATCTGCATCGTCGTGACCCCGGCGGGAATCCGCTCGGGGCCGGTGAACCCGTAATCATGCGCGGTAAACACGACGGGAGAACCGCCGGCGAATGCAACAGAAGACGCAAGCAGCAGCATCGCCGCCGTCATCGATGGACACACAAGACTGATCATGGAAACCTCCTTCCGGTCCGATACGGCCGATGTGAGTGATTCGCGGGAGCCGCCGGTCCGGTGCGGCCATCACCGTCGCGGCGAAGCAAACCGTAGCACGGGGGGCCGCGCGGCAGGTCCTAAGAATATGCTATCGTTGTCCTAAATTATTCCTAAACCCGCGCATCGGGCACCGGCCATGATCCCTTCCGCGATCGTCAATCTTCTGCAGACTGGAGTCTCCGTCATCGTCGGTACACGCGACGCTTCGCTCATGCCCGAATGCACGCGCGCCTGGGGCATTAGACTCGGCAAAGACCGCCGGTCGGTCACCATCTTCCTGACAGAAGCCATTTCCGGAAAGACCCTGCAGAACTTGCGCGAGAACGGCTTGGTGGCCGTCAGTTGTACCAGACCGACCGATCACGTGGCCTGTCAGATCAAAGGCCGGGTCCGGACCATCCAGCCGTCCACCAGGCAGGAGCAGACCTATCGACGGAACTGGAAGCGCGAATTCGTCGGCGAGATCGGCGCCGTCGGCGTGCCGGCCGAACTCGGCGAGGCATGGATCACGGAGCCGGCGCTGGCCGTCGAGATCGAAGTGACCGACGTCTACCATCAGACGCCGGGCCCAGGCACCGGGGAAAAAGTGTCAGCGTGAAATCGAACGCCCTCACGATCGAAGACCTCTGGCCCTGCCTTCAGGGCATGATTCCGGCGGCCTTGAGCACCTGCTCCAAAGACGGTGTGCCGAACGTCACCTACGTGAGCCAGGTCCATTACGTCGACAGCGGACATGTCGCGCTCTCCCATCAGTTTTTCAACAAGACCCACCGGAACGTGCGCGAGCACCCCTATGCCTGTGCCATGCTCCTCGATCCGAGAACGCTGCAGGCCTATCGCCTGCAATTGCGCTTCGATCATTCGGAAACGGCCGGCCCGCTCTTCGAGTCGATGTCGCTCCAGTTGCAAGCCATCGCCTCCCACTCGGGAATGACGAGTGTCTTCCGCCTCCTCGCCGCCGACGTTTACGCGGTCACGAGCCTAGAGCGCGTCGAGGGATTCACCAGCCTGCCAACCCCGCCGCCGTCGGAGTTGCCGTCCCGGCTGTTCGTCGCGGAGGACCTCGAACGGCTGCGCCTCATCAGCGAACGCCTCAACCGCTGCGAGACCCTGGGAGAGCTGCTGGAAACCGCGCTCCAGCTGCTGGATGAACGCCTGGGCTTTCGCCATACCATCATTCTGCTGGCAGACGACGCCAACGCCACACTCACAGCCATCGCCAGCCGCGGATATCCTGAGAACGGCGCGGGGTCGGAGGTCGGATTCGGCGACGGCCTGATCGGCATGGTCGCCCGGTCGAAGCGCGCGCTCCATCTGTCCGCCATCGACCACAGCCTGCGCTATGCGCGGGCGGTGCGCGAGCAGGCGAAAGCCTCCGGGAACACCGCGGCCGTGTGCCGCGAGATCCCCCTGCCCGGGCTGTCCGGCACCGCCTGCCAAATCGGCGTCCCACTGGTCACACGGGGACGGCTGACCGGAGTCCTGGTCGTCGAGAGCCAGGAACCGCTGGCCTTCATGCCAAGGGAGGACAGCCTCTTGACCATCATCGCCGCCCAACTGGCGACAGGCATCGAACAACTCAGCCGTGACCTGGACGACAGCACGCCAGCCGCGCCCGTGCAGAGCAAACCGGCTCCCCCCTCCGGCGCATCGGCGCGCACGAGACACTTCTGCTTTTTCCACGCCGACGACTGCGTCTTCGTCGACGGCGACTACCTCATCCGGAACGTCCCGGGCCGCATTCTCTGGCGTCTCCTCATCCAGCATCGGGATGAAGGACGAGTCGAGTTCACCAACCGGGAACTCCGCATGGACCCCTGGCTCGGTCTGCCCGAGGTAAAAGACAATCTCGAAAGCCGGTTGATACTCTTGAGAAAACGGCTGGAGCAGAAATGTCCGGACATCCGGCTGATCCCGCGTGGACGCGGCCGGTTCGCACTGGAAACGGAGGGAGCGATCGCGCTCTCCGAAAAGGCAGGCTGAGAAGAATGACCGCCGCGCAACCACCCATCGGGGCATTCCTTTACTCCCTCCATTGTTCGAAGCAGCAGCTAATGTGAATGCCACAGGGGAGAGCCAGACTCGTCCTGATCGAGAACATACACCCAGGGATTCACCTAGTGGCGTGCCTGAAATCTGATTGGTAGACTTATTGCAGAAGCTCAGGAATCAGGAGGACATTGCCTTGCGCGAGAGCCGGTAACAACGCTCTGGATCGAGCCTTCCTCTGGACTTGTTCTGTTGCGCTTTGCCGACCAAGACAATGCCGTCCTCATACAAGGAGGTGCGGGCATGGCGTCAAAAATCTACGTCAGCGGGTTCCCTCCCACATATACGCAGCGGGAGCTCCGTCAGATCTTCGTTCCTTTCGGGCATGTAAAATCCGTGAAAGTCCAGCGGGATGCGCATGGATATATCATCGGGGTGGTGCAAATGTCCTCGCCCGAAGAAGTGGAGCACATCTTCGGAGCGCAACAGGTCTTCCAAGTGGAAGGTAAGCATCTGGATATCTGGGAACCCCCGGATTCCGAAGCCGCGCGGAACTGACCAGGCGTGATACGCATGGCGCAACGATCACTCATGCTGTCTCACGGGAGCGTCGGAAGAGGACAGCTCTGTAGGGGAAGAAGGTCAGGAGCGCACAGTTCCGAATGAAGGAACGGCCTGTCGACTGCGTAAGCCTTCTCGACGCACCTACCGGCTCTGGAAGAAGAAGTACGCCGCGGCGGCGGCGAAGATCAGCGCGACAATGAGCCCCCGCTTCAGCTTCTGCCATATCTCCGCTTGAGCCTGCTTCCTATTTTCCCACTAGCCTAGAGATCTTCAGGAGTGAGCCCCGTGGCCTTTGCCAAACGCGCAAGCATTTTGGGTCCGATTTCATTGCGATCGTGAAAGGCGAACACAACATCAGGCCATCCGCCCCGTGCCAGCACTCGGTGAGACCCGGTCGTTCGTTTGATCGTCCAGCCAATGCGAAGAAGAGCGGAAAGAACACGAGAAGCGCTGGTGGAAGGCCACCGGCTCATGCGGCAATGAAGGAGACGCTCAAAAACTCGTCAGGAAGGGCTTCTCCATGTTCAAGGCGATCCGCCATCACGCGGAGCGCCAACGCCTGCACCGCCGCGAGGGCTTCTGCCCGAGTCCGACCGTAGGCCATCACCCCAGGCAAGGTCGGCACATCACCGATCCAGCGGCCGTCGTCCTCCTGCTCCAGCTCAATGGTAAACTGACCGGGCTTTGCCATATACCGTCCTCCGATCGATAGGCTATGCCCGGTTCGGTCAAAATGCAAGATCCCGAGAACCGAAATCAACAAGAGAATCCGACTCCCCATCGTTCAGAACACCGGTTCGCCTACCGGCTCTGGAAGAAGAAGTACGCCGCGGCGGCGGCGGCGAAGATCAGCGCGACAATGAGCCCCCGCTTCAGCTTCTGCCATATCTCTGATTGAGCCTGCTCCAGCTTCTGCCGCAGGGATGGTTGGGATCGGATGTAGGCGCCCACTAAATCCTTCGCCTCTTTCAGCCCAAGATTCCGCTCCACCCGCACGAGCTTGATCGCTGCAGTCACATCTCCACGCCACAGCATCTCGACGGCCGCGTTGGAAAGAGAGGACGACTGGGTCGGTTCGGTGGTCACAAGAACAGTCCCCCAATCATGCGGACCTCAGAATTTACGTAGCCTGGCCTCTTCCCTTCAGCTCCGCAAGCAACTTGCTGCCCCGCGCCCTCATCGCCGGCGTGCCGGTGGCCGTCAGCTGCTGCAACTGGCGCCGCACAGCGGGCCGAAGAGCTGGCGCCCGCACCACCGGATCCTCCACCGACAGGCCAGCAAACAGCGCGCCGAAGAGCCTCGGCTGGCGGAGCACCGCAGCCACGACTTCGTCAGCCCGTCCGATCGACCGGCGATCGCCGCCTTCGAGCTTGCGCAAGAGCGAGGACGTCACCATCGTCAACCTTCCCGCTCCGTTGATCGTTAGGGCCGGAACGGCTGCGTATCGCCGGACTTGCGCAACATCTTATTCACCTCGTCAAGATGCAGCTCTTCGCCGACAATCATCTCCCGTGCATATTCTTCCAACAAGACCGACTTGCCTTCGGCGATTTTCAGCAGCTCGTAATAGGCGGCAGCCGCGGCCTTTTCGTGCTCCAGACTTTCCCGCAGGATATCCCCCACATCATGCTTCTCGGTCTCCAAGAGCGTCCCGATCTTCAGCGACGGGTGCCCGCCCAATAACGTGACCAGCTCCCCGGCCTTGTGCGCATGAGCCAAGCTCTCATCGGCGTTGCCCTTCAGCCACGACACGATCGGAATGCGGTTATAGCCGTAGATCATCAGAGAGTAATGCGTATAGCGGACGACGCCCGCCAACTCATGCTCCATAATCGTATTGAGAATCCCAATCGCCCGTTGCGTATCTTGATCGTTCATCGACTGCCTCCTGTTATGCCAGACATTCACGTACGAAGGTGTTGCCGTAGGACACGTCACCATCCGCCATTCACTCCAGGGGAGTCTACTGGAAAGCCACCTGTGGATCTACAGACATGCCCAGGCGAGGGGATCACACACAGGCGTCCAATCCCTTTTCTTATCCTCGCGTGATCGGCTACGCTCACACGGCGATGCACATCTTCAAACCGGCGCTGGCTTACTTTCTCATCGTCTTCGGGGCAGGCTTCGTGCTGGGGACGATCCGTGTTCTGTTCGTGCTCCCGCTGTTCGGCGAGCGGACAGCAGAGTTGCTGGAAATGCCCCTCATGCTCACCGTCATCGTCCTGGCCGCCCGGTGGATCACCAGGCGATATCTGCGACAGACGCAACCACGGGAACAGCTTGCCGTTGGAGGGATCGCAACCGGATGCATGCTGGCAGCGGAATTTCTGGTCGGCCTCACCCTGCGCGGGCTGTCACCGATGGACGTCCTGGTGAATCGCGACCCGGTGTCAGGCACCGCCTACTATCTGAGCCTGCTGCTCTTTGCCACGATGCCATGGCTTCTCGCGCACCGTCAACCGGTCACAACCACCGGCGTACCCGGGCGGCATAGGCAGTGAACTCCGGCCCGAACAAGGAGGTCAGTGCCCGTTCCTCCGGTTCGATCTGATACCGGTTCATGTACCACACGAATCCCGGAAGAAAGAGGAGAGTCAGCACATTGGCCAAATAGATCGCCCAGGCGAGCAACACCAGGAGCAGCCCCAGATACATCGGGTTGCGGGTGACGGAATAGATCCCTGACTGAACCAATGCCGACGAAGATCCGGGCTTCATGGGATTGACTGTCGTGCCGGCCCGGCCGAAGGCGACCACCCCCGCCACAGCAATAACCCCGCCCGACGCCGCCACCAGACCGGAAACGACCTCGCGCCCGGGAAAGGAAACGTCAATGCCCGGAACGGCCCGCGCCGCACACCACATACCTACGGCAGTAATCAGGGCAACCGCCACCGGAGGAATCTTAAGTTCGAGCGTCATCGTCTACACCTACGCCTCTCCCCGCACGTAGGCCCATCGCAGAGGATCTGACATGCGGCACATCCCTGATTGCCGGGCCCTAGGCTAGTTCCGGCTTTCCCACATTTCTGGATGTCTATGCAGATGCAGCACGGCCAGAACATCGACACGTTCGTCGCCGATCAAGAAATACACACCATAAGGAAAGTGCCGAAGTAGCGCCCGGTGCACCGTTTCTTCCAGACGCGGGAACTGCCGGGGATTCTCGACGATGCGATGGAACACATGATCGAGTTCGTCGAGGAACTTCCCTCCCAAACCAGGCCGTTGGTCTTCGTACCACACCGCAGCCGCTTGGATATCGAGTTCAGACTGAGGCTAGATAAGAAACTGCCGGGCCATCCGTCAGATCAACGTTCGCGCAATTTGCGCGCAATGTCTGCACGGACATCGGTCCACGATCGACCGACGCCGGGGTTCGCCGTATACGCCGCTAAGCGCTCCCGGATGATGTCGTGATGCCATTCAGGCACCGGGACCTGCTCAGAAGTCGCAGCGATCCGATCCCACAACGATTGCACGAAGTCGATTTGCTCATCGACCGGAAGGTCGTCAAACCCGGGAGGAGGGGTGGGAACCATCTTGGCCATGGTGGAAGCTCCTTCGATCAGGAGTATAGCGCAAAGTCACGCACAGGCAAAGCCGACAGAATTGAAACTTCAATCAGGAGCGGGTCTCGCTTCACCGGACAAGTCGTTCAAACAAGGTAACCGGTTCCGTTACTGCCTGCCGCTCTTCCTAACGATGTTCGTTTGAAGGCCGTCGAGGCTGAGCTGATTCTTCTCGCTCCAATATTGCGCAACCCCTCCTCGCCTTTCTTCCCGGCCCACTCGTTCAGCAACTCGCGGTCGCCGGTGTAGGAGAGATAGGGCACCGCCATCCCGCAGGAGGTTTGCACGAGATCGAGCGTCACGTCGAAAATCTGCCGCGCGCCGGGCAGCGGAGGGAACAATGCGACCAACTCGTGCCAGGCCGCATCGCCCTGGTGGACGACCGTCGCGGTGCCATAGAGCCGCAGAATGACCGGCGGCCCCTCAAAGGCGCAGAACATCAGCGTCATGCGCGGCTGATGCTGTACATGGGCCGACGTTTCATTCCCGCTCCCGGTCACATTGAGCCACACCACCCGCTTGGGATTGAGCACGCGCAACGAATCCATCCCCTTGGGCGAGACATTCACTCGGCTCTCCACCGTCGCAGTGCCGACAAAGAAGATCTTCTGTTTGCCGATGAATTGAATGTGCGTGTCAGACAGTTCGGGATAGCGTTGCGCCATCGTATTCCCCTTACCGTGGCCATGCTGAGCAAAATCTAAAACGAGGCAGGATCGTGGCGAGCAGACGAAGTGCTGTCAATCCGAGCCACAACATCTCAACCGCTGCTTGGGAAGAGTGGGAGAGCTGAGTCAGTTCGGCTGTCCTTTACCATGCAGGCCTTACAATTTCAGCAACCTGCCTCAAGGTCTCCTGCCACCGAATGAATCTTGAACGAGAGCCGCAGACAAGCTACTATCAGCCGCACCTAATCCCCTACTCCTCTCCAGAGAATTCGAGGCCCTCGTGGCAGACAACCAATTCAGTCCATCAGTCGCAACACGAGGCATACAGCTTCCGCTGATCGCGCCCCTCCGACAGCCACTCCCTATGACAGCAGTTGAGCCGAAAGGCGTCGTCTACACAAAGCGATGGGTCGTTGAACTCCTCCTCGATCTGAGCGGCTATACCCCGGATAAGAATCTGGTGGACTGCCTGGCAATCGAACCAGCGGCTGGTGATGGCGCGTTTCTCGGTCCCATGATTGAGCGTCTAGTGGAGTCGTGCCGAAAGCTGGGTCGATCGTTGTCGGAATGCCAAAACTCCCTCATCGCATATGAGCTGGATGAGACGAGTGCGGCTCGTGCGCGCGCTGTCGTCCAAGATCTTCTAGTGGTTCATGGAGCGAAGAGCGCTTTAGCAAAGAAACTGGCTGACGCGTGGGTAGTAAACGGGGATTACCTTCTCGATGCCGACCAGAGACAAGCTAGTTTCATTATCGGAAATCCTCCGTATGTGCGCCTTGAAGATATTCCAGAAGAAACGGCCTCGGTCTACCGAAGTGCCTATCCGACGATGCGCGGACGAGCCGACCTGTACGTGGCGTTTTTCGAAGCCGCCCTTCGGCAGTTGAAAGCCGATGGTGTGTGCGCCTTTATCTGCGCTGATCGATGGATGCGTAATCAGTATGGTGCTGAACTGCGGCAACTAATTAGTTCGGCGTACAGCGTTGAAATGCTCCTCAGTATGCACCACGCCAATGCCTTCGATGATGACGTGGACGCCTATCCTGCCATCACGGTGATTCGGCACGCAAAACAGCGATCAACCATTGTCGCAAGCGCCGATCAGGAGGCTGAACACATTCAGCCAAGCCAATTGGCAGCAACACTCCAGACAAACAGCCGCGACATCCTGCCCCAAGGCATCCATCGAGCCGAGGTACACACATGGTTCAAAGGCTCAGCCCCCTGGCCCTGCCATTCGCCGGAACAGTTGGCGCTCCTTCGGCGGCTGGAAGATCAGTTCCCTCCTCTCGAAATGAACGCCAAGGTTGGGATCGGCGTAGCCACCGGGAACGATCGAATCTACATCACGACGGATGCAAACCTTGTGGAGCCCTCCCGCCTTCTGAAGCTTGCACTTGCAAAGGACCTGGCGGACGGAACGGTGCGATGGTCCGGGCACTATCTGGTAAATCCATGGAATGATGATGGACTAGTTAATCTAAAAGTCTATCCGAAGTTGCAGGCCTACTATGAGCAGCATGCCGAAGCCCTGAAGAAACGCCACACCGCGGAGAAGAGCGCCGACAAATGGTACAAGACGATTGATCGCGTCAACCACACGCTCACGCACACACACAAACTATATATTCCGGATATCAAGAACACCCTCGAACCGGTCTTAGATCGTGGCGAAACATACCCTCACCACAATCTGTATTTCATTCAGTCGGATGAGTGGGATCTGGAAGTACTCGGTGGCCTCCTGCTATCGAAGGTGGGGCAGTTTTTCGTCGAATCCTACGGAGTCCGCATGCGAGGCGGCTACTTGCGTTTCCAAGCGCAGTACCTGCGCCGCATTCGCGTCCCTGCGCCAAAGTCCTTGTCCAAGATCCAGGCACATGAATTGAGAGACGCCTTCCGTCTTCGTGATAGGCCCCGCGCAACCAAAGCGGCGCTGGATCTCTATGGAATCAACGCGCGCACATTGGAGGCCGCGCTTGAACATTGACAAGAGATTGCAAGCCGCCGTCCAAGGCTATTGGAACGCCCGCAGGAAAAATAAAGAGAAGCAGGTTCAGTCGGGGAAAATCGATGCCGGAACCAGAGGCGAGGTGACAGGAGGCACTCAGATGGGTGCCCTGGAGGTCTTGGTTTCTGACATTCTCTGCGAAGCCGGATTGAATCAGGTCGATATCCGCACAAGGACCGCGCTTGAACTCCCGGGGTACTTCAGGGCCACGAAAAAGTGGGATCTTATCGTGGTCTCCAACGGCGCGTTGGTCTTGGCCATGGAGTTTAAGTCCCAAGCCGGCAAGTCGATCGGTAACAACGTGAACAATCGTTCGGAAGAGGCGGTGGGCAGCGCCAAAGATATTTGGACAGCCTTCCGAGAAGGCCGCTTCGGTCAGGCGCCTCCTCCGTTTCTTGGCTATCTGTTCCTCTTGGAAGATCGTGACAATGTCAAAGTTCCCGTTGCCAACAAAGAACCATATTTCCAGGTAGACCCTGTGTTCCGTGGCGAAGCGCATGTCAGGGACACAGCAGCCATCCTACGGTACAAAGGAGTCTCCTACAGCAAGCGCTACGAACTCTTGTGTCGCCGTCTGGTGTTGGAACGGCTATATAGCTCAGCTTGTTTCATGATGGCCACGAACTCATCGAGAACAAGAATCACGCAACCAGCAGAAGACCTCAGCTTTCAGCGTTTCGTAGCTGCTCTACGAGGCCACGTCGTCACGTTCCTGGGCAGCCGTAGCAAGTAGACCGCACGAAGGCAGGTACTGACGATGGGGATCAAACAAAGACTCCCGACCCCTTTGCTTTTTTGCTTGTCATACCGACACTTTTCTTCGCCCGAGAGAACGTTCGGAGCATTGTGAGTATATAAACGCAACCTCCTCAAGTCCTTTTCTCTGATTGAAGCTTTTCATAAGCCTGAACAAGATCTTTGGGAACATGCACATACTTCCGTACCTCTTGAATAATCTCAGGGTGATTGAACAATGGCGAGTTTACAGCATCGAATCCACCTCGATGCCTGACCGACCTCCTAAGTCTCTTGCCAAAGAAGCCATTCTGCCAAACTAGCATGGCCCGACCAGGGTGTTTTTCGTCATCAATTATCTTTTCTAGAAAACCATTCCGAAGCCGATATCTTTCTGGAATGAACCCTTCGCGAAGCGACAATTCATGAAGCCGGACTTTCTTAGATCCAGCAGCGCTTCCTCTATCCCCAACTTGGCCATACTCATCAGGCGCACAGAATCTGCGCAACTCCCACACCACCCTATCGAGATCTACAACCTGCCCACCATATGTAACGACTGATATTTCTAAATACCGACATTCACCAAAGCGGTCGATATGACCAATAAATTCTTGACTTGCTGAAGAAAGGTTCAAATCAATCTTCTTTGAGTCAACTAAAACCTTTAGTCCTTTGCTCAGAGAATGACCGATTTTCGCTCCCTCAACACGATTCAATAAAAGAATACATTTCAAATACTTCTCGATGACTTGCATGCTACCCCATAGCGCTTGGGGAGCTAGTTGATATCTGAAAGCCGACCTCGCCATTAAATAGTCAGCATCAGCCATATTTCGAAAACATCGAATTGCAAAATCATCTAGTGCTAAGTTGAGATTCAAATGGCTCCTCCCTCTGACGCCAAAAACTCCACGAACTTTACATGTCAATTATACGTTACTACATACTGTCGATGGTCGAACGCTGACTTATGAACAACGGATTTACTATCTGTGTTTCAGCTCCATGCAGTTGACTCTTCGGCCCTAGAAAAGTAGCCTGTCCACATTTGGGGCCATACAGAACTCGGTAAAGCATAAATTTCACCGTCTGAACGATAGTCCAAAGGAGAAATGGATGAGGCTCATAGTCTGTTTGGTCGCTCTGCTAGCTGCCATGGGGTGTGCGTCACACGGGAAGCTTGTAACTAGCGAGCAGGTCACATGGATTCAGAAAGGAGCCACCATGAGAGATGAGGTAATAAAACGGCTCGGCAGCCCAAATTTCCCCGAAGTTCCATCGGCATCAACAATGTTTTCCACCGAATACGAAACGACTACTGAAGAAACAGTTGAGAACGGCAAGAAGGTCACTCGCGGGACCATGAGAGTTGTTCCGGCGAAAGGGAAGCGGACGATCGCCCAGTACTTCTATGCCGAATCTGCCGCATTCGTTGGGGCTACAACGAAGGACTTTTGGATTTGTTATGACGAGCAGGGGACAGTTCAAAACTTTGGATTCTCTGACACGGCGATCTCAAGCTGCCCCTAATTCTATTACTTTTCATCCCGAGGCAGAAAAATAGGCCAGCCCAGCCTCGCCCCATTCCGCCCGTTGACTCCCCCACCATCTCGTTTATAAGAGGGTCGAATAAAGGGAAGAGGTCGAGAGCCGTTTCTCGCCATAACACACGTCAACCGCACACGCTAATAGCCCCTCCTAGCTCGCTCGTTTCTCCCCCATGGGAATGGCCTGGATTAGTCCCCTACTGTGCACGTGGCACAATCCTCTTTCACCTTTCCCCACTTTTCCCAAAGGGAGCGACCAGATGGTCCTTCACTGCGCGCATTGAGGGAGCACATTCCGATCGTGCGGCCTCAGCGAGCAAGAAGGACCGTCTGGCTGCTCCCTCCCCTCGCGTTCCGCGAGCAAGAGGACGACCAGGCCGCCCTCCCCCCCTCCGCTGACATCCCCTCCCAGGTGTGCTACAAACCCGCTCTATAATGGTGTGCTTTTCGGCAGGTGCCCTTATGACGACGACTCTCCGCTTCACATCCATTGCGCGGCTTACCCTGGCCGGGGCTTTCTGTAGTGTGGCTCTGACCGGCTGCCTGTCGCCGATCACCTTGAATCGTGCGGTGACCTCGTACGACGAAGCCGTGACGGATGCCGTCTCCAAGCAACTGCTCATCAACATCGCCCGCGCCCATCGCCATCAACCCATCCACTTCACCGGCGTCTCCAACATCGCCGCGACGTTCGACTTTCGGGTGAATGCCGGCGCGACCCCGGCGCTGACGGGCGAGGCCAGCAAGACGCTCATGCCGGTCTTCGGCGGCAGCGTGGCGGAGAATCCGACGATCAGTATCGTGCCGATCGAAGGAGAAGAGTTCACGAAGCGGCTGTTGACCCCGTTTCAGGAAACCAAGTTCACCCTGCTGCTCCGGCAGCGATTCGATATCGACCTGTTGCTCCGGCTGATGGCGCAGGAACTGCGGGTGAAGCAGGACGGCCGGGAGGTCTCCTACCGCAATGCGCCGTCCGATAAGCCGGGCTATGAAATGTTCCGCCGCGTGGTGACGCACATCTCCGCGATTCAGGACCAGAACCAGCTCTACGCCGAGCCGCTCGTCTCGCATCGTACCTGGACGATCCCCGCCAACTCGGTGACCGCCGAGGGCTTCCAGGCGCTGCAGAAAGAGTATCTCGTCGCCTACAATCAGAAGGACAACACCTACACGCTCAAAAAACAGATCACGGGCCGCATTCTCATCACCAACTATGACCCCGATACGCTGTCATCCGAGGAACGGGCGCGGTTGATCGACGAGACGGAGGACGGGCATCTGAACGACGTCTCCTTCGACATTCGCCCCGGCCATTTCGGCGGAGAGTATCCGCTCAAGGGGGATTTCCGTCTGCGGAGCTTCAATACGATTCTGAACTTCCTAGGGCGCGGGCTGGAGGAAGATCCCGAATATGATGTAGAGAAGGATCCGCGCACGCCGCCGGTGCATGAGAATCCCGTCCACGCGATGGAACTGGTGCTGTCGGACAGTTCCCCGTCCGACGCCGACCTCTCGATCAAGTTCCACGGAAAACATTACGCCGTGAATACGACCGGGCCGCTGGCCCGCTGGAACCGCGAAGGGTTCCAGTTGCTCTATCTCCTCTTCCAGATGACCGTGAGCGAAGTCCCGCGCGTGGGCGTCCCCAGCATCACGATTGCGAAGTGAAGGCCTGAGTTTTGAGTGCTGAGTCGGATCAGCGAGGCCGTTATCAATTCCCACCGCAGGCTGTCATCTATCTCACAGGGCCCGTGTGATTTTTGCCACCTTCGTGGCATCGACTCCGCTCTATATCAATTTGCCCAGCCACTAGATCTTGCGGCTGGTGCGCCGCAAACCCGACTATCTTGTCGATTCATCGGAATCGCCGGCCGGCTGCGTAGCGGTACGTAGATTGCGTATAGCTCCTGATAGAACGAATGGAGGTCCATCATGCATGACGTGACAGTATGGGCAGCATGGTATCTCTTTCTTCTGGCCATCCCGGTTGTGCTCGTCGGCTCCATGGTCCGGGACCGGATGGCCCGCCGTCACGGCAGCCGCCGCGGCTCACCACATTGAACGCACCCAGGAGGCACGCAAGGGTTCGGAGGCTCGAGCGAACGAATGAGGGGAGTCTTTTCTTACCGCTCGCATTGCGCAGGTTTCTTCGTCGGCCGGTTATCGGCGGAAAGCGTCTTTCCCCTTGATCACTTCGGAGAGCATTTGATCCGCCAGTTTGGCGGCCACCCGCTGGCGGTACCACCGACGAACCAATCCGATCACGACCATCGCGACAGCAGCGGCGATCAACGCCCAGACTGACTCTTCCATGGGCTCAGCTTAATTCAGTCCCCGCCCCCAAACAAGAGGACGGGGGCACGACAAAAGCCAGTGTCATTTCCTTCGTCCTGCCTGCTATACTTCCGCACTTGCCGGCCCCTTACTTCCCGTCTAAGGCTTGCCAGGATTTGGTTTACAGACAGTCAACGGTTCTTCGGGTTCCGCGTTAATGACTCCATGCGACACCATACGTTCCTAACCGCCGGTCTCTCCGTTGCGATCAGTCTCCTTGCCGGCTGCAGTGGCGGCGGATCGGACACTCCTCTTGCTACGCCCCCCGTCACCGGCCCGTCCTGTTCGGTGGCGCAGCTCGAAGGAGCGATGGAGAGTACGCTGGCGCAAACGTCGTCGGATGTGGACTTCTCCTTCTCGGTTGAACGGCAGGATGGCCGTCGCTACAGCTACAACCGAGGCGGCTCCACACTGCAAACCTCTTATGAATCGGCCTCGACCTCCAAGCTGGTTTCGGCGGTCGTCATTCTGCGATTGGTACCTGAGACTGACTGACAAGCCG
The DNA here is from genome assembly GCA_002083555.1 of Nitrospira sp. ST-bin5. Lineage (GTDB taxonomy): Bacteria > Nitrospirota > Nitrospiria > Nitrospirales > Nitrospiraceae > Nitrospira_D. Next base: position 99,994 of record MSXN01000013.1, on the reverse strand, counting down.
CAGGAACGTATTTCAGGATGGCCCATTACCGGTAGCAGCAATTCGCTTTACAACATGACGTTGGAACACTTGCTCAGTTTCACCTCAGGCCTGACGACCGAGCCTATTTGCCTCAACGCGGGCTTGGCGATTTTCGACACCTGCGTGAACAGCATCGCGACGACCAACGCCGGGAACGGCCTCACACCCGGACAGGAGTTCTACTACGCCAGCACCCATCTGCAAGTGGCGGGGCTCATGGCGATGAGAGCGCGGGGCCTGGCGACCTGGCAGGATGTCTTCACGGAATTCAAAACGCAGACCGGCCTGTTCGCCAACTCGACCTACGATCTTCCCTCCGCCACGAATCCCCGCCTGGCCGGCGGCATGCATTGGACCGGCGAGGACTACATGGCCTTTCTCAAGGCGCTGAAGAACGGCTTGCTGCTGAACAGCACCTCGATGGGCCAGCTGCTGGCGGATCACACCGCCGGTGTGACAATCGCCTATTCACCGGCCCTGGCCGGCGCGGGCGAAGACTGGCACTACGGGCTCGGCCTGTGGCACGAATGCCAGAGCGCCACATTCAATTGCACCGCTGGCACCAGAGTCTCCAGCCCCGGAGCCTACGGCGCCTACCCGTTCTGGGATCGCAGTCACGGCTATATCGGCATCGTCGCCCGCCAGGGCGCACTCGGGACGTTTCCAAATGGCATCGCCATCGAACGAGCCGTCCGCTCCGACGTCGAACAGTGGCTGGCCTGTCCCTAGCGAACAGGTCCCTCCCACTCGACGGCGGCACATTCACTTCCCATAAGACCCGCTCGGAATTTTCTGCTACTCTCCTCCCCCATGCCGTCGTCCCTCCACGTATTCCTGATTCTCTTCGTCGCCGGCGCCGCGCTGCGCCTGTCCGGCCTGCTCGGGAAAGTCCACGCGGAACGGCTGGGGACCTTCGTCTTTTCGGTCACGCTGCCAGCGACGATTCTCGTGTCATTGGATCGCGTGGTGTTTTCGCCGACGGCCTGGAAGATTCCCCTCTCGGCCTGCCTCATCACGATTCCTCTGGTCCTCCTTGCCTGGGGACTCGCCCGGGCGCTCACGCTCGACCGCCCGACTCAGGGGGGATTGCTGCTCGCCGTCGGCTGCATCAATTCCATCTACTTTGCCTATCCCGTCGCCCTCGCCACCTTCGGCGAGGAGGGGCTCGCCCAGGCGATTCTTTTCGACCTCGGACAGACGACGCTCACCCTCACGGTGCTCTATCCGATGGCGCTCTGGCACGGCGCGCAGGATTCATCCCCGCATGACGCAGGGCGGCGATTGCTTACCTCGCCGCCGCTCTGGGCGCTGGTCATGGTCCTGACGGCAAAGACCGCCGGGCTCCACTTGCCGGAATGGCTGCAAACGATCCTGACGCCGGTGCATCTGCTGACGATCCCCTTGGCCAGCCTCGTGCTCGGCCTTTCGATCAGCGTGCATGCGGTACGGAAGACCTGGCGGCTGACGAGCCTGGGCGTGGGCCTGCGCATGGCCGGCGGGTTGCTGCTCGGCTGGATCGCCACCCTGGTGCTGAACCTGACGGGACTGGAACGGGCCGCGGTGCTGCTGATCGCCGGCATGCCCTCGGCGGTAATGGCAGTGATCTTCGCAACGGACGCCAAGCTCGACGAGGATCTCGTCGCCTCGATCGTGGCGCTCTCGATCTGCCTCGGCGTGGCCCTGCTCCCCTTGCTGCCCTCCCTAGCCACAGCACTGTTGGGATAGTCTGACGTAGATGGCGTAGGAACGAATCAGTCCATGCCTACAACAGGTCGTCCAGGATAACACACTCAATTTCCTTGACCCGGCGTAGTGCCTTATCGTTTCCATAGAAACGTGTCGCCTTAAGGCTGATCGCAGTGGCCAGCTGAATCGCATCCGGCGTACTGAGCCGATAGCGTGCGCGCAACTCCGCCGCCCGATCAGCGACATCCAATGTCACCGGAACCCACTGGATCTTCGGATAGGTGCTGGTGAGGGCAAAGATTTTCTGAGCCAATTCCTCTTTGCGATCGCGATACGGCTGGACCAACAATTCCAGGAGCGTGACCGTCGACGTCACAGCAGGATTACGGCCGCGCTCGATGCGATCAAACAGGGACGCACACCAGGCACCATACCGCGGATGATCCTCAAGGAAATAGATGAACAGGTTGGTATCAAGGCCGATGCCTTGACGGTCGTCTGGAAGGCCTCGATCAGCGACGCCCTCTACCACGAGCGGCGCTCCCGTTTCAGATAGCCTGGCGGGTAGGCCCCTTTGGCCAGCCCTTGTAACGTGCGCGCATACCGCTTCGGCTTGGGCATGACCAGCGTGAGATCGTCCTTCACGACTACGAGCAATTCATCGCCGCCCTTGACGCCCATCGCCTGTCGAGCCTCTTTGGGAATGACGATCTGATTCTTGCTGCTGAGCTTCTGAATGGCCATGCTGCCCTCCTAATGTGGCTTTACTTTATCATTGAGCGTAAAGCTTCTCAACTGAACCTTGCTCCGGATCGCTGGATCGACCATCGAAGTCCTAGACATACCACTCCCGCCACCCGACTCCTCGCCTTGACATACTCCGGCAAGCCAGATACAAGCCTCTCAATACTTCACCTTAACCAGGAATTTCTCACCATGATCACTTTGCTCGATAGAATATCGTTGCGCTCACTCACCATCGTACTGATGCTTTCCAGTCTCATCGCCGCTTCAACAGGCTGTTCCAAGAGTGCATTGCAGAAGCCGACGCCCACGCAGCCGCCTGTCCCGATCGACTTCGCCCTGGCGGTCCAGTATGCGCAACGGGCGGGTCTGGTCTATGAGACCGATGCGTCCATCAAACAGAAATCGCCGGCCAGCACAGTGGTCTCCTTCATGGTGGAAACTCCCAGGGGCGTGAAGGCCTACATCGAAACGGACGAGGCAAAAAAGATTCACTGGGTCGTCGTCCGCGGGACGTCCAATCTGGACAATGTGAAACTCGACGTGGACTACAACAAGGTGGTGGACGGCCGGTTGCAGATCCCGCTCCACAAGGGCTTCGCCGACACGGCGCTGCAGGTCTACGCCTTTGCCAAGCCGCTGCTGCGGACCGGCTATGAAGTGCGGGTGACGGGCCACAGCCTGGGCGGAGCCGCGGCGGCGATTGTCGTGATGCTCTTCAAGGAAGACGGAGTGAAACTGGGCCAGGCAATGACCTTCGGCCAGCCGAAGGTGACGAACCGCGCGGGTGTCGACAAGTACCGCGGGCTGCCGCTGCTGCGTTTTGTGAACGACAAGGATCCGGTGCCGCTCCTTCCGCCGCTGGATATTTCCACGATTCTCGACGAGGGCCCGTACAAACATGTCGGCCCCGAAGTCGTGCTGAAGGACGGGACCAACTACGCCTATTTCAGCGATGTGCAAGCGGAGCGCTTCTCCGTCATCTCGTTCTGGAACAACCTCGGCAGGCAAGAAGTCCCGGACCATTCCATCGCAAGCTACCTCCAGAGCCTGCAGTCAAAAACCGGCGCGCGGTAGCGCGCGACGCGGAGAGGGACGGACCGACTGTCCGCCCCTCTCTGTACTATTCGGCCGTGGTGTTCACCCGGCCACATTGCGGCCTGCGTTTCCGCAACGCATTGCGACGGATGCCTGCTCAGTGGCAATGATGCCCATGCACCAGCGCGTGGCCTTTGCCTTGCGCGATCAACCAGCGGTTCACTGGAAAGGCTGCGGCTCCCGCCAGGATCAACGAGACGATCAAGCTCCCCCAGAACAGCGGGTCGAATAATCCCGCGTCCATCGCGCCGGGGATCACGAGCATGATCACGTTATCCACCAACTCCATCGTCCCCATGGAGAGGGTATCAGAGGCGAAGGCCAGTCCGAGCGCCGCGCCCCAGGCCATCCCGGCTTTCCGCAGGGGCTGGAGTGTCATCCCGTAGCCGATCAGGAACGCGAGGGCCACGGCGAGCGCCACCGTCGGCCAATTCGTCCATCCCAGCGCCGTCCCGATCACCATCCCGAGCACTTCGCCGATCGTGCAGCCGGTCAAGCAGTGGAGCGTGGCCATGAGCGCGGTCCGGTTCAGAGCCGGCGTGTCCTGCGCCGTCCCATGATGGCCATGAGCCATCTTCGGTTCATGCCGCTCGTAATGCTGTTCCTGCTTCTTCGGCCCGGCACAGCAGCAGGCTTGCGGCTCTTCTATCTGTGGAAGTGTGGCGGCGGATTCGATCCGGATCATGTGAGACCTCCCTGTGAGTGGTGAATGTGGCCGTTCACCCTTACAGACGGAGGAGGGAGCGGATTCTTACAGTCGGCTAACAGGTACAGTTCAAGCAGCCGTGCTTCGTACAAATCCCACAGGTTTTTTCGAGGGTTGCCCGCAGGGCCTGGCGTGCCCGATGGAGGCGGACGGTGAGATTGTTGGAGGTGACGTTGAGCTCCCTGGCCACGGCCGCCGGGGACTCCCCTTCCAAGTCGATACGGCGGATGAGCTCGGCATAGGCTGGACGGAGCTGAGTCACGAGTGGTGCCAGGCAGGCGCAGAGGGTCGGCCGGACTTCATCGAGCCCCGGCATCTTGTCTTCCCCCGACGTGACCAGTTCATCGAGGAGGCCGTCCACCTTCCGGCGGTCGGCAGCATGAGACCGGTAATAGTCGACCACTGCATTGCGTAAGATTCGATAGAACCAGCTGACGGCGCTGTCGCGATTGTGCAGTTCGTGGCCACGCTCGACCGCTTTGACCAGACTCTGCTGGAGCAGGTCTTCAACCAGCGCGTCGTCGGACAGCCGCTTGCGCAGGAAGGCACGGAAAGCCGATTGTTCCGCCACCAGGCGCTGCATGAGCGCATCCAGAGTCGCCGGATCGGCGGCGGTCCGGCCTGATTGAGCAACCGTCTTTTTTCTCATTGCCCCTCGATCGCTGCAGTGGCCTCCCCGTTCCCCTACTTGTAGCCGATCACCATGCCGTCCGGTCCGGCCAGCCGCTCCACCGTGGTCTTTTTGAAGCCGGCTTCTTTCATCCATGTGCGGCAATCGGCGCCGGTGAAGTCGAAGCCTCCAGGGGTTTCGATCAGCATGTTGAGGCTCATCAGCAGGCCGAACGCATTCTCCTTGCGCGCGTCGTCGATGAGGGCTTCATGGATAATCACCGCCCCGTTCGGCGGAAGCGCCTCGTAGGCTTTGCGCAGGAGCATCCGCTTTTCATCGAGGTTCCAGTCATGGAGGATGTGGCCCATGATGATGGCGTCGACGTTCGGCAGCGGCTCGTTGAAGAAATTGCCGGGACGGAACTGCAGCCGCTTCGCCAAGCCCTTACTCTGTGCGTAGGCTTCGAAGATCGGTTGCACGACCGGCAGATCCATGCCGAGCCCGGTGAGGTGCTTGTGCCCGAGCGCGATTTCCACGGCGACACCGCCCTGGGCGCAGCCGACATCGGCGAAGGTCTTGTATTTCTTCCAGGGAAATTTTTTCGCGATCCCGCGGCCGGCCCCGATGCTGAGGCCCGTCATGGCCTTGAGAAATCCTTCCAGCCGTTGAGGGTCGCTATAGAGCGTGCCGAAGAAGTCGCCGCCGGTCTTCACTTCATTCTGCGGCTGGCCGGTGCGGAGCCCGTCGGTGAGCGAGCCCCAAAAACGATAGAGCCGCGCGTTGCACATTTCGAGGATGCCGCCGATATAGGACGGCTTGTTGCGATCGAGAAACAGCGCGGTGTCCGGCGTATTCGCGTAGCGTGTGCCGGTGCGCTTCAACATCCCCAGCGCCACCAGCGCATCGAAAAAGTCCCGCGCGCTGCGCGGATGCAGGTTCAGCCGCGCCGTCAACTCCTCCAACGTGCGCGCGCCCTTCGCCAGCTCGGTGAAGAGCCCGAGCTCGATGGCGCTCAGCAGGGTCTTCGATCCGAAAAATGCGGTGCCCAACTCCATGACCTTCGCCGGTGTCGGAGGCTTCTTTGCCACGGTGCGATCCTTTCGTCATGAGGTGATGCCGATCGTGGCCCAGCCGCTTACGCTTTCGCCCCGGCCGCCGCCGGTTAATACTTTTCGCGATAGATGGGACAGAGGCCCCTCTGCTGCAGAGTCCTCGTCACATCGGCGATCATGTCGCCGCTTCCACAGAGGTAGGCAGCCAGCTGGGCGACCGACGTGACACGCTCTTCCACCAGTTGCTGCACTCGTCCTATCGCTCCGGACCAGCCCGGCTCGGGGCGGGAGAGCGTGAGGACCGTCGTCAGAGTCGGCATCTTCCGCGCGAGCGCGATCAAGTCGTCCTGATAGTACACGTCGCGCTGGCTTCGCAGCCCCCAGAATAGCGTGGCCGGTCTGGGATCGGGCCGCTCTGCATTGGCCAGGAGCATCGACCAGATAGGCGTGATCCCGGTGCCGGTGGCGACAAACAGCAGGTCGCGCCCCGGATCGTCGCGCAGCGTGAAGTGGCCGGCCGGTCCCTTGAATCGCGTCGTATCGCCTTCTTTGAAGGCATAAAGCAACGTGGAGCCCGGCCCGCCCGACACGCGATTGAACAAGAGCGTGACCACGCCGGGACGGCTGGGTGAGGAGGCGATGGAATAGGCCCGCGTGAGGAGACGGCCGGTCTCGGGATGCGGTATCTCAAAGGAAATGAACTGGCCCGGCTTGAACTCTATTGCGGCCGGCTCGACGAGCCGCAAATCGAGCTGCCGCACATCGTGCGTCAGATCTTTGATCGACTCAACCTGTGCCGTGACCTGGTGAATGGACATCGCAGCCCGACGCTTCTCAGCCTATCAGCCCGGTTTCGTAGTGGATGCAATGGTGGCGCCGGTATGCTTCATTACGTTGAGTCGGTACGGGACACGAGAATGCTGCCGGCCGGCTTGTCAGCATCCTGCCGAGACCGGCGCATTATCGGCTGGCTCAATACCCAGCGTCAAGATTGGGATGAGGAAGAGCGATTAGATCGACGGGAGCAGTCTGGAAGCCCGCTCACCAGCCGAGCTGCCATTGATGGCCCTGGCGTTCTACCAGCGCATCCGCCTCGCGCGGTCCCCAGGAGCCGGCTGAATACGGATGCACGACTTGCGTGCCAGTCAGGAGCGGATCGTAGAGCCGCCAGGCCTTTTCCGTGAACTCCGCGCTGACGAACAGGGTCTGATCCCCGATCATCACATCGCGCAAGAGCGTCTCATAGGCCTCAGGCAGCTGGCCGAACGCTTTCTGATAATCGAATTGCAGCGCATGGTCGCTCAACATGAAGGGCCGTCCGGGACTCTTCACGGAAAAGCAGAGGGAGAATCCTTCGCTCGGTTGCAGGGTGATCAAGAGCTTGTTGGAGGCGATGCTGCCCGGATCGATGGACGGGAACACGTGGGCCGGCGCCTCCCGGAAGATGACGGCGATCTGCGTGAGCTTCCGGGGGAAGCGCTTCCCGGTGCGCAGATAAAACGGCACACCCTTCCAGCGCCAGTTATGAATCTCCGCTTTCAACGCAACATAGGTTTCCGTGTTGGAATCCCTCGGCACCCCGGGTTCCTCGCGATAGCCGGGAATCGTCTGGTCGCCGACTTGCCAGGAGGTGTACTGGCCGAACACGACGTCTCGCTCCGCAATCGGAGCAATGGAATGGAGCACTTTCATCTTCTCGCTCTGAATGGCCGCCGCATCGAATGAGACCGGGACTTCCATCGCCACGACGGTCATGAGCTGGGTCAAATGATTCTGCAGCATGTCGCGCAACGCGCCGGCCTGTTGGTAGTAGGCCCCCCGATGCTCGACACCAAGATCTTCGGCCACGGTAATCTGCACGTTCTCAATCGCGTCACGCTTCCAGAGCGATTCGAAAATCGGATTGGCGAACCGGAAGGCCAGGAGATTCTGGACGGTTTCCTTTCCCAGATAGTGGTCAATCCGGTAAATCTGCGATTCATCCACGTACTGGTGCAGCGTGGTATTCAACTGGCGCGCTGACTGAAAGTCGTGCCCGAAGGGCTTTTCGAAAACGACACGCACCCAGCCGCGCCCCTTGAGCAACCCCGCCCGATCCAGTCCTTCGATAGCTTTGGGCGCGATGTCCGGCGGCACGGCCAAGTAGAACACGCGGTTCTCCGGCATGACGTGCTGCTGCTCGATGCGCCGGATATAGGTAGCCAAGGCGGCATAATCATCATCGGTCCCGCGGCCGATCGTGTGGTAGTAGAGGCAGGCGTCGCACCACTCGCGCAATTCGTGATCGTTGTGCCACCCGGCCTTGTGCAACCCTTCATGCGCCCAGAGCCGAAACCCGTCCTCCCCGACTTCGGGCAAGGCCGCACCCACGATCAGCGTGTTCCGGGTTTCCAGCACACCCTGATCCCGCAAGTGATAGAGCGCAGGCAACAATTTTCGGCGGGTGAGATCGCCGGTGGCTCCGATGATGATAAAGACGTGCGGCTCAACCTGCTGTGGCGGCATACGATCCGTTCCTCCCTTTCCCGATCATATCGACTGCGGTCCCGGCGTCCCGCCACCCAGCACCACCGCAGGATGCTCAAAATGGCCGTTCAGCAAGGCCGCAGCCAGCGAAGAGGCGAGGCGTACGCTTCGGTACGTTGAGCCTCTGAGCGCCGCGAGAACGCCGCTGGCGGACTTTTTCAGCATCCTGCTAAGATAATCCATGCTGCTCCCGTCCTATGCGGCCGTCATAGCGGTTGGTGGACTTGAACAGCTCGAATCGCCCGTCCATGGCGTAACGAGCCACGCGAGTCCGCAGGCCCTGCATCTCGGCGACCGTCATCGGGACGAACCGCCGCACGATGTCGAGATTCTGCCGCAAGACTTCCCGCGAATCGATACCGCTGACCAGCGACGCGATCGGCAAACTTAACACATACCGCAGCGCTTCCTCCGGTGTGACGAGCCCTTGCTTGATCGGTTCCGCATTTCCGCTCAGGCTTTTCATCCCGATCGGAGCAATGCCCCGCTGCGTGAGCACCGGCAGCACCTCCTGCTCGAAACTCCGATAGGTTCCGTCGAAGACATTGAGCGGCATCTGGCAGGTGTCGAACGGAAAGTCGTGGGCGAGCATCTTCAGATGAATCTTGGGATCTTTGTGTCCGGTGAAACCGATGAACCGCACCTTACCCTGCCGCTTCGCTTCGAGCAAGGCCTCGGCCCCGCCGCCCGGCGCAAAGTGCCGATCAGGATCGTCGAGATAGACGACTTCGTGAATCTGCCAGAGATCGAGATAGTCCGTCTTCAGACGACGGAGCGATTCGTCGAGCTGCTGCAACGCCACCCGTTTATCGCGGCCATGCGAACAGACCTTCGTCATGAGAAAGACCTGCTGCCGAAGGCCTTGCAAGGCCTTCCCCATCAGTTCTTCGGAGCGCCCGCCGTTGTACTCCCAGGCATTATCCAGAAAGGTCACGCCTGCGTCGATCGCTTCCTGGAGGATGCGGATCGCCTCGGCATCATCGTCGATTCGCCCCCAATGGGCGCCGCCGAAACAGAGCGCGGACACCTGCACGCCGGTTTTCCCCAACAAGCGCTTCGGAATCTCTCCGGTTGCGGACGAGCGCGCCGGCTCCAGCGCATCGGCCAATCCGCGCGTGCCCCCCAGCGCCACCATCGACCCAAGCACACCAAGTGCCTTCAACAACTGCCGGCGATTCAGCGACCCTGCCCCAAAATCCCTGTTAGGCATTGGTAACTTCATGTCAGAACCTCCCCTACCCCTTCACCTGCCACCACAGGGCGGCTGATCGGGCGGACTGCTTCGGTTGCGACATCGCGCCATTCATAGCCAATGGCCCTGCAAAGAAAGCGTACGACGTCATTGCGCTGTTCCAGCGCAGCCTCACAGGAGTACGTGGTGTGCACTATCAAGAATCCAGCAGCTCGCGCGATTATTCGCATGATGTCGCCGCCGAAGCAGTCCGCCCGGTCAGCCGCCTATTTCCCCACATCCCCCAATCCCCGCATCTCATCCAGCCAGTCGGCCCGCTGGCGGTCCGTCAGCCCGTCGATAGATCCGATGATAGTGGATTTCACCGGCCCGATGCCACAGAACGAGAGGATGTTCCGCTTGAAACTCTTGAGACTGTGGGCGAAAAAGATCCAGCGATAGACCAACGCGGGCATCCCCATGGTCACGACGATGCGCGCCGACTTCCCCTTGAGCAGCTTTTTCGCCATCCCGCCGGATTTCTGATACTCGAAGGCAAAGCCCGGTCGCAGCAGCTGTTCGAACAACGCTTTCAGCAGCGCCGGCATCGAACCCAGCCAGAGGGGATAGATGATTACGAGGTGATCGGCCCAGGTCACGACATCCTGCGCCTGCTTGATCGACTCCGGAGGTTGGCCCTTCTCGAAATCCTGTTTCGTCCGCAAGAGAGGAAAATCGAGCGCCGCCACGTCGACCCGCCTCACATCATGTCCGCCATCCTCTGCCCCCTTGGCATATTCGTCGGCCAGGGCGTGACAGAAATGCCGGACCGTCGAGTCGGGATGACCCTGAATGATGGCGATATGTTTTGCCATGGGAGCCTGACTCGCGGTGACGGTCTAGCAGGCTACAGAAAAACTCTTTAAACCCTATCGACAGGGCAGATACCACAACGGCTGAATCCACACCGAACATACAGGATGCTCAAAATGGCCACTGTTCTCACCCGCCCAACCCCGGCGCGCCGAGACGCGCCGTTCCGCAGGCAAGGCCGCAGCCCGCATCCTTCTGTCGTTTAACTTCTCACTTGTTACGTGTCACCTGTCACGGTTCCAGGAACGCCGCTGGCGGACTTTTTCAGCATCCTGCTAGAAGAGCGGATGATGCGGCGCGCTGCTAGGCGGCACGAACTGCGTCGTCCCGCCCTTGTTGCCAAGGAACCGCCAGGCCCCATCCTCGTAAATCAGATAATGGACCTCGTTGGCCCAGCTATCGATGGTGATGGTTTTCCCCGACTCTTTATCGATGCCATAGAGCCCGCCGGTACAGGTGACCGAGGCTCTCTTCACCTTCCCCGTCTGCATCAGTTTCACGTCGGTGAACACATGACGGGAGGACAGATCTCGATAATGCACAAACACTTCGGCCCAGATCCGGCGGACATCGGCCGGCTTCAGACCATAATAGTTATACCCCTTCGCATAGAAGGGCATCAGCGCATCCAGATCGGCCTGCCGAACCGCCGCATCCGCCTGATCGAACGCCGCCACGACATCCCGCATCAGCGCGTGATCGCGCTCCCCTACCACGCCCGGCACGACCTCGACATCTGCGACTGACAGCGTCGGCTGGTGAAAATGGGAGACGGCAACGACCACACCGATCAGCCCAAGACTCAGGATAAGACTCTTCAGCTTCATGCCTATGAAATCAGCAATGATGATGCCAGATACTTCGCCTGCCATTTCCTTCGCTTCTTCACTGGGGGGGCAGCCCTTTCCAGGCCATTGCCGGAGCCGAACCCTGCCGGATGGGGCCTAACTACCCAGTCTTCACGATTGTTCTGTTGCAGAATGCACCAATCGAAGAGCCGGGCGACCGGCAACTGCCACACATCGGAGAGACTGAGCCGGGCATACCGGATGCACTCCCTCTCAATGAGGAGATCTGCGACGATGCCGGTTCCCCTGCTCGATATTGCTACGCTCACCTTCGAGGCGGATCATCATCCCATCCTGGATCGGCTCGACCTCTCGATCCAGCCCGGGGAGATTCATGCCCTGCTTGGCGCCAACGGATCCGGCAAAACCACACTGGCCTACGTGCTGATGGGATGCGAGGGTTATGTGCCGAGCGGAGGCCGTATCCTGTTCAACGGGACGGACCTCTTGCCGCTCAAGATGTATGAGCGGGCGAGGCTGGGGCTCACGCTCGCCTGGCAGGAGCCGGCACGATTCGAAGGGGTCACCGTCCGGGAATATCTCGCGCTGGGAAAGCCGGACTTCGATCCGGTGCCGGCGCTGAAGCAAGTCGGCCTCGACCCGGACCGCTATCTGCATCGCCGGGTGGATAAATCCCTCAGCGGAGGGGAGCGCCACCGGATCGAACTGGCCTCGGTGTTAGCGATGAACCCGAAGCTGGCGATTCTCGATGAGCCGTCGGCCGGAATTGATATGCTCTCGATCACGCACATTATCGGTATCATTCGCGCCGTGAAGGCCGGCGGCGGATCCGTCATCTTGATCACGCATCAAGAGGACGTCGCGCTCATCGCCGACCGGGCCTCGCAGCTCTGCGCCGGCCGGATCATTTTCTCCGGCAGTCCCCGTGAAGCCGTCGATCATTTCCGCGGACGCACCTGTGTCCGTTGCGATGGAGAAGTGTGCAACGATGTCAGACCTTGAAGACCTCCGACGGACTCTGCCGATGGTCGGCGCCGAACCGGCCATCCTCGACGATATGCGCATCGCGCATGTCGTCGCACACGGGCATCACATCCTGAGCCGGCGGACGGTTCCCGGAGTCCGTGTCGAACTGGAAGAAACGCCGGACGCCATTATCGGGAAACTAACCGTCGAAGCGGGTGCGCAGATCGCTCAGCCCATCCACATGTGTTTCGGGCTCGCCCATCCGACCGGAGTGCAACAGATCAAGATCGACGTCCAAATCTGTGAAGGGGCGCAGGCGCGCGTGCTTTCACACTGCCTCTTTCCGCTCGCGCAAGCGGCGGAACATCGGATGCAGGCGGTGATGGAGATCGGACCGGGCGCATCGCTCACCTATACGGAGGGCCACTACCACGGCCTCCACGGCGGCATGCGGGTCCTGCCCCATGCGACGATCAAGATCGGCAGAGGCGCGCGGTACTTTTCGGACTTCTCCCTGCTCTCCGGCTCCGTGGGCACGCTTGACATCGACTACCTCGTGGAGGTGGAGGCCGACGGTCTTGCCGAACTCAGCGCGAAGATCTTCGCCCACAAGACCGACCACATCACCTTGAAAGAAGCTGTCATGCTCCGCGGCGAACGGTCGCGCAGTCTCATCAAGACCCGCGTGGTGCTGGAAGATCAGGCGCAGGCCGACATCGTCGGCATTACCGAAGCCTATGCCAAAGGCGCACGCGGCCACGTCGATTGCATGGAGATCGTGCAGGGCCAGGCTCACGCCAGCGCCATCCCGATCGTGCGGGTCTTTCACCCTGAGGCCAAGGTCACCCATGAAGCCGCCATCGGCAGCGTGGATAAGAAAGAACTCGAAACCTTGATGGCCCGCGGGATGAGCCCTGAGCAAGCGATCGAACTGATCGTCAGCGGGATTCTGCGGTGATCGGGATTCGCGCCTTAGACAGAGTCCCGTTGCAAGGAGACACTCCGATGATCACCTCTTGCTGAGAATGAAGGAGCGGGCCGTGGCGTTCGTCACAGAAGCGTTCGCCACACCCGTGTGCCGCATGGCGGTGATCGAGGACCCGGACGGCAATCACATCACGATCCACAAGCGGCATGGGTGACAGGCATCTAGAACCGGGCCGCTCCAGATTTCCAACCCCAGCCGGTGAGGAAGCATGCTTCTGTCGCGCTTTGCAGCAGCCCCGAATCGACGGTTGAGGAACTTTGCCCGAACAGCCGACCTGCGACTACGTCATCAGGATGCGGGCTGTGGCCTAAACCAATGCCCCAGCAGCGTTTTTCTCCGAGTAGCCCCCCACCTCGTGACGGCATGTGGATTGCTCAACTAACGGTATCCGCAACGTGCCCGACCTTCTGGCAGTACCACTCTTCATCAGCCGGTCGGCAGGTGCTGTTTCATGCCGCGCTCACTCGCATCACAAAGGAGGAATCCCATGTCCGTCGCCAAGATCATCGAAATCAGTTCCGAATCGCCGAAGAGTTTCGAGGATGCCATTCAGAACGGGATCTCCCGGGCCGCTAAAACCATACACGGCATCAAGTCGGCCTGGGTGAAGGAGCAACATGTGGTGATTGATAACAGCAAAGTCACCTTGTATCGCGTGGATCTGAAGGTCACGTTCGTGCTGGATTAATGAGACATCTCGATTACCCGGCTTAGGCCTTTCGGTCGCGGCGCCGCGGCCGTTGCCGCAGTGAGGATCCATCCTATGACGTCCGTCCTCCACCGCCGCTGGAATCGATGGGCTGCAGCCTGCTCGTTGCTGCCATTTCTGATTCTCACGGCGATACCACCTGCATCCGGGGCATCCGGCCAGCCCGCAGAATCCCCCACGGGGGTCGTGCGGGCGACGCTCACAGAAGTGTTCCGCATTCTGGATGATCCCAAGCTGAAGGATCCGGACAAGCTCATGCCGCGACGGCGTCTCTTGGAACAAGTCATCGGCGAACGCTTTGACTATGCGGAAATGTCCAAGCGCGCCCTGGCCGCCAACTGGACTCCGTTGACCAACGACCAACGAGCCGAATTCGTCGAGTTGTTCAAAGCCTTTCTGTCAGACCGGTATGCGGGGAAAATCGAGGGCTATTCCGGCGAGCGGACCGAGTATTTGAGCGAGCGGCTGGAAGGGTCCTATGCGGAAGTCCGCACCAGGCTGGTCTCCAGCAAAACCGAGATCCCGATGGATTACCGCCTGATGAGCAAAGCGGGACGCTGGTACGCGTACGATATCATCGCGGACGGCGTCAGCCTGGTGAAGAATTACCGCAGCCAGTTCGACCAGATCATCCGCTCCGACTCCTACGGTGAACTGGTGAAACGGCTGCGCAACCGTACCGTGGCTGAGGAGAAGAAAGCCACACCGTGACGCGCGGATCCAACCCGATCGTGCGACCGGCCATTTGACCTTGAGATAAATGACGTTATCTGATTCTTGAGCGGAGGCCTCGGTGAGAGGAACAGCCAAGGATAGAGAGGCCAAGCGCAGGGGTGGTGAGCAAGCCCGCCGAACGAGCGGGAAGCCTGAAATCCCTCCAAGGTCTCAAGAGTTGATCCAAGCTCTCCAAACCCGCCCCCGCTCCGATTTTTTCTATCTTCTTCGCACATCCGGTGGGGCGGTGTCTCTATTTCAATACCACTAAGCAGGGCAGCGACTTAGGAAGTGGAGGGCGTTCAGACGCACATCGGATTGCATCCGTCTGAACAGGGAGCGAGAACGCTCCCCGTCTTCAGTAGGCATTCGGGCTGATTGAGAGAGAACGGTCTCCGCGAGTACCGCTGTGGTCACGTTCCAGCTCCGAGCTGCTCTGCCGGCGATGGGCGAGAATCACCGGATCAAGCCGCTCACCGCAACTGACACAACGCCAGTCGTACGAGGCGAGTTCGTGCACCGGTTCCGATACCATGAGACCGCCGCAGCGATGACAACAGTCGGCGTGAGTTTGCCGTCGAGCGGCGGACATTTTTGAGACTTTGACCATAAACGCCTCCCTTCTCATAGCTGAATTATCGAGCTGTTCGTTTGAGCCACCACCCAGGAAAAGGATTCAGGTCGGACCCCGCTTCTGCTTCGTAAAGAGGGAGTCGATGAAGCCGCGAATCCATTCGCCCCATGATCACGACCTTGATGATCCGACTGACGCGATTTGCCACCGGGTTTCTCCGGCGTTGATGATTTCTGCAACAAACTGAGATAGCCCTCTGATCTGCCCCTGAGTTGGAATCCCTGGATTCACAAGAAGATCGTACAGGCCGGCGCACTGACTTCCTGGTCTCTACCTTGCAGCTCTCATATTCGCCGTCATTAGCAGACAACTCACAGGAGGACGATTCCTATGAATGTTCGATCAGCCTCGATCTTGGGTATCGCGTGTCTCGGAGTAGGGCTCTGGGCAGTACAACCGTTTCTCGCCAACGCGAAAACCCAGGTCACAGGGAGCACGATTCAGGAAGTCGACTCTCAAACGACCAAGGATTTACTAGCCACCTTCGAGCAGGCCGAGCAAGCGATGCAAGCCCAGGATCTGGATGGCATCATGGCGTTGTACGCAGATGACTATTACTACCATGGCCTCAAGAAGGCCGATATCCGGAAAGTCTGGGCACAACTCTTCGAGCATTATAAAGATCTGGAAAGCTTTCACACCTTTTCCGTCATCCGGACAGTGGGGACCGGAAGCAAGCTGATCGCTGAAATGACCTGCACCGGCGTCGTCTGGGGGACCGCCAAGAACACCAAACTCAGAAGTCCGGTCGATAGCTGGTATGAAGAAGTGCACTTTCTGAAGAAAGAAAACGGCCGCTGGAGAATTTCGGGCAATGCAGGCGGGGAATCCGAGCCGATCCTTCCGTTTGGGACGGCGCCGCATCCGTTGTTCTGAGCATCATTTTGCCAATTCTGTTCCGGTTCTTTGGACTGGAGGCGAAGAACCCGCATCCGGGGCGGATACGAACGGCATCATTCACAGGAAACAATAAAACACCCGCTTCTGTGAGGAGCCCTCCGGTCCGACCTTCACTTCTGGAGTGAAACCGAGTGACCCGGCACCTCCAACCCTTTCCGATCACTCTGCGCCTCTCAGTCTTCGGGCTCTCTTTGGAGCCGTGCCTCCTACGGGCACCGCGATAGAAGCGCATCCCCTCAGACCCACTCCACTCCCGGCCTGGACCTAAGCCCCAAACCAACCGTCCAGCACAGAAGCGGGAACCTCCGATTATCCTGGTCTCACCTCCCCTCCTACTTTTCTGATAACGCAGAGCAGTGCGAGATCAATGGCGAACAACTCCCCAGCAGCACAATCGGCACTGCCCTATAACGCAACAGTACCCGATGGATTCTCTCCTCCTCCGACTCTCGATGAATGATCGAACCCGTTGAATCTCCACTGATCATATTTTTTCGGCGGAACCTCTTCCCTTTGGCATCGTCAATGCTATTCCTCTTCTTAGCAATACACAGATTGGTTGAGGTGCACCATGGCAAGCGTTCGAGATCTCAATACCATTCTTGTGAAGATGGTCGAACAAACCCCGGATTGCGACGTAGAAGATTTGGTGGCGCATTGTCCTCAGGCCACGTGGAATCAGGTATTTCTGGCTCTGGACAATCTGAGCCGCGAAGGACGGGTGACGCTTCGGCAGCAGGGACCGGGTCATTACAAGGTCGGGCCGGCTCCGCAGAGACCGGCAGGCGGTCGGGTTTCACCTCAGCATCACAATTGATAAAGCCGAGACGGCAAGGAGGGGATGAGCATGAGCAGTCTGACAAGATGGGAACCGATGAGCCGCTGGAGTCCCTTTAAGGAAGTGGAAGAACTGGAGAAGCGTCTCTCGCAGCTTATGGGTCGAAGTGTGCCTGCCGGGAGCAGCGATAAGAATGAGGCCATCACCGTGGCCCAATGGTCGCCGGTTGTCGACATCAGCGAGGACGACAAAGAGTACGCCATCAAGGCCGAGTTGCCCGATGTGAAGAAAGAAGACATCAAGCTGAATGTGCACGACGAGGTCCTCACCATCACCGGCGAACGGAAGTATGAGAAAGAGGAAAAGGGAAAGAAGTATCACCGTGTGGGGCGCGCCTATGGGAGCTTCCTGCGCAGCTTCACCCTGCCGGAAGATGCCGACGGGACGAAGGTGACGGCGGAGTATAAGGACGGGTTGCTGAACGTCCGGCTGCCGAAATCGGAAAAAGCCAAACCTAAAACGATTGAAGTGAAAGTGGCGTAGAGCGCGCGGTCAATATTCAGAGTGAGACTGAGGGTGGTGAATTGACGTCACTTCCTTGGTCGTACCTGAATCGAAAGGAGGCGATGATGTTTCGCCATCCCCATTATCTGGACATCCCCTGGGATATCCACTGGCATACGGAGGCCCACGCGCGTCATCGCCACCTGTGGTGGCTGGTCGGAGTGTTGGTACTGATCGCGCTGCTCCTGATCGGAGTGCGGGCCGTCGGGGGAGAGGTCTAGGCCGCGGGTATTGTTAGAATGACGTAGCAGCAAGGGAGGCGTCATGTTGTTTCGCGATCGTCGCCATGCCGGGATTCTGTTAGCCAATCATCTGCAGGCCTATCGGGGTGATCATCACGCGGTCGTGCTCGCGCTTCCGCGCGGGGGTGTGGTCGTGGGCCACGAGGTGAGTCTGGCGCTTCACCTTCCGCTGGACGTCTTCATCACCCGCAAGATCGCGGCGCCCGAATCGCCAGAATATGCGGTAGGAGCCGTGAGCGAAACGGGCTCCGTCTATCTCAACCAGGAAGCCGTGCGGGCCATGCAGCTGTCCCAGGAAGATCTCGACGGACTCATCGCCGCACAGCGCCGTGAAATTGAGCGCCGCCGGGTTCTCTATCGCGAAGGACGCGGTTTACCGCACCTCCATCATCGGACGGTGATTCTCGTCGACGACGGCGTCGCGACGGGCGCCACACTCTTTGCGACCCTCGATGCGCTCTCCGCGCTGAACCCCTTGCGGGTAGTGGTAGCGATGCCGGTCGCGCCGCCCTCGACAGCCGAGCGTATTCGTGCCCTCGTCGATGAGTGCGTGTTTCTCTCGACACCGGAACCGTTTGGAGCCGTCGGCTGTTTCTACGAAGAGTTCGAGCAAGTGCTGGATGACGAGGTGATCCGCACCCTGCACCAAGCCAATGAAGCCTTCCGGGGAGAACCCGCTGCTCGCAACACACGTTCCGTCATGCCTTCAACCAAGGGAGTATAAGCGATGCCTACCAGTTCCAATGCCGGAGGTCACGAGGCCCGCCGGGACCGTTTTGTCGAGGAATCCCGGCACGACTCGTACAAGGTACCGAGCAAGCTGGCAGAACCGACGGTATGCCCCAAATGCAGCGCGGTGTTTCACAAAGGACGATGGAGCTGGGTTGCCCAGCCGGTCGGTGCAGAAGAAACCGTCTGTCCCGCCTGCCACCGGTTGCAGGACAAGCGCCCGAAGGGGGTGCTCATGCTGAAAGGTACCTTTGCTTCCCAGCAGTCGGAACAGGTGATGGGTGTGATCAAGAATATCGAAACAAAGGAAAATAAAGAACACCCGCTCGCCCGCATCATGAGCATCGAGCGCACGCCGGACGGCCTGGTCGTCTCGACCACGGATGCGCATTTGCCCAGGCAGATCGGCGAGGCGCTCAAGCATGCCTATCATGGCGAGCTGGAAATTCACTATGGCGAAGGAGAGGATCCTATCCGGGTCAACTGGACGAAATCCTAGCATCCCGCCACATATCCGGGAATGTCCTATAGGGAGCAGCTATGAAGGTTATTGCAGGTGTCGATTGGTCCGATGAAGCGTTCGCTGCAGTTGAACAACTCGGCCTGTTATACAAACCGGAGGAAGTCCTCCTGGTCCACGGAGTGGATCTGGGGATGTTTCAGTCTCCTCTATTGGCCGGAGCGACCAATCTCCAAGGATATGACGATTTTCGCGGGGCGATGATTGACGCCGGACGCCAGGCCGTCGAACGCGGGAAGACCATGTTGCCCGCCGATATTCCGTCCGTGCAGACCAAGTCCGAGCTACACCACGCCGCCTCGTTCATTCTCGACAACGCCGCCGCCATCAAGGCTGATCTCATCGTCGTGGGGACTCATGATCACTCCCGCCTCGCAGAGCTGGTCGTCGGTAGCGTATCGCATCATGTCCTGCTCCACTCCCGTGTCCCGACGCTCATCGTCAAAGGGAAGGCCAAACCCGTCACGCGCGTGCTCCTGGCCATCGAGGGCCGCGACGATGCCGTCCGTGTCCAGTCCTGGCTCACGGCACACCCCTTCAGAAATCCAGTGGCCCTGACCATTTTGTCGATCGTGCCGTCACTCACCATGGTCCAGCCGGAGATTATGGCGGGCTATCAAACCTGGTCCGAAGAGCACAGGCGCCAGGCCGGACAAATTGTAGCCGAAACCGCCAAGGCGTTGGCTGGCCCGCGCTTTACGGTCACCACCGACGTGCGGACGGGCGATCCGGTCTCTGCCGTCTGCGCCGCCGCGACCGGGTACGATCTGCTCGTCGTCGGATCGCACGGACGTAAGGGGGTTGATCGATTTCTCCTCGGCAGCGTGTCGCATGGCATCGTCCACCGGGCGGGGTGTTCCGTCCTGGTCGTACGGTAACGTACGTATTACATAAGGAGCCACATGAAAACCTTCTCCGTCATCTGCGCCCTCAGTATCACCATCCTCGGATCTTCCTGGGTTGCCGGACAAACCCCACGCGGCAATCCTCAAGCAGGCCAAGGGATTTATGAACAGCAGTGCCTTCGCTGTCATGGACCGAAACTTGACGGCAACGGACCCGACGGCCAGTATCTCATCGTAAGGCCCGCCAACTTGCAGTCGCAGATCTCGCGGGCGAAAACCGATTGGGAGCTGCTCATCACCATTTCCAACGGCGTGCTCTTCAGCCCGATGCACGGGTTTCGAGGCAAGTTAACGGACCAGCAGATGCTGGACGTCTTGTCCTATATCCGGACCATGGCTCCTTTTGACGCCGTCAGTTAGCCGGCGGTGGGCCATCGAAATACACGCTGGTCCGAACTGATTCGTGGGGCTGTGGTCGGTAGCGTGCTCTTCCTCGTCAGCCTCGTCGGAATCCTCGTGCAGGCAGAAGAGCCGGCGCCCGCCCTTGAGGTCTTCGTCCGATCCGGCTGCCCTCACTGTGAAGCGGCCCAATCGTTCCTCGCCGACATCCGGGAAGACCATCAGGGCCTGCGGATAGTCGTCTACGATATCGCCGAGAACGTATTTGCCCGCAATCGACTTTCACGATTGGGAACCGAACGAGGCCTGGCGAGCCTCGGCGTTCCCGCCTTCCTCATCGGCTCGGAACTGATCATCGGCTTTCAATCGGCCGACACAACCGGGAAGGAGATTCTTGCACGACTCGACCGGCCCCCGGAACACCCCGCCACGCCAGCAGCCATCGACAGTATTCAGTCCCGCTGGCTCGGCGAATTGCGAGTCACGGACCTGGGCTTGCCGCTGTTCACGATTACGATCGGCCTGCTGGACGGATTCAATCCCTGCGCCATGTGGGTCCTGCTGTTTCTGCTGTCACTCCTCGTCAATCTTCAAAGCCGGCGGAAGATGGCCCTCATCGCCGGAACGTTTGTCCTCGTCAGCGGCCTGGTCTATTTTGCCTTCATGGCGGCCTGGCTGAACGTCTTCCTCCTGATCGGACTCTCGCGAGCCGTTCAAATCGGTCTCGGCGGCATCGCGCTCCTGATCGGATCCGTCAACGTGAAGGACTTCTTTGCATTGCACCGCGGCCTCTCGTTGAGCATTCCCGAGTCCGCCAAGCCCGGCCTCTACGCTCGTACCAGGCAGATCCTGCAAGCCGAGCATTTTGCCGGCGCGCTAGCGGGAGTCGTCGTTCTGGCAGGATTCGTGAATCTCGTCGAGCTGCTGTGCACCGCCGGGCTCCCTGCCCTCTACACCCAGATTCTAACCCTGCAGGGGTTGTCCTCCTGGGAATATTATGGCTACCTTGGCCTCTACAACCTAGCCTATATTTTCGACGATAGTCTGATGGTCACGGTCGCGGTGGCCACGCTGAGCCGCAGGAAGCTACAAGAACGGGCCGGCCGTTGGCTGAAGCTCATCAGCGGCCTGGTGATGGTCGGACTGGGTGCAATCTTGCTTCTTCAACCCAAGTGGCTTATGTGATGAGCGGCGTCCAATGAGCGAATACACGAATCCTTTCGGAATGGCTGAGATGCCTCCATCCCCAGACCGCTCCGCAACCAGATCGCTGAAACCGTTTTTCTGTCCTCGTTCCGTCGCCGTCATCGGCGCGTCGCGGGACCCGGACGGCATCGGGCATCGTATTCTGCTCTCGCTCCTGAGCAGCCGGTTTTCCGGCACGATCGTTCCCGTCAATCCGCACGCGACAGACGTGGCCGGGCTCAAAGCCTTCCCTTCGCTGACCGCCGTACCAGGCCCGGTTGATCTCGCGATCGTGGCCGTTCCCCCACAACTCGTCCTCTCCGTGATCGATGAATGTGCCGCTCACCATGTTCAGGCTGTCATCTTGATCACGGCGGGCTTTGCGGAGACCGGCGGAGCCGGGCGTTCGCTCGAACAGCAGCTACAGGAACGGGTCCGCCGGCATGGGATCCGCCTGATCGGGCCGAATTGTTTCGGGTTGATGAATCTCGATCCCGCCGTGCGGTTGAATGCCACCTACACACCAGCGATCCCTCCTGTCGGCCGGGTGGCCATTGCCTCTGAAAGCGGCGGGATGGGACTGGCCGTGGTGACTGCGGCGAGGCGATTGCACCTCGGCCTCTCCAGCTTTGTCAGTGTCGGCAACCACGTCGATGTATCGGTCCTCGATCTGCTCGAATACTGGGAACAGGATGAATCCACTGATGTCATCCTGCTCTATCTCGAAACCATCGTCGATCCCCTCCGGTTCAGACAGATCGCCGAGCGGGTGGGACAAGAGAAGCCGATCGTCGTCTTGAAAGCCGGCCGGACATCGGCAGGCCAATCTGCAGCCGGCTCGCATACCGCGGCGCTCGCCACAAACGACACAGCCGTTGACGCGCTTTTCGCACAATGCGGGGTGATCCGCGCGCAGACGCTGGAAGAGTTTCTCTCCTTGGCAACCGGTCTTTCCTCCCAGCCGATGCCTCACGGGCGGCGCATCGGCATCCTGACGAATTCCGGCGGTCCCGGCGTGCTCTGCGCGGACAGTTGCGCAGCGGAAGGACTTACAGTTCCGGAGTTGTCCAACCTGACACAATCCGCCCTCGCCGCCTTTCTTCCGCCCACCGCCGCGCTGAGCAATCCTGTCGATGTCATTGGCTTTGCCACGGAAGACCAGCATGCGAAGGCCGTCGAGACGATGCTCACAGCGGACATACTCGACGCGCTCATCATCGTGCATGTCTCGGTCAGGCCCGAAGACAATCCCCCCGTGGCAGCCGGCATCGTCCGGGGCATCCGCGCAGCCCGCCGGACGAGCGGGAAGCAGAAGCCGGTCTATCTCTGCTGGATGGCGGAAGGCGATCTGGACCGGACCTTCACCGTGGACGGAGAAACCATTCCCACTTACCCGCATCCGGAAATTCCTGCGCGCATCATCAATCGAGCCATCAGGTACGAGGCCTGGAAACAGCAGCCACTCGAACCGGTACCACGCGACTCCGATGCCGATCTGAACAACGCCCACGCAATTTGCGCCACCGCCTTAGCCGACCGTGGGCCGGGTTGGCTGACCACGCAAGAAACCCGTGCACTCCTCGCAACGATGAATCTCCCGCTGGCGCAAGGGGGAATCGCCGCCACGGCGGAGGAAGCGGTCAAGGTCGCGCGTGAACTCGGTTATCCCGTAGTAGTAAAACTCGCGTCCCATACGATCCTGCATAAGACCGAGATCGACGGCGTGCGTTTGAACCTGACCGATGAACAAGCCGTGCGTGACGCCTTTGAAGCCATCAGAGCCAGGCTTGCGCAGAAGGGTAAACCGGATGCGATGGAAGGGGTACTGGTGCAGCCGCTGATTTCAGGCGGCGTGGAAGTGATGGCCGGCATGACCCGCGATCCCCTCTTCGGCCCCCTGATCGCGTTCGGGTTGGGAGGCATTCATGTCGAGATTCTCGGCGACGTGCAGTTTCGCGTCGCGCCGTTGACCGGCGGCGATGCAGCTCAGATGGTACGTGAGATTCAAGGCTATCGATTGCTGCAAGGCTACCGGGGAAAACCGGCAGTGGATATTGGGGCGATGGAAGAGGTGCTGCTGCGAATCTCCCGGCTCGTTGAGACCATTCCGGAGATCGAAGAACTGGATCTGAATCCGATTATCGCGCTACCGGCAGGTCAAGGCTGCAAGATTGTGGATGCAAGGATCAAGGTTGCAGACTGACGGGCCCCCGCCTCACTGACCGGATAGATACCCGGGCAGATCCGGTTCATCGAACATTCGCGAGATGACCACGGATCCAGCGCTCGATATCCTGTGTCCCCATGGCACCTGGTTGCCGCGCCACTTCGCGTCCTCCGCGGAAGATCACCAGAGTCGGGATGCTGGCAATCCCGAACTGTGCCGCCAGCGCCTGCTCCTCCTCCGTGTTCACCTTGGCCAGGCGAACATGCGGCTCCAACCTCGCCGCAGCCTTCTCGTAGGCAGGGGCCATCATCTTGCAGGGCCCGCACCAGGCTGCCCAGAAATCCACCACGAGCGGGATCCCAGAGCGCGAAACATGCCGATCGAAGTCCGCCTGCGTCAACGCGATGGGATGTCCTGTAAACAGCGGTGCATGACACTGGCCGCAGTTGGGATGATCGGTCAACCGGCCTTCCGGGACGCGGTTAAGGCTCCGACAATGAGGACAGACAATATGAACTCGTTCACTCATACAGGGCCCGATACGCCTGTGCAGAAATTAATGAGCTGGCCCCCATACGTTCCTCATTCCGCTGGATCACCGGTTTTCACCGCAGCGTCTTCAACCAGGCTTGAATGTCGGCCATCTGCTGTTCGGTGATCGCGCCTTTCAACGGCGGCATCACATGCCGTCCTTCATACACCACCTTCCAGAACGCCGGTTCGTCCAACAGCACGGGATTGCCAGCCAATCGGGGACCGATGCCACCCGCAGCCCCGGGGTTATGGCAGACAATACAACTGGCATTGTACAGTCCCTCGCCTCTACGACTGTCCCCCGCAGGACGCATCGCCACACTCCCACTCGATCCATTCATATCCGCATTCTGCCGTCCATCGCCACTCGCCCCGATCACAGCCCCTTTGCCCACGACATCAAGAACGATCAGTGAAAGGACGGCGCAAATCACCCATCTATTCATCGGCATGACTCCCTTTCGTTATCCGGTTTCACTGTGGTCCCGTGCGGCCTTCCTTTCGAATGAGCGCCAGATAGGCCAGTGTATCGGCAAGTTCCTGATTCGTCATGGTCGTATCGGGAAACATGCCTGTCCCTGGATGGCCTTCGCGAACGGCTTGCGCGCGCTGTTTGTCCTGTTTCAGACGGAGCGCTTTTGAATTGCGGAGATCGGAAGGCGGAGGATTCAGACGGGCAATCAAGGCAGCCGTGTCCGCTGCAAGCTCCGGTCGTTTATCGAGATGCCCATCGACACCATGGCAATAGTAACAGACGCCCTTGCCATTGAAGAGACTCCTGCCAGCGGCCGCATCGCCTGGATCGACCACTTTCGAGACTGACGAAGGACCGGCGAAGACGTTATCCCGAGTCAGGAACAGCGCTGAAAGAAAGAGGCCTTCTAGTGAAAGCGCTCCGACAAGAAGGAGCGCTCCGGTTGTACCGTGCATCGGCTTACGCATTGCTCGTTCCCCTCCTTGATACACCGGCCTCTTACTCGCCGGGTTGACCGTTCCGCTCGTTCTCGAACCGTCCCGGAGCATGACAGATCAGGCAGTCGGCCATCCGGCCCGGTCGATGCGCACCGGCACCCTTTTCAAACAGGCGGCGAACCGTCTCGTTATCGAGCACCAGTGGACGCTCGCCGAACACCGGGCTGAACTGGTGGCAGGCGCTGCACGAGCCTGTTCCCGTTGCGCGGAAAATAAACTCGCCGTGAGGATTGAACATCGCGTTGGCGGTAATCTGCGCAAGGGCTCCCCGGTGTTCGGTATGGCAGGCCAGACAGGTCTTTCGTTGCGCGAGCACCTCACGATGAAAGGTTGTCACCGACGGTTTTGCCCGCGCGATGAATCGTGATTCCGAATGGCAGACAATGCACCTCCCGCTGACCGGCCCGTGGAACGGCTCATGGCAGCTCACGCATCCGGTCACATCCGCGTGATACCGGCTCAAATTTCCCGGCGCCCACACAGTCTCCGGATCGCGAAATGATCCCCACCCCAGCCAGACGACGAGCATCAATGTCGCCAGCGCAGCGACCGGGACGACGGTTGAGGGCAGCGGGGGATACAGCATCGCTCACATCCCGCCGAAGTACAGCGCTCCGGCCACGTGCATCGCCGTCAGCACGAGAAACATAATCGTCATCGGTGAGTGAACGGCTTGCCACAGCCTGAACCCTTCCTCCTGCGCCGCCATCTCTTGCAAGCGCACGTCGATATCGTCCGGCGCCACACCCTCGTCATGCAGTTGGCGCCGCCGGTCGTTGAGCGCCCTCACCGCAAGGTAATGAACGCCCTGTCCCACAACACCACTGACGACCACAACGGCCAGCGCCGCCAGCGCGAGCTGCGGAACCAGTGCATGCACATGTGCGCCGGAATGAAGTACGATCAGCAAAGGACCGATCACGCCTGCCGTCATATGGACCTGAAACCAGCCCCGTGGCCACGGAACGTTTGGACGCACCCGCTTCTTGATCGGGTACACAAAGACCAGAAGAATGACTCCCAGACCTGCCCAGCCCATGAGATGTCCTTGCCTCGTATGCGCGAAGGAGGATGACGTCCTCAGACTCAACCATGCTTCGAACGCCAACACGCTGCCGACCGCCACAATGACAACGACGATGATCGTCAACAGACGACGAGACACCGGTGACATACCTAGTACCTCTCCACTCCCTTTCGCCCTCCCGCATGGCAGCGGAGGCAATCGGCAAAACGTCCGGGCCCATGAATGCCCTTCGCTTTCGACCGAAGATTTCTGACCAGGTCATTATCCAACGTCCGGGGGCTGAGGCTCTCATCCCGCTCCGCCCGGTGACAATCCCAACAGGTCTTCGCACCGGTTGCGCGAAAAATGAGATCGCTGTGCGGATTGACGGTCTGATCAATCGCAGCGGGCACGGCAGCTTGTACAACCCCTTCGCCGCCACCGACCCTCGCCGCCACGATGAGGAGCGCGACCGTGAATCCAAACCATCGTCTCAGCATGCCAAGCCTCTGGAGTCTTTCCCGCGTCCGCGCTCAGGCCTCTCAGGCAATCTTCTCCATGGCGCGAAAGGCCGTCTCTCGCTCTTCTGCACTGATCAGGTGATCCATTTCAGGATAGAGCACCTCCTCTTCCGACATATTGTGCCGGTCCAGCAAATCCAGCAGAATCTCCTCCTCACGGTCGGTCTCCGGATTCTGCGCCTGAATCTTGCGAGCGAGCGATTCCAGGCAGTCCCCGATCTCCCGATGTTCGTTACGCATGACAATCGTCGGGCCGCCGCCGGTCATACCAGATTTCTTCTCCCACAGAGGAAACATTACCTCTTCCTCCCATGCCACATGCCGCTGCAGTCCCGCCTTGAACTCGAGAAATGCGTTCTTGGCCTTGAGGAAATCCGTCCGCTTCAACGTCTGGAAAGACTTGAAGAGCGCATCCAGACGTTCATGGTCTTTATCAAACATGCTGCTGATGGTGCGTTCGGGCATACGCGCTCCTTCCTTATGAGGTTCGCAGTTTGTATTCCAGATGGCAGGCCACGCAGGCCTTCAAGACGTTGTTGAATTCCGGCAGGATCTGCTTCAGATCTTTCGTCGGGATGATATGGGCCAACTCCTCCGCGGCGGCATGGTGGGCCATGGCCAGATCATGATAGGCCGGCGGAAAGCTCTCCGGCTGCTGGCTCGCCATCGCCTGCCGATGCATGAAGAACCCCAAGTGTGTTTCAGTTAATCCCTTGGCCAACTCATACTCTTCCTCGACCAGCGCGTTCACTATGACCTGGAGCGTTTCCAAATGCTGCAGCATCACGGCGCGATGCTCCGTCCCGGCTGCCGGCGACAGCGGAATGGGCTGCCGGACATCAGAGGTCAGAATTGGATGCGACCGTTGTTCTCCATAGCGATGGTCGACATTCGTACAGCCAGTTGAGAACAGAACACCGAGAATTCCAAGAACCGCCCCTCCAAGTACCCCCTGTTTCCCTTTGTCTATTGATGGCTGAGAAATCCGACACATTGAGAACCTCTTTTCCTAGAATCAATCTGTTACTTCTCTCGGATTAGGGTCGTGCCCCACTGCCTTTATACCGAGCCTGTTCATCACCTATACCTACTTTCCCTACCCAGTCAGATTGTGAAGCTGCCTATATCAGCATACTAATGAGCAATGGGCATGCCTCCGACCTGCACATCAAGAGCACGGTGATTGTGCCAGAGAGACAACAACTTGGCGGACTCATGTCAAAATTGGCCGGGGAGAATGGGGTCAATTGCTCCAGCGGTCCGAGCTGATACTGGCGCACAATGCGACAATCGGAATTTCCGGCCCTGTCACTCCCTACAAATTGTCCTGCGCTCTAGACTGTGCCGGTCACGCCGGCAAGGTCAGGGGCACTCTGCGCCCCGACGAGAATGAGCAACCGGTCGATGCCAACAGGCTCGTCGATTCGCATCGGCACAAGCGCGACGCGTTTGGCGTGGCGGGTGCGTACGGCCTCGATCTCGGCCAACTCGAACGAAGCCCGTTGCCTCAACAGGGGTGATGAGGTGGATGTTGCGGACAGGCTGTTGTTGATGAGCCAGGCCCAGGGCTCAATGCCGGCACGGCGCAGCTCGTCCTGCAATTGAGCCGCTTCCAGCACCGGTGTGGTTTCCGCCAAGGTCACAATCAACACCTTCGTCCGCTCAGGGTCCTGCAGCCGCATCATGGGTGTCGTGTGGTGCAGAAGTGGATCAATATGGCGGGCCGCTTCGCGGTGATAGGCTCCGGTGGCATCGAGCAGCAGCAGGGTGTGCCCGGTCGGCGCCGTGTCCATCACAACAAATTTCTTGCCGGCCTCGCGGATAATGCGCGAGAACGCCTGGAACACTGCGATCTCTTCCGTGCAGGGCGAACGCAAGTCTTCTTCCAGCATGGCACGTCCCTGGGCATCGAGGTCCTTGCCTTTGGTGTCGAGGACATGTTCCCGATAGCGTGCGATCTCGGCCTGCGGGTCGATTCGGCTGACGTCCAGGTTGCCCAAGGTACCCGACAGCGTGTCGGTCAGGTGGGCGGCAGGATCGGAGGTGGTCAAATGGACGGGAAGCCCGCGCTTGGCCAGCGCCACCGCCACCGCAGCGGCGAGCGTGGTTTTGCCGACACCGCCTTTGCCCATCATCATGACGAGGCCGTGGCCGGTTTTGGCGATCTCGTCAACCAGCATCGACAGCCGTGGAAGGTCCATTAAATTGGCGACTGTACCAGTGGCCACAGGGATCGCTTCGTCTCGATCAGAGAAGAGACTGCTCAGCGCCTCAACCCCAACGAGGTTGGCGGCCTTGAGCGGCAGATAATCGATGGGCAGATCTCGCAGCACAACAGGCATCGCGATGATCGCCTCTTGCTCATGCCGATAGATGGCGGCGGCCAGTGCGTCCTGCAGCGCTTCGTGTTCCGGCAGGACCCCGTTGATGACAAGATACTGCCTGGACAGACCGATGGCGGCGAGTTCCTGGTGCGTGCGCGCGACCTCGTCCAGCGTGGTTTTCTGCGCACGGGACACCAGGATCAAGCGGGTATGGTCGGGATCGGATAGCGCCTTGACCGCGTCCGCGTACTGCTGGCGTTGCTTCTCCAGCCCTGACAGCGGGCCGAGACACGAGGCGCCCCCCGGGTTCGCTTCAAGAAAACTGCTCCAGGCGCCTGGGAGTTGTAACAGGCGGATGGTATGACCGGTTGGTGCCGTGTCGAAGATGATGTGGTCGTAGGCGGCAATCAGGGCCGCATCGGTCAGCAACGCGGTGAATTCGTCAAAGGCTGCGATTTCAGTCGTGCAGGCTCCGGAAAGCTGTTCCTCAATGCTCTTGACCACGGAATCCGGTAGCTGTCCACGAACCGGGCCGACGATGCGCTCGCGGTACTGCTGCGCCGCCAGTTGCGGGTCGATTTCCAGAGCTGACAGACCCGGGACGGTCGCAATAGCAGTGATGGTGTTGCCGATGGTCTGGCTGAACACCTGGCCGACGTTGGACGCCGGATCGGTGCTGACGAGTAAGACCTGCTTGCCCTGTCGAGCCAGACGGATCGCGGTGGCGCAGGAGAGCGATGTTTTCCCCACACCACCCTTGCCAGTAAAAAACAGGAAGGGGGGTACGTGGTCAAGAAACCGCATGATGCACTCCTTTCATCGGGCGAACTCAGCAGCAGGAGTCGCCACTGCAGCAGCTACCTTCTGCCTGACTTACGCTTGGGACAGCGACTAAACCAGTCCACCGGGTCAACTCTGCCCGGCTGGGATATCGCCCGGCCAGAGCCACTTCGCCGTCCACGAGAATCAGCGGGAGCGAACCCTCACCCGAGCGCTCTAAAAAGCTTTTGACCCTCGGATTGTTCGCGAACTGCAACGGTTGTTGCCCCAGGTTAAAGCGTTCGATCGTGACGCCTTGCTGCTTCGCCCACTCAACATCGGCCGCAAAGTTTACCAATGCCTGATCCACATCGACTCCGCACACACCCGTACTGCAGCACATCGCCCCGTCGTACACCTCAATCTTTGTCATCTGAAACCTCCCATGAAAACGGAAAGATAAACGGACCTTCTTGTCTGCTACGACAGTTTTCCAATGCGGTCGAGCTCCATCTTCAACTGCTCGCGATCCTTTCGGATCCGGTCAAGCGGCAGTTTCAAGAATGCTTCAATGCGGGCGCGCAGGATGCGATAGGCCTGCTCGAACTTCGCGTCAATTTCGGCGTCGCTCCCGGTCGCTTTGGCCGGATCTTCCACACCCCAATGGGCACGCAACACCGGACCAAGATAGGCCGGACAGGTTTCCCCGGCTGCGTTGCCACACACCGTGATCACGATATCCGGAATGGCCGGAAGGTCGTCCCACGACTTGCTGTGCAGCCCCTCGATCGCAATCCCTTCTCGCTGTAGTAAGGCCAGGGATCGCGGATGGACGGTGCCGGTCGGATGGCTACCCGCACTCATGGCACGCCATTCAGGGCCTGCCAGGGCATTGAACGTGGCCTCAGCTAACACAGAGCGGCAGGAGTTGCCGGTACAGAGGAACAGGATGAATCGTTTCATGCGGAGCCCTCCACTGGGAACCAGTCACGGGTTCGATTGCACACAGCGCAGACGGACAGCATGACTGGGACTTCTACCAACACTCCCACCACTGTGACCAGCGCCGCTCCTGACTCGGGGCCGAACAGCGCGATCGCCGTGGCCACCGCGAGCTCAAAGAAGTTGCTCGCCCCAATCAGTGCCCCCGGTGCGGCCACAGAGTAGGGCACCTTCAGCAATTTCATGAGTCCGTACGCCAGCGAAGAATTGAAATAGACCTGAAAAAGAATCGGGATGGCGATCAAGAACACATGAAACGTCTTCCCCAGAATATTCTCGGCTTGAAAGGCAAAGATCAAAATGAGCGTGGCGAGGAGTGCTCCAATGGTCACGGGGGCAACTCGTGGGAGGAGAACATCTTCAAACCAGGTCTTCCCATGGTTGCGAATGAGCCAGTGCCGGAGCAGCACCCCGAGGGTTAAGGGAATCACAATAAAGATGATGACCGAATACAATAGAACCTCGAATGGGACTTGTAACGAGGACGCGCCACTGACCAGAAACCCGACAAGCGGAGCAAACAGCACCAGCATAATGAGATCGTTCACACTGACTTGCACCAGGGTATAGGCCGGATCGCCGTCCGTAAGATAGCTCCAGACAAACACCATCGCCGTACAGGGTGCTGCCGCCAAGATGATCGCGCCGGCGATGTATTGGTCCGCATCGGCAGGTGTGATCCAACTTGAGAACAGGAACCGAAAAAAGATCCAGGCGAAAAACGCCATGGAAAAGGGCTTTACAATCCAATTCACGAACAGGGTCACCAGCAAGCCCCGCGGCCGCTTCCCGACATTGCGCACAGCAGCGAAATCGACCTTCATCATCATCGGGGTGATCATGAGCCAAATCAGGACCGCGATAGGGAAATTGACATGACTCCCTTGGCCGAACTCAAGGCTTCTAAGGACGTGTACCGTCGTTGGAGCCCATTGCCCCAGGAGAATTCCTGCGACCATACAGAGTCCGACCCACACGGTTAGGTAACGTTCAAAGAGGTTCAGTCGTTTCTCGCCTGGCTTCGCGTGAACAACTGATGTGATCGCGATATCCATCACGCAATAAATCCTCTCTTAGCTTTTGTGAACCTGGGCGGGTTTGCGAGCACGCACAAACGCGCTCATGAACTTCCCATCCAACTGCGGCCCAAGTTTGTCCACATTCAGCCCTGCGCCGGCCAAGAAGTCTTTGGCATCCTCGGCGCGATAGATCCGCGTGGGGACGATCTCAATCTCGTCAAACCCCGCTTTCACGAGTTTGTCCCGGTAGGCGGACTCTTCTAAGGCACCCGCCACACAGCCCATCCACAGTTCAACGCTGTGGCGAATCTCAGCCGGGACATCGCCGCGCACGACGACATCGGAGACGGCAAGCCGACCGCCCGGCTTCAGAACCCGGAAGGCCTCGGCCAGCACGCGATCTTTGTCGGACGAGAGATTGATGACACAGTTGGAGATGATCACATCGACGACGCGATCTCCCAGTGGAATGTCCTCGATCTCGCCCTTGAGAAACTCCACATTCCGGACTCCTGCTTTCTCCTGGTTCTCCCGCGCCAAGGCGAGCATCTCGTCCGTCATATCGAGGCCAAACACTTTACCGGTCGGACCAACCCGACGGGCCGACAACAGGACATCGATGCCGCCCCCGGAGCCGAGATCCAGAACCGTCTCGCCAGGACTGAGTTCCGCCAACGCCATCGGATTCCCGCACCCGAGCGAAGCCAGGACGGCTTCCGCCGGGAGAGCCTCTGTTTCATGTTTCCCGTAGAGATTGGAGGTGATGAAATCGACTCGCTCCGGAACCGACCCACAGCAGGAACTGCCGCCGTGTTTCGCTTGCAGCGCCGCCTGCCCATACTCAGCCTTCACAAACTCCTTGATCTCTTGGCCGTTCATCACGTACTCCTTCTATTAATCAACAAAAGTTGATTTATCAGCGCCGAAAAATTAACAACACTTCGCTGAGGGGCCCCGTCGTGGGGATAAGTCCCGTAACGACCGCACGACCTCTTCTAATTCCTTGAGGGTGTCTGTATTGAGAGAATAATGAACCCAGCGGCCCTCAGGACGATCCGTGATCAGACCTGCATCTTTGAGCACCTTCAAATGAAAGGACAGCCGCGACTGCCCGGTCTTGAGGGCCTCGGTGAGATCACAGACACATTGCTCACCATCTTTCAGGCGCTCCATGATCTCCAGCCGCGTTTCATCTGACAAAGCATGGAAGAGGCTCACCCCTTGATCTCGCCGTTTGATGGTCGTTGTCATGCCTGATATCATAACAACATTTCTTGACGTGTCAAGCGCGGGGAAAGCCCTGGGACGTCATGAGGCCAACTCCTGCTACATCAGCGACCCTACCGTGAGTTCTCGCTCCCGGTTGTAATTGTTATCCGCTGACCTGCTTCCAATAGATATCCACCCGCTCTTGAATATGCCGGATCGCTTCGTCCTGCCTGGTCGGTTCGAACAGATGCCGAAACCGTCCCTGTAGTTTCAGATACTCTTCCACCGGCTTCCGTTTGGGAATGTACGTGTGCGTGACTTCTCCGTTGATCGCTTCCTTCAGCGGCCAGAGGCCCGTCTCCACCGCCAGCTTGGCCACTTCCGGGGTCTCTCCCGGATCGTAGAGCCAGCCGGTGGGGCAAGCGGAAAGGGCGAGGAACAGCTTCGGTCCTGCGAACTTGGCCGCCCGCGCGAACTTCTCTTCCAGATCCAGCGGATACCTCGGTGCGACGGTCGCGATATAGGGCGGCTTATGCGCCCGCCAGATCTCGAAGATGTCTTTCTTTTCCTGCGTGGCGCCGGCCGGATGTTGCAGACTGCAGGGCGAGGTAGCCGTCCGCGCGCCGTAGGGTGTCGCAGCGGATTGCTGCATACCGGTATTCCCGTAGGCTTCGTTGTCGTAGCAAAAATAATAGAAGTCGAGTTTTCTGGTGATGGCGCCCGATGTCGAAGAGAGGGCCATGTCGTAGGTCGAGCCGTCACCTCCCAAGACCACGACTTTCAGATTCTCTTCTTTCGGCAACCGGCCTTTGGCGATCAAAATGTCGAGCGCATCGCGCACACCCTGTGCGCCGGCGGGCGCCGACCCCATCGTGGTGTAAAGCCACGAGCCCTTGAACGGCGTGAAAGGATAGGCCGCGAGCATGGTAAAACACCCCGCGGCATTCACGTAGACCACGTTGTCGCCCAACACCTTTGCCGCCAGCCGCAACGACTCCAGTCCTCCGCATCCGGCACAGAGCGCCGTTCCGGGAAGCACGTGTTCTTCACGGGGAATCTGTTTGATCTTCTTGAACGTCTCGCGTTGCCAGGGCATGGGAACTCCCCCAAAAGAGCTTATAGCGTATGGCGTATAGCTGATGGTTCTATGCTCTGCTATCGGCCTTCAGCTCTTGAGACCACCAGCCAGCATTTGCAACTGCACCATCTCCCGGTGCTCGGCTTCGGTGTACAGCAGGACCGGCCCGATCCCTTTTCCCCGGACCCCGGCCGCTGCCGTCTGCTCGAAGATCACTCGAAACTCGCCTTCCGAGAGATTCTTTCCTCCCAGGCCGCCGATGAACGAGCAGAGCGCCCGTGGCCGGATCGCTTCGTCATAGAGACAGGCCGCAATTTCCTGAAAAAGAATACCGCCCTGCCCCGGAGCCAGATTCTGATCGAGCACCGCAACGGCCCTCCGGCCTCGCAACGCGTCACGGATGGCCGCCGTCGGCCAGGGACGGATCATCCGGAGCCGGAGCAAACCCACCCGCTTGCCCTCTGCCCTGGCAACATCGACCGCGGCCTTACCGCTGCTTGCAAGCGCGTTGGTCATGACAAGCACATCTTCCGCATCGTCAAGCCGGTAGCCCTCGACCACATCGTACCGCCGCCCGAACAGCTGCTCGAATGATGCGGCCGCCTCCTGATGCACATCCAATGCATTCATGGCAGCCAGATGCATTTGATGACGGAAGTACGAGTAGGGAGTCCCGCCAAGCACCGCCACACCGAGCGCATGCGGCGCCGAGGCTCTGAAGCCTAAGTGCGCCGGTTGAAACGGATACAGGAATTGCTTGACCTGTTCCGGCTCCGGTAGGATCACCGGCTCACGGGTAAATGACAGGTAGAAGCCGTCCAGGTTGACGATGACCGGCAACATGACCCGCTCATCCTCCGCGATCCGATAGGCCATGAGAATCGAATCCAGCACTTCCTGGCAGGTCTCGGCGTGGATCTGAAGAAAACCGGAGTCCCGCGCGGCCAGCACATCGTTGTGATCCGATTCGAGTGTAATCGGGGCAGCCAGCGCCCTGGAGACATTGACCAGTACCAGCGGCGTGCGCCAGCCGGAGATGGAATAGAGCACCTCCATCGCATACAACAGCCCCTGGCTGGATGTCGCAGTGAAGACCCGGGCCCCCGTCGCCGCGGCAGCCCCGGCCGCCGTCATCATGGAATGCTCGGAGTCCAGGGTCACAAACCGGGCCGCCATTGCGCCGCTGTCGCACCACTTCGCCAGCGCCTCCACAATTTCTGTCTGCGGGGTGATCGGAAAGGCCGGCACATAATCCACGTCTGCCAGCCGCGCGCCCCAGGCCGCCGCGAGATTGCCGGTCATCATTTCGCCCGCCATGCCACCTCTCCTTCCTTTTCCCGTTCAGCCACTAAGGCGTTGGTCGGGCATTCATGGACGCAGATCTGGCATCCCTTGCAATGGTCATAATCGATCACGGGCTTGTCGTCCTTGGTCATCGATATCACCCCGTCGGGGCAATACGTGAAACAGAGCCAGCAGCCGTTGCACTTGTCGGGCAGCAGGACCGGCCGGAAGGTCCGCCAGCCGCCGGTTTCACGCAGAACCGAATTCGCTGAGGCGCTGATCCTGGCGGTTCCTCTGGTCGGAGATTCGTACGTCGGCACTTGGAGCTGCGCCGGGGCTGCGGGCTGCGGCGCAGCTGCTGCCACGGGAACGGTGCGGACGGCGTCATAGCATTGAAGCGCGACTGCTTGATTGCGCTCAATGACGGAAGCGGCGAGTCCCAGATCGGCAAGCTCCCGTGCAATCGCCTCGCGGATCGACTCCCGACGAAGTCCGACGAGTCGTCCGGCGACCGCGCCGAGCAGGGCACTGATGGCGCCGCGATTCCCCAATTGTTGCAACGCGACGTCGGTCAGATCCAATGCGGACAGGCAACCGGACAGCAGGTTCTGTGCGTCCAATTGTCCGGCAGTCAGTGGCGAGTTGACGAAGACCGCCGTTCGTTCATCGATCCCGTCCAACACACGGGCGGCAGGATCTTCTATGAGCGAAGCATCGGCGATCACAACGAGATCGGGACGAGCGATGAGGCCGCGCTCCCGAATCGGCTCCCTGGCGATCCGCGTAAAAGCGGCGACCGGCGCACCGCGGCGCTCGGCTCCGTAAATCGGCGAGTCCTGTGCCACAAACCCTTCGAGGAACGCAGCGGTACCCAAGATGCGGCTCGCAGTTTTCGCGCCCTGCCCGCCACGGCCATGAAAGCGAGTCGACAGCACGATTCTCCTTAGCTAGAGCATTTATCCATGCGCTCTTTCATCGCCTCTTTGCCGGCTGTCACCGCGGCTTCGACATCCTCGCGTTTCTCCGCCATAAAGTGCTTGCCCCGCTCAATCATCTCATCAAGCGCGGCTCGTGCCTCCTTGGCCTTCTCGATGACTTCTTCCTCCGCCTTCCTCGCATACCCTCGCAACTCCCGCCTCGTTTCTTCCCCAGACTTGGGCGCGAGCAAAACCCCGGCGACCGCTCCCGCGATGGCGCCACCGAGAAAGGCCAGTGCAATGGCTTGCGATGAACATCGTGAGTCGTGAGTATCCATGGCGATCCTCCCTGATAAAAAAGTCTTTCACCAGGTGAAAAGCCAGGTTCGTGCCAGCTTGTTCAAGCCGGACGACGATCAATTGCGTTGGTTTGATGAGGGCTTACAACGGGGGAGCGAATAGTGAATCCTGATCCTGGGGCATTCCAGGGCTCGCCAAAAACACTCGCTGTCGCGAAAGGCAACAGAGCCGGCCGAGCCGGATCGACCGGGACGGACGCGCTAACCCTTCGCGTTTAAAGGCGCCATGGTGCGGACATAGCCCAGGACATCCGTCATAACTAGTATGACTGGTGGCAGGACACACAGGAACCGGGCGATCCGACACGCCGGTCTCAGACTCTGAACGTACAAGTTTACTCCGGCATCGGAATCGAGATCAGGACCGCGCCCAGGACATCGTTTAATTTGTAATCACTCTTCGGGCTGCGAGGATCGGCGTTGTGGCAGCTCACACACACCGACGAGACGGCATGATCTGCATACAGGGCCTGGAAGTAACGGGCTCCTCCCTCCTTGACCTGCCCCTTATACGGCTGCTCGGGGTGCGCCATGACCGCCTCAAGCGCCCTCCGCTCAAAATTGCTTCGAGGCCCGCTTTGCTTGTTGATGGGATTCAAGCTGATCAGTCGATACTGCACAGCGCTTCCCGTCAACGCCGCAAGGCTTGCCGCCTCCTGGAAGAATTGGGCCGGCAGCGGAAGCGCACTGGCCTCGCGCCATTTCTCCGACGATTCGATCACACCCCGCCGCTGCATCCGCTCCACCACATGGACGGTATAAAAGGTCCGGTTGGACTCCAGCACTGAATGGAGATAATCCACGACCGTTTCCAGCGGCACACTGCCTGCCGATGGGGTGCCGGCCAAGCCGGCTTTCCATCCTCCGAATGCGCACAAGGCAATGGCGACGCCTCCGACAAACCACTTTATGATCGACATAAGAACCTCCCTCTGAGATAGCCTCTCCGGCCCGGAGACCTGAACATGATGAAGAGCGCCGAATCCCCTTCGCCCTCCCTCTATGGAGCGGCAGGAACTCCCTTCTTAAAGATGAGTCTCGGAGTTTGCAGATCGCCCATCTCGACCACTGCCAACTCCCACCGGGCCTGGCCATACTCGGTGAGCACGGCTTG
Organism: Nitrospira sp. ST-bin5; assembly: GCA_002083555.1. Lineage (GTDB taxonomy): Bacteria > Nitrospirota > Nitrospiria > Nitrospirales > Nitrospiraceae > Nitrospira_D. The sequence continues at coordinate 62,260 of MSXN01000013.1, read as the reverse complement.
AATGCTGCGCGTGTCGGGAAGCACTTCGAGCACCCGGTACTCAAACCGCGGTTGGGTCGAGAGAACTAGCGACACAACCGGCGTGGGGCGCAGAGCCAGTGCTAAGCCTAGCAGCAGACATCCCGCTCCAAAAAGAAGCCAGCGCGGCAGGTTGCGCACAGTCATGATTCCCCTCGTTGCTCGTTACGGCTTGAGCGACCTGATGTAGGCAAGCAAGTCGACCAACTGAGAGTCCTCAAAGGCCCCGTCATAACTCGACATTGCCGTACCGGGGCGCCCTTCCAAAATGACCTTCCGCAATTGCATATCGGTCTTCGACTGGGTCGCCTTGGCTGCAAGATTGGCGGGCGGCGGAGTCAGATAAGCCGCCATATCGCTGTCCCCCTTGCCGGTCGGGCCATGGCAACTTTGACAACTCTCCAGGTAGATCTTCCTGCCGGCCTCGGCATCGCCTTTCGCCGGCGCCGCCAGCGCTGCCTGCACCAATCCGAACACAACCACCATGGTAAGCAGACTCACTACTCTCATTGATGACATTGCCTTCCTCCTGTCTCACCGATTCTCACCTTGCTCGTTGTGCGCTTCCTGCCTCACGTATGATGCCTCTACTTGAGTGTCATCCTGTAGGCGGTAATCGCATAAATGTCTTCGTCCGGCAGCGGCGGCTTCGGGATATAGGCGCCGTTCTCCGGCTCGAAATCGTTCGGGCTCTGATTGAAGCGGTAGACCCAATCCGCCTGCAAACGTTCATTGATCTTGAGAAACAATGTACTTGACGTCCCTCCCGCATACCCTTTTACCGTCTTCGCTGGCGTGAAATGGCGGTTCTGACAGCCATGGTCCCGATACAGCTTTTCGCCCCGGGCCAGTTGCTCCGGCGTGCCCGGTTTCATCACGCCCGATTTGATGCGGGGATTTTTCCGCGTCACGAGAAAGTCGGTCACCGCCTTCGCTTGATCGGCCGGCAGAGACAAGTGCCGCTTCTTGCGCTCCGGGCGAAAATCGTAGCCGACGGGGTAATGTTTGAGATCTGGATTCTGGAGCCATGCCTCCAGCCCTGTGTGCTGATACTTGTTTCCCGCTCAGCTGAGGTCCGGGCTTCTTTGCTTTGCGCGGAGCGTATTTCCCCTCGATCCGGTGACACTGAATACAGATGGACTTGACGATCTTCTCTCCGGAATCACCCACAGCCGCTATTCCAGACTGCGCAACAACCAGCGCCGCCGTCATAAGAGAGCACGAACCCGATCGCCACGCGACTCGCTCTTTCACACATGCGCGATGCTGGTTCATCTCAGAATCTCCATCTCTCGCATTACTGTTTCACGATGACACCGCAGGCAATCCGCGGGCCGCCCGGCGCATCCTTCGACGGTGGATCGGGCAGGTACTTATCTTCGAGTCCATGGATGATGAAGGCACTCCCGTCCTTGTCGAACAACGAATTGAGTCCATCCGATAACGTCACCCGGCTGGTGACCGTGTAGAGAGAGCCTTTTCTGTTCTCATCGACAGAAAGATTCGGCAGATCGCCAAGATGGTAAGGATGATTGCCGAGGCCGGGACTGATATTCGCCTCGGGATTGACTTGCGGATCACCGTTGCCGTCGAAATGACCTTTAGCCGCTGTGAATGGGTCGCAGTTTCCGGTTTCATGAATATGGATCGCGTGCAAGCCCGGCGTCAGCTTGCTGTCCGCAGTCCCCTGCAGATTGAGCTTGATCCGCACGCGGCCCTCATACTCCTGATAGAGCCGCACCTCCCCCGTGATCCCCGGCCCTGCAATGACCGCTTTGGCATGCAGCGGAGCGGCCAGCTTGCCCGTGTGATAGGAAGAACAGCCTCCCAAGACCAGTCCGACAAACACGGCGGTGCCGATTCCCATGAACACCTTCATCATGCCCTCCTTGGCTCACCGCGCCACACCAGGCGGCGCGCAGCCCATAGACTGCGGTGCCGCCAAGTGCAAGCCGGTCGCGCGATTACATCGCCGGATTCTCGATATCGATGCCCAATCCGATCCAGGCCCGCAGGATGTCGTGGCGGGTGATCGAATGGGCCACCTTTCCGTTGCGTTGAACCGGAAGGTTCAGCAGCCGCTTTTCATCCATCAGCTTGAGGGCGTCTTCGATGCTCGTCTCATCGGTCACCGCAACTCGATCCTGCCCCATGACGTCTCCGGCGGTGAGTTGATTCAGATCCTTCTCCGCGCTCAACGCGCGCAAAATGTCGAACTCGCTCACGAAACCGATAAATTGTCCCGCATCATCGACGACCGGCGCCCCCGGCGTATGCGTCGTGAGCAACTCCACCGCCACGCTCATCGCATTGTGAGTCCGGCCAAATACGAGATCGTTCGTCGCATGCACCTGCCCCACTGTCTTGAAGCCTCCGACAGGAACCCCCGGTCTGGATAACGTAGACATGAACCCCTCCTTGGTGTTGGTGGATAAAGAAACGGGCACCCTTGAATCTTTTCAAATGCCCTTGCCTATTCATGCGAGCCATCGAAGCTGAAAAAGGATTCACGCATGTTTGTGATGGGCTAATATTTCTTGATAGCGCAAGAGCCATGCCCTTCTCTGTGCCCGAGCTTCACCGGAAAGAACCGGCACACAACTATGTGATTGAGTTGAGTTGACAAGAGAAAGAGTGCGCGCTATGCAACGGTTTCAGATTACTGACTCAGACGCGAGGCTATGGATGGCGCAAAGATACCCACCTGGGCTGCATCAGATGCGGTGAAACGCTACGAATCTGGCTTGGATGCGATTGCTGAATGACTGCAAGAAAGCGGAACACGAGGAGGGACGCTGCCGCTGAAATGATTCTGATCGGCGTGATCCGTGTGGCAACCGGACCTATTTCAAGAACACAACTCCGACGCCACCGCACGATTTGATCTTGTATTACCGGCCACAGGCTTCGCCTTCACATCCGCCCATGCCACTTCTCGGGCCTCGATGCTCCATACCGCCCATTCCCCCGCCGGGGCCCATTCCCTGCCCCATGCCTTCTCTGTGCCCCGTCATTCCGTGACCATGCTCTCCGGCAAAGCTTCGCTCGTATTGGATGATCGACCAAATCTCCTCGTCGCTGAGTTGATCGCCGAATCCGATCATGGCCGTACCGGGCGAGCCATGCTTAATCACCCAGAAGATCTCACCCTCCGTCCGGTGGCGCCAGAATCCATGGTGCTGAAAATTACGCGGCGAGGGATCGAGGCCCACTGCGGCCATACCGTTGCCTGACCCGTCTTTGCCGTGGCAGTTGAAGCAGGTCCCTTTGCCGTTGTAGAGCGCCTTGCCCTTCTCGACGATCTCGGCAGAATCCGGCAATGGGCTCGTCAACGCGCGCGCTTCCGCCAGCTTATCGGCCGGCACCCGTGGCTGCATCATGTGGCGCTCGGCCGCCGATAAGACCGAGGCACTTAACACGCCACAAGTCAGAACAGCCGCCAGCACATGTGTAATAGTCATTGTCGACATCCTGCTCCTCACAAATCGAGCTCCACCATTTTGCGATGGAAGCGGGTGATGATATTGGGATCCGGGGTCAGGCGAATCTGGCTTTCCTCCTTGCCCTTGTAGGGCAAGAGATTCAGCACATAACGGAGGCTCTCCAGCCTGGCAGACTGCTTGTCATTCGCCTTCACAATGATCCAGGGGCTGAAGGTGGCGTGCGTCTTGCTGAACATCTCCTCTTTATAGCGCGTGTAGGAATCCCACAGTTCCTGCGCTTTTTCATCGACCGGACTCAGCTTCCACTGTTTGAGTGGATTCTGGCGCCGCGCCTCAAAACGCTTGGCCTGCTCTTCCTTGGAGATAGAGAACCAGAACTTGATGATGGTCACCCCGTCCTCATAGAGCATATGTTCGAACTCGGTGACCTGCTGCAGGAAGCGTTGATGATCCTTCTTGCTGCAGAACCCCATCACCGGTTCGACTACGGCGCGGTTGTACCAACTGCGGTCGAAGAACACGATCTCGCCCTTGTTCGGCAATTGCCGGATATACCGCTGAAAATACCACTGGCCGCGCTCTTCATCCGTGGGCTTGGGCAGCGCGACCACCCGCATGGCGCGAGGATTCAAGTGCTCGGTGAACCGACGGATCGTACCGCCCTTGCCGGCCGCATCGCGGCCTTCGACCAGAATCGCAATCCGCTGCCCGCTCTCCTGCACCCACCGTTGCAGTCGAACGAGTTCGACCTGAAGCTGCTGCAACTCCTGCTCATAGAGCAACGTCTTACGCACATCCTCCAGATCGACCTCTTTCCGCTTCAGAAGTGTCAGCAACCCTCTGCGGGTGTTGATGCGAATCAAGTCGTCATCGGTCAACGCGTGCCCGGCGACACCGATCGCGTAAGCGATCTGATCGACGGCCTTGCTCTGTGCCTGACGATAGCCGTCACCTTGCTTGGGGATGGCCGTGGGAATGGTTTCCAATTCATCGGCCAACAGTTCACCGTCGTTGCCGACAATGGCATCGGAGGCTTGCCCATTTCGACTTCGTTTCTTGCTCTTGCCTTTGCCAGTCGATTCATCTTCAACAGCCATGACATCCCCCCGCGTTAGACGCAATCCACGAATTAAAACGCCACGCTCCGGTCACGTTCAGCCACGGCCTTGATGTAGTCGGGCATCCCCTTGATTGATGCTCCCGCGACCAGATCTCCTCCGCCGATTTGCCGGGCCACCGCACAAGCGCCACAGACCCATATAGGAATATTTGCAGCTTGCACCCCGGCAAGCAAGTCTTTTAACGGTGTGAGATTCACACCGTGGACATGATCGGCCGTGCCCTTCCGTCCCAGCGTGACGGCTTCGTTCCAGAGCCAGAGCACGACATCGTGCCCCTGCTCTTTGGCCGCTTTCGCCGCGACAAACGGCAGCGTCGCCATCGTCGGGTCATCCGTGCCCCGGCTGCCTGAAATAATAAACGTCGCCATCGATGAACCCTCCGTTCCTCGTCGTTCGTGAATGGTCGCTAGCGAGACAAGCGGGACACGCGAGAAAAGCGGGACGGGCCGGGACGGTGGTCGAAATGTACCCACCTTTCACGCCCGTCTCGCCCCTCGCGCATCAAGCCCTATCAAGCCCTATTTCGGCCCCTTAAACGTTGTCTTCAAATACGCCATGACATCGGCCACGCCCTGCTGCCCGATGGTCAGGCCCCAATAGGGCATGTTGGCAGACTTGCCCATTGCCGCTCCGCCGTGGTTGATCATGTTGTAGAGGTACTCCGTCGGCACCTCACTGAAATTGATGTTGGCATGAATCGCCGGTTTCGGCTCCAGCGTCGACGCGGCAGGCCCGTCCCCTTTGCCGGTCGCTCCGTGGCACTGCATGCAATATTCTTTATAGATCACCTTGCCGCGCCCAGAGCTGGCCTTGGTGAATTCCGGCGCCGTCCAAGGTTCGTAATACTTGAAATCCGACACGCCCTGTACCATCAAGTAGCCAATCACGGCGCGAAGCTGCGGCTCCGTGGCATCGGCCAGAAACTCGCCGCTGTGGGGCACAAAGTCTTGCGGATTCAACCCGAAACGGAACAGCCAATCCTGGTTGTACCGTTGTCCGGCCTTCTCCAACGCCGCACTCTGCTGACCGCCGATGAGTTTCCCGTTTTCTTCGATTGTGTGACAGCCGAGACAGGCATGGGCCTTGTATGCCATCCCACCGAACGCCGCTTCGAACTTCGTCACTTTCGCCAGATCGAACGCCCCGACTTTCACACGCGGATCCTTGTTGTGCTCGGCCAGGTAATCGGCAATCCCGTTGGCCTCGGCCTCCGAGACGGTCACATGCTTGTGCGCTTCCTGCGATTGGTCCCAGCGATACCCTTTGACATACAGGGGCGCTTCTTTGCCGGTCAGCCAGCGAATCAACCAGGCTCGGTTATACTTGCTCCCTGCCCAGATGAGATCGGGCGCCTTGAGATTGAAACGGGAGTCAGCCTGGCCTTCCATCCGGTGACATTGGACGCAGTTCTGCTGAATCAGCTCCTTCGCCTTCGGCTGATCGGCTCCGAACAACAGCCGTGGTGTGGACATCAGTCCCACCAATGATAGCAACGCCCCTCCGACAACCACGCTCCGTCTGACGTTCATGACCGCTCCTTTCCTCTGTGGTGAACTTCGCTCTTCCGCTACTTCGTCAGTAACCATGTGTGAACATCGGCAATATCCTGCTGACTGAGCACCGATCCCCAGGCCGGCATCGGCCCTCGCCCGTGTAACACAGTTTCCCAGAACAGGTCGTCATGTTTCAGGATCGGATTCTTCGCCAGCTTCGGCCCCATCCCGCCGGTGGCACCGGCGCCATGACAGGCCTGGCAATTGTGCTCGAAGATGCCCGCCCCTCTGATTGCCACACCGACGAGCGGACCCGTATCCGCCGGCTCCTGGGTCAGCGGCTCGGCTTTTCTCAATTCCTGATCGAACGGCGGCAGATGATCCGGCGCAGCCGGGTGATAGCGGGCAGACAGGTACCGCACGAGCAGCTCCGCTTCGTCGTCGGCGATCTCCGCCCCCCAATGTTTCATTTTCTCGACCGTCGCGGCCCAGCGGTCTTTCGGTAGGCGCTGTTGAGACACCAGATCCGGGCTGTGGCACACCGAGCAACGCGCCACGATCAGCCCTTCGGCACGCGGCGCCAGCGCGGCGCTCACCGTCGCCAGATCGTCTTCCTGCGCCGCCGTCGTCATTGCGACGATCAGGACTCCAGCGAACAGCAACAGACCGGAAATCACCCTCAACTCTCGCTTCACGAACGACGCTACACCCTCCACGCTCATGCCTCCACCGTCACAGACACACGATCCCACCCGTTCCACAAGAACCCGCTGGGATTCCACGGGCTCTCTTGGGGTTGAACCTGTCCCGCGGCATCCGTCGCACGGCAGAGGATTGTCACGGCCCCGGCCCCCTTGGGCTTCCATAGGAACTGCCATTGCCGCCAGGCATAGGGCTCGTCTTCGCCGACCAGTCGCGCCGGCTCCCAGGTCTTGCCGTCGTCGAACGAGAGCTCCACGGTCGCGACAGCGGCGTCTCCGCTCCAGGCCACGCCCTGCACCGTGACCGGTCCCCGCCCGACCTGATCGCCGTTGACAGGCGACGCGATCAGCGACTTCACCACCATCGCTTCAACGGGCACCATCGAAGTCCCCGGCAGACCGGAGTTCGGTTGGATGGCCGTGACCGGCACGCGATAGGCCGTCTGCATGTAATAACCCTTGGCTTCATCTGCCTGCACCGTGATCTCCGTCAGCCACTTCGTGCAGGAATCCGCCATCCAGCCCGGCGTAATGACCCGCAACGGCGCGCCATGCAACAACGGCAAGGGACGCCCATTCATCTCATACGCAAGCAGCGTATCCGGATGCAGGGCTTTCTCCAGCGAAATGCTCCGGGTAAACAACGGCACGGACGCGACTACCGGGCGATCGGCGCCTTGGAGTTGCACGTGTTTCGCGGCCGGCCGTACACCGGCTTTGGCCAACACGTCCCGCAATCGCACACCGGTCCACTGCGCATTGCCTACCGCGCCGCGCTCCCATTGCACGCCCGGCACTTTCGGACGATGAAACGCGCGGCCATTTCCGCTGCATTGCACCACAGCCGTGATCGACACTCGTTCGAACTCTTTGAGATCCTTGAGCGTGAGTTCCAAGGGATGGTCGATCAGCCCTCCGACACGGAGCCGCCAATTGGCTTCAGCAATCAATTCAGGCGTCGGCGGACCGAAATGACTCCGCACGAAAAACCGATGATTAGGGGTCACATACGATGTGAATTCGCGTACGGGCGTTTCCGCGTCGTACGGTCGCATCACGCGCACGGTTTGTGGGCCGGTTTCCGGCGAGACCGCCTGCTGGGCCAGCGCCGGTCGCACCTGATGCCAGACCGCGAGTCCGCCGATAATTTCGGCCATCCGCTTGAAGAGTGTTCGACGGGAGGATGAAACGGACTCACTCATGGATGCACTCCCTGAGCATGAGGATTGAGCTGGATGGTGACGGCCGGGGCACCGGAGAGAGATTGATGCACCGTGCACCCGTGGGCGACCTTCAACAAGCGCTCTTTCATGTCCGGCGTGAGACGATGCGGCAACCGGATCGCCAGTGTGATCGTCCCCACGCGATGCGGTCCCTCGGCCATCTCCCACTCGGCATCCACCCCGAGGCCCTCACGGGAAATGTCATGCCGCGCGCAGAACTGACCGACGAAGTAGCCGACGCAACTCGCGACCGAGCCGACAAAGAGTTCGACCGGACTCATACCCGCATCGTGGCCGCCATCTTCATCCGGCTGATCGGTCACCACACGATGCCGACCGCTGGTGACGTCGTAGCGTGTACCGCCATGATAGGCCACAGTAAGATTCATCGCGCACCTCCCGACTACGCCCGATTGCCGCCTGACAAACGACGATTTAGTAGGGTATGTCCGCCGGTTTGCCGCCCTTCGGCCAGTCGTATTGCTTGCCGGGGAAATCCGGACGCGGCTGGCTGTTCACATAGGCCGCCACATCGAAGGCCTCATCATCGGTCAGTGTCCAACCCCAGCCTCTCGGCATATTGGACTTGATGAACGGCGCCGCCACCGTGATACGAGCCATCCCTGCCGCAATATTGTAAGAATGCGGCCCCCAGACCGGCGGCCCGGCCATGGTCCCCTGTCCATCCGCTCCATGGCAGAACACACACTTCGTGGCAAACTGCTTCTTCCCGTTCACGGGATCTGGAACGTGACTGGAGGTCAGACGTGGAATCCCGCGCCATGGCACCGTACTACCCGGCGGGACGTTTTGCGAAAGCCATTCGATGTAGGCCACGACGGCCTGGAGCTTCGAGCTATCGGGGGGAGGGGCTGTGCCGTTCATGCTGCGCTCGAAACATTCGCCGATGCGGTCGGCCAAGGACATCTGACGATCGGCCCGTGCACGATATTCCGGATATAACCGGCTGATACCGACAAAGGAGGCGGTGTTCGGATTCATTCCGGCATCGAGGTGGCAGTTCGTGCAATTTAACCGATTGCCCACATAGGGCCGCCCATAGTCCTGCGTATCGACTACGATTTTGTAGCCTAAGCGAATCTGCTCGCCTCGTTGATCGCCGGGGATCAGCTCCGGCGATGGCGGGGCGAACAACATATCGGCTGATGTGAGCGCACCACCGTCATGGCCTTGCGCAGGAACCGTCGCGGCCTTCGGAGTCGGTGTGCATCCACCGGATCCGACCAGACATCCAACCACGACAAGAAAGGTCCAGAGTTGTGATCGCATCGATTCCTCGCTAGCCCTTCTTTCCAGGGGTGACCGGACAGGTATTGATCCCGAAAACCGTCCAGAGCGGGCAGAATCCAATAGCCCCAGTGACCAGGGCAATGGTCCCAACCACGAGCGCCACCCCGGTACCCACCGGCGGCAATCCCGCAAAAGCTCCGATCCCCAGCGCAATGATCCCGACTACGATTCGAATGGGTCGTTCAACCCCTCCAACATTGCATGCCATCGCGACACCTCCCGGTTAAGTTCACCGCTGACTACATGTCCTGCGTTCTTATGAGCCATGATCCGCCCGAAAGATTCGCGTATTCTACGGCCCTGATTCCTGTTTTAATGTCCGCACAAAGGCCAAGACATCCCAGATTTCGTCGTCTGATAACGCAGTACTCCACGCCCCCATCGCGGTATTAGGCTTGCCATCGTGAATGCGTTTGAAGAGACTGGCATCCAAACGGTTCTGAATGCCCGGGGAAGTGAGGTCGGCCGGCTTTGGAACGAGGCGAATTCCCATCGCTCCCTTGCCGTCGATCCCATGGCAGCGGATGCAGGTATTGGAATAGATCTCTCGACCGGTGACGGCGTCAGCCTGCTTCCCCGACGACGACGCGGAAAGATCCTTCAATCCGCCGCCACCGAATCCGGCCGAGACAATCTCGATCAAAAGGCTGACGATGATTCCGACAACACGCATACGACCTCATGAGCCTGCGAAGAAGATAATGCGAGCGATGTGCCATCGGCGTGAAAGTCATGTAAGAAAACTAATCAATGATCCCAATAGGTTAGACTCGATATTTGAAGGAAGGATAGGCCCATGAACTTCAACTGGCGAGAAACACCCCAGGCCGGCTTTCACACACGGTCCCAGGATGCCCCAGTTCGAGGGAATTAACGAATGGTTGGGATGAGGGTGACGTGGGCCTTCATCGAGTTCGAAATCAGGCAGTTGGCTTCAGCCTTCTCGATCAGCTCCTTCGCTTTGGCGGCATCGCCCCCCGCCGGTAGCGTAATCACCGGTTTCAATGCGATGGCCGTGAACTGAAACTTCCCATCGACTAATTCCAGCTTTCCTTCAGCCTCACTCTCGTAGGAGGTAAATGCCAGACCCGCGCGCTCCGCCACTGACAAGAACGTGGTCATCAAACAGATATTGGCAGATGCGACGAAGAGATCTTCAGGCGACCAGATGCCGTCATGCCCTTTGAATTCCGGTGGCGTCGCGACGGCCACATCGGGCTTGCCCGCGCAGGAGATCACGCCCTTGCGCTGTTCCGTCCATTTCACCGCCGTGTGATACAGATAGACTTTCGGTTTCGATTCCATGCTTCCTCCCAGTTCCTGCTGTCAGCCCTCAGCTATCGGCCATCAGCTCTCCGCTATGGTTTTATATAGGCCCATCCCTGTTCTTGTCGTTCCATCAACCGTATCATCGCCGGCACCGTATCTCCGACTTCCGGAATCAAATCCTCACGCGCGATCTTCATCGCTTTCATTGTATTCGAACAGGCGGTATACCGCACACCGTACTCGGCCTTCAACTGCGCCAGATCCTGCCCCAATGACGTCGCACTCTTTGTGAACAACGTCAACCCGGGCCCATGGACGACCAGTTCTAACTGAAGACGTTCGCGGCCCACCTCCTGATACAGATGCCGGATATTGCTCAACGCTCCCCGCTGAACTTTCTCATCCCCGGAGTTCAGATGCATCACGACACGATGCGTCTGATCCGCCGGGATCTGCTCGCCCAAACTATGCAGAGGCATGGCGTGAAACAATAACAGCACGCCGAACAGCCCGGTCAGGACGATGGACGATTTCCACATATCTCCCCCGTCATCTGCGATATTAGGGTGATCCGCCTGCAATCAGTCGGATTAACTGTGTCGCCGCCCAGACAAAAAACATGCCGTACACCAATCCGAAAAACCAGGGGAAGCTGACGGCGCGATGGGCCCACCACTGCCGGTGTTGACGGAACGCCCAGCTCGGCAAGAATACCGGCGGCTCGTTCAGGGGATCTTGGATCGGCTGCCTCGACTCATGGAGCTGATAGAGACTCATGATCAGCTTCTGCCGATCCCAGCCGGGAGACTGTTCGATCCCGCGTAATCGCCACTCCCACAAGGCATTCTGGCCTGACAATCGTCCAAGCACGATCGCCATCTGAAGACACATCAACACGCCAAACGCACAGAGGAGAGCAATCAGCACCGTGAACGACAACGGCAGCAATCCCCGCGAGACGATCAGGCCGATCACCGCCACGAAAATGGAATGCGCCGTCAGATAGTCGGAGAGCATCGTGTGATAGTCACGCACGCCTGAAGTCCAGAGCATCAGCAAGCGCTCATAGGTAGGATCAAGATCGGAGCGATCCGTCGCCGCACTCATCATGGCCTCCCGTCCGCCACATACAGCCGGACCCAATCACCGACCGCATGCGTCAGAGCCACCACGCAGAGCGCAATCACGAGGTGTTCACCGATAACTTTCCAGGGCGCGATCCCTTGTGTCCTCGCAATAAAGAAACTGAGTCCTGCTAACAAGAACAGGCCCCACATGACGCTGATGAGAATGGCCTGATCGAGCGGCGCCAGCAGAACCGGGACGGCAAAGGTGAGGGCGATGACGAACTTGGCCAGAAACGTGGCCAGGGTCGATTCCCAGATCTGCCTGGCCGGACTATTATTTTTTGATTCTTCCGCCACATGGATGCCCAGCGCATCCGACATGGCGTCGGCAATCGCAATCGTCAGAATCCCGCCGATGACGATGGGGCGTGAATGTGTCCCTGAATTCAATCCGACCATCAAGCCCAGAGTAGTAATGACACCAGACGTCAACCCGAAGCTCAGCCCGGTCTTCCAAGAGACTCTCATGACATGACAGCCATTCCTTCGATCACTTCATCCTCATCTGGGGAACGTCAGGATATAGGTCAATACATCGCGCATGGCTTCATCCGACAAGGTCGATTTCCACGCATCCATCGCCGTATTCGTCCGGCCGTCATGGATGCTTCGGAGTAACCGCGAATCGGGCTTCATCAGGACCTCGCTCGACGTCAGATCCGCCACCGGCGGATCGAACTGCGTCGCGCCATCCCCTCTCCCTTGCGGACCATGGCAGGCCAGGCAGTATTTCTCATAGACCTGCTTCCCCCGATGGAGATTCGCCTCCCCGGACGCAAGTCCTGGAATAGCTATCGCCAGCCACCAGCCAGCCACTGCTACACCAAACGCCTGTGTACGGAAATCCATCATAATCTCCCTGACTTCCCACATCGGAAGGCACCCCACTCGCTCACCGGTTACACTCCGGCTGATGCCGCACACAGCTATGAAGCCATGACGTGACTTGCGTAAGCATAGCGGCGGTTGCCTGATTCGCCGCCAACACCCCCCCGTAAGCATCCTCGCTCGGGGCCTGGGCCACCGCTTCGAATGTTTTCGTGCTCACGACGCGAAACTCGTTGAGATCCACAAGCTGGCTGCGGAGCGTCATCCGCACGCGGCTCGGCCGTTGCAGAAACTCCTGCTGGACGGAGAACCCCGCCACATCCAATCGATAATCCCCCCGAATAGAACTCGGCAAAGCGACGACCGTGCGCCAGTCACCGGTTCGACCAGCCGCCTGCACCAACAACGGCGAGAGCAGGCGCGCGGGACTCTCGGCCCATTGATTCGTGGCGTAGTATTCCAACTCGAACTGCCGCGTGACATAGACCATCCGCTGCGTTTCGAACCCGGGTTCCGCCTGTGGCAGGCTCACCAACAAGACCGGCCCGTTGACAGGAACGGGACGCCCTTCATCGAACCCTCCGTCCACACTCAATTGAAAGGTATGAACCGGAAGGGCATCGCCCCGAGGCGAAAAACAGCCCGATGCCGTCAACAACAGCGTCAACACCATTCGTCCAGACCACGATCTCATCCGTGCCTCCCTATTCGCCGGGCCCGCGGCGCTGCGCCGGCTTCCCAAATACCAGCGCGTTCGGTTCCCGCTCCAGATCACGCACCACACGATTGAGGGTTCCGGTCAATTGCCGCAGCTCACTCACCAACAGACTCGACTCCGGCAAGGTCTGTCGTGAGAACTGCTCGACCTCCGGCTTCGTCTCATTGACCAGCGCCCCGACGGCCTTGCTCGTCACCGCCAACTCGTCGGTCAGTCGCTGAAGCGACAAGGCACTCTTGTTGATCCGCCCGAGCAGCAACGGCACCTGCTCGTTAAGCGACAGGGTCATCTTGGCGAGATTGTCCGCACTCCGCTCCGCGCCGGTCAGCCCGCGATCCAGCTGATCCTTATGAGAGGCGATCGTCTGCGCCACCTCAGACAGATCTTTGAGCGTCTGCTTGAGCCGGACACGGTTTTCCTCATCCACCACCTCCGACGCCCCCTTCACCAACACATCAAGGTCGGCGAGCAATTTGGTCAGTCCCTTTTCGGATAAGAGCCGGGACATCGCCTCGTCGAGACGAAAGAACAAGGATGGCCCCGTCTTGATAACCGGATAGTCCTGCCCCGGTGCTGCCTGCAGCGGAGGAGCATCGCGGCTGCCACCGGTTAAGTTGATCGTAGCCAGTCCTGTGAGTCCCTGTGTTTCAAGGACGGCGATGGTATCGGTCTTGATCGGCGTCCCGCGCGCGATATCCAACGTCAACAGCACCTCTTCTGGATTGCTCTGGTTCAAGGTGATGGCCTTCACCCGACCCACGTCCACACCGCGATACTTGACCGTGGAGTCCACGCTCAAGCCGGCGACGGACTCCCGCATAAATGCTTCGTATCGATCATTGACGCCACGGTAGTCCGTTTTCCCCAGCCAGAACATGGCGACCACCATCGCCGCGCCGAGGACGACGACAAAGGAGCCCACGAGAAAATAATTTACCTTCGGTTCCATGACACCCTCATTCTACTCGCTTCCCGATCTCTGAACGCGTCACGTGCGGCGGCCTCGTTGATTCCAGGCCGCCTGCTCCTGCGCCGCCCTCCCCCGAGGACCCTGGAAATATTCACGGATGACGGGGTCGTCGGACTGTGACAACTCCTGCATCGTCCCGACGCCGAGAACCTTCCCGTTACCCAACACGGCCACCCGATCGGCAATGCGCCACAGCGAATCCAGATCGTGCGTCACCATGACCACCGTCAGCCCCAGCAGGCGCTTCAGAGAGAGCACCAGATCATCGAATCCCGCTGCAATGATCGGATCCAAGCCGGCCGTCGGCTCATCGAGGAACAACAATTCAGGATCCATCACGATCGCCCGGGCCAGCGCCGCCCGCCGCCGCATCCCGCCGCTCAGTTCGCTGGGGAATTTGGTGGCGCTGTCCGGCGGCAATCCCACCATCGCAATCTTGACGGCCACAATCTCACGAATCAGCTGTGCGCTGAGGCCCGTAAATTCCCGCAGCGGCACCGCCACATTTTCGGCCAGCGTGAACGAACTGAACAACGCCCCTTGCTGGAACATCACCCCGAACCGCCGATGGATCGGTCGGCCATCGTAATCTTCCAACGCCCGGCTGTCCAAGCCAAACAGGTGAATCGAGCCGGACGAGGGTGTGAGCAACCCCACGATCTCCCGCAACAGCGTCGATTTTCCACACCCGTTGCCGCCCGCAATCGCAAAGACTTCGCCGCGCCGGACCGAGAGGCTCACATCCGCATGCACCACAGCCTGGCCGAATCGAGTCGCCACATGGTTGACCTCGATAATCGATTGCGGCTTCTCACTTGCAGCAAGGGACGTCACAGCCACTCCCCTTCTGGATCACGAGGGATGTTCAAAATGGACGCCGATCTCACCCACCCAACCCCGGCGCGCCAAGACGCGCCGCTCCACGGGCAAGGCCGCAGCGAGTGAAGGGCCGAGGAGGTACATACCAAGCTTCGCTTGATCCGCTCGCTTCGATCACCTGCGAGCGGAGAGGTACTTTGCCTCCAGTAGGCCCCATACGTTGAGGACCTGAACGATGCGAGAACGACGCTGGAGGTCATTTTCAACATCCCGCTAGAGATCCCACCAGTTCAGCAAGATACTGCAGATCGCGTCGAACACGATGACCAGGAAAATTCCCTGGACCACGCTGATCGTCGTATGCCGGCCGACATCGTCCACCCCGCCGCGAATCTGAAATCCCTGATAGCATCCGACCAGCGCAATGATGACGGCAAAGAAGGGCGCCTTGGCGATCCCGATAAAGAAGTGCCGGACCGCGACGGCTTCTTCAAAGCGCGAGAGAAATTCTGTAAAGCTGACACTCAACTGGCTCGAAGCGATCAGCATGCCCCCAAAGACTCCCAACGCATCCGCATACACCGTCAACAACGGCAAGGCGATGACTAACGCCAACACCCGAGGAAGCACGAGGAGCGCCATCGGCGAGATGCCCAGCGTCCGCACGGCATCCAGCTCCTCCGTCACCTTCATGGTGCCAATCTCGGCCGCATAGGCGGAGCCCGACCGGCCGGCAATCAGGATGGCCACGATCAACGGTGAAATCTCACGGAGCAACGAGATCCCCACCAGGTCGACGATAAAGATATTCGTTCCAAACTTTCGCAGTTGCTCGGCGCCCTGATAGGCGATCACCACACCGATGAGGAACGTCAGCAACCCCGTGATCGGTAAGGCATTCACCCCGTCGATTTGCAGCATCCGCAAGAGAGAACGCCAGCGCAGCGACCCTGGCTGGCGTAACACGCGCAGAAAAGCGATGGTGCTCTCGCCAAGAAATGCGAGACCGCGACTACCGGACTCCAGTTGATGCCACGCGGCCCGGCCCACTCGCTCGATCCATCCCCCTTGCCCCTCTTGCGCGGGGATCACCCCGGACGCGCTCACCGGCTGAGTCTCGACCATGTGGAGCAACGCCGCAAATTCCGGTGGCAGGCCTTGAAGAGACGCCGTTCGTCCAGCCCGACCGGCCGCACGGAGACTCCGGTGCAGGAGCACCGCTCCGCCCGTATCCATCGCGGTAATCTCGCTCGCGTCATAGATCACCCCGCCCCTCCCGGGCCAGTCGAGCGCGCCGGCTTGGGATTCGAGGTCGGCCACATTCGACAGGACCCATCGGCCACGGCAATACATCACGCTGTCCACGCGCTCGATCGATGCCTGCCGTTCCATCGTCATGCTCGATTCACACCCCGTGTCACCCGGCCCCGCCGTCCGGCGCATCCCAGGCGCCGCGTTTTCGTCGGACAGAATCAGTGCGTATCCATAATCGTTCTCAGCTCACTCCCGCTGATGACTTCCCGTTCCAGCAGGACCCGCGCGCCTTCGACCAACGCGGCTTTGCGTTGCTCGAGTAGCCGCTTCACCCGCTCGTACTGTTCGTCGATGATCCGCCGCACTTCACAATCGATCTCCCGGGCCGTCTCTTCGGAGTAGTCCCCTTTTTCAGAGGCCACCGGGATCTGGACGAACTGCGGCTGCCGCTCCCGTTCCAGCGTAATGGTGCCCAGCTTCCCGCTCATTCCGTAGGCCTTCACCATACTCTTGGCAATGTCCGTCGTTTTGACCAGATCGTTCTGCGCGCCGGTGGAGGCCTCGCCGAAGATCATTTCTTCGGCAATTCGTCCCCCTAAGAGCACCGCAATCTTATTCTCCAGTTCGGACTTCGTCATCAGAAACCGGTCCTCTGTGGGCAGTTGCAGCGTGTACCCGAGCGCCGCCACCCCGCGAGGAATGATCGAAATTTTCTGCACCTGATCCGAACCGGGCAACGAGATCGCCACCAGCGCATGGCCGGTCTCATGATAGGCCACGCGTTCTTTCTCCATCTTATTGAGGACTCGATTCTTCTTTTCCAATCCGGCGATCACCCGTTCGACCGCTTCCTGCAATTCCGAAATCCCCACCAGGTCTTTACCGCGCCGCACCGCCAACAAGGCCGCCTCATTGATGATATTCGCCAGATCGGCGCCGGAGAATCCCGGCGTCATGGCCGCAATGTTCTCCAGATCCGCGTCAGGCCCCAGCGGCACGTGCTTGGCATGGACTCGAAGGATGGCCAATCGGCCGATCTTGTCCGGACGGTCCACGACGACGTGGCGATCGAACCGGCCGGCGCGTAAGAGCGCCGGATCGAGAATTTCAGGACGGTTGGTCGCCGCCATCAAAATGACGCCGATACGCGGATCGAACCCGTCCATCTCAACCAGCAACTGATTGAGCGTCTGCTCGCGTTCTTCATGGGCCATGGGCCCCATGCCGCGCGCTTTTCCCAGCGCATCGAGTTCATCGATGAAGATAATGCAGGGCGCTTTCAGCTTCGCCTGTTCGAAAAGATCGCGAACGCGCGCCGCCCCCACTCCCACAAACATTTCCACAAACTCCGACCCGCTGATGCTGAAGAAGGTTACCCCGGCCTCGCCGGCCACGGCCCGCGCGAGCAGGGTCTTGCCGGTTCCCGGCGGTCCCACCAATAAGATGCCCTTGGGGATCTTTCCCCCCAGCCGGGTGAACTTCTCCGGCGTCTTGAGGAACTCAATCACCTCGCGGAGTTCCTCCTTCGCCTCGTCCACCCCGGCGACATCGGCAAAGGTGATCTTGATATCGGTCTCAGCGTAAATTTTCGCTTTGGACTGGCCCACCTGCATAAAGCCGCCCTGGGCCTGCCCCAGCCGGCGAATGAAGAAATACCAAATGGCCCCGAAAATGGCGGCCGGCAGAATCCAGGACAAGACATCGCGCCAGAAGGTCGTCTCGATAACCCCGACGAACTTCACCCCGTGTTGATTCAACTCCCGAACGAGATCCTGATCTTCCACCCGAATGGTCGAAAACAGCTTCGGCTCCTTGGCCTCGCCCTCCGGCTTGAGGGTTCCCGTCAGGGTGTGGCTGCCGACCGCCACCTCGGCAACTTTGCCGGCCACCACGAGCTTCCTGAATTCGCTGTAGGGCAGCTCTTCGATCTTCTGGAGGGCATGGATCAAATCGTGGACGAGGATCACTGCCCAGATGGCAAGAAAGACGTACCAGATGGAAAAGGAGATTTTCTTATTCACAATCCAGAACTCCCAGCGCTGTGAGGACAGCACTCCTGCGAAGCCGAAGGGTACAAACGCATGGCCCGCCTGGCTGTCATGGGGAAAGGCCTTCCCCCAGTCGGCATCCTATGCTTTGTCAAAGTCTGAGAACAACCGCATCTTCTCAAAAACAAGGTAGTATTACCCCATCAATTGTGCGGATCACTGTAGTAGACCATGCCGCTCTTCGAAGATTGAGCGGCCCGTGGCAAAACCAGACCGCCGCTCTTCGCCCAATGATGCATCATCACTCCCACCAAATTTCTGACACGAACATGTCTAAACAGAGAAACGGCATCTCAAAATGCCAGATACAGCCCGAATCCAATGGTCTGGATCTTCTGCGCAAAGAACTGGCCGTACGGATTGAACCCGTGATAGTAATTCAACAGAAATCGAAACCGGCGGTTCGAACCCACCCTCGACCATTCGACGCCTCCGACCACATTCGAATTGACGATCCACTTGAACTCCTCAAGAGCTTTGAAGTCCGCACCAAGCACGGGCGTGATCAACAGGCCCTCCAGCGCTTTCCCCAGGATCGGCGATGGGGCCGCAGGGCCGCGCAATTCAAATCCCCACTGTCCCCGGCTCCGGTCCAGCGAAGCTGGGTCGCGATGAATCAAATACCCCCCACCGGCATACAGTCTCACCCATCGATAGTCGTAAGAAAGAATTGCCTCCGTCTCTTCAAAGCTCAAGTTCACCCGATTGAACCCCGGCCGCCCCAGCAGAAATTCGTCCCCGAGATGGCTGCTTTGATGATAGAACCGCACCCTCGTCGACCAGTTCCCTGCCCGCCATGAAAAAGGCACACCGACAACAAAGTCCGTATTGATCAGATCCGATGACGGTGCATCCAGGTTGAACTGCGAAAATACGCCCGCGAGTAACCCGACCTGCCAGCCGCTACACCCCTCCCGCTTCGTATAGAAACCGAAGTTTTCGCCGAACCCCACCGATCCGACGTTGGCGGAGGTTCGATCCGTTCTCACCTGCGCGGCTTGCCAGCTCGCAAAAAACTGCGGCTGTTTCGGATCGGCCATCAAGGGCCTGAATACGTCGTCGGTCGGGAAAGCTGCACTGCCGGACTTTCCTTCACCCTGTTCATATCGGCAATCCGATACGGCCAGGGCTGTTGTATCCTCTGCTCGGACCTCTCCGACTGGCAGAGCCGCTAAAACTACCAGAGCCATCAGCCCAAACGTGACCGACCGGAGATCCTTCGAGGCCGTCACTACTCGCTCTTTCACTGAAACTGCCTCCTGAACCGCCACATGCCGAAGCCGAACAGGGCCGCCCCCAGCGTCGCCATCGCGAGCACAGAATCCCAGAGAATGTTCAGGCCGGCACCTTTCAACAGGATGCCGTTTGCGATCTCGATGTAATAGCGCAAGGGAGACAAGACCATCAGATACCGAACCCATGTCGGCATGGCCTCCATCGGTGCCGTGATGCCCGACAGCATCAGCATCGGAGCGGCCACCAACAGCGTCATCATCCCCACCTGCCCTTGATTCCTCGCGAGCGTCGCGGCAGCCAACCCCATACAGGCAGTGGTGACGACGAACAGCGCCGTGAGGCTGAAAAACAATATGATGCTTCCCTTGATCGGCACCCCGAACACCGGCTGCATGATCCCGAAGAGACCGACCGCCGTGGCACAGAGAATCACCACCGTCATCCCAAGAACCTTGGAGATCATGATCTGAAACGGCGTCAACGGCGAGACCAAGAGTTGCTCCACCGTCCCTCGCTCTTTCTCCCGCACCAGGGCCGCCGCGGGCAGCAGAAGCGCAAAGATCGTAATTTCTCGGAGGAGGTGTGAGATGGACTCGAACCAGGCCTCGTTCTGGTCCGGGTTGTACCAGACTCGATGGTCGCTCATGATAAGAGGCAGACCTTGTGACGATTCCGCTGAGCCCCCAATCCTTTCGAATACAGTTTCTTGCCCGAATCGCGCAACAATCCGGGCGGCATAGCTCGCGGCGGAGAGACCGTTCGGTGAGTTGGTCGTGTCCACCAGCAGTTGCACGGCAGTGGGTTCACCGGTGACGAGTTGCTCGTGAAACCGGGAGGGAATCTCCAAGAACGCAACGGCGGTCCCCCGGTCCAGCCGGCGAAGACCTTCCCGTGAATCGATGACCTCGCCGTTCAGCCGGAAGAAGGGCGTCTGGAACCGATGAATAAGTTCGCGCGACGAGACGCTATGGTCGGCGTCATGCACCAGCAGGCTGGCATCATGCAGTTGAGATCGGATGCCGTTCCCGGTGATGTAGATCGCCAGGGTGAAGGAGTAGACGAGGAAGGCGACGATCGGCACGTCGCGAAACAACTGCAGCAGCTCCTTTCGGGTCATGACGACCAGACGATACCACCAAATGACGGCGCGTTGCGAACCGGGTGCGGACACAGCGCTCATGCTCGAGGCCTCTTCGTAAATAGTCGGTACCCCACGAGTCGCAGGATAACGGCATAGAGGGCCAGCGCGAGGACGTCCGTCCATAACACCTCGATCCCTACGCCTTTCAGAAAGGTCCCGCGGACGATGTTGGTGTAATACATGCCGGGAAACAGGTGGGCCTGGAACTGTGAGCCGGGATTCAGGGAAGAGACCGGAACGATGAGACCGGAGAACAGGATGGTTGGAACCATCGCAACAATGATCGTGACGATGATGGCGGCGATCTGCGTGCGGACCAGCAGCGACACGAGCAAACCGACGCCGGTGCTGCTGAGGATGAACACCAACGAGGCCGCGAGAAAGAACAGGAAATTGCCCTTGAACGGCACGCCGAACCAGAGGGTCGCCATGATCCAGAGGACCACGGCATTCATCGATGAAATCAGCACAGGGGGAAGCAGCTTCCCGACGAGAAATTCGACCTTGGTCACTGTCGAGCTGTAGATGTTGTAGATAGAGCCGGTCTCTTTCTCTCGGACGATCCCCAGTGCCGTCAGCAAGGGAGACGAGAGCATCAAGGTAAACATCACGAGGGCGGGCACCATGGACCAGGTGCTCCGCACCTCTTCATTGTAGAGATAACGCACCTCAAGCGTGATGGGCCGCGCCCTGTGCTCAGCCTGTGAGCGGGTAATCCCCCCCCGGCTGGAGACGTAGTCGGTAAGCCGCTCTTCGTTGAAGGCGCTGTTGATGGCGATGACATAGCCTTTGGTAATATCCGTCCTGAGCGGAAACGTTCCATCGATCAGCGTTTGCACGCCGACCGTCTGCCCGGCGTTCAGCCGCTCCTGAAACTTCTCGGGAATGATGATCGCGGCCCGGATACGGCTTGCAGCGAGCAGCGGATCGACCTCTCGTTCATCCGTCAATGTCCCTTTGAAATCGAAATACCGCGACTGCTGAAAGCGATAGAGATAATCGCGGCTGAGTGAACTCTGATCGCGGTCCAAGGCTGCATAAGGGATGTGCTCCACGTCGAGCACCAGACCGTAGCCGAAGACGAGCATCCAGAGGATCGGAAGCAAAAACGCCAGCGAGAAGAACATCCGGTCCCTGACCGTCTCGCGCCATTCTTTCGAGGCTACCGCTGCGATTCGCCGAATATTCATGCCACCGCCTCTTGCGTAGCTACTCTGTCCTGTCGCTCCAAGGCCATGACTTTGTACACAAACACATCTTCCAAGCTGAGAGGCCGCATCAAGGCTGATTTGACTTTCACACCGCTGGACTCGAGCGCCCCACAAGCCCCGTCCTTGTCGCGTACCGGATCTCGACAAAACAGATGGATGCGCGTCCCATACAGAGCGGCATCGGCAAAGCCTACTCGCCGCAATTCCAGCACGGCCTTGCCCGGGTCATCGGCGACGACTTCGAAGAGATGGCCGGCTTCTTTCTCCACACTTCGCTTCATGTCGGCGGGGGAGCCTTCCGCTACGATCCGACCCGCATACATCAGCGCCAGGTGGTCGCAATGTTCGGCTTCGCTCATATAATGGGTCGTCACAAGGATCGCGACCCCTTCTTCCTGTGCCAGCTTCGACAGGATGTCCCAGAAATGCCGACGGCCGATCGGATCGACGCCGGAGGTCGGTTCGTCCAGGAACAAGACAAGCGGCTGGTGTACGAGGGCGCACCCGAGGGCCAACCGCTGACGGACACCCATCGGCAATCGGCTCGTCAAGCTCGACTCATATCCTTTCAGGCCGGCCATCGACACAATCCATTCAAGCCGCTGGTCTGTGGCTCTCCTATCGAGTCCGTAGATCCCGGCAAACAGACGAATGTTTTCCGCAACGGTCAGATCGAGATAGAGGGAGAAGGCTTGCGACATGTAGCCGATCCGTTCCTTGATGGTACTGCCCGCGGTCTTCATATCAGCCCCCGCCACCCAGCCTTCTCCACCGGTCGGCGGCAGGATGCCGTTCAACATTTTGATCACGGTCGTCTTGCCTGCGCCGTTGGCCCCGAGCAGGCCGAAGATCTCGCCTTGCTTGACCTGAAAGCTCACATGATCCACGGCCCGGAACAACCCGAAGTCACGCACAAGTTGGCGGGCCTCGATCGCGAGCCCGTGATTTTCCGTTCGCTTCGCTGCAGACGGAATTGCCGATACCTGTTGGTTCTCAGCCTGTCGGAGGAGGAGGGAGACGAAGACATCCTCCAGTTGCGGATCGTCCACCTGCACCTGATCGGGCTTGATGTCGCCGAGGCTCGCCTCGATGTGTGTCACGGCCTGTGCGTGGTCAATGTCTTTGGTGAACACATGGAGTCGAGGACCCAACGCCTCGACTTGTTGATACGTTTGTTTGAGTCGTGTGATTGCCTCCAGTTGTGGTGTGGCTTCAAAGCTCACCATCGATCCGGGAGCCAGTGCTTGCACTTCCGTGGGAGTCCCGGAAACCAGCACCTTTCCGTTCGAGAGGAACGAGAGCCGGTGAAACCGAGCTGCCTCGTCCATGTAGGCCGTGGAGACCAACGCAGTCATCCCTTTCTCTTGCAATAGCTCGGCCAAGATGGCCCAGAAATCCCGGCGCGACACAGGGTCCACGCCGGTGGTCGGTTCATCCAAGACCGCCAGCTCCGGTTCATGAATCAGCGTGCAGATTAGGCCAAGCTTCTGTTTCATACCCCCAGACAGGTTTTTCATCGCTCGATCGCGGAACTTGTCGAGTCTGGTCATGGCCAACAGCTTGGTCTTTCGCTCCATGAGATCTTGCTCCGGTACCAATCGAAGTCGCGCAAAGAAGTCGATGTTCTCCTCGACAGAAAGGTCAGGGTATAAATTCAGCCCCAAGCCTTGCGGAAGAAAGCCGATTCGTTGCTTCACTTGCTCCGCCGCTCGTTCCGAATCAACCAGCGTTCGGAAGACCTCGACCGTGCCTTCGTCATAGGTCAGCACACCGGCGATCGCTTTCATCAGGCTACTCTTACCCGAGCCATCCGGACCAATCAGGCCGTAGATCTCGCCCTTGCGGATTTCCACATCGACGCCCTGCACCGCCATGTGCTTCTTGTAACGCTTCACAAAGCCGGCAACGCGGACGATGGGGGCAATGTTCGGAGATCTGAGTGCTGCGTGTTGAGATGAATGTTCTGTTCCCATTTCTTTCATTCTCTTCCGGTTAGGGCGAGTAGGGGACTTTTTACTGTGCGCATTGAGCGGGCACATTCTGATGGTGCGCGCTCAATGCGCACAAAGGTTCCCTGCTTGCCCTAGCCCCTCGGCTTCGCCCACGCCACATCTTCTTTCCACCGCACGATCGCATCAGCCGGTAATCCAGGCGTCAGCCGGTGATCCGGGTTTGCGGTCAAGTAGAGCTTGACCGCGTAGATCAACTTCACCCGCTCGTCCGGTGTCTGAACTTCTTTCGGAGTGAATTCGGCCTTGGACGCGATGTAGCGCACGGTCGCGTCGAACGGCTGATCGGGGAAGGCGTCGGTGTAGATGCGGGCCGGGAGATCGAGCCGCACTTTTCCGATCTGCACCTCCGGGACATACACCTTGAGATACAGACGATCGAGATCGACCAGTTCCAACAGTGCCGCTCCCGCTGCAATCACTTCGCCGATATCGACCATTCTTGTCGTCACTGTTCCGTTCGTGGGAGCCGTGATCGTCAGGTCTTTCAGCACGCTTTCGACTTCATCAAGGACGGCATAGGCCTGATCACGCTGACTCTCCAGCGCGGAGACGTCGGATTCTTTAGCACGGATCCGCTTCCATCCCAGCTCAGCCTGCGCAAGTTCCTTCCTGACTTGTGTGAGCGCTGACCGTGAAGAGGCAATCTCTTTCTGCGCAACTTCCCATCGCATAACGGCTTGATCCCGTTGCTGGATTGAGGCCTCATCTTTCGCCGCAAGTTCCTTAAAGCGTTGCGCATCGTCGTGGGCTTCTCGTTCCACCGAAAGGGCTTTGTCCACACCATGCTTTGCTTGGGCCACCTGTGCCTCAGCCCGTTCAATCGCGAGCGGCACATCCAGATTGAGGATGGCCAAGGTCGTGTGTGCTGCCTGCACCTGCGCTTCCAATGCCTCGGCGGCGTGCTTTGCCTGCTGAACACGAGCGTCGGTCTGGCTATTATCCAGTCGAATGAGCACCTGGCCTTGCGTCACCGTCGCTCCTTCGCGCACAAGTAGTTCTTTGATTCGACCAGGGAACTTACTCGCGATCGTCACATGGTCTCCCTCGATCCGGCCGTTCACTTGAATCAGGCCGTCAGGTAGTCCTTGGTTCAACACCCATCGGTCGAGCGCAACATATCCGCTTCCGGCGAGGACGAGGGCCAGGACGGCGAGGGTAATCGGTTTTCGTAGAGTCGTCATCGCTCACACTCAACTAGAACAGCTTCTCAATCTCGCCCTTGGCTCGGGCCAAATTGATGCGCGAGGCATTGAATCTGAATAAGGCTTCAATCTGATTGTCACGAGCCCGCGCCACCGACGTCTGCGCATTTGTCACTTCGATATTCGTCGCCAAACCGGCGGCAAACCGGTCCCGCGCAAACGTCAATTCCTTCAACGCCAATTCCAACCCCTTTTCGGACACGGCGACTTGTTGCGTGGACGAATCCAGTGTTAAAAGAGCGTTTCTGACTTCCAGCGTGACTTGATCGGACACATCCTTCATCCGAATGGATTCCTGCCGCACACGGCTCCGGCTCTCTGAAATACGACCTTCCCGCTGGCCGCCGTCGAAGATCGGCACCGAGAGCGTCAACCCGATCGTACGGGTCGCTAAGGCATCGTCCGGTTTCACCCCGATCCATCCGTAATCGCCGTTCATCGACAGCGAAGGCACCCGCTCGCTGGTCACCGAGCTGAGCGACAGCGCCGCAAGTTTTTGGCGTGAGCCCTGCACCTTCAACTCCGCCCGGTTTTCCCGGGCCGTCGTCAGGGCGTCGTTCGGATGTTCGTGCGTCACATCGATGAACTTCAGCTCCTCCGTCAGTACCAAGCGCAGATCGAAGTTGAGCCCCAAGGCTCGGATGAGATTCAGGCGGCCACTCTCCTGCTCATTCTGGGACACCAGCAATCGCTGCTTATTGCTCTCCAGCTGCACTTCCTCCCGCGTCACGTCCAACCCGGTCGCCACGCCGGCGGCCTTTCGGTCTTGCGCCAGCTTCAAGAGTTGCTGGCTTAACTGAATATCCGCCTGTCGAGCCTTGACGGATTCATCTGCCCGCAGGGCCTCGATATACAGCAATCCGACCGTCGCCATCACATCACGCTTGGTCACTTCCGCTTCCAGGCCCGCCACGTCGACGCCGGTCTTCGCCGCACGCCACCGTTGAATAAGACTCAGACTGAAAAGATTTTGCACGACCGTCGCGCGGGCGTCATACACATCAAACGGTTCCGTCACGCTGCGCGTTAAGCCAAGGCCGGCCAGTCTGTCGGCCGGGAGGCCAAACGCGGCAAGATTGACGGTTTGATTCCGTCCATTCATAAACCCGCCGACATTCGGCAGCAATGCGCCCAGACTCGTATCGGCAGCAGCCTGTGCCGCCGCGATGCGCTCCCGTAGCAGCCGCACATTCACGTTGTTGTCGATCGCCGCCTGAATGGCATCATGAAGACTGAGACGCAGTTCGGGTGGAGCCTGAAACCGCTCCTCCGCTATGGACAAGGTCGGAAGGAGTCCCAGCACAATAATCCCAACAGCCTTAGCGTGAAATGTTCGCATAGCAATGCTCCATCCTGGGTGAGGGGTAAAAATGCCCACTCACATCTCAGAAAGAGTTGCAAGGAGAAGACCTTACTGCTTGTCGAACAGATTGGGCTCGGGTCGCAGCAAAATTATCGGGTTGGCGTGGCTGCACTCACCATCACTGCAACCAGCGGGGCGTCTTGCGACAGGCTCGAAACTGCCGCTGTCGCGGAACGCAACAGACCACCGATTGATCGTTACGGCCACCGATGGATTCATCTAAACCGCTTATGGCAATCCTCGAAGGCAGCGCCGCACTCGAGACAACGCATCCGCCCCTACCCTTCCCATTGATGCTCAAGGCGTCATCGATGAGGCAACAATGGGGGGGCGGGTTATGCGGAGCGCCGGCACCGACAAGGGGCACTCAATCGTCTCATGCGACAGGAATTACCTCCTAACTATCCAGCGAGGAAATGCCACAAAAAGGATTCTCATATTCATCGCCGGGCTCCCTCCCATATCCAATTGCGAATCTCCGGCAGGTCTTCGCCATGTTCGGTGATGTATTGTTTGTGTTCGATGAGTTTGTCACGCATCGCCTGTCTCACATAATCGGCGCGGGACCCGTGCAGCGGCACCCGGTCGATGACGTCCCCGACCAGATGAAAACGGTCCAGATCATTCATCACCACCATGTCGAACGGGGTGCTCGTCGTCCCTTCTTCCTTGTATCCCCGCACATGTAAATTCCCATGATTGGTTCGCCGATACGTAAGCCGATGGATCAACCAGGGATAGCCGTGGAACGCGAAGATGATCGGCTTATCCGTGGTGAAGAGCGCATCGAACTCCTTGTCGCTTAGTCCGTTGGGGTGCTCCCTGGTCGGCTGCAGCTTCATGAGATCCACGACATTCACGACCCGAACCCTCAATTCAGGCAGGTGCCCATGCAGCAAGGCGACCGCCGCGAGCGTTTCCATCGTCGGCACATCCCCGCAACAGGCCATGACCACATCGGGCTCGCTCTCCCGGTCGTTGCTCGCCCAATCCCAGATTCCAATGCCCGCGGTGCAATGTTTGATCGCGGCGTCCATGTCGAGCCACTGCGGCGCTAATTGCTTGCCGGCGACGATCACGTTCACATGGTTGCGGCTGCGCAAGCAATGGTCCGTGACGGACAGCAAGGTGTTGGCATCGGGCGGAAGAAAGACCCGGATCACCTCGGCCTTCTTATTGACGACGTGATCGATAAAGCCGGGATCCTGATGGCTAAACCCGTTATGGTCCTGCCGCCAGACGTGGGACGACAGCAGATAATTGAGCGACGCGATCGGCCGCCGCCAGGGAATGTGGCCGCAGACCTTCAACCACTTGGCATGTTGGTTGAACATCGAGTCGATAATGTGGATGAACGCTTCGTAGCAGGAGAAGAATCCATGCCGGCCGGTGAGAAGATACCCTTCCAGCCATCCTTGGCACTGGTGCTCGCTGAGCATTTCCATCACCCGACCGTCCGGTGCCAGGTGATCGTCGTACGGATAGCGATCCGCCATCCAGGCGCGATTGGTGACTTTCAGGACATCCTGCCAGCGGTTCGAGTTGTTTTCGTCCGGGCTGAAGAGGCGGAAGTTCCGGCTGTCCATATTGAGCTTCATCGTATCGCGCAGGAACTGCCCCATGAGGCGGGTTGATTCCGCCTCAACCCCGCCTGGTTTGCTCACCTTGACGGCGTATGTGCGGAAATCCGGCAGGCGCAAGTCCTTGAGGAGAAGCCCGCCGTTGGTCTGGGGATTGGCGCTCATGCGACGCGCCTTCTTCGGTGCAAGCTCCGCGAGTTCAGGTCTGAGTCGTCCGGCCTTGTCGAACAACTCCCGCGGCTTGTAGCTCTTCATCCACTGTTCGAGAATCTTGATATGCCCCGGCTTATCCATCTCGCCCATGGGGACCTGGTGGGAACGCCAGTAATCCTCCGCTCGCTTGCCGTCGATCAACTTCGGACAAGTCCAGCCCTTCGGCGAGCGCAGGACGATCATCGGCCATCGGGGACGGCCGGTGAATCCTTTCGTGCGGGCCGCGCGCTGAATCTTTTTGATCTCCGCGACGACGGCATCCAGCGTAGCTGCCATGAGTTGATGCATCGTGCGGGGATCCCGCCCTTCGACGAAATAGGGCTTGTAGCCGTAGCCGCGAAACAGCTGGTCCAGTTCCTCGTGACTGATACGGGCCAGGACGGTGGGACTCGCGATCTTGTAGCCATTCAGATGAAGGATGGGCAATACCGCACCATCCGTGGCGGGATTTAGAAATTTATTGGAATGCCAGCTCGTCGCGAGCGGACCGGTTTCTGCTTCGCCGTCGCCGACCACGCAAGCTACGATCAGATCGGGATTGTCGAAGGCGGCCCCGTAGGCATGCGACAACGAATACCCCAACTCGCCACCCTCATGGATGGAACCCGGCGTTTCCGGCGCGACGTGACTCGGGATACCGCCGGGAAACGAAAACTGCTTAAAGAGCCGCTTCATCCCCGCTTCGTCCTGCGAGATGTTCGGATAGACCTCGCTGTAGGTGCCTTCGAGATAGGCATTCGCCACAAGCCCCGGACCGCCGTGCCCCGGACCGGTGATATTGATCATGTCCAGATCGTGCTCCTTGATCACCCGGTTCAGATGCATGTAGATGAAGTTGAGTCCCGGCGTGGTTCCCCAGTGCCCAAGCAACCGCGGCTTGATATGTGCCCGCGTCAGCGGCTGCTTCAAGAGCGGGTTATCGTAGAGATAAATTTGGCCGACGGAGAGATAGTTCGCCGCCCGCCAATAGGCATCCATCTTCTTGAGGAGGTCCGGTGTGAGCGGTTTCTTCTTTATCAGCTGCATCGTCTTCTCAACGCTCCTCATTTGTCTTCGCCAGCACCGAAAGCACGGATTGGGCCATCTCACGTTCTTCGTCTGTATGGATGACACGCACGGTCACTTGGCTATCCTCCGTCGAAATTACTGTGTCGTTGGCCTCGTTGCGCGTGCTATCAATCGTAATCCCGAGAAACTCCAAGCCCTCACAGATTCTGGCGCGGACGACCGATGAGTGCTCGCCGATTCCGGCGCTAAACACCAGGGTATCCACACCGCCTAACGCGGCGGCCAGTGCGCCGATGGCTTTCTTCGCCTGATAGCAAAACAGCGCGACCGCTTCCGCCGCCCGCGGGTCATGTTCCTCCAGGGCGAGCAAGTCGCGTATATCAGCACTGCTCTCCGACAGGCCGAGCAGGCCGGACTCTGAATTGACCATCTTGTGGAACTGCTCCACGGTCAGGCCTTCCGTTCGCGTGAGATAGGAGATCAATCCCGGGTCGAGATCGCCCGAACGCCGGCTCATCGGCAGACCCGATGCAGGCGTGAACCCCATGGTCGTCTCAATGCTCTTCCCGCCCAGCACCGCCGTCAGACTGGCCCCGTTGCCCAGATGCGCGAGAATGATCCGCCCCTCGGCCTCTCCCTGCTTGCCGATTCTGGCCAACTCCTTCATCAGAAATGCATAGGACAAGCCGTGAAACCCGTACCGTTGGATGCCCGCCTTGTCATACTTTCTCGGGATCGCCAGCAGGCGAGCCACCCGCGGCATGTCGCGATGAAAGGTCGTATCGAAACAGGCGATTTGGGGCACCCGTGGATAACGCCGGCTGAACACTTCCATGAGACCGATCTCTGCCGGAAGATGTTCCGGATCATAGGGGCTGATTCGCCGCAACTCAGCCATCACTGCCGGAGTCACCGGTTCAGGCTGGCTGTATTTCATACCGCCATGGACAATGCGATGCCCCACGGCTACCAGAGCGGCGGCACCGACTCGCTGCTCGATCAGATCCATCAGCGGCCCGACACAGGCCGCATGATCGGCTCCCTGAACCGCCACCTGCTCTGTCCGGCTGCTCATGACATCCGTCATCGACAGCCGGGTGCCGGGCAACCCGATACGTTCGACCTGACCTTCCATGAGACGACGCAGCGGCGGCTTAGCCTCAAACAACGCCAGCTTGATACTGGACGAACCGGCGTTGATCGCCAGAATTCCAGGAGCCGGCTGAGGCAATGACGACATCAGGCTCTCCTCTGAAGTGAGGCAGGCAACACCGAACAATCATGGTCCAGCAAGTCACCGATACGCTCGACCGTCACATCCGGTGACGGATAACGGCCAGGCAGCTGCGGATCCAACGCATAATGCCCCTGGCGGGGAAGCACGGTCGTCACCCGCGAGCCCCAGGCTTTCTTCACCGCAGTGAGAATACGCAATTTGTCATCGATCAGCACATACTGCCGAGCCGGATACCGTTGCGCCACATCGCGTAACTCCTGCTCCTTATGCACATAAATCAGTACATTCCCCTCAACGGCCTCGAACAATCCCGACCGCTCGACTTTCCTGGGCTGAAACACCACGTCGCCATCGGAAAGAATGACGA
The DNA here is from genome assembly GCA_002083555.1 of Nitrospira sp. ST-bin5. GTDB lineage: Bacteria > Nitrospirota > Nitrospiria > Nitrospirales > Nitrospiraceae > Nitrospira_D. Next base: position 31,347 of record MSXN01000013.1, on the reverse strand, counting down.
CCTTGCCCCACCGCTTGACATGTTCGACAACGGCCAGCGCTTTCGGATACAGCCGGTCGGCAAAGGGATAGTGGATCATGAAGCGAGAGACCGTTAACAGATGGGGATCGTGGGGATACTCGATGCGGTACTGTTGCAGCGCGCCTAAATAGTCTGCGTAGCCCAGCTTGGCCCGCAACTGTTCGAAGATGATCCAATACCGTTGCTGCCGCTCGTGGCCGACTTCCTGGTCAAGATAATCCGCGAGATCTTCTGTGACCCGATCGTTGTCCAGCAGCGTGTTATCGACATCAAACAGAAACACCATGCCTGATGACGACATAAGAAACTCCCTCTCAGACGAAACGCCCCGATACCATGACCTATCGCCCGTCCAAGCTATCAGTCATGGCGAAACTCCGCTTTGTGGGGGGTAGTGCAAGCAGAAGACCTGAATGGCTGACAAGAGCAATTATGCCTCTCAGCTGTCAATTCCAGGAGTTGCCGGAGACCGAGACAGATCAAACGCTCTTCACAGGGGAGCCACTCCCCAGCACTCACTGACGAGCTGTAGCGGAATGCGCCAGTCTCCAAATAATGAACCTTCCGCTCCTACGACGCAACGGAGGCCGCTTCCGATCCTGGATCCGGCTTTCAGGAAGCACTGGCGGGCACAGCAGAGCGGCGCTGCACATGGTAGTACAGCAACGGAATCACGATGAGCGTGAGCAAGGTCGAAGCCCCCACGCCGAACAGCAGCGACACGGCTAACCCTTGGAAGATGGGATCGAGGATAATCACGAACGCGCCGACCATCAGCGCGGCGGCCGTCAACAAAATAGGTCTGGTGCGGATCGCCCCGGCCGTGATGACGGCTTCCAGCAACGGCACTCCTGCCCGTTCCTGCAACTGAATAAAGTCCACCAGCAAAATAGAATTCCGCACGATAATACCGGACAGCGCGATGAAGCCGATCATGGACGTCGCCGTGAAATACGAACCGGTCAGCCAGTGCCCCGGCAGAATGCCGATGAGCGTGAGCGGGATCGGCGCCATGATGATGACGGGTGTGAGGAACGATTGAAATTGTCCGACGATCAACAGATAGATCAGGAGCATCGCCACCGCGAACGCGATGCCCATGTCGCGGAATGTTTCATAGGTGATCTGCCACTCCCCGTCCCACTTCATCGTCAGCTTTTCTTCCGACCAGGGTTGTGAGGCGTAGTACTGCTCCAGCTGATAGCCCTCAGCCGGCCGGTACTCTTCCAGCTTCTTCCCGACGCCGAGCACGCCATAGACCGGGCTTTCGGCTTTCTCCGCGCCGGGACCGCCCACGTCGGCCACGATATAGACCACCGGCTTCTGATTCTTGTGATAGATCGCCTTTTCTTGCACCGTCTGCTCCATGGTCAGGAGCTCGGAGAGTTGCACCATCCCGCCGGTTTGTGTCCGCAAGCCAATCTCCCCGATGTGCTCAAGGCCGGTCCGCTCAGCCAGCGGCAAACGCAGCACGATTTGCACCGGGCTTTTTTCCTGGGGGATGTGGACCAATCCTATCTTCGTGCCTTCCAGGGCCATCCGCAGCGTGTGCACAATTTCCTCGGACGGAATGCCGGCCAGCGCCGCTTTCGCCCGATCGACGGTGAACAGGTACTTCACTTGATCCGCTTCGATGTAATCATCCACATCGACCACGCCTGGCGTCGTCTCGAACAGCGCCCGCACCTCGCGGGCCACGGCGAGCTGACGTGTATAGTCCGGCCCGTAAATTTCTCCGACCAGCACCGATTGCACGGGAGGCCCCGGCGGCACTTCCACCACTTTCACGTTCGCATTGAACTGCCGGGCAATATCCTGCAGCGGAAGACGAATCCGTTGGGCGACTTCGTGGCTCTGCGCCTTCCGCGCATCCTTGGCCACCAGATTGATTTGCATGTCGGCCTCATGCGGCTGTTCCCGCAGATAATAGTGGCGCACCAATCCATTAAAGTTGAACGGCGACGCCGTGCCCACATACACCTGATAGTCGCGCACCTCCGGAATCGTGCGCACGTACTGCGACAACGCTTTGGTCACGCGCGCCGTTTCTTCCAATGTTGTGCCTTCCGGCATGTCGATCACCAATTGGATCTCACTCTTGTTGTCGAACGGCAGCATTTTCACCACAACATGGCGGGTCGAAAACAGCATCACGGCCCCGCCCAACATGAGCGCGACGACTCCGAGAAACACCGCGGCCAGGAGCGGATGAGCCAGCAGCGGCGACAGCATACGGCGATAGACACGCGCGATCAGTCCCTGATCATCCGCTTCATGATCGATCCCTTTCACGACGGCTCCCGGTCGATAGCAGGTCTGGCAAAACCAGGGAATGACGATGAACGCAACGAGCAGCGAAAAGAACATGGCAATAGAGGCATTCACCGGAATCGGCCGCATGTAGGGGCCCATCAATCCGGACACGAACGCCATCGGGAGCAGCGCGGCGATGACCGTGAACGTCGCCAGAATCGTGGGATTGCCGACTTCGTCGACCGCATAGATTGACGCTTCCTGGTGAGGCTTCAGGCGCAGCGTCAAATGGCGATAGGTGTTCTCGACCACAACAATCGCGTCGTCCACCAGAATGCCGATGGAGAATATCAACGCAAAGAGCGTGACACGATTGATCGTGTAGCCGATGAGCATGGACGTAAACAGCGTCAAGGCCAGCGTCAAGGGAATCGCCAGCGAGACAACGATCGCCGGGCGCAGGCCCAGCGTCAGTCCAAGAAACGCGACCACCGCGGCCACCGCAATGAAGAGATGCCAGAGCAACTCATCGGCCTTCTCGCGGGCGGTTTCTCCATAGTCGCGCGTCACCGTCACGCGCACGTCCGCCGGGACCGTCCGCCCCTTCATGTCCTCAACCTTGCGGATCACGCTCTCGGCCACGCTCACGGCATTCATCCCACCCTGCTTGGCAATCGCCACGGTCACCGCAGGCTCCTCGTCCTGATCGCGCGCCCCGAACCAGACATACTGCTTCGCCTCATTCGGACCATCGGTGACGTCTGCCACTTGCCGAAGGTAGACGGGGCGCTGCTCATTGACGCCGACCACTAACGACTCCAGATCCTCACGGGAGCGAATGAACCGCCCCGTTTCCACCAGGAAGCTCTGATTGCGGCTGTCGAACCGGCCCGTCGGCAGGGCCCGATTCTCGCCGCGAATCACACGGGCTACCTGCAACGGAGTCAGACCATAGGCCTTCAATCGCGCCGGATCGATCTGCACACGCAATTCACGCAACCGCCCCCCGACGATGAAGCCGCCGGAGGTCCCGGAAACTTTCTTCGTTTCCTCCAACACCTGTTCAGCCAACTGATGCAGATCAAACTCACCGTACCGCTGACTTGACAGCGTCACGGTCACTATCGGCACGTCGTTGACGTCTTTCGGCTTCACCAGAAACGGCTCGGCTCCCGGCGGCAGGAGATCCTGGTTCGACATCAGCTTGTCGTACAAATCGACCAGACTCTGCTCCATCGGCTGGCCGACATAGAAACGCACGATGATCAGCGCGCCGCCGGGGCGCGAGATCGAATAGACGTACTCCACGCCTTTGATCTCGGAGAGTTTGCGTTCGAAGGGTTTGGTCAGTTGTTCTTCGACGATCTTGGCGGAGGCGCCGGGAAAGGGCAGCCACACGTCGGCCATCGGAACGACGATTTGCGGCTCTTCTTCGCGAGGGGTGACGACGATAGCAAACAAGCCCAGCAATAAGGCCGCCAGCATGATCAGGGGCGTCAGCTTGCTCCCGATAAACAGCGCGGCGATCCGACCACTGAGCCCTGGGCGGTAGTCCGTCATTCGTTCACCGTCATTGGCAGGTCAATGGAGTCCGTCGCTCGTATCTCGTGAAGCGTATCTCGCAATCCATCCTGCGCTTCACCCTTCACGAGGCCCGCTTCACGGTGTCTTCGCGGTCGGAAACGCCGCTGTATCGACGATCTCCACAACAGCACCGTCGATGCCCCGGCTGCCATCAGTCAATACCCGTTCGCCCAGGTTCACGCCGGACAGAATTTCCAGTTGCTGATCAAACCGTCGTCCGGCCTTAATCCACCGGAGCCTGGCAATCCGGTCGGCCCCGACGACATAGACACTCGTCAGCTCCCCGCGTTCGACTACAGAGGACGCCGGGATCAGGATCGTGTGACTGGTTCCTTTATCCAGCTGAAAACGGCCGAACATCCCGGTTTTCAAGCCCGGGGTCTTGGGAAGGTCGACTTTCACCATGAAGGTGTGAGTTTGCGGATCACCGGCCGGCAGGATCTGACTCACCACTCCGTTCAGAACCTGAGGCTCCAATGCATCGATGAGGACAGAAATCTTATCTCCCCGGGCGATCGATTTCAGGTCACCTTCCGCCACCGTCGCCTCCAGGCGGAGCTGGAGCGGATCTTCCATCTTCAGCAAGGGTTGACCGGGCGACGCCAGCTCCCCTGCCTCCACTTTCTTTTCGGTGATGACCCCGTCAAAGGGTGCCTTCACGACGGTATAACTGAGCTGCGCGAGCACTGACTTCCGATTAGCCTCCGCAACCTTGAACGAACGGGTGGCATTCTCCATTTCCTGCTTCGACACCGCATCCTGTCCATAGAGCATCTTCATGCGATCCAACTGGGCCTTGGCATTCTCAACTTCCGCCGAGGCGCGCGCCAGATCGGCTTGAACATCACGATTGTCGAGCTGAATGAGCGTCTGCCCCTTTGAGACACGCGTGCCTTCCCTCACCAACAACGTATCAATCGTCCCTTGGATACGGCTGGACAGCGTGGCCTGGAAGACGGGCATGATTTGACCGGTGACTTCGACACGGACGGGAACCTGAGCGGACTTGATCTCGACGACCGCGACCTGAATGGAGGCCGGCGATGCCGCAGACACAACCGCGGTGGCCGGTTCTTCTTTGGAGCTACATCCAGCCGTTAAGAGGACTGTCGCGAGAATCCATCGTAGGCCCGTCATGACCATTGATCCTTCTACCGCGCAAACAAGACAACGCGTGTCATTCATCTTTAGGTGACGGCAGAACACGACCCAACCTTAACCTACGCCTCACTTTTTTGCACCAGCCTGACTACTCCTGCACGCCCAGCTTCCTTAAGAGCGCCATCATCGGACACCAGCCCGTAAAAGCCGACTGGATCAAATTCGCCGCCACAAAGGCCGCGAAGTAATTCCAGTACGGATGGACCGTCGCCCCCAGGATAATGGCAAGTAACACAAAGACCCCGGCAATCAATCGCAGCATCTCGTTGAGTTTCATAACGCCCTCCTTTCCTCTAACCCGTGTGAGTCAGCAAGCAGGCAAAGGATTCGACTGAGCCGATCAGGGCGTTTTCTTGAGGCTCAGCATATAGCTCGTCAGCTCATTCAGCTGGGGATCAGTGAGCGGAAACTTCGGCATGAACGAGCCGGGCGACACCGATTGGGGATCCTTGAAGTGCTTCACATGCCATTCACGGTCCGGTCTCTTATCGCCGACGAAGGACAAGTCCGGTCCAATCGCGCCCCCCTCACCGTGAACACGATGACAGCCGACGCAGCCGAATTGATAATACAGCGCGCGCCCTTTCGCAATGGCCGGATCGACTCGCGGGACGGCGTAGAGATTCTTGAGGGAAATACCCAGCAGGGAAAACACCACGACGAGAAACACCGCCCCCGCGGCCAGCGCAGCCGGGCGCTTGATCGGATTCCGCACCGGGTTCCTGTCGATGAAGGGCCAGAACAGCATGCCAAGGACGACGAGCATCGGCAGCACCCAGGTCGCCAGCGGCTCCAGCGGCCCATGGACGTACTTCAGCAACTCGTAATAGAAGAGGAAATACCACTCCGGCACCGGCACAAAGCTCGTGTCTGACGGATCGGCCTTGTCGGTGAGAGGGAACGGCACCAGCAGGGCAAGAGCCGACACGACCGTGAAGACCACCAGCATCACGACGGCATCCATGTAGACCTGCCGCGGATAGAACGTCTCGCTGCCGAGTGACGCCCGCTCATCGGTCCAGGGACCGGCCGGCCCCACCCGCCGCAGAATGAAGAGATGGGCGGCGATCAAGCTGACCAGGACCGCCGGCAGAAAGAGCACATGGACGGCAAAGAACCGGGACAGCGTGAGCGCTCCCAGCACTTCCCCGCCTCGCATGACCCGCATCAAGAACTCTCCGACCACCGGCACGGTGCCCACCATATTGAGCCCGATCTGCGTTGCCCAGTAGGCCGTCTGATCCCACGGCAGCAGATAGCCGGTGAAGGCGAAGGCCATCACGATGAGAAAGAGCACCACGCCCACCATCCACATCACTTCGCGCGGCGGTTTATACGCCCCATAGAGGAACGCCTGGAGCATATGCAGCCCGATCGCCACGACCATGGCGGAGGCTCCCCAGTGGTGGAGGCCGCGTACGAACGCACCAAATGTGACCTGTTCTTCAATGAACTGAATACTGTCGTAGGCATGATCGGGCGTCGGCGCATAATAGATGGCGAGGAACATGCCGGTGACGGCTTGCAGCAGAAAGAGAAACAGCGTGGCCGAGCCGAATACATATATCCAGCTGGCACCGCCCGGGATGGGCTCGTCCAGGAGAGTCCGCTGTACCGGCTTCAGATTGAGTCGGCTATCGAGCCATTGATAGATTCGCATGCATACTCCGGGCTAACGGTAAAGGACGTGAGATCAAGGCCCGCTCCAGCTCATCGCCGGGTTCACAGCTCGACGGCTTCCTCGGTTCCCGGCTTGAACTCCTTGAAGACCACAAGGAGACGGCCGTTCTCGATCTTGGAGGGCAAGAGATCCAGCGGACGCGGCGCAGGCCCTGCCACCACCTTGCCTTCGATGTCGAACACGCTGCCATGGCAGGGACACTTAAACTGCTTCTCCTCGCCATCCCAGCGATAGCCGCAGCCGAGATGGGTGCACATCGGAGAGAACACTCTGACCTGCCCGTCCGGTTGCTTGACCGCCCAGACCGCCTTCTGTGACTGGCTCTTCAAATACCCGTCCTGAATCGTCGTGACATGGTCGAGTTGTTTGGGATCCCCGGGAGGCACGTCTTCCAGACCGCCGACATCCACCCAGGGCCGCGCCTTTCGCTTCAAGGCCGGAGAAATGACATACCCGGCCAGCGGAATCGCCAGCCCGAGCCCGATCAGACCTGCCGCCACCTTTGTGACCCAGCCGAAAAATGTCCGCCTCGTCCCGACAGGCGTGTGGGCCCCTCCCTCTTCACCGCCCCCCTGCTGCTTGCTCACAATAGGCCTCCATTGATCTTCCAGAGATTGTGGCCGATGAGGATCACCGCCACCGCCCAGGCGACAACGGCAAAGGCTCTGGTTAACAGCCTGGGGGAAAGAGCGCGACTCACCTGTCTCCCGGCCAACATTCCTATGATGGCTCCGGCAATCAAGAACGAGAGGACGCGCAGATCCAACGGAACCAGACGGGCATACGCAACGACTCCCGTCAACGCAATGAGCGTAATGATCAGCAGGGAGGTCCCCACCGCCACTCGCATCGGAAATCCCAGCAGCAGCGTCAGCGCCGGCACAATCACAAACCCTCCTCCGACCCCGAAGAATCCGGTCAACAGCCCGACCACCAGTCCAATACCGCTGACTTTGACCCAACAGGTCCGCGGAAACAGATCCGCACAGATGCTACGCTCCTCAGGATCGTCCCGCAATGTCGTACGCCACCACATCTGTCCGGCTGCCACGATCATCAGGACGCCGAAGAGCACGAGTGTAATTTCTTCCCGCACGAGCCGATGCCCTGCGGTTCCCACCCACCCCCCGATCATCCCGGTGCCGCTCAACAGGAGCGCCGCCTTCACTTTGACGAGGCCCGACTGAAAGGATTCGACGGCACCAATGCAAGCAGCGGCGGCGACAAGCACGAGCGAAAGGCTCACGGCTTCCTGCACGCTCGTCCCGAGCGCATAGACCAGGAGGGGAATCGCGATCAGCGACCCACCGCTCCCCGTCACGCCCAGCGAGAGACCCACCAGACTTCCCACCACGACAGCAAGGACCGAGGGCTCTCCGCCCGTCATACGTTGTCTCTTCTTACGCTCATGAGGCTCACATTACGGCTACGCCACCACCTGGGACTTGATGACCGCTTCGAGGCGCTTCAAACTCTCCGGCTGACCCAACACAATCAGTTTGTCGCCCTCAGCGAGCAGGACCCTGGGACCGGGATTGAACTCAAGATGGCCCGATGTGCGCTTGACTGCAATCAAGATCAGCCCTCGATCCTCGGCGAATCCGCAATCGCAGGGAGTCCGGCCATCGAAACGTGAGCCCTGCTCAACGGTCAATTCTTCCATCTGAAGATCCAGATGTTCACTCTGTGTCGCTAGTTCGAGAAAATCCATCACCGCGGGACGGATCAAGGCTTGCGCCATTTGCAGCCCGCCGATGTGATAGGGCGACGAGACGCGGTTTGCGCCCGCCCGCATCAGCTTGTGCTCCGCCCCCTCGTCGCCGGCCCGCGCCACGATATAGAGGTCTTTGTTCAGCCCCCTGGCCGTCAGCACGATGTAGAGGTTCTCCGTGTCCGTATTCACGACGGACACCACCCCTTTGGCCCGTTCGATCCCCGCCCGGATCAGAACCTCATCCTGTGTGGCATCGCCTTCCACCGCCATCAGACCTTCCCGTTGCAACACAGCGATCACGTCGGGATTCTTGTCGATGACGACGAACGGCAGCGGTTTCGCGCGGAGCTCCTTACAGATCCGCTTCCCCATGCGTCCGTATCCACATACGATGTAATGATTCGCTACCGTCTTCATTTTCCCCTCAGTCCGATACCGCCCGAAAATCGCTCTCAGCTCTCCTTCTAATAGCAGGCGCGCGAGGTTTCCCAACACATAGAAGAGGGTTCCCACGCCACTGATGATCAGAACGATCGTGAAGGCCCGGCCGGCCGGCGACAGCGGATGGATTTCCTGATACCCGACAGTCGTGACGGTCGTCACCGTCATGTAGAAGGCGTCGAAAGCGGGCCAACCTTCGATCACGATGTAGCCCAGCGTCCCCGATGCGATGACGGCCGCCACGGCCATAACCGCCAGTATCAGATGCCGCGTAGGATCCGACGACCGAGACGTGTCTATCATTCGGCACAGGCTTTCACTCTTGTACGATCACGCTCCTTACCGGCCACCCCTGATCCAAGACGGAACCGCGCTGATATTCATGCCGGCTTATCCAGCTTTTCGATACCCAGCGCCTTCAGAATCACTTTCTCATAGTAGGGCTCGCTGATTCCGCGTTTCATCTTATGGAGGAAATATTTCTCCAGCCCGATCTTCGCCAGGTGGACCCACTTGCCTTTCTTGGCCCAGGTCACATTCCTAGGCGCCATCTGCGGCAAGGCCACGAACGCGACGCCCGTGTCCCCCATATCGGCCAGGCAGATCGCATTCCACGTCGCCGTATCACGCTTGGGATCGTTCTCCATATCAGCCTTGATGTTGTGGACTGCAGCGGAGACCATCGATTCGATCATGTAGCCGGTCTTGGGGGCACCGGTCGGGATGGGGGTCACTTCGACCGGTGGAATCGCCACGCAGACGCCGACCGAATAAATATTCTTGTACTTGGGATTGGCCTGATAGGCGTCGATGTTCACAAACCCCTTGGGATTACAGAGGCCTGGGGTACCGGCGACCGCATCCACCCCGGCGAACGGCGGGATGAACATGGAATAGCGGAACGGAATTTCCTGTCCATCCTCCAGCAGCACCTTGCCTGGCTGGACTTCTTTGATCGAACTATTCGGAATCGGCTTGATGGAATGTTCGGCGAACTCGTCCTCCATGAGGCGGCGCGAAGCCCCCACTCCAGCCAATCCCATATGTCCGATGTACGGTTCCGGCGTCACGAAATAAATCGGCACTTTCTTCCGCAGCTTCTTTTTCCGGAGGTCGGTGTCCAAAATGAACGCCATCTCATAGGCCGGTCCGAAGCAGGAAGCGCCCTGAGCCGCCCCGACGACGATGGGACCGGGATTTTTAAGGAAGGCCTGATACGAACCCCAGGCCTGCTCGGCATGATCCACATTGCAGATGGATTGGGTATAACCGCTGGGACCGAGCCCTGGAACCGCGCCGAAATTCAGCTTGGGCCCCGTCGCGATGATCAGATAGTCGTACGGCACCTCGCCCTTTGACGTGATCACCCGATTCTGCTCCGGTTCGATCCGGTCCGCCATGGCATGGATATACTCGATACCCTTTTTCTCCAACACCGGCCCCAAGGCAAAACTGATATCTTTCCTGGTGCGCCATCCCACGGCGACCCAGGGATTCGACGGCACGAAATGAAACGACTCGACATTGGAGATGACCGTGACCTTGTGTTTCTTTGCAAGGAGCGCCCGCGCCTCATAGGCCGCAGGCAACCCGCCGATCGACGCTCCGATAATCACCACTCGTGCCATGGGATCCTCCTTTTTTCAGAATCCGTCCGCTATCAGCAATCAGCTTTCAGCTTTCAGTCATTCAAACGAGTCGTCATCCCTGATGATGTGAGCCTTCACGCGTAAAATGGATTCGGAATCATCCAGGATTAATCGTCTCTATCATTGCTATCTCAGATATCAATCTCATGCTGATAGCTGAAAGCTGTCAGCTGACGGCTATTGGCTCACACCGAATCGATACATGTCATGGCACGTCGTGCAGCGGGCCGTCATGCTCGACAGGCGCTGCAGGATCTGCTGAGAGGTTTCTTTGTTCGCGACCGCGTCGGCCAAGGCATCCATATCGCGATGAATCGACATCCCCATCTGCTTGAACGGCAGCGGCAGCTTCAGCATGATCGCCGGGTTTACATCCGCCGCCATCCCCATACCTGCCGCGCGGGCGGCTTGTTCGATCTGCTGCCGGTCTGCCGGCTGATCCTGTCCCGCCACACCGGTGACGACACCATGCACCGCTTTCAGCAGCTGTCGCATTTCCCCAAGGATCAGATCTCGCTCGCTGGGAGACAGGACGATCTCCATACGGCCGTCAGCTCCTTTGGTCGTCAACCCGTTCACGAAAAACCAACCGGCTCCGACGAGCGTGACAATCCAGAGCACAACCGCAACGATACAGAAGCGTGCTTTCATCTTAGTTCCTTTCAAGGAGCTTTCGCGGGATACCCCGCCACACCGGCGCCATAGTCGTAGACCAGGCTCCCGCCGTAATAACTTGCCACCAGCAGCACCACCACTCCCACGATACCCAGCCCCACGGAGACAGCGCGCCGCTCCCTGACGAACCCGAGCCCCGTGATAAATCGCCATCCGAGCAGCCCGAGGAAAATCCAGAACGTCGCAAAACCCAACCCCTCATGCAGCTCAAGCACCGACTCTGGAACGCCGCTGTGCTCAACCGCTTCTTCAGCCATATGACCGGAGATTACGGCCGCCAAGGCACCAGCCAGTCCCAACACCAGTGTATAGAGACTGGCCGTCCGGCACTCTTCCTCTCGCCAACGAAGCCCGAGGAGGTCGAAGAACACCGCGGCCGATAAGAGCGCAATCGGAAAGTGCACCAACATGGGATGAATAGGATGCATAGGCCTTCTCCTTTTATTCCTTCATCACAGTGCAAGCACAGGGCCACCACTTGTCGCAGCAACCAAATCCACTCCTACTGCAATTTCAAGGAGATACCATTAATCTCGTGGAGCGAACCGGCACGCACGGCGGGGAGTCTTTCCACAGCGGTAGAAATCACGCTGTCGCAGAAGGGGGCACTCGCTGAGACGAAAAGAGGACGTGGGCAAGAAAGGGAACCGAAGGAGGAGAACACAACATAGGCCTCCGGACTTAAGTCCGGAGGCCTACGCATCACACTCGTTATTTTCTAACCGCGATTCCGTGAGTATCGGCGGTTTCTTTCTCGTCTTTCTTATTCGTAATGACCGCCTGTCCCTTGTAATGCCCGACCTTGCCGCCGGCATCCACATGGATCACCCCGACGCCGGGAACCGTTCCCTTGGCGTTGTGCACGCCCTTATCGTTGCCGGTCAGCGGGTTGGGACCGCGAAGACCGACGAAGACATACTGTCCGTCCGGTGCGACATCCATCAAATCGGGAGCCGGATCCTGGTTCGCGTCACTCACCAGATCAATGGACCCCACCGAGAAGTTACTGAGCGTATCGATGATTTCGACGTTGTTGCCGGCTCGATCCGCACTCCAGACATAGCGGCCGACCCCGATCATGCCATGCGAGTCGGCAAACTTGTCGTCCCGTTGCGAGACCAGCTTGGCGGACACTTTGGCAGGCAGACCCGAGATGTCGAGCGCATAGACATCGTAGGAGAGCGGCGCCACTGGCCACCCGCCGCCTGAATTGATGTACATGGTGTCGCCGACTTGCACTCCGCCGCAGCCGGCCGGATGAATCTGGTTGTTGTCCAGCATCGCCACTGCCTTCATGGGCGTCGTGGTCACATCCATCACGACCAACCCGCCGCCGCGCAACGTGATGAATGCATACCGGCTCGACGATTCGGTGATGGGGCAGATCGGCGACGTATCGGGACGCTCGCCCCCTTCGAACGCAACCAGGTTCACGACATCTTTCTCCGGGTCGAAGCTGAACTTGTGCGCAGCATAGTCCGTCCAGATCCGGATGAATTTCTTCTCCGCGATGTTCGCGGCGATCGCCATCTTCTGATCCGGCGTCGGCCAGGCGGCATGGACGTTCTTCCCCATGGACAGACAGGCATCCGGCTTCTTCGTCGCCGCGTCCATGAACAACACGTGGCCGCTCAGGAACGAAATGATCGCGTGATCCTGATTCTTATTGAAGAACAGCATATGCGGGCGACGCACGGCCTTCTTGGTCGCCTCCTCGCAGAACTTGCCGATGTCGCCGGCAAAGTCGATCGTCATCGTCGGCTTCGCCGAGGCCGGATTCGCCGCCAGCTGAGCCCCATCATAGATATGGAGATACCCCCCGCTTTCCTTGCCGGTATCGGATTGGTCGGTCAGCCAGACTTCATAGGCTGAAGCGGTTGAACCTCCGCCAACGGTCGCTCCCAATGCCACACATCCACCGACCATGATGGCAAACATTGCTGTTCGCCCTGTCGCACCCGCCTGTCTCATCATTGCTGGCCTCCTTCTGTATCGCGTGACGCGAACGAGACGAATTCCTCGCTCGCCCCCTGGCACTCTAGCCTGTAGCTTAGAAGGATTTGCCAGGCGAGAGCAACCTGCGCAGATTACGACCGGGCCAGCATCACGGCAACAAACAGCACCCCGAGCGAGAGCAGCAGCGCCAGGCGAGGAAGCCAGGTGGCGGCAGTCAGGATGGTCTGATCGGACACAGATCTGTTGTCAGGTTGCAGTGCCAGAATCGCTCGAACGCGAGGACCGAGAACAAGATCGTGCACGAGGGTCATCAGCAGCAGCGCTGCAACCAGCACAAGCTTGATCCCTAAGGGTGACGGCCATCGAGCCGGCTCGAAGAGCGGCCACCCGTGGGACAAGACCAGCATGGGACCGGTCAATAGCAGAATAGCGACCGCTCCCCATACGACCAGACGAAACCTCTTTGCCGACGTCCTGAATAACATGCCGGCTTCGGGTTTCGAGGCCAGCGCGCGATAGGACGGGGCCAGCACCAGCGAGAGGAAGATCGTTCCGCCGACCCAACCGACCGCGGCGATGAGATGTATCCAGACGAGAGCAAATTGCGACATGATGGAGCGACTCTACGACTTCTGCGAAACAAGCATCAAGGGGGGGGCCTGCGTGTGGAAAGGGCGCGCTGAGCGGGGCTCAGCGCGCTGGAATCCTCAACCTCGACAGTTCGGGGGAAATGCACGACGAGGTTCATCACCCACCCGTTTCGTTAAAACGAGATCCCCACATAGGGACCGACCTGGAAGTAATCATTATTCGTATTGGTCATGCGGGACGTCACGTGATATCTGGCATCCACGCCCAACTTGATTGCCTTCCAGACCTGATACTCGAACCCCGCGCCGAATTGAATCCCCATATCGAGATACTGCGTCTGATTGGAAGGCGGACTAATGACGTGAAAATCTAGCCCAATGGGGATGATCCAGGGACGGAATGCACTCCCTTCCATAAACTTGATCTTGGGCGCCACGTTGATCGTCATCATCGTCAGTTGCACCTTGTCATTGGCGTTCCCCAACCCAGACACCGCATTGGCGGCATTTCTGACAGTAGCGGAGTTGATCCGGTTGAACTGCAGTCCAATTTCCCCTAGGATCGAGGTTTTGTCCATCGCGCCCCAGACATCCTTGGAGAGCATCAAGTCCAGACCCGCACCGGCATACCATCCCGCATTGCCGCCATTCGTACCCCTGGCGGCTCCGGTATCCACAAACGTCTGCCCGCCCCGATCACCGCTAAGATTCATGAACCCGCCCTTGAAGAACACCTGATTGCCGGTCCCAACCTCCTCAGCCGAAACCGGCGACACACCAGAGACAGCGAGCCCCCCGGCGATCACAGCTCCGACAGACCACACTCCAATGCTCCGCATAACTCTCCGAACCTGCATGATGTCCTCCTCCTTGATTTGGCACAGGAGAGCCTGATTGGCTCTCCGTTTGGCTTACCGCCTTGCACTCGCCGGCCCGAGGCATGAGCAGCGTAAGCATGTGGTTCACACTTCTGAACATCGCGACGTTCCTCTTCTTAGCCCCGATGCGATCGTCGAAGACATCGGCGGCGTTCATAGAGATCTCCCTCAAGCGAGTCGCGCTCGTCACGCTTTTCCTGCTTCTACCGGACCTCACACCTGTAACATGCGCCGACTGATCCGCCGTTTCTGCTCGGCTGTCAGCCGCATCTCGGCTAAGACAAACAGCATCCGTTCTTCGCAGGAGATGTGTCCACGATAACGACCGATCAGTCCGCGAAGCTCGGCATTCAGGGTTCGCAATCCCCCAAGATTCTTTAACGCCACTGAATCTCGGCCATCGGCCCGCTTTCTCCGGAGCTTTCTCATGACTGCGGCCGCGTCGGCTTTCAGCATTTGATGTTCGTCCAAAAAGCTCTTGAGCTGCCCTTGATCGACCTGCTTCCAGCCAAGAATTCGTTGGAGATCTTCGACCAACACCTCTTCCCGTCTGAAATGAACCTCCACGGGGCCGGTAAAGAATTGGAGCAGTTCCCGCAACGTGCCCCGGTCCGTTCCCTTCGCCACACCGTTCCCGCCGGAACGAGGGCTCATCGCCGTTTCGATCATGACCAGTTGGTCCAGAATCATTCCGTGCTCTCGCCTGAGAAGAGCAACGGGATCGACTGCGATACTCGTTCGCCTGCATTCTTGAGGCACCATCGTTCCAGGATCCCCAGTGCGGAAACTCGAACGTGCCAGCAATGTGGCCGCCTTACGTCGCACGCACCGTACCGGACATGAAGACGCCTCACACTGGAATTGGCCAGCCTGGGCTATGATTTATCTCAAGGTTTTGGATAGGCCATTGGGCCTATGCTGCAATGATGTGCAGGGACAAGCGGCGAAAGGAGCGAGACTTGCGAGAAAAGCGAGACGGGGGAGAGTCCGAGGTATTCTGAGTTTCGAACCCAGAACTTTGAACTTCGCGGCGCGCCTGTCGCGCTTCACGAATAACGTTTGACGGGTTGTGGTTCAGCGTCGGGCAATTCTGGCGAGGCGGTCTGGATTCAGCAAGGTAATGGTTCTTCCATCGATGGTGAGCAACTCCTCATCCCGGAACACACCGAGCAGGCGGATGGCGGTTTCAACCGTGATCCCGGCCATCTCAGCCACTTCTTCCCGTTTGAGCGTGAGTCCAACCCGGACACCATCGTCGTCTTGCTTGCCGAATCGATCGCCGAGTTCCAATAGCAGGCCGGCCAGCCGCTCGCGTGCCGTCTTGAAGGTAAACTGATCAAGATGATCCATATTGACCCCCACCTCATTACTGAGGAGCTGGATCAGCTTGATCGCCAGTTGAGGATTTCTGTGGATGACCGCGAGGTAACGTTCCTTGTCGATGACGCAGACTTGAGAGGGCTCCAATGTCTCGCACGTCACTTCATGAAGGGCTCTCTCCCCGAATACGTGTTTCTCGATCAGCTCACCGGGGCCCAAGATCCGGACGATCTGCCGCTGGCCTCGCGCCGAAGAACGAGTCAGCTTGACCTTGCCCGCGCACAACAGATAGAGGCCCAAGCACACATGGCCTTCGTAGAAGACGGTTTGATGAGGCTCGTAGTCGAGGGTGCGTTTGATTCTTTGAAATTCGGCGAGGTCGCTGCCTTCAATATCGCACAGCACCATCTTCGCGCGAAGCGCGCAGGTGTCACAGCGCTCGATGGAACAGGGTTTTCGTTTCACGACAGGCCGATCTTTGTGGCAGGACAACATGGCAGCACAACGTTATTGCCCCGGTCGTTGAGCAGGATGTGGTGAAGATACTGGCGAGGGAGCGGCATCCCATCCTTCATAACAACGATGGATGGGAAGCCGACCATCATCATACCCCCAGGCAATGTACAGATGTACTTCGGCAGGGGCGGCCAGTTCACCGTCATGCCTAGGCGGCAGTGCCGCCGGCCCGAGACATCAGCCTGATGAAGCAATCCTTCACTGCGACTCTCCTGCCTACTCCGCGACCATCGACACTTTCGTCCCCGCAGAGTCCTGGGCATCACGGGCGCAACGGAACCCCATCCAATTGATCTTCGTCTTGGGGTCGGTCCCGTTCCGCATGGCAACGCGCATCGTCGTGGTGCTGTCCATCCAGCCGCCGCCGCGGAACGCTTTCTGCGTACCGGTCTCAGGACCCTTCGGATTGCGATCCGGCGCAGACGCGTAATAATCCTTGTCGTACCAGTCGGACACCCATTCAGCCACGTTCCCGATCGTCTGATAGAGACCAAACGGACTCACCGCTTTGTCGTACCGATCGACTGAAATGATCGGGGGATAGAGCAGCAGCCGCTCCGGACGATCGCGCACCGGACCGGACAGTCCCGTTCGTCCGAAGTTCGCCCTCGTCGGTCCGGCGAGTTCCGGCCCCCAGGGGAACAGGCGCCCGTCGGTCCCACGTGCCGCCTTCTCCCATTCGGCTTCAGTCGGCAAACGCTTGCCTGCCCACTTGCAGTAGGCATCCGCGTCGTACCAGGAGACATGCATGATGGGATGGTGTGCCATGGTCTCCTGGAAATTTCCGCCGTCATACCGCCAATCCAATTGCGGTTTCCGATTGGTCGCCAGCACAAACTTCAGATATTCCAACGCCGTCACTTCGTATTTGCCGATCTCGAACGCATCCAGATAGACCCGGCGTTGCGGCGTCTCCCCGCGATAGGCGAGTCGGTCGGTCTTCTTATCGCTGCCCATGATGAATTCACCGGCCGGGATCAACACCATTTCATCTTTGGTCTTCCAGTTGGCCACCCGTTCCATCGCGATCTTTTTGCCGGACTCGGTCCACTCGACAACGATGTCCTGGGTATCCAACCCCCACGCCACCTTCGCCATGACCAGAAGCGCGGCTGCGATCAAAACCGCATTGATCACCCATTCCCATTTTCTGAACGTCTCGACTTCCTTCCGTTCCATACCTCGGCCTCCTCTGAACATTACTACGGATGATGCGGCGCCGACTGCGAGGGCGCGACAACTTCCGTCGTCAACACCGTCCCGGCACTTTGCAGCTGCGCTGATTTTGCACAACGAAACCCCGTAAGATAGCTCCTGCGCGTCGGCTCTCCGCCGTTGCGTCCGGCGGACCGCGCCACTTCCGGATCTTCATTCCACGACCCGCCGCGGAACACCTTCAATTCACCGACAGCCGGTCCCTTCGGATTCTCATTGATGCCTTTGCGGTAATAGTCCGGATCGAACCAGTCCGAGACCCATTCACTGACGTTGCCGGCCAGCTGGTAGACCCCGTAGGGGCTCACCCCTTTGTCGTAGCGATTGATGTTCGCCAGCGGCGGATACTTGGCGCCCCGCTTCGATCCAGGATGTGCGATGTTACTCTTGATCCACCCGGCCGGTTCATCGCCCCAGGGGAACATCCGGCCGTCGGAACCCCGGGCCGCCTTTTCCCACTCCGCTTCGGTCGGCAACCGTTTGCCCGCCCAGCGGCAATAGGCATCCGCCTCCTGCCAACTGACGTTGATCACCGGATGCGTCGCCATCTTGTCAGGGAACGGTTTGGCCCTCCAGAACTGCGGCCAACTCGCGCCCGTGGACAGCACAAATCTGAGGTACTCCACGTTCGAGACCTCGTAACGGTCGATCTCAAACGCATCGAGCGTGACCCGATGCAGCGGCTGTTCCTGCGGCCCGGCCGCCGGATCCTTTCGGGGATCGCTGCCCATGATGAACTCGCCGGCCGGCACCGTGACCATGCCGCCCGGCACGTCCATCGTGGCCATGGACTCGACTTCGTCCATCGGCGTCCAGAGCGGAGGCT
Source organism: Nitrospira sp. ST-bin5 (assembly GCA_002083555.1). Taxonomy (GTDB): domain Bacteria; phylum Nitrospirota; class Nitrospiria; order Nitrospirales; family Nitrospiraceae; genus Nitrospira_D. The sequence continues at coordinate 12,867 of MSXN01000013.1, read as the reverse complement.
GCGCCGACGATTCATGATTGGCGAACGAAAGGCCCGCAGGCAGAACGATCATCCAGACTGCCGCGGCCACTGTTATGCTGAGCTTCACTGTTCTGGCCATCCCTGCATGGCTTTCAGCTATCCGCCGTCAGCTTTGGAAAAGAGAAGCTGAGTGCGGATAGCTCGACGCGGACTGCGTCAATTCGTCCCTTTAGTGATCCTGCTTATGCACCAGCGGATCGATTTCCTTCTTCGCTTCCTCGGTCACGTTATAGCGGGTATACGCATGCTCCAGCACCTCATTGGCGTAAAGCCGCCCTGTCGGCGCCGGGACGCCGATATTGGCCTCTACGGTCGCCTTCGGCCCGACCGTGACGGTTTGCTCCGTTGCCGTGCGGACATAGGGATGCCAGACGACCAGTTTGTAAGTGCCCGGCGGAACATCCTCCAGCGTAAATCGACCCTGCTCATCCGTCTTGGCAAAATAGGGGTTCGTGATGGCCACGCCCCAGCTTTCCATGTAGGCGTGGAATCCGCACTGCATGACAAAAATCCGGCGGCCTTTGCTAAGCTTCACTAGTTCTTTCATCGGAGGACCGGCCATATGCTTGTGATACATGCCGGCTTCAGTGCGATCCTTGAAATTACGCGGATGCTGCGGATTCATCGGCAGAGGCACGTTGAACAACACGCGTGCGCCTAGGTTCGACGTTTCGTAGGCCTGAATGTCATGCATGACCGGATCCATATTGACCACGGTCACCGATTGATCGTCCCGCACGACGGTTGTGAACGGCAGGAACAGGCAATCCCGCGCCTCGATCTGGGGCACGGTCTTCTCAAGGAAGGGCTTGCCCTTCTCGATCCCTTCCAGATAGACGACCACCTCGCGAAACTCCCCGGCCGGCCCGACCTGGAACGGCTGGAGAATCCGCCAGCCTTGCCCGTCAGAAATGCGACCGCAGTAGAACGGGTCGGGCAAGGTGGTGAGGTTGTATCCCTTCGGCTTGGGAACCGTACCCTCAAGCTTTACGGTACCCGTGATGGTCCCTCCCTCCGACACCGTGACTTCTTCGTAAGCCATGGCCGGACTCCCCAGAGCCATTGCCAATATTCCTGCTATGAGCTGTGTCTTGATCTTCATGGTTTATTCTCCGGCCTCCTTCGTCAGTCCGAGGTTGAGGTTAAGGTTGAGTGAACCTCCATTATACAGAATACAGGGATCTCAACCCTAACCTCAGCCTCGCACCTGCCTATAAAACACAAGTGGGGGAGCCGCATACTTCTGGCAGCTCCCCCACGAGGTGTTACACCATGTCCGCTCCGCTTACTTCATTGCGGTTGGAATGGCTTTCACTGCAGGCTCCACTTCCGCCTGCTTGGCGCCCATACCGGCTACGCCGAGCGGTTGGATCCGTGAATCGCCGGCTGGCAACACACGGAGGTAGCCCCACTGTCCGGACTGCGTGTAGGGCAGCCGAGCGTTGGACCAGACGAAGTCACCCACCTGACGATACGGACCACCCGCACCGCCACGGAGGAACACGTCCAGGACTTCCGATCCGGCGTACTCCACGACGCTGATCATGTCGGCACCCGGCATGTACGGCTCGATCGGCCACTCATGGCCTTCGACGCCGAACATCCCGTTCTGCTCGCTGTTCGCACCGATGACATGGATGCGAATCGCGTCACCCGCATGCGCCTCGATCAGAGGCGTGATGGGATCCTCGGGCTTATCCACCGCACAGGGCTGGAAAATCTTCCCGATCGAGCAGCCTTGCTCCTCACGGAACTTGTACGGTTCGGCGCGGTAGTTCACCGACGTCAAACCGGCGACGTTCTGCACGTAGGGCATGAACGCGGTTCCGATAATGTTGTCTTCGTCCTGGAAGAACAGGGCGACATCGCGATAGTTCCGCTTGCCGGCATTTTCGGACAAGCTGGTATCCACGATGACGTCCGCACGCCAGGTATTCTTCTGCGACACATCGGCACCGGTCACCGGGTCGCGATACTGCGAGCCCTTCGGACCGACGACAATGGCCCCGTACAATCCGTTACGCGGATTGACCACGATGTTCCCACCATCCCACACCAGCGACGTCGTTTCCTTGTTCGCCGGATGCGCGTAGTAGGTGTAGCCGCGGCTTTCGCCAGGACCGATGGTCTGATCGCCGCCGTTGTTGCCGACGTTCAGGCCCTGGCTGTCTTTCGGATCGAAGGCCAATCCAGGCGCAAAGAACGACGCCCGGCTCGCCTTCATCTTGTTCTTCAGATTCACCTTGATGCAATCACCAAGGTTGACGCGCAGCGTCAGCGGATTCGGTGTGACCCCGCTGGCTACCGTCGTGGCTTCCGCTTCGAGCGCGAAGATCTTGCCTTCCGGCATGGTCATTTCGATCTTCCGCTCAAAGTCCACTTCGATCGCATCCGGCGCCTTCGGATTGAGCTTCATCGGGCGATCCAACGCCACCACGCTGAAGTTCTTCACCGGAGCATCAGCCGGACAGACCGAGCTGGGGGTTGCGGGAATCCCGAGGGGATTGGTCCCCCTGGGCAACGGCTTCAGATCCGCCGTTTCCTTATCGAGCACGCGCACGATGCCCCATCCACCTTCGGCGAAGTGTGACGTTCTGCCGTTGAAGTGGATGTAGTCACCGGGCATACCCTGGAATCCGCCCGCCTTGGTCACGAGGTCATACCGCTCGGCGATCCCGACGTGAATCGAGTTCTTCCGGTTGGCATCCGCCGCATACCGTTCCGTGAGGAAGGTGTGGCCGGCGATCGTCCAGACGTGCGATTCGTTCATCAGCTGGTGCAACAGGCGGAACACCATGGTGTCGCCCGTGTACGCCCGCAGGAGCGGTGTACCCGGATCCCCGTGGATCGCGCTGCTGAACAGCTTTGACGTATCAGGATTGTTCGAGAGGCGCTGCGCAAACGGAGCCGCGCGGAAGTTGAAACCGCTGCCGGTCGTATGCGTCCCGCCGTTGATGTACTTGTTCGGTGCGTTCATGATCTTATCGGGCATCTGGAACGACACCGTCTTCCCTGCTTCCAACGCCACTTCGATCGGCTGTCCCGGAGGATTGCCGGCTTCGATGACGTTGACCGTGTGCGGCACCGTGTCGTGGATGGAGACCATCAACTCACGGAAGCTGCCGCTCACACCGGCACCGATCGGCTCGTTGCTGTGAATGTCCGCAATCGGACCGCTCCACACCAGCTTGCCGTTCTTCGGATCGTGATAGGTGGACCCGAACGGCTCCACGATCGTCACGCCGAACCCGCCATGCGGCCAGGTTGTCGCGCCGAACGCGTGGTCATGCCAGAACACGGTCCCCATATCCACGTCCACCCACCACCGATACCGCACGAACTCCGGCGACACGAGGTCGTTCGCCGGGTGGCTGTTCTTCAACGGCTTGAAGAAGGTCACCTGATCGCCCTTGATCTCCTTGATGCGGGCGACTTCGGAGCAGCTCTTATCCCGCGGCAATGAGGCCGTGGCATCGTTGCCCTTCTCCAAGCAATCCATGCCCACCATGACTTCGGTGTTCACATGGAACGGCGTTGCACCGGGCGCCAGTTGAATCTTGATCGAGCTGGCTCCGGCTTTCGCACCGCCGACGATCTTGGCGACCATCGGAGCGGGCAATCCGTGCTTGGTCTTCTTCCCCCACATCGTGAAGGGACGCACGGACATTTCATACTCCATACCGGAGATGACGCCGTCCGAGTTCCCTGTGTCGAACTGGAAGAAGTGGGGATGGATGTTGATCTTGGACGACTGGAAATTCGTGTAGTCGTCGTCGTCCCACTCGCTGGTGAGGACCAAGTCCACGCAGTCATACACGTTGGCGCGAATGACCGCCGGGAGCTTGAGATCGTCGTTGGCTCTGGTCAACCGCTCTTCTTCGTGGAGCAGATAGATCAGACCATCCTTGTCCACCATGGCCGGCTCTTTCCCTTGCTTCTTGGCGAGGGTGATCGGCATGCGGACAAAGTGAATGTTATAGAACTTCCGGTTCGCATTGACCGGGCAGAGACTCCAACGTCCCTGCTCGCCGGGCTGTGCCGGCTCGGAGGTCCGCTCACCGTTGGCATCCTGGTGGATCGGCTCCAACCAGGGCGCGCCACTGTGGTTCGCAGAGAAAGGCACGCGTTTGCCGAAGTGCGGCTTGAACAGCGGCCAGGCCATCTTGCCCGTCGTCGGGTCAAAGAGAATAGCCGGTCTGGTGCTGTCGTCCCACTTGGCGGCCCACTGATACTTGGGGTTCTGAGCCGTGCTCTCGCGCTCGCCCCGGGCAATGTTGCCGTCCCACTTCCAATCCCACACCGTCGAGTCATAGGCCATAATCTGGCCCTTCTCGTCGTTGGTGTGGCCCGGTTGACCCTGAGCCGGCACAAACATTTCGACCCAATCCTTGATGTTCACGATCACCGGATCGGATTTCCAGTTCGTCTTCTGGCTCTTGTCGACGATCTTGAAGGTCTTGCCGAACCAGTCGAGGGTTGAGCCGATCAACTTGTCCGACGAGACACCCTGTCGCATGCGACCCTGGCGATCAGGCAACTCACGCATATCCGGCATCGTGTCGGTATGCGCCGCGCCGACTTGGAGGGTATTGTAGAACCGGCCGTACCCCCACATGCCCGCGACATAGTGATGCGCCACATGGCAATGATAGAGGAATTCGCCGGCCAGATGCTGACAGCCACCGCCGCCGCACTCCGGTTCCAGGTCGAGCGCTTCGGACGGACCAACCACTTCCACGTCCACCCGATCAGACTTGGTCCGAATGACCGGATACTTCACCGGACCATCCTGCCCCTTATACCAATGCTCTTCCTGATCGGAACGCGGGCTGCGCTGCCAACGGATGGTTCCGCTATGGGGATGGTGGGAGTGGAACACTTCCGATCCACCGTGCACCAACCGCCACTTGACCGGGTCACCGAGGTAACCGCGGGCCACCGTGGTGGGCGGATCGCCGAAGGTGTACGCGCTGTACGCCATCGACTCGTCCTCGAACCCGAAATATTCATGCTGCAAGTGCATCTGATCGATGCCAAACGGCTCGCTGCGATAGTTGATCGCGCGGCCACCCGGACGATACGCGTCCGTCAACGGATCGCGCTGCGGCAAGAAGTCACCCTTCTTGTTCAACGGACGGAACGCTTCGTCGCCGATTTCGTGATAGAAGAGCACGAATTCGCGGAAGTCCGGTCCGGATCCGTTGTCGATCATGACCTGCCATCCGCTGGTCGTATCGGGCGCGGCGCCCGTTCCGAGCGGATCAAGGTACTTGGAACCCTTCGGCTCAACGATGAAGGCGCCGAACAGGCCCAACACCGTCAACTCGCGGTCATGGCTCCACGAATGGAATTGCCGCACACCTTCCTGCATGTTCGGATGGATATACCATTCGAAATCCTGGGTCTTGCCAGGCGAGACGACCGTGTCCGGATTCGTCGTCGTCGCGGGCTTCCCGGTGGCGCTCACGATCATGCTGGAGGCCTGAATGACCAAGCTGCCATCCTCGCCCTCCAACTGGTTGCGCAGCGTCATTTTCACGCAGTCGCCCTGGTTGGCACGGAGCACCAAGGGCTGAATCGCATCGCCCTGGTTTCCGGTCGTCACCGCGCCCGGATCGAATCCGTCTTTTTCACGGGCGGCCTTGTTCTTAGCCTCTTCGGCCCGGACTTTGTCGATGTCGCCCGTGTGGACGTACATATACCCGGGATAGAAGTCGAGCCACCGGTTCAAGCTGATCTCGATGTTGATCATCGAGACATCGAACTTCTTGACCGGAGCATTGGCCGGGCACTTCCCGCCGGACGTCATGACAGGCTCACCTTTGGACCCGTCCGACATGAGCAGGAAGCTGCTGCCGTCCTGCCCCATGTACTGGTGCATCATCGACATCTCGTTGAATGCACCGGAGGTCGGGGTCGCCTGCGCATCTTTCTTCGCCTGCTCCCCCAGCTTCTCCATCAAGCGATGGTGCTGCATCTCCATCTTCTCTGCATTGCCAGCACGACCTTCCATGGCGTTCTCCACCACGGTCTGGCCTTTGAGCTGTTGCGTCCAACCCGGCATCGCGACCGGAGTCGCGTGACCGTCGTGCGACGGCTCACCAGGTCCTGCCGCAAACAGCCCTGGTGCAACCACCAGGCTGCCCGTCAGCAACACGCTGTGCAGCATCAACGACAGGCGGCTACGCCGCCGCTGACGCTGAGATTGAAGTTGAAAAACCCTCATACACGGCCTCCCCCTGTTATGACCGCCTCTTCCATGGGCGGACTGTTGAAACACACCGATGAAACAACCGACTATAAATACCCTTCCACTGCCCTCCGAGTACCTTCTTTACTAAAAGTACCGGCCTCCGACTCTCTCCGGCCTCTCCACTGGAGGAAATTAGAGCTGGTGAAGGATCCTTCTTGCGAAGGAGTGGGTCATTCGGAGGCCGGTCCAAAATTACCCAGACCTTCACCAGCGAGACGTTTTACCCGCAAGCGTTGTGCCTAAGTGACGACTCTTCCAGCATAATTTTGATTTTCCAGTCCTGGAGCGGCTCCAGTGCCGTTCACTCTTTCCTCACCACCTGTCACTCGAAAGGCATGATTCCACAGCCGTAGACAGTCCAACAGGCCATGAACTTTCAAGACCTGTGTTTTCAGATGGTTGCACTGTCTACACAAATAGACAGCGCGGCGCGATCGGTTGGGGCAAATGAGGGCACAGGAAGATTATTGGAGGCCGTATTCTCTGAGCTTATTGTAGAGGCCCGCCCTGCTGATCTTGAGCATCTTGGCTGCTCTGAGTCGATTCCCGCCGGTCTTCCTCAAGGCCTCGACGATACGCGTCCGTTCGGTATGACTGACCGCATCCCGGACCACCATGCGCAGTCCTTCCTCCGGGACCTTCGATCCCAACGCCACAATATCGCCGCAAGTGAGATCCGGACCGGTCGTTGTGACGACCGCCCGCTCAATGTAGTGCTGCAACTCACGAACATTCCCCGGCCAGGCAGCCTCACTGAGCGCATGCATCACATCGGAGGATACCGTCCTCGGCGACTGACGATGGCGCTTACAAGAGGCACCCACAAAATGGTCGACTAACAAAGGAATATCTTCTCGCCGCTCTCGAAGCGGAGGGAGAAACAGCGGCAAGACCGCTAGACGATAATAGAGATCCTGCCGGAACGCCTTCCCTTTGACCAATTCGGTTAGGTCTTTGTTCGTCGCCGACACCACCCGCACATCGACTTTGACCGGCTGGTTGCCTCCCACCCGTTTCACTTCCCCTTCCTGCAGCACCCGCAACAACTTGGCCTGGAAGGTCGGCGTCGTATCGGCGATTTCATCCAGAAAAATCGTCCCGCCGTCAGCCTCTTCGAATAGCCCCCGCTTATTGGCCGTGGCCCCGGTAAACGATCCCTTCATATGGCCGAACAACTCACTCTCCAACAACGTCTCCGGAAGCGACCCGCAATCCACCACAACAAACGGTTTATCCCGGCGATCGCTGAGGCGATGAATGGTCTTGGCGACCAATTCCTTGCCCGTGCCGCTTTCGCCCTGGATTAAGACGGTCGCCTGACTTTCCGCCACCAACGCAATCATGTCGAACAGTTGCTGCATCGCCGCGCTGCGGCCGATGAGATCGCCCAAATGCTCCCGCACCATCGGAGCCGGAAGATCCTCCGGCACCTGAAGTGCCGGTCGAAGAGCCGGCTTAGAGGGGGGAGTAAACAGCACCAGCATCGACGCGATCTGCCCGTCACTTCCAACCAGAGGAAACGCCTGATGCATCCCGCAGGCCGCTCCATCCCCTCCGGCCGTGCAGGAGACCGACTGAACCCCCGGCGACTCAAACACCTTGGTCGCCGGACAAGTCCCGCAGGGATCACTGCGATGCGCAAACGCCTCGTAACACTTCGCATGATTCACCTCAGCCTTGTCGGCCCCGTAGTCCGTCCAGGCCGCCGAGTTGGCGTACACCACATTGAAGTCGCGATCCATCACCGCCACGCGATCGGATATCCCGCCCGCGAGCTGCCGGATCGCTTCAATCCGCGCCGCGATGATTGGATCGTCGAAAGGAGAACGCACTACTCTATTTGCTTGAGACCCGGCCATCTCATCTACTCCATTCTATTTGAGAGCCCCCAATGATGACCCTCTAGCACCACTTCGCCTCAGGTCACCGACCGATGCTCGTTGCCAAGCAACTGCTTCACACAGCACTTCAATTCCGCCAGGTGAATTGGCTTACTGAGATAGGCCGTCGCGCCGGCCCGGAGCACATCCATCCTCACTCCGTCATCTCCGAATGCCGTCATGACGACGATAGGACAATGCGGAACGATCGCCCGAAGACGATTCACATAGCCAACGCCGCCCCCAGTCAACCAAATCTCGGTCAGAATCAGATCCGGCACTGCCCGGAGGACTAAATGAAACGCCTCTTCCCCGTCTCCCGCTTCACGAAGGACATAACCTTCACTCCACAACCCGTCGCGGAGCAGGCTGCGCATCTCCCCATCATCATCCACTACAAGTACCGACAACTTGCCTTCGATCACAACCACACCTTCCTAAACAACCCCCACCTGGCACATTCGTACGATCGACGAAGTCGCAAGGACAATGCCAATGCGCCATCTCGTCACCCCTCAGAAATTAGGCGATTTTGTTAGTGATTCGCAACCAACGATCGGTCCCGCGACCCTAGGCTGAAGAGAAACACCCCAACACCTGAAAACCCGACTGGCGCAAGATGCCCCACCGAAGACGAAATACGATCGGCGCGCGCTATCCGCTCTTCGGCAGCAAGATCGTAAACGTGGTTCCCTTGCCTTCCTGACTCTCAGCTGCGATCGAACCGTGATGCTCCTCGATGATGCCTTTCACCACGGTGAGCCCCAACCCCGTTCCTTTGCCGAATTCTTTGGTCGTAAAGAACGGGTCAAACACCCTGGCGATTACCTCCGGAGGAATCCCCTGCCCCGTATCAGCCACTGTCAGCTTAACCATGGTGTCAGCCTGAGCCATCCCGATACGAATCTGCCCGCCTTCCGGCATGGCATGGACGGCGTTCATGATGAGATTGATGAGCACCTGGTTCATCTGGTCGGCATCCGCCTGCACCTTGGGGCACGTCTCATCCAACTGCATCTCGACCTGTACCCGGCTTTTCGCCAGCCGCTCCTGAAACATCTCGACGCTGTTTTCAATGACATCCCGCAACGCCAGCGGACCACGCTCCGGCGGCTTACGCCGCGCGAAGGCCAGGAGCTGGTTCATGACGCGCGTAATCCGCTCTACCTGCGCCACAATCGTTTGCAGGCCCTTCTTCACCGTCTCATCCGTGACGCGATCCATCAGATATTCTGCGCGGCCCAGAATGACATTCATAGGCGTCCCGATCTCGTGCGCCATCCCTGAAGCGACCGTCCCAAGCTCCGCGATGCGTTCCGTCTTCCGCAAACGCTCTTGTAACCGCTTGCGCTCACTGATATCGCGCAGCATCACCAGGGTCGCCGGGCCTTCTTCATCGGAAAAACCGGCCGAGCTGACCTCAACATCCATCGGTACGCCATCCAGCTTGACGATCCGCTCTTCGACCATCGGCGCGACGTGGCTACCGCCGAGCAATTCACGGGTATGCTCACGCATGACCTCATGGCAATCTGGATGAAAGAGCTCATAGGGCGATCGCCCGACGATTTCCTCGGCCTTCACGGCCCCAAACAGCTTGAGCGCCTGATCGTTCGCAAAAATGACGTGTTCGGATCGCACCACAAGGATGCCGTAGGGCGAGACGGCGATCAGCCGCCGATACCGTTCTTCACTCTGGCGGATCAGGTGCTCAACCCGTTTACGTGCGGTGACATCCTGCGTGGTCCCGACGATTCGGGTCGCCTGCCGGTTTGCCCCCTCCCGTTCGAAAAACACTTGCGCTCGCACGACCATCCATCGCACTTCGCCGTCCGGATACCGCATTCGACACTCTGCCGTAAACCGTGAGTCGGGCGCGTCCGGCCGACGCGCCGCGGCAATCAAGTCCTGCATAACGGGAAGATCCTCAGGATGAACAAAAGCCAGCATCGCACCGAGCGTCACTCCGCTGTCGCAGCGATAGATCGCCCGCGCCCGCGCATCCAGCTCCACCAGATCGGTGGCCACATCATGCTCCCAGGCCCCCAACTGCCCGGCCTCAAGAGCGAGCCTGGATCGCTCTTCAATTCCCCGCAGTTGTTCTTCGGCCCGCAGTCGCTCCGTAATATCTCGAAGAATGACGGTGTAAAACGTTCTGCCCTCCACCACGATATGGGAAATCGCGGCTTCGACCGGAAACTCTTCGCCGTTCGCGCGAAGCCCCATCACCTTCCCGAGCTGCCCCATCTTCCGGCTGGTCACGCGGGATCGGCCGAAGGCCTCTACATGATGCCGATGGGCTTCTCGAAACCGCGCAGGCAGGAATTTGTCCACCGATTGGCCGATCGCTTCGCGGGCAGGGCATTGAAACATCCGCTCAGCGGCTTCATTGAACAACAGGATCTGCATCCGGTCATCACTAGTGATAATGGCATCCATGGCGGACTGGACAATCCCGTCCAATCGGAGGCTGCTGACCAGTAATTCGCGGGCGGCTTGCGACTCCCGGTGAATCGCGCCGGTGGCACTGGCTTCAGCCAGTTCACGCGCCGCCACCGCCGCTTCCCGCCCGGCTTCTGCCTGGGCCTGCGCGGCCCGGGCACCGACGAGCTGGCTGCGCGCCTGCTTCTGCCGGACAATCATCCAGGTGACGCCCCACATGACCATCAGGCCGAGCACACGATTCATCAGCGCCACGGCCGGATGAATGTCGCGCGGCGAAAAGTACCCGCCCAAGGCAGTCAACAAGGTGACCACCGCGGCAAAATTGTAGGAGTCACGATCGCGAGGAGACTGCAGTGTCAACACAAGGGGGATGAAATACAACAGCCAGTCAGCCCATCCCAATGGAGTCAGGAGATCGAGTATAAAAATAGATAGGGTGAGCAGGACAACAGCCCCTGCTCCCAGGTGGGTAGATTTTTCCAGCGGCGGATTCACGAGGGGCTTGGACCGGCGTGCATGGTGGACGATAGTCTACTCGTGAGTCTTCGCTTCTTCAATCTCGCCGAGCTTGCGGTAGAGGGTCTTCCGGTCGATGCCCAAGGCTTGCGCGGCCTGATACTTATTCCCGCCGGTCTTGTCGAGGATCTTCTTGATGTACTCTTGCTCGATCTCGTGCAGCGGCAGCATCTTTTCCGCCGCTTCGTCGAGCACCCGCCGGTCCCCGCGAGCCCCCTGCACCGCCGGAGGCAGATCATCCGGGGCGATCTTCTCGCCGCGATTGAGCGTCACGGCTCGCTCCACCACATTTTCCAATTCCCGCACATTACCCGGCCAGCCGTAGTCCATCAACATCGCCAGGGCCGACTCACTCACGCCCTTGACCTCTTTGTGGCGGGCTTCCGCGCATTTCTTCAAGAACGCTTCGACGAGAATCGGAATATCCTCACGCCGGTCCCGTAGCGGAGGCAACACCACTTCGATCACATTGAGGCGATAGAACAGATCGTCCCGAAACCGTTTCGCCTTCACCTCTTCCGCGAGGTGCAGATTGGTGGCGGCAATGATGCGCACATCGACGGCGATCGGCTTGTTGGCGCCGACTCGGCGGATTTCCTTTTCCTGAATGGCGCGCAGGAGTTTCGCTTGAAGCATGATCGGCAACTCGCTGATCTCATCGAGAAAAAGCGTGCCCTTTTGCGCCTCCTCAAACAGCCCGCGCTTGTCCGACTTCGCATCGGTAAACGCCCCGCGCATATGACCGAAGAGTTCGCTCTCCAACAGCTGCTCGGGAATCGCCGCGCAATTCACCGGGATAAACGGCGCGTCTTTCCGGTCACTGTTGTAATGAATGGCTTTCGCCACCAGCTCTTTCCCCGTGCCGCTTTCCCCGGTAATGAGCACATTGGTCGGACTATCCGCAACGCGACGGATCAAATCGAACACCGCCTGAATCGCCTTGCTCTTCCCAAGAATGTGATGAAAGCTGTATTCCTTGTGTACTTCTTTCCTGAGCCGGCTCACTTCTCTCCGAAGCGCGGATTCGCGTACCGCGCGCTCGACGACTCGAATAATTTCCTCGGTCTTGACCGGCTTGGTGAGATAATCACTTGCGCCTCGCTTCATCGCCTCGACGGCGGTTTCGACGGAACCGAACGCGGTCATGAGAATCACGCCGATATCGGGATACAAGCGTTTGATCTCAAGGAGCAGTTCCGTACCGAGCATCCCCTTCATTCGCAGGTCGGTAAGGACCACTGCGAAATCTTGTTCAGCGAGGAGTTTCAGCGCTTCCTGTCCGCTTCCCGCCGTTGAAATCTGGTGCCCGCGATCCTTGAGCACGTCAAAAACGAGCTCTCGCATCTCGGCATCGTCGTCAACGACTAATATCGCGCCCCATTCTTCGGTCATGCTCGACTCCTTCTTGTCGTCCTCGCTGAGGCAGCCTAATCCGCCTACACTATTCCCTATAAGCCGAAACGTCCCAAAAGGCCACAGTGCGCCCTCTCTCCAATGGGGAGAAATACCGCAATGGTGTCTTACTGAGGAGATTATTTCGGACTCAGCCCTGCTTTAAGCAAAGCCGGGACCAATCGGAACACATTCGAGAAAAGAGGGAGAAATGGAAGCCATCTGAACCGTTACGTCTTCGAGAAATACGCGAGGGACTTATGTGAGCCGAGGACAATGATTTGGTGGAGGGCAGGGGAGTTGAACCCCCGACCCCTACGTTGCGAACGTAGTGCTCTCCCAACTGAGCTAGCCCCCCAC